>NZ_JBBOTS010000008.1:0-7652 GCF_038005705.1 Bacillus sp. FSL L8-0199 | reverse complement strand
ATTTATATTTTATTGGTTGTATTTACATATATTTATAATAGTTATATATATATATATGAAGTAGAGAATTGATTTTTTAATTTTATAGGTGATTTCCTATACATGTGAATTTACTTTTTCATAAGTTATAGGGTGTAAGTGGGTAGAAGAGGGGTATAATGAGTAAATTTCAAAAAAAACATAATATTGAGTTTCCATTTCCATGTGCATTCCCTGAATTTTTGGGATCTACGGGACCAACGGGATCTACAGGACCAACTGGTCCTTCAAGTGGACTAACGGGTCCTACAGGACCAACAGGGATTCAAGGAGAACCGGGACCAGGGGGACCAACTGGCCCTCAAGGGGTTCAAGGAGTTCAAGGAGAACCGGGACCAGGGGGACCAACTGGCCCTCAAGGGGTTCAAGGAGTTCAAGGGGAAGCCGGACCAGAGGGACCAACTGGCCCCCAAGGAGTTCAAGGGATTCAAGGGGAAGCCGGACCAGAGGGACCAACTGGCCCCCAAGGAGTTCAAGGGATTCAGGGAGAACCTGGACCAATAGGACCAACTGGCGCCCAAGGAGTTCAAGGGATTCAGGGAGAACCTGGACCAATAGGACCAACTGGCCCCCAAGGAGTTCAAGGGATTCAGGGAGAACCCGGACCAATAGGACCAACAGGTCTTCAAGGGATTCAAGGATCAACAGGATCAACAGGACCAACAGGACCAACAGGACCAACAGGTCTTCAAGGGATTCAAGGATCAACAGGATCAACAGGATCAACAGGACCAACAGGACCGAATATTCCTGTAACTTTTGCAGACTTATCTAATGCAGTTGCACGGAATGTTCCGAATTTATCACCTGTTAGTTTTACTGGTAGTGTTAATACTGTTCAAAATTTAATTTTTTCAACAAATAATACAATAACAATAATTGATCCAGGTGTTTATAAGGTTGAATTTTATATTTCTTTTGAGCCTACTTTAAGTGAAATTTGTTTCATGATAGGTGGAGTTGGTGCAAATAATTCGGCTGGCAATATAATATTACTTCCAAATCCAAATGGTGGGGAAATATCTGTTTCAAGAATTTTAACTTTAACTGCAGGATCAACTCTTCAAGTTATTAATGTAAGCGATGCTACTATAAGTTTACCTCTTTTAAACACTGGTGGTTTTCAGAGAGTAAATGCTCGATTTATAGTGTATAGGATTTTTTAAAACTATATAAGATAAATAAGAAAGTATTAGTTTCAAAAACATTTAATATTTTATATTATTTAATGTGGAATGTAATAATATAAGTAGGCGCTTTTATGTTCTATGGAATAATAAGCTCATTAGTTCTGGGCTGAAATTTCGAAGTATATGAAGATGGTCCATAAAATTTGAATATAAAATAAAACGATTATGTTATGAATTATTTGTTAGATTTTTAGGCTGTATCAATTTGGTACAGTCTTTTTTATTTTAGAGGGCTAGTTTTAAAAATACGGATTTACAATGTTAAATGTGAAAAAACTTTAATGAGATTTACTGTATTGAAACTTTAAGTGATTTTAAATTCAATAAAGTTTGTTAGTAACTCGTATGACTTGTTTTTAAAAAAATTATAATTGTTTAAATAACCCCTTTTTAACATTATAAGTGGCTTAACGTTGTAAATCCGCATTTTTGGGACTGAACCCTATATTATAGATTAATCTGTTTACTTATCTTTTTGTAAGATTAAATATATTAGTAGAAAAACTGAAATTATTATTTAAAGTTGTGTTAAAACATGTAATAAAAGGTATTACATTCGAACTAAAGGAACATTCATATCACAATTTACAAATAATTTTAGCCCCACCATTAGGACTTAACACTGTTTCTATACAGATATCAAAACAATTCCTCGTAAAGCCTTGATATTACTAGTTTTTTTAACTTTTCTATTTCACTCTTAATATATAGTGTTAAAAGTTTTGTAAGGGATAGGTAGTATTTTTGAGCAAACAACGCTCAAAAAAATTCACTTTCAAGAGAAAAACTTTTTTCGGCGGATTTTTAGCTTTTGTTAAGTTGAACACACCAAAAACAAGGGAAAAACAAATAAAAGAATGCTCGTTTAAAAAAAACGGGCATTCTCCAACAGGTTTAAAAGCAACAACAGGCATATTATATTTATGTATGTAGGGCTAGTGTAGTGAAATGAAATGTAAGGTTAAAAAATGGTAAGTGTCAATGGTAAGCGGACTGCAATGGATCAGCGGTTTGTGCGGATCCATGAAAGGAGCATTAAGGAATTGACACGTGCAGCTGATTCTTCACCCTCTTGGCATTTCCTCAAAACCGAACCGTTTTGGGGATGCCAACCGGCGAGGGGGCCTCTCAAGGATTGAGGGGGTGGGGAGTTCGATAAAGGGGGTCTGGGGAAGATTTCCCCAGTGGGTTTGGGCAACGCCCAAGGTTTGATTTTCCATGCTAAGCATGGTTCGGTGAAGCCGACAAGCGTCGCAGACCCCTATCGATTTTGATGCGAAAGCGTCAAAATACGTATAGGGTTACGTTAATTGACTCCATTTCGTCGCTTTGCTAGACTTATGGTATCAATTAATCTAGGAAAGCGGTGGCACTTTATGTTGGGTTCTATCTCATTTAATCAATCTCACCAAAGTTCATTAAGCCACAATAACAGGGAAAATATTTATGGGAATCCTGGCATTGATCCAGCTAGGTTACATGAGAATATTTATTTTGTTCAAAAGGATATCCGAAGTGTATACAAGGATATCTTTCAAGAAGCGGTGGACAAATATAACGAGAAACAAAAACGGAATGACCGTAAAATTAATGATTACTATGACAAAATACATAAAGACGATAAGACGCATGAGCAACGAGAATTAGTCGTAGCGATCGGGGAAGGGAAAGATGACTCGAAATATAGGGAAGCCAAAAAGGAAGCGTTAAAACAGTATGCTGAAGCGTTTCAAAGACGAAACCCTAATCTAGCAGTTTATAACATGGTTTTACATGATGATGAAGCGAATCCACATTTACATATTAACTATGTACCAAATTTCGAAAGTAGTCGAGGATTAACGAGGCGTGTCGGAATGGATAGAGCTTTGCAGCAACAAGGTGTAGAAGGAACGGGAAGAAAGTTAATTGCACACTGGAGAGAATTAGAAACGGCTTATATTGAGCAATTAGCGAAAGAA
This sequence comes from Bacillus sp. FSL L8-0199, assembly GCF_038005705.1. NCBI lineage: Bacteria > Bacillati > Bacillota > Bacilli > Caryophanales > Bacillaceae > Bacillus > Bacillus sp. FSL L8-0199. Next base: position 4,462 of record NZ_JBBOTS010000008.1, on the reverse strand, counting down.
CACATTCCGAATTTTGAACGTGCTAATGTAGGTTCTCATAAGTACATGAAAGTCCGTCAATACAAGGAATATGCAGAAGCGAAGTCAACTATTGAAAATCAAGTACAAGAAAAAGAAACAGAATTGCAAACGATTGACGATCATTTAAAAAACGTTGAAGAGAAAACAAACGAATTACATGTAGTGAAAAAGAGTTTGGTAAGTGATGTCGTTGATACGTACAAAGAATTAGAGGTAGTGAAACAACAAGTAGAGAGCGAAAGTGAAAAGCTGAAGTTAATTGGCCAGCGTCATATAGAGTTAGAAAAAAGAGTAGAACAAATGCAAAAAGAATTAGATAGTACTATGGATCAAATACCAAATGAACCTGTTAAAATTCCATTTTTACGTAAAGAAGTAGTAGTAGAAGTACAGGATAAAATGTTTGGAAAAGCTGAAATCACGAAGAAACAGACAAGAAATTATGTGTTATCACCAGAACAATATCAAGAAATAACAAAACAAGTGAATGCAGCGGTTACTATCAAAAAGGATTATGAGCGTTTGAAAAAGACAGACTTTGTGAAAGAGAACGAGAGTTTAAAAGTGCATGCAGAGGGATGGATGAAAGAAAATCGAACGTTGAAACAAGAAAAAAGTAAGTTGCAAAAAGAAATTGGTGTATTAAGTAGAGAAATCAGCTCATTAAAAGCTCATATAAAGGGTTTGCAGATGAATATAAGGGTTTTGTATGTACAAACAAAGAAAGTTTTTAAAGAGAAATTTAAGGCATTTAGAGGGATTGTTAAAAATGATTTGGATAGCAAGGGAGTTGATAATCAATTTGAGCGAGAACATAAGAAGGAAATGAATAAACATCGAGGGTTTGATATGGAAAGATAGATATAATAATGGTAAAAAAAGAGAATTGATTTTTAATAGATGGAAACCTTTAACAACACATTTCATGTTATTATATAGAAAGACGAAAAAACCGCCCAAAGTCTTGGCGGACAGGCGGTTTTTCATAATAAGGTTGGGATCAACCAATATATATTCTATATACATTCTAACATATAAAAGTTGATTCCTTCCACTAAGGGAGAGAATTATTTTATGACAAAAGTTGTAGATTTTGGACAAGCTGAAAAAAAAGCGAAATTAAGAGATCGCAAGATTGATAGTATTTATGATCAGTTGCAAGCCGGTGGTTATTCAGAAGAAGAGAAAGCAATGCTCTTACAGTTATTAAGTAAGGCGACTGGCGGAGAAGAATATTTCATTGCAAAAAAGAAAAAACCAACGGATCGGGTGAGATTTGTGCAGATTATAATGGATAATATGGAATATTTAAATGGTATTGGATATTTCACTAATGCAGAGCAAGCGTTTTTGTTGCAGATTTCTTCTTATTTGGAATTTAAAACTAATGTAATTATTGAAAAAAATAATAATGATAATGAAATTGATACTAATGCAGCAACGCCTAGCTATTTAGCTGAAAAGCTTGGTAAAACAAGAGAGAGTGTTTCTAAAACAATGAATTCCTTGTTAAAGAAAGGTGTTTTAGGGGTTGCAGAAGCAGGAATGACAACTGATGATGGAAGGATTTGCACAAGTCGTACATGGTTTGTAAATCCTAATATTATGTGTTGTTCTCCAAAGGATAGTGTTGATAGGGCAACTCAACATATTTTTAAAAAGTCATTAAGGAATTTTAAGGTTAAGGGTGATACTAAAAAACATAAATTACCTATTTATTTATTTTAGATGTCAATTTTACTATTGACATCTTTTTTTATGCTGTTTTTTCCATTTTTTAGGTGTGAAAAAAAAATCACACAGGTGTGAAAAAAAATTCACACCCTATATCGTATAAACCCTTGTTATTACTGGATTTCTTTACTTTCCTCTTCTCACTCTTATATATAGGGCTAAAAGTTCCGCAAGGAACGGGTAGTATTTTTGAGAATTTCACTCAAAAATCTCCACCCTCAGAATTAAAAGTCGGCTCGTTAATCCTCACCTAAAGGCTATTGCCTTTCTTTTTAATTCTGTCCTTGCAAAACTTTTTTCGGCTCGTGTGCTTTTCTCGCCAAGCCGACAGACAAAAAGCAAAGCAATGGTTCTCGACTTGGACTAGCAATTGTACGAGCCGAATCGCCTAGATCATTCGTCCAAAAATAATCTTTATTCAAAAATAGATACGTACTACGTGGGGTTTCGTCCCCACACGACGAGCCAGCACTCTAGCCAAAAAGCAATGGAAGACCTAAGAGCAAGATCCAAAGAAAGTGGGCTAGTATATAGTTTTTGTTCTCGAAATTTTATTTCCCCTTAACCGTTTACTTCTCACTTAATCCCTTGATATTCTCAATTTATATACTTATGACTTAATTAAGGAGGTTATTCTTTGCTGACATTATTAAAGATTACATTTGGATTAATTAGTTGTATTTTAGCCGTTTACTCTTTAATAACTGATAAGTTTGAAGTAATGCCTTATATGTCTTTGTTTGTGGGATTGATGATTTTAATGACAGGATTTTCTGATTTAAAAGAAAATCGAAAAGCTTCGGCATATACGCTATTTTTAGCATCAGGATTCATTATATTTGTTGCGATTTATACTTTCATTTTTTAACATACATGGGGTATCGTCAGCATTTCGGAAAAAAACAGATTAAGCAAAACTAGAATAAGCCGTCCATATGGACGGCTTATTTACATAAAATTCGAAAGCGGAAGTTAAAAGTATTGGTTTGAAACAAAGATATAAAGTTTCAATTCCTTTTTATTTCGCTCTTTATGTGATATATTTATAACATAAAGAGCGAAATATATCACAAAGGAGAATTTATATGAAAAATAAACTAGCTTACTTAGGATTTATTGGATTTCTAGGGTTTTTAGGTCCTCTTTCATTTTTAGGTGAAACTTCATTTACATATTACTTTTTCGCTTTCTTTTCTTTCTTTTTATATGCAAAAGTTATACCAGATGAACTTTTTATTCTACATGTTCGCATTGCTGCCACAAAAGCATTTTTCGTATCATTAGTATCAGGTGTTTTATTAATCTTAAGTATTGTTATTTTTGGAGATATACATGTAATTCGATTATTCGTTGCACTTGCAGTTGGAATACCATTAGTTACTTTTGTAATTAATTTAGAAATATTTGAACGTAGAGAAAAGAAAGGGATGCAGGATGACGTTGATTACTCGGATGAAAGAATATAGGGTAAAGTTAAATATGTCTCAAGGAGATTTAGCTAATAAGGTTGGAGTTAGAAGAGAAACAATTGGTAATCTCGAAAACGGAAAATATAACCCTTCATTAAAATTGGCTTACGATATTGCAAAAGTTTTAAAAGCACCTATTGAAGTGTTATTTTGGTTTGAAGATTAGTTTAATTCTAGTACAAGCGAATACAAGAGAAAAAATGATGAATGTTCTATTCATTCTCGGTTAACATAACGTCCTATTATCGGTAGCAAATAATTTGATAGAATCCTTGTACATACAAGGATTCTTGCTTTCATATCTATTTATCTCTTATACATGATTTTATACATCGTTGATATAGCGAGGATTCTAAGGATCCCCACTATTCTTTTTTTGCATAAAATCTTGTATAAATAAAAAAGATTTTGATGTGGGTATTTGGATGTAATGAGTATTCAATTTTAAAATTGGGTCTGTAATAGGAATTATATAAATTACCTATGTGAAGTTTATGGAAATTAAGAGTTTGAAACAAGTGATACGTGAATTATTAGGAAAAAGGGTATATCATTGCTATAGCGAATATATTTTTTGAGGTGAAACGCTATGAAGACGCTATATAGTCCTAGTGATGTGGTAGAGCAATTAGGTATCCAATCTAGCACATTACGTAAGTATGCTGATGTACTGGAAAAAGAGGGTTATACTTTCATCAAAAATGAACGTGGACATAGGAAGTATAGAGAAAGTGATGTAATGGTGTTTCGTAAGGTTATAAACTTAAAGAGCGACACAGACATGACATTAGAAAATGCTACAAAGCAAATAGTATCATGGCATCAAGGTGTTGAAGTATTGCCATTGGAGCGACATGAAGTTGAGCGCTATGAAGAACCTGATTTCAACGCTACACCGCTACAGGTGATGATTCAAGAGCAAAAAGAAGTCATTGAAAAGCAAAATGAATTACTCCAGGAATTAACTAAACGATTAATAGAGCAAGATCAGCGATTTGCACAACGAGAATCGGAATTATTAAGCGCTATACAATCGATACAGGATTCCCAGAAGCTTATAGCGACGAATTCTAGGGAAGACATAGCGAAGAATCAGGGCCGCGATGAAATGCTTATGCAAACGATAAGTGAAGTCCTGGAAGTTAAGAAGATGATTGCAGCAAGTAAAGATAAGAAATGGTATGAGTTTTGGAAATAATTTTTTGAAATTTGATTAATTATTTTTCTTTGTGTGTGGA
>NZ_JBBOTS010000007.1:0-10756 GCF_038005705.1 Bacillus sp. FSL L8-0199 | reverse complement strand
TGAACGTAAAATAAAGAACAAAGCAAAATTTGTTCAAATCATTCAACAAAATATCCAATATTTATTTGAAATTGATTATTTAACAAATGCTGAAAAAGTATTTTTATTAGATATTTCAATGTGTGTAGGTTTTTTGAGTAATTGTTTAGTTAGTGATATTAATTCGAAAGAACAAATCCCATTAACTCAGCGAGAATTGGCTAAAAAAATTGGAAGACATGAAACTAAAGTTAGTCCATTAGTTAGAAAATTAATTGATAAAGGTATTATAGCTCGTTCAGAGAGTGGTGTTGATGATAATAATGTTAGAGCATATGCATTATTTATAAATCCTCACATCATGTTTTCAGGAAATAGAGATGAAGTTAATCCGACACTTAAAGCAATGTTTAGAAAGGTTCCCAAACAACTTAAAAATTTACCTATTAAATTATTCTAAGTCTACTTTTAAAGTAGACTTTTTTTATTAAATTCGTACTTACCAAAAACGGTAAGTTTACTTACCAAAAACGGTAAGTACGAAAAATCCTGAAAGCCTTGGTATTACTGGGTATTTTCGACTTTAGCATGCTTGTCCCTTCTCACTCTATATAGAAATAGCTAAAAGTTCCGCAAGGAACGGGTTGTATTTTCTTTCGCTTTGCTTCAGAAAATCTCCACCCTTTTCGCTTTGCTACATCCTTGCAAAACTTTTTTCGGCTCGAGTTTGGATATCACCAAGCCGATACATCCAAAAGCAACTATTTGGGATCATCGGCTTGAATTGCTATTATACGAGCCGAACCGCTAGTGCCTTCGTCTAATAATTTCACTTACCATATTAATAGATATGTAATACGTGGGGGCTCGTCCCCACACGACGAACCAGCCTCAACCCCAAAAGCAAAGGAAAACCTTCTTTTAAACCTGTTTATTTTTCTTTTTAAGCGTTTGTTTTTGTTTTTACGACAAATAGTATTATTTTAGATTTATATTCTTTAAAAAGGATTATGGGGCGCCTCAATAGCACTTTGTATTTTGGTGTTATTTGCTTCTGAACTATGGATTTATATTTATTTAATGCTATTTGTTTTCTTTTAGTATTTTAAAGTAATGTTTGATTGCAATTTATTAAAAATATCATGTCGTTAGTGAGTACTCATATGGAGACATCAAAGGGACTTTGTGTACTCACTGAGTCTACATCTAGGGACACGATGGGGACATTTGATGGGTTTTGTGTCGTCAGTGAGTGGACATCTTGGGAATTTTCGTGTACCCACGTTTAAGCTAGGCTCCGCCTAGTCCCAACCCCTAGTTGGGCCCAAAAACCCCTTATGCTCTTCTCTCTTTTTTGATTCGGAATTTCCAATTTTATAAAATGACTTATCTTTTAGTTGAAATTTATTATGTTAAAAAACAAAAGAATGATTTTAGTTTTGGCTTATTGCAAGGTTATTAGAAAACTTTTTGTAGCGCGGCTAAGATCTTTGCTAAATGAAGTATGAATTAGAAATATGAAAAAATCCGTTATTTTTATATGACAGGAGGATATAAACCTTAGTAAAATGAATTAGTAAAAACCTAGGTTTAATACCTAGGTTCCAAGGTTGATTTTTTTGAAAATAACCATTGATATTTTTAATATCAAGGTTTTTATCTAGGTTTTAAAGGTGGGTAAAAAGATGGATAAAAGTGAATACCTAGGTGTAGAAAACCCAGGTTATATAGCGATGACTGTTAAAGAAGTTGCATTATGTTTAGATGAATCACCAAATGTTATAAGGAATTGGATGAAAGAATTAAAGACATATATTCCTTTAGAGAAGAATGAATCAGGTTACAATATTTTTGATGAAAAAGCTCTTGAGCAAATGAAGATGGTTAAGCAATTACATCGAGAACAGAACTATTCAATAAAACAAATTGAACATTATTTTGCTACAGGTGGAGAGAGTATAAAGCCTGTTCCTAGTAAAGAAGCTGGAGAGATTTTAGCTGAAGAATTAAAAGCATTAAAAAATGAAGTTAGTAAACTTAGAGAATATAGTGAGAAACAAGAAGAATTTAATAAGTTGTTAATTGAACAATTACAAAAACAACAAGACTATATTGATAATAAGTTAGAGAAACGGGATCAGAAGTTACTTGAAACAATTCGTGAAGTACAAGAAACAAAATCATTAACAGCATCTACGGAATCAAAAGGATTTTTTGCGAGGTTATTTGGAAAATAATTATTTTGAGATCTACAAACTGAGTCCTGGCGTTTATGCCGCGAAAGTTCCTTGACGATGAGGGGAACCCTCATGCAAACTCGCCAGGGGTGGCCCCAGAAGGGCGGTTTTTGCCCGCTGGGGTTAGCTTTGGGAGTTTGAGGGTTCGGAGGCTCGTGGTCAAGGGAATCGTGGAATAAAAAGCGAGGATGGACCCCAGGACAGGGCAAAAACCAATGTCTTCGCCAAGATTCGTGGTTCTACTGTTAGAAAAAGGCGAATAAGAATATAGCATACATACAATAAGGGAATGCAGTACAGATCAGTCTACAAGCATTCCCTTGTTCTATGTATGTTTTATTTTATAACTCATAGAACATCTTTTTTATTGAGTTGCTTTTGGAATAGATTGAGTTAATATGATTGTGATAAATAAAAATGATAATAAAATTTCTGATGCTCTGATATATTGTCCGATTTCAGTAAGAGCTTTAACATTGTCATAACTTAAAGGGAAAGTATTTGATAGACTAAATAATAAAGATTTTGAAAAGGTAATTTTCGTTTCAGACCATTGAAATTCATCTTTAAATGGGATTTGAACAAGATAGGCATAGGATAAAATCATATAAAGCATAGATTGGAATAAACTAATAAATTTTCTTCTCGTTCGATGGACAGTTGCATATTGTCCTTTAATAGCTCCTTCGTCCCAAACATGATAATAAAAATAAACAAATGAATTCATAATTAGAAGATAAATTGTGATTCCTACAAAGTATATATTATTTATTTTTTGAAACCATATTAGACCAATAAATATAAATTTTAGAGTAATAAAAATATCTATAGCGAGATTGCGTGCTTTTCTTTTTTTTCTTTCGATTGTATTAATATCAGATGAATTTTTGTTATATATTGATACAATTTTTATGGCTATCCATTTGAATAATTCCACTATATTTATATAAAACAATAATAATATTATTTTATTAATAATATGATATATGAATCCGTTATCTGTTGTTTTTTCCCTATTTCTGCCTTCATACATATTATATTTTCGCTCCTTTATAAAATTTGATAAGATATATATATAAGAAGTATAAAAACTTGTATTATGATTATACAGAATTTTTTTGTTTATTAGGCAAATATAATTTTGGTTTTTAAATATTTATTTTTGATTGTATTGTAATAAATTTAATACTTTTATAAATTAAAATATTTAGGATGGAGGGGAGTTTATGCCATTAAATGCTCCAGTAGTTTCGAGTGGTGGAGATTTACCTGATGAAATTAGGATGAATTTGAATAAATTTGTTCATTTAGTAGATAAAAAAGTTGAGTATATTGCTAGAAAAAATGGACTTACAACTTCTCAAGTGAGGCTACTACGTTCATGTAATGTAGCATTTATAGTTAATGAGCATACTATATTTTGTGTTATGACAAATATAAATGCATCGGGGGTAGTTAAACATTTTTATATCAATTGGTTTGGAAAACCTTTAAATTTAAATGATGCGCTTTTTTTGGTTGAAAGAGATCTAGGTTTTGAACAAACTTTTGGAATCCAATTTCCATATGATATTCTTCAAAAATCAAGTATGGAGCAAGAAAATTTATCTGAAAGCATTGCAAGCACGTACATAGATGAAGAAATTGTTAATTTAGAAAGGTTGAATAAAATAGTGAGAATGAATCCTGTCTTTAATGGTAGAGATTTTATGATTGATGATTCTAAGGTATTTATGCTATCACCTTTTTCTGATCCTTTTAATGATATTTATAAGGATCATATTAAACCAACAGTTGAGTCAGCAGTTTCAGGTTTGATTTGTAGTAGAGCAGATAATATTTATGGTAATCAATCAATAATTGAAGATATATGGAAAAGTATAAATGAAGCTAAAATTATTATTTCTGAATTGACTGGAAGAAATCCTAATGTGTTTTATGAGACTGGTATAGCACATACTGTTGGTAAAGAAGTTATATTATTAACTCAAAGTATGGAGGATGTTCCTTTTGATTTAAGACATTTAAGATGTATAGTATATAATTACACACCACCTGGGGTTAAAAGTTTGGAAGATAATTTGACTAATACAATAAGAGCAATAATTAATAAATAATAAAGGGTTAGTTCTCTACTAACTCTTTATTATTTATATTAGATATAAAATATATCTAATATATTATCTTTTTCTTCTTTGTTAATTCCAATATATTTTAGTGTGATTTGTGGTGTACTATGATTTAAAATGTCTTGCAACATAGCTACATCTTTTGTTTGTTTATAGAACCAATAGCCGAAGGTTTTGCGCATGGTGTGAGTCCCGATGGATTCTATACCGGCAAAGTCCCCGGCTTTTTGCAATTGTCGATAAGCCTGAATCTTACTAATTGGTTGCTCTCCTTTTCGAGAAGGGAATAACCAGATGCTTTTTAGTGTTTGGGCATAAGAGTATACTTCATCAAAAATAGAAGTAAGATTAATCATACGTTCTTTCTTCGTTTTTCCTTCTCTGATTTTAAATTCTTTTCGTTTTTTCCGTTTTAGTTTTATTATGGTTTGTGTTTCGAGTTGGAGTAGATCACTTACGCGTAGTCCTGTATGAATACCGATAAGAAAGAGAATATAGTCTCTTTCGGAACAGTGACGTTTAAGGGCCCATTTCATATCTTCGATCTGTTCTTTGCTACGGATGGGTTGGACATCAATGAGATGTGGTTTTTTGTTCATGGATTTTAACCTCTTTATTTATAGTGTTTTGAATGTATACTTTTATCACATAAATTGAGGATATCAGGGGAATTGATGTGGAGTCAATATTTAAGGGAAAATGAATGTAAACTAATATTTAAAAGTTTACATTAGATATTTTAATCTTTATATCTTGAGATCTTTTTAAATGTTAAGTTAAAGGAAAGTAAATTGTGAACTGTTTTTTTAATTAATTTTATTAATAAAAAAATTTTAAAATCTTTATAGTGAGATTTAATGGTAATATAGTAATATGAAGTTTTTTAAAAAGTATCATAATAATTTATTATTAGTTATTTTATTTCTAAATAAGGAGAGATATTTATGATAAAACAAGATTTGTTGTATGAGAATGAAGTGGTGAAAAATTATATTCAAGCTTATTATAAAAACCAAACCGGACTTTCAATATTAGCTGGTAATGTGTTTAATAGTCCTAACATACCTGGAACCTTAGTAGCAACAAATATGAGGATGTTTTTTTATACAGAAGTAATGAAAGTAAATAAGGTTCTTATTGAAATTGATTATAAAGAAATAATGAAAATTAATGAAAAGAAACAATCTGTTGGGATGTTTAAGACTATTCCTTCTATCGTTGTTCATCATAAAGAAGAAGAAGTTTTTTCAACAATGGGAGATTTAGAGGCATTCTCTAAATTAAAATCTTTTTTTAGTGTAATTCCAGTTAATAAATAAGTATATTTTTTTATATAAAATATGACAAAAAATACATTAAAAATCATTTTTTGTATTTTTTTTGAAAAAAATGGTTGCAAGCGTTTGCATAAAGTTGTAAGGTTAAACAGTAAGCTTACATTTCTTAATATTAAAGTAAAAAAATATGGAGGTACTAATTATGAAAGATTTATTTAAAGAATTAAAAGTTGAAGAATTAGAAGAACATGTGGGACATGGTGGAATGGGATGGGCACAATGTGCGGCATTATTAGCTCAATGTTCAAGCGCTGGAAGCTTTGGTTGTGGCGGCGGTTGGAGTCAAGCTTACAGTCAATGTAATACATATAGAAGAAGTTGTAATAAATAAATCAAATTTAACCAAAGAGAAATTTCATTATTTAATGAAATTTCTTTTTGGTTAGAATAATAATTGATTATTAAAGGAAGAGTATTTTATGGTGAAAAATAAATTTATACATACTAGGCAATTCAACGAAAGCGATTGCGGTTTAGCTTGTGTTTCTTCTTTATTAAAGTATTATGGTTTTAATTATGGAATTGATTACTTAAGAGATTTAATGATGGATAAAAAAGGGTATAGTTTGAAAGATTTAATTATTTTGTTGAAGAATTTTAAAGGTTTAACTTGTAAACCTTTAGAGGTAAATAAGGATAGATTAAAAGAGGCTTTAGATCATATTAATAAACCTTATATAGCTTTAATAGAAGAAGATGGAGAAAAACATTACATTGTTATTTATTTAAAAAAAGGCGATAAATTAGTAATTAGTGATCCATTAAAAGATAAGGTTTCAACAATGTTAGTTGATGATTTTTCGAAAATATTTTCTGGGGTACTTTTGGTTGTAGATTCTACAGATCAAAATAAACTTTATAATTTTGATCAGCGTTATAAAAAAACTTATTTTTTTAAAGAAGTATTGAAAGAGAATAAGTGGTTTTTTATTTTAACTTTTATTTTATCTGTACTTGTTGTTGGTATGGCTATTGTTCTTTCTTTCTTTGTTAAATTTTTAACAGATCTTGTTATTCCAATGAGATTAGATACTACATTAATTCAATTTAGTTTAGTATTTTTAACTGTAAATTTTGTAAAGGTTTTATTTGATTATATTAGAAATTATTTTGTTGTTCGAATTTCATATAATTTAGATAAAGGATTGGCTGAAAAATATTTTAATAAAATAATTAATTTACCTATTAAGTTTTTTGAAAATCGAGATGATGGTGAAATTATTTCACGTTTTCGGGATAGTTATCATATTAGAAATGCTTTTAGTGTAAATGTAGTTACGGGAATACTTGATGTAATGATAATTTTAGGAATAAGTTTTTTCCTTTATAAAATGAATGCTGTATTATTTTTCACCCTTTTAGTACCTTTGTTACTTCTAGTTTCTTGTGCAGTAATGTTTTATGAGATATTAAATAAAAGAAATCGAGAATTAATGGCTAATGAAGCAAAGACTACTTCTTTTTTAGTTCCATTCATTAAGAATATGCCTACTATATATTCGTTTAATAAAGAAAAATACTTTTTTAATTCATTCCAAAGTTTTTTTGGGATACAAATAAAATCGGCATTGAGGGAGTTTAATATTGTTAATATTAACAATACTGTTCGAATGTTAATTCAGTCCTCTTTTTCTATTATTATTTTGTGGGTTGGTACTCAGCAAGTACTGAATGATTCTATTACATTAGGAACATTATTATTAATTAATTCTTTAGCTATGTTCATGTTATCTTCTTTAGAAAGGTTGATAAGTTTACAATCAGAATTACAAAAAGCTATAGTGGCGACTGAAAGATTCTTAGATATAGTAGATTATCCAGTTTTTCAAATGAAAAATACTAAAGAGATATCAAATGTTTTTGATATTGAATTTAAAGATTTTAGTTTTAGTTATGATAATTTAAATAGTGTTGTCAGAGATGTTAATATGAAGATTTCTAAAGGCGATCGGGTTCTGTTAGTAGGAGAAAGTGGTGTTGGTAAAAGTACTTTAGTTAAAAATTTAGTTAAGTTTTATGATGTAGAAAGATCTCAAATTTTAGTAAATGGAATCGATATTAATGAAGTAAATACAAGTACATTAAGAGAGAAAATTATTTATTTAAATGAGAATCCATTTCTTTTTAAAGGAACTATTAAAGAGAATTTGTGTATGGGGAAAAAATTTAGTGATGAGGAACTTATTCGATCTTGTGAAATTGCAGGAATTTTGGATGTTGTATTTTCTTCTAATGATAATTTTGATTTTAAGTTAAATGAAAATGCTACTAATTTATCAACAGGACAAAAACAAAGATTTTCTTTAGCAAGGGCTATTTTGCATAATCCAGAAGTTCTTATTCTAGATGAGTCATTGAGTAATGTTGATAAAGAAAGTTTTGAGAGAATACATAATAATTTGTTGGAAATGAAATTTACATTAATTGTTATTTCTCACACTTCTGAAGCATTAAAAAATTATAACCGAAAATTTGTTTTTAAAGATAAGACAATAATTGAAGAGAGAGAGGTTTTAATATGAAAAAGTGGTTTTTTATTATTTCACTATTAGTACTATCTATATGTGCAGGATTTTATATTTTTAATTCTAAAGCACTTGAAAAGCCGCTTTATACAAATATTGATCTTAAAGAATATGAGAATCATGTCAATTCTAATGATGATGTTTATATATATGTATATAAGACGAGTTGTCCTTCTTGTCAACAGCTTAAACCTGTTATTAATAAATTGATTAAAGAAGAGAATTTAAAATTAAAGGCTTTAAATATAGAAGAAGAAAAAAATTACAATGAGTCTTTTTTGGATAAATATAAATTGAATAAAACTCCTACCATTCTTCATTATAAGCAAGGAAAAGAGATTAAGCGATTAGAAGGATACCGTCCAGAAGAGTTAAATGAGTTCTTTAAAAAATAATGATTATTTTTAAATTTCAAATGGAAGAGGCGTAATTTTATGAATTTGTATGATTTTTATCAATTTGTAAAGATGAACAATCCTAATTCACAACTTTTTAGGGATTTGTGTTTAATACATAATATAAATACATGTGATTCCATTTATCTAAATTTAAAAGATGAGATAGATAATAGTATTCAATTGTATGAGAATAGTGACTTCCCTTTAATTACTTGCGGAATTATTAGTTATAATGAAGAAAGATGTATACAAAGGTGTATAGATAGTGTAATTAATGAGTTCGATGAAATTATAGTTTTAGATTCAGTCTCTGTTGATCAAACAACAAATATAATAAAAGAAAAATTCTCGGAAGTTAAAATTTTTTCCGAATTATGGAGAAATGATTTTTCTTATCAACGAAATAAGTTAATTAGTTATGCATGTAATGATTGGATTTATTTTATAGATGCTGATAATTATTATGGTGAAAATAATATTGGTAAAGCTAAAAGAGTGGCAAGGTTAATAGATTTTTTAGGGATAAAATGTGTTATTAGTCCAATGATCCATGAATATACAGGTCATATATATGTAGATACGAGAAGGCTATTTTCTTTAAAGCATAATATACTTTTTTCTGGGAAAGTACATGAAGAACCAGTTTTTGATGATAAAAGAATTCCAGATAATATTGTTGTAACTATAGATGTATATCATGATGGATATAATCCTGTTATTGTTAATCAACTTCAAAAGAATAAACGAAATCTTGAATTAACTGAACAAATGATTCAGTTAGAACCCAATAATCCTAAATGGTTATTTTTTTATGCCAGGGAATTAAATCAAGTGAAAGCTGATAAAAAGTTAGTTAAAAATGTATTATTAAAAGCAATAGATTTATATGAATTTAGCTCTGAAAAAAGATTTTTAATTGAATCTATTTTGTTGCTTTGTAAAATTTCTTTTGAAATGAAAGATTTCAAAACTTTGATAAAATATGTGTCTTTGGTGGAAAAAGAATTCCCTAATTGTTATGATATTGAGTTTTATAAAGCTTCTTTGTTACTTTTTGATTTAGAAAGTAGAATGAATACAATTATTGAATCTTTACATATAGCTTTAGATGCAACTAATGAACATAAGTATAGTGAAATTAATTCTAATGGGGATCATTTTAAACATTTATTAATTAATTTATATAGTTTGAAAAAAGATTGGGACAGTGTTTTTAAATTGTATAATGAAGTCCAAACACCGGAATTAAAACAAGATTTTTTAAATAATATTACGAAATTAAAATTGAAAATTGATGAAATTTTATAGGAGAGCTGGGATTAGTATGAAAAAAATATCTATAACACGAAATCAATTTCTTTATTTTACATTTTGTATTTCTCTTTTTTCAATTTTAGGAAGTTTATATTTCAGTGAGGTAGTTGGTTTGAATCCCTGTGATTTATGTTGGTATCAAAGGATTTTTATGTATCCTTTACCTTTAATTATAATCATTTCTATGCTAATTAATGATTATAAGGTGAAGAGTTATATTCGAGGATTTTCATTAATTGGTTTGTTAATAGGTGTATATCAATATATCATCCAACTTTCTCATACAAAAAGTGCTTTTTGTAGTATTAAAAGTGACTGTTCTACGATTCAGGTCGAATGGTTTGGATTTATTACTTTACCCCTTTTAAGTGTTTTTGCATTTTTTATGATATTTATATTTTCATTTTTAGTACGTAAGAATTAGATATTATAAGAATTTCTTTAAGGATGTTAGCAAGGTAATATTATGAATTTTTAAATATATATAGGGGACAAAGTGTATAGGCATATTTTATATAGTTGAATTTTAGATATAGAAAAAGTCCCTATATGTTATAATTGAAAGTGACCAAACCATCAATTAGAGAAAAGGGACTTTTGTGTACATATTTATTTTTAAATTTCTTTATAAATTATAACATAAAATGTTGCTCTTCTCTAGTTGTAAATGTTAGAAAAGAGGAGAAAGATTATGTCAAAGCTCGTTAATTTAGAACAAGCTGAAAAAAAAGCAAGATTAAGAGATATAGAAAATTCGAAGATCTTGTCAGAAGAAGAGATGTATATAGCAAATGAACTTCAAGCAAAAGCTAGTTCAAGAGGAATGAAATTAGTTCC
>NZ_JBBOTS010000006.1:0-63082 GCF_038005705.1 Bacillus sp. FSL L8-0199 | reverse complement strand
AAGTTGAATCGAAAAGGAATACATTCTATAGGAGATTTAGCCAATTACCCTCTTAAATACTTAAAACAGAGCTTCGGTAAGATTGGAGAAGAATTACACTTACATAGCTACGGAATTGACTTTAGTCGCATTTCAGAAAAATATGTTCCTGCCACAACTTCTGTTGGGAAAAGCCAAATACTCATGCGCGATTACACAATAGAAGAATTTCCGATTATTCTACTGGAACATATTGAAGAAGTTTGTTATCGGCTTAGAAGACAAAATAAACTTGCTCAAACCGTTCATTTTTCTGTCGGTTATAGTAAGAGTTATACAGGTGGCATTAGAAAAACACATACTTTAAACCGGCCAACAAATCTAACGATGGATATTTATCATATATGTACATACTTTTTGCATCAACAATATACTGGCGAACCCATCCGCAGCATAAACATATCCTTATCAAACCTAATTCAAGAAGGGGAAGAACAAATTTCTCTTTTTGATAATGTCACGAAACGAGAACAAGAAGTGAAGTTAACAAAAGTAATGGATGAAATACGCACAAAGTTTGGGAAGAACAGTATTTTACGAGGGATTTCCTACACGCATAGCGCTACAGCTAGACACAGAAATACACTAATAGGAGGCCACAAATCATGAATAACGCTAATATGCCAAAAGGAAGAGGAATGGTGTTAACAATAGTATAATATATGAGTAGAGATAACGTATACAACGATAGGTAGTTCTCTTTTTTTGTCTCTTTGTAGAAGCTATAATAATAGTAAAAAAGAGATAGTATTTATAGTATAGATAGATTGAACAGTTGGAGGTGGAAAAATGTTTAAAGTACAAAGTATTATTACATCGTTTGGGGAAGAACGTTGGATGGTTTTACATAACAAGGGTGAACCAGTTATCCCAATCATGAAATTTATAAAACATAAGGATTCTTT
The DNA here is from genome assembly GCF_038005705.1 of Bacillus sp. FSL L8-0199. Taxonomy (NCBI): domain Bacteria; kingdom Bacillati; phylum Bacillota; class Bacilli; order Caryophanales; family Bacillaceae; genus Bacillus; species Bacillus sp. FSL L8-0199. The sequence continues at coordinate 62,138 of NZ_JBBOTS010000006.1, read as the reverse complement.
AGGAAAAGCACCTAATACACTTAAAACATACTGTTATCATTTGAAAATATTCTGGTGTTTTCTAAACGAAAAGAATAAAGATTACAGAGAAGTGGATATAAGTTTATTAACAGAATTTATTCATTGGTTAAGAAAATCAACAGATGATATGAATACTATCTATTTAAATGACACAAAGAAGTTAGCGCACGCTAAAAGAACTGAATCTTCCGTTAACTTAATCGCTAATTGTGTTATTGAATTTTTGGACTACCAATGGCGTAGTGGTCAAATTTTATTTAATGTAAAATCCAAAGTTACAAAAGAAGTCCATAATACAAGGCGGAAGTATCGTAAATTTTTAGATCATATAACACATACCCCAACAACCAAAATTAATATCTTAAAACTTAAGGAACCTAAAAGAAAAATAAAAACCATTACTACTAAGCAGGCCGAATTAATTCATATAGCATGTAATAACATAAGAGATGAGTTAATAATTCGTATTTTATATGAAGGAGGATTAAGAGCTTCTGAGTTATTAAGTTTATGGATAGAGGACTTCAATATCAATGATGGTAGTATCACTGTTAGAGAATCTAAAACACAAGCTGGAGAAAAAAGAAAAGTATATGTATCAAATGAAACAATGAATTTATTCCAAGATTATATTATCGATTACCATACTAATGATGTAGATTCTAACCATGTGTTTATTAATTTAAAAGGGAAAAATAAAGGGCAACCAATGCAATATTGGGCTTTGCAAGCTGTTATACGTATATTGTCTAAAAAAACGAAAATAAACTTTACCGCTCATACACTTAGACATACATGTGCAACACAACTTTATGATCTAGGCATGGACGCTGGTATCATTCAAAAATTATTAGGACATGCCCAGGTACAAACTACTTTAAATATGTATATTCATCCTTCAGAAGAAACTATAAGAAAGTACTGGGATGAAGCCCAGCAGCATAGGAGAATGAGAAAATGAATATCGTAGCTATTAATTCCAATAAAATACAACGTAAAGTTATGAACGACCTTAAAGGTTATTGGGCTTTAGATGAATGGAAAATCGAAGAGTTTCCCCTGCCAGATAGAAGAGGAAAAATTAAAGAAACAAAAAAAATTGTTGATTTCAATAAAATTAGTAATGAATATATTAAACTGGAGATAAAGTACTATTCTTTTTATTCTTTAACCAATGAAATTTGGCTTTTATCCAGCTTTATGGAGAAACATTTTTATAAAATGTACTTTCTTTCAAAATTTTTAGTCGAAAAATTCCCTCAAGTCACATCGATAATTGATATTCCTTACACTACATTATTAGATGAATACAAATTATATCTAACTGAAAATAATAAGCCGTTAAAATACCCCCATCATCGTGGAGGAGAATTTATTTCACCTTATCTTGGAGTATGTAAAAGTTTATATGATTTTTTCTCTAATTATTATGACGAACGACCTGAACATCAAAAAGATAAATGGAATATAAAAAGACTAGGGATTCCATATAATATGTCTCGAAGAGACAGATTTCTTAATTTCACCAGTATAAAATTTCCCTTTCGGGAATTAGTTAAAAAGTATGTAAATCAAACATTACTTATACACCAACAAATTACCTTTGCCACCGCCCAAAATATTTTAAAGAAAATGTATTTGTTTTTTGATTACATTGTAGAAACGTATCCAAAGTGGATAGATTTACAGAATCTACAAAGACAGGACATTGAAGATTTTTTATTTTATGTTAGAAATCGTGAAATGGGAGGAAAGAGTTATACGAAAAATCGTGTTCCTAGTAATCGTCATGTAATAGAGTGCCTTTCAAATGTCAGAAGAATAATTGAATATATGCAAGGTTTTGAATGGAAAGAAGCACCTAAAACCCCTGTTAACAGATTAATATTTCCCGAAGACTTTCCTCGAAGAGAAAAGAAAAACTATCACGAACATGTTAAACATGTGCCAGATTTTATATGGGAGCAAGTGTTGGAAAATCTACATGATTTAGATTCGGAAATTGCACGATTAATAGTCATTATGGAAGCAACAGGATTTAGAGTCTCAGATGTATGTCAGTTACAATTAAATTGTCTAACATATAAGCAAGATGGTTGGTGGTTGGTAGGAGATCAACGAAAAGTAAATGTAAAAGAACATATTGTTCCTATTTCAGAAGAAATTGTGGAAATCGTTAAAATACAACAAGAATATATTAACAATCATGAAAAGAATCATAACAACTTAAATCAATTTTTGTTCCCTGTTCTTACTGGAAAAAATAGAGGGATGGCCTTTTCACAAAAATCGGTTACCTATGCATTAAATCAACTAGCCGAAAAATATAAAATCCTTGATAAAAATGGAGAAATATTTCTATTTAAGAACCATGCTTTTCGACATAGATATGGGGTCAATCTAATTAATAATGGTATGAATATTCTTCATGTACAAAAGTTAATGGCACATACTAGTCCTGAAATGACATTAACTTATGCAAAAATTTCAGATAACACTCTTCGTAGGGAATGGGAAAAAGTTCAAAACTCAGTGCGTATTGACACAACTGGAGAATTAATACAAGCCAGTCTCCCTGAGCAGGCAGAAGAAAACGGTTTGGAACTAGAATGGATTCGCCATAACATGGACTCTATTCGTTTGGATCATGGATTATGCATAAAGAGTCCTAAGGTTAGCTGTGAATTCTTAGATTATTCTTTAGAAACCCCTTGTATTAAAAATAATTGTAGGAGTTTTCATGTAGATACAACATTTTTAGATTACTATAATGCGCAGATATCAAAGATGGAAGAAGATATTATAAAGTATCAAACTAGCGGTCGTATTCGTTCTATTGAATTGATTCAACCAAAACTTAATAAGTATAAGGAAATTAGGGATTCATTGAAAAATGAAATTGGAATTTTCGGTATGCCGAAACATAAACGAGAATATATAGGAGAGGAAAGAAAAATTGATGGTTAACAAACATCCGAATACAACGGGGTTATTGAATCATGCCTCTAAAAAAAAGAGGGAAACACAATATAGAGTGAATGAAGTAATACAGTTAATGGTTAAAGAAGGACAAAAAATTAATTTTAATTCAGTTTCAGAAAAAGCACAGGTTTCAAAAGCATATTTATATAGAGAACCCTTAATCAGAAAAACGATTGAAGACTTACGTCAACAGCAAGAAGGCATACATGATTTTAAGAATATAAAAAGAAGGACATCGGATGCCTCCAAGGATGTAATCATAGAAACTTTAAAGAATAAGCTCAATCTTTTAAAATATAAGAACAAGCTATTAGAAAGTGAAAATGAGCACTTAAAAACACAACTGAAAAAAGATTTAGGAAAGGTTTATGAAAATTTATAAATATGTGATATCGTCCTATCAGTTGTAAAATAACACCCTTAATAAAGCAGGATTTGAACATTTTTATTTTAAGAAATAGAATTTAAATCATAATGATACATATTAAAATCTTTTGCAAATACCTCTTGAACCAACTGAATTGTTTCTGCGTCATAAAAACTATCATAAGTAGGTAATCGTGGAAAAACAGGGGTTGTAATATCAGCGTCTGCATAAACTCCTTTGTAAATCATCTTACTCCCTTGATAATGCCAAGATTTTGATAATAGATCTAATGGTGATTTTTTTAATTTATATACCTCTTCTAGCTTCGAAATACCTGTGTTAAAATTTTCTAGATGGATATAGTTTGTAACAAATTCTTCTTCTCCTTGTATATATTGTTGTGTAAAGTGAGGATCTACTTGATCTAATTTTGTCATGTGTGCTTTTAAGTAATACAAAAATAGTTTAAAGGAAATGGGTTTATTGCAAGTTTCATCACCATACAGAAATTGCCGAATGGGTTTCCATACGGGATTTTCAATATTTGGTGGTGGAACCAGAGCAACAAAAGAACTTACTGCCCTTCTATAAGGATTTCTTACTAGTTTGTACGTCTTCTTCTCTTTAGTTTGTAATCCATTAGCTAATTGTGCTAAATAATGTGTAGAGTTCTTATATACTTCATACTCATAGTTGTGAATGAACGGATTGTACTTTATCGCTTCTTTAAATAAATTAATTTGATAAAAAAACCAGTGGGCTAGCGAAGTACATCCGCTTTTTTGGCTCCAAAACAAGATGAGGGGAAAATCTTTATGAAAATGAGGGACACGCCCTTGCTTGTATATAAAATTATATAGTTCTATATGATCCATTTTGAACCTCCATTCTTATATAGCAAAACATGAAATATTTTTAATAAGCGATAACTAACTTTAGTCCACTAACACCAATAATGATAGCTAAAAATATTTGAAGAGGTTTAACGGGAATCTTAGTGGAGAATTTACTACCAAGTATGACACCTGGGATAGAACCAATGAGTAAGTGAATTAATAAAAGATAATCTACGTTTCCTAAATTCATATTTAGTATGCTTGCAACCGTCACTAATAAAAACGCATGTGTAATATCTGTGCCTACTAATTCGGATGGTTTCAGTCGATATAAATATATCATTGCAATAGCAAATAAAGAGCCTGATCCAACGGAAGTAAGTCCCACGATAAAACCGAGTATTGCACCGATAAGAATTGTTAGGTTCTTTTTTTGGACCATAGTCTGTTTTTGAAAAAAACTTTGTGTAGATTCATTATAGAAAAATGTTTTTATAAAAATAGAAATTGCCGCAAGGATTAAAACATATCCTAATATATATTTTATAATTCCCTCTCGATTATCATGAAAAATTGGCAAGAAATGAATTATTATTACTGCGATAATTGCACTAGGTAAACTCCCAATAGCTAGATATTTTACTAGTTTAAAATTGATGGTTTTCTGTTTCCAGTGTTGGGATATTCCAAACATTTTAGTGATAGAATTATATACTAGATCCGTTCCAACAGCTACAGAAGGACTTATGCCTAATGTTAGAAGAAATGGAGTCAGTAATGCGGCCCCACCTATCCCTGTTACTCCAACCAATCCCCCTATGATGAAACCCATCATTATAATAGAAATGCTCATTATAATTCCCCTTCCATACCGCTGGCTTTTCATAGTGGTTATAGTTTTTAAAGAGACTCTATACATAGTCGGGTGATAGGTATATTAGTTAAAAATTAATTCCATTCTTCTTATATCCATATGCTTCAAAATCGTCAGTAAATATTTCTGAAACAAGGTTTAGAGCTTCTTCATCATAAAAACTTCGATAGGTTGGTAATGAAGGGAAGTGTGGATTTGTAATATCATCATCTGCATAATTTCCTTTATGAATCATTTGATGTGCCCTATGGTGATTGGAGTTTGTAAGGAGTGATATATCAGAAGAAAGTAATCCATATTCTTTCTCCAGCTGCGGAATTATTGTATTAAAATTCTCTAGTTTTATATTTTGTTTGATGACCTTTTCTTCTCCCTCAATATATTGTTGTGAAAAATGTTGATCTAACAGAATGGATTTAGCCCCTATTTCTTTTACATAATATAAAAATTGTTTAAATGAAATTCCTTTCGATTCATTTTTATCATTATAAAAATATTCTCTAATCTGTTCCCATTGTTTCGAGGCGTAAGGGTTGTCATAAAGTATTAAAAATGAGCTTACAGCTCTTTTATAAGGGTTGCGCACAAGTTTTATGGTATCCTTACTTAGTTCCAAGAGTTGCATTTCTAAATTTGTGTAGTAATCAACTTTATTTTTGTATATTTCAGATTCATAGTAATGAATGAACGGTGCATATTTCATTGCTTCCTCATATAACCCAATTTGGAAGAAAAACCAATTCGCCAGAGAAGTGCAACCACTTCTGTGACTCCAAAATAAAATTATGGGGAAATCTTTATGAAAATGTGGAATACGTTCGCCATATTCAATTAATCCTTTAATATTGTTCTTCATCAGCCAAACCCCTTCGTTATTCTGATATTTATTGAACACTTAAATACAATGGTAACTACTCATACCATTGTATTTAAACACCACTGTAAAGGTACTTAAGTTGGCATATAAAATCCCAGTGTATTAAAAACACCTTACATAGGTGTTTTAATTTTCCAGGTTTATCAAAATGTAATAATTGCTTAACAAACTTTAAAATATAGAAATCTATTATAAAGAGAATTATGTATGAAGATATGTATACAACGATAGAGGCATTAATATCGCTACAATAATCGAAAAAAAGTCTTGATAATATGGTGAAATTCACTCCGTTTGCAGCAATTCCTGAACAGTTTGCTGGGATACGTGAAATCATCAAAGAGAAAAACAAAGTAACTCGGCCGATCTTAACAGATGAAGAAAAAGTACAAATTGAGAACATGTTGTTATGTTCCTTATTATCTGAAGAAGAAATACTAATTACATATTATGAGGAAGGTTATTTGCTCTCTAGCTATATGACTGTTGTTGATATTGATCCACTAAATAGTGCTGTTATATGTACCGATGCTTTTTATAACAAGATGAAACTGCAATTTTCTAATATAATAGATGTAAAATAGAAAGCATGTAAGTGAACGTGTTGGATTCATATAAAGGAGTGTATAAAATGCAAGGGAATCAGATAAGAAAGAATGCAGCAGGAGCAATTATTCATAACGATATAAATAACTACCCTTATTTAAATATACCAATGATTATTAATGAAACAGATGGAATGATTTATGAAGTTCTAAGCGCTGGTTTTCACACTAATGATGCAGTAGGAATGCTAACAACGGATAGTTTTACTACAACCAGGGTAAATGTACCGATCGTAACAGTGAAAAACAGTGATGGTAGTATTCAAATATATCGCTTGCCTTTAGAACTAGAACATTGGGTACTTTCTTGTATGCGTGCTTCTTCAGTAGGAAAAAACCCGTTTCCCTGTAAAGTTGCTTTCGGAATCATCGACACTAAATTTTATGTAGAATTTAAATAAAAAAGGTCTGCTTATTCAGCAGACCTACCATCAATTATAGCTTTATATTTTTTTGCCTGTTTCAATGTCCAAATAGGTGTAGAAGCAAGGATCTGGATTGGCTCAGGTAATAATGGTCTTACTTTCTTCCCATCTCGTTGTCGAGAAAACTTTGTGCTTAAACGTGCTTTATCCCAACCTAGTATCTCAGCAAATTCTTTTAAACCAACGAGAAGGGGAATTACTCCCCCAGTTCATCGCTCCACGCTTGATAAAAGCCGCCACCAACCGTTTCAAGTACATTATCATCCTCTTGTGGGGATATTCCATACCAATATGCGGTTGTGATAACTTCACCATCTAAAGTTTCGATTGTGATATTTTCTTGCGTGTAGGCAATACCTTCTTCAGCAACTTTTTTCGCTTCACTTAAACCATTCACTTCAACTTCTTCTGTAACACCGGTATGATAATTTACAATATATTTTTCCATTGATAATATCTCCCTTAAAAGTGATAACTTTGTTATCTTTATTATAACAAAAGAGATAACTTTGTAAACACTTTATTTAGGAGTTGTTTAACTATTTAATTATTAGGGAAGGTAAACCCCAGGTTCTATTGTTAAAATTCATTCTCTACGTTGTTTTCCTTCAGGTCTTTAGTATTTGGGGTGGATTTTTCTTTGCTTAGCGTACGAAATTCGCGTTATGTTGGTGCTCCCCCTTAGAGTATGAATATGAGCGAATTGAAAAAGAAAAAGTTACTGCATAATTTTAAACAAATTTGATGAAAACATATGAGAGAGTATTAGAATTCCAGAAAGCTAACTTTATTCCAAAGTTAGCTTTTTTATTTTTTTGGAAAATAAGAAAAATTAGATGGTAAAATAAAGGTAAATATAATAAATAAGGGGGAATTATCATGGGATATTATGTTATTGATCCAGAAACAAATGAAGAAATTCACGTATCTAAATGGAAAATAAAATATCCAGATCAAGACGCATTATGTGAAGTATGCAATACAGCTGTATACGTAAGGGCTGACGCTACTCCAAACAGACAAGATCATTTCGCGCATTATAAGCATTCTAATTGTCCTACTATAAAAGATGGACGTAAAAAGTATGAACACCTTCATCCTACAGAAAAAGATGAAGAAAATGCAAAGAAGATTAAAAGAGAAGTAGTCGCTAATTTATGGCCAATTTATCAAAAATGCAAAGAGATTATGAAAGGCAATCAAAAAGGAAATCAAGCATTTTTATATAAAAAAGAGTTTAAAGAAATGATAGAAAAAGCAGATGAAAGAAATATATGGGCTTATAAGGGATTAACACTAAAATATGTCCCTTATGTGCTATTAGTGAATTATGGGGTCTTTTCTAAAAAAGACTTTAGAAAGCGAAAAGTTCATTTTGTATTTGATTCTTTAATGAGTAACTACGATGATTTATGGATAAATTCCAAAGTGAAACAGAATATATGGCGTGTTTATCCAGATGAACAAAATTCAGTTGAAAGAGAACAAATAGACTGGGATACTTCTGAATTAGAACCAGATTATTTTATAAATTTCATTACAGGAATTTCAAACGAAATATTGGAAGGGAAAAAGGTCCTATCTTGATAGGGCCTTTTTATTTGTCGAAAAAATTCGAAAGAAAAAAATGAAAAACAGTTGATTATAGGACTTGTAAGTCCTATAATCAAAGTATAGAAAAACTTAAAGAAGGAGGATAAAAAATAAAATAAGCCATTATCAATGTGATAAATGGCTTCGGAATGATATTAGGATTTATCATGGGGAACCTAGGAATTCCCTTCAATCCTTCTACAAATATTATAGCAAAAGTATTGTGGAGGGAAAATAATTATGAAAGCAATTGATAACTACATGACACCTAGTGAAGCCGCATTCTATTGGAAGATACCAGATTCAACTTTAAGGAACAAGTTACAAGAGGGAATTTCTAAAAAAGCGGATCAAGAAAGAGAAGTTATGATTCAACAGGGATTAATCAAATGCTTTATTAAGCCGAATGGAAAGAGAAAAGAATGGATTATTACTTCTGAAGCAATGATAAATTGGTTTGGAGAACGAAAAAGCTAATATTTTAAAAGAAAGATGTTCCCTAGCCTGCCAGCTCAAAAAACATCTTTCTCTAATACAGAATCATAATTTAAGAAAGGAAGAATGGCTATGAAACAAATCCCTATTAAAATTACGTCTGGTGAGCCTATTTTAACACAACCTCACCTTAAATTTAAATTCCTCAAAAAATTTTACCTATACATTTCAGAAAATTACAAAAAGTTAAATCTTTATTTTGGTATTGAAGAAAATGTTTCCGATCAGATTTGGTTTTATGGTTTCTTTGCAATCTCAATTTTTATGATGCTGTTCACTTATTTATTTTCTGGTATTCTATTTGGATTTTAAAACAATCCCTTTAGAAAGGAGCGATAACATTGATTCAATCATTAAAGAGTACCATGCAATTTATTGGCTTGGTTTTAATTGGTGCGTTGATTGCTGTTAGCTTAATGAATTAGTCCTTTAAGAAAGAAAGGAGCAATCACATGGAAGATTACAAATGTAGAGCGTGTGGAGAAGAAGTATAAAAGGGAGGCAAGAAAATGAAAATCGGTGTATCTGTATGGAGAGTTCTTTGCAAAGAAACAAAGTTGAAATTGCTTCAAAATGCTATGCAAGAGAGTAAAAGCCGCTTTACAAAACAATCCCTTTCCATTGCTATAAAGCAACAGAAAGGGGAAGTGTGATGAGTGATCGTATTGGTGAAGGGCACAAAAAATAAGATGCCTTCAAAAATATTTTAGCATGTTCATTTAAGAAATAAAGGGGGAATTTAATGTGATGAAAACAGTCCAATTATTGAAAAGTGAAGAATTTGAAATTGGTACAACAGATAAAAACGGGCACAAATTAAGACAGTCTGATTTTGTTGTTACACAAGATGACTTTGAAGGTATTAGTATCTGTCAAATCTTATACAACAGTATTGCAAAAGAATTTGTGGCCATGAGTGATTCTAATTGGTGGATACCATATCATGATTTATCTGTTGCAACAGAAAGGCTAGATTATGTCATTGCAAAAGAGTTTTTGGGGCTAGAAAAATGCGGTACATATTGGGGGAAGAATCGTACACCATTTATTAGAATGCCGATTGAATATTTCAATCCTGTTGAGGAATCCACTTTTATTCTAGAAAAATTAGGGCGGCAATATGACGATCTATTGAGCGTAAAAGAAAATGGGTGCTGGTACCTAACAGTGAACAAGAAAATATATAGTGAAAAACGTCTAGGGATAGCCGCCTGTTTAGCCGCTGTTGATACTGTAAGAAACAATAAGTAGGAAAGGAAGAAATACAAATTTAAATTATAAATAGGGGGAATTAAAATGTTACATGCAGTTATGCAAGAGCAACAGTATTGGAGAGGTCAAAAGCAGAAGTTTCGAAAAGAAAATAAAAAATTATTGATTTCTTTAGAACCACATTTATATGAAAGATTGGAAGAATTAGCACTTTATAATGAAAGCTTAGATCAAATCGCATTAGAGTTAGTAACAGAAGGGTTAGACTATATTTATATGGAGGATGTGCCTGTTCAGCAGTCTCATGCTTTTCAGCATTTTATCGAATTTGAATTAACACCATTTCAACATAAGCTCTTACAACAATTAGCGATCAAACGAGGATGTTCAGCAAGAAAAATGGCATATACAATATTACGTTTTATGCTCAAAACAAAGTAAAAGAATCCAATCATAAAAGAAGGATTCTTTCACCAGGTATTCGTTGGCAAATGACTTCACCGAAGGAATTGAGTCTGGTACACTCAATTCCTTTTTTATGTTATAAAAAAGAATGTAATTTGTCAAAAAGCATTTGTTATAGAATAACAAATGCTTTTTGTTGAACTTGAATTGAACACTTTCAGAAAGTATTTATATTGTTTGCCTTTTTCTCTTGAAAAATTGTACCCTCAATCACTAATTTTAACATAGAATATAAAAAATGTAGCGTTTTAATATCAAAAAACCTATTGGTTTTATATGGATTATTTCTTTATAATAATGAGAGGTAGTTCCCGAATGTAGATAGGCTCTCATGCAAGAAAAGCAAGAGAGCCTATCTACATAAAAAAAGATTGGATATTTGCCAACCTTTTTAGCGTAAGGGGTTTAATGACAGCTTGTTACTACAACTCGTTTTTATTTTAAAAAAATCAATCAGAAAATTTAATCTTGTTATTTTTTCTCAATATTCTTTTTCATATTTTTCAATTATAATATACCTAATTCTTTTTATTTCTATATCTGTCTCTTATCTTCCCGTTATGAATCCTTATTGAAAGGATTCTTTTTTTATCCTAATTTTTTGGTCTAATCGATATTTCCCCATTGCTTCATAGATTAAAAGGTCTAATTTTTGACTAAAATCAATTACTTTTTGATGGCTAAATCCATATTTTTTTACAAGATAGCTCAATTCTTTTTTTTGATCTTCGATCATGTCATGTAGTAATCTCATTTCCACTTTTTCTTTTAAACTCCTTTATACATAGAATCTCGAAAAAATTGTACCCAAAAAATTGCAAACAAAAAACAAGGCTGAAACCAGCCTTGCCCTAAAGGAAAAAAACTAACTCTTATATCTAAGAGTACATTATGTATGGGAATTTTTGAAGTGGATATCCCATAAAAGGATAAAAAAGTTATTATTGTAATATTTTTAAAGGTTCTTTGTTTTATAAAGAAACAGTCGAAATTGCTTGTTTATAAAGGAACTGTTGCTTTCCATTGCTTAAAACTAATACCGAAAATTTATCAACAGCGATAATTTTTCCAGGTACTCTGACACCATTTATTAGAAAAATCGTTACTTCTTTTTTCTCTTCTATTAACTTCTCATAAAACTTCTCTTGTGTATACATCATTTAGATGGTTGCAACTCCTCTCCTTTTTTAGAACGGTTCATAGCTCCTAAGAATACATATTCTTTTACTGTTAGCTCTACCGTTGGGCAATATTCCACCTTTGATAATTCGTGAAATAGAGAAAGGTTTTTGTGTAGTTTTTGAATCATTTCATCTAAAGTAATTTCTCCTACACCATATTGGATTACTGGATTTAAAAATACGTCTATATCTATTAAACTTGGTTCAATTAGGGAAACAATTTCTTGTATTTTTGGTAAAACAATTGTTTCATAGCGTTGTTTGAATAGTTCTAAGTCTTCTGGTGCGGGTTCATTTTCACATAGCTTTTTGAAAGATATTACACGAATGTCATTTCGTAATGAATCAATACGCGCTTCATAAAACGCTTTGTCAAACCCTTCTTTGTCAGCAACATCATAATGAAGTTCTGTTTGTGATCTACGTTTTTTCTGATAAGAATCCATAAGGATTTTCTCTTTTGCATTAAACATCATGATAAATACAGTACGCTCTAAATTCATGACTTGGTTTGCTACGCTTAATGTTTCATCTAACACTTTTGCGCGTTCTTCTTCACTTAACTTTTTTATAGAGGATGGAACAAGGTTTTTGACATTCTCAAACGACTCTGAATTTGTAATGTGTTGAAGAGAAAATTGAGCGACCTCTGGTAAACAAGGATCAGTGGTTTTGTCTAAGAGTAACAAATCTTTAATCGTTCGCACTGTATTTTTGATCTCTTTTTGAGCTTGGCGAACTTTTTCTATGCTTCTTTCCATGTATTCTGGTTGTTTGAGACGATTGAAAATGTATTCTCTTCTTTCTTCAAAATGTTGCTGTAAAAGTGACATAGTTGTTTCCCCTCTCTAAGTGTCTTACGGTTTTAAAATCCTTCTCATGGATGCAAAAGGAACAGTATAATTATAACATTTTATACTTTGATACGATTTTAAAATTCTTATATTTCGGAAATTTCGAGAAGACGCTTCTTTTTCGTGTTGTACTTGCACAAGTTTCATACTGTCGGCATATAGCTAATAGCGTAAAGCACGCTGATAGCTAATGATTGAAAATGTGGCCTAAAAAGGTCATTTTTTTATGGGAAAAGTGATATTACCGCTTATATCGATTAAATAAAAAAGAAGAGAGCTTTTTTTGTATAAAAAGGTGAATAACGTACAAACAGCAAGGAATACGTTTTAGTAATACCGATATTATCGGTCACATCGGGGAGGGTGAACAGAATGGAAAGATCAAAGTTTAGTAAACCTGTAGCATTTAATAAGAAGAATGAAAAGGATCGAATCATGTTACAACATGTGAAGCGTAAAAATTTTTCGGGTTATGTAAAGAAATTGATCTGGAACGATATACCCGATAAACATAAGAAAATGCCATGTGAAGAGGATAGAAAACAAGTACCATCAACAATTCAACAACACGAACAGAATGTAACAGAAAAGAAGAAATTAAGTGCCGCGGAACGTATTGAACAAATTAAGGCGCAAACAAAAAGACAGGAGCCTTCAAAAAGCTCACTGCCTGTATTTTTACCCAACAAAAATATTAACAAGTGATCCAATAATCGCGCCTACAGCGACAGCAATAGCAACATGCATATCGTTAGACCTCCTATTTTTCATTTATAGGTAGTATGTGTAGTTCTTAAAAAATTATACGAGAGGTGTTACAACATGACTAAGACAGAAACGATTTCTTTTCGCTCTTTTATGGACCAAAGTTATAAAAAGAAAGCACATAAAGAAACAAATAGTAAGAACGTACTTAAAAAGGTTTTTACCGCTACAGGGAGTTCATTAATATTGATACTTCCAAAGGCAACATTTGCCGCGGGAGTTAACGGGACATTTGGAAATGTTCATAGTGCAATCATGAACGGATTTGATGCGGGCGTAGTTTTAGTTATTATCTTTTCGGGTGCGGCTTGGGCGTTGGGCCACCGTACAAAGGCAATAGAAATTTTAATTGGTGCATGTTGTGGGTATGTTTTAGCTAGGCACAGCGTTGACATAAGAGACTTTTTAAAGGGAATTTAAAAGGAGGGGTCCTTGTGAAATTCATTTTAGAAGGTGGAAAAATGATTGCGGCTAATACAGCTGGGTATATTGGAGAAAAGGCAAAAGAAGGTTCTTTTCTAGATCAATTAAATAACTTTAGTGATGCTATTGTAGGGAAGGAAATGGAATGGATTTTCAAACCAGTTGGTGAATTTATGGTTGATATAGTAAGCGAATTAGGTCATTGGTTTATTCTAAATTTGCCCGATATTATGGGATATGGTGCATTGGTGACAGCTGGATTTATCATGATAGGTTCAATGACAAACAAAGGCGGAATGATGAAGCCGCTTGCCTATTTTGCAGGCGGACTTATCTTAGCAATATGTATATTAGGAGGGGCCTAAAAATGATACAGGGAGAAGGCTTTATTATATGCGATAAAGAAAATACAAACCTTCCTGTTTTGGCACAAAATGAATATTTGCCAGTATTATATGAACCTAAGAAAATAAAAAAATCCTGGTTTAAAAGAAAAGAGATATATTCTTTAAAACAATTTTTACAAGTAGAAAAAAACAAAATGGTTGTCTATCGGATTGTTCCTCATGCGGATGTATCTAATAATACAAAGCGTTTATGGCGGGCGATCTATAAGATGTATGAAATGTACGAAAGTATGGGAAGTCGTATAGAAAGAAAAGGGATTACATTTCATTATCGTGAAAAGGACTATTTCTGGTTTGATGTTATTTTCAAACAGGAAAAGGGCCAGAAGAAAATTGAATTTTATGTAGCAACTAGCGAATATCAAGCATTAAAGCTCAAAAGAAAACTAGAGAACAAAATGAGTGTGACAATTAAGGAAGCGGAAATATCAGATTTGCAAATTTCTAATGAAAACACAATCGTACAAGAAATGCGATATTTGAAACATGATATCTTTTCCTTAAATACAAATAGCAACGATACAAAAACGCCTATTGGTAATATTTTAAGTGTTATTGATGAACTAAGTTATGATGGAGACATTTGCCGATTGAGTATCTGTAATGAAGCGGAAAACCGTCAGAAATGGGTGAAAAACGCTTCCTGGGCCATTGAAAAGTTAAAGAAGGGGAAACCACCCCAACGGGTTAATATGAGTGGCAAACGACTTGTAACAGGGGCTAAAATTGGTGTTGCGGCTGTTATTAATGAAATAAATGATTTATTAACTGATACATTCCAGGCGTTCTCGAACGCTTTTTTTAAATCAGATAAAAAATTTAGCAAAGAGCACATCATTAAAAAGGCACATACAACCGCTGATGAAGTTGGAACAAATCGAGTGAGTTATGACAAAGGAAATCAGCCTGTTTTTAAAACGCGTATACGGGTGGCCTCACATTCCCATGATCGGTTAACCAGGGAGACAATGGGGGAAACCTTAGCACTTTCTATGATGGATTTATCAGAAACGAATGAACTACATGGCGTAAAAATAAGAATGAGAAAACGCCAAACAGAAATATTACAGGAATTAAATACTTTCGAACTATCAAGCAGGACAAAGTTTGATCCGAATGTAAATTTGATGAGTACCGATGAAATGAGCAAATTAGCTTTGCAAATGCCTATAAAAGAGTTGCAACGAAAATATGCTGATGCATTGAGTGTAAAAAAGAAAGTTGAAATTGAGATACCAGCGATTATGCGGGATGAGAAAGGAATATTTTTAGGACATTCGGAATTGAAAGATCAAAAAATACCAATCTATATGCCAATAGATAATCCAGATAATTTTTATAGAGGTTATGTCTTTATAGGAGGACAAGGAGCTGGTAAAGATACAGCAATTAAGAATTTTGTTATTGAGGGAAATACAAAACATAAGATTAGTTTTATAATACCAGATGCAATTGTAGAAGAAGGTGGGCGGGGTATGGCAGACGGGATTCGTGATGCATTACCACCAGAAAACATTATTGATCTGGATTTAAACGACAATGATTATATCCCACCTCTAGATTTAACAGAAGTAATTACAAAGCTAGGGCGGAACGGTGCTTCAAGATTTGCGGATGAAATGATTGATTTCATGCAAATTGAAGGATTAAGCCGAAGTGAAAAATATTTAACGGATGCGGCCAAAGCAAGTAAAGGGAGTTTATTTAATATTAAACGTATTATAGAAGATGAGGACTTTCGGGTGAATCGTATTCAAGAATTAGTGGATGAAGGGAATTTGCGTCTTGCGAATGAGCTGATACAGTGGGGAGATAATGAGCAATTAGGGAATAAGTGTGATCCCATCATAACCAGATTAAACCGCTTTTTTGGGAATGAAAGATTGTATGATATCTTTGCACAAGACCCATTAAAAGAACTTGATTTTGCTAAATGGATGCAAGAAGGAAAAGTTATTATTTTAAGGGTTCCAAATGCTAGGGGATTAGGGGAACATGCAGTAAAAACCCTGGTTCACTGGATTACACTAAAAACCTTCATGACCAGGTTACTAATGACTAAAATAGAGCAAGAAAATGGGGCGTTTATCATTTTTAATGAACCCGAGCAATATGAAAGTGAAGGATTAACTAAATTGATGGGTAGAGTGGGTACAGAGGGCAGAAAAGAGAGACTAGGAAGCATCTATGCATTTCACCATTGGAACAAATTGAAACCGTCATTACAAGAGAATTTACAAGGTGGCGGCATACAGCAATTCCTATTTATGAACGATCATACAAAGACATTTGAATTATCTAAGTATCGATTTGAGGATACAATTTCACTAGAACAAGCATATAAAATACCAGCACATCACGCGATTATCAGTGTAAGAGCTGGGGGAGAAATGCAACCATCGTTCATTTGTAAAATGGCGCCACCGGTTAAACCAAAATATGATAATAGCTTTCTAACAAAAAGGCATTCTCGCATGTATGGGCGATCCTGGATCGATTTACAAAAACAGTACGGATAAAGTAAAGGCACAAGAGCAATGGTTCTTGTGCCTATTTACATTTTCCAAAAATCATGTGGTTGTGCGTAGGGGTCTATTTTTCTAATAACTTTCAAGAGTTTTTTCATTACAAGGGGTGTTGGAATATATGTTTTGTCACGACAAGCCTTTGTCATTGTTGGTAACGAAATACCAGCAGTGCGTGCGATTTTTTGTTGTTCTATTCCATGACGATCCAGCCATTTTTTTAATATGGTTTTATTATCTTTGAAAAACACTTTTCATCTCTCCTAAACTTGTATAATTTGGTTACAAGTTTGGACAGATTTTTTAGAATCTATTCTATAGAGTTTAATATTTTTTTAAATATGGGGAGAAAGTAGAATTTTTATGAAACAATCCAACGAACGATTCTGTTAATTTTTAACTAGTAATCTGGTATACATATAATGCAAAGATTTGACTTACGCATCATACAACAAATCTTTGCAAGGCGGCTTCCAAAAACATTTTGACATTTACATGCAAGAAAATATAAAAAAAGATTTTAATTGCAAACAGCAAATTAGAATTTAGTTTTGAAGAAAAATAATTTATGTAGTGGAACAAAAATAAAGACGCATGATGTAGTTTTCCATCATATGTCTTTATTTTTTGAAAAGAGCCTAGACCAGAATCCTTGTTTTTGCTCTTGGGTGGACGCTATAAGTTTTTGTGATTCACGCATTTCATCAAAATCCCGTTTCAATTGTTCATATTGCAACAATAGATTTTTATTTAACTCGTTAGCAGACTGTAATTCTTGTAGAATTTGTTGATTCGTTTTCTCTTGCTCTTGAAGTTGTCTCATGAAAGTTTCTAATGTTTGAGCGACTTGTGAGCTAGTTATAGTTAGTTCATTTTCTTGATGAGCGGGGGGCGCCCAATCGCTCGTTTTTTCTTTAAACTCTTCTACAACAGCAGTTGCGGCCTCTTCTTTTTTTACTTTTTGTTTTTTGGTCAAATGCCTATACTTTTCTAACGCTAGTATATCATGAGCGGTAAATGCGCGACTGTCATTTGCGCCTTTTGCGAATTTATACCCGCTCACTTCTAGTTCATTCGCCCAGCGCTTTAAAGTGCTATCAGATATTTGTAGTTTTTCAGATACTTCATGTGTCCAGTAAGCGCGTTCTTGTGATGTTGTATCATTCATATGTTTATCCTCCCTCGCTCAAAGGTCGTTCAATTCCAATTTTGAAGTGTAATCTTTGTTTAATCAAGTCTTTGTAAGTATTTTCTTTAATAATCTTCATGATTTTCAAATTCATGGAAAGATATTCCTAATAAAAAAGAGTTGCTCTTATGAAAGAACAACTCTTTTTTATTAATTCAAAACTTCTTTAAATGTTGAATGTATTAAAGAAGAGTCAAAAATTTGTTGATGGGTGTATTTATTTTCTGATAATACTTTCGAAAAGTTTGAGGTTTCCATGATAAATAAATACATAGTTGCATCAATTGACATTGGTAATATACTATGATCTATGATTTCTTGTGCACTAATAATATACGATTTTACAGATTTTTGTCGTGTATTTATTTTTGCTGTTAATCGATGGTTTCCATCAATTAGAAGGTATTCATTCATGCCGAATGGAAACTGTGTGCATATAATCGGTTTTTGGTTATTTACAGAACCCTTCCAGTTGTCAGTAGGGGTCCAATCTAAGGGAAATGACTTATTTTGTATACTATCCAATGAGATTTTTTTGATTCTTGGGTTTGTTTTTTTTATGAAAAGGCGGGCACCTGTAATTACAAAATTCAAATAGAATGTAAATGAAGGAAGAATTATTTTTTTTTGAAAAATGTCAAACCCTTCAAAAGAGAGGTTGTGTTTATTTTTATTTTCGATTTGGATATTTGTGTCTTGATCCGCTTTTTTTAATATTTCTAACCAACTATTAAGCCATTCATCTTGATGCTGAAAATTCAGTGAATTATTTTTTTTAAACATAATTTCTAATTCTTCAAAGTCAACTCTATAAAGTTTGTTTGTAACAAGATTATAAGCCATGAACTTCTCTCCCTTTTCTTTGATACTTTTATTATAAATTAAAAGAAAAAGAGTTGCTCTTATAAAAGAACAACTCTTTCTTTGCATTATGCATATGGATCATCTTCTAAATCATTTAGTTTATTCCATGATGTATTTTCTTCTTTATCATTGGATTCCCCAGGATTCGTTATTTTTTGACTTGTTTCGATATGAGTTTGATTCGAAACAGGTGTATGAACAGTTTTTGAACCTTCATCATGTTCGATTGGTAAAGGTTGTATTTCGTTATCCAGTGCAAATGTATATTTACGTGGTAAAATTTCCGCTACATCTACATTACCAATTTGTTTATGAAGTTGTTGTGCCGCATACAAAAAGAACATTGTAAGATCACTTTGTTTGTTAATAAAATCGATCATGTCTGGTGAAATGTCTTTCTTAATATAGACATTTGCTCTATCACCAGCTTTGTATATTTTACGAGCCATTATTTTTCACCGACAGGAGCAAGCGCTTTTTCTTTTAATTCTTCAAATCTTGGAGAGCATGTGTACACAAGTAATCCGCGTGCATTTACGAAAAGGGGGTCTTTTAAGAAAATAACATTTGTTAAACGTCCTTTTTGCTCTAAAATTTGCTGTAGGCTTTCATTTACGATTGCGGCACCGCCACCATAAATGAATACATATGGATCATCTTTCATATCATCAATTTTATTAATAATATCAGTTGCAATTCGATTGGCTAAACCTAATAATGCGCCGCGTGACGCTTCTTTTAAGCGAATATGACGTGGATGTTCAGAATCAAGATAAATTGCATTAAATTCAGCAATACTGTCTATTGTCTTTTGTTTATTGTTTAAGTTCCAAACCTTGATAATATCAAGTAAAGTTTCTTTCACTCCATATGGTAAACCACGACTCATTTTATGTTTAAAGCTAACACCATGAGAAACAACTTCTTCTGTCGTACCAGCACCAATATCGAAAGATAATATTGTTTTGTCAATAAAGTCTATTTCTGTAGTTTTGTCTTCTGTAGTTTCTACTTTTCTTTTAATGGTTTTACCTTTTTCATCATAAACGATTCCCCATGAACCCGCCGCGCCTTCTGGTAAACACTTGCAAAATTCAATTTGGATATTAACTACTACTTCACGTCCGCTTGGATGGTGGAATTTCACCGTATGATGATTCATATAACGTTCTACAAATTCCTGTGCTGTTTGAGGTGTGATTGTTGCGACAGGTAATGCAACAGAAAGATCATAAGTAACATCAATTTTATTTTTATTTGGCTGTTTTTTCATAGCGGTAATTGCTAAACCAGCTAATGTAACAAGTAGCACAAGATCATCTTTCGATTTATCCGATTTCTTTTCCATTTCAATACCTTTAATGTTTTCATCAATCACTTTTTGACCAATAATATAACGCAGATTGTTTGCTTTTAAGGTAGGTGATGAAATTGTAACATCAATGTTGTTTTCTAATTCTTCAACAGAAATATCCTCATCACTCAAAATGTTTGTTGCTTCTCCAATGTGATGTGAATAAATACTTGGTATGAATAAAGGATCAAGACCTAATACATTTAACTTTAAACCACTGTTTCCCGCGTCTGCACCAGCTTTAAGAATTGCCATATATAAAAACCTCCTAAAGATTATTTTTTTATTGATTAACTTAATTCCATTATATGCTAAACCCTTTCGAAAAGTCAATACAATTACACACAAATAAATACATTTTAATACAAGTCAATACAAAATTATCGGTAAAAATCTATAAAAATCATTAAAATATAAGTATTTTTCATGTTGATTCGTATTTACTTGTATTCATTTGTATTGACTTTTATTGATTTTCACATAATTTTATTGTTTTTAGTGCATTGAATAGCATAAAATGCCCTGGTTTTGATTAGACCAGGGCTGTTTGTGTTTTTCGTGTTATTCAATACTGAATGCTTTTTTAATCATCTTCTCCTAGTAATGTTTGCTCGCAATCACCACATTTAATATGAACATGTGGTTTTGTTGATCGTACGATAGTACCACATCCAGGACAAGTCCATTTCCAAGTTGTTTTCTTTGCTACAGCTGGTAAATCTGGTGTTTCAAAATCAGAATACGTATTAGGAGTAATTCCCGTACTAAAATTATCTAAGTCATTACTTGCTACTGGTTGTAAGTAACGAGGGAGTCGTCTAGCAATTGAGAAAACTGATTGGTCAATATCCATTTGATTGATAATATCCTTTGTTTTTTGGGAGAGCCTGGCAAAGGACCAACCGTACTTCGGATCAGGTTTATCATTCTCATATTCAAACCCACTTTTTATAGCTCGGTTTTTGAAATGTTTATTATGATAGGTTTCATTTCGGGAACAATCTTGGATGTTGTGAACAAGATTATAAAGATGAACCATCTCGTGCATAAGGGTGTCCATAGTTTCAAAGAAATCTTGATCGATATATTCAGCACTTATATTGATTTCATATCGTTTAGTCTCACCTTTTTTATCACTCCATATTGGATGAACAGAACACCACCCCATACTAAGCTTGTTATGTCTAGAAGTTTGAATGGTAATTGCGGGTGTAGGGAGCTTACTCTCAAAAAAACGCTCATTAAATAAATCAAATGCTTTATGTAACTCTTGGGTTACAGCGTTAATAGTAGTCATCATACCCTCCAATTGAATAATATTATTCAAAAATTTCTAAGTACATTATAACAAAATTGAATAATATTATTCAATTTTGTTATGGTATAAATGCTCCATTTTTATTTTAGGGTGCTATTGTGTATGAAAAATCAAGAATACAGACGTTCTTTAATACAGAAAAACGTCTGTATTTTTGACTTTGGAAAAATAAATATTGTGACCAATATCCCGAATATTGTAAAAAAATCTTGTTTTCGATGGCACCAAGACTTTTTTTACTTACATGAAACCCTTTCTATTGCTGTTTATTCCAAAATTGAACGTATCTATGCAGGGCCTCAACGCTTTTTAATCCCAAAAATGCTTTAATTTCAATGGGTTTCATGCCATTTTGTAGACCGTTTAATATAAAACGGTTCCGTAGCATAGTAGGCGTTATATGGATTTCAGCGCGTTTTGCTTCTTTCTGTAACATTCGTTGTACAGCGATTCGAGTTAGAGCGGCGGGTTGATCGTTTGCATAATCCCAGCGGAATGTTTGTGGGCCGAAGTCAAAAGCCACAAAGAAGGGATCACCCGTTTGTTGGCGCGGTCTAACTAGATTAGGAATCTTGCTGTAATAAGATAAGGCAAGTTTTATATGCTCTTTTGAAAGGGGAATAGATCGTTTGTGGGCGTGTAGCCCTCCTGGGGTAATTGTATTAGACCCAAAGTGTATATCGTGCATAGAAAGCGTGAGAATGTCCTGGATAGATAGCCCGTAATCTAACATGAAATGAATTAATAAAAGGTTACGTTCCAGAATAAATTTTCTTCCTGATGCCTGGTAGTCGGTTAACCCGTTATAACTACGCATGACGCGGAATAGCTTTTTAATTTCTTTGTCTGATGCAAAGTGTTTAGAAGTCAGTCCAGGTGGGGAGACATCACTTTTTAAATCTTGGGCTGCGCCATGAAATTGTAAAAAGTTGATCAGAATACCTCGTACACGTTTGATAGTAGAAATCGACGCTCCACGTTCCTTTTTAAACGCCGTTAAGTAACTTTCCAATATGTTTGTATCAAAAGAACTAAAAAACGATTCTGGAGGCAATTTGACGTGTTTCTGAATCCAGGATGTGAAAAGTGATAGATCGTAGCGATATTGTTTAACGGTGGAGGATTTTCGGCCATGTTTTAACAGATCAGATAGGAAAATATCAACAGAAAGGTCCCAAGTCATTTTTATTTACCCCTTTACCCTAAAAATTGTGTACCGCAATTATATACGAGAACCATACAAACAAGCAATAGGGGATTCTAGGTCGTGGCGTTTTTTGTTTGCTTGTGGGATTCCAGGGCCAGGACATTGCGGGGCTAAGCGGAGACATATGGGCCTGGCTAGACAGGTCCTGACGTTGTGGTATAAGGGGATATATAGATGTATTGGAATGAGTGGAAGGCGAATGATGAGCCGATGTTGAGGGAGGACGATATACGAGGAATGGGAATGGCCGCCGCCCCGCCTACGTAGTTTTATGAAAATCTGCCTGGCAACGGAATCTGATTCATAGCTGAATCAAGATACCCTTACCAGGAGAGCTTCAAGGTAAATCTAGGTTTTTAAATATTTCGCGGAACCTAGTTCTATCAATGAGTTTAAGATAAGAATAAGTTCAGAATAACCTTAGTATGTTGTCGCAACTAATTCTGTAAATTTATCTCATATTATTCTGAATTAATTCTGAGATTGTTCTGTTTACTGAAATGCTCATAATGAACAGAAATAATCGTTTATTTTTAGATTGCTGTACCATATATTCATGGTAAAAATCACGAATATTAGTACGTATACTGTCTACAGATATTCGGTGTTCCGTAGATTTGCATATTAAATGATAAGAAGAGTTTTATTTTGGTATTTAGTTTGATCTGGGGATATATGTTTAAAAATCTAGAAAAAGATAGTGCCCAATAGGGGATACTTTTTATAATAAATCTTGTTTTAAAAAAAATTAAAATGATTAAATACATTAGGATTTATTTTTGCTCAATTAGCCTTACTCTCACAAGGGATTAGAAAATTCTTCTTATTTAATTACTGATTTAAGAGCAGATTCAATTTGTGTTTAAATTCATAGTGGATTTGTTGTGAAAAACACCTTTAATTTATAAAAGTATAATAGACTGATAATATGTTCAATCTATTAAAATAAAAAATGGCATGACAAAAAGCCTTGTTAGGGATGAATTTTTTGAACAAGGCTATTAAACAATTATTTTTTTGTGGAAAATGAGATTTAGGCGTTTGGATCAAGCATCTTTTTGAATAAGTCCAATGGGATTGTATTCTTAATTGATTTTCTCAATCCTATATTTCGTATGTTTTCTTTTGCTTTTTCCTCTCTACGCTCTCTATTTGCGGTTAACTGTTTTGTATAGATTGTCATGAAATGTGCAGGTGTACTCTCTTGTGATTTGTTTATCTCAAAATACTGTACACAATCTTCAAAAGTCTTTCTGGCCTCCCAATCTATATCTGGCGGCATACGAACCGCAATTGTATACGCATCTTTTTCAGTAATATTTGTATTTTTACTTAAAATGTACAGATAAAGTTTCTGTTGCTCTTCACTCATCCATTCATCCATTTCTTGAAATCGTAATGCTAAATTGCCAACTGGATCAGCAGCATTCTCTGGCTCTTTTTCTTCTAATTCTCCATTTGCAGGAGCAATAGAATCCAATATATCTACGCCCTGGCATGTAGGCACAGTTGGTTTTTCAGTTTGATCTGTAGGTTTTTCCTGTTTTTTACTTAGTTTTTTAGATAGAAACTTTGTAAATGTAGAAAAAATATCAATGGAAAACGCCCATTTTTGCTTAAAATATTCAATGATTTTTAAATAATTGGTATTGAGGCTTAATATGTAAATAGATGGTGCAATCTTACCATGACGTCTTGTTTTGATTTGATGGCATACTTCAAGGTCCTCTAACCAATTCAGAATAAAGTTGATGATTGGCACAGAAATACCCGATTTTTCACTGATTTGATTCTGTCTCATTTGAGAGTAGCCTTCTTGTACAAGGTAAGATAACACAACTTCCAATGCCTTATAGCGGCGTGGTGTTTGTATGAAGAAATCTTTAGTGGTTTTACCTTCTGTATCTAAAAGAATTAGATCAATAGCTTTAATTACTTTTTGTACTGTTTTATTGATAGCTCCTGTAGGAACATGAACCAGGTGTGGACTTAATTCTCGTTTTGCTTTGCTTAGTAAAAAGTTATTTAGTAGCATAAAAAAACCTCCTATTTTTCCACCACAAATAAACAGGAAAAACAGAGGTTTTATATTCACAATAGATATACGTTATGGTATAATTTTAGTATCAAGTTTGATACTAAAGAAAAACACATATAACTATAGTGTGAATTAAAGCCCCTATCTCTTGGAGTTTTTAATTGGATTCTAGTTTGGCGACCGGGAACCAATTAAAAACGATGCGGTGGGGTTTTATTTTTTTTATTTATATCCAGCATATTTTCTGGAAAATTAATGATATGAGTAAGTTATTTTTATTTTACAATTCTATTTGAATAATATCAACACTATAAGTTCATATTCGCTTATAAAATATGAATTAAAGTGTCATAACATGTCTACGACTAAAATTTTCAGAATATTATGAAAATAGTTGAGAAAAACAGAGGTTCTTCTAATATGGTATAATTTTCTTACTTACATGCACGTTTCTGAATATTCTTAAAACAATTAGAGGTGAAAATATATGAAGAAGTTGACTAAGGAAATCGACAATTATTTATCATCCAAAAATAAGACATATACTGATTTAGCAAAAGAAATTGGCGTAGCCAAATCTACAGTTTCAAACTGGATTAATAAAGATAAAGAGTTATCTATATATACTTTTTCTAAAATTGCACATGTGCTTTTTACGAATGATAAAGACAAGCAGGAACAGAAAATAATAGATTATTTAAAGACTTTAGATGATAGGTTAAATATTAATGTAAAAGTTGCGTTTGCATTGGCTCATTTAAACGATCATTTAATACTAATGAAAAAGATTTATGAGATGTGTGAAGAAAATAATGATCTGGAAATGAAACGATTAGCAAATGTTTTTAACTTATATATTGAGCGTTTAAATGGGAAAAATGTTAGAGAAGTGTATTTAGACATTGAAAAAGCGCGAGTTACAAACAATAAGAAGAATTATGATATAGAAATTTTTTGTGACATACTTAGTATGTTGATTTTATGTGATTTGGGCGACTTTGGATTAATGGAAGGTTATAAAGTTAGGATTGAAGATAATTTTAATTTAGTGACTAATGTTTATTTGAAACAATTATATGCATTTTGGGTAAATGAACTTTGGAGCTATACAATATTAAGGAAAGATAAAGGTTTAGATTTTGAAAGAGAAAATGGACAATTAAGAATAGCTAAAGATTTGAATTTTTTCCCTGTTATGGAGGCTTTGTTGAATATTAGAAGCGGGGAAAATGTTATGTTTTCTGATTACAAAAAGGCTTTATATTTCTTTCAAGAAGCATTATCCGTATTAAATGGTGCCAAAAGTAGTCTAAAATACAATATTGCATTAAACGATATTAATTTCATTAGAATAGTTTGGTGGAAGGATTTGGACAAAATTGATTTTGAGAAACTTCATCTTGCAGAATTTGCATTATACTTGATTAAATTAGGGAAATTCCAACAGGCTATAAATATATTGGAACAAATAAAGTTGAAAAATGGTGAATTAACACCACTTCAAACATGTTATATGGGTATGGCTAAAAAAGATGTACAGTTGATAAAAATGTCTATTGATATGTTCAAAGCGAATAATGATTTTTTATATGTAAAATTTGCAGAAGGAATATATAATGAATATACAGAAAGTATAATATAGGATTAATGGGAGGAGAGGACCAAGTGAAAAAGTTATATGTGTTGATGGTAGTTACTTTGCTGTTATTACCCATATTGAATAGTTCACCAAGTAAAGTGGATGCGCAACAATATTACGCTAAAGTTGAAAACACAGAAAATCAAAAATTATTGTATAGAATGATGGTTGATCCAGGTGGTGGGGGCTAATTCTAAATTTAAAATTAAAATTCATATTTTTTCAAAAGACATCGTTTATGCGGTGTCTTTTGTGATTTTATAAACAGTTTTACAAGTTCCTGGATAGGATTTTATAGAATTATTGTGTGTTTTTTCACAATGTAATACTAAAAACGGAGGGGTAATTATGGGGACAAAAGGATTAGGTGTGAATGAGTTAATTGAAATTGTAAAAGAAATAGACTTACAAACTTTTAGTGAAATTATAGAATTATGTGCAAGCTATGAAAATGAGGAATAAGAGAGTCTCGTTATTGAGGCTCTCTTATTCTTTTTGTTCAACTTCCATTTTTAATTTAGTCGCATATTTTAATAATTCTCTCTCGATTTGGGGCTTATATTCATCTGGTACGCTCATATATTTTTCATGGAGAAGTCGTGCCAAACGCTCAACAGGGTCTTCACCTTTTACCGTTTTTAATATTTCTGCATCGGGTATTTCACTTTGTAATAGTGATGCAGTGTTTACCCCTAGATAGCTTGCGATTTCTTCTAATTTATTGAAGCGGGGCTTTTTTTCACCAGTTATCCAACTAGAAACGGTTCTGTAAGTGGTTCCTAAATCTTTTGCCATTTGTTTTCGATCAACACCTTTTATGGCTATTAATTTCTTTATATTTTTCCCCAAAACATTTTCTGTAATTTCCATTTTATATCACTCCATTATTAGATGTTAAAAAAATAAAGAAAAATATCACTTAAAGTGATAAAAATATGAACTTTAAGTGTTGACTTTCGGCTTAAAGCCGAATACAATGTAATTAAGGGAAGGGAGGGTGAAAAAATGCTAGCGTCAGAACAAAAAACCATTGTACGGGAATATCGGGAATCCAAAGGCTTAAGTATTAAGGAAGTTTCTAAAGGCGCTAAAATTCCAATCGGCACATTATATGATGTTGAAATTGGGAGAAGGAGTCTCAAAGATAATAAGGCTAAAAAAATAGCAGATTTCCTTGAAGTTCCGATAGAAAAACTTTTTAGGCCAACGTATTATCGTGCACTACCCATCACAGATTGAATAAACCTCATGTTATTGGTTACATCTATTTTGTTCATATTCCTACTAAATGTTATTGTAAATGAAATTCGGCTAAAAGACGAAGTAATTATATCTAAAGTCTAATGTTCCATATTTAGAAAGGTTAAATTCTAAATATTCCGACCTTTGAAAACTGAATAATCTAAAGGAGCTGTAAAAAATGGTTTTGAAACGATCGTATCAAACAATACTACTCTTTATGAGTGTGCTTTTATTTGTAATGAGCTTCTTGATTCCGCTGAATCAAGCCAGTGCGGAGGTAATCAATCGAGAAAGGTATCAGATGGATTGGGCCTATAGTCCGCAATATGGGAAAGATGTTCGTACAGAGCTTCTAAAGAACGCGAGTGGTCAAATTGCGTATTGCCTGGTATACGGTTTAAAATCCCCAAATGGAGAGGATTTACCCGAAGCGGGAAAAACCGATGATGTATCCTATCGTGTCTTAATGAATGGATACCCACAGAAAACACCAGAAAATTTAGGGGTTTCCAATTGGAAAGAAGCCCATTACGCAACCCAATTAGCTCTTTGGAATGCACTTGGACAGATTTCCGTTGATGAATTACAGTTCAAGAATGCAGCTGTTGAAAAAGCGGCAAAGAACATTATTCATGCGGCAAATCAAAGCCAGGATACACAAGATGTCTGGATGAATGTTATCCCAACGGATAAACAAGAAGCACAATTAAACGGTGAATATTTTGAAACAACAACATATAACGTGCAAACAAATGCAAAAAAAGGTACATTTCAAGTACAAATGAACAATGCACCACAAGGCACACGCATTGTTACAGAACAAGGTGAAGTGAAAGAAACATTCCAACTAGGAGAAAAGTTCCGTATTCAAGTACCAAAATCCTCTAAGAGTAGTGAACTATCTCTAAAAGTCGTTTCAAATCTAACGAATGTTCATGCAATCGTATATAAAGGAACAAGTACGATTCAAGATGCAACTGTATTATTAGAGCGCAGCACAGAACAAGTAAGCACAGACTTACAAGTATTCTGGAAAGCAAATGGCGCTTTAAAAGTGATGAAAGTGGATGAAAACCAAAAGCCACTACCAGGCGCAGTATTTGAAATCGCAAACAGCAATCAACAAGTTATGGGAACGATTACAGCTGACAAAAACGGTATTGCTGAAATGGGCAACTTAGAACTTGGCACATACACTGTAAAAGAAGTGAAAGCACCTGTTGGATATGTGTTAGATACTACACCAAAGCCTTTTGAAGTGAAAACAGGTGAAATGGCTGTTGTAGAAATGAAGAATGTACAAATCAAAGGCAATATTGAAATTAAAAAGGTAAGTGATACAGGCAAGATTCTACCAGGCGTTGAATTTACCGTATTTATGCCAGAAGGAAAGGCAGTCACAAAAGTAACTACAAATAAAGAAGGGATTGCGAAAGTAAATTCTCTTCCGTTTGGAAAGTATTACTTCCAGGAAACGAAAGGATTAGAAGGGTACTTAGTAAATCAAACAAAGTATCCATTTGAAGTAAAAGAGCATAATCAAACACTTGCATTCGAAGTGAAAAATGATCAAGTAAAAGGAAATGTACAGCTCTTAAAAGTAGATGAAGATGGGAAAACAAAATTAGAAGGTGCTGTTTTTATCTTAGCCGATGAAAAAGGCAAGAAAATCAGTGAGCATAAGACAGACAAAAACGGGTTAATCAAAATTGATAATATCCCATTTGGAAAGTACCAATTCATTGAAAAAACATCACCAGCGGGCTATGTACTGGTAAAAGATCCGATTTCGTTTAGCATTACTGAAAACGGAAAAACAATTGAGCTAGTTGCAAAGAATACAAAGATTAAAGGCTCAATTGAAATTACAAAAGTAGACGTAGCCGATGGAAACAATAAGCTGCCAGGTGCAGAGTTTACAATCTATAACGAGCAAGGCCAGGAAGTCGTGAAAGGAAAAACAAACGAAGAAGGCATTGCGAAGTTCGATAAACTTCCAGCAGGAAAGTACACATACAAAGAAACACTTGCACCACAAGGTTATGTGTCACATGAAGAAACATTCTCTTTTGAAATTAAAACGGATGGTGAAATTATTAAACACACCGTAAAAAACAAAAAGATTGAAGGTAGCTTAGAACTTACAAAAGTAGACGTAGCCGATGGAAACAACAAGTTACCAGGTGCAGAGTTTACAATCTATAACGAGCAAGGCCAGGAAGTCGTGAAAGGAAAAACAAACGAAGAAGGCATTGCAAAGTTTGAGAAATTACCAGTTGGTAAATACACGTATAAAGAGACATTCGCACCAGAAGGATATTTAATTAATGAAGAAATATTCTCTTTTGAAATTAAAACAGATGGTGAGATCATCAAACATGTTGTAGCAGATCAGAAAAAAGAAGTTCCACCAACACCAGAAACGCCACAACCAGAGCAACCGGAACAACCGCAGCCAGAACAACCAAAACCACAACCAGAGAAGCCACAAACACCACAGGTCATTGAAAAACCTGTACCAACACCAGAGAAACCACAACACATTGTAAAACAACCACAACCGATGAAAGAACAACCTAAGAAAGTCGAAAGTCATTTACCAACAACAGGCGGCAAAGCTGAAAATCCATATTGGAAATGGATTGGTGTTACATTTGTCGTTCTTGGTAGCATCCTAGCTGTTTACGTAGTTAGAAAACGTAAGAATCAAGAAGTGTAAAACACTCTCAACTGATAAGGGAGGGCGGGATCAAATGTGCATTTTTGATGTACATTATCAAATCAATGATAGGAAATATACGAAATCATATTTACTTGCATTGGTGGAAGATGGGCTTCAGTTGCGAAAAAATATCCAACATGTTCTGTTTCAAGAGCACCAACAAGAAATTAAGATTCTTTCTACAGATTTAGAGGAATTAGATTTAGTAGCTTGATAAAAAACTGATATGAATGGAAAGGTGAGATTGCTATGTGTGGAACATTTATTGGAAGAAGTGCACAAATCCCAGCATTTAGAAAACCAAAATGGTATGACATGAGTAAGGCAAATTCCATTGTCATAGAGAACGAAGGAAACAAAATGAATTCTCGATTTGTATTTGGAGAAGAAAATAGAAATATCCTGGTACGAGGTGGAACAGGAAAAGGAAAAACAGGTTTGATGAAGCAACTTCTTAACCTTGTCATGGCAGATAACCAACAAGCGACTGTCTTAGATGGGGATGGAGAGTATAAAGAATACGAAAAAATGGGTGCTCACATTATCACCTTTACATCAAAAGATTCTTTTCTAAGCAAAACCGAAATGGAAACATGCAAACAATCGGATGTCGTTATCATAGATGAAGGATTAAGGTTGTATTCCAATAATCCAGACGGATTCATTGATCTTTTAGAAGAACTAGAAGAACTGAATGTAAGAGTTTTTGTAAGTTTTCAAGCGATACCAGAAGAGTTATTGCACAGATTTGATGTGTATTTAGAATTAGACCCACTCATCGCTTAAAACTATACAATATTTCTATTTAACGATATAGAATGATAAAACAATACAGGAGGTTTTCTTATGAAACCAATTAAGCATATGCGAAGCAAACGTGGGTTTTATATCGGTCGAGTTCCACACACAACACATACACCTTCAACAAATAATAATCGTACAAAAGAATGGGCGGGAAGAATGGGAAAGAGCATGATTTTCTCTTCTCTCTTAGTCACGTTAGATCCGTATCATAAAGCTCATAAATTTTATAAATAAAAAATCTTAAAGGAGTGAAGAGTGCTCTTTCTAAGAGCATTCTTCATCAAAATAACCTGAAAAAGAGAAGGGGAATAGGATGATGCAAAATGAAAAGACTGTTGCAGATAAGGTATTAGAACAATTAGAAATAAGAATTGATTTAATCGCTACAAAATTTATGAACGGGAAAAGTGATAGATTAGAGAGCCAAAAAGAATTAGAAGGTATCGAAGGAATCTGTAGAGATATTCTAAATGTACTTTATCCGATTGCTGAAGAAAAAACAAAATTTGTATATGAGCTATTTATGAAAACAGCAGACTTAATGAAAAATACTATGAAATACTATGAGTTTAATGAACATGGTCATTGTGCATTGATTGTCGTGAAAGAAAAAGAAGGAAGAGATGCGTTAGAAAAAGCCTTTGAAATCTACCATGAATTTGTAAACAGGGACAGTGTGAAAGAAGAAGGAGTACTAACAGTATTATCATATCCAGAGGCATTCAATGTATATAGAAAAGCAATGTCAGAAGTAAGGCCAACGGAAGCCATTGATGAGTATATAAAAGAATTTAATGCGTATGAAGATACAGTCATTCTTGTTGATGGGGCTGTAGTGTAACAAGCCTTATTGTATAAGGAGGTGAATACGTGTTTTCAACAGTTCATTTATTTACAATCGTATTTTGTATAGGGATATGTCAATTGATAATTTCTATGCAGGGGTCAAATAGACTTTTCAGTGTATTTATTAAAGGGACAATATTAGGAACTGTACTAGGATTATTTTTGATATTTGGTTATGAGGGGTTTAAAGATATATTGGCAGAGATAGTCAGTGATAGAAGATGAAAGCCCTAAGAAATTTGAAGATACTTTTAAAAGGGAGGAAAGGGAATGTATAGCAATCGTCATGAATGTTGGGAAACGTTCTGGAAAGAACAAGTAACGGTAGATGGTGAATTAGATATCGAACAAGTAAAGCAAGAACTCTTCAACTATAAAACACTCTTAGATCAAATTAATCAACCTCAAAACGAGATCATGCAACCTCAAATTTTGATTCAACTAGCCGCAGAAGAACGAACACAAAAGCATCGTGAAAAACGATTCGCCCTTGCATAAGGCCATTTCAAGGATAGAAAGGAAGTGAAGAAGTGGCGCACAGCAAGCTCGACAAAGAAATTGAAAACTTCATAGAAAAGAACTGGAAAATGCTTTTAGGTATAGGAGCTGTTGCATTTGTCTGGTTTTCTAAAGAAAAAATCCTCACAGAATTGATGAAGCTGGTGCCAACTGTAGTCGGTGTGTTTCGTGGGATTGCTTTATTGATCCTGTTGGGAATTGTCATACGGATTGTCTTACATGGCATCTATTTATATCTAGAAAAGAAGCGGTATCGATACGTATTATTCATTCCGCATATAGATGATGAGGTCACACCAGATAAACTAGGGCAAATGATTCGGCATGTACATGGTTCGGGTCGAAAGCCTTTAGAACGTTTGTTAAAAGGTCGCGATTGGTATCGCATGACGATGTATCGTCCAGAGGGAGAAAATGAGCGTGTTCGCTTTTATGTAGGTGGTCCAGAAGATAAAATCAAACAGGTTGTGCAAGCCATACAAAGCGCCTATACCCACAGTGAAATTTATACCGTCCCAAAGAAAGAAATGCCATTTCCAACAAGGAAAGCGGTAGGAGGACGGATGGTATTAAAGAGAAAGCGGCTAGATGCCACGTTATCACTCGCACGCTATACACGTGATGTATTACCGATGTTAGGAAGTGCAATGGAAGAAAAGACATGGGTTGATGTTGCTTTTACACCAGATAACGGGTATCAGCTGACAAAAGGGATTCGAAAAGCAGAAAAGGCCATTCGAAAGAAGAAAAAGCATGGGCTAGATGCCTTTGAAAAAGAAGAAATTCGCGCATTAAATAAGCGATTTGCCAAAAATGAAGTGGCATTTCAAGTATCTGTTTCATTCGCAAGTGACTATTATCCTGGTGTACCTGTTATTAAGAATTTAGGGCATATGGTAGCAAGTATTATGGCCGATGTGAATGAGCTGAGATACAGAAGGCTTAGACGCAGTATGCCAGCTGTACCACATCCCGTATACGGAAAAATGATATGGACGGGATCAGAGCTATTAAACTTGTTCCATCTTCCCAACGTAACAGGGGATAAAAACAGCAAGACAGAGCGAAACATCTTGTATCTAGATAAAGGTGAAAACATGATACCGAATGATTTATTGGCCGAAGGCATTTCAATTGGCCATGTGATGCATCCCTATATCAAAGATCGTTTCGTAAAAATTCGAGAAGAGTTTTTCAAAAATCATGGCTATATTACGGGGAAAGTGGGATCTGGTAAAAGTACCATTGCCATGAGATTGATGCAAAGTGTCATTGATAAATGGTTAGAAAATCCGAATGAAGCGGGTGGATTATCTCTATTTGATCCCACAGAAGACTTGGCTTATGTAGCACTGAACCGATTATTAAAAGCGGAAAAGGATGGGCAGGAAGTGGATTGGAGTAAGGTTCATTTTATCCGTTTTCGAAATACAGATCATCCACCAGCTTTGAATTTGTTTCATCGTTTTCCAGGAGAAGACATTCAAACAGTAGTTGAAGCCATTATGGAAATGATTCAGTTAATGATTCAAGGGCAAGCGAAACAAACAGAAAGATTACTAAGAGCGATTATTGGGACATTACTTTGTGATAAGAGTCAAACACATACGATTTTAAGCATCCCATTATTCATTAGTGATGAACTGTTTCGAGCAAACGTAATGGCCAATTTACAAGGTCCAGAACAAAAATATTACTCACACTTTTGGAAATATGAAGTGGGAAGCGCATTAGAAGACAGCACACAGGCGATTTTAAACCGATTAGATATCTTTCGTAATACGCAGTATTTAAAGCGTATGTATGGGCAAACGGGCTTTTCCTTAGAAATTCGGAAGTGGATGGATGAAGGGCACCTTATCTTTTATGATTTAGCGGGCATGGGAAAAGAAGATACCTTACTAACAGTCGGTTATATTTGTAATCAATATCACCGTATCGCCCAACAGCGACCACATGGTTCAAAACTACACTTAGGTGTGATTGATGAAGCTCATGATGTGCCAGCACCCGTTCTACCAAAAGTTATTGCGAAGGATCGGAAGCATGGATTTGGATTATGGGTGATTACCCAGCAAGTTTCGGGACAGCTAGACAGAGAGTTAACAGACATGTTAACAGAGGCGGGCGGAAATTACTTTGTATGTAGGCAAGGTCATAATTCCGCGAAAACGTTAGAAGGTATTATGCAAAAGCAATTCCGTACAGAGTATTTGCAAAACCTTCCTAACTTAGTTGTAGCCATACAAACACAAGATTATATCAGAGGTGAGGCAAAAAATGTGTGGTGTACCATACGTGTTCCACCATTAGACCGCTATCTACCAAATGGGAAAGCGGCGAATTATAAAAATGAAAAAGAAATTCATGCATCAAATGAATGGACCAGAGCAAAGATTCAGTCGTTAGAGCAACAAAATGGGAAAGCAGGATCAGAAATCGACAAGGAAATCGATGAATTTTTATATG
The DNA here is from genome assembly GCF_038005705.1 of Bacillus sp. FSL L8-0199. Lineage (NCBI taxonomy): Bacteria > Bacillati > Bacillota > Bacilli > Caryophanales > Bacillaceae > Bacillus > Bacillus sp. FSL L8-0199. Next base: position 27,020 of record NZ_JBBOTS010000006.1, on the reverse strand, counting down.
GAAAAGGCAAGTATTTACAAGCTGAAAAAGTGGATTTAACGAAAGAAGAACCTGTTGTGACATCGGGGCTAGATGAATTAGAAGAAAAATTATCTTCTCATGAAGAAGTGAAAGAACATGTTTCAGAAACAGAGTCAGTCGAACCCACACATCAAGCGCAAATTATCCCATTCCGAAAACAAGCTAACACAGCGGTAAAAGTGAAAGAAGAAAAACAAGAAGTAAAACAGCAAGAAACAAAAGAAATAGAGCTTCCAGAAGACACACCAATCATCGAATCACCAGAGGTTAAAGGCGAAATAGAGGAAGATAAGAAAGGAGAAACAAGCATTTTCGATATGTGGGAAAAGGAGTAGAGACTATGTGCAGTATGTTGTTATTGGAAGAAGACCAAAACTTACTCATGGATATACACAATCACATCTATGTTGATATGGAGTATATAACAGAAAAAGTATATCCGAACCATAAGAAAAAATCAGTATACTACCGTTTGAATCGCTTAGTACAAGAAAAATACTTGAAAAATGAATTACTTCCCATACCTGTTTCACGAAGCCAGGTTCGTAAATCTGGCCGACCGCAAAATGTATATACACTTGCGGCAAAGGGGGTAGAAATGGTTCGTGGATTAAGAGGAAGTGTGCATTGGAAAAATAGTTGGTCCCAACGTTCGGCATCCTTTGTGTATCACAGTTTAATGTTAGCAAAGATTGAATGTGCCATGACATTAATATCGAAACGAGAAGAAAGATTGGAACTAAAGGAATGGATCAATGAACCGCGGGCAACGTTTCAATACGCAAAAGGGAAAAGTCGCGTTATCCGACCAGATGGGGTTGCGGTAATTGGTTTAAAAGAAGCGGTTGATAAAAATATTGGTGTATATATGGAAATGGAGCGTTCTTACGGATCGAAAGAAGTATTGGAAAAAAAGATTATCCGTTATAACGACTTTATGACGCAAGAAGGGAAAGAGACAGACTATCGGACGCATATGGGCATGGGATATGGAGTGTTGGAATGGCGTCTTGTATTTATTGCGGGTAGTGAAAGTAGAGAAAAAGAATTGATTCGCTATTTAAAAGGGGTAAGTAGTCCAGCAATTCCAGTGTTTATCACACTGTTTGAAAATATCTTACAAGATCCATTCGGAAATATTTATCGGAATATTCGGAATCCTGAAATGAAAGTGAGGCTGTAAAAATGTGTTTCGATTTATTTTATCGATAAGCGCCAGTATTTTTCTGTTAGTTGTCTTTTCAGATTGGTTATTTGAAAGAGTACCAGGATCAAGAGAAGCCTGGGAAGCAGTAAAAAGTAAAGTGGTGGAAATTTACTATACGCAAGGATGGGAAGGTGTAGTGCTTTTCTTCCTGGTCGTAGTGGGGATATGGAAGATGGTCGATCATAAAGGAGGATAGAAGATGCCTTTTATTGGTTTTTTATCTACACTGGGGAATCCCATCCTAGAAGGTATTGTTATCAGTATTTTCATGATTACAGCTATTGTACTTTTAATGCAGCAGAAAAATTGGAGAATGCTCATTTTATGTTTTCTAGTATGGATGGTTCTTCTCAGTATAGTAGTTTTTCCGAAAGAAGTAGCGGAGTTAGCGTCTAAGCTGGGTGGCCCTATATCTTTGGGAAGATAAAAAGTTAAAAAGATGAGGAGAGATGGATGATGTTTGCACATAAAAGCACCTATGAAAGAGGAAATGTGGGAGAAGTCGAAGCTCAATTTCTAGTGGAAATCTATGAAGGAATGGGTTGTGAGGAAGTACATGGAATTTGCTTATCTCAAACTGATGTATATATGCAGAAGTTTTATCTGATGGAAAATGGAAAAATTCTCGAAATAGAAATTGGATTAAATACAGATGAATTGGAATGGAGGTGTGATGGAGTAGAGCTTACAAAAGAAAAAGCAATGGTAGAAATTGAGCGTGAAATCAGCTGTTATGACATGTTCGAGCAAGCAAGGATAGACAAAGGATGGATGTTTAAAGAAAAAGCACACAAGTTTCTTGCAATTTTAAGAGAAAGGGAGAGTGCGTGATGGACGGATTGGAAGGTTTGGAGTTTGTAAGGGCGTTTCGGGCTACAGATGGAGCGTCCTTTGAAGTAGGGAGGGACACAGGTAAACGGTATGTGGTTCATGCTAGATTCCCATATATCACAGGCAGTCAAACGAAACTTAACAATTTTATCAATTATGCACGAAATGAAATAAAAGATGAATCAACCGCGGTTGGTATGGCTTCATTCGCTTGTGATTGTTATGAACGATCTTTACGCCAATACCGAAATTGAAAGGGGGATGAATATGTTTCAAAAGGTGAAACAGTGGTTTGCAAAAACATTTGAAAGTAAACAAGGGAAGGCAAGGAAAGCCACAATGCTTCCTTCCTATAAAGGCCGCTTAATTGGAAAATGGGCCTTTTGGCTCCTGTTTAGTTGGATGCTGATTGTATCCATCACAACCGTAGTAAAAGGAAAGGGAGATACACAAGCAAAGGCCAGCACCACTCCAAAGGAAGTCACACAAAAACAGAACCTTGCTACACGTCCAGAAGCGATTGAATTTGCGCGCGGATTCGCAAAGGAATACTTTACGTGGCAAAGAGGGGATGAAGGCAAGAAGAAGCGTTCAGAGCGCTTACAACTCTATATACCGAAAACACTTGATCCACAAGTTGGTTTGGATTTTGCAAGTATACAATGGGATTCCCAATTTTTATATGCAACTGTATTAAAAGTAGATGAGGTCACAGAGAAAGAAGCAAACGTAATTTTTAAAGTGAGATATAAGTTAAGCCGCATGAAAGCAGATAATAGCGGGCCAGAGGATAAGGAGGTGATCCAGCAAGTGTCGGTTCCTGTTCAATCAGATGGAAAGGCTTTTGTTATTAGTGGATTCCCTCAAATTGTGAAGGTAAATGAAAAAGCCGAAGTACCAGAAGGGAAAGAAGAGAAAGACCGAGAGGAAGTCCATGAACTCACTGTAAAAGAAGGCATTCGAGAATTTTTGCCAACCTTTTTCAAATCCTATACAACCGCAACACAAAAAGAACTCGCGTATGTTTTGGCCAATACGGATATTAAAGGGTTAGAAGGAGCTATGAAATTTGAAAATGTACTTTCCTCTAAGATTTATCCAGGAAAAACAAAAGGCACATATGAGGTACAAACAGAGGTATCTATGATTGATCCACATTCTGAAACAAAAATGAAAACAGGTTATACGTTGTTTGTTAAACAAGATGGAAAGCAATGGATTGTAATAGATTTACAAACAAAATAGGAGAGGGGCATGTATATGTTCAATATAAATCATTTCATATTAGGAATTGGATTAGAAGGGGTCGTTGAAATGCTGAAAACACAAGGGACATACGCATTATATGGAGCGTTTATCGTTGTAGGTCTTATTATAGCGGCAAAACGTGCATGGGGAAAATTTATAACTCTAGTTGTAGGTGGCGGAATTGTTGTATTCTTCGTTAACAAGCCAGATGCATTAAAAACAATTGGGACCTGGATAGGTGGATTACTTAACATCTAAACAAAGGACGGGAAGGAAGGAAGCTACATGAAAGAAAAAGGTTCAAATTCTATTATTGTTTATTGTTTCGGAAGCTATATGAACTATATGCGAAGACAGTATGAAATTATGGGGTATCGTCTTCCACGTGCGGTTACATGGAGGGCACTTGGTTATTTTGCGGCGGTAGAAGCGGGGCTTGTAGCCTTCCGCTTCCTTCCTCCTTTTAAATGGATATTTGGGGATATGATCGATCAAGTGTGGTTGCTTTATTATGGTGTGATTCCTCTTTTCCTCGTATGGGGCGCAGATAAATATAAAACAGATGGAAAATCACTTTTCTCTTTTGTTCGGTCCTGGGTCACATTTCGTTTACGTAAACATCAAAGTAGCCGATTAATGACCTTGCCGAAACTAAAAAAACATGTGATTCGTGGTCATGTATGTGTACAGCATGACGTCAAAGATTTACCAATTGTACATTCGTTCAGTGAAGAAGAAGAGAATGACATACATGCTTATGATGTAACATTTTTACCCCAAAAGGAGGAAGTTGAATATGTTGAAAACGATGAACAGACCACCATTAAAGCACGTTGAAAAGAATTTAGCGTTTAGTATAGACGGAAAAGTATCCGCAGTATATGAAGTAGACGGTTTTGAATACGATCATCAAGACGAAAGTACAAAAAAAGTATACTATCGCAATCAACTCGGTCTTTTTACCCATCAAGAATATGATATCCACTTGCTTGTGATTCCTCGTACAACAAATTCAGATGAAATTCTGGATGAACATATTTCCACTTTAAAAGGGCCAATGGCACCAACAGGACGCTTTCTTTTCAAAAAGGTAAAAGAATATTTACGAAATGCGGCGATTGCGAAAGAAAACATGGAATATCGCTTTTTCATTTTAGTACAACTGAACATGGAACAGAAAGAAAGACAAATTCGTAACCCTGTCGTAGAAACATGGAAGTTTATGAAGAAGGTAAGAGAAGGCTTTGCAGAGACAGCCCAAAACATATCGGGTATGAATGTGACGGATATTTTAGAAGAAGAAATCGAAAATTATTTGGAAATAGAGGATGTACTCTTTGGTCAAGTCAGAGGGGCGTTTCCGAATACGCGTCGTGCGAAACCGTCTACAACGCGCTTTTTATTCCATCATAATTTCAAACGTGGCATGAGAGAACTGAATCGAGATCCAATTTGGAAAGTAGGTTCTACAGTTACGTTGCAAAATGAAGAAGGAAAGGCGGTAAAAGTACGCCGTCCTGATTTACAAGAAATGGTCCAATTAACAGATACGGTGATCGATGAAAGCCCAGGACGTTCTCTTATCCTTGAAAGGCAAAATGAAGAAGGAGAAATCGAAACTTCTCATGTTGCTTTTCTTGCGGTGAAAGATATGCCTGAAATATCGGCCTTTCCTGGTGGAGAGTGGATGTATCGCATTCAATCTCATTCGTTAAAGTTTCCTGTTGAAATGAGTATTCGAGCGTATCACTTAGAAAACCAGATGGTTACACAAAAACTCTCAAATAGTGAATTGGAATTAAACGATCAACGTCAACAAGCAATGGTGGGCGGTCGTACAACAGATTTAACAATTGATCGCAAAGCAAGGGGCGTCAAAATTGTAAAAGACCGATTTGAAACAACGGGGGCACCTGGATATGAACTAAGTGTACTGTTTTGCGTATATGCTGAAGATGGAAAAACATTAAAATCACGTGTCAATGCACTCATTACAGAATATCGCAAAATGAAAATTGAATTGGTCAATCCATATGGAGAACAGTTAGCGTACTTCTACGAGTTCTTACCAGGCTCTAAACGTTATAATACAGACTTTAAGTTATTTGTAGAACCAGGCGTACTTGCACAGGGGATGTTTGGTGCGACAACACAAATTGGTGACAATCAAGGGTTTTACATTGGAAAGACAAAGAAATTAAATCGTCCTGTTTTCGTTCGTCCAGACTTGGCAGCGAAAGCACTAGATAACATTGTGACAGCGTTTGAGAGTTTATCGGTTATGTTTGCGGGGCAAACAGGGAAAGGAAAATCTTTCTTAATGAACTTACTCGCCTTCTGGATTGTTATGAGTGGCGGAAGGGCATTTATCATCGATCCTAAGGGCGACCGCACAAGATGGCCAGAATTATTGCCAGGGTTCAGCGAGGATACCTTGCAAGTATGGACGCTTGGAAAAAATAAAGAGGATGCGGGTTGTTTAGACCCATTCCGAATCAGCGCAACGATAGAAGATGCGAAGAGTTTAGCACTTGAAATTTTGACGTTCCTATCGGATGTAGGTTTAGAGGATATCAGATATGACTATTTATATAAAGCTATTGAACGAGTGGCGGAAAAAGAAGATGCATGTTTAACTTTGGTTCGTAAAGAGCTAGTGGAAATGAAGAAAGAACCTAACTTATTGCCAACTGAATTAGAAAAGTTAAATGCTCTGACAAATCGTTTAGCAACCCTGGAAAACGTTCAGTTAGGAGATTTATTGTTTGGTAAACAAGGTCAAAATTACCGCGTATTAAGCCTAGAACGTCCATTACAAGTGTTACAAATTCAACATTTACGTATTCCAAAGACAACAGAAGGAAACAAGAATGTGGGAGATCAATTGTCTCGTAGTATCTTAATTGCATTAGCGGCATTTGGTAAATCCTTAATGCATTCCGACCGTAGTATTTTCAAAGTGTATCTACAAGACGAAGCGTCTAGTATTCTAAAAAACAAAGAAGGAGCGGAGTCTTCTGACAAAATCATTCGAGAGGGACGTTATCACAATATCGGTCTTTATTTAGGAACACAAAACGCATCGGATTATCAATCTGAAAATAAAGAGATTGCGAATGTGGGTATGAAGTTCTGTTTTGCGCTGAAATATGATAAGGAAGCGGAAGAAATGTTGCGTTATTATAACTTGCCAGTTACAGAAGAAAATATCTTGATGTTACGCCAGTTACGACGCGGCGAAGCCTTGTTCCAGGATATTTTTGGCCGAACAGCTGTTGTAGAAATTGATCCTGTTTTCCAAGAATTAAAGACTGCATTTGATTCCTCTACGAAAACAGACGAAGAACGCGCACAACAATTGGCGTAATTCGTATTACAATACAGATAATAGTATTCTAAATTATCTGTATATGGAGGATGGAACAATGAAAAAATTACGTATGTTATCGGGATTATGTGTAGCAGGAATGTTGATGGTAACGGGTGTTTCGGGTTGCTCAAATGAAACGAAAAGCAATACAAATCAACAAGAAAGTCAGAAAGAGCGCGATATGAAAGAGGCGGATAAAGCCGCAGTTGAATATTTAAAGGCTTATATTGAAATGGACCGAAAAAAATTAAATGAACTACAGTACAAAAAATATGATTTTGGAGAGGATCGAGTAAAAAACCCAGGCATTAGTAAAGAAATGAAAGAGCGCTACGATTTATATAGATATGATTTACAAGAGGGTGAGGATGAATTTTATTACAGAATAAAATTTTATGATCCTGTAGAAAAGGCCCAAATGGGGTTATACCTTCGAATGGTTAAAGATAAAAAGGATAATAAGTGGAAAAATTATGAATGGGCATGGGATTCAACAAATAGTCTTAATTCAATTGTAGGAGATGTGAAACCTGTACATGTCCATAAATGGGGGCAAAAGGAATGAAAAAACTTTTCTCTATTTGTATGATTCTTGTATTCTTCTTACTACCGTTGGGGTCCGATGTGACCCTAGCGGAAGATACAAAAACAGAAAAAAAGCAGGAACAAAAAGGAGCGCGAATTTCTGAAAATCTATTTAGTGGGTACACAGATGGGATTTACAAAGGTAAGTATTACGAAATCGACACATATCAACCAAAGGAAGAAGATAAAAACGTGTTTCAAAAAGTTGGTGGATACTTATTTGGTGATGATAGTGTAGGAAAAGACTTGCAAAGAATGTTGTATACAACATGTCAATGGCTTGCCAACATGGCGTTTCAATTAAACGTGATTCTGGGCCAATTAACGATCTTTTTAGTCGATCAGGCATTGAACCTGGATATTGTAGATACGGTAGCGGATAAATTAGGGGCGGCTATGCAAAATATCGCAGGTATTGGAAAAGGCGGCTTTTTATCTTCAGGGTTATTCCCAGCAATTATCGGCATTGCGTGTGTGTTATCCGCTTGTTACGCAGGTTATATCTTCTTTATTAAACGCCAACCATCTAAAGGGTTAAGTGAATTAGTGAAAACGGTATTTGTTATTGCTTTTATTGTTACGTACATTGGAAATGCAGGTACGATTTTAAAGAGTGCAAATACGATTAGTTCTGAAATCAGTGTAACGGTGTTAGCGAAAGCAACGGGAACAGTTGCGGGTGATCCAGGACGTTCCAAAGCAGATGCAATCTTTTCAGTGAAAAAGCAAATTTGGGATTTATTAGTTGAACGACCATATTTATTTCTACAGTATGGGGAAGACTCAAAAGAAAAGTTGGGTGCTCAACGAGTAGATGAATTATTGGCAAAAGCGCCAGGTGAAGATCGTATAAAAATAGTACAAAAAGAGGTAAAGGATCAAGGCAACCAAATGATGGTGATTTCTTCTGTAGGAGAGCGCCTTGTATTTACAGTCATGTATTATGTGGTGAATACATTCGCAGGTATTCCAGTAATCGCGTTTTGTTTACTGATTGTAGCATTCCAATTATGGTTCCTTGTCATGAGTATTATCTCACCAATCGTCATGGCGGTGGCTCTATTGCCAGGACACCGCAGAGTCATTGAAAGCTGGGCTTCACAATGGATTCGCCCATTGGCATTAAAAATCTTTATGTCAGTTATGCTTGTTATCATCTTTACGGTGGCAGAATTACTATATGTGTTACCAGAAGCGGGCGTTGCAGGATATGTGTCTACAATGATCTTCCAAATTCTTGTTTTCGTTCTTTGCTATCTGTTTAGAGATAATATTGCGGCGGCCTTTAAGCGAGTGAAAGGTGTATATAAAACGGTCACAGATATAACCCTTATGACTGAAAATGTTGTAGATAAAGGGAAAGAATATGCTGGAAATACAATTTCTTATATTGGAGACAAAATGGGGGCGCATTTTAACAGCGCAGCTGAATTGGCGGCGGCAGGCGGCCAGTTAGAAAATGCAGGGACAGACGACGAAAAGACAAAAGCCAATCCATTAATACAAGCAAATATACCGAATGAGTTACCAAATAATCAAACGGAACAAGAAAAAGAAGAGAATCAAAAGAAAGGAAAGCTTATTTCTTTACAGGATCGTGATAAAGAGGGGGATTTACCACAGCAAGAAGAGGAAGGGAAAGAACAAACGCCACCAGGTGAAGAAGAGGCACCAATGCAACAGGACCTTATCAGCTTAGATAAAGAAGCATTAGAACAAGAAATGGAAGAACAACAAGAAGGAACAGGGGTAGAAGAATCAGAAATGGACGTTCAACCAGAACTTGTATCTTTAGAGGATGAGGAAATTCCGACAGGAGAAGAAATGCCAGCTGATATAGGGGGATATGAAGAAATTCAACCAGAAGTACCAGAACAAGAGGTGCCATTAGAAGAGGTTCCAACTGATATAGAAGCATATGAAGAAATCCAAACAGAGGTGCCAGAACAAGAAATACCACTAGAAGAAGTTTCAAACGATATGGAGGCATATGAAGAGATTCAAACAGAAGTACCAACACAAGAACTTCCATTAGAGGAAGTGTCACCAGATCATGAAACAGTTGAAGAAATCCCATCCGATATCCCACAACAAGACATTCCAACAGAAGAAATTCCGATGGATATTTCAAGAGAAGAAATACAACCAGAACAGGAAACATCAACACATATTCCTCAACAAGAAATCTCAACGCCAATTGAAACAGATGCAAATGAACCTTTAATACCAGATACAATTCGTGCAGATGTAAATGAAGAAGGTGTTATTGTCCCTCATACAACAGAAACAACAAGCGCAGATATTCCAGATGCTATTCCTGCAGAAGTGACTGAGGCGGGGGAAATTGTTGCGAAAAAATCTGATATAGATGTCGAGTCAACTGTACAAGACACAAATTCTTCTGACTCATTTATCCCAACGGAACCTATTTCTTCTGATTTGACACCAGTAAATGAGAAAGAAGTAAGCAAAAATGAACCGATTCAAGAAGAAGCGGAAACAATTGATATACAGTATGAAGCTGTAGCCGCTGGAAGTGAAAACTGGATTCCGCCTAGTGATCCACAAGACTTAGACGACTTAGATGATTTAGAACCACCGAAAAAAGATGAGTAGAGTCCTAGACTTTTAGGACTTTACTATTTTTTTACGAAAAAAGGAGCGATATAGCTATGAAACACTGGGGATTAACGTGTATGAAGATGGTGAGTATCAGTATTTTTCTTTGCATCGGTTGTTTAGGATGGATGAACATAATCATTCTTTTCATACAGAGAGAATGGCCAACAGATTTATTAGGATGGATTGGTTTAGGATTACTTATCTGGTATACACTCATTCTTCTAACTCTTCAAATTATCCATAATGAGTTACGTTGCCCTATTGATGACAGGGCCAAACTAGCCTTTTTCATTTGGTTTGTAGGAATCGGTCATTTTGGATTATTAGATTTTATACAAAACCAGCAATCTACTGTTTTAACGTTACTATTTCATGTTTTTGCGATTATACCCATTCTTTTGGCCCTTATATATGGGCTGATTGTTCGAAAATATTCCAATCAATCTTGATACATGTTGTAAGGGGGGAGGGATGATATGAGACCAGAAATAAAAGAAGTCGTAGACAAAACGGTACAAGAAGAGATTGCACAAGAACAAAAAAAGAAGAAGAAAAAGAAATCCTGGTTACTGACATTTCTTTTTGGGAGTTCCACTTTCACGATAGGATTGTTCGTCTGTATTGGATTTCTTTTATTTATCGTTTTGGGGCAAGGCATTGGTAAAAAAGAAGAGGAAGCGCCAGCAACCATCCCAAGTAATGGAATGACGGTTTGTCGGCCAGGTGGAAAATCAGTGGCACCAGAAGAATTACAACCCCACCTAGGCGGCGTTTTTACAGGGAAAGCACAAGCTTTTTTAAATGCAGGAACACAAAACCAAATCGATCCCGTTTTATTAGCAGCCATTGCAAGGTTGGAAACGGGGAACGGTACTTCTAATGCAGTAAAGAACTATAACAACCCTGGTGGCCTCATGGACCCTGGTAGTTCACAAATGAAAGGATTCATGAAGTTTGCCACTTTAGATGAAGGAATCAACGCTATGGCCCGAAACTTATATAAAAACTATATCGGTATGGGGATTACAACCATAGAAGCAATTGGAGCGAAATATGCACCACCAGGAGCCGCAAATGATCCGCATGGCACAAATGGTTTATGGCCAGTATTAGTAACAAAATTTGTGGCGCAAATGGGCGGACTTACTTTCAATTGTGAAGCGGGAAAGCCAGGCGGCGTTGTAGATACGGGATCAGCAAGCTCACAAGGGTTTATTCGTCCTATCGCCCAAACAACAATTACAAGCCCATTTGGGCCACGGTGGGGCACTATTCATAAAGGCATTGATTATTCTTGCCAAGACGGTGTCACACCAATTGCCGCGTCGAAAGGTGGCGTTGTAGAGTGGGCGAAATTTGGCGCTTCCGGTTCGGGGTTTGGCGGATATGGAAACGTAGTTGTAATCAATCATGGGAATGGATATTGGAGTTTATACGGTCATATGTCGTCCATTACTGTACAGGAAGGTCAAAACATTGGAGTCGGTCAACAGGTAGGTGTTTGCGGAAGAACAGGGCAAGTAACAGGGCCACATCTTCACTTTGAGATCAAAACATCTTTGACGTTTGGTCAAGTCGACCCAGCACCTTATTTGCCGAAATAAGCGGAAAGAAAGCGAGGATTAGGGATGAAACAGGGAATCGTTGGTTTAATCATAGCTGTACTAGTGGGTATCAGTGTATGGTTATGGAATCAAAATCGCACCTTACAGCATAAAGTCGAGCAATCGGAAAAGAAATGGACGGAACAAGTAAAAGAGCTAAAAACAGAAAATCGAGCATTGGAAAAGCGCGTGACAGTTTTAACAGAAAATACCCAAGATAAAGGGCAAGAAGTGGCGAAACAGTTTGTTGAGCTGTTAATACAGAATGATAATAAACAAAAAGAAAAGCCAGGATTTGAAAAAATCAAAGAAATGATAACAGGAGAGGCACGAAACAAATTATTAAACGCGCCAGATGATGGACATAACCATATACAAGATGATGGCTCTATGCATATTCAAACGAAAGCGAAGATAACAGATATGTACTACATCAAAACCGCTGATAATAAAGCGGATGTAACGGTCAAATATGATTATCTTGTAACGGTTGATGGAACAGATCAACAAGAAAAACACACAATGAAATTAAATTTACTATTAGAAGGTGACAAATGGTTTGTAGAAAATTACGAGTTTCAAATCAATACAGGAATTGAAGGGCCATAGAGAAAGGAATGAGGGGAGTTGGTAAATCAAAATGTATTGCATCATATAGGGTATGAAGTATTACAAGAAACGTTTGTATTGATTCGAAATGTATTTTCTTATTCAAATCAAGATGAATACAGTGTGACATATGTACGAGAAATTGCGGATGCCTTGCATAATATCCCGCATTCGATTCAGAAACAGCATGATACATTTTTAGAATTTGAGTTCAAACTGTTAGAAGAAACATTAATGCAAATGGACTTTGGAAAGGTTGCCGCGCAAAACATTCCCTATTTTAAAATGTATGCGGCACGTATACAGCAATTGTTACAGAAGCGCTATAACGGGGGGTAATTAAGGGGAAATGGGGCGATAAAGAATGATTGTATTTGGAATTGGGCTGTCAGTTTTGCTGATAGCCTTTTTGTTTATCCAGGTGTATCCGTTCCACGAACAAAAATTAGAACAAAGAAAATATGATGAATATGGAATTTGGATCATTATTTGTACAGGGGTATGCCTCTACGTATCGCATCATTTTTTACAAGAAAACACGTGGCAATGGGGATTGAAAATCATTGGTGCAACTTTTTTTACAGGCTTTTCAATGGGATGTGTCGGAAAACAAAGTATATATGATTTTCAACACAAAAAGTTCCCCTTTCAGAAAAAATGACGTTTCAGATTCGTTTGTAATTGATTTTAAAGGAACTATTAATACATTTAGTATTGAATGAGGTTACGTCTTTTATTCGGTCTTTTGAGTGGTTTAAATGAGTTTTTAGAGAAAAGGGGGTGTGGGGATGATTTTTTTTAAGGTTATTGCATATATTTTGCTAAGTATAGGAGTTTGTACGCTTGTTTTGGCAGGAATAGCCGCGATTGTAAAGAAACAAATGATAATCGCAAATATAAACCTATTATTGGCCATGTACTATTTTTGTTCGGGAAGTCTTCTGTATTTGTGCACGTTATGGGAAACACAAGATATTATCCTACAAGCCTTTTTGATTTTAATTGTAGGAATAGCGATTATTCGTTTAAGAAAAAGCTGGTATGTACCGCAAATGCGTATCCAACTTCAAAAACTACAGGAGCAAGTGACAAATAAGAATGATCTGTGAGGAACTTTAAGAAAAAGGGAGTGGAGAAATCTTGATACATCAATATGAATTTGACTTTTCGGTGATGTATAGCGGCAAGGTAACAGACTCACAATCTACGATTATTCCAGCATGTTCTTTAGAGGAAGCAAATGAAAAATTACAATCGGAAGTAAAGCGGCGATTAGGAAAATGCAGTATAAAAGTGAATAAGGCAAGTCTATGTGTTTCGGAGGATAGTCGGTATGTAATCGAACAAAAATAAAAGAGGAAAAGTTTTGTTTCTACAGCCAGGCTTTTTTATTATTTTATGAATTTATGGATTGGAATTTTTGTTCGTATTTTGTATACTAAACGTGAGTTTTTCTTACAGTAGGCAATCTTTCAGTTTCTATGAAACGCAACTAATCTGTTAATTATGTATGGTGTCAAAAAAGCTCTTATGTCAATGGATATAAGAGCTTTTTTGCATGTAAATCACTTATTTATGTACAATTTTAAAAAAATAATATATTGAAGAACACATCGTTTATAGAGTTTCTACACCTCAGTTTTTCCTTTTTGCTGTAAATTTAGTGTATGATGAAAGAAAGAAATAGAGAGGTGATGTAATTGAAAAAATCAAAGTTTGTTGTTCCGCTTCTTTTTTCTTCACTCATGTTAATAGGATCTTGTCAGCAAATTGATAGTGTAGAAGCCTCGCAAAGTGAGGGTTATAGAGTGTTGGATTCGGTTCATTATGTAGTAACTGATAAAAATTTTCTTAGCGCTACAGTAGATGATGACGCAAAGTTTTTAGACCTTAGAATATCGGATACAGAAAAACCTAAAGAAGTTAAGGAAAAAATCGATAAAGAATTAAAGAAGAAAAAAATTACATCTTATACAATTAATATTGTTCAAGAAGACGTTAAATTAGCAAAAAAAGAGCATAGATGGGAACTGTTTAGTTTCAATCTGATAGATGATTTATTAAGTAAACCAGAGTACAAAGGAACTACCATAATAAGTAATAGCAAAGATTCGAACGGACCTGTTACACTTACAATTAATACTCCTATAGTTGGAAATGAATCAACTGCAAAGGAAAATGCAAAAAGACTTGAGCAAGATATAAATAATGCTATGAAAACTGATAAAAACAAAAAGCTGGTTAAAAAAGATACGTATATAATTCAAATTTATAATAGCGATAATCAGTTAATAAATTAAAATTTATCAAAGAACATAAAAAAGAACCAGGGGGTCGCCCTGGTCTTTTTTTATGTTCTTTATTGATGAAATACTACGCCGCTATCTATAGTGATTTTTCCGCCGCCACGATTAATAAGTTTAATTTTAAAGTAATCCATCCCACCTGTAAGATGACCCGTTGGGATATTTAACCCTCCTGTAAATTCGCCCCTTGCTATGGCTTCGCCCCAAGGGGTATTACCTACGTATAATCCTACAGCTAAATCCCTCACATATTTACTTGTCTCTACAGCAACGCTTTGAGGTTTTTTAAATTCTACTCCACTTCTAATCCAAACGTAATCACCGAAAGATGCACCAGGAAAAGAAGTTGTTTTTAATGCTAAAGGATTAATTGTATTATTTTGAGCTCCAATTAGAGGCGTAGACGAAAGCTGTGGATTGAATTGAGCCAGTTCTTCTTTATTATAGACTTTAACTAAATTTTGATCTTTATCATAAATTTCAATTTTAAAATCTTCGCTGACTTGTGTCTGTGATAAATTTGTTTGTTCATAGCTTACACTATTAGTAGGAAGTGCTGTTGGTTCTTCTGCAAAAGCGGAAGTTGAAGGGATTAAAGCACCCAATGCTAAAGCTCCTACACCTAATCTACCTAGTTTCTTTTTCAACATACTATCATTCTCCCATTCATATTTTTTTATAATATAAAAAGTCGAGATATTATGTATTTCATCGCTAGTCTTGTATCCCTTATATTCATCATACAACAATTGGTATAGTTTAGGAATCTTATTTTTACAAAATATTCTATAAATTGATAAATTTGGCTAATAGCCGAAAGAATTTGTTGAATTAATTGTGTTATTTTGTATAATAAATTCAAGTTTTTCTTACAATCAACATTTTTCCGTTCTATACAACAAATGCTATAGGTAGGCTTTCATGTATGTTTACATAAAAGCTTGTTTGCATGCGTATCCCTTTTTTATGTACAATAAAAGAAAAACATCTTATGAGTTGGTGAGAGGAAAACCCATGTCCAATCAACAATTAGTGAATTTACGCATTGATTTTGCTTTTAAACAATTATTTGGCACAAGTGGGAATGAAGATATACTTATTGCATTTTTAAACGCTATGTTGCAAGGTTCTTTAGAATCTCCTATTGTTTCTTTGCAATTAGAAGACCCACACTTGCACCGAGAACATGAAGAAGATAAATTATCGATTTTAGATATTTCTGCTACATTAGATACAGGTACAAAGGTAAATGTCGAAATACAGTTGAATAACAATCATGACATGATTAAGAGAAGTTTATATTACTGGGGAAGGCTATACACATCCCAACTTCAAAAGGGGATGCCATACAGCTCTCTTCATAAAACAATTACGATCAATTTGTTAAATTTCGTTATGTTTCCTGAATACGAGGCATTCCATACAACCGGAATCCTATGGAATCAGCAACAACAGAAGGTATTAAGTAATGATATTGAAGTTCACATCGTAGAGATTCCAAAACTCATGCAACAGTGGAGGAATGAACAAGTAAATCCCTGGGAAGATTCATTTGTTCGTTGGTTGTTATTACTACCAGCGAATGAGGACGAACAATTAACCCAAACATTGGAGGATATTGCGATGAACCAAGACCCAATTTTACAAAAAGCGATGAATAAATGGGAACGTATGAGTCAAGATTCTTCTTTCCGACAAGCATATGAAGCAAGGGAGAAAGCGTTGATGGATGAAGCTGCAAAGTTTGCTCATGCTCGTAATGAAGGGAAAAAAGAAGGAATTCAAGAAGGGGTTCAGCAAGGGAAAATACAAATGATTAAAGGTATGTATGAACTTGGTGTACCAATTGAAACAATTGCAAAAGCAAGTAAATTAAATATAGAAGAAGTTGAGCTTATTTTGAAAGGAAATTCATAATAAACAACTAAGATAGTAAAAGAGCCACAATCCCCAATGGCTGGGATTGTGGCTCTTTTTTACGATGCAAGAAGAAGACACAAGAGAAAAAATAAGTGACAAGATATTACACATAGAAGAGACTTTTCACTGTTACGTTCTCTGTAAGAGTATAGCATAAAATGATTTTGATAAGGGATAGCAAAGCGCAAACTTGTTGCATGATTAATAGTGAATAAATTACAAAAACAAAAAAACGTTTAACAGTTAGTACTGATCAAAAAGATATAATATATGTTACCTATATACGAAACATATACTAATTTGGTATGTTAGACTATATAACTAAAAAAAGGGTAGTGGAAAATACATGGAAAATTCATATTTAGTTAAAGTACCTGGTGGGGGCCTTACATTAGAGGAAATAGCGGATTCATATTTAGAGCTAATTGAGTCGGATTTTAATATGACAATAGATGAGATGGCGGTATATCTTAGCTGTAGTTACGATTATGTTCAAGAGAAGATAGCTCCATATATTCATCATATATATATTAATTCAGTAGCAAATAAAGCTTTATTTACACATGATACGAAAGGTGTACATACGCATTTATTTACAAAACGTAAATTATTTTCTAGAAGTGGTTTTCAGAAATTTTTATTCAACGAATCCATTTTATTAGTTGATCGCGAAAGGTATTATGTAAATGAATTAAGCCCAGCAGCTAAAGAAAAGTTAAATGAAATGGCCAAAAGCTCAAAAAATAAAACAACAATTTCAGAAGCATTTGAAACAGCAGCAGTACAGCAAGCCAAAAAATTATATTCAAAGTTGGCATTAGAAAGTAAAGACGTTAAAAAAGTTGAGATTAGCAAATTCCCTACAAATTTATATAGTTTAAAAGACCTGTTGAACGGGATAGAAGAACTTAATATAAAATTTCAATATAAAGTAGTAGTGTATCGATATCTGAAAAAACAAGGCATTCCTAAATTGAAATTACAATCATTGGTGCGGTATAGACACGAGGATTTAAAAAAGGTTGCGGATTGTTCTTTTCCTCTTGCAATTGAAAAAGAAAAGTTATTATCGAGTTTAGAAAATATACTTCAATAAATGGGAACACGAATAGCCCAGTATGGATTTAGGGAAGACCAACCAGGCAATTTTCACTATGTATTGTTAGTAAAGCAGATAACAACATATATCCCTTGCGTGACATTTTTTCGGACACTTGATATGTATTGGTGCACCAGGCTATGTATGTGCCAATTATTCGTGACGATCTCATGTTGCTTTTCGATTGAATACACTATGATCAGTAGCTTAACCAATCGATTTACGCGTAAGAAAGTTTCATTTAACCGCATTAACATTATTCGCAATATTCTTTCTGTTTATACATTAACTTATAAACTCATAAAAATTTTGTTAGGAGAGGTCTTGAAAACCTTAGTTTGATAGCCATAAATTATATATGTTACCTTTAACAGTAACATATATAATATTTTATGATGAGAGCGCATCATAAAATATTTTTTCTCACGATTCAATTAAACGAGAGTTCTCTAAATCGTTCCATTCTAAAAGCTTAGTTAGTATGTCTTCCTTTTGTTTTTCTAAATGTTCCATTTTATCTTGGATAATTGTTTCAGTTTGCTTCCACTCTGTGGAGTGCTTTAGAGTATCATCAAATTTAGCCAATTGTGACACGTTCATATAATCTGAATACTTGGAGTTATTCCATATATGCTCTTGTTGTAACTTAAAAATTGGAGCAAATTCGAGAGTATCTACATTTGCTATGTGCTGATTATATTCTGTAAATAGTAGATGTCTAACAAAGGATACATTTTTAGACTTTTGATTACTAGCGTTATTGAGTAATCGATATTTTTGGTCTTTTATAAGTGCGTAATATTCATCATTTGTTGTATTTTTTACTTTCTCTAAAGAAATTTGGTCTGTAATTTTAATTGATTCATTGCTCATAGACATTCTGTATTGGAAGGTATGGAAATGACAATCGCCATGTATATGAGCTTGGAGAGCATTGATGTTAGAGTTGTGAACTAAATCAATTAATACATTACCTGTTCCGTTCCCTTTTTTTATCGTACGAAAAACGAAAATAAATCCATAAATATAATCGTTTTGATAATCAATCCCTACAAAATCATATCGGTATCTCGTACTTAAATCTAAAGATCTGTCATATTCTAGCCCTATTGTTAAATCGTACATAATGACCTCCTATAAATAATTTTTAACCTTTATTAGAACCATTTTATCAATTAGGAATTGTAATTGACTAATTTTATATAGGGGGCAACCAGCATTCTACGAATTTTGTATGCTAAAGTTATATATGTTTTTTTATCAGTTGAATTTGAAAAATGTCATTATCCGTAATACCAAGCACCCTCATTTCCTCTTTAAAAGAGCGCCAGGGTTCCACTTTTATGGATTTTGTACTTTTATTCCGCAATGTATATTCTCTTATATAATATGATGTTTGTTTTTTATTATTTTTCATTGTAATTTCACCTATGTACTAATAATAGAACATTTTACCAAAGGGGTGTATATTTTAATTATACAAATACTAGAAATTTGATAGGAAAGAAGTTGATATTTTATGCCAAATTGTGATTGGGGTAGCCCCTGTGATTGTTCGGACTGTAGAACAAAACGATTTCCTGTAGTATGTACTCATTGCGGTTTTGAAAATATACTTAGAGTAGTGGGAAGCTCTGAATATAAGATGGGTAGAAAAGGACTAGGAGATTATGAATTTACCCATCCAGGAGGAACAAAAGATTTAAGTTGTTATCATTGTTCAACGGTCATACCAGGAGTTCGCTACTATGATGATTATGATGAAGAAGCTTGTAAAAATAGTTTAGAGCTTTATCAAAATAAATTAAATGGTCGTATTTGTAGTGCTTGTAATGCAATAGAAGGTGATCTCAAAGGTATTTCTTTTGTTACATTAAAAAAATTACATAATAAACTTTACTGTCAAAATTGTATAGTGGAAGTTGGTAAAAATCAAATTCCCGATCCTTCAAATGAAAATGAAAAATACAACTTCAATGGAAATACTTTAAAGTGGGAATTAGATAAAGTACGTATCGAATGTCCTTCTTGTCATAAAAAAAGGTGGCTAAATGCCGAAAATCGTTGGAGAAAGCAATGTAAGCCCTGTTATTATGCTAAATCATAAATTAAGCTTAAGTTTTTAAATACATGTAAAAGGGAAACGTCTTTCTATCAAGTAAGATGTTTCCCCTTTTACATGTATCTAATGACCTATATATTGCTTTCCACTAAGAATTATATATCTATTTAATAATTTTTTGGTCTCCAATTTCCATCGGTATCATAATTAGGAGATTTGGCAATACCGCAGTTATTCCATAAGCGATCAAAGCTAGGACGAAGTGATTTACCAATATTTTCATCCCAAGAAGTGATAATAGTTGTAGGCAATTTTAAGACGTCTTTTTGTATTTTCGCACGATGAAATTTATGATTCATTGCTATATAAGCGTCTTTAACATCAATAAGAGTAATACTAATTGCAAATGGTAATTTGGCTCCAATATTTTTTAATGCCTGCATATAGTATTCTTCAATGCGATTAATTATGTCCTTTTCAAAAGATATACCTGGGATATATTTACCACTTGAATCTGTTTTGAGCATGGCTGTATCAACAGATTCAATAACTCCATTCCAGAAAAATTGTACATAAGAATGTGGTAGACCATTTTCAGGATAGGGAGGAAGTACACAAAATCCATCTTCATTTATTTTAGGGTTCCAACCCATACAGCAAAAAGGTTGTAAATTAAGAAGCTGTTTTTCTAAAATTGAAATATTATATTCTTTTTGATCTGTGATTGCTTCTATTGGAATAAGGTGAACGACCATTTTTGAACCATCAGAAATTTTAGAAGATGAATCAGTTTGGATTTCATTAATTCGTTTGGTTAACCAGTCATTGTACCAGTTATTTTGAGGTATATTGTCATGGTTATCTTTTTTTGAAAATACCGCTCCTGGAAAAGCTGGACGTACAGCTGGTTTATTTCTATGGGTTTGTACTCCCTCTAAGATTGCCTTTATAGCCCCTTCTTCATTATCTATGCCAACTAAATCAATATAGGAAATTGCAGGTAGTAGTCCTTCTAATTTTATATCTTCAATTCTTACAGGAATGAGTTTACGTTCTTCACCCATAGGGTCTTTCATAAAAGCGGCTGCCCATTCTGGTTGTGTATATCGAGAACTAAAAAAGTTACTTGATAGTAAAGCTAAAGTATGTTTTGAATTTGCCGCTCCTTTTTGCATATTTAGTGCAATGTTCTGTCCAGGCTTAAAATCCCACTCTTGCATATAAATTTTATAATTAGCCTCTTCAAGAATATAGCCAATCCAACTGGCAACATTCGAATCTTTGCTATTATAACTAATAAAAAAATCATATTCTTTATTGTTTTGGTTTGTTGTGTACATTATATTTATCCTTTCTTAGTTGAAATGTATTAAAAATGTGGCGCCTTCCACTGTCTTTCCTGTCCTCCTTTCCAATTATACTTATTTATATATTAAAATACCTCCTTATAAAGAAGACATCTATGCTTTTAGAATGTTCTTCTTGTTAGGTAGTGCCGCATGGGCAAGTTATCCTATCTCTTTTATATACCATTTTCAATAGAAAAATCCTTGTTTTTTCAAA
Organism: Bacillus sp. FSL L8-0199; assembly: GCF_038005705.1. Taxonomy (NCBI): domain Bacteria; kingdom Bacillati; phylum Bacillota; class Bacilli; order Caryophanales; family Bacillaceae; genus Bacillus; species Bacillus sp. FSL L8-0199. Next base: position 5,973 of record NZ_JBBOTS010000006.1, on the reverse strand, counting down.
AGGATTCTCTTAGGCAACTTTTTCGAAAAAATAATCGTTTGTCAACTTATAATTCCATTGAATGAGTTTTACAAAAGATACAAAATGTTAAACTCATAAAAACCAGTGATATCATGCGTTTTTCTATGGTATTACTGGTATTTTTCGCTATAAAATGAAAAGAAAAAGATTGTCAGTTTAACAAATTATTGTTATAGTTAAACTAAGTTTTACATATTATAGATTACAACATAGTTTTAGGAGGTTATGTTTTATGATGAAAGGGGGACGAAAACCTGGGGCAAAAGAGCCAATTCGTTCAATAGAAAAAATTGAAGAAATGAAAGATTGGCTATTGCAAAATTCCTCATATCGAAATTACTTTTTATTTTATTTTGGAATTAACACAGGTTTACGCATTAGTGACATTTTACGGTTACGTGTAAAAGATGTTCGAGGGAAGCATGTTATAAAAATTAAAATGGAAAAAACAGACACAACGGTAGAAGTATATTTCAATACGGTTTTACAGCAAGAAATTGCGAAATATACAAGTAATATGGCAGATTCCGATTGGTTATTCCCAAGTCGTCAAGGAGATAAGCCAATCACAAGACAAATGGCCCATACCTTTTTGCATAAAGCGGCACAGGCATGTGGGATTGATTCAGAACATTGGGGAACCCATAGTATGCGTAAAACATTTGGCTATCAGTATTATAAGAAAATGAAAGATGTGTACTATTTGATGAAGTTATTTGGTCATGCGACACAAAGACAAACACTCCAATATATCGGTGTGGAAGCCGATGAAATTCGTAAAACAATGGAGGACTTTACGTTATAAGAACGAAAAGGGGGATGTTGTTTGTGAGGGATATTGTTATTAATTTTTTGCTAAATGCTTTACCAAAGAAAAAATTCACTTGTGAGTTGTGTCAATTTGCTTTTTCGTTGCCAAGAGGGGACGTACGAGATTGTAAAAAGAAAAATGATGGTCCCTATTGCCCTAAATGTGGAAATAAGCATGGTGGAAGGAAAGAGAAAAGCTATAAGACAGTATTTGTAAACTAGGTAATAGAGAACATCAAGAATTAAGATTGATAATGTTTTTTTAGAAATTGTTATTCTACAATGAAAGGTAGGTAACTAATGAAAAAGCTAAAGGAATCAGATTTATTTGCACCTGTAAAATCATTTTTAATTGAAAATGGCTGTTCAAATGTATATGGGGAAGTTTTAGGGTGTGATGTATTAGGTTTACATGGTACCTGTGACATTGTTGTTGAATTAAAGACAACATTAAGCTTCAAACTGATAGATCAAGCGTTAGACAGGTTGAATTATGGTCACTATGTCTATATTGCAATTCCTCAACGGAAAGGACATATACCTAGATGTGTGAAAAAAATCTTAGAGCAAAATAAACTTGGACTACTTGAAATAGGAAAAGACAGATTCTCCGATGACATAATTGCTTATATATCTATCCCCGCAAGATATATAAGCATTCCTAATGAGTTGAAAAAGAAAGGTTTTAAACCGATAAGAAGCTTTATTAAGAGCTATCATGAAACACAAATTGGTGGTGTTAAAGGGGGCGAGGGCACTACTGATTATTCAATTATGATTGAAAATATCAAATCATTTTTACGCTACCATAAACATAGGAAATGGGCGACTGTAGAGGAAATATTAAATTATTGTGAAACCCATTATGCAAATCCTAAACCAAGTCTAATCGCAACTTTACAAGCTAAATGGAACAGTGATTGGTGTGAATGTAAACGTGAGAATGGTAAAGTTCATTTTAAATTTTCGGATAAATCTCAAGATTTAATCAGTTGAATGCGCACATGAATTTTCAAGTGAAACGGAAGTAAATAAGGATGGGATGTTATGAGAAATATTAGAGAAACAAAAAAATCAAAGAAATACGAATATGCTTTCGTGAGTTCCTTTATTTCTTTCTTTGTACTTATTATTGGGACTTTAATTGTTGGATTGTATACTGAATTTAAATTTTTGACGTATTTTGTGATAGCTATTTCAATTAATGGATATATAACTAATGAATTTCATAAAAAGTATAAAAATGAAACAAAATCGGTACTTTCATGAAAAAAGGAGTGGTTGAAAAATGAATCGCAAATCTTTTACAGATAGTAACGGAAAAAAAGGGGAAATAGGTAGTGTTGTGCGTAGTTGGTTATCCGAGAAAGATAAAACAGTGAAAGAGATAATTAGTAAAGGTGCAGGCGGAACAAGAATCTATTTTGAAGAAGGTGGGTATGATAAGGCATCTTTTTGTGAGATTATAAAACCGTAATAAAACTGCTATTGAAAAACGAATAAAATAGACTTTGGGATCCAGTGAACGTTCGGAATTTGAAATGAAATCGGTATTTGAAGAGACAGTGTTTCTTATAAAATTAAGAGTATGAAAGAGGGGTAGAAATGAAAATTTTTAATAAAATATTTAAATCTACATCAAAACCTAAATTCCCTATTGAAGATACCAGAAAATTATCAGATGGTGAAATTAAATTTCTAATTGAAAAATTTGAAGTCATGGAAGATGCTTTAAAATGGATGTTAAAAGAGAATATAAGAATACCTAGAGCAAGTGAAGAAAAATTAGAATTTCATAAATTGTTAACATTAGAGCTTACAGGTAAATTACTAAATAAAAGTAATTTATCAAAAATAGAGTTAGAAATACTCAATACCATGTTTAAAGAACAAGAAGGATTTGTGCCGGTATGTGAATTCGAATTGATGCATGAAATTGAAGGTAAAGAAAATAGGGAAGAAATCGAATATAATTTGAAACAACGAGGTTTTGAATATATTGAGAATGTAGGGTTTATTCGAATGTTGAATTAGTAATTTTTGAATATTGAACTACTCACCACTTAACGTCCTAACGGACTGTTTGAAGTGGGAGACTCCTGGGAACACCGATGTATCCACCGGTTATCTTAGCAGGCTCTGCCCGTAGTCCCTACGGTGAAAACATAAGTATCTTGTACGTTAACTCACCACGCTTCCTACTTTAGCTTGGTTTTCGCAACTTCAGCAAACGTGGGGTGAAAGAACGTTGAAGATTTTACGGTTGCAACGTTTTTCTGCAACCAACCTCATATCTTCAGTTTTCGAAGAGCAATCTGTACAAGTAAAGGATAGCAAACATGTTGGCTTATGCCAACCGACATTCATCTCCCTCCTAAAATTGGTGTTTCACACCTTCACATTTTTGAGGAAGGAGTCTTCTGTCGGAAAACGATAAAAATCGAAAAGGAGAAGGCTAATATGAAATTTGTTGAACGTCCCTTTTATAATATTAAAGAATTTGATTTTGGAGCTGTAGCTTGGACCATTATATTTTTTGTAGCACCAATGGTATTTTGGGTAATTCCAGCACAAGCACGCATGGGGTTAACAGAATCTATGGCATATTTATTTTCACTGGATTTTTATACTGAAACTACTGTTTCAACAAATATGCTTAGTCAAATACAAAATAAAACAAGTTATTTATTGAATATTGGGAAGGTAGTTGTTTGGATTTTGAGTATTAGTGCTTTATTAATATTCTTGTTCAAGAAACCCAAAGCGCTTAAATAAACCAGGGATAAAAAGGGGGAGTACAATGAAATTCAAAGGAATTATAGGTAGCTTTTTAGCTGTTGGGTTATTATTTACAGGATGTTCCACAATTCAAAATTCAAATTCTGTAAAACAAACGAGTGGATCACAAAATATTGCACAAGTAATAGAGCTTCCATCAAATAAGTATCCAGAAACAGCGGCACATATTAAAGATGCGATTGCAAATGGTAAGACAGATATTTGTACAATTGATCGGGATGGAGCCGCTGAAAGAAGAAAACAATCTTTAGCAAATGTTCCAACGAAAAAGGGATATGATCGGGATGAATATCCTATGGCCATGTGCCGCGAGGGCGGAAAAGGTGCTGACATTAAATATATAAAACCAGCTGATAATCGCGGTGCGGGATCGTATATAGGTAATAAAGTGGAGAAAATACCTGACGGGGAAAAAGTGAAAATTGTTGTGAAATAAAGGGGTTAGGGTTATGACAATTATAAAACTGTCTTGTATTTTCTTTATAGTTACATTCCTGTTGTGGCGTTTTATAAGGATTTTATATCGTTTTTTAGAAAGAAAAGCTCAACAAATAGAGGAAAGACAGGAAAATAAAAAGATTCAACTTAGAGAGTTACGCAAAGACGCGTTTGAAAATAGATATGATGAAATTTATTGCAATGATTCACCACAATTTAATAATAAGCAACACAAGAAATCCACAAAATCTTCAACGCATTTAGATGATAATTCAGAATATGTATCATCTATTGTAGCCGCATCTACATTCCACTCACATCATGATAACTCATTAAGTAATTGTGGTGATTCTTCTTCAAATGATTCTGGAAATTCAAGTTGTGATTAGCTAGTAAAGAGTTATGTATACTATTCAAATGAAGAAGGAGAAAGATCGAGAGAAGCCGAAGAATCATTGTAGCCGCATATTTATCAAACTAAAATTGTAGGAGGTAACAATATGGAAAAACCGTTTCTCGTTGGAGCAAGTTTTAATAATCATAAACCAGGTATGAAATTATACTTACATGAGGATTATAAATCTTTGCGAAAAGGTGATATCGTTACAATCCATGAAATGAGTGGATTTGATAAAGAAAGCAATCAGTTTGAATACCCTTTAGGATTGGGAGAACTGTTTTTTATTACTACAGAAGGCATAAAAATAATTTGGAATAAAGTTCCTGTTTCTTGTTATATAGAAAGAGATGATACTACTTCATTTTTAGAAAAGATGATTCATCACTATAAAGTTGTTGCAGAGAGTAATTTACAAGATTCATCGTATGAATGGAACCAGGATGATTATGACCAGTATTTAGAAACAAAATATGAAACATTAACTGAATTAGTATTAGAGCATGAATATGAGCGAATTGAAAAAGAAAAAGTGACTGTATAATTTTTAAATAAATTTGATGAAAACATATGAAAGAATATTAGAATTCTAGAAAACTAACTTTATCCAAAAGTTAGTTTTTTATTTTTGTAGCATTGTAAGCTGGTATGGAGGATATAATGATGGACATATTTAAGTTAACTGTACACAATTATGAACATCACACACATAAGAAATCACCTTATTATGATATGAGTGGTAAAGAAGGGTGAAACTATGTAGTATGTCCTTCATGGGGTCCCACCAATATAACGCGAATTTCGTACGTTAAGAAAAAAACTCTTTATAGCAGAACGTAAGTTTGTATATAATAAGAACAAACGTTCTTTTATTTTAGGGAGGAATAACAGTGTATGACTATTCTATCTTACCGAATAGAATCATCTTATGTGTGGATTTACGTAGCTTTTACGCTTCTGTAAGTTGCATCAAAATGGGGTTAGATCCTATGTATACAAAATTGGCTGTAGTCGGTGATGTAAATAGAAACGGTTCAATCGTTCTAGCTGCCACTCCACCATTAAAGGCATTGGGTGTAAAGAAGATGGCCAGATTATACGAGATTCCTCGCAGAAAAGACATTCTTGTTGTAAATCCAATTATGGGTACTTACATTAAATGCTCTAATTACATAACAAAGTTAGCTTTGCAGTACGTTCCTATTGAGGATTTTCACCAATACAGCATCGATGAATTTTTTATGGACATTACCGATAGCATTCATTTATTTGCTAATGACCCCTATGAATTCGCATTGAAATTTAAACGTGAAATATATGCGAAAACACGGATCGAATGCACAATAGGGATTGGCCCTAACCCTTTAATGAGCAAAGTAGCTTTAGATATTGAAGCAAAGAAGAATAAAAACGGCATCGCTTATTGGAAATATGAAGATGTCCCAACAAAATTATGGAGCATACGACCGCTTAATACATTTTGGGGCATTTCGTACAAAACGGAAGAG
>NZ_JBBOTS010000005.1:0-207554 GCF_038005705.1 Bacillus sp. FSL L8-0199 | reverse complement strand
TTTTTTCTCCTCCCATTGCGTTGACAATGACAGAGAATTTCCGTTATACTATCATTACATATGTGATAGCACTCACCTTTATTTGGTGAGTTACGGCAACTCTCTACCAGAACCCTTTCGCTCCCAACGAAAAGGTTCTTTTTTTATGTCAACATGTATTATTTTTTCAAAGATCTTTTTTGGTGCACAAAAAAACGCACTCTATTTTTAGGTGCGACTAAACAAACGTTAGCATGAGGATAGACTTGTCCCATTGGACATAGCAGTCCCTCTGCTACAGTGTAATCGCATTTCCATTTTAGCACAAATTACTACAAACTGTGAAGACATAATTTTACAAGCTTTGCTAAAAAACAATACTTGTATCCTATTGTTTCATTTGTTATAATTATCTTAATTAAATTAATAGATGTAATCGCACGTAATCCCCTGTCGTTTTTGGCAGGGGATTACTTTATGGATTCATAAAAAAGAGCCTATATTGTGTAGGCTCTTTATTTCTCTTCTCGTCCATCGTCTACTATATTAGTATGAGATGTGAGGTCTGATTTTACTTGCATATATATACTAGTAATAAGTCCTATTAAACTAACTGCGGCAATGATTAAGAAATAGATAGTATACCAGAAATTAAATGGCTTACTTACAAATGCAAAAATAATTGATAAGATCAGTGCAATTGAAAAATTTATAGCAGATTTAGTGCGATGATTTAGTGATCTCATTTTCTTTCTCCCTTCTTTTAATTTCAGCTTCTGTTCTTTTAATACTTGCTAAGGCACCTTGTAGTGACCAGGATATATTTTGAAAATCTTCAAATGGTAGTTTCTGTCCATCTTTGAAGATTGTAAATTTTAGAGTGTTTTCATTTATTTTAATTTCGTATTCACTATTATTTAGTGGCATGGAAACTTTCCTCGATGATAATCTTTAATATCTCAGTAATTGTTGCGTTTAAGTGTCCTTGCTGATTTTGTATAATATAATCACAATTTTTGCTTACGTTCTTGTCTCGGTCAATGCGGTCTAACCTAGCTTTAATTTCTGTTTTATCTCTGCCTTGTTTGATCATTCTATATTCTAAGTCATCTCTAGATGTGTTAATAAAAATAGTAACAATTTGAGATGAGTCATAGCCTTGTATTCGGTCTAGGGATTTTCTTAATTTAAGAATCCCATCCCAATCTATTACATATATCATTGGCTTCTCTTCAAGGGGCATTAATTCTCCTTGTGTTATTCCATAGTAATGTCCACTGTATAGTGTTTTGGCAATCCATAGATTTTCTTGATCCATTTTTAAGAAAGTATCTTTATTGATAAAATGACCATCTACTCCATCAACTTCCCCCTCTCTTGGTTGCCTTGTTCTATAGGAGATAACTTTTGGTAAATTGATGCTATCAGCTATCGCTGTTTTACCCGTTCCAGATGGACCTATTAAGCAAAAAATCTTATTTGATCGGGTTATCAAATCTGAATGCTTGTTGCTATACATTCCTATATCCCCATTTCCTTTTTTGTTTCGCTAATCTGTTCATTAACAGCATCAAGAATTGTTGAGTGGCAGCTTAGTGTTGCGTTTAACATTTCTTGAACATTTAACCCATATTTGTCTGTAATTTTCCTGATTTCTTCCCACATTTCTTCCCCTGCTGCAACTGATCGTTTTAATTCTTCTTCAGAAATGGTAGCTTGTATCATTCCTAAAAGGGCTTGCGTTTGTGCCAAGTATTTTTCCATGATGCATCTCCTCTTTCATTTGTCTCACTTATATAAGATTCAATATCTGTAAGGTCACTATATATAAAATAAAAAGCAAACATAAATGCGAAGACTGGACTTGTATAATGATAGAGTGCATAAAAGATGCCAACTAGCATTAGAATTCTAATTTTATGAAGTACAGCAAACCAATTAATCTGAAGTTGGATCTTCATGATTATGCTCTCTTTTCTTTTGCATTTCATCAAAGTCTTTTACGCATTGTCTCATGTGCTCAATAATAGGATTGAGTTCGAGGTGGTTGGTAACAACTAATGTGCCATCTTCATGTGGCCAAGTTAATCTATGAGTAAGGTTTTCACTTTCATCATTAGAATAAAAAATTTCAATTAATCTTCTGTTTTGAATGTTTTGCACTGAATCGATATTGCAATCTGCTGGTATACCTAAGTTACCTTTTAGAAACTCATAAGGAACCTTAGTGGAACCATATTTTCTCTTCATTTACTTGTACACTCCTTTTATTAATAAATGCGTGAAAACTTCCTAGAAAATCCCCACGCATTTATTGTTATTATTTATTCATTTGCTCAATGAGTTTACGTTTTGTTTCTGGACCATAGATGCCATCAGCATTACTACAGTAAACAGATTGGAAACGATATACAGCATTTACTGTTTTATCTCCATAGAACCCATCGCAACCATGATTAGGTGCACCTTTATCAGGATAGAAATATACACTTGCTAATGCGTTTTGTACTGCTCGAACAGCTTCACCGCTTGCTCCTTTTTTCAAGATTCCATCTGGAAGTCCATTACTTGAACCAGAAGTTGATGTTCCTGAGTTATTCCCATAAGGAATGAATTTAACAAATTCAGGATTAGCAGTACAGAATTGACGTTCACCACCAAGACAATACCAATCGCCTTGCTTATAGAATACAGCCCATTCTGTTCCGTTATCTAACAATCTTAATGTATGTCCATCCATACCTGGGCGGTCACGGAGTCTTACTGCTGTTGCTGTGATTACTACTTTACCGATAGGTTCACCGCTACCGCCTGCTGGTGGTTGAGGCTCAGAAATTACTACATCTTCCCCACCGTTAATGCAGCTATTGTATTCACGCACAATGTCTTTTAAAAGTTGAGAGTAACTTCTACCCATTGTACGAAGACCTTGGCTAGGATCAACTTTTCGTGCAGGGTCTAAAATTTCATGTCCCGTAATAGAATTAGCTGGATTAAGACCAAACTTATAACAAGAATAAGCAAGTACCCAAATATAACGCTTATACGCTTCTTCTCCATCAATCTTTCCACCGAAGCATAATTCAACTCCGCCAGCATAATCGTTAGCATCGCCACCAAACATTCGATTATCTGTTGTCACATTATAAAGTACATGCCATGCCTTTTCAGGTGTTCCTGTTAAGAATGGAATACATTCAATGATGCGCTTATCATCTACAAAGATATGTGCAGATGCTGACATCTCATTGCGGCTTCTTTGATAATAATCTACATTGTTTTGCGCTGTAGATGTAGGATTTCCTGTATCATGTGCAACCATGAATTTAACACCAGGCATCTTAGCTCCAGAGCGACGTTTTGAGCCAGATGTTAAGTATTGTTTTTCGATTTCATATTTCATTTTAAAACCCATAATTCTTACACCATCTTCCTTAATTTTATTAAGCTACACCTGTGCTACCGAAACCGCTATTTTTTCTTTCTAGTTCTACTAGTTCATCTACCAGTTTCATAGTAGCTACATGGTTTGCTTTTCCTTTGAATAGAGTTCTAAATGCATCAATAATTGTAGAAAGGAATCCTTTATTAGGCTTAGCAAGCGGTGATACAACTAATTGTGCAATACGATCTCCTGGTTCAATATAAAAGGGTTCATCACCAAGATTAAATATGTTGGCTTGCACCTCTCCTGTATAACCTGTATCAATAGTTCCATAAGCAGCCATTACTCCATTTTTCTTAGTAAGACCACTACGAGGACGTAAATCTCCAGTATGATGCATTGGAATATTAATGCCGAAACCTAATGGAATACAAGCCCTTTTACCAGGTTCAATAACAATAGATTCTTTGATTCGAGCACGACAATCAAATCCAGCGTCACTTGGATATTTACGTTGTGGGACAAAGCTTTCATCTGTTGTTTCTATTAGCTTTACGAGAAGATTTCCCTTTAATTCTAGTTCTCGATTTACTTTTGCTTGGTAATCTAAGTATGGTTGTGTTAACTCCATAATTCCCTCCTATTTATAATGTAATGCATTACATTTATTATATCATATATTTTTTTATTCTAGTGGAATAGAATCCGTATTAAATATCATTTGGACGGATAACAGGTCATTAAAATAATTATCACAGCTAGAATGTGAGAATAGTTGTGTACTTTTTACACAACTAGCAATAAAGTTAGCGTGCCACCTATTGTCTTGATTTTGATGGTATAGTTGTACAAAAACACCATCACTGTTATCAATAATCATATTATGTAAATAAGGTTCAATTAACAATGTTAATGTAATAACACTAGTTGATAACCCTCTTACTGGTGGCAGTCTGTAGTCGTATGACTGAAAATCTGGACGAGGTTCAAATTTCCTCTCGACTTGGGCAGAACTGCAGGCAACTACGTATTTTAAACCATCAATTGTGAATACCGCTGCAACCTTAGAAGAGATAAGGCAGCTTTCTATTTGTTTATCTATATCAAAAGTGTGCAAATCAATGTACTTTTCAACAAGATTCAACTTCCCCTATCTCCTTCTTTAAATTATTTTGGATCCTATTCCAATCAGGTACGTGAAATTTTCGTGTTCAGAAATGGAAATATTGGTTATTTTTAGTCCTTTTATCTCTTTTAGACCGTTTTCTTCTACAATAGTCGGTACCGCCTTTGCAATATCTTTTATATCAGCAAGGTGAAGCGCATTCTGAAAATACGTTTTATCTATTTTAATACTAAGCGCATAGCACCCCATGTAAGCAGGATGCGGTTTTAATGAGACACCCTGCTGTGTTAGTTCGAATGTTTTTCCTTTTTTGTCACGAATCCATAGCTTATATGTGCAATTGTTTTTTAAGTAGGATGTTACTAATTCTTTTCCTTCCATATCTATACACCTCATGATTTTAGTAAGGGCGATCTTCGTACTTATACTTCCACCAGTGCTTAAAATCTTTTATGAAAGTCTTTCGCTTCAGTGATCGAACAGTAACATGAAATAGATGTTTTATATACGACTTCATATAATCCCCTTCTTATGCTGGCATTTCAACTTCATACATATCAACAAGTAATTTGAAAGAATTAGCTGTAAGTTTATCTCGGCTTTTCTCCCCTTTGATTGTTACTTTATTACCTAATCTTAGTGCTTGTTGATGCTTCTCCATCAGATAGCCCCATACTGTAACCATGATTACTTCTTCTTGAGTTTCTAATGAAAGTGTATAGTGTGTTTTTCCAGTACGAGCTTTCCAACTTTCTGCTGAACGAATAACTCCGGTAAATTGAGCACTCTTACCTTCCTCTAACTTTTCCCATTTAGATTTAATTGTAATGCTCACACCAAAACATTCTTTTTCAAAATCAACAATGTCACCTTTATTAGTTGTTTTAGGAATATGTTCATACGCTTCATTGCGGGATTGCATGTAGTTTCTTAGTAAGAGATTTCGATTTTTACTTAGGTTATCAAAAGAACCAGACTTTATCAGTGCAGTAACCTTAGTCTTATTTACCTTTGACCCATCAACTCTTAGTAGCATATCTTCAACAGATTTATAAGGACGGTTATGAATAATTTCATCTACAGTTTCACCACTTACACCTGCTATACTAGATAACCCATAACGTATTTCTTTTGATTCATTAATGGTTTCTGTTGTAAAGTCAGCAAATGAATTAGCCAAGAATATATCTTTTACTTTTGTTTTGATAGGTGTCCATCCTGCCATTGATTCATTAATATCTGGAGGTAGAATTGTAATACCCATCTCTTCACACTCTTTCATATAATGAATGTTTTTAGGTTTATTATTCTTATCTTTCTTTCCTTCTGAGAAGGTTAACAGTGCTGCCATAAATTCAACAGGATAGTAGCATTTTAACCATGCTGTAACGACAGATAACATTGCATATGCAGCTGAATGTGCTTTATTAAAGCAATAGTTACCAAACTTTATCCAATCAATTTTTATCTGAAGTAGAGTTTGTTCATCAAACCCACGATTAATTGCTCCTTCTACATCTGGTTGTTTCGCATAATCATAATCAACCCAAAGGGTAGGTTTTCCTTCATCATTTAATGGAACTGTAGAATTACCTTCAGCATCTTTTGGATACTGTAAAACAAGCTCTGCATGTCTCTTCTTGTATTCTTCACTTCCATAAATCATTAAATCTATCCATCTATTCATTAAGTCATGTTTTTTCTTTGATACGCCTTTTCGAATCATATCACTTTGTCCTAAAGTCAATCCACCTAGTATCCTTGAAGCTTGCATTATCTGTTCTTGATAAACCCAAACACCATAAGTTTCCTTCAAAACTGGCTCTAAAGCACTGAATGGATATTTCACTTCTTCCCTACCCCACTTACGAGCAACGTATGTAGGAATTAGGTCTAATGGTCCAGGACGTCCAAGTGCAACAATTACCGAAATATCTTCAAATGAGTTGGGCTTCATTTCAGAAATAATCTTTTTGAACAAATCAGACTCACATTGGAAGATTCCTGATAAATTTAAAGCATTATATACTCGCTCGAATACAAGAGGATCATTGATATTAATATCTCGGTAGATATTCATTTTTCCCCATAATCCTGCAAACTCTAAAGTTTTCTTTACTACATCAAGTGTTTCTACTTTAAGTACATCAAATTTCACAAGGAGTTTCTCAATCCAAACCATATCATATTGAGTGGTTTCAATTCCTTCACTATCAGTTCGAAGTGGTGTAACTTTTGTAAGTGGTTCAGGAGAAAGAACAATTCCTCCAGCATGAACACCTACCTGTGAAACATGACCTTCTAAAGCAAGCATTGCTTCCCACCACTTAGGATACATTTGTGCATATTGCTGTACCATTGACTCCTCAGCATACGCTTCTTTTAATGTAATACCTGGTCGTGATGGAATCGCTTTTGCAAAAGCATCTTTAGTTGCTGCATCGAATCCAAGTGTTTTCCCTGTACGACGACATACAGCTCTAGCGGCTAATGTACCTTTTGTCCCGATTTGTGCAACCTTATCAGTTCCATATTTTTGTTTCATATGATTTAATACAAATCGAGTTCCTTCATAACTGTAATCTACATCAAGGTCAGGATATCCAGCACGTTCAGGATTTAAAAAGCGCTCAAATAATAGGTCATATTTAATAGGATCTAACCAAGTGATTTTTAAGCATCGACATACAAGTGAACCTGCTCCAGAACCACGCCCTGGCCCTACTAGAAAACCTGCCTTTACAGTGGCATCAATCATATCTTCTTCTATTAAGAAGTAATCTTGAAATCCTTCAGAACAGATAACATCTAATTCATATTGCAGTCTCTTGGAGTATTCATTTACATCAATACCATCTGTTAAAGCCATTTCAAACAAGCCATCCCAAGCTTTTTTTCTTAATAACTCTTCAACTGTCTCTGAGCCATCTACAATAAATTTAGGGAATAATGGTTCTTTAGGCAAAGTAACATTTACCTTGTCGGCAATTCTCATGGTATTTTCCCATGCTTCAATATCATTACATTTTGCTAACATCTCTTCTTCTGTTTTCATCCAGAATTCATGAGCGTATATAAGTCTACTCTCATCATCAATGCATTTTCCGATAGAGGAAGTTACCAAAACATCATGTATTTCATTATCTTCTTTATTTGCGTAATGCACATCTGTTGTTAATATCTTAGGTGTATTTGTTTCTGCAGCAAGTTGATCTATTATAGCATTAACGTAAAGTTGTTTAGGAATTTCAGTAGCTTGCTTTTCCAAATAAAATTCATGAAACGTGTCTTTACATTCTTGAATGTGTTCTTTTGCTTCTTCAATGCGTCCCGCCAACACCAATTGGCTAAAATAACTACCAAGACAAGCAGAAGTAGCAATAATGTTATTACCAAGACCCCTATCACGGATATAAGCCAAATCAGTCCGAGGATCAGAATAGAAACCATTGATATGAGCATCCGATACAATTTCATATAAGTCTTCCAGTCCTTTGTTATTGATTGCTAGAAGAACCATATGAAAGTTCCCGTGATCTATGTAGTCGATAATATCTTTTCTAAATGCTTCAATCTTCTCTTCAGGTGTTTCTGGTAACTCAGGAGCTGACTCTTCTTCAAGGTCAACTGCATATACTGAAAACAAATCTAATGTTTGTTCAGGTTCTTGTCCCATAGACATTAGATAGTCTTTTAAGATTGTATGAACATCTTCATCAAAAGCATTTTTATCTTTATCTACTTTACGAATAAAATCACGGAGAACCTTCAACTTTGGCTTTCCTTTTTTATCAGTCAGCATGTATTTCTTACATAGTTCAATACGTTTTGCTGCCATCTCTTCTTTTCTTATTAAACGATTTTTTGTAGTGTATACTTCGCATCCTGGAATTGGCTTAATTCCATTCGCCAAACATTCTGCAATGAAATCCGGTATCGCACCACATACACCATGATCAGTAATACCAAGGGCGGTTGTTCCAATCGATTTAGCTTTGGCTACTAATTGTTTTACCTTAGCTAGTCCATCTAATATGCTTTCTTCACTGTGAACATGTAAATGACATCCTCTGCACATTCTCTTTCTCCTTCGCACTTAATTACTCATTTATTGTTTCACTTACTTCTTCATTAGCTATTAAAATAGCTTTATCTGATGCTTTTTCAGCATTTCGTTTTAATTGCTTTGCTTCTGATTCACGAATACGATTCATAATTGTTGAGGTTAAAACAGCAGAAGCTGTGAAAATCAAACCTGTATCAGACGATTGTGTGATAATACTTCTTGTTTTCTTGCCTTGTGTTAAATCAAGAAAACGACCAGATTCTTTTGCTTGTTGTAATGCACGTTTAATTGGTGAAGAATCTGGTCGATTTACCGTTAAAATTTTACCTGCATCTACATAATTTGAAAATCCGATATCTACGAAATGAATATTGTTGTTCATAAATAATTTCCCATCCTTTGACTAAACTGAAATGTTTTTAATATACTTATCTATCAATTCCTGCGGTTCTTCAGTTGGAGGTAAATAATTGTTACGCTCTGTTTCTGTAGCGAGTTCACCATTTGTATCTCCCTCAATTACATTAGGAATTGCTTGGTTGTTTTGAATTGCATGTATAACTCTAAAAGAATCATAGTATGCTTTACTGCCAAAGTTAAACGGGATCGGATATCTTTGTTTGCCATCTCTTTTTTTACTGTCTGCATGGCAATAAAAATTAAAATCACATTGTGAGCACTTATAATAACTTGGTGTGTGTTTTGGAGGAATTGGAGGAGCTTTTCTTTCTTTTGCTAAAGAAATGCACCACTTTGCCTTTTCTTCTAACTGAGCACCTAATCTTTCGTCATATGAAAGCTGGTATTCCCATATTTCTTGAGTATCTTTATTTTCTACAAAAATAATACCTTTATCAATTAATAGACCTTGTTTCCTTACCAAGTGCAAATAGAATGTAAGTTGATCTTTATGCTCTTTTTTAGGCAAATTATTTTTCGCCATCCACTCAAAGCTTTTACTAAATGCACTTTTTAGTTCTACTAGATAATCTTGACCCTGTGGGTTTTCAAAGCTATGGATTCGAATCCATGCATCTGTATGGCCACTAATATCATCTGTTTCAATTTTCATTTCATTTTGCACCAGAATCCCCATATCTTGAAATAGATTTTCATATCTTTCATGAAGAGAATGACCATTCTCAAAAATCCTCATTAGCTGGTCATCTGGCATGCTTTTTGGAAGCATCAACATATCAAAGACTATTTTTCTCTGACACATTCCAATTGTTGAAGGATGTAGCTTTCTCATTGGTCTTGTGCCATTTTTATGTTGTTCTCTGTAATGTTGATTAATTAAAGGTCCTAATACTGTCAATTACACTCAATCCCTTTGTATGTAATGCATTTCATTATTAATTATACAATAAGAATAGCAAGCAAACAACAGGAAACAGAAGGAATATTAAGAAATTTCAAGCTTTTCTTTGATTTCTTTCAGATTCTCCTCATTGCATGCTGCGATTGAATCAAACCATTTATGTGGTATAAAAAGATTACCTATTCGTATAAGCTCATCTTGGAAGTCCACATCCCCTAATTTAACGCCCTCTGTGTAGATTCCATAGTGTTTTTCTTTATTTGAGCATACAAGAGCTACTAGAGGCGTTTCTAATACTTCTAATGGATTCTGTTTGGCATTCTTAGACATTTCAATTCCCCTTTGTTTAACATGTTTTGTAATTGTAATTCAATTCTTTTTCTAATGCGATGGATAGATTTTGAATGATATGGAAGCATTCTTGCTATTTCTTTGTCTGTATATCCTTCATAGTAGTATTTTGCAAGGATGTAACGCTCATGACTCTTTAGTTCACTGAAAGGGAATTGAGATGAATCTCCATGAATCCACTTTGGATGACTAAGTTCTAAGCCTGTAGGCATTTCTATCTCTAATATACTAAGGTTTTTACTCTCTAGCTTATCTAATGCTTCCTCTAGTGTTTCTGCATCATCTTCATTTGTATGATTACTTTTATAGAGCATATCACTATGATCTAATAAATCTTGGTTCATACCATCAATATATCTTTTCAGCATAAATTTATAAGATACATATATGTATTTCTTAAAGGAACTTCCTTGCTCCTTATAGTGGCGAGCGCATAATAAAAAAGGAATTAGCAATTCGGACTTTAGTTCATCCTTGGTATGATTGCGAAATATCCACTTCAAATAATTTAATGCTTTATAAGCTTGTTTAATGGATTCTTGCGAATGAAACTTACCTTTTTTTAGATTCTTTACAACACCTTTATTGTTGATAAAGCAAGATAAGAAACAACGGATATCATAATTCCTAAAATTAATTGCATCTTTTGTTAGTAGGGTGTAATACTTGTTTAGAAAATTTTCATATTCTTTTACGAGTGGTTCAGATATACCTGTCTGCTGGTATAACAAGACTTGTGTATCCTTTGATGTAATTGTACTCATTCGTTGTTACTCCTTATCAGCTAATCGCTCCATTAATACAATATTTTCTTCTTCTTTTGTGTAAATATCTATTTTAAAGTAAGGCTTTTCATCATCCTTTACACGGTGAAAATCCATAACTCTTGGTAATGCAAACTCATCATCTTTATAAATAAGACCAGTAAATGCATCCATCATCATCTTAAAGGCGTTATGTGTATCACGTGTTTTCTTATCATTAGGGAAGTAAGCTGTAAGCTCTACAATTACCTTCTGCTTATCAGTTGTTTGCCACCCTGTTTCTTGCATCCACATTTGGACGAACGCTTGCCATTTATCAAATAACTGAAAAGCAGGGTCGCTGTATCTTTGTCTACCTTTTGCCATTCTGACATAGATTTCATTTACACTGGGATAAACGCCTGAATCCCCATTCGCTTCACTATGTACTACTTTTACTTTCTTCATTTGGTTCTTGCCATTTGCAAGTTTAATTGTCTTTCCGTTTTCATCTCTTTTGGCTCGTTTTCTTGTAAATGTGCCGAACATCATCATTGGTAGAATTAGTGACTGTCTCATATTAATAATTCACCTTCATATTCATCATTTGGATTGCAGTCAATGATAAAACCATCGCTTCTCCAAGGAATCCACCTTGTTTATCATAACGCTTTATGTAATTGAAATCCCTGCCATTGTAATGGTCTTTATCAATGCTGTATTCATTTTTGGCATACTTCAGAATAGTCGCCTGCAGCAATGCATCACGAGTAATGTTAATTTGATCCTTCATGCGAAGGTCATCCCACTCACTTTCTTCTTCTTCAATGAGTGTATTAATTACTTCACAATACTCTTCAAATGTTAATCTGCACTTACTAGATAATTGCTCTAGTTTGTCTGGCTCTAGAATTAAGTCAATTGTTTCTATGCCATTATCAGCCTTCTGATCTAAGATAACAATTTTATCATTGTTTTCTAGCTCGGCTGCTTGGCTTTCCCTCATAAAATTTTTTCTAATCCCGATTCTTGGCTGAGTTGGATTGCTCATCTTCTTCACTCTCCTTAATTACTGGTTTCTGTGCTAACTCTTTCATATCAATACCTTTATCAAGGTCTTCTATAATATTAATCATTGGACTCATCGTTTTCATCTCCTATCATAATTTCAATTGCTGTAGCTGTAACCGGGACTTTAAAAGTTTTGGCTAAAAATATAGCAAAATGCATATTAGTTTTCCCTGTGGCTCTTGCCCCTCTAGGGAAAGGATAGTTATAGTTTTCTTTTGTTTCCTTCATTTTTCTTCACCTTATTTGTAATGCCTTTCATACGCTTCATTATAGCATAAAAAAATAAAAAAGACAGGCATAAAACCTGTCTTTTATGGAAGTAGTGCTAAGTTGATAATTCCAGCACCATATACCTCATCTCGCCCTTGTGCACCAAGGTCTTTAACCATATGTTGTAATAGTTCATGTACTGCTGAAACGGAAGGTTTCGCACCATTATGTAGTTGTTTATAACGTGCAAGAATAAGTGCGATTGCACCAGATATAATTGGTGTTGCCATTGATGTTCCAGATAAACGTGCGTAATGCCCTTCTTTATATGTAGATAGGATATTTACACCAGGAGCACAAATTTCATTCTCTATGCCATGATTTGAAAACTGTGGATGTTGCATGTTTTCATCTACAGCTGATACAGCTATTACTTCATCATATGCAGCCGGATAACAAACCTGACTATTCTCATTTCCTGTAGCTGCTACAAATACGATTCCTTGTGCTGTAGCTTGTTTAATAACTTGATATAACACTTCTGGTGGTCGGCTAGATGTTCCTAGACTCATAGAAATAATATCTACTTTACGATCTATGGCCCATTTGATACCACGAATCATTGCTTCAAATCCGCCTTTTCCATTGTCGCCTAGTACTTTAGCACAATATAATTCTGCTTTAGGTGCGACACCAACCATTCCTATACCATTGTCCATTGCGGCTACAATACCTGCTACATGAGTTCCATGTCCTTGCATATCTTCATATTGGCTAGGTGAATTAGTAAAGTCTATATACTCTTTCACATTATCTATTAAATCAGGATGATCTTCATCAATACCTGTATCAAGAATAGCAACTTTAATACCTTCCCCTTTAGTTTTCTGCCAAGCTAATTCCACTCCAATAGCTTTAAGTCCCCAATCAATTAGGTCTTTTCCTATTTCAGGAGATACAACTTGCCTTACTACATAGTCTGCTGCTTTAAACATTATGGAAATTCCTCCTTGGAATTCCCTGTATCCTTTTTTACTATTTTATCATAGCGCACTATATATTGTTACGGCTAGTTTGGTTAGGGCCATAAGTATAATGAAAACTATAACCATCCCTATTTCTATTTGCATATTATTCCATAAAGAGTTTTTCTTTTTTCTTATTTTATATTCTTCTTTTGTTTCATTTATTCTTTGGTCTACATACCTAGTTCCTAGACCTGGTATCGTTGAGCTCGGTGTGCGATTTGTTTCATCTCCTAAGGACTCTAGTAAGTCACTTATGGTATTTAATGAAGGTTCAACTGATTGATCTTGAATATTTGCTTCCCTACTACGAGAAAAGCCAACTGGCATCGTACTTCCCATAACATAAGTTGGCGGAGCGGGTCTATGCCATGTACGTATACCTTGATTTCTATGCGAATCAGCAGAAAGATGCATACTTAAAAATAAGTTATTTTTTGCTTTAGCATTTAAGTCTAAATAAACTTTAACTAGCTCCATACTCAATCACACTACAATCTTTTTAATTGAACCGCATGCACTACATACTCTTGTGTGAACTTTTATCCTATATTTTTTAGGACCTTCCCATTTGCTGTCTACAAATGAATATTCATGTGTTCCTTTTCTCTTACACTTCCAAACTTTAAAGAGCTTTAACATATTGTTCTACCTCCAGCATATTCAAAAAGTATTGATTATATTTGTTCTTATACTCATGCTGATAAATAACTTTAACTATTCCCACCTGTGCAATATGCTTCGCACAATTTTCGCATGGCATATGCGTACAATACAACGTACTTCCTTTTAAGTGACTACGATCTGCATTTAAAATAGCATTCATTTCAGCATGAATACATAATATGCATCTGCCTTGATCATTAAGTAGACATCCATCATCTGTGCAATGTTCTTGATTATGTACACTACCGTTATATCCTGTTCCAATGATTCGATTATCTTTTACAATAACAGCTCCAACCTTTAACCTATTGCAGGTTGCTCTTTCTGCTACATCTTCTGCCAGCTTCATGAAATACTCATTCCAACTTGCTCTTGATTTATTCCTCTGCTGTATGTTTTTCATAACCTAATTCTCCTAACATATATTCAACTGCACCTGACCCTCTTTTCTCCGCTTCAATAGATAAGGCTTCTTCAAACGTAATCATTTTGCAATTTCCATCTGTATGTTTTAATAACCATCTTGAAGCAGAAAAGCAGTTCATATTATAAAAAAGAACTCCTTCTTCTAAAGTCCCAATTGCATAATCTTCATCTGGCTGCTTAGCTATATAATGCATCTTATTCACTCCTTAATACCAAGATGGCTTTTCTCTTGACCAATCCTGATCTGTCGTATGTTTTTGTTCTAAACAATGTTTGCAGTAGTATATATTCACTTTTTTCCAATGTGTATTCCAGGGGCCTTCTGGTTTGGCAGTTCTAATTGATTCCTGATAGATATATTCGTGTTTACATGGTGCAGGGGATTTCTTCATTGGACCCGTACGTTTAGGTTTAATTGTCATAGTAGGTTTCTCTAGTGGATTATTAAACATATTATTATCTCCATTCCATACATAAATTTTTAGCTGGACATTTATCACAAGCAAAGGTTTCTCTTGGATAAAACCATCCTTTTTCCATAGATTCTTTTACTAAATCAACTGTTTTATATAAGCGTTTATAGTCCATTCGTTTCCTTGTAACAAAATGAGTAGTTCCTTTACGAAGAATATGTACTGCTATACTATCTATCTCCTGCTTAAACATAGAATGATATGCCATTGCCATTAGAGTTAAACCCATATCAGTTTTCTGCCAAAAATCATCATATTTACTTTTACCTGTTTTATATACTGCGATTTCAACACCTCTTGCTGTATCACGTACAACCGGGATGTTTCCTCTAACATAAAAATCATTTCCAAATGGTATGCGAAAATCCAAATTGGATGCTAAGACTTGATCTGGCTCATATCTTTGCTGTCGGTAGAAGGTATATAGCATATCAATTGCTTCTAATTCTTTTTTTCTTTGTTCAGCTTTGCCGCCTACATGTATATCATATATATCTAGATTTCCATACCAGATACTACTTAACTTTTCTTTTAGCTCATCGAATCCTAATTGTGTTCCGCCTTTTAAGTGAAAATAATAATAATTCAATACAGATTGTATACTTTCTCGAATACCATCATTTGCTGTAATCTTTTTGCAAACTTTATCAATCTCTGTAAATTTAAACCGTAATGGACAAGATTTAAAGTCATACAAATCCGCTACTGTTATCTCAAATTGTTTACTCATATAAACCATCCTTTGACTTGTTGATATGAGCCCTTAGCATTAATTTTTGATACGGTCTTAGACCTTTTGGGAAAAATGCTTCTATAAATGAATTTTCTATCTCTTCATAGATATGGCTTATGTTTTTATTAAGATAGCAAGAAACTAACTCCATATAAGTTCTCCTTTCTAATTATCAATAAATTCATCGAATTCGAATGCAACTGCTGATAAGCCTCTTATTGAAGATTGTTGCTGATTACGCTCATGATCTGTAAGAAGATTAAATGCTTTATTGCTGAGTTTAAAAGATCCAGTAATAGGATTTTTTACCTGAGTACGTTCCTGTCTAGGCACAGATCTAACAAGAGTGCCTGAAAGGGACTGAGCAGTCCCAACCTTTTTTCCCTTAATGAATATCGCTATGTCTGAACCATTAAAATGTGTTGTTACTTTCTTTGATTGAATCTCAAGAATTTTTGATACTAATTCCATATAAACCACCCCTATGCTGCTAGTGGAAGACCACCATATTTTTTGATATTTGTAATGCGTAAATATTTACTTACTAATTCTTGTGGCTTGGCTTGTTTCTTTATGAATACTGCTTCCGTTACGTAATTGCTTTTAAAGAACCATCTCATGTTAGTGAGGGGCTTACGGTGTTTATAATGAGAAACTAATTCCATGCAGAACCATCCTTAATCATTCTTTTATTTCCTTGCAATAACTCTATTATACAATAAAAAAGAGGGTGTATCCCCTCTTTTTTGAAATGCATTACATTATTTGTCGAAGTTGAAAATGAAATCTTCATCAGTTAGCTTCTCTACATTTGTTGCCTTTACGTAGCCATTTCCTTTAACAGAGAAGAAGTCATGATTCTTTGTATCTGTACGTAAACCATTTAGAACAATTGGATTAATCTCTTCTTCTTTGAAGTATGATTCTAAACCTAAGTTCATAAGGGCTTTATTTGCATTATATCTAACAAAAGCATTCACATCTTCTACTAAGTTAATAGGCGTATAGATTTCTTCCGTATAAGCCAGCTCAATTTCATACAGTTCAAGCAATAGGTCCATTGTTTCTTTTCGTACTTCTCTTTGTTCTTCCGACTCCATTTGAGCAAATAATTGCTGCGCTAGTATGCCAACGAATACTCCGTGAATGCTTTCATCACGTAAAATTAAGTTAATAATTTCACCACTAGCAGTCATTTTTCCTTGGCCAGCTAAATAAAGCGGATAGAAGAAACCACTATAGAATAAATAACTTTCTAGGAATACGCTTGCTACCATTGCCATGTATAACTCTTTTTTCGTTACTTCAGGCTTTAATAAGCGACGATAATATCCAGTAATTATTTCTGCCTTTTTCGTTAGCAGCGGGTGTTGATCTACCCATTCAAAGATATCATCAATTTCTTCTTCGGTTGCTAACGTTGTGAAAATATGACTGTAACTCTTCGCATGTACTTCTTCCATAGCACCCATAAAAGCTAATACACTTTTCGCCTGTAAGTTTTCAAGATGAACAAGTACAAGTGGCATCCCTTCGCCACCTTGCTTCGTATCTAAAAGTGTTAAACCACCTAATACACGCTTGTAAGCTGTTTGTTCTTCTGCAGAGAGATGAACCCAAGTGTTTTTATCTGTAGAAACAGCAATCTCTTCTTCTGTCCAAAACTGAGATATATTTTGTTTCCAAAACATTAAACTAAATTCGTCTTCTTTTTTGTTCCAGTTAACTGCTTGCATTCTTTTATCCCTCTTTCTTTAGACCGCACAAGATGTGCATTCTTCTACGCTTAGTTTTCTTGTTCTTGTGTAATATAAACTTTTTAATCCTTTTTTGTGAGCATATATATAATAGCGTGCTAATTCTTTAGTTGAAACATCACTATTAACATATAAGATTGAACTGATCCCCTGGTCAATATGCTCTTGGACCTCTGCAATTAAATCTATTAGCTTGAATTGATTAATATCATATGCTGATTTGTAATACCAGAATGTATCTTTAGATAAATATGGCATTGGGTAATATGTCGTTGCATTTGCATATGTTCTTGACTCAATGTGATTCACAATAGGCATTACACTTGATGTTGCATTCTGAATATAACTGATCGATTGCGTAGGAGCCAAAGCGAGTCTATAGGCATTAAATAGACCATGCTTTTGAACCAGATGTTTAAGTGCTGTCCAATCCTCTTGAGATGGGATAGCAATACCCTCAAACAGGTTTTTAACTTTTTCAGTTTTAGGCTTGTAATCTGTTGTTTCGTATTTTGTAAAATACGTACCTTTTGCATATTCAGACTTATTAAAGTCTTTAAAGGTTTCTCCTTTTTCTTTAGCAATGAGCATACTTTTCTCAATAGAATAATAGTTCATCATCATAAAGAATGTACGGGCAAAATCTTTCGCTTCTTTGCTTTCATAAGCGATTTTATTTTTTGCTAAATACCCGTGTAAGTTCATTGCACCCAGTCCAACTGAATGCAACTCATCATTTGCCTTCTTAACTGTTGGAGCATTTTCTATTACAGTCATTTCTGAAACTGAAGTTAAAGCTTCCATACCAGCGTGTACTGCTTCACGAATTTCTTTATTCTCCATTACGTTTACGATATTTAATGACCCTAAATTACAGTTAATATCACGGCGGATAACATCAGGTGTACCATAATCATTTATTTCTGATGTTTCTTGCAGTTGAAAGATTTCCGAACAAAGATTAGACATTTTTACGCTTCCTATATCTTTTAATGGATGCTGTTCATTTGCATTTGATTTAAACATTAGATACGGATATCCTGATTCTAATTGGATCATGGCAATTTTAATAAGCATGTCACGAGCAGTAATATCCAGTTGTTTTTTCTTTACATTTGGATTAGCTACCAATTCTTCATACATTTCATCAATATCCATGTCATCCAAATGTTTCCCATACTCTTTATATACAGTGGATGGAGCAAACACATATAATGGTTTATTTTCTTCTGCTAATTCAAAAAACTTACTTGGCACGATGATACCAATAGATAAAGATTGAATACGATTCTTCTCATCGGCATTTATTTTCTTGGTTTCGAGATATTCAATAATATCCCAATGGAAAATGTTTAAGTATACTGCGCCGGCACCTTTTCGTTGTCCAAGCTGATTAGCATATGAAAATGAATCTTCTAATAGCTTCATTACCGGAATAACACCACTAGCAGCATTATCAATTCCTTTGATTTGCTCACCACGTGCACGTAGTTTAGATAAGTTTAAGGCTACACCTCCACCAATTTTGGACAACTGCATAGCTGTATTGATATTAAAACCAATTGCGTTTAAGCTATCATCTAATTCTAATAAGAAGCACGAAACCATCTCACCTCTGCGACTTTTACCAGCATTTAAAAAGGTTGGTGTCGCTGGTTGGTAGTTTTGTTTAATCATCATATTAGCTAATGTAATAGCTTTCTCTAAATCTCCTCTGCCTAAATACAAGGCAACAATTGCTACACGATCTTCATAGCTTTCTAAATATTGTTTTTGGTCATTTGTTTTTAATGCATAATCTTTAAAGAACTTGGATGCTGCCATGTATGATTGGAACTTAAAACCTGCACTATTAATAATTTTGTAGATATGTAAAATTTGCTTCATTGTGTATTCTTTTAAAACATCATAGTAATAATCATTTTGAATCATATAAGTGATTCTTTCAGGAATACTTTTAAACTGAATTGTTTTACTCTCTGCTTCCTTCATAAATGCAACTAAAGCTTCTTGATCCTTTTCTAACTGATAAAAACCATTCTTCTTTTGCGTTATTTCATTATTTAACTCTATATGTTGCAATTTAGAGCACCTCTCTCTTATGTGTATGTAATTTATGATTATTTACTTTGTAATGCATTTCTTTATTAATTATAGTTTTAGGAACTTCAAAACACAAGATACACAAATAAAAAATGCTCCCTATACTGTATATAGAGAGCATTTGAGTGTTAGTCTTTTTTTCTTTTTGCAACCATCACTTGGAATGATTCAACATGCTCTGGATTCACGAGTACACCACTAAATGTAAGTAATGCTAATAAACTATTTACGGCTCCCATGACTTTTGCAACTGTATCTTGCGGCAGCTCATAGCCAAACAATGTTGCTAATGATTGTATAAAGATTAATGTAGCGGATGCAATACCACTCCAAAATACAGTGGTTTTAAGCTTCTTTTTCGTTGTGTCCTTCATTGTATAATTCCTCCCAATTAATATGTACATAAGGCATACGTGCTACTGCAAATGCTTGAGCTAACTCATATTCTGCTGTGCCAGGTTTCGCATCTAACAATGGAGATGCACCTTTATCACCGTTATGAGCTTCAACAGCTCGCATCATGTTTTCCCATAAGCCTTGTTGAACTTCTTCATTCATTCCTCGGTTTTCTAAATAAGTTCGAACTGCAACAGTATGTAGGCTTTTCATATCATCCTCAAATTCATTGAACATGATATCGCATAATAAAGTTGTTCCTAATAGTGCTTCACGAACAGTGCCAACCACTTGACGCTGCTCTAAGAAACCACGAAGAATATAGAAAGCTTTCTTTGTATATTCCATTAGCTCTTCATCGTTATGAAAACTTTCTGGAGCAACTGCTAAAGAATTGTAGAAGAATGCCTGTAAGCTTGCGTCTTTAATTTGTTCTAGTTCTTTCTTGAAGTAATCTAATGCCTTTGGTTTGTTTGTCATATCTTTCATCTCCCATTGTAATTTCTTTTGTAGCAGTTATAATGAGCGTTATTTTTTACTTCCCATTCATCTGCGTAATTCCCTGTATTTAACTTAGCAGCGGAAAAACTACTTTCCTTTGAGGGCTGCTTTATATCTTTACCACAATAGCGGCAATATACTGGCTCATTTATAGATTGCATGGCTTGTTGCATAGCTATTTGATGAAAAGTCATGCCTGACCATGCTGATTTATTCTTTAAAGACACTAGGTGGATCCTCCTTAGATAAAGCTGCAACTACAATCTCATCATCTTCATCTACCACTAAATCAAGATACAATTCTTTTTTAAATAGTTTTGCTGAGTCATAGTATTCTTTTAGACCATTATCCTCATGATCAGCAAATCTTTTTTCACTCTTTTTATCATTGTACTCATATTCAATCTCTGTATAAGAAGTTTTTCCAACTGTAGTTGTCCCTATATCAATGACTTTAACGTGATGAATGCTTTTCATCTTCGAGAAGTATTCAGCATCTTTAGAGCAGCCTGACGCAAGTAAAATACCTGCTCCTGCTAAAGCAATTAATAATTTTCTTTTCATGTCATATCACCTGTCTTTGACAAAGAGCGTTAAGCTTCTCTTTAGATTCATCTGCATCAATAGTTTCACGAGCAATCATCTTTTCGAATATAGGTGGATTATGTATATGCTTCTTCATACACACACTATCCGTTTTTACTAACTCGCAATTTTGGCATTTCACATGAGACGAATCATAGCTACGGCACTTATAGTCAATTGGACATTCTTCAAAGTACCTGCACTTTCCATAAATACGATGCCTTGGAAGATCAAGCATGTTTTCTTTTCCGTAGATATCCCTTTTGTTTGCACGAACACTAACTTCTTTCATGCGATCCTTTTCATAGTTGCTTCGCATTTCTTGCCTTTGCTCATAGTTTTTAAACATGCGCTGCTGTTCAACTGTGGCCATCTTTCATATCCCCTTTTATTTTATAACTGAGCCTTCTAGTTCAATCCCTAATTTCAAGCAATCATTCAGTGTTAGAGTGATTTTATTTTCAGCTTTATTAATGTTTCCTTTGCCTTTAGAACGTTCTTCAATATCTTCTAACTCTTGAAGTTTGCTTTCAATATACGTTTGCGTTTCATCCATTTCGCTTAATTCTTTTTGTTTTTCGCTAAATTCTTCAAACAGTTTTACATACTTAGGATTAGCAATACGAGAGTCTGATGCATCATCATAAACTGTCTTAGAAATATCATTCAGTTCGGCATGTAAAGTTTCTAGCTCTTTTACTTTTTTATTTCGGTTCATTTTAATATCATACAGTTTATCCTGCATCTTTTCTTCTAACTGTTCAAGTGTTAATGATGGTCCAATTAACATTATATTTCCTCCTTGTAATACATTACTTTATTTATGATACACTATTTTAATAGCATCTACTTTAGATTTAATCCAATTCATAGGATTCTTTTTTTCTTTTTCTAAATCTTCATCAGTTAAACCGTCTGGTAGATTCTTCAGCGCACCTTTAAATATCATCTTCAATATCTCTGCTTGCGAGTTATACGTAGTATTGATAGTTCTTCCGTTATAAGAGATGATTAAGTTCCCTTCTCCATCACCACTAAGCTTAACAAAGGATTTTGTTGTAAATCCATTATTAAAGAAGTCCTTTTCTGTAATTTCTTGCTCGTATTGGTCAAAAACAACATCAGATGAACTTCCGTTATGCGCTGTATATTCCAAGCCATTTTTTAATAGCTTTAATGTCCCTAGTTTACTAATTTCTAGAGAGAATACTTCATTCTTATCTCTGATAAATTCAGATGGTGCAATGTTTAATAGAATATCAAATTTTGCACGTTGAGGGATAGGCTCTGCAAAATCCTGTGTAAAATCTGATAAGTCATACATTTGAAATTCAGAGTTATACATTCCTGATACTGAAAAGAATCCTTCTGGATATCCAGGTTGTTCAAATTGTGCATTCACCAGTGTTTGCGTTAATACAGGTGGTACATAGTTCTTTTCTAAGATAGCTAGAGTGTTTGCCTTTAGCTCCGCAGAGAAATCATCATCATGATAGATATCCATGCCTAGTGGATTCTTATTCGCTGTTTCTGTTATAAGCCCCACCGTTACTTTCTGTGCTTCATCTTTGTTGTTTGTAATAGTAAAGATCCATTTGCTCTCATTCGCATAACGAACACGACTAAAATCAATATCATGTTTTGCTTCACCTTTTGCAGGTGGAGTGAAAGAGAATGTTGCAACTTTTAATTCTTTCTTTTTCTTTTTACCATTCATCACTTCGGAAATTTCAGCAGAAAACATAATATCAATTACGCCGGCTGCCTTTTTATTGAACTGTAAGACAGAGAAATGACAATTTAATTGATGTGTTTTTTTCGTATCAAAATAATATGAGAATAACATTATAGACTTCCTTTCTGTTCTCTTGAAATTGTAAATTGTGAGCTGTCCTTCCAGCTATCAAGACGAACACCAATCGGAATCTCTGCATGACTGTTTTTCTTTAATTTTAGAATCATATTCTCTTTATCTAACACGGTATCTTTATCAACACCAATAGCATGAGTAACAAATCCACCAGATTCAATTTCGATAGCAGATAACTCTTCTAAATGAGGATTCATTTCTATTGTTAGATTATCCATGTCCGTATTTAGTTCATTTAAGATTTTTGTAGTTTGTTTTTCAATCTCCTGGTCTTTGTTTAAGCGCAATGTAATCTGCTTAATCTTTGATTCTGCAATACCATTGTACTCCATCTTACGTTGTAAATCGCTTTGATCAATAACATCTTCTTTTGTTTTTGCTAATTGCGTTTGGTATGTACCTATTAAACTATTTAGACGTAACTTTTTTTGTATTCCTTCTTGCACGTATCTTCTTAAATGATTATTCATTTGTGATGGCATGTATGGTCACTCCTTTATATGGCTTTAATACCTGCCCTTACTTCTTTGGCGCATTGTCTTCTCTTGCGTAATACTTCGGGATCAGTGGCTAAAAAGATTCCTTTTTCATTTAAAGCTTGTCGAGCTCTGCGAATAACTTCTGTTCCAGTGGCAAATGGAATCCCATGTATATCTTCTACATTATCGATTTTTTGCCAATAGGTTGTACATAACAAGTTGTCGCTATTTCTCGTATCAGGATATTTTTCCAATATAAATTTAACTTTATCTTTTGTATGCTTTAAAGCTTTAATATATGAACTTTCCATTTTCATATTCCCCTTTAACTTTGATAAACTAAAGAAGCATATCTTCTACAGGACTCTATAGAAGCTTCCATACAAAATGACATGTTTGGCACAAACTCATAGAAGCGAGTACCTTTAAAGGATCCTAATTTGTTCTTACCAACTTTCATTTCAATAACTGGCATTTTTTCTTCAGTTTCTTCATTGAGCCAGTAAACTTGAGCGCCTTCTTCTTTAATACCCACTTCGTTATACAAGAGAGCAATAAAGTTTGCTTCATATTCCAATCGGTTATTTTCTTTTAAGTCTTCTGTTAGTGGTCTACGATTACCGCCTAGCTTTCTTAAATGAGCTGTACAGAAAATCGCAACATCATAAGTTACACACCACTGTTTAACTGTTTTTGCTACATATTCATATAAAGCTTTGTCTTGTAATTGTTTAGATTCTACAGTTAAGTCGTAAATACTATCAATCATGATTACTAGTTTCTTTTCTGGAAATGCCATTTTTAAATCTTGGATTCTTTTTTCAATAACTTCTACACTTGTTCCTTCTGTAGAATCCCATAAAGAAAACTGACTAGCATTCCTATACATATGCTTAATACCTTCATTACGCTTTTCTATGATTTCTGGATTATCCATATATCGTGAAGGATTTTTAGCTTGTGAAATTGTAATCTGTTGCTTACAAGCGATATATCTTGGTGTCAGTTCATTTGAGCTATCATCTAGAGAATGATAAGCTACGTGAGCATTTTCGTTTAAATCAGCAATATCTTGTCCTAGTTGTAATAGCCATGCAGACTTACCTACGTTTGGTTGTGCGGCTATCAAGTATAATCCAGTTTGTACGCCACCTTCAATTGCTTCATTAAACAATGGGAAGTTTGTAACAAGTCCACCTCTGGCATCACGATTCCATGAGTAGTCATCCACATTTTGAACAGTTTGTAACATCTTTTGTTCAATAGGATTCATTGGTCGATTAAAAATCTTTTCAGGATTAGCTAGACGGACTTTTAAAGGATTGCCTATATCGGTTGTAAAGATTTCCTCGTCTTGATTCATTGTTGTTGCGATATTATTATAAACTTCTTGGAAATTAATAGTTGTCATATATGGTGCTCCTTTCACTCTTTCCCTGCACAAAATTTATGAAAATGGTAAATATAAAATACGAAATATAAAATAGTTTCATAGATTTTGTGCAAGAAAGAAGACGGTTCTTTCTTGCTATATAATCCACCTGGAAGTTGGGATGGTATGCGAATCCACCCCTTCCTAAAACCCATAAGTTTCACGAAGGGAGGGACTCTATCCCTTATTAGTAGTATGTAATCTTCATGTTTTTTGAATGACCATTTATTGCTAAAGGAAAAATAGATTCATTAAACCACTCTTGTTCGTTAGTGTTCATTTTCTTTGGAGCAAGGATTTGGTCTACACTTAATCCTCTTAAATTTTCCGCCATACCTTTAACGGGAATCATAATAATTCTTTCAAATCTAGTGCTAACTTCCTTGCTAAAATCTCTTGTAACAATTAGGATATTCTTTTTCTTTTGCATTTCTTTTTTCCTCTTTTCTGTCTAGCTCTATACTTTTTCTCTTCTGCATATATACATGCACCCATTATGATAATAAGTACAATAATAAAGGCTATTTGTTGCATATATTTAGGCTGATTAATGGTGCATCTGTAAACAATACTTGCAATAATAAAGCCATAAATACAGTCAGCAAACTCACCGAACGATTTTCTCACTTTGCGATCTCCTTATTAAATAAAGGACACTTTTCTTTATCGCAGACACCGCTTACTCGTTTAAATGTATCGCATCCGTATTTGTATTGGCCGTTGTATACGGAGTTAACAATGATTTCAATTTCATTTGCTTTTAATGGTGGTGAGCATCGTTCTTCACCCCATTTCTGCATACGTGCTACTGTTTCTTCTCTTGGAACTTGCTGTTGCATATAGAAACTTGCTAATGCAGTAGCACTGTTATTTCTTTCATCTACAGTTTCTCTAAATAATTTCTCATTCATTGCTTTAATGCATGGTGGTTCTGTTTTTATCTTCCTAATCTTTCCGGTAAACTCTGTTCGCTTATTTACTTTTTGAGTCCACTCTTCAATATGCTTTTTGATTACTAATCTTGCACGTTGTGAAGGAAGAGGTTGCTCTATTTTTATTTGCCTTGGAGACTGAGCAAGCTGTAATAATTCTGCATGACTTAGCTTGTTAAACTCATCACCGGAAATAGGAATTTTATAAGCTTTCCCTTTTATATTCCAAGAGTTAACCATTCGAAACATGCGCTTATCATCATATACTTTCGTATCAAGCGTATTATTTTTACAGTAGCTTTTGATATCTTCAGCAATTTGCTTATAAATTTGATTAAGAGCCACATGAGGATCTAATCCCAATGTAATAGCAGGAATGATTAAATGGATACCTTTGTTTCCAGAAAAATAAAATTGAACCTGTTTCATATCAACTTGCATAATAACCGTTATATATCTTAGTGCTACCTTTACATCTTCTTTTAATTTTATATAATCTTGTTCACTTTCAATTACAGTATCAAAATCAAGGTAAAAATCTCCCCATTTCAAACTATCACTTGCGTTTATAATCCATTTTCCTTTTTCATTTTGGAACCAAATTGGATTAATGTATTGCATTACAGTTTGATAGACGCCTTGATTTTTATAATGTTCCCTGAACTGCCAAGTGTTTTCAGGGAACATGAAATGTTTTCTTGTAAATGGATATTTCTCTGTTTCTAAATCAGCACCACATTCGACCCATAAAGTAACATCAGTGGAAGCTTGCTGAATTGCTGTCTGTTGCATGACGCTTAATCTCCCTATTTATTCCTGTAACTTTATGAGTATTCTCTTTTCGTTGTATAAAGTCTCTTGCTTCTTCTAGATACTTTTCTAATTCAAAAGCATTACGTAAAGGTCTGAGCTGATTTTCTTTCCGTTGCACTACAGCAACATCAATCATAAATAATAATTCATCTATCGTGTAGTTACCTAGCATGTATTTAAACTTACCTTCATCTTGCTTAATCATATGTTCATTTGGAACAATCTTCATTTGCTTGTACCAGTAATCTAGTAGTTCTTGCATAGTAAATCTCTTTTTCATTTCAAGATAGAATTCGAATTCTACTCTAACCATCTTGCCCGACTCTGGATCCATCTTTAAAGTCGGTGGTGGCGGAACTTCACGTAAAATATTGTGATAGTAAAATGAATCTGGACTTAATAAGTTGTTAGGTGGTTCTTTCGTTTTCATAATTTCCTCAATATGATAAAGGGTTGTAACAATTTGAGGATATGTTTTTGAGAAATTATCTAATTCCTCTTTGATATCATGCAAAGTCCACCCTTTATTCAATAGGAATTGAATAGAGGATATGGCACTTTGTGTTCTCGGTTCTATAGAAAATCTAGCTTGGGTGATGTAATGTACAAAATAATTTGCAAGTTCTTCAACGGTCTGCATGTATGATTCACTCCTATGCCGCTTTTTTATCTAAGTGATTATTAAAATCTTTTAAGTTATGTGGAGTTAAGTGTCCGAATGATGCATTCTCATCCTTAAAGAACTCTCTCACATGTGGTAACAACTGACTATCTGTTGAAATATTTAATCGAATTTTATTATTTTTAAGTCTTTCTAATTCTTGTTCAACTCCGGGACTATTCCAAGGATTATCAGCTATGACATTTGCTAAAGGGTCATTTTGTACAGCTGACTTTCCTGCTTCCTCTTTGCTTGTTTCTTCACTTGCTTGCGGTTGCGCTTGAAAGTTTTGTTGCTGAGCCTGTGCTTGTGGTTCAGCTTTGAAATCTTGCTGTTCAGCTGTTGCCTGTGGTTGCGCTTGAAACTCCTGTTGTTGAACTGTTTCACTTTGCTGTGGAGTATCATCAAATGGAGTTGTAATTGTTCCATTTGCCATAGCTGTATCTGTATTATACATAGCTTGTTGCACTTGCTGTGCTTCACTATATTGATTTTGCTGAAGCATCTGCTGATACCCTTGAGGGTCATGCTGTTGCATAGTTTGCTGATACCAGTTAGCTTGTTGTTCTGGAGTTAGCTCAACTGGGATACTGCCCTTGCTGTTGTTGATATTGTTGATTCTGATTCCATTGCTGATTTTGATTCCACTGTTGTTGTGGTTGTTGTTGCCCCTGTGGATACTGATACACATTATTTTGTTGCTGTGCATTCGGATTATATCCAACTTGATAGTTAGGGTCTTGTGCTAAATTGTTATATTCATTTTCTTCTGTTTCAATTTTTATTTTATCGTAAACGGATGAACCTACACCGAACATTGAAGCGCACTTGTTTAAGCAATTTGAAGTGGCTGATTTATATGCACTATCTTGATTATCCTTACCACCAATGGCAACCTTACACCCATATTGTGAACGTTGTCCTAGCCCTGGGATAAATAAATAACCTCTGACATGATAGACATAACCATCAAATGACCAAGCATATGTATTCTTATCAAACTTATACACTTCTTCTCGCCATTGCTCTACAGGTTCAAAATCCCAATATGTAATTCCGTCTGTTGCATAATCTAATATTTGGGTAACTGTTTTTACACCAATGTACTTACCATTTCCTTTACCAGGCTTTTTTTCAAGCCATTCGTCTTTACATTCTTTAAGCTTCTCCCTAATTGTTTTGAGTTGTTCTAAATCAGGAATAAACTTTTCAATTACTGCTCGCATATAAAAACCCTCCTAGTGTGGTTTACCTCTCTTCTTGAAGTATATTTTATATTGTAATGCACTTCAAGTATTATAAACTTATTGTATCATGTCATGTTTATCTAGACAATAAAAAAATGCAGTTATCTTCAGATTTCTCTGAATTCCTGCATTTTTCTTCAATTTCCTTATTTTAATAGCGCAATTGCAGCAGCTCCAGCCGCAGTAATAAGACCAAGTAAAGCGAAAAAAGCTTTCCATAGTTGCCCTATGAACTCAGTTTGAGAATCGATAAACTTATCTTGAGCTTTCATTGCGATATCTTGTTTGGAATTTAATTCGCCAACATTCTCTTGTACAGTTAACATGCCACGTTGGATTAAATTAACCGAACCTTGGATGTCATTTAGTGACTTTCTAATATATTGTACTTCTGCTTCTAATTCAGATACTCGTTTCTCTGTTTTTGCGCTCTTCTTCCCTAGTAGCTCCATAGAATCACGAAGATCTTTAATTTCCCTTTCTAGTTCATCTTGACGTTCAATCAGTCTTTGTATATCCATTTCTTTTAAAGAAAGGTTTCCATAGTTCGGCATAGCACTTGCCTCCTTCTATACTATGATTCTTTTGTATAATGTAATCTCACAGCATGAAGGCATGGGTTAACTCCATTGTAAGGATCAGGATGCAGATGTGTTTTAATCCATATCCTTTCTGCTATTTGGTTTTTCCAATCAGCATTTAAGAGAGGACGTAGTGTATGATCGTTATCTTCTACATATACTTCATATTCATAGATGTTTCCATCTAGCTGCTTATCTAAATTCTTAGGATAACTAAATGCATTCCTATTTAGAAAAACATGCTCAATAGATTCTATGTTATATACCCCTTCCATATCAAACGGTGTTAGAACCATCCCTCCACTTGTTTCAAATGTTGTTAAGAATACGCCTATTTCTTGTGCGCCTAAGGTAAAAACTGTTTTCCCGTCTATATTTACAGAATATCTTTGTACGAATGTAATTCGAATTTTTTGAACGGGAATACTAGGGAAAAACCATTTCTTTCGTGGGGCATGATTTTCAGATGAAATACTAGTGATTTCATTCTGCTGAAAACCTTGGATTGTTTGCCAGCCATCATTGTAATGTATTTCAATATCCTTTATTTGAATCCCACGCTCTGGATGAGGATGTATTGCAATCGTATTAACATGCAGATTATTAACTAAGTGTAATGGTAATTCAATCTCTACTACAACATCTTCCCCATTCTTCGGGACATCTACTGGAGAATCATATGTTACGGTTCGTCTCCAAAATGATAAGTTGTCGCCATTGAAAGCATTTAAGATATCATTATCAACTACTTTTCCTTTTTTACCAGTACGCCCGACTTGAACTTTTAGTTCTGAAGGGATAATTCTTTTATCGTTCATATCCACGATATGTGTTTTCGATATTTGATGAATTGCAGGTATTGTAGCAAATCTGTATTGTAAATCGATTTCTGACCTTGGAATTGTAACTTGATTATCTTGAAACTCTTTAGGGTAGTTTATCTTCATATCTTGAACGAAAGCTGTTTTATGGAAATTCTTATTTATATAGGATGGGCCACCAAGAGTATCCAATTGCTTCTCAATGAGAGCAATTCGGTCTTCAAGGAATTTCACATAATTATGTAATGACATGTTTTCCATAAGAACAGTTTGATGTGCTTCTTTAAGTTGTATATTTATTTCATTTTCTTGTTTATATAACTCAATTAATTCTGCATATTTCTGATCTTCATTTTCATTATATTCATGAGAAGAAGTTGGTCCACGAAATTTCGCATTACCACTTTTACTCGTAGGCATTCTCATAATCTTGATATCTCCTTTCGGCTTCAGCAACTCTTTCATCTAATTCCTGCAAGCGCTGCTTTATCTCATAAATACCTAACATGCCATTAGTAGAAGAATCTCTGGTTAATTGTATCATATTGTCACCGAAAGCTCTTATCTGTCCGTTATGTATATTATTCTGCGTATTTTGCATTTCGCTTATATTTTCCGGATTTTCTCCTGTTTTCATAGAAATACTAAGATTTTTCTCACCTTTAAACCAAGACTGTATACCAAGGTCTGCTTTTTTCTTTAAATCAGTAATAGAACGATGCAACTGTCTAATATCATATATTTGTTCTTGATGATCATGCAATGCTTTTTCTGATTCTCTATGTCCTCTGTATCTAGCATTTCTTTTCATGATGTTAGGATACTTATATAGAGTTGGCATAGGGATTGCAGGATTCATTAAATCGACTATATCCTTTGGCGGTTCATCTATTGTTGCTGGCTTGTCTATTAAAGGTGGTACAATCGGCTCTTTAGGATCTTTAAATTTATCTTTATCTTTTATAGTTTGTACAAATAGCTTAGATGTTTTCATGCACTTATGTACTGAGTAGGAAATATCGTATGCTGTCTCACTCTCTATATTGCTCGTAACCACTAAGGATTTATTTGTTTCCTCTATTACAGTTAATTTCTTATCATATATCCACTTACCTTTTTCTGAATAGGGATGCATTGCAGAGAAAATTGCTTTCTCACCCGGTCTAATTGTGTAAGTATTTGGCGTTAACTGTATATCACAAAGAGTTTCTACTCTTCCCATTTGTATTTCCACGAAGTCTTTTGTGTATCCAATATAAGGGCTGCCTGTCCAATGTTCACTTTCACTTAATTTATCGAATGGCAATCCGTAAAACCAGTTTCCAATTAACATATTTAGATTTTGAGAGCTTTTGCTTTTACTCTTAATAGAAATGACCCATGACTCAGAGCCATCTATAAAAGTATAGAGTGCTCCAAGCAAGCGGCCATATCTACCTGAGCCGAAATAGGACATATTCGTAATCCGGATAAGATTACTATCTTCTTTAGATACATCAACTTCTAATGCTTCTCCTGTAGAAAGAGATATTATTTTTTTGTTGCCTAACTGATCCCAGTTAATAATAATCTGCTCTGCTGGTAAATCTCTTAGCATTTCGCCATCTTCATTTTGTTGAGCGTTCGCAAAGAATAACGTAAGATGTTTAGCAGTCTGGTCCATTTAATCACCTCATTTAGCACGTAATTGAATACTATATATTTTTGGAGTTACATAAGGTACATTTGCATCTCTACGTAAGTTTGCACGTAGAATCATTTCATTGTGCTTTTCAATATTTTTATTCGTTTCGTAAATTAACTGGAAGATACAATTCTTTGGCAAATAGTTTAAAACAACTTGTCTTTCATGAATAGCAAAATAACTACGATTATTAGGTGATATATTATGAAATAAAGTATGCGACTCTACAAACTGCATGGATTCAAGATCACCACGAACTCTTTTTTCTTTTGCGAAATTGAATTTACCTATAATCGTTTCAAGCGGTAGTTCTTCTCGTCTTGTATCTACTCTATCTTGCATGTCTCCCCAATGATATAAAATTTGAATCTCATTCCACCCCTTTTCAAATTTCATTGTTACTTCATCATTTACAGGTGCTAATCGTTGACGATTTACATATACAGCATAGGAGCCTAGTCGTTTTCTTGAACCAGTTCCTAACATAGACATTACAGATAAGCTTAATGGTTCATTTCTTGCTTCATCTGCAAATACACAAATACTATATCTGTAGAAGTTATCATCAAACCCGCCACCATCTCTTCTAAGGGATAAAATGTTTCCTTTTGGTATGTAATCTACACGAATTATTTCAGGGCGATTCTGATACTGCTGATCCCAAATACTATTAAGAGGAATTTGACCATTGAACGGGATATAGGTTCTCTCTCTTTTCCATTGATTAATCCCCCTAAATAACTTAGGGTTTTCCAGCTCATCAAACGTTTCTTGTGTTGAGCCTGTTTGCGTATTAAGAATTTGTTCTGAAATTATGCCATCGCCATTATCTTTCATAAGTCGGAACACCTGCATACCATTAATGACCTCTCTTGTTGGCTCGCATTTGCTCGTTTCGATTTGCTTAGTTTCTTTTGTATTAAGAGTTACTACCTTAGCGAATTTTGGCTGTGTATCGTCTGAAGATGACACTGGATGCCAAATTAATTCTTCCAAGCTCTTCGCAGGATCATGCAAAGCAATCTCATACTTTAGCTCTGTGTTAAAAGGAACATCCTCTTTTGTCATAATAGATACTTGCTGAATTGTATCCTTGAATGGAATCGGATTTGTATATAAAATCCCTTCACTGAGGTAGTCCTTTTTATACATACCAATCGTCTTTGCTCCAAAATAGTAATTATAAAAGTCTCCAGATCTTTCATCATAATCACTTTTTTCAAATACAAACTTTACGCCTTGTGCATTGATTTTCTGAAAGCTCCATATTTTAATGCCGGTAATTTTATCTGTTTGCGCTTGCTGATAAATAGGAGAGAACGCTGCTCCATCATTTGTATATTCTAGTTTGATATTAATCGGCTTTCCGTGATGTGGGATATATTCAATATAGTTCAGTTCTTCTACTTCATCAAACATGACAGTCAGTTCAGCTCGCATGACATTACTTGCACTTAACTCTTTGGTTTTAACGATATGCCACCAAGCTGTATTAATATTATCATCAAATGCATGTGTAATGCTTTCCAATGCTTCATTCTTCTGTGATGGCTGTAGGGTTTGAAAGTATGCTTTACTAGGATCAATAATAATTCTTTTTCCTTTTCCAATATTCTCAGACAAGGTTACTTCTTTATTCTGAATGTCTACAAATATAGTACTATTTGCTTTATTCACATCACTAGCATTCTCAAAACTAACGACATAGCTCTCAAAATACTTATAATCACTGTTATTAGAGACTAATAGCAATTCATCTATAGACTTAGAGATATTAGCCAGCTCATGACTTAGTTTGTTTCTCTCTGTTTCTATTAAGTTAAAATCAGTCATAATTTGTGTCGTTTGATTAATAGTAGCATCATAGGCATCTGTTATATCTTGATGTATCTGTGACACATGATTATTATATTTATCAGCATCTGACTTTTCTTTTCGAAATACCTTCACTGGATTAAAGGATGGTGTTCCAGGTCTATGCTCTCGCAGCCATTGTGCAAACTGATGTGTAATAGTCTCAAAAGTAGGATATCTGCCACGAAACAGATATCCTTTTATAATTTCTTCTACTTTTCTTGTGATTTGTATCTTTTTTATACTCATGTAATCACCTTTTCTTAGTCTGGTCTTCTGCAATCTGTATAGTTTACTAAAAGATTAGTTTCTACACGATCACCCTTTGTATTGTAAACAGTTGCCTTCGTTAATTGGAATGTATCCTCAGTATACGTTTCTCGCTTTGTTATTCCCCCGCCTTTTTTAAACCAAATATCAAACATCCAATCTGCAGAAGCTTCAAAATTAAGACCACCAGTTTCTTTTGTAATTGTATAAAATTCATAGTTATAATGAGTAGGATAATTTGAATTATGCCAATACTCTATGCTAGTAATTATGTTATTCTCTTTTAAAGTTGGAATGATATTTTCAGGTCTACTCGTCATTGGATACATATTTAGAGAAGTAAAAACAATGGCATGTTTTACTGCATCATGTCTATATTTATTGTTAAATGTAAATAACCCAAAATTAGGGTCAGTAAACTGATTCCATTCGACTGTAAATTCTTTCCTATCAAGGCCTTTGAGTCTTTCGAAAGACATTACCTTAGATAAATCTATTTCATTCACAGGAGTAAATTCTTGATAGAAAGCAGGTTTTCCATCAGAGTTTAGACCTGTAGAGATTATTGCAACTCTAGCATCCACTTTTGCATCTATTAAGTTTTGAATTAGGATTTTTACATTTTGTTTCATATTATGAAACCATAGATCTTCTAGTTTTTCATAAGTATTAATAGATAACACTATGTCAATTTTACCTATCTCATTAGCTGTGGCGTGTCCTGTTAATTTTCTAGGGAAAAGTTTATGTTTAAACATAGGGACTCTCGGGTACACATCTTCTGTATCTTTTTCCCCTGTAAATTCATATTCCTTTTTGAATTCCCCTGATTCTACAACTAATTTTTTAATCTTATGGAAATCATCTTTCACAGAAAATTTAAAGTCACTAACAAATGAGCTGCCAAAGCAATTCTTGCCACGAGCACTCTTCTTATCGTCACTAGTACTATAAGCACTTGCCTCCGTAAATCTAAGCGGACCTTTTGTACAGTCATTCCCTATGAATGAAAGTGAGTCAGTTTTTACTTCTCCATTTTCATCTATGACACCAAACCTAACAACTACTAGATTATTTTTACTAATTAAATTTGTATCAACAGGAATTGTTTTCGTTAAATACTTTTGATTATTGACTTTTTCTACTTCATTAAAAATCTCTTTGCCGTTAACTCTAACAACAGAAAAGACATTAACAATATTATTAACACTTTTCACATTAACTGTGATTACATGAATAGGCTTCTCAACATTATTTTCTTTATTTGCGCACAATGAATATGGAACATTTGAAAAATCAAGTTTTATATTATCTGATTTTCCTTCTATATTAACATCTACAGGTGTTTCTTTTTTACAATTAACAGCTATCAACTTGAGCTCCCTTGTAGAACTAATACCACTTTCATTTGTTGCAGTTACACTAATTGAGAGAGTATCACCAGGATCAAGTAAAGTTGTGTCTAATGAAAGGTTGTGAGTAAATTCTTTTTTATTTTGCAGCGTTATTACTTCAGGGTCTTTTATGAGTTTACCATTTATTTTTAAAGAACAACTAAATGACTTTATACCTAAAGTATCTGATATATATACGTTTAAGCTTTCAAATAGACTATCTTTAATATTAGGCTTCTCTTCTTGTGTTAGATATTTATTTCCACATAAATCCTTTGGAGCATCTTTAAATTGTATCTCTGGACCATTTGAAGAAATGCCAGTTTCAATAAAGTTTTGAGAAGGACATATCGATTTAATAAAATCTTCGTCTAACCGATATACAATGACATCATCTTTCCCACCGACATAAGGTGCTTTGCTGTAATCAACAGTACCATTATGGAGCCATAAAAGATTATTTACTGATTTCAAAGCCCCTATTGAATGCTCTGGATAGCTTACTCCAGCTGACTTATATTGAATTCCTTGTGACCATCTAGTTTGTTCTACACCCGTCCTATCTCTATAGAGTACACCTAATGCTGTTATTAGAATATTATCTTTGCCAGTGCCACTGATAATTTGAATTGCAGGGCTCTTAAAGAATTTTTCCCATCCCACTTTTACGACGACTTCTCCGTTTTTAGTGGTAAATTTATAATTGTATGCATAAGCGGTTAAAGATATTTTCCTTACCTCAAGTTTATTCGTTACATCATTGTAATACTGAACTAAAATATGAGTTACTAGATTACATGAATAAATATTTCCAGATGGCTGATAAGTAAATGTATCAGGGTTAAAATCACTCATTGTATCACAAGCATGATCAATCCAATCATTCTCAAAAACCGGTATTACATAACTCCCCTTTTCACCTAGACTTGGAGCGGACGAAAAGTCACCTTGGATTGTTTGAGGGAACCAATCTGCATCTTTCTTATCGCTTCCTATTAGGATTTTTTCTATATTTGAAACTTGCCCATGTGTCTTTCCTATGCCTACTGGCCAAATCACATGTGGGTCATCATAATAATCCGAATAGAGCAAACTAACAGCATGGATTTGAAAAGCTTGTTTTGATTCATCATTTCCTGCTGCTAACATTAGCACAGGGCCACTAAATTGCTTACTCCATCCTATTGCAAGTTTTGCACCTGCCCCATTATCTAAAAATGTTAAAGGCAGCGTAGACGCTGGAATATGTATCATTTTAATCTCATGAGAGCCATTGTCGTTATAAAGATAATAATAAAGAGTAATGTCCTCTAATTTATAGCAATCTCGAACCCTCTTTTTGCCTTCATGATTTGTATCTGGTCTACGGCAGTCTTCCACTACAAATGAAAAGCTTTTATTAATAGATAAGTTTTGAGTATCATATGCAGTTATACTAACTGTTACAGAGTCACCTTTTTTAATACCTAAATCAGTAAGTTTTTGATAAGGAGCTTTTACGTATATGCTAGATTCATTAATTCCCATGATACTAATCGCTGGCATCTCTTGTATAGAAACTGGTTGTTTCTTTTTGTTTTTACAGCCACATCCTTCTTGTTCTTCAAAAGCATCTAACCATTCCCCGAAATCCTCTATTTCCATAAGATCTACCTTTGAATCACTAGAATTCATTGCTTGTAATACTGCTTCTTCAGGCTCAAATAATATGCCGTTTATAGTATAACTAATGCTACGTATGGAGGATGAAGATTGAACACTTCCATAAAAAATAAGCTGATCATTTTCACATAAGGTCAAAGGATATTTATCTAAGATAATTGACATACCTTTTGTTTTATCCGGTTCAACTGGTTTATCCTCTTCTGGCATGTTGTCACAAGTTACAACTTCGAATATATATACATCAAACGCCATTCCTTTTTGATCGTATGCTCTCACTGAAATGGTTGTAGTTCCTTTAGGAAGCATAAGAGCTGGTATCGTAAATTCAAAAT
Organism: Bacillus sp. FSL L8-0199; assembly: GCF_038005705.1. Taxonomy (NCBI): domain Bacteria; kingdom Bacillati; phylum Bacillota; class Bacilli; order Caryophanales; family Bacillaceae; genus Bacillus; species Bacillus sp. FSL L8-0199. The sequence goes on along the minus strand of NZ_JBBOTS010000005.1, from coordinate 170,602 downwards.
TTGACTCTGCTCCTGAAATGGATTTGGTTTCTTTTTTCTTTGGTCCAATATACAATTCAGCTTTTGATAAACTATTGTTACTTATTGCTTTGCATTTCAATGTTAAATCTTTATCATCGCACCATTGAGTTGTCTTATTAAGAATACTAACCTTTAGATTTGATGGTTCAATAGTTTCAGTAATTGGATCATCAGGAGTTTCTTTATAAATAATATCAGGAGCTATTGTGTTAGCTTTTTTGTAGCTCTTTTCACTCTCATAACTATTTGAAACATTGCTTATGGTTTGTAAATTAAAGTTATATCCCGTTAACAAAGGACTAGCTTGTGTAAATGAATTTGCTGCTTGAGGTGCAGAAGCATAGTCTTTAAGCATGAATCCTTCTACAGTGTAATCATTTGGTCTACGTCCTAATACTTTTAGTCGCAAGCTGTAGACAGGATATTCTGATTCTAAATAAGCATCTTTTTGTTCTAATTTTTGCTTGGAACTTTCTACAGTTCGGACTGTATATATTTTTGGTGGCTGCTCATCAGAAAGTACTTGATGCTGCAGCGGTGTTATAGGATGCCATGTAGTACCATCATCGATAGAAATAAAATATTTTAACCATTCATAAGAAAGCTCAGGATTCTCAGAGAACATTTGTGGGATATTCTGATTTACGTTTAAAGATATCTTATCTAGTGCCTTATCAAAGAAAAACGGGAATGTAACTAATTCACCTTCTTCTTCGTATTCACATGACCAGATCTCTATATCCCTAATCCCTATGCACCATCTAAAGCCTTCAAATTTTTCTACACCCATATCTATTGTATCTAAGTCGATGCTGTTCATAAGACGATTGATTGTTTCACCAATACTTGTTGCTTTAATATTCGTTTCACCCAATAGAGGATAATTCGCTTCTACACTACTCTCATTTACTTTTACTTCAATACCTAAATCTTCAAGAGAAATCAATGGACCTTCTACACGAGGTGCATATTTATATTTTTTAGTAGCCATATCCATTGCATATTCAGACTTATCTTCTGATTGTGTTTTCTTCTCATAAAAGATATGACCTATATCTGTAATGTATTTGTGAGGTTGCTCAAATAGAATCGAGATTACTTTTGCTTTTACTGGCGCAAAATGAAACTGATATTGATTATCCTTTTTATTTTTAGGTAGAACTGACTTCGGTTGATTCTTGCCATCAGACACTAAAATGTTTTTAATAATAGCAGTCTTCGCTCCGTAGTTTGAAGGAGTATACATATTCAAATTGATTTCGTTAATAACTTTTTCCTCTTTTAATATAATTTGCATATGTAATTTTAAACTACCGTTATCCGCATCCTCAGCCCATTGTATAGTTTGATTACCGTGCACTTGGTAATTCCAACCTAGGTTCTTAGCTACACGCACCTTATCGTGCTCTCTGACATTTACTTTTTCATATTCAAACCATGTATTAGGTGAACCATCTAGCACTGCTGAATAGTCACTATGGTTGTTTTCTTCTCCTAAGAAAGTAGGAATATAGTTCTTATTTGTTAGAATATCATCCGTAACACTATGTATTTCTGTATTGTTACCTGGAAATCCATTTGATTCAGTACCAATGATAAACTTATCCTGCTTACGATTACCAGCAATAATAGTAACGCTAGAATCTAGAGCTACATTTTCTCTACTCTTTTGAGGCAATGTTACAGCGCCATTCACTATTTCTAATGGCTTCCCTACAATACGGCTATAGTCTATCTTCTCTTTATTTAAAAAGTCATCCCTACCGAATTTAATATCATCTTCACTTTTTTCTGCATAGATTTCTAAATCTCTCATTTTATCAAAAATGTTTTCATATTGATTATTAAGAATTTCATGCTGCACAGTATTGTGATTGAAGTCTGTATATAGTGACTGCCCTATGATATCCATCTCTTGAAACAATAGTTCAAGATCCTGCTTAATTTCCATCATCATTTGATTAAAATCTTCACTCCAAGGAGGACCGCCTTCTGGTGCAAATCGAGGTACCATATTTGGTTTCCCTACAGAAGTAAAGAACTCTTGAAATGAGTTAAATACAGATGCAATAAGCTTTGGCTCTGATTGAATAGAGTTATCTTCGAATTTTTGCTTTGCTCGTTCAAACATTTGGCGGGCTTGCAAATAAAGCATCTGAGAGTTATTTTTGATTGGCTTACTCATGTTAAACCTCCTGATCGTATGATTGACACTTAATACTATAACTATATAAAGCTGGCGTAACTGATTCGTCCTCCATGCTATTTCGACGCAGGATTGCTTTTAATCTAATATCAGTTGTCACATAGTAATAATCAACAGTAATGTTTTCAATTTTTGCTCCATCGATAGGCCTACCGAAAACAATTGTTTTTCCTATTTGTGCGAATGTTTTCCCTTCGTTTTCAGTGAGCCTTTCAGTGTCGTATGTGTTTGTAGCATGGTTTGTTATGTTTTTAAATTCTTCGCCATTTACACGAACAATGATAGGAAATTCAGGTGTTTTATTTTCATTCTGAGCATAATGATTTTCCTTTTCGTTGTACTTAAAAAGGGAGTTTCTAAATAAATAAGGACTATGCTTCAGCTCAATTGCATTATTAAAATCGGCTGACTCAAAACTTTCTCCTGTATCGCCATTTACATCTATATACTGAGTTGGTGTAATGTTATTTTCGTAATCTAATACAACTACATACGCTTCATCTGCTGGTTTATAATCGACAGTATAAATACTAGATGCAGAGTAATACTTACTAAATATACCTATCTTCTTTCCATCGTTTGAAATAATGTACGTCTGCGGATCCATGGGCACTCCATTTCTCCTTAATACAACTGTTTTGTTTGATACGATTGGAAATCTAAAGCTATATTGAATTAAAGATTGCCCCTTAAATTCAGGATAATCCCCTTGTATCATATCTCCAGACAACAGTTCTCCATACACGTACTTTTTATCATTTGGCAAAATAGGAATCCAATCCGACGCATTAGGATTTTTCTTGTATGTTATATAGTATTCTATATCTGTGATTTGAGCAGTATTTATACTCCCAAGTTCCTTTGTAATTGGATCAGATACCGCATTATCTATTTCAATATGATGATGTTTTTCAACCGTGCTTAATCCTATCTTATTTGCGTTACTTGATAAGGGAAGTGGTTCAGTTACCATTATTGAATGGTTTTTGTACTTACGTCCAAAGATGGAGATATTGTATGCACCATATAAATATGAAATCTTATTAACTGCCTTCCAACTTTTCTTTAATTCCTCATCATTATTAATAGCATTATCTTTATCCTTTGATAGTGCTTGCAACTTTAAGAGCATTGGATTTTTATAATCACCCATCCTTATAGCTTCCATTGCACGTTTAGCACTTTCTAGCACTCCACTTTCATTGACACTAAGAGCCCATTCTTTAAGCTTTTCCAAGTAAACAGACCATCCTGTAATCTCATTCTTTTTATCAAATTCCGCAATGGTTTCATTCGGATTTTTATAATCAGGTATCAATTGTTCTGAAGAGGATAATTTTCTCCATAGCTGCATGTTTTGTGCTTCATCTTTGTTGACGATAAAATTCTCACTTACATAGTTTTCTTGCCGTAGTAATATTTTAATTTTGGACACATCAACTGATGGAAACTGAAATGTCATAAGATTTACTGACTTTTTGTTTCGTTGCATGGGGTTGATATGATTCGGAGAAATTAACTCGTACATTTTTCCATTCATATCTTCTGTTTCATAACCATAGATGCTAACAATCTCTAATGGGTATGCACAAAATGGTTCAAAATGAATATCCGAGACAGTAGTAACGCCATTCAAAGTTATCTCTAACTCACATAACGCTCCGTCCTTAGGGACTTCTTCATAGTCATTTTTCCATAAGTCATTAATATTTTGTTTAATTGGTTGATCTACTAAAATACTTTCTGCCCAATATGTATTTAGTGAGCCATCTATAGCTTGGTCAATTGTATGATTCGGATTTTCACTAGGATACCCTGTTCTATTTAGAACATTTATATGAGCAAGTTTACGGCCATAGTTTGTTCTTAGCTGGTCAATGGTTTCTACTCCAGCTAACTGCAAAGCATCACCAACATTTTCAGCAAGAAATGTTGAGTCTAAATATTTATCAAAACGGTCTTTTCTTAGACTTTGTAATACTGTTTCATTGGTTTCTATATACTCTGGTGCCTTAAATTGCTCATGGATTCCATCAACGAAGCCATCAGTATTTTTCATAATTAACTTGTAGCGATTTACTTTTGTCTGTAATGCATAGACGTTTTTTCGGATACTTGCTAATAATGACTTAGATAACAATTTGTTATCAGCAATAAGCCTATCGATGGTTGAAGAAGCTTCAAATAATGTAGCTAAGTCAAATGCGATTTCGTCCATATTTGCGTTATATGCTTTTGAATTTGTTTGCTTAGACTGTGTCCTTGCCTTGAAAGTAGGACCATTACTTTTTCCATCAAGCTCTGATAATAACTTTTCAAGTTCAGCCTGTAATTCATAATTTGTTTTGATCTTACCTTCTTTTTGCTGAAGCTCTAATAACTCAATTAGTTTTTTTCGTTGAGTAGTAGGCATAGTAATTAAAAAATCATCTAGAAACTTACTCATATACTACATCCCTTCTTTAGTTTATAAAGTAAACAAGACAGCCGAAGCTGTCTATTTACTCACAATACCTTGCTTCCCGTCAAATGGAACATAGGCTTTTTTTGTTTCGTCCCATTTCTCTACGACAAAGTGACTTAAATAAGGATGATCAGCATAAGAAAAAGTAACATTAGCCATTCCATCTTTTACTTGTACTTGCAGTCCCTTAGGGGTAATGCCTTCCTTAACTACATCTTGATGATTTCTCATAATTGAGAAGTCTGCTGTCCAGTTGGCACCTTTCATTGACTGCATATCTTCTTGAACAGATTTTACGCCGTCCTCTAAATCGAATAAAATCTGTGTGATTTTACTATTTTTTTGAACCATTTGCTGCAAGAAGATATACAAGAAGTCTTCAGGTATATCTTTGAATTGCATTTTGACTGGAAAATATAATACCCAATCTGTATGAGCTACTGCACTTAAAGATACAACACCTTTTTCTGTAATTGTACCTGTAACAAAACGGTTGTACTCATCACGGGCTGGCATTCCACTTGAAGTTAACACACTAACATCACCATCAATAAACTTCACACCATTTGGCTGAATCACAGTAAAGCTCTCAGCTTCTATATCTACATTATATTTATGTGGAACAAATAACTCTTTATTGATTCTCTCCACGTTAGCAAGTGCCATTTCTTGAAGTTGTCTTAATCTATAATCTAACTTTAAGCCCTCTTCAATATTTACATCGACAGAGGCTACAGCATTATTTAGCTCTTCAAAGAATACTCCTTTTGTTAGCTCACCACCACCGCTATTTCCAGTGTTATTTCCAGTATTTGAAGCGATTTTATAAATCTCTTCTTTTAATTGTCTTAATGTGTCTTCTAATCGCTTACCTCGGCCGGCAGTACTTTCAAAACAAGCTGTTGATATTTCAGTTAGTGCTTCATCTGCACGAATAAGAGCAGTTAAAGCATTATTAGATGTGGTGTCAAACTTAGATGACAGGTTTAAGATTTTGTATTTTTCTCTCTCCCAGTCACTCAGACTTTGATTCATCTCACCGATTTTTTCCTCCAGCAAGTTCACAAATGCGATTAAATCTTTGGAATTATGTATAGGCATTTCTAATACCTCCCTTTCATTATCTTATCATGAAATGCATTACATCAACTACTAAATTTCATGAATTTCTGTTGTATCTTCTAACAACGATGGCGATACATTCAATTTTACATAATCAATTAGAATAGATCCTTTTCTTACTTCTTTTGATTTGTTTAATATAATACTCATTTTATGCACATTGGCTTGTAATTTTATAGATTGTTTATAAACCATCCATTGAGATTGGTTAATTGATACCAATGGAATCTCTTCTTTTTTGCCATTATCATATATTATTTCTATTCTACCTAAGCTGCGTTTTGTGGCTGTTTGCTCTTTTATTGCTTTAATCTCTAAACCATATTGTTTTGAAGATATTAAATGCCCAGGTAAAGTAATTCCGTATTCAGCTTCACCGCTTACTCGTAGTGCATAGTTATCGCCAGTTCCTAAGAATGTATTGATAACTTCATAGTCACCTTTGCTTATAGAGCTATCATAATAACCAATATGCTGATTATATAGAAACTCATGATTTGGAAGAATATTAAAGTTATCTTCCTGTTCGCTTTCATTATAAAACTCAATAATAGGAAGTGTTCCATACGACTTATGCTTTGCGACAGCTTGCTGTATTTCAGACTCACTAAATCCATTTGGATTATCATTTGACCTTAAAATACTTCTTGGCAGTCTGATAATGATAACACCATTCTCTTGATAAGCTTCTCCATCAAAGTAACCAATGTCCCAATGATATAGTGATTCTTTATTTACTTGTTTAATAATTTCCCTTGATAAGGATTCGTCTAGTCCCCCGCCTTTTGTTCTTGTATCAAGAATAGTTATGTTGTCTTTTGATGTGCTATTAGACTGTAGCATTACTTTTCCTAATCGAAGCAAGGTTGGATTATATTTTCGATCTTTTGGATTAAACCAAAACTCTTCATCTGTATGGAAAAGGACCTTCTTACGAACTGATCCTGTTACAAGTTTGCCATGTAAACTAGGGTTAGTTAAATCAACTAATCTAACTGCAGAAGGGCATATATACACATGAATTTGTTTCACTAGCAATTCTAGATTACTAGTTCCTTCTTTTTTTACTTTAAACGGCTCTGTATCACTTTCAATAGGAATCCATCTATGGAAACCATTTTCAGCTACTGTGTGACGATGTCCTGGTGTTGGGTTTAAATCTAAATGGAAGAATGATTCATTCTTTTCAAAGCCTCGATATGTATACCATTCTTCTTTGTATGCGTATTTTATATATACCTCATCTTGCTCTCCTATGCGATCTAATAAATAAATAATTCCCTTCATTGCGTCTACATCAGCTACTCGGAGATTTCGTTTATGATTCCCTCTAATTGAATAGACTTCTAGATAACTAGTTTTTTTGGGTGAGCTTAATAGAATTGGAGTATATCTTGTTTGTATGGAATACTCATTTAATATCATTGGCCGTTCTTTATCCACTAGTATAGTGGCATTATTGTAGAATTCTTGATTCGTATATTCTGGAAGACTATACTCCAAATCCACCTCTACGATATCATTTGGCGATTTTACCATTCCCAATAGCTGCGGATACGCAATGTATATTTCAGGCGGTCTTTCTATTGAATTTAACTCATGATAAGGTAATCGCAACCGCTTCAAAAATCTTCCGCTTTTCACTCGAACATACCAGTTTTCTTGTTCTATATTTTGTTGTTCAATTCTAGGTTTTTCAATCTCAATTTTCCTCTGCTCTTCTACTTTGATAGCGAATAAAGGAACTGCTGATAATTGTTGAAAAGTTGTCCAAGCTACTACATCCACATGAATAGAAGGATTTAGCTTCCCTTTATCAGTTAATATGCTTTTTAACCGAAGACGATTAACACCTATCTGATCTTGAAACTGATCCACCGGTAATCGAATAAATCCATTTTTAGTACATCTAAATCTGTAATTAACTCGATACTCTGCATTCTCTACAGAAGCAGTTCCATCGGCTGATATTCCGTTTACTTTCCCACGTTCAATTCGCAAACAGATTTCATCTAGTGGAATATCTTTAGGTATTTCAAGAAATTGATAAACGCCTATGTCACCAAATATCTCTACAATGCTTTTCAAGCCATCTGATTTTAATATCTCATTATCCTCTAATGTATAAGGCGTCCCTATTACTCGTATGGGAGGAACTTTTGGTATAACCTTTAATTTGTTTGGCTGCTCTAGCTGGATAGAAACATTCTCTCCAGTTAATAAAACTGGTTCATTCCATGTGAAGTCTTTTACAGTTGATGGTATCTGCTCAGTAGGAAGCACACTTGGAACAGTGGAAATTGTATAATGTCCATCTGCATGATACTCTATAAAGCCTGTTCCTTTTATTGTTAGACCATTTTGTTTAGTTGTCCATTTGGATCTGACTACATTACCTGTAATGGGGTCATTAGAACGCCCATACACGAAGTGTGTCCTAGGGTCTATGCTAATAGTAAATTCACCATCTGATTTCCCGTAATATGTGAAGACTTCATAAGTCGCATCACCTAATTGTTTAGCCTTACTTTTAATTGATGCAGCCATCAAGTCTTCCACTGCATAATTAGAAAGCTTTTTGTCCTTCGTATCTGTTAATAAGATATCTTTTTTCTCTGTGCAAATTGTATCTACAATCACGTCAGCCATTTTAAAGTCGTACCATAGTGTATTTCTTTGAGAAGCAGAAAAAATACCATATGAGCCTTTTTGATGCGTACTATCTTTCGCTTGGCAAACTAATTGTCCTAGTTCGTCTGATTCAGGATTATCAGAAATGAAAATACGGAACCAATCACCAGTTACAACTACGGTTAATTTATAATCTTTTCCATGCTCCCAGCCCTTACTAACATATGATTCAGACGTATTTGTTATATCTTTAAATGAACAGTTCGTTTTATCGGTAGGATATCTACTTCCACTATTCCATGAATCTTGATTCGGAGATGGTGGTAAAGCACTTGGCAAAGCTTTTAGAATTCGTTTATGATTTCTTCCAAATCCACTACTTAAATAAGCTTCCCTACTATTGGTTGTATTCCACGTATTATTATTAACCGGACTAAAGGTTTTCATAGTAAAGCCATATTCGTTAAGAATAACACGATCACATGGTTGTATTTTGCCAGCAACATCCTTGCCGTGCTCTTTTGTATAAGTTTTTTCTGTTGTTGATTTTTCATCTTTCTCCCAAACAAACATGTAATAATTTTGTGCATCTTGTACACGGAACATAAGTCCAATACAATCATCATCAATGGAATCATCCATTTTCACTTTTACAGAAAATTGATAATCTGTTTTCTCCATCAGATTAATTGTTTTACCATTAATCATTTCATTTCTTTGATAGAATCCACAAACATCATTTTGATTTTCTAAATACTGAATTACATTCTTTTTCATAGATGCAATATAAGAATACTGCCACTTACTTAAATCATTAGAAATCCCTATCGTAGACCATTTGTTTTTATCTAGCACATCTAATACTTTAGTTTCTCTTTCTTTTTTAAAGGCAACATCTGCACATACTTGCCAGTTTGTTTTATAATCCATTTTCTTTTCAGTGAAGCCTTGTCCGTTCGCTTCCCATGTAAATCCCCATTTTGTTTTTTGGCGCTCTGGGATAATGGTACAGCGATGAAGGATTGGTTCATCTTTAATCTTCACATTATCTTGAAGGGCATTCTTCCAGGGCTTCACATTCAATTGCTTTACTTTTGCTTCTGCAGCATGCGACATAACCTCATTGATCTGACTTTCAACTTCATTATTATCTACAATGGTTGTTATGTTATATAGAAGATTCCCTTGTCCGTCTTCTATGAAGTATTTTGCATCCATTGGAACACTTGGCGTACCCATTGGTAAAGATAACTCAATCATATCTTTTGCATTTATTTTCCCACCATCTAAAGACAATCCAATATTCTTCCATTCGCCAGTGTATTCTTCTTTTTCATTTGCAAGCAATGCATCGTAATTCATTACCCAATCTGTGATATGCCCAACACTTACTTGCATTTCTTTTCCATCGTCATTTTTATATTTTGCAACAATTCGATGTGAAAATATTTTAGGTGTTCTAGGATCGGATTCAGACCTTTGAGCAACAATCACCTTATGACCTTCCCCATTACTATGGGGGACTACCGCAAAGATTTCTTTATCTGGATTATCTACAGATGCTTGGCGAACCTCTTCTTCAGTTTTTTGGTCAAATGCACTTATGCCATTGATAATTCGTAGTTTCCCACCTTCAAGCATTTGTCTAGATAGCTTATCCACTTGAATCTCATTATTTTTATCTGTATAAAACTCTATGCTTTTTTCTACAGCTTGTATACTTGAATCTTTTACGATCTTATCTATGTGATTATAGCGAATTTTAATGGTATTATTCTTGTCTGTATTCTTATGAAGATAGACTTGTATACTATAAATTCTTGGATTTTCTTTATGTGGTATTACATAGATATCATACTTGTAAGAATCATCTAACAGATTTCCGTTCTCATCTGTTAATTCTATTTGCTGCCCTGTATATTTTTCTTTTTTAAATACACCATTTTCATTTGCAATGGCAGTTTTACTATCATAATGAAAATCTATTTCGAACTTATAATAAAGAGCACTTTCAGTTTTATACTCATTCTTTTTGAACTTCCGAGTAACATTAATCTTATTGCTTGGAAAGACTCCTTTAGGTGGCCGAGGTTTTATTTCGTCCTCATTAACAATATCAACGTACTCCAATTCCCCTGCTTCATTTGCAACTACAATTGATTCTAATTGATCTTTTGTGATTACATTATCGGCTGTATATGAAGTATCAATTAATGATAAATTCTCTTCAATCTGTACCTTTGGCACATGAATATAAGCTAGATTAACATCGCCTTCTGGCACTTCTTTTCCTAAGCGCATAGAATAGGTATTATTAGAGAGCTTGCTCTTATAGTCATGCAAATCTAACCCCTGTTTTTCTCTTTCAAGAGACATGAAAGAACCTCCTTTTATATGAGAAAAAGCCAAAGGGGAATTTATCCCCCAATGACTTTTATATATACATAGCTTGCTGCTTGCTCAAAGCCCATATCATATGAGACTTTAATCATAATTTCACCATGCTTTTCTTTTAATCCACTTAATATGAACTCAGCTTGTCCAAAATCATTTGTTATGACCTCTTTTTTACGTGCATTTCCATGCGTATCTCTATATTCAATATTTATTTTTTTATCTTTCATAACAGGATTCCAACTAGAATCTCTTAGTGTCATTTTAATAGTCGCATAGTCGTCTACACCTGATAAGATAGCCAATTTAGGAGCAACTACATCGATATAGAATCTTTCTTTTTTATTTTCTGCATAATAGTTTAATAACAACTCTTTTTGCAGATCATTACATTCTATACGGTATATACTAATCAAGCCTTTTGGTGGAGCTGGTGTATCGTAAATGTATACCTCACCTGCTTCATTCGTAATAAACTCCGCATCTATTGGCTTATCGTCTCGATAAATTTTCACTATTTTATTCGGGCAAGGGTTATTGTATTTATCTAAAATACTAACAGTTACAAGAACCTTTTCCTTCCCTGAATTAGAGATTGTCTTATCTGATAAGTGAGCTTGTATTACTTTTGCATCTTGCTCTCCTGTTTCAGATAGATATAAGAATCCAGTGTGGTTATGAGTTAACAAAGGATTTAAAATAATTTCTTTCGCACGATAGAAAGGTGTCTCTTTTGCTGACTCATAAATGACTTTCATATTTTTCATCTTATTTTCTTCATAGTTATTGTGTAAAATAATTTGAGCTGAATCGGTTTCTAGGTTTGCATTTATATCAAGAATGTAGCTATATAATAAAATGTAACGCACTTCTATTATATCAGTTACATTAATTTCTTTCATAAATTCAATAGCTGAAACTTCCTCATGAAAAATCAAATCATTCGCTTCAATAAGACTTCCATTTAGATAAACCTTTAACGTTTCTTTATCAATGCCTTTGTAGTTTAAATAATATTTTGCATATCCATTTCCATGAAAGACCTCTTTATTTTCTAACGTTAAATTCCAGTTATCATCATAAAATGTTACCTTCCTCAAAGTATTACCTTGATTATCCTGCACGATGATTGGACAACCTTGCTGTGGTCTTGGTTGAATCACAATACTATTGTTTTTATCAGGAGTTACTATATATTCTTTTTTCTCTGCATATAAGTAATGCTCCCTTTCTTGATGATAATAATATCCATTGTGCACAAGCGGATGCCAAGGCAGCGGTCTAGCTTTTTTCACTTGAGCAAATAGTTTATATCCAAGATAAGGTGTTAAGTATTTAGGATGAATACGTTCAAAGTCTTTACCCGGCCTAGACCAGTGCAAACGAATAACAGCTTGCCCTACATTATCAAAGAAATTCGCCCTAATTGGATACCATTTACCACCTTCCATATATACAGAAGCTTCATAAGAAGGGAAGAAGTCTTCAGCTGAAGTAATATGCCATTCATTGATAAGCAACTTATCAGCAATCCATAATCTAAAACCGTCGTTTACTTGCGCTTTAAAACGATAATATCCTGTTTGCGGTGCATAAATATATCCATTCCAACTTACAGTAAATCCGTCATTTGGATCTGACTCTGTTGGTGGCTGAAGAACCGGAACCGTTGGTTCATTCTTAGAAGGATATTTATTTTGATTTGGATCAGGTATAGGTGGATTCTGTCCCCTTACTGTTGCAAATAATCTTGATTGACCATATGCAGTCATCTTTGGTTTTTCAGATGGCTTCCACTGCGCAATTCTACACATTAAGTTAACCCATATTTTCATTTCATTATCACTCAATTGTTGTCTAAAACGCCCATCACAATAATAAGTGCTATCTCCAGCTTCTGAGTAATATACGTTATCAATATAGCTTAACCATGGTCGATTTTCATGGGCAAATTTATAGATAGGTATCCCATTCAAACATTGGTTCCAGTGACTCACACTTACGTCAATTGTTCCTGTAAGTGGGTATGGATAATTGAATGACGGATCAATCAAAGTAATCTTATCACCACGTGTATATGGTTCATAATTAGCTTTTTTAAATCCAAACTCTTCAAGTAGTTTGACTGTATTTTTAATGTTACCAGATATCGTATCATGACTAAATATGATTACTTTATTAGATGATGCTTTAAACTTACGAACAAAATCAATCATGTCATCTGAGAAATCTGTCCCTGCATTACAATCCGCAGGAGTAAATGTAAGCACATCAAAATCCTCGACCTTATATTTATTCCAGTTTTGGTACACATCTTGCACTATCTCGATGTTTTTTGATATATCAAAGTAGCCATACCTTTTAACAGCTTCTTGAATAGATGTATGGCCGAGAGGATTTGCTTCCAGAACAGATGGAGACAATTCTAGAACTCTAATTTTTTGAAACTCCTTAAAGTAAACTTCGTAATCACTCGCATCATTTCTTATATAGTATTCTGTTGATACGACAAAACGTGGCTCTAATTTGACTGACTGACAGAAGTTCAAATATTCCTTCTCGAATTTTTCTTTCATGACTTCTTCATCTAATTCAATTTCATAGAAAGCTTCTTCTCCCTCAATTACTTTGCGCTTTTTTGTAAACTGAAGGTGTTTTCTAAATCCTGGTCTTTCTTTTGGTGTCACTCTCTTATAAGTCTGCAACCAAAAATCCCAGAAATACGTATCCGGATTTGAATAAGTAATCGGCCCCCATGCGCCTGATTTGTAGGTGTTATCTTTATCAATAACTTCCAGCTTCAATTTACCATCAACATAAACTTGAAACTTATTTCCGATTACACTAACTTTTACATCATGTGTATAAAACTTACGATTAGGAATGGTCTTATTATCTGAACCATCTGGGTCCCACCATTCTGGATCATGAGCCAATCGTACTTTACTGAAATTCAAGTGCCCTTTTCCTACTTGGTCAGGATTTTTACAAGTTAGTTTATAAATAGCCATACCATTTATCCCCGCTCCGCCTGCGTCCCATTCAAAGGAATAGCCTGAGCATGTTTCAGGATTAAAACGAAATACACAGCCATAAAGGTCATCATCCCACAATGTTCTAGATTCTACTTTAAATGAAAAAGCATAATCTTTTAATTCCACATGTTTTGGGTTATACCAACCAGAATAGTATCCTTGGTTAATTAAATTAATTACTTTATCATATCCAGCTTCAGGTGGGCCATGCCAGTCACCAGGTCCATCTATATGATTTCCCTTTGTATCAAATACTTTATCAGGATGCTGATCCCATTGTTTCCATTCACCTGTAAAGTTTGATATATCAACCGCATTTCCAACTGGATACACGACTTCCATGTCTACATCCACATCAAATTGAATATCTTCAGGCAAGAACATAGACATAGCGCTAAAGGACTCATCTGCATGAAGCTTCTTAGGTGAACGATATCCCCAGTTAAAGCATAAAGAACCTTCATAGAATGGATCATTGTAATTTGGGTTTTCTTTCTTCATTGGAATATCTTCTTGAAAATCTAATTGAGTGTACTTTTTCTCCCCTAAATAATTGCGCTTAGTAGGATCATGAAGCTCATCTATGTGATATGACTGGAAATGAACCCAATCATATAGATTTAATATATCTTTATTAATCGTAAGAGTATGGTCTTTTATTTCATACTTTTTACTATCTAATAGAATTCCATTCAAATAGATTTCCTTATAACTACCCAGCTCATTAATTTGAAATACATTATGTATAGACCCTGTTGCATATTTGATATTAATCGTACCGGGACGTATTCCGCTGCCGTGTAGTATTACAACATCATCTTCTAATGTCCATCCATTATTCTTATCTTGTGAGATAAGGGTATTACCTACTTTTACATGAAGTATTTTAAATGCCCCACTTGCTTGAACTGGAATTTCGATTTTATCCATATATGATTTAATTTCATAGGATTGTGTCCATTCTTGATAATCACCTTGCACTTGCCATTTTTGTTCATAGGTTTGTGAAGTTAATGGGAATCTGTAATACGAACCAAATAAGCCATCTTCTTTCCCTTTCTTCTCTTCAATCCAAACCTTTATAAACTCATTATTACTTGTTACTTCAATTCGCTCTATGAATGTATTATCAGGGTCATAATCCTTTGCGACATTAGAATCATATGGATTCAGTTCTAATGGATTTTCTACAACAGTGATATCACTCATATTAGCTTGTAACGTTTCTTTCGATTCCACCCAATTAGAGTACCAATCTGTATACCAGTTGTATGCATCCGTATGATTTGAGAAGAAATCTACCTTTGTTCCTTTTGGATTCAACTTATATTTCACCCTAGGATTATTAGGAAACTCTTTGTCGTATATGTCAATAAACGGACCTTTTAATGTCTCCATATCTAAATTATCAGGGAAGAATACAACTTCTGTAGAGACATTCACCATATCAGCTTTTCCTGATCCATCTCCAAAGAACGGGCGCTTTCCGTTTACTTTTCCATATCCAATATACTTACCGGAAGACCAAGGAACCCAGCGTGGATTCTCCTTACAATGGATAACAATATTATCATTCTCATTGGAGGTTAATACAATTGGCATGCCAGATTTCCCCTCTTGTGCAAGAGATTCTGGTCGTTTATCTGCTGATTCTGTTGTTAATGTTGGATTGCTTTCATACCACATTACAACATCAGCGCTATTGGAAAACGCATCAAGTAAGAAGTGAATAACTTCAAAAGTATCAGGCATCCTGTCTTCTTTATCAGTAGGATGATAGAAATGTTCAGGACATGGTGGTATATGTGAAATTAAATCTTTATCACTTGTTATAATGCCAGAGTTTTTTATATCTGCTGGGAAAATAGCTTTATACCATTCTGTTGTTTTTGCAATGACTTTTGTTCCTACTGGAATCCTATCGAAATCATCTCTGTTTGCCCATTTCACTTTATCGTACTTAGGGTTTATTGTAGCTTCAATTGGTGTCATTTTATAATATGTCCACTTGTTTGGCTTAAAGGATGCTAGTGGATTAAATGTTACCCATCCGTTATACGCAAACACTTTTTCTTCAAAAGTCTTCTTCAACTTTTCAATCGGGAACGTACAGCTCCACATGACTAATCTGATTCCATCGAAATCAAAATCATCCCAACATTCATCAATAATTTCATCAGGTGGTTTAACTACCGGATCATCAATTCTACATCCGCCATCCGATTCTTCAGGCTCCACATCTGGCGGAACAGGTTTAGGTTTCTTAACTGGCTTAACTAATTCATATTTCTCTTTCTTGTTAATGTAGTCCTCTCGATTAAAGAATTCATTATAATCATCTCTAAATACTTTTTTAATGTCATCGAACACTACTAGAGCTGTATTGAAATCTCTATGATCAGGAGTTACTTCTACTATTCCACATCGCACGTAACATTTTGCATATTTTTTACCTGCATCAGGTGGATTGTTATTTCGTGCTATAATTTGTCCAGTTTTCCCTGTAATGATTAACGTCCCTGTTTTAGGGTCTACTACCTGTCCACTTATATCATCCATAATAAATCCGGGTAGGTTCATCTTTTCGCTAACATAATCCTGTGCATTATTTGCAAGAATTTGATCGCCTATCCCATTGAACTCAAAGTATTCACTATAGTTCTGAGGGAATCTACCACTATAATCTTTCCATGTAGTGTAGTCTTTAGCATGTACTGTGATTGGTCCATTCCTGCCCGCAACATCTATTGTTCCATTTTCAGCAACACGGGTATAACCATGTATATAAAAGATATCTACTTCTCCATAGCCGACATGAGCTGCGTCACATTTTCGCCTGAATCCAACATCATTATCTACATACCATGCTGCTACATCTGCTATCCTTTTATTTGGCTCATCAGTTGTATTCCATCCAGATTCAGGAATACGTCCCTCAATAATCTTATATTCTGTAACTTTAACACCATGGAATTCAACAGCTTGTGACACGTTAAGCATCCCAAAACTACCGTGTCCCCATTCAGTATTAAAATCATAGCATTTTACATAAGATGCTCCTCTGTTTTGCCTAACAAATATTTGCACATTACTACCATTGGTTTTAATTTTAATACCATGCATATTAAACATAGTCCAACCAAATCCGTTGCTTAAATCATCTATCCATACTCTTCGCATAACACCGTTTGTTACCTTATAGATGCGCTTGTGCTGTTTCCCCCATCCCATGTTATCACAATAATGGGACCAGCTATTGTTTCCTTTAATAACAGACCTATCTATATAGGTATCTTTATCGTTGAAAATATCAATACCATCTAAGTCATTTGCAGCACGAGAAGACTTATGTATACGTTCTTCTGCTTCCCAAAGCATCATATAAAAGTTCTTAGGATCTTTAGCTTGGAAGATTAGTCCAACAACATCATCATCCCAACAAGGGGCACTATAAAAATTCCCTGTACTCCAGTCATATCTTAATGTTTGTCCGAAAATGCCTGCTCCATCATTCTTAATACATTTAAAATCAAATTCTGTTTCATATGCATTCCATGACATCATGTTTCTTGAAATGACACCTGAGAAAAATGGACGGTTTAGACCATCTAATACATAACTCCCATCACCAGATAGATGCCAAGTTGTTTGATTGTCATTATATCCAATATAAATACCTTTATCAGACGTAAATAAGTCTTTTACATCTCCATAGTCTTCGAGTTTATACATACCTTTCCAATCAACTGCATATTCAGCTGTTCGTTTATCTCGAATCCCTGTATGACCTTTCCAGTTAAAGGAGTACTGCATGTTTAATCGCCACACTTCGGCTTCAAAGCAGGCCTTAGCTTCCCAAAGTCTTTTTACTGGTAGCTCTTTTGTTTCTTCTATTTCATAAGCAAGAGTCTTTTCAGGATGTGCATTCACTTCAAACTGATAGGGCTTTTCATTATATTTTTCTAACAGTCTTCCGTCATAGCTAATTCCATATTCAAAAGGAATTTCTGGGTAAATCATTGTCTCGTGTTTTTTCTTTCCACGTAAACGGGCAGCGTATTGAAAATCTTCTACAACATCTTCTTTCTGAGGGCTTTTTGTAAATAGATCATCATTATCTCCAATACCTGAATGTATGGCATTTCTTTTATGTTTTGCTTTTGACACTCCTAAACCCCCTTTATATATTAGAGTCCAACTGGTAATCTTTCCATATATCGATGTTAGAATCCCAGATGTTTGGTATGTATCCTAATCCTGTTAACTGCTTATCAATTGTGTCCCAATAGCCTTCATCCCATTTGAAATGGTCCCACATAACTGGAGCAACTGTGTTAATATACTCAACCCAATTTAATAAGGTTGGTGTCGCTTGCCCATCTGATTCAAATAATATCTTGTGAAATTCTTCATCATTTTTATCATATAACTGATACTTTTTAATTCCATAGATAAAACTTATCTCGTGTTCTTTTCCAGTATTCAAAGCGAAAATTCTTATGTTTGAGTATTCATCCATATGAAATTGCTTTGACTGAAGCGGTTGATTATCTATACGTAACGTACGAGTATCTATATGTTTGCCGGATTTATTTTTTAACAAGAAATCTTTAGAATCATCTTTCCATATTAATTTCTTATTGGAGCGATCTTTTCTTTGTATAAGATTTAACTCTCTTGCAATTCCATTTGTTAACCCTATATCATGTGAACCCGCTGGATACCTAAATACATCTAAGATTCTTTCCTTAAAGTCTGCATTTTTTTCTAGATGCATCCTTTGAACACCTAGTAGTAAGCCGAATTCATCAAAGGTATTCCAAATATGATAGTCAATAGGTGTTATAACAATTTCTGTACTATTATCACCCTGAGTGACTTGTAAAAGAATATCGCCATATTTTTGTACCGTATATAGATTCATTTCCCTGTAGTCGATGATGCCACCTTGATTTCTATCATTATAGAAAAACTCTTTTAAGGTTTCGAGAACAGGAATTTCGATATGATTATTCTTTGTTACTAGTTTTATATTATCACTTGGTTTGATGTTAGGAATCTTATATAACTGGACCCAATCTAACGTGTGTATATCGGCCGTACTGATATATTTTTGTTCTTGAACCCAATCTAAATAATCTTTTATATCCTCTAATTCCATTCCGAAAAAATTCAAGAACTGCTGTCCGGTACTTTCAGAATCTTGTCGGATTTTACTCCATAAAGGGTATTCATCAGCAAGCCTTTGTGTAAATGTAGAGTACCAGTAATGATTCACAAAAACACAATATGATCCAGTTGATTGTAATGAGACATTGATTGTTTTGCTTTCCTTATCAATGTTGTGTTTTATAGTGTGCCATTCTTTTTTCTTTTCATCATACTTGCAAACCTTACAGTATCTAACCTGTGCTCTTGTAAGACGGTTTGCATATTTTATTTTCATATTAATAGATTGAAGAGTAGTTTCAGAGCTTAAATGAAACTGTAAATAAGTTGGTTGATAGTCGCTATACATAGGTTGATTGATAGCAAGGTCACTATAATTATATTCTCTATTATATTTTTGCACCCAACTTAAAGGCTCTGTACTTTCAATCCAGACATCTTCATGTTGAATTGTATACATAAAGAATATCCTCCTTTACTGAAAGGCATTACAGACCTTAAACATAAGAACAGTATAACATAAAAAAAGGACACACCATATACAGGCATATCCTTTTTTCTATTAAAGAGTATTATCGTAAGACGTGATAACGTAATAGTATTTTGTACTATTTTCAACAGTTGAATCTTCAAATGTTGTTTCAGTTATACCAGCTGTACCGATTTTTGTATATTCTGTTCCATCTTTTGTAGAACGATAAACATTATAACCTGCAAGGTTTTCGTTAAGCTCTGCATCAGATTCATTTTTGATAGACTGCCAATCAAGTCGGATTTTACCATCAAATCCTGTTGCAGTAAGGCCTGTTGGAACAGAAGGAATTGTTTTCACTTCTAATTCAGCTGATTTTTCACCTTCTTGTGGTAATGCTTCATCATCAAATGCAGCAACAGCATAAATGTAAGTTGCTCCATCTTTCATACCAGTATCAGTATATGTAGTTGTTGAAGCATTAACAGAACCAACTAATGCAAAAGCTCCACCTGATGTTTTCTTTCTAAAGATACGATAACCTTGTAAATCATCAATTACAGTATCATCAGCATTCTTTGTAACAGCAGACCAAGTTAGATTTACTTTACCTTGGTTTACGGTATAAGCTAATCCTGTTACTTTACCTGGAGCAACACTATCACCAGCTGTAGCAAAGGCTTGTACAGAATATAAGGATTCTAAAGCACTCATTACTTCCACCCCTTATTTATATTTTATATATGTTAAGCCGCTTGTTTGCAGCTAAACAGCTTTGTTAAGTATGGTGATGCAGCCAATTGCCCAGGCGTTACATCGCCATCTTCACAATTCGGAACAAGATCAATACCAATATCGTTATAAATGTTATCAACAATTTCAGAACACACAACTTTATTTGCTTCTTCAAAAACTGTTGAAGTCCGAAATACCTTTTGCAATGCAAATGAAATGATATGTCTCCAATCATAACCCTTATTAAGTTTTGCTCTTCGAATTGATTGTTTAATAATCTTTGTTCTTTGCTCGCTAGTAAGCCCCTTTGTATAACGATAAATATCATATACTTCATGTTTCATTGGACGTATAGCTAAGTCTTTATTAATATCAATTTCTAGTATTAGATCATCTGCTATTATCATTCCGACATGTGTATAGTCTGAACTTGTAACCCATCTTATTAATCTAGAAATAATAGGTGTATTGCCTTTCACTAAAACAATATCTCCTGTTTGTAGCTTCACAGAATAACCTCCCTCCTGCGATTCTAATAAATTATATACTGATTAAACTCTACATACAAAATGCATAGGAAGCCGTTGTCAGACAGTTCCCATGATATTTTGCTTCCTAGCTATATGTTCTTTTCTGTTTTCTAATATTTCTTTCGCTTTTGCTTCTGCATATCCCATATAATCAAATAACCAATCAGATTTAGCTAAAGATGTGTCTGTAATTTGATGCATCTTTGCAATATGCTCTAAATTCTCTTCAATTTCTTTATCATCTGCTGAAAGACTCAACCCATTTACTTTCTTGTTCATGATTCTCATAAAGCCAAACAATACAAACTCTAGCGTGGATGATCCAATATTAGGATTTATTTTATCTGAAGCCATATTGAATAAAATCTGATTTACTTTCAATTGTTCTTCTTCAGATAGATTCTTGAAGTTGTTTGCATTAATTTCTCCTGACAGAATCTTAGATTCTAGTGTTTCCTCTTTTTTTACATCATCTGATACAAATGAAATACGTTCTCTAGCCATATTTAATCTCTCCTTTATTTTATACCCATGTTAGTGAATAATTTTGTAAAACTACATTTGGTGGTAACTCTATTTTTAATTTTAGATTACTCCCTTTCGGATGGATTTTATCATCAAAAAGGAATAGCTCTTCTGGAATAATCCTAACCCATGTATCCCCATTATCACGAGAAATGTAGTATTTAGCTGATTCAACATTAAAGTTATCACTGCCCATTGTCACTTCATAAATATTAGGATATCCACTCCATAAGAGTTTTGTGCAGTATATCCTATAATATAAAAAGTTCTCATTATTCACAAAAGAAAATTCTTTCTTTTCATTCTCATTAAATTTTTCGTTTAATACAGTATGTAAATTCTCATAAACTTCTCCATCATTGCTTCCTTGAAATATCCAACTCTGTGGATGCGCTACACTTGCGCTCCCCCCCACAAAAATAGAATACTTGTTGATATTGGTTTTATTTTCAAATTTATATCCAACCCAACAAGGAGGCCCACCTACGCTATTTCCACCCCAAGAACTGTTAAGGTTTTTATCAAATACAAAATAAGCTAATCTTGAACCTGTGTCAGAGATACCTTGCGGATTACTGGCGAATGCTTCACCATAAGGTGTTGTATTTGAAGTCATAGCCGGGATTAGATTGTCAGATATCCCCTTGTTTTTTTGTAAATCAGTAATCAACATGACCTGAGAAGGCGTATTATTTAATGTTTCAGTTATTGTTTCAATAACACTTTCTTCAATTGTTGTAAGTGTTCCGTTCTGAGCATCATGCACATAACCTGTACTCTTTTCAACATCAATACCACTTAAATCTAAAAGATCATCGAAAATCATATTCTGCATATTATATTTTGTTGTTTTAGCAATGCTATTTAATTTAGCATGTGCCTTCATAATGTTTACAGCATCATGAATAATGAGTTGATTTGCTCGTAATGATAACCCCTCTAAATATTTTTCCAAGTTATCAATACGCTCTTTTACATTTATAAAATTACCTTCTACACCAGCAGATAATGTTTGATTACGTAAGCTAGATTCTGCATCTTTGGTTTTATTCGCAATACCATAACTAATAGTATCCATTTTGCACCATCCTTTCTATAACCATGAGTATGAAATTGCATGAAGCTCTTTTCCATTTTTTAGAACGACCTTAACAAGCAATTCTTTGCCCTCTGGAAGTTTATCTAAACTAACAAGCTTATTTTTTTCAATTCTCATCCATGATTCATTATTACGAGATACATAATATTCTAAACTATCTTCTGCGTTATCTTCAGTAACTGAGGATAATAGAAACAATGTAGGAACAGCCTCTACAGGCTCAACAGTTGTAATCAGTATAGCTGCCTGTGCCTTGTCCTTTGGCGTTACTTTATGATTTTGCTGATCATGAAGAATATTCTTTGAGTTTATCAAATCAATACCGGAGCTATCACCAAAATCATCTATAATCATATCTTTCATGTTATAGCGCTTTTTATCTAAAAGAGAATTTACTCTTAAATTATGCTTATTGAGATTTATATGGATACTTGTTTCTAAGTCTGATACACGATTAGGCAATGGACGGATTTTGTATTTAATTTTAATAGAATCAATAGTTGGAAGAACTTCTCCATTTTTAAACTGCACTTTTAATGTCAGCTTCTTTCCATTCCTTGATTTAATATTCTTCCCATCCAATTCAATAAAATCAGAATCACTATTAGTCTTAGTTGAAACTTTAATATTTCCTGTCCCTACAACTTCAATACCAGACAGTTCTAGGAAGTCATCTCCTAAATCCACCTCATTAGAAATCCACTCTCCTTGTTCAGCGTATACTAATGAACCGCCAACCATTTTTAGCTCTCCAATTTCTAAAGATTTATCTCCATTTGTAGCCAAAACACTTAGCTGATAATATTGGTATGCATTTTGATTCTGGAACGAGAATCGTTTTGGCACTCCACCTAGCCAGTCAGTAACTCCAATACGTGCATCTAGCTCCACGTATTGCCCTCCTTCGTTTTTACCAAATAACTTAAAGTCTTTTGGTGACCGTGATACTTCTAGTCCATTGTCATTAACTACAGGATATATTTCATATGACGAGATTGCAATTGGAGTATCAAACTTATACATCAGCCATGTTCCTACTACGAAGGTTTCTACAAACCATCTGTCTTCCCAAGAATTCGTGGTACCATTGAATGCTCGATATGCAGGCCCATTTGAAAGCGATTCTGCACTTGCACTTACTACTCCACTTGGAGTTGTATTACTTGTCATAACTGGGATCAAATTAACGTTAGACTCTCCGCCGCTTTCTGCTTTATTTAATGCAAGTACACCTGTATCTGCATTTAGGCCAATAAAAGTTCCTTTTGCAAAATCCTCTTTTGTGTTAATGAAAATTTCTTTATCTATCAATCCTTGCCGCTTCTTTTCTAATTCATCTAGACGAGCTTTAACATTAGCAAAAGTTCCTTTTACATCTTTGTCTCCATTTTTGTAGTCACCTACACCTAGACGCTTATTCAGTGTATCTAGATTCTTCCTTCCTTGCATTGCTTTAGAATAACTTACAATATCCATTGTTTCACTCCTTTCTTTTTGTTAAGCCCAAGCATAAGAGATTGCTGTTAAGGTTGCTGAATCTGTTGGCAAATTAATGCGGATTTTAAGTTGCTTACCAGATTGTTTTGAGACATCTATTACATCCCCTGATTGAAAGGCATTCCAAGTACTTCCGTTATCTAAAGAATATTGGAATGTACATTCTTGATGATCTGCTGTTATAACAAGTGTTTTGCGATATGCAGGTAACTCTTCTGTATCCGTCTCTATCATACCAGTTCCACGATATAATTTATCTTCTGAATTATAGAGATAATGCTGTGAAATGTTTGCTGTAAATTGTTTTTCGGTTTCTGTATAAGCTAATATCTTAGAATTACTCGGGAGTGCTTTCCACTGTTCTTCTGTAATGCTATTTAATGAAAACATACCATGGTCTTTAAACATTTCGTATGTAACTGGTGCTGTGCCTACATCTTCCCATGTGCTATTAATTTTTTTGATTATATTTTCAGATTGAATGAGAAACATTTGGATATTAGGTATTTTCACGTCATTATATAATCCGACTGGATCATTTGATACATCTGCGAATTTAGAATCAATATTATTAATCTTGAACCCTGTTATTCCAAGTTCAGTAAATCTAACTTCACCACGTCCTGACCCAATACTAATTCCCCCATTATCTTTAAAGTAATAGCGAATACCATTACAAAATATCCAACAGTCAATAGGACCATAAATCATTCTAACTTTGTCCTCATTGTTGTTTTCTACTCGTTTCCATTGATTTGTATCTGTATCACGGTATTCGACATAGGTAATAAAATCCTCCTTCCCAAGACCCTCATCAGGCAATCCATATGGTTTAATTTTTGTAATAAGAACAGGAAAATCAAACTCAATTCCCATCCAAGCAGAAGTTGCTTCTTTTGCAAACCAATAAGAACGATCAGAATTACTTTTGTTCCCATCATTTAATGAAGACGGATTATAACTGCTGCTTGTACCCCATGGTGGTGATGCTTTTGCTATGCCTATTGTTTGCAAGTTATCATCATATATTTCCTTGTCATTAAAATCAATACGTGGCATCTATTTCACCTCTACTGTCTTTATATTTGTTATCGATGCAAGACTTAGTTCAGATACCTTTCCTGATCCTAATTCTACTGTATTAGAAAACGCAACTTCTTGCCGTGTTTCTCCCGCACCTGAGGAAGAAATAATTTTCATATTATCAGATTCACATGTATCTATTACCATGTCATGCATTTTATATTTTTCTGATTTAAGTAATGCATTACTTTTAAAGTTGAGTTTCGCCATATTAATTGCATTGATTCGTTCTAGCTCTTTTAAACGTCCTTCAATTGTTAAGCTATTTGTTTCAATTTTGATGCTGTGTAATTTTGGTGAGTTGCTTACAACTGGCACTGTCTCATATGCTAATTTATCAATTAATAACGTATCTGTAACTGCATTTAAATCTAAATAATATGCTAATCGTAACTTCATTTCAGATAAAAAGGGCTTCCATGCTACTTGTGTAATACCATTAAAGGTAGCAATATCCATCCCTTTTGACTTTACATCATCTAGGTCATTTATATCAACAGAACTCCAAGAGACTCCATTAAATGCTTTCCATGTTGTGCCACTGTCATTAGACGCAATAATCTTGAGGACACTTTCATTTTGTACAGTACCCGTTAATGTAAAAGACTTAATAGGCTTCTCAAATATCATGTCTGTTTCTTGCATAATCAATTGTCGCTTTGGTATAGCAGTTACATTTACGGATGCACTATTAATGCTTGTATCTTTCGTGAGAACTAGTATTTTAATATTATCTGATTCTAATTGATTCCATGCTGATTCAGGAATTACACTCAAATCTGTCATACCATGTTGCTTAAATTCATCTACTGTAGGCATGTTATTCCTCCGTTCTATATAGTTTGCCAGTTACCATTCTGGTATGTTTTTATTATATCACCATCTTGCACTAAGAAGAGATTTGGATTATCTTCACTTTCAATTGGCAATTGTCCGATGGCATTTGCCTTCCATAAATTAAAACCAGCGGCAGGGGCAGTTCTAATAGATATGCCCGCAGATTGAGAGTAACTTATCACACTAGTCCAATAGGGAGAGATTATTATATTTCCTGATTCTCTTTTATATGGACTATTAATGCCGACATTATCAACTCTATAGCTATCTAGTGATCCTGCAAAACTAAGTACAACATTTGATTGTTTGCTCTCAAATGTAAAATAATTATTAAGTCCCTGTCTTGCAGATGACAAAATAATTGGTTTTGCTCCACGTATAACATGTGCAGTTCCATTAAGATAAGGAACATCACCACGCCCTAATCCCCTAAATCTTAGAATCCCTGAACCTTGCATCTTTTTTAAATACAAATCAATATTAATATTAAGTTGATATTTTAAAAAACCATCTATATTAACTGTTCTTTGAGGGTTATTGTTATCCAACCATAGAAACACTACAATTTGATCTCCGTCTTCATATGCCACCTCAAAGTCAATCCAGTTATTTTCTCGTTTTCCACTCCAACTATACGGGCTCACTGATTGTACTATTTTCGCCCCCACTATTTCTCCCCCTTTCTAAATACCTATCCATGTTCCTTTTGTATAAGTCTTCATGATTTCTCCATCTTGAATAAGTAATAATTGTTTTCGCACAGTAAAGGCAGCACTCTCCTGATATGCAGATGCAGCTGTATTAGTATCTACTGCTCTTACTCTTATTTTCGCATTTGTAATATTTAATCCATCTGGAAGTTTATATTCAACTGATACATCTGTTGTCTTTGAAGCAATAGGCATCCAAGAAGAATCGTTGTAGAAATCTACATCATATGTGATGGCATCCCCTTCTGGATCCGTAGATGCATCCCATGATACTGTGATGGTTTCACCTGTTAGGTATACACTATTTGTGCTTGCTGTTATCCTTAGATTAGTTGGTACTGTTGGCGGCATACTTCCTAATTCAACAAGTTGAATTGTTACATATCCATGTCCGGTATTTCCTATTCTTCCATATGTATTTTCCCCAGACACATAAGAGCCACCACCGCCACCTCCATATCTATCATTGTAACCACATGCACCTCCGGAGTAACCACCGCCACCACCGCCAGAATAGTGACCATTACCTCCGCCACCACCAAATCCACCGTCAGCACCTTTTGCATAAGTTACAGCATATCCACCAGTTCCACCGAGAGCAAAGCTTCTTCCTCCCTGTGCATAGGTGTTTGAGCCATTAGGTGTATCCCAACTTACAATTTTTTGTGTTGCATATTCAATAGATTGTCCGTCACTATAAAAGCCACCACCTGCTCCAGCTGGATACGTACCAGAAGGAATAGATTTACCACCTTGTCCCGATGAACCTCCATATGGAGTGGAAGAACTGGTAGATGATGTTCCGGATGGTCCTGTATTTGCATTTGTTCCGTATGCTCTTGAAGCATTTTCAGCTGATGATCCTCCACCACCGCCACCGACAATTAGAGGGATAGCTGAAGAAAGTATATCTCCTTTGGCGACAAAACTACCACCGCCACCACCACCGCCATTAGTATAAGCTCCTCCTTGCTGTCCAACTAGGACGTGAATAACCTCCCCTTTTCTTAATTCTACAGTACCATACACAATTGCTCCGCTACCTGGTGAGGCTGTATAGCTTGTTCCCCTCCCCCCTTGTGCACCTGCTGCTGTAATTTTATATTTTCCGTTCATAGGGACTATCCACTTCATGATTGTCCCTGAACGACCAGTAGACGTTGGATTGAAATGAAGAGTATCATTTAATGCTAGTGCTTCTGGATATTTAGTTACACCAGAATATGAAGTATTAACTGTATGTGTTGTCATATCTCTTTCTCCTTTTAAATAGACTTCCAGTTTCCATTTTGGTATGTCTTAATTGTATTATTATCTTGAACTAGGATGAATTGCTTCTGAATACAAAATACATTACTTATTAAGAAATCTGATTTTGCACCTTTACTATCAATGGCTGATATTCTTATTTGTGCATTATCTGTATTAATAATTGGTAGCATAAAATCATAAAATGATTGTGACAAGTCAGATAAAATAGTTTGCCAGTCTGTTCCATTGTAAAATTCTACTGTATATATAATTGTATCTCTATCCTCATCAGTAGAAGGAGTCCATGACAAATGAATGATTTCGCTTGAAAGGTTCTTACTATTTGTCTCGGGTTGTATTAAAAAAGACTCTGGCTTGGTTGGAGGATTATTATCATCTTCAATTGTAATAGTGACATAGCCGGTATATACACTAGTATTTCCACCACGAATATTAGACTGATTTTCTCCTGCATTAAAAGAACCTCCGCCATGTCCTTGTTGCTTTACTGAGACATTATCATATCGACCTCCATTGCCTCCAGTATATCCGCCACCTCCACCACCAGAACCATTATTTCTTCCGCCAGAGCCACCTCCACCAAATCCGCCCACACTAGCGTATTTTTGATCTGTGCTATTAGTAGTATTTACAGGATCTCCACCAAAAGGTGTTTCACCTTTAAGTCTTATCCCACCTCTTGATGTACTGAGGATTTTACCTGAATCTGTATCTCCACTGAAAGACCAACTTGCACCACCACCACCATAATGAGAAGGAGAGTTACCATTGTAGCCTATTCCACTATAACCAGGCATATCCCCTTTATTCGTGCTGTCACCTGGCTCTGGCGAAAAAGCTATGTTGTTCGTAGAAGCACCACCGCCACCTCCTGCAACAATCATTGGAGAATCTGCATCTTTTATGCTAACAACAGAGGCGCCGCCACCTCCAGCTGCAAAAGCACCAGTTCCGCCATCTGTTCCTTTCTGCCCAACAATAATACGGAGAACTTGTCCTGCATTTAAGTGGAAACTACCTTTAATCCTTGCACCAAATCCACCCATTGGTGTAGTCGTACCCGGATTCGTCCCACCCCTTCCTCCACCTGCTTCAATGTCATACATACCTGTTAGTGGAACTGTCCAATATTGAACTCCATTAGAACTTGATACTTTTCCTTCTAAATTTGTCCCTTTATATGCAGCTTCTATTTGATCCTGCGTAGGTCCTCTATTTCCGTAAGCACCTGCTGTTGTAAATGAATATATTTTAAGTGTCATAGTAATTGCCACGCTCCATTTTTATAACTCTTATTTATCTCTCCATCTTTAACTATATAAATTTGCTTTGCTACAGTAAAAACATTACTCATTGTGTATTGAGATGCATTACTTTCACCATCTATTGCTCTTATTCTGAATTGCGCCTTATCTGTATCGCAAGATGGAAGCATACAGATATGATTAGTGTCTATAATCTTTGATGCAATATTTATCCATGTAGAACCGTTATAGAAATCTATTTCATATGTAATAGCATTTCCTTCTGGGTCAGTTGATGCCATCCACTCTAAAGCAATAGATTCTCCTGAAAGATTTACACTGTCAGTTACTGGCTGTTTTACAAATAATTCTGGTTTTGTAGGAGGATTATTAGGATCTTTTGCTTCTAATATTGTAAGTATAACTTGTCCATGTCCTTCTCGAATGCCTGTCTTATAGGAATGTGAATCCAGTAAAGGCGACACATAAGAAGAGCCACCACCCCCTTCACCGGAATGTCCCTGGCCATGATCCTGTGTGCTACAACCGCCACCGCCGCCATAGTAACCACCACCGCCACCACCACCGCCGTAAGCGTTATACCAGTGTGAACCATTACCACCAACACCTAGAGCTCCATCTTGTGCTCCACGATATCCTCCTCCCATTCCTCCTGAAGTTTGTGTTCCCCCTTTTCCTCCTCGACCTGGAGAACCTGTAACACCACCAGCTATACCATTATATCCACCATGACTTTGACCATTAAGTCCACTAACAGCACCACCAGCACCACCACCTACAATAATACGATTTGATAGTCCGCTTCCCCCAACCCTAACATCGGATGCACCACCGCCGGCACCTGCATTTCCTGATTTATAGGAAGAAGAATCTCGACCACCACCACCGCCACCATTCCAACCCCCTTGAGCCCTAGATGAAGAAGAGGGATTACTACTTCCATCTTCTCCTTTTCCTCCAACATATACGTTAAATGTTGTATTTGCTGGAACGGTATATACGCCAGTTGCTAATCCTCCTTTAGCAGCTGTATTTGTTCCAGAGCCATTTTTCCCGCCAGCCGCCCCATATGCCATAATATTAACTTTCTTAATTTCAGAGCGAGAAAAAGATTGAACATCTCCTGTGTAATTGAATATAATAGCGTCATTTTCATTAAGAACACCAGGGATATTTGGATATTCATATGTTCGTGTTACTTTGTAATCAAAACGAATTTCAGGAAAATTATTCCCAGTTGAAATGCCAAACATTCTTTTCGTATCTTGCAATACCGATAAGTGTTCATTTGACTCCTCACTAAATGGAGTCGTATCGCCCCATACTCCATAGTCTGTATTACCGGATTTAGCAGTAATCGTAGTTATATTTAATCTATAGGTTCTTCCAGAATACATTGCTACATCTTTGAAGCTTTTCCATATTTGATTCCCGACTGTTAAATTGCTGTTACTTGTATTAATCTCGCTGTCTTCAATATCACAAACTATTTGTTTTTTTGACTCATCACGAATCCTAAGACGATATTGAATACTTCCTGAATCACCATTATAAGTTTGGATATAAATTTTATTCATAATAATATTAACAATAGGTTTGATTAATATATCAGAGGAGGGCCCCCAGTTAGCATCATTTCTTTTTATCAGTAATGAAGACATTTATTTTCTCCTTTCATATAAAAAAGGCGACCATTCAAAGAATGAATCGCCTATACTACTTCTATTTTTGTAATGGACTTATACTTCGTTCGGTCAACTGGTATTTCAAATAATACTCCATCTGTGTAATTATCATTTTTAATACCATCTATTTTATAGACAGTATTTACTTTTACGTCAGAACCTACAGACGATAAGAATTCATTTAATACTAGTTTTGTTTCTGGATTTGTCTGGTCGAATTCAAATACCTTCTTATCCCCAACTTGTGCACCGCCACTAATTGTTGCACGGAACTTCAAAAATCTTTTTTGTGGAAGACTATTTGGATCAAGGAATGTATATGGAGAAAATGTAATACCATCATCAGAAGCGCTCACTTCTATTTTGGTATAAGCTAAGTTATCATTATATGAACTTCCTAGCTTTTTAATTGGTGTTGGTGGAGTTGGAACTACACCATTGTTATAAAATTTTGCCGCTTTTAATACTGTCGGCATATCAAGTGTCGTATAAAAGATACCAATTATAGTTCCACCGTAAGTTATGTTATCCCAATAGTCCATAACGTTTCTTGCAATTAACTCTGTGTCCTTGTATAAGTCATTGGAAACTGTTAGATATATAGATCCACTTCCTAATTTTTTGACTGACTTTACACCATACGAAATTCTACTAAAATTAGAATTTGGTGATGTACTCCCATATAAAGTCCCACTAGCATCAATATACATATATCCTTTGCTGCTGCCATTTGCACCAGCTACAGCAACATCTTGCACAACTCCTATATCAACAAAACCTGCATTAGGACTTGAACCCCAACTTGTATATGTTGAAAAATACCCTCGTCCATCTAACGATTTATATGCAATTTGATTATTTGCGGATACAGCATAATCCACATTTGATGCTATCTGTCTTTTATAAGGACCAGTTGTATCTACTATCCAAAGTGTATTGTCATTTTTAACATAGACCAACTTGCTTTCCTCAGATGAATCCGCCTGTTTTACATTTGTATCTATAAGGATTGGCGTTTTACTTGCTCTCCAAATATATAAATTATCATACATATCAATATATCCATCACAGGCATTGTTATAATCCTCATTACTAATGACAGCACTCTTTACATTTGAAGCAGCTTTTGTCCATTGGTTCTGTGGAAATGTATGCGAAGTATCACTGGAGGAATTACCAGCAATTACATACATATCATTGTTTACATCTACATACCCAAAGAAAAAAGACATATGATTACCCCTTTCTTATTTAATTTTCATTTCAATGTTTGTTATTTTTTGCATACCACTTCCTAAGTCTATTGCTTCAGACTCCCATACTCCTGACCCCACAAATGCTTGTGGTCCAATTTGACGAAGTTGAATGCTACCGTCTTTGAACTCTGCATCATTAAATTGACCCTTATTTAAATCTACTTCATATATTTCTTTTGCTTGTAGGTTTGATGCTTGTGCTTCTATCCAATCTAGCCTTTCATCAACAGAGTTAAATCGACCTTCTGCTCCTTTTCCTACCACCATTTCATTGAGCTGCTTAATATCCTGAAAGACTTTGCTTGCTTTGCTGAAAGAAATAATCTCCATCTTA
Organism: Bacillus sp. FSL L8-0199; assembly: GCF_038005705.1. Classification (NCBI taxonomy): domain Bacteria; kingdom Bacillati; phylum Bacillota; class Bacilli; order Caryophanales; family Bacillaceae; genus Bacillus; species Bacillus sp. FSL L8-0199. The sequence continues at coordinate 138,260 of NZ_JBBOTS010000005.1, read as the reverse complement.
TTCCCTCCTATAGTACAATCACTGTAATAGATGTACCAACAGATTCATTTTTACTTGTATCTACTGCTTTAAGTGTAAATGTATGTTCTCCATTTGAAATGCCATTCAATACAATGGATGCACGTTTTGTGGTATCTAGTGGTGTCTTAATATTATCGATATAAACATTAATCTTATCTAAGTCAGCATCTACAGGATTCACCCACTCCAGATTTACAACTCCTTGAGATGGAGAACTGCTAACTAACCCTTTTATATCTGCAGGTGCCGTTACGTCTACCTCTGTTCTAGTTTTAATACCTGTGATATTTCCTTTAGGATCATAAGAGTAAGTTTTTGTTACAGTAACTTTCTGTCCTTTATTATTTGCAAATGTTTGAATTGATTTACTTAGTTCACCCGCTGCTAAATCTCGATAAGAATATTCTACTATCATTTCTTTATCGCCTGTTGTAGTGTGACGTATAATGTTTCCATATTGATCATCATACTCAAATTTCTCATCATAGTTTCCAGAGTCTGTAGTGCCTTTCAAAATTGCAGCTTCTAAATCTCGTTTCAAGTTCTCAATACGTTGAATTGTTAATATCCCACTGTTTTCATAACCACGGATTAAATCATCCACAACAGCTTTTGTATTATCATCAAATAAATCACTATTGATATGCGTAAATCGATCAAAGACAGTATCATAGACACCCATTAATTTAATAATGTCATTAATAATTTCTATTAAACTATCTTCTAAATCATACTTTTGTATTTTTGTTGATATTTTATTCAAAATTCTTCCTCCTCATCTACTATAGAGTTCATATTTTTATGATAGCATATGCATTTGTTCAAGTCGTTTAAGGTCTAGTCTAAATAGCTTTTATGTTTTGAGGTATGATTCGTTCATCTTCTAGAATCTTATGATTTGTTAAAAGAACCGGCTCATTGTTTAGATATAGTTTTAATATCTCGAAATCAACTATTTTATCATTTATGTTCATGATTTCTTGCACTAAATCGTTATATATAAAACCCTGTCCCATTTCAAATTTACCAAAGTATTCTTGAAGTTTATTCTGTGTTTCAAAAGATATATATGATTTTTGTTGGGCGCTTGTTGAATCATGAAAAGCGAGTTGTACCGTTATATCTATTGGAATTTCAAGTGGTGTAATAATATTAGGACGATTACCAAAAGCTTTTACTTTCAATATTTGTTCTTCCACATTGTGAAGCACTTCTTCTTTTTCATATCCATACTCAGGTATCACAATGAAACTAAAACTTCCCGTTCCATGGGTATATTCTTTACCAATTACATCTCTTACGCCATTCACTGTTAAGCAAGCCAATCTAAGCGCTGTATGATTTGCAGTAGCTGATGCAGGAACGATTTGTATTAATTCAGCACGATACATATCATCATCAATTAATTTTTCCGTTAATACTCCGTCTGACCCACGTACTTGATGGATTCTTCTTTTATAACTAAATAATCCTCCAATTAAATCTAAATGTTCATTTACAGCTTTACTAATAACCCCTTGGTCTAACACATCTTGAGCAAAATCATATAACGATACTCTTTTCGGATCATCACCTGGGCCAATCTCAGGAGCAATTGCTTCTGTAATAGAGCGGGCAATACTTCCTGCTGAGAAATTAGTAATAGGTGTATTCTCAGATATAGAAACACAAGCATCTCTTATAATTTCTTGCGCACTACGTTTTAATAACATAATGAAAACCTCCTATAATTCTAGTGGCTGCTTAACAACTACTTTTCCTTTTTTATCTGTACTTAATATGGCAAAGAACTCTATTGCTTCTATGCTAGTAGGAACAGCTCTAACATCTATATCTGCAACCTGAAATCGACCATCGGCCGTTAATGTTTGATAAATTTGCTCTACACCTCTCAAGCCTGTTTCTCTGGTGTTTGGCTCTCCTTCTAGCAGTTCTAAATCGGCACCTATCCATTTATGAGATCGCCATTCTCCTTTTTGGGAATGCATACGATTCGTAATGTCCTGTCTAGCAGATTCATATTGTTCTGTAAGTGCGAAATCACCTGATTCATTAACCATGTAATCTCCTTCGATTTCATTTTTAGTATCATAAAAACGAATATCAGATTCATTATAGTTCCTCATCTCTAACTCCTGCTTTCGATTTTATTGTTTGGCTGTAATAAATCATGCACATCTTTTAGTTCATCTTTTAGATATGAATTTGCTTTCATGTCAGTATGCTTTTGGAGGTTTTGTGTAAAAACGTGCACGCTTGGAGCAAACACCATAAGTGCCTGCTTTTTTCTACTAAAACGGAATCCCAATCCATAATCGGCATATCCCTCTAAATCTCCATTTTCTCTAGCCAATATGCCAGCACCACTAATAGAATTAATTACACCCACATCATTCTCTTTCGCTTCCGTTGCTGTTTCTGTGAGAAAATCAATATCTTCCGTTACTCTTAGATCTAGATTTGTTAGCTTTTGTTTCCAACTCACATTAACCCACCCCCTGGTAATAAGTCATCAAAAAAGCCTGCAACACGTATTTTTAAATTGTTCCAAAATAATTCTAATTGGTCTGGCTCTCTATAATAGGCTGTAGCTATTGGCATGCTTGGATCACCATTAATGAATTGGATCCATACTCGGTCATTCTTTACAAACCCTTTGTCAATAACTCCCTGTGAATAAACAAAACAAGGGACGGCACACAAATGTTGAATTTTATTTCCTTGCAAGACATCTACATCAACTGTATGTCGCTCCCATACTTCTATTTTTCCACCCTTATGTCTACTACAATTACAAACACCTCCCTCTGTTTTTGTACCTGTATTAGGGTGATAATCAGTCACTTTCCCAATAAGACCATAAGAGCGTCGTTCTGACGCTCTATCTGCTCCTTCATCTTGTAAATCTTTTCTTATCTGGCTTGATTCTACCCCCACAACAAATACCTCCTTTTATTTTCTGCACAATGGATATGAGCAATGCAAGTGATTCCAATGCCCTTTAGGGTCATATTGCATTGCACCGTCTCCGTATTTACCATTCATTTCTTGAATAATGTCCCAATCACCAAACACTAACCCTCTAAAGCCAGCTTTCAAACAACACTCTACAAGCTTTCTAGCCTTTTCTTTATCAGTTCCATTTGGGAATCTCATTTTCCCATTAATAACTCTCATTGTATTTGGAGTATCAATATCAGCAGCCCAGCCAGTACCGTGCCACTGATTATCACCTGGTCGCCATCCACTCGTAATATTAAAACTATCTCCTGTGGCAGCTTTGTATAATTTAGCAACTTCAATTAATAGCTCTGCTGTTCCCTTTCGAACTTTACTAGTACCGCCACCGCCAACAATTGTTAAACCAAAATTACGACCAGCTAATCCATGTAAATCAATCAAATCAGGAGCGCCACCACTGCCTATGTGATATTTACTTTTCCCTTCTCTTCCTGTTGCAACTGGACATGAACTTGCACCACCAGAGCCTTCTCCAACTGCTCCGCCACCTTTACATGCACCAGCAGGTAAATTACCATCATAGTAACGTAAAACTCGTTCTACATATTTAGAATCACCGTATCCTGGTGGAATCCTTGAAATTCTACCTACTTTTTTAACCATAGATTCTGAGAAACTATAGGCTAATTCATATGTGTATTTTCCACCTCTGCTCATACAGTAATCAATAAATCCACCGCCGAAGTTGTAAGATTGTAACACTAGTTTGATATCACCTTTTGCTCTTGCAAGTTGATTCTTGAAATGCGTTACACCTTGTTTAATACTAGCATCTACATCTTTAATATATCCAATCGGTTTTCCCATTGATTCGGAGGATTGCATTACATCAGGTAGTTTGTGATAATTACCGCCTGATTCCTGCATAGTTAAAGATTTTAATATCTCTGCATATGATCCGATCCCTTGTGCTTTTGCTTCAGCTTCAATCTTAGGACCAATTACGTCAAAGTACTTTGAAAGACCTTTTGCTTTACCGTCTGTTGGCACATCACCTTCAGGAACACAAGTGCCATCATCTTTGTTTCCAAAGAAGGATGTAACTTTGTCCCACAGGTCTTTAAACCAACCAGTTATCTTATTCTTTATTTTATTTTTCCAATCTTCCCAAGTTGTCTTTTCTTCTTCATAAGCTGCTTTTGTTTCTCTTTTTCCTAATAACTCTAATCTCTTATTAATTTGCTCTAAAGCTGCTTTACGATCTTTGTCATAAAGCTCAGCAATCTTTTCAAGAGTGGGTATTTGTTTTCTAAATGCATTATAAAAACTACTTGCCATTTTATTTAAATCAATGGGCTGTTCTGTAGGACCATCCGACTTCATTCCCATTTGATCCTCAATGTCATCATTTCTAAATTGCCAAGCGTCCACGCCAATAAATCCTAGAATGAATGCAGAAACATCATTTGTCATAAGTCTCTTCCAGATATCAGGCGCATCTCCAACAACAGAACCCTTATGTCCATTTATACCTGCAGTATACTCTAATCCGCTCTTATGCAGTGGAGATATTAAACATGCTTGTCTCATAAATAGCCATCTCTCAATAAATTCTCCTATTGTTGAAGAAATAATATGAACTCCTAATGCTTCTATGGCTAATCCTAACCAACCGACTGGTCCAGCCATTATATGAGCACCTGTCCAAAGAGCAGTTACTACACCACGACCACCCTTTAATACCTTACCTATAGATTTAGAACCTTTTGCAATTAGAGCACTTCCTTTGGCTTTCATTTTTACATTTTTAAAACTGTTATAACCAAACTCTTTAGAATTCTGGAATATATTCTTTAGATTATTTGTGCCTTCTTCTCCTGTTAACTTAGCAAGTTGTTCAAGTAATCCATTCTTAGACCACCTTGCAATATCTTTGGAGGATATGCCACCTTTTCTTAATTCATCAGCGGCAGCTATCTCTTTACCATTTGGTGCTTTGCCACCAGTTACCTTATCCTGAAACTTTTGACCTAGCTTGCTCGTATTAAATCGCTCTTTCATTTTGTCGAATCGATTTTTTGTGGAAGACCATAAAGCATTCATAATTGGTAAATGTCCTGCATATTTAGATGTTCTTAATTTTTTACGTAATGTATGTGTGATTAATGCACTTCCCGCTAATGCTTGTGCGCTTGCGAGTAATGTCATGGCACGACGATCTGTATTTACAACTACTACATCTGGTTTGATTAAAGTAACATAACCTTGCTCATGATTCATGATTTGAGTCACTTCTTTTACTTCTGCTGGTCCAGCCATAGAATTAAATTCATCATTAATCCACATTTGATCAAATGGCTTTACAGACGGATCACCCATAACTGTTAAATAACCATCATACATATCTTTTACGTAATCTCTTAAACCTGCTGCTGTTATTTTTACAGCAACACCTTCATCGTAATACCACTTAGGCAGCTTATTTAGTAACCCACCAATTAGAGGGATATTTTGTATCATGCGAACCCCTTGCGCATTCATTGTTGTATCAATGTTTACAACTCTTTGTTTTTCAGGCCAAATATTTGTATCAACAAACACTGGAGAGGTAGTATCCATCTCCCCTTCATTCATATATACACCAACAGCTACTGTATACATATTATCTTCAGTAGTCTCAATTGAATTATCAATAATACTTGTTGCACTATCATAAACATGGAATTGTCTAAATGGTTTTAGTGCTGTCCCTTTTACTTCTTCACCATCTACAACATAATCATAATGCAATGGGAAGTACGGTTTTCCGGAGAATATAGTATTTCTAAAACCGAATGGATGAACAGCTACGATATGATCATCACCAACAGCTGCACATATATTTAATACGTCCCAGACGGTCTTATCGAATAATCCAATATTAATGCCAGGCTCATCTGCTTGTCCGATGCCAAATGCATCCTTAACTTTATTCCACCAACCATCATGCTCTTCGTTTGTTAATCCTGTAGTTTGATAGATATTCATATTAATTTCCCCAACAGTTCGGCTATCTTTACCAAACGTTGCTCCGCCAATAAATCCTCCGGCAACACCGCCGATAGCCGCTCCAATTGGTCCTCCAATTAGAAAACCTCCAGATGCCCCTACTGCTGCTCCACCAAAGAATCCTCCAAGTTCGCCCCATCCTTGTGGAGCTTGCTGATGTCCAAAATGCATGATGCCTAAACTATGCTCTTGGAATTCATCATTAGATAATCCAGCCCAAAGATTAGCGAAAAATCCTTTTGAATCGGTTAATAATTCATCTACAATTTCTGTTGGTTCTTGCTTAGAGAATAAAAATCCTCCATCCGTAGTTTCATTCACATCTGCTCTAATTTTATTAGTTAATTCAATTCCATCGTCCTGAGCAATCACGGTAAGAGAAATCCCATTATTTTGAATAGATGTTATTGTTCCATTCATGATTGTAGGCATACTCATAGGGTTTGATCCGTATCCCATTCTAAAATGAATACGTGTTCCAGTGCGTAACATAATACTTTTATAATAGTTTGCGTTCCTATGTCTTGAGCGCTCCGCTTCTTTAGCAACCGCACCAGGCATTGTTAGCATCTTAAAGACTTCACCCATACCTGTATTTGTTAAGTCCATATCTTTTTCAGCATCATCTAATGTTCCGTAAATATTACACATCTCTATCGCTAATGTACTGGACGCTTCTTTTCTGCTATTGGTATAAGTAATATCCATAACAGCTTGATAGTTAAAGAATTGATCAGACATTTTAACAGTCCCCATATATTTACCTTCATCAATAAATGTAAGGAAAAATGTTGGGAACGCTCTTACTAAACGTCCACGCATATCATATTTCACCATGTCATGTAACATACCTGTATGTATGCGATTATCGTCTGTGAAATCACTTTCTTTCATATTTTGTTCTGGTCTTTTTGCATTTGGGCCTGTGGTTTTAAAATCTTTCACAGGTAAACCTTTTGTTTTTTCTTTAATGGTTTGATTAGACCACTCTTGATTATTAGAAGATGAATTTAACACTTTATTAATAATGTCGATAACTTCTCTAGGTGGTTGCTTATTATCTTTTAATAAGTCTACATATTCTCGATCATAACCAAGATATAGCATAACTACCCCAGCAAAGCGTGCCTTTTGTTGATCCCAATTATTATTGGCATTCAATCCAAAACAAGAATATACATTTTCTTCGTGGTACACTTTTTTATCACTCGTATTTGATTTAGCAAGCATTTGAGTTAGTTCCGTGTAGTATTGAGACATCTTACGTACACCTTGTTCAACATTATATTCAATATTTTTACCAAGTAAATTTACATTGGAACCATACATCTTTCTGACTTTCATTATTCCAATGTATTCTCCATCTATAGAGCCGTCGTTATTTACATAGTATTTAAAGTTTTTATTCATCATAGTAGGAGAACTTGTTTTGCTATTTACAACCTTATCTTGCTTTGTATTTGTTCCCACATCATAGAATTGTTTTAATTCAGAATCCAGAGCTTTAGCAAATGCAACTGTAAGGTTTTGATTAATATTAAACTGTTGTGATTTTTCTCTAATAAGAGCTTCTGCTTGAGCCACAGAAAGGTTATTTTTATCAATAAGCTCTTCTGGAATAGCACTATAACTAACTTTATTTTTACCTACTGCATCCTCATAGTCTTTTCTGCTATTCTTTAATTCTTCAGATGTAATGTCATTTATATTCTCAATATTACCACCGTTAATGCTTGCTTCTCCGCCTTTACCATCCCTCAATACTGTTTGATAATTTTGTTGCGCTGCATTAACCAAGTCCTCAAAGAATAATGTTCCCTTTTTGTATTTAATAAAAAAGTCAGGATCAACAAATACACCATTATTATAGTTTTCCACTTTAAAGCCAGCTTCCTCAACTTCACCATAAGTAGGGAGTTCTAAGTCAGGATATACTTCCGCCGCTGCAAAGAACTTTCGTATGCCTTCCTCATAGACCGCTTGTTTTACTGCATCTGCTTGAATATTAGAGCCACCAAGGAAGGATTTTAATCCAGTCCATGCTTCTTTCAGTGCTGGTCTATCACCAATAAATTGAGCCCATCTGTTTAATGGATTATCACCTATTCCGTCTTCAAACATAGTAGCTGGATTTAAGCTTGTTAAAAGACTCAAGGCTCCTTGATTTTCATACTGATTGATATCCCATTTTGCAGTTTCGGACAGCCATTTAACTTCATTCATTTTACGTTCTGCTCGGTTATATGCAATCATTGTTAAAGTTACTTCAAATGCTCCTGGCATGCCTTGAACAGTATTTGTTTGCATATCTTCAATTGTTACATTTTTTATACCAAACAATCTTGCGAGTTGACTATCAAACTCTAGAAAGCCATTTGCCATTTGCTTATGATATGTACGAATTAGATAAGAGGATCTTCGTATTAATGACTCTAAACTTGCTATAGACTCCATATCGTGAGTAGTAAACCTTGCCATGATTATTGTATCTTGAGAACCCATATACTGATGAGTGGGAGATTCATCATGTTGTAATTGAACTGAAGTAATTGTATTTTCAAACCCTACAGATAAATCCGTTAGTGTTAAGTTAGGGATATCCCACTCTTCATAGCCCACATCATATTCAAACATAGCTTTTTCATAAGTAGCATCCAAATCTTTGTTGAATTGCTTCTCTAGTTCTTCTGCACCCCAAAAATCTTCTTTCTTTCCTTCAACATATTTTTTAAGCATCTTTTTCTTATCAGTGCTCCATTTTTTCATATAAACTAAATCATCTTCAGCAGCTATTCTAAATTTAAAATTATGATCTAATTCTTTATATAATGGCTCATAATAAGTACGAAATGACTTGGCATTTTGAGGATTTAAGTTCCTTTGGTAATGCCATCTAAATAGTGGCCAGTCAAACATTTCATCATATGTTCTATCCTCATCATCTGCGATATATGAATAAGGCTCAAATGAATATAGTTGTAATTGAGCTTGTAAAGTCTGCGGAAAACCTGGTGTTGTTTGTACTGTCACGCCAGATACAGTAACAGCATCGACTTTATGAATATCATTTAAGTAAGTGTTCTCTATCGGTAAAAATGGACACTTTTTTATTTGAGATAATAATGGTCTAAGTTCTTCGTTCATATTATCTTTATCAGGGAAAAACAGAGTGATTTCTATCACTCTGTCAAAATACCCTGACTCTTTAGGTAAGCTATTTCTAGCACGCAGAATCTTTACACGTTCATTTTTCATTTGACGATGTATACTAATTGCGGTAGGTGGTACAAAGAATGCTGTATCTCCTATACGCAAATGATGTTCAAGCAATCCTCCATAAGGAGTTCTTGGCGCAACTGGCATAATCGTTCCTCCTAAACATTTTGTTGTACTTTATCTCTATACCAAATACGGTTTAAATTTTGCGTATTATCTTTATGATTCACTGTGATTCGTGTTGGTCCAGCGCTCATGCCTGTATCCCTCATGCCTTGCGCAACCATATGGGACATTTGCTCTTTGTCCATATTACTTCCTGATGCTTGGATACTAATAGATGCATTTTGACTTGAATAACTGTCATTTGGCATTGATATTGCTGGTACAGGCTCCTGTTTTCTTGATTCAGATTCTTTAGGTTCCGAATCCTTGTAATGCATTACAGGTTTTTCGCTACTAAGAATATTGTACGATGTTATGCCACCTAGAGCAAGTGCGCCGCCCATGAACATTGCCTTCTTAGGACTCATATTTTTCACTTTATCAAGTAAGCCACTAACCTTCTCTGAAGCTTGTGTTACAGCACCAGAAACTCCTTCACTAGCCACATTTCGTACCTTGCTGACAAAGGATTTACTACTCTCATTTCTTTGTTGCATTGGAGTTCGATGTAACTCTGAAACATCTGTCATACCTGCTTGAGCACTATCTGGTAGTTCTATGTTTTGATGTTTATAAAACATACCAAGTCCAGAATTAGAAGTAATCAATTCATCTGAATCTACGCTGCCATGCATAATATCTAAAAGTTTTTGGATACCCATATCAGAAGATAAACCTGTGCTAGTACCAAACTTAAATCCATCCGATTTCAGCCCTTTTCTTAGGTTGCTTAATGCCAACGGAAGTTCTTCTGCTACTTCGTTCAAGAAGAAATTCTTAGCAAACATTCCAACACTTTCTCCGTCTTTTCTAAAGAATTTGTAATCAATGTCTTTCGCTAAATCCCAATTATTATTATAAATTGCATCTATCATTTCAAGTCCAGCTGGTTTTGCTCCGTGCTTTGCATCGATTAGCTTTTGCTCTAGACCACGACCAAATTCTTTTATCTTTTCATTAATAGGTGCATTATGACTAAACTCTTGATCTGCAACCTGTCGGAGGAATAAGTTTAAGTTAGATGCTCGTCCAATTGTCATTTTACCAATCTTTGAAGCTGTTTCCTCAGATGTATTAACAAGGGGTTTTCCGATATGTCCTGTTCCATCATCGGCTACACTTTGCAAACTAGGACCACTATATTGACGCTCTGACACTGGATTATTAAGTCTTTCTCTTTCAGAAGCTATCCTATCTTTTTCCTTTCTTTCATGCTCACTCCATCTTCTTCCAAATTCAGTTTCTACCCGATTATGTGCCTGCTCCCATTCTTTTTGTACAGCTTTATCATCTATAACTGCAATATGAGAATAGTCACCATCGGAGTCTGCATTTTGTAGCATAGAAGAAAATGAAGTTGTATGGATTTCGCCAGGTTTTACATCATCGCTCATAATTAGTTTTGTAAATTGCATAGCTCCATCATGGAATGTTGGGTAACGGACGTTAGCAGTATACATATGCTTACCTGCCTCCAGCCTTCCTTCTAGTCCCATTTTTTGAGCCATGTCTCTTGAAATTACAGTATATTGCCCTTCGCCATAGGTTTCTTGCAGTTTCATTGTTGTGTTTAAATCCATTAATTTAAACAGACCAGAAGCAGAGGTGCTCATATTTGCTTTATACACTCCATCAAATAACATACCTTTGGAGGAAGTTAACTCTTTAAAAGAATGATCTACATATCGACTTACTGCTCCTTGCAACTGACCATGAAATTGTTTCGCTTCTTCTATTGATGTAGCTTTTGTAACAGCATCTGCTTTTTTATAAATATTTGCGATATGATTTTGTAATTCTCGTAAATGCACATTACCATTCGTAGCATCTAAATTTGTAAATGGAATGAATATCTTATCAATCTCTTCCGGTGGTTTTTTGCCATTAAGATTAACGGTAACTTTTTGCTCCTTACCATCATTTCTTTTAACTGAAGGAAGTTCCAACCAATATCCATGCTTATTCTTTAGTTCTGGATTCCCATATCTTTCAGCTAAGCTTTCTACTTTGTTTTGACTAAATATTGTACCTCCATATAAAGCTTTGTCTTTGTATTGTTCTGGTAAAGAGTCGAATTCATTTGCTGATATCCCTTTAAAAGATAACTGATTTTCTTTTCCAAGTTGTTCTAAAGAATGGATTAAATTCTGAGATTCAGTTAATTTACCTTCATTCTTCATCATCTCTTGATAGACATGCTCAAATGTTTTTTCCATCCCTCGACCTTTTAAAACGCCCATTTCTCGATGGCCCCACTTAACACCATCATATGAACCGTGAATTGGCTGATTATGCTCATCAAACCCTAATACTACCCTTCCAGAAGAATCTGTAGATTTGCTGTAGTTCTCTACTTTTGACATGATTCCTTCTAAGATGCCAACTCGAACACCTTCACGATTATGTAATCCATATCGATTATCCTGCATGCTAGTTACATTTTTTACGCTAAATCCTTTTGATTGTAAATCTGAAAAAACCTTCTCAAAGGCATTTGTTTCTATTTTTGCATTTGAGCTGTTATCAATAAAGGCATTAATTTGATCATCCCAAGTAAGACCGATATTTCCGCTCTCAATAATATTAATCGCACTTTTTCTTTGGTTATTTTTCTTCATACCGCCAACGTAATCTGATAATATCCTTGCTTCCCCTGACATCAACATACCAAAGTCTTTATGTTTTGCAACATCTGGATTAATAATTGCTACAATATCTTTAGAACCTGTTACAGCTTCAATAAGTCTTCTATCAGCATTTGTATCGGTCATTTTTTCCCCAGATAACATAAGCTTAAATGCGTTTGTTTTATGCTGAAGAATAATATCCTTATCACCTTGAATTCCATCAACAATCCTAGCATCATGAGTCCCCTCATAACGAATAGCTTCTCGATATCCATTATCATGTATGCGATAACCCAATGTATCTCCTGGCTTTACGGTTTGGTTTAACTCAGCGTTTTGAAAATCAGTATGCCATTCGAATTGCTTGCCTTTTTCAAAGCGCTTTTCTCCATTCACCTTTAAAACTTCTGCGACATCTTCAGCTAATATTCCTTGCTGTTCATACAGACGTGGAAGTTTTAAATAGTTAATTGTGCCATCAGGGTTTATATAACCAAGCTCTTTTAATAGCTTATTTCCTTGCTTATTTTCAAACATTTCCTGAATACGACCCATGAAGTCTTCTTGTGTCATATAAGCCGTTTTCATATTGATACTTACCTTATTTGTGTTGTTTAGATTATACTCGTACTCCCTTTGTCTTGGAGTTAGTAAAAGTCTCCTACGATCTACTCCTTTATATTTGCCTGATGCAAGATGGCCTTCTAGTTCTTCATCAACCAAATGAGCATTCATTGCTTGTACAGAGTTACCACGACCATGATTGAAAAAGTGACCATATGGTGTTACTTCACGGATATCTTGTAAAGATAATATCCCTTTTTCTACATGTGAATCTTTTAATCCAGATGTATATAAATTTACCCCAAGTTTTTCTTGTGACCATTGTGGCATAAGTTGTAGCATTTCATAAGTTTTCGCCATTTTAATATCATCAAAGGATACGCCTGAACGGAGAATCTTTTCCCCTCTAGCATTTGTAGTAAATACATCTTCATAGAAATCATCATCGTTTAATTTTATTAGATTCTTACCATTTTGATATCCATTATGATAAAGGTCCTCAATCATAGCATTTGCCATTTTTACGTGTGATTGCTTTAAGTTATCTGATTGATTATTTGCAAAAACGTATGTATCATTCGCACCTAAGTCCATGCTTCTTGAGATACCTGACATGCTTTCAGTTTCATTTCTCAGGGTTCGCTTAGCTCTTTTATTGGCTTCTTCATAATTACCATCGTTAGCCGCATCCATAATATGAGCCATCTTTTTAGCATAGCCTTGAGCAATTTTTTCAGCACTAGATATCATTTTGACATTCTTTCCATCCAATACTGCATAACTATGAGCGTTTAATGTTAATCCATCTATTTTGTGGGTTCCGTTGTCACTAATTAATGGCATTGTAAGTTCTAGCGCATTTGTCGGTTTAACCCCTCGATGTAATTGATTTTGTACACTTGTACTATGCGTATTATCATATACAAACAGTTTCATTACCTGATTTGGATCCATAGCCATAGTAATACTCTTTGTTGGGTCATTCTTTTTTACACTAGAAATAATCGTTTCTAAAGCTTGCAAATTATTTGGACGCAACCTAGAAAATCGCTCTCTATCAAGTATTTCTATAGATTTTGCAAGTTGCTCGCTTAATTCTAATTTCTTCCCTTTTATGGCCTTATCATGAAATGTTAGGACTACATTTTCAGTATCCTGAATTGCTTGCTTAATAATTTCATTATTTTCTAATAAACTAAGCTTCTTTATATTTTCATTTCCGTTCATTGAGGGAACTGTCATTTCTTGTTCGTATTTTCCATAGTTTCTTTTACGCATATCTATTGCTATTTCACCAGCAGTCGCCCATGGAGAACCAGAACCTGTAATCAACTTTTTATAAGCACTACTTTGATTTGTGTCTATTTTCCCTTGAGACTCCAAATTGTTTACTAAGTTAACTAACCGTTCTTTAATTAAGGCTTGTCTATTATCACCTTCTCCTACTCCCCTTTTAGCATAGCCATAAATGTTGCTACGTGCAGAATCGACAGTTTCAAAATTTATAGAACGGTTATCACTTACTTCTGCATCATAAAACGATAGTTTATGCATCTCAAAATCTTTTAGTTTTCTGGTTTCTTCTGGTGAGCCTACTCTATCAGAAATCAGTTGTTGATACGTCATTAACGCCCGATCTCTTTTTTGATTTATTCCTTTTAAGGCAGCTTGCCTGTCTCTCATGTTTGTCTTATTCGCTGCACGCTGTATATCAGAAGCAAATGCTTCATCGATTTTTTGTACAGTTTCATCTAAGTATGGCATTTCATCTATTAATCTCTTATACATTTTAAAGAAAGCATCTTTTTCAGACTCATTGAATACATATTTCTTTTTTTCGTCATCCCATAAACTATAAAAATCCATTTTATTTATAAGGTTATCTGTTGTAATAGTTCTTGATAATTCTTTTTTAGCTTGATTTCTGCTATACCCCTGCTTCACTAATGCTTCTATTTTTTCAGAACGGTTCTTACCCGCTCCTTCTAAATACTCTTGCATGATCTTTGCATTTTCAAGCATTCGCTTTAATCCAGAAAAGCCCTTTGTTCCTCTTTCTGATATTTCACCATTAATAATATTCAAGCCTTTACCTGCTCCATCTAAGCTGAAAAAGCTATCGTATTTTCTACGAGCACGATCAGACATAATATGATGTTTGATTTCCCTCTGTTGTTCAGCATTAATATTATCCCAAGCATAAAATCGACTTTGAACAAAATCTTGGAGTTCAGAAAAAGCATTTTCTCCTTTTCTTACAACATAGGAATATTCATTTTTTTCTGGTTCAAAGAATCGGAAGGCTAATTTTTTCTCATTCTCATCACTCATATCATGCACACCTGCAAATTGATAGAAGGATTTCGAATTGATTACAGTCTTATTAAATCCACTTGATTTACTAACTACATTTCCTTCTTCATCAAACTTAACTTTAAATGATTCATCACCATCTCGGTAAGCTTGCACACCACCTGATGTAAATAGAATCTGTCCGTTTCTTAACTCCGCATCATTCCATGTCATTCTAGTTTCATGGAATTTAAATCCTTGACCTGATAAAGAATGAGCAGATTCAAATTCATTAAGAATATGGTTTCTAGATTTGGCAATTAATTCAGCAGTAGAATCTGTATCAACTGTGGCATTATGCGCTGAATCCTGCGAATTGCTTCCCAACACATGTCGATAGGCTGCTAATTTGTCTTTTCCATATGGGTTTGATTCAGGGTTATATTCTGGATTCATTTGTTTTTTTAAATCATTTGAATCCATGTAAGCTGTACGAATTACATTAAGATAATCTAAATGCTTAACGTCTTTTGGTATCTCTAAATTTAACTTTTGTGCATATGCTCTCATAACTGGCATATCAAACGTATTACCGTTGTAACTAACAAAATATTTTTCCTTATTATCATTCATTATTTTTATGATTGCTTGCATTGCTTCTTTAGGAGAATGACCCACTTTAGTCATATTATTTAATCCACTTTCCATATAAGGCATGTACTGATCCATATGCTTTACAACTTTAGCATGGTCAACTTGGTCTTTATAATCAAATACGGATGTGATTATAGAATGGTGCTTAATTTCTCCGTTTGCATATGAAAATGGAATATCATCTCCCGTCGCATAAGAAGAATAGCGCATTAAATCCACTAGCGAACGTTTTTCCCACTCACTTAAAGAGTTATAGATGTATTTATCGTGTTTCATTCCCTTTATCTTATCCTGAAGGTAATCTATTACATCACTATTTTGATGGACAATACCGTTGAATCCAGTCCCTTTTATAAGATTTCCGTTTTTATCATATTCATTGAGAGAAATCTCAGATATACCATAAGGCTTTATACGATCTTGACTATCACCATACGTTTCAATATCAAACACATAATGATTAGATGTTTTTGCAAAGTTCCGGAATTGCTCTAAGTTTTCTTGTCCTCTACTTAATGATGTAGCATGAAAAAGCTTCATAACCCTTTGCCCATCATATATTACGGGCTCTTTCTTGCGGATTAACTCTTCTATCTCTTCTTTCATTGAACCCTTATCACGGTTTAATACAGCAATATGATTTGCTATCCTTTTTTCATAATCACGATCAACTTTATGAGATGAATATAATGCATTACTTGTAGCAACAATTTTAAAATCTTTTTGTTTCGGGAGAGCAACACTTGCCCTTAAATCTGCGGGCAAGCTTGCATCAAATTGATTCATATCCATAAAAAACACATCCTTCTATACATAACGATTGGTATACTTTTTCAAATGATTTTCTATTTCATCTCTTCTATCTTCAGTGTAGGAAAAGTCTACATATGTTTCCGAGCCATTCGAAGGAGAAACGTTAACTTGAACATTTCTTAAACCAGAACCTTGTAAAATATTAACGATATTTTGTTTCAAAATATTAAATCCTTGGAAATTAGATGCTGCACCTTCTCCAGAAATCGTATTTGAACCATCTTCGTGTAAATCTGGGACATAGCGAGATGCCTCTACATTGTCATCCCAGAAATTAAAATCACTTTTATCTATTCCAGCTTCCTCAACGGTTTTTACTTTAATATCATTTAAATCATATTCTGGGCGCCATCCTTCCCATGTCCAATCTGGAATATCA
Organism: Bacillus sp. FSL L8-0199; assembly: GCF_038005705.1. Taxonomy (NCBI): domain Bacteria; kingdom Bacillati; phylum Bacillota; class Bacilli; order Caryophanales; family Bacillaceae; genus Bacillus; species Bacillus sp. FSL L8-0199. The sequence goes on along the minus strand of NZ_JBBOTS010000005.1, from coordinate 121,520 downwards.
TATTTTTGCATGTAATATTCCAATGGCTTCTGTTCTTCTACTCCATATCCCCAAATTGCTTTATAAATCCGCTTTTGGTTTTCAGGAATCAGTTTTAGTATTTCTTCTTGTTCTTTTAAATTCGCTTCTGCAAAGTCTGTAAAGAACCACTTATCTTTATAAGGGAATGCTTTCATAACTTGCATACGATCACCTAAAGGATCAATGCCATATAAAGTCGTATCACGCTCTTCTTTATATTGAAGTGCTTGTAAAAACGCATCCGGTAGGTACATTTCATTTTTATTTTCCGAAATCGTTTCTAACTCTGCATTTATTTCTTTTCTTCTATCTTCCCATCCTTTTGGTTGTTCTAAATAGAGTTGTTTTTTCTCTTCCTCAAGTTCTTTTCTTTTTTGCTTTGTTAAGTCTTTTTGCTCATTAATTACTTGAACAATATCTTCTACATCATATCCAGTTTGATGAGCTATTTCTTCTCTTGCATTTTGATATAATCCTTCATATTTAAGGTATTTTAGTATATCGAAATACTCATTGATATCATTCTCGATACGTCTTCGTTCTGGTATCCATTTCTCGCCATGTTCTTTTTCATAGTTTTTATAAAACATATTGGAGCCTAAACCAAATAATCCACCTGCAATAGACATAAGTTTAGTTGGTCGGCCACCTTTTAAGAATAGGCGTCCAAGCGCAAGGCCTGTTGTAGCACCCGCTGCCATTGACCATAATGGACTATCGAATCTTCCTATACCTTGTAATGTAGGCACAATATAATCATTCAGCATAAAATTATCCCATGTCGCCCAATCTTTTCCGTATATTTGGTCACGTTCATACTCTTCAGCAGCTGTGCGCACTTGTAAAAACTTAGTGTTTAAAGGAGTACTAGCATGAGCAATATTTTCCCAACGTTCCCCTCGTTTGATTTCTTGAGGTGTAAATCTTGCATGAACTCCTGTTGCTGAAAAGTCATTTTGATTCTCTACCATTTCACCACGTCTGATAATATCCATATTGATATTACCTATTTCATTAAACACAACAGCTCTCATTGTTCCGTATGTATCTTTCGAAATTCGCTGAGTAGGATCTTCAGAGATACCTATTTCAACTTTATCACCAACACTGAAGTATTGCTGCAATACACCTGTAGCTTTTTTTCTATATTCCATACCAGCCATACGGATTGGCTGATCACCATATTCTTTTGTTAAAAATGTGTAATCATCTAAGAATTTTGTCACGGTAACTTCATCTGTGACAATATCATTTCCTTTGAATCGATATGGTGTAAATTCAAACTTCTTTTTACGTTTTGAAACCTGTTTTCGTATTTGAGTAGCTTCTTTTCGTAAGTCCTCATCCTCTAAGTTGTCCATAAGATACTGACTCCAAAATTTATATTCATCGGACCACGGGGCAGCATCAGACAGGATTTTAAATTTATCAAAAGCTCCATATCTACCTGTTTCATCTGAATGCAATTCATTTAGGGATTCATAAGCTTCACCAGGAAGACGATATTCTCCATTTGGAAGTTTGCTATAAGGATCACCCACTTGGAAATTAATAAAGTAATCTGAACCGGGCATCCAATCAGGCATTGTATTGCGTATAGGATTATATGTATCTAACTGACCACTATCTCTTCTAATAAAACGACGACCAATCTCAGATAAACTTCCCCCTAATGAACCTAGCTCTGACTCCCAAAAACGATTAGAGGCATTATAGGCGGTATCAGCCATTTGTATAACTGTTTTCCCTCCATATGGGTCACGCCCTAGCATTTCATCATTCGCAAGCCACTTATATACACCTAATGGTTCTGACCAGTTTTCTATTGCTTCTTGGGTTAACCAACTAGCTGATCTTGGGTCTTCTATATTCTGCATTTTGCGATACATAATATCCTGCTTATATGCATATTCTTCATCCATCATTGCTCTTGGCTTTGTGCTAACTTGGACATTATAACTTGGATTTTCACTAGATAAGATAGCTCCTTTCATTTCACTTCCCTGAGGGGCGTCTGTACTAGCGATTTCGAACATCTTGCCTATAGGGATATTTTCTTTAGCGATATTTGCTGGAACATACATCGCTTGCCCTGTATCTGTATCTTGTGCAACATAAGCTCCTGTGGGACTCCCTTTTCCATCTAACTCATCACTTACAAAGTATCTAGCAGGATAAGAATCTCCAGTGGCATCTACTGAAGAAGACCCGCCATATTGTTCTGTTGTTGCTAATACGTCATTTTTAACTCGTCCCGCTGGCGATACAACAGTACGAATAGGAGAATCAGGTCTACTTCCTAGTTTGCTTGTTTCGTTATCATAGATAAGAGTAGGATTACCCCAATATTCCGGGTGCATCTCTTGTGTGGGTTTTACTAACTTGCCTATTGTAGCATTACCAATATCACCAAGAACCATTGTATTAGGGTTGAACAGTTGCCCTGTTAACATATAAGGACGGTCATAGTAATGCTTTTTTTCCCACCAATAGGGATCACGATTACCTAATAAGAATGAAAGTCCACCTAATGGATTTTCTAACGTAGGAAGCAAACTATTACTCCAATATTCTTCGCCAGTTGCATTTGTATTTGTCCATTCATAATCACTATGTGCTTTACGGAAACTATTTGGAGCAAATTCCATAATACGATCCCCACGATATGCAGATTTAGAACCCATAAACCACCATCTAGATTTACGAACTTCTTCTACACCATTATAGATGTCATCTAAGGTTTCATCATAATCCATTGTATCTTCTTCACGAATGGATGCTTTTCCTAAGAAAGGCGCAAATACGTTATTTACAACATCACCTAATCCAATCGGACCAACACCAGGAAGATGCATACTTGGCATAGCTGCCCAATGGTCTATACCGGGCTTTAGCATTCTTTCACGCTTGATATTATAAATATCTTCCGGCGTTCTTGCTGCTGCTCTATCTAAACGATCATTCGCCTTATAATTTTCCCATCGTTCATCAAGTCCTTCACCAGTCCATTGGTCTGTTTTCCAATCTGCATATTTTACTGCTTCTACTCCAGCGTATATAGGGAAGATACGTTTCCACATCAAATTGTTAAATATTTGAAAAGCACTACCCATAGATTTATCTGAAAATCCTAATCCTGCATTTCCAAGTGAATCTTGTAAACGGAACATTGGATAATAAGTACCAAATAAACCAAAAGTCGTTACGTCCTCCATATTATTACGACCAGTAAATGGACTGATTTGTGTCCAAATATCTCCCACTGATTGAGCTCTTTCTTTAATACTTGAATTTAAGCCAAAGATTGTACTCAAATGGTTAGCCATTCCAGATTTATTTATTGCGACATGTTCATCTTCTACTTGGTTAATTGGGCGTGTCGCTGAATACCGCTCCCACACTGGATTTGTTTTGCGATACATCTCACGCATACTATCTTGAAAATCTTTATTTTCTTGAAACAAACGACTTGTACGATTTAGTACAGCGTTAGTATTCTTTTGAACGTCAAACATTTGAGAACGGAATATACTATAATTCAATAAAAACTCTGCATTTTGTAAATCATCTTTAAGTATTTTACCGTTGTCGTATAACCCTTTTAATTCACCTCGAAAATCCTCTGCTAAATTAGTATATGACTTCATTTCAGGGCGTCTCATTAATCTTTCTCTCATAAGATACATGCTGGTTTGTTGATGAATAACATCATAACCTGTTTGTAGCTGTGTATGATGACCTAGTATAGGATTACTCTCCCCGATAGGTGTCTTTTTATTGAGAACCTTATCTGGATTTCTTTCAAATTGCTTATATAAATTAACGAACTCCGTGTGAGCTGTTGTGCTACTATTTACTTCTTTTTCTCCTATATGACGAAACAGCTTTATGATATCATCCTCTTCTGAGAAATTAATGTTTTTATCCTTTATAAATTCTCTAATATCTGAAGGTAAGTCATCTTTCAGCTGATTTAAGACCCTTGGATTGAAGCCTTTTGTATTTAATTTAAAGTACTTATTCATTTGATATAAAGATGAAGCATCCTCAAATCCATCTGTAAAAAGATTCTTAATTCGATTTCGATCCCAATCTTTGTTTAAAAACTTAGTAAACACACTAAATCCTTGGTTATAAAATGAATCTGTATCTTGTCTTCCAATATCAAAAAAACTAGCGATAGGATTTCTAGGAGTTTCGTTATCCGTCATAATACCAGAAATATGTCTTTGCATTTTTCCTAATGTACCAAATTGAGAAGATGTGAGATACATATCCCGTTTCGGGTTTAAAATATTTAGTGCTGTATTATTATTAATAGCGTCATAATCATATAGACTTACAAATTTACCATTTACATAGACAACCTCTTGATTCAAGGCTTCTGTTGACTCTATCCCTCTATGTCCATTTAAACTAGACTGAATACTTCCACGTTGGAATATCTTAAAGCTTGCTTGCTCTCTAGCTGTCTTTATATTCATTATATCTCTTAGATGAGCTAGTCCACCCGGTAATGTATTAGCCCACCACTCTGCCTGATTACGTTTCATATTACTAAAAACTTTATAATCCATTAAACTTTCTACTTCACCGTTTTTTGTAACAAGATATAAATTTTCATCAAAAACAGTCTCTTTAAAACTCTTATTATATTGAAGTACATCATCGATTTGAGCCTTTAAACCTGCATTCATTTTGATTTTCCCAGCATCATGTAGGCCAAGTACATCTCCGACTGTAGCCTGTTTATGACCAATAACTGCACGTTTAAGGATATTATCTTTCTTTGTAATGTCTTGCATTTGTTGAGCAGTAAATTCACGGAGCTTTTGTTGCATTCCTTCTACAAGCCTTTTAGCATCTGTATTGGTTTGGATGAAATCATGGCGCTGATATCTTTCTCTGGTTTGCTTTAATACACTCCATACTTCTGAATGATCTACACCTTTTCCGTGATTTTTTAATAATAATTTTAGTTGCTCATCTGACCCGAAATCCAGCACTCCTAACTTTCCTTTAGACAACGCTTTGTCTAACTCATCCATTAAAGACTGGTTCCCTTTAAATGACTGATGCTTTCTCATGTCATCCATAACTGCTGCAAAACGAAATCCTTCCTGTATATGAAATGGAACTTCACCTTTATAATTACCAGGACCATCTATACGACCAATCAAATTATCTTTATGTCGTAAGTAGCGTTCTATATCCATTTCACGGCTATTAATAACGTCAGCTTGCTTCTTTTTTTGCTCACCTAAAATTTCTTTTCTTCTCTTAACAAAGTTATTTTTCAATACCTTCATTCGATCAACAGTTAATTTATCTTCACCTACAACTAATCTTCCTTGGTTATCTAATGTTTCTTTTGCAGCACGGTAAACCGCTTTTCCTTCAGTATTAAGAAATTGACTTATTTTACGAAACGCACCAGTTCTATGCCCCACTGATAATGCACCCAATGTTGCAGCGACACCTATTCCAAGCTTTCCGATAAAAGGCATTTCATCTCTTTCTTCAGGTTTCTTATAGAATCGTTCTGTCTCTCGTGGTTTGTTTTTATATTCTTCAAAGCGTAACTCTTGCATGAATATCAAACTCTCTTCCTTCAAGGATTTCAAACGTTCTTATAAAAAGTATAGCTAGACATTCTTGTATAGCCCATTGCATACATCCGTAATGCCTATTCAAATTACGATCATATTGAATAAGACCTACACATTCCCATAATTTAAACATTAATCAAACTCCCCTTTTAGTTCATCATGATGCTTAAACCATCCTAACTCAGGATGTACCTCTTCAAAATTTGTTGCTGGGGTTGTGACCTTTGCACCTGATTCAGCAAGCATAGCTAATACTGCTGCTTCGCTATTCATATCTGCCTCTGATAATGTTTTTTTACTATTTTGTGGAGGAGTCTGTTGATGTGTGGATTGATCCTCATACTGTGCATTTTGTTGTGGCATCTCTCTTTGCATCTGTTGATTATATTGCCCCTGCTGCTGTTGTGCATCATTCATCATTGTTTCATCAATTGACTCAATTCGAACCCCTTTTAAATTTTGTAGTATCCACTCAGCTCTAGATAAATAGTACATTGTTTTTCTCACTGGCCAAGATGCAATTACTTCTATTGGATATTCAGGAAATGCTTCATGAATCATGCAATCCACTTGATAATCGTAATTCAGCATTTCTTCCCTATATTGGTCTAATAGCTCTTTTGCTTGCTGTAAGTGCAATCCTGAAACATCTAATATGCCATCTGATAATATTTCAGCGATTCCAGCAACTCCAACTGAATAATCGTAATCGTAAGGATAGATAACTACCTGCGAGCAGATAACTTCTTGAAATTCACCTAAGTCTAGATCTAAAAGAACTATCTCTTTATACTCTTCCCTTCCAAGTGCCCGAAAAATATAAGTTTGCTCCAAAATATCTAGTTGATAAATATCACCAAATTGTTGCTTCCATTCGATTAAATTATTTATTGTTAGCTCTTCATTCATTTTAAGTATTCACCCTCTTATAACAAAGATAGCAGAACATAGTGTCCTGCTATAACTTAAAGCTTTATTGGTGCACTTTGTGCAACGAAACCTGATTTATCCATAATCATTTCAGATAATAGACTTGGAATCCCTGCTCTGCTTTTTAACATCTTTTCAATAGTAAAGTTTCTTGGGAATAAAACGCATTTCTCTGTAAACATTTCTTCACGATCAAGGGCTGTTAATGTCTGATCTCTAATAATTTCACGATACTCAGGGCGTGATAATGTTCTCCATACAAATGGTTCACCTTCAAATGGAGTAAAGTAAATACCACCATATCGCTCTTTCCATTCCTCTACTTCCATGCGAGTAGGACCATTTTTAACAACTGGCGCATGCCATTCCTCTTCAGAGTATTCAGTTCCATCTACACCAGTAAAAACAGGCTGCGGCTTATTTTCAATATGTTCTTCATTTATTTCATGTTTTTCAACTATATCTGCTTGTTTATTAGTATCTTCCTGTATTGTATTCTCTTTTTTGGCTTTTTCCATCTTTATTCCTCCTAGTGTAATGCATTACATTACAATTATAATATCTTTATCCAAGTAAAAAAAGCTGTTTTATTCAATTGTTCCATATTGCATTGGACGATATATAGTTTCAATAGATTGCTCTTTATTTTCATTATTACTTCCCTGAGACATGCTCGCTAATGATCTACCGTTTAAATCTCTAGCAATAAATGAATATTGCTCTTGTATTGGCGCCCCTTGGTCAGCTGTTGAAATAGATTTAGACATGCCTGAAAGCTGTACACCATTAATCACATCCACTGTCATGCTAGGCTTATTAAATCTTTTAGACTCGTACATTTGATTACTTATGTATCCGCTCGATTCTGATATAGCTCCATACTGAACTCTTATATCAAACCCGAATTGTGAATTATAAAAATAAGGAGCATCATCATAACTCATATAATGACCATTATCCTTTTGGGCACCCCATATAGCATTTTCATATTCATCAGCAATTTGATCAAAAGAACTTTTACCTAGTCGTGTTAAAATCTCTTCTAATTTAAGATTTTGATAGTACTGCGGCTTAATTTTCCCTTCTTTTTCCCCATTCGAAACAGCATGAAAAATAGCATTAGCATTCTGAACAACTTGCTGTAAGTAACCAACAGAAGTAAAGTTTATCGAAAAAGCTCCTTGTATTAATCGCTTTCCCCTTGCTACTGCATCCATTGTATAAGAATGGTATCCGTATATAGGTAAAACTTCTTCAGATAATTGAAAAGCGATACTTGTAATGTCATCCACCCATATGTCACCAAAATATAACTTCACATCAGCATTGGAGAAATATTCAGAGTTAAATATTTGATATTCGACCCTTGTATCTTGGCGAGCATACATATCTTGTCGGGGTGTTAATGTACTTTGTAGTGACTGTCTGTTCCCGTAATATCCTTTATTTGTTACCATGTTTAACACTCCTATAAAGACTGTAATTTTATTGAACTAGCTAAATTTGTACGTTGCATTGGGTCGATATCTAATGCATAAAACTCATATACGTTCTGAGTGAAAATGTCATCAATACTCAAGACCATTCCTTCTGTATATGTACTAACACCGTATAAACTCATAGAAGATTGCGCACCAAATTCGTTGGCCATTGATAAAGTAATATCAAACAAAGGCATTTCATCCATCAGCATTCTGTAGCCAGCTTCTTTTATTTCTCTCATGCATCTATAAACGATACTTTCATCAAATACAGTAAAACCTAGCACTCCGGAAATTGTTCGCATTCCTCTTGTAAATCCCTTCATACTTACACGTCCTAATGCACGAACAGGATATTTTTCTCTAAATATTGAGTATGATAAACTAGATAATTCACCAAAAACAACAGGACCTCTTCCAGGCACATTAATACTACAAACCATATCTGCGCCAGTATATGAATTAAAATTCTTTTGATAAGCATCTGGAGCGCTCTTTGCAGGGATATTAGGAATATCTTTCTTTTTTCTTCTTTCTTTATCATCTAATTCTTTTGTAAGCATTTGATTTTTTCTAATATCTTGAATGGTGGACTCTATGAGCCGTATAGCCATTTCTTGCTCGTTTCCTTTAAGTAACTTCATAGCAAGTGAAATAAAGTTCCTCAACACTAGTAATGCACTTTCTGAATCTAACCTTTGATTAATTTCAGTTGAAGCTATTCTTACAAACAGAATAGGATCTTTAAATTGTACACCTGTGCTCCCCATCCATTGGATCAAGTCATACGCACCATTTGGAGAAGCCGACATTACTTTTGGATTTCTAATATACGGTATTAAGTTCTTAATTAATAAATTAATAGATTCCATATGTTTCTCCTTTTTATTCTAAAATAGGACAGCAATTCTGCTGTCCTATTACTTATTAAAATCCGCTTGCAAGCGTATCGCCAGAAGCGACATTACCAGAAGCTCCACCTTCTTGACGAAGATTATCTTTTGCTTGAACACCTTTAAGTTTACGAGCAACGAAAGAATAAGCTTTTGCAGTAATTACGTCATCCACTGAGAATCCAGATGCTTCATTTAACAATTGAATTCCGTAGAGTTCCATACCTGCACGTTGTCCGTATTCGTTCGCCATAGAAATCGTAATATTGAAAGGCATTAACTGATCGGCATACTCTGGAACGAAGAAGTCTGTTAAATTGTCTGTGTTGAATCCGCCGCTTTGAGAACCATCTGTACGAGCGTATCCTAAACGAGTCATTTGTTCATCCCAAGTATTAATACCATATGTATTTGCACCATTTGGAGATATAGATTTCAATCCGCTTAGAATTTCATCTTCAAGACCCATTCGTCCAGAACGAGCGCCTTGTCCATTTACGTTCGCAATATATTGTTGGAAACGCATAGGAGATGGAGCACCTTTGTATTCTTTTTTCATCTCTTCAAGTAATGCATCTCGATCAAATTGAACAAAGACTAAAGAACCTTGAATGCCACGTTTACCACGAGAGAAAGAACGAGCATCTGGGCTACCCATTGTATAAACAGGAGCAACTTCACGTGCAACTGAATAAGAAATCGCCTGTAATTCTCCAATTACACGACCATTAAATGTTGCTGCAATATCCGCACCAGAAAATGTAGAAAAGGTACGAGTGTATTCTTCTTGATTAAACATAACTATTTCACCCCTTGTGAAATTTATTTATTATACACATGCAAAGGGTTACTCACCCCTTGCACGTTACTTTTATAAGCTTGCACGCAATGCTACGCTAGTGTAGATTTTACGTGTTTCGTATGCAGGAACTAATTCAAGTTGAATATATGCGTTGCCTAACACACGGTCTTTAGCTGAAGTGTAGATAGAGAATTTGAAGTTTGTTAATACTCCAAGATCTTTTAACTTATCTAAACCAGCTTGTATTTCTGTTGCTAAACTATTACGCTGAGCAATACCATTTGGCAGACCGATAAATTTATCTGCTAGTTTTCGAATTAATTGAACAGTAGTATGAGTGATACGTACCGTAGATAAACGTTGATAGTCACTCATTACTCCAGCAGCCGTCACACCATCTTTTACAACAATAGAACGATTACCATTGATGCTCACTTTGTTTTCAAATGTAACGTAATGTCCACCAGCTAATTGGTTATGTTGAGCTTCAGATAAGTTATATCGTAGCCCTGACACAGCAATAGGTTTATTTGTAGTAGAAACTTCTGGTCGCAATTGTGAAATTAACGCTGAGTAAATACCAGAACCACTTGCGATATATGGGCCAAGTTTTTCATTGGCTAGTCCAGTTTCAGGACCGAATACAACGTTAGTGTATCGACCGATATCGATTGGCTCTCCCTCGTCGTTAAAGATTTGTTCATTTGTTGCAAGGTTATACATGTTGTGAATGTTTTGGTAGTTAGGATTAATACCACGAGAAATCCAATACTGAGCAGATTCTTCATCAACACTGATACCTTTTGTTAACAGATCAATATATTGTTGAATTTCACGTAAACCAATTTCAGGAGCAGCTGCCACACCAATTACACTAATTGTTTCAAATGTTTTCGCACTAACCATTGCACAATGTTGCGCCAATTGAGTTGCGAAGTTTCGTGTATTATCAACATGAACTGAGCCATCGTCAGATACAGCACCAATTGCTGTATTAGCAAATGCATCACAAAGCCAGATAAGATCAACTGAGTAGTTTTCTAGTTTGCTATAAATACCTTGTTCTACTAAATCATATTCATCCAAAGTACCTGGAACTAGTTCATATCTGCCGCCAAGAACATCATATAATTCTTTCATTTCTAACAAGCTTGCTGTGTTATAGAATCCATTACCACCTAACCATGGGAAGCGGCTTTCATCATTTTCAGCTTTGTCGTCATCAACAAATAATGTATATTTAAGTTCTTCATCACTATATTTTTCACCAAGATTAATTGGACGATAATCATAGCGGCCATCAATTGGACTAACTGTATAGTCAGTTACCATTAATCCTGTTACAGCAACATCACCAGTATTTACAGGGACTTCTAATCGAACAATATTATTTTGCGGTAGGCTATTTACATAGTTCGCAAATTCACGAATTGTACGAATACCACGCATTTCTTTTGTTCTAAAGCGGATTTCAGTATCATTTGATGTTAATTTTTTATCAGAAGGTTTAATGAAACGCACTACACGATTATCCATGTCAAGAGTTCCATTTTCATTCACTTCATATTCAACAGTAAATTTAACACCATATAAGCTTTCAAAATCACGATAGTCTTGAATGCCACCATAGACTTTACCACCATTTTTACCTAATACAGTGATTTTTGCTCCCTGAGTCGCACCCTCACCTGTCTTATAGTGTGCAAATAATTTAGCACCAACAGGACCAACACCAGATTTAATCATTACTTTAATTCTGTCTTTTCCATCAGGATAAATAACAGTGTAATGCTCGGTAGCTTTTAAAGAAACACGTTTACCATTTAACTCGTAATACACTTCAAGAGAGTCTGTTACAGGTGTATATTTAAGTAAAGTTTCTTTTTCAGAACCTGGAATTACATATTCTTCTGACTTTTGAATTTCTAAGTCATTGTAATAGAAATAGTCTGCTGATACAGTTAATGCTGCTGTTAATGCAGGATATGTACCTTTTGCAACTTCTTGTTGATATGCTTCAGTAAAGCGTATACCACCTTGCTTATACTCTTCTGCAGTAATCATATCAGTAAGTTCATTTTTCACATTAGGATCACCTTTACCGATACGCCATAAACGTTCACCTGATGCATTTACCATAGGAATTGCATTAACAGCTCCAAGTGTGTCCTTTGTATAGATATTTACTTGGTGAACAGGATCATCTGACCAGTTTCCTACTTCTGATGAGAAGTAATTAGTCATAGTAGGACTTTGTGTTAATAAGCCTAATGTAGATGGGTCTGTCTTTCCGTCCATATTACGAGTAACTTCTGAATAATTACGTTTCTTCGCTTTGAAAGTCACTTTAATTGTATTTTTAGGACGGAACTTATCCTTTGCAAAGTAAATCGTTTCAGATCCAGGTGTTATATCTACATTTTGATAGCCAGTTGATTCTGGGAAAATTTTAACTGGTTCTCCTGAAGTGTCACTTCCTTCAAACTCCTCAACCTTTTCGATTTTTACAAGACGATGATCTTTTTCGATATTTAAACGTTTTGTAAAAGCAACGTTACCTGGAATTAAATTACTACCTAGTAAATCTGATAAAGGCTCAGTAACTTCACTATTTGCATCTTTCGCAAGAATTTCAGACATAGCTGTTTTACCAGAAATACGAAGTAATCTAATATCTTCATTCCCTGCTCGAATTGCTTCCCACATCGCACGAATTAATGTACCTTGATGAGGAACACGTGCAGTTTTTTCTACACCGTTTTCAATAATAACTCTTCGTTCTAATAAGCCGCCGAACATTTTTTCAGCAACTTTTGGTCCACCAATTTGGTTAACGGATACAGGCTCTCCTACTGGTCCATCAATAGCAGTACCCATTATTAAAAGCGCTTGTGTTCTAGCATCTTCAGCTTGTTTACCAGTATAGAGATTCCCATCTTCATAAGAAACCTTTACACCAGGTAAATTTTCATACTGTTCAAATGTTGACATTAGGATTCCTCCTTTAAAGTTAATCTCTTAATTAAAGAGAATTATTAATTGTTGAAGCAACTTGCACTTGTCGAATTTCATTAAGAAATTTAATAGTTATTTTTTCAAATCGCATCTTATAGTACATAGGTCTTTTCGCTATATTGATCCTCTGAGTTTGTATTACTTCATCAGCCCCTTGTGAATTAAATAGAATCTCTTGGACTCCATTCTTCTTAAAGTGACCTGTATAATTTTGAATAAACTCTTCAAGATCTAATATCATTTCGTCGGCTTCTTCAGCACTTTCTGAATAGACCACAAACTCAACAGCTAAATCAAAGACTTGTCCATATAATTCGACATATTCACCATCTCGATAAGGATGCCGAATAGTCCCTCTATACCTTGGCTTAATATCTTTAATATCCTGATTAATTTTTCTTTCTACGACCCTATATGTAATACGTGGAAATGCTGCATCCTCTTTAATAGGTGAATAGCGAATAAATTCTCCAGGTAATCCAGCCTCTTTCCAAAGCCTTTGCAAATCATCAACAAAGCTCAAAAAAGTAATAGGCTTATCAGATCTTAGCCGGTTATCTATATAGGGATCTTCATGTAAAGTAAGCTCTTCCAGTTTTTTGAGCGAATCTTCATAAGCTTCTATTTCACTTTTTATATGATCTGGCATATCTTGTGTTTTTTTTATAACGGAATATACATCCGGATTACTCAAGAGTCATTCCCCCTTTTTATTTGTAAACTCGAACAACTGAATGTCCTGTTATTTTATGAATAGAAAAGATAGGAACGACTTCGATATTTATCTCGATAATGCCGTATAGTTCACTAATTTTTATAGAATAATCATACTCTCTGATCTTTTTATCTATAATCCTTCTTAGGCATAGCGCTTCAATAATATCTTCTATATTAGATGCTTGAAATGTTACATTCGGCTTTCCGATAAATATCTCTAATCTTCTAGCAATTTCATTTATTATTTCTTGAGCGATTCTAAAATTGGAGATATGTTTATGTACACTACCCACTGTACTTACAGCGCAACCTGATGAAGTACAGACAATACCTTTTTGAAAGGTATTTTTAAAACACACTACCCCTACTTCTCTTAATTTAAGAATTTGTTCTTTTGTGAACTCAATTTCTAAATCTATATTAGGAATAGTTTTATTGATCGGACTTACTTCAGGATTCATAGATGCTAAGATTCCAGCATAAACGGCACCAGCCTTTTTTAAACTCATTTGATTTACAACTACTGATAAGTACTTCCCTGTTTCTTCTAATTCATCACCAGAAAGTTCTATAGTTAAATCAGAGATTCTTTTAAATAATGGCTCTATATCTACGAAACTACTTTTAGATGATAAAGATAAAATACAGTGAATAAGATTACCCTTATCTTCTTTTATCTTTGCAAATTCAATATAGCTATCTATTAAATCGTGATGCCTATCAAAATGCACTTCATCAAGATATAGTAAGTCAAAATCAAATGATTCTAAAACAGTGAATGCTATATCATACCGATTAGGCTCGATTCTCATAAGAAACACACATAAATCCTCATCCATAGAAATGGCATCTTCATAACATTGAATAATCGGACCTGATTTATAGAAATCTACAACCATATCCTTGTTATAAACAAGACTTGGTTCATAGTATTGTCCCTTTTCAGATTCAGCAACAATGATTAATCTCTTACCTATTTCAATTTGTCTTTCTACATAAACTAATGGATGTTGTATAAAATCAACGCTTGGTGAGGGCCCTATCATCTCGATCCCCCTTAAAGTCATATCGACTATATACTTGATAAAATTCTGTTCTCCCTTGTAGTCCATACTTAGGCTCAACAGCACTAATTAATAGCTTTTCTTTTATCTTGATTGGCATTTCTTTTTCATTCCAAATAACTTCTAATATTAAGTCGTTTTTTTCTGGTTTAGATAAATAATCTAGATAATAAGTGTAGGCTTTAGGAGCAAACGCACCATATGGCTGCAATTGATTTACACCAATCAAAGTCTCAGGAATAGAAGCTTCCTTCCTTCGTGTTAGCTTCTTTTCAATTTTTACTTCATAACCAGTACCAAAGCACTTAGAACAGTTTGTATTAGGTTCACCGCTTCGTTCTATATAGCATTCACATCGAAAATGAGTATTTCTTCTAACATAAACAATTGAATGACCATACTTATCAAGGACTTGTGCGAATTCTTTCCGAATATCAATCATTAGAATCCTCGCCCTTCTGGTGAACCGGCTGCTGTTCTAAATGACCCAGAAACAGGTTTTGCATAACCACGCTTATTGTGACCCATCATTGAATCTAACCAGAACTTAATTTCCTTTTCATTTTCAGAAATCATGGTCTGTAGCTTTTTAAGAGGAGATTCTTCTTTAACACCCGAGTTACCACCTGACCCATTCGATGAACTAGATTTATCTTGCACCATAAAGTCACCTAATTGAATAGTTCCACCAGATGTACTTTTAGTGATTGATCCAACACCATCATCTTGATTTTCTGAATCGTTTAAAATACGAACCATTAATCCAGTCAATAATAACCTCGATGCTTCAAATGCCACATATTTTGTTGTAGCAAAGTATGCCGTATCTCGTTCTTTTAAAGCACGATAACGACTATTATTGGCATCTGGAATCTTCCCTAGATATTGCAAAGCTTTTTGCCCTGCATCTCTTAAAGCACTGTATACTTCATGAGAAGAAAAGTATTTAAATAAACTACGAATAATATTTTTTACTTCTAAAGGAGTTGCAAATATAGGCTCATACTTAGAAGTGAAAGTTGAAATTTTCATTCCACCTAAAGAAGATCCGGAGACTGATTTAATTCCATCTCCAAAGACAACTTGATATGTATGATTATATTTAGGCGCTTCTTTAAATGTAATTTCTACCTTATCCCCTTCAACAGATATATCAGTAGGCACCTGAAATTCAGGAGATAAGACATAATCATCCCCATCGGAAACGACTATATTATTAGGCACTTCATTATCAGATTGAGAACTTGATTTAAGTGAAATATCAAATCCAGAAATTGAATCTGATACAATCGTAAACTGTTCTTTTTTCGTATACGTTTTCCCTTTGATAATGGTCTGATATGTAAAAATATACTCTCCACTATCCCAACTTTCAGGTATAGTATACTCACTACTATATAATGATTGCCTATCCATTGTTTCAAGTTTAACACTATCTATAGCTTCTATTCCATGTCGCTCAAGGCGTTCGATGCTTACTGTAGGTGGGAAATCAACTGTAATATGTTTGCTATTCTTATCTAGAGTTAATAATTCTAATAAAATCTTTGTTTTTTTTGAAAATTCGCCTATGTGATTCATATCATCACCTTCTTTTAAAAATATCCCCTATTTTTATAGAGAGATAATGCACTTTTATACTAGTTTCTTTCCGCTAAAACATAGCAAGAAGAGGTAGTAACAGATTCTTTATTTAGCTCTTCAGAGAACTTAATTGTGATTTTTTTAATAGACTCTAATGAATTATTTACAGATTTATTTTTAGGAGTTATATCTTTAATACTTAAATTAGAAGTAGCAACATTATCTGTTATGGATAATGCATCTTGTAAGTTCTTAATTTGATCCTGATCGGCGGCCCTAGTAAATGTCTCTAAAATAACTTCATTGTCATCAGGAGTATCTACATCCTCTTGTTTAGGAGTTTCTACAGTCGATTCTATTTTCCCATCGAAGTAGAATCTTATTGGCTTTGACCAAGAACTACATATTCCCTTATCATTCACACTTCTTGCTCTTACATAATATTGTGCATTTTCATATGAAACATCTAATTTAGCAGTCACATTATCTTCTAATCCATAAATCTTTTCATTGTTCTTTGGCCATACTAAATTATGAAAGGTATTACTCATAGAAACTTGTAATTCATAATAAAGAGCTTCTTCTACTTTAGTTAAATGATATTCCGGTTTTTCTAGAACAATAGAGAGATCATTAGGCTGAATAATTGTAGGTGGTTTAATAGACATGATATCCTTTGTGTAAAATTCCAATTCATATGTTTCAGCCATTATTCTACCTGTAATGTCTTTAATTCCACTCTCTCCTCCAACAAGTTGAAGTTGATAATGACTATTGGGATTAAGTAGATTTAAAGATTTAACCTTTAAGACCTTACGATTATACGCAGACTTAACTGGTTCTACTCTTTGCTCACTTAAATTCAATAGAATTATGTTCTCCTGACGAAGACTATTAACATTGATATCTAGCATAAATGTTATCTCTATCTCTTGATCTAATAGAACTTTATCTTGTGTATGATGAGGGAGTGTTTTATAAACAATACTCATGTCTTACATCTCCCTTGTATACTTGTAATCTACAGCAATGACGCATGATGGTTGAGGTACTTGTCTAGGAGAAAATAATATCTCACCAGTAAAGTAATTAATGTAATAATCACCATCGGCGGTGCCTTCGTTTGAGGCTCTTTTCATTCTCATACCATTTTTATATATTTTTTCACTATTTCTTAATGGTATATGCATAAAGCGGAAATTTCGGTTTACACCATCCTGTGCTCCTATTAATTGTTCTTGATCAGCTAATTTAGAACCAGAAAAGTCGGGCATTACTCCGACCTTTTTTCTGAATTTAGGATAATCAGGGTGTTGTCTAACAAAAGCCATTTATTGCTCCCCCTTTACCTCCACATTAAAGCAAAATCATATACACTAGGTCGAACTGTTCCTGTGTAGGTACACTCTACTTTAATCTGAATATATTTTCTTGGTGTTTCTAATAATATAGGCTGATCCACTCGTATTTCTTGCCAATCAGCTGTTTTAGAAGACCTGAAATAAAACTTCACATAAGCCCCTTTATTAGGATAATCTTCAAAATTAGAAACAAGATTTATTTCTTCTGTTGGAAGAGGTAACTCTAATAAAGAGCTTTCCCATGCTCCTGAGTTAATAGAAAAACTTAGTGTATTTAATGCAGCTGTACTATTTTCATCTCGATCAGTATTATTTATAAAAGGCTCACAAAAATACATGTCATAAGGAGACACGAGGAGATACATATCATATCTCTCTCGTGTTGTTTTTAACTTAATTGCTTCTGCAATATTCTTTTGCATCATATTTAAGTGAAAATCATGTAATACTTGACCATCCAAAAAGGCGATTCGCTTCATATAGTCAGTTGCATAAGAAGGTACTGTTGCCATTTTACATCCCCCTTATTAGAATGTTACAGACCAAGTAATACGCATTCCTGTATTTTTATCTTTTGTTACTGGACCAATACCAGAGATGTTGAACATTTTCCCATCAACTTTTTCATCGAACATCGCAACTTGATATACATCATGTGTTGTTTTTTCATAACTATGATTAATTGTTACAATGTCACCTGTGCTAATGCTATTTGGAGTAATTGTTTTTCCATCTAAAGAAATTGTATATTCATTGGATTCTAATGTTTTTGTAGTGCCAGAATGATTGACAATAACCTCTGGAGCTACGAAAGCACCATTTTCTTCTTTTGCAATTGCAGCATCTAAGATGATAGATGTTTGTCCCGCACCAACCGTAACTACTTTTTTCGTTTTTTCAATTGATGGAGCTGGTGTCCCTTTTGGGAAATCTGCAATGAACTTAACAGTTGTGCCTGAGTTCACCATATATTCGACTTGAATTTGACCAGGAGTATGTACTTTTGGTCCACCTGTTGGCTCAGAACTAAATGTAATATGGCCAGTATTCGGATTTGATACCCAAACATCCCCTTGACTAGGGCGTAATCCGTCTTGGACAATGTTATATTCACGGACATTTGTATTATCAATTGCATCAATATGGCGAACAGCTACAAGTTTTACAACAGGAGCTTGTCCTAATTGATAAATTAAGTGACGATTATCTAATTTTAATCGGTACTCTATTTGAACCGTGTGACCAATAGTTATGTCACTATCAGCAAATCGAATAGATACTCCAGAAGTTTCATTTGTAACTACTGATACATTTGCTTTAATGTCTGTGTTTGCTGTTACATTTCGCACAGAAATAATTTCTAATAATGTGCGACCTGTTAAACCTGAACCACTATCATGTAAGTTTTGAAGGTTATAAACTAATTTTTTAGTGGATCCGTCACCATTATCAGTAATCGCAATCGTATTTGTTTTTGATACATTAGCAATTGGCTGAGTTGGAATAGCAGGCTCAATTTCAGTAGCACCATTAGAAATGGTTGCTGGGTAATAAACTGGCATACGAGATCCAGATAACTCATTTCGCATAAATGTATCTAATCTATTTGAGTTGCCATACTCAACGGGCTGATAGTTAGGATGATTTGCAGTCGGTTTGCCACCTAAAGCCATGAATCCTAAGCAATAGCGCATATTATAGTCATAATCTACTTTGACATTCGTTACAGGTGTCTGGAATAGAATTTCACCTGTTAAGTAATCCACTTGATACTTACGAGCTTCATGATTTGCTACACTTGCTCGCTGCCATTCAACACCAGCAACAGTAACTTTCTCTGTACCTGATATAACTTTCATATATGGATTTTTAATTTTTCGGAACTTGAATACTACCTTTTCAGTAGGTGCGGTCGCAAATTTAACTTTACCCAGCACTTCATCAGTAACAAATACATGCTCATCAATAACAAGTTCTGTTTCCCCTACCTTAACAGAACTTAGAGAAACTAAATCTTTTAACGAGTCTAATTGGAATTCTGTTTGTGCATTTGTTGAACCCCAATCCATATCAACCTGTACAATCTCTTCATGCTGTACAGAAAGTGCGAATGGATATAAGGCTCTACTGTTTGCAGAAACAGCAGAAGCCCCCTTATCCGATTGTTTTACACGCAGCTGTTTTGCAGGATCAGCCATCATGTTTGCTACAACTTCGTTTGCAGATTGAACAACAAGGTTTTTCTTTTCTTTTTTATAAAAAACGCCTTTATCATTATAAAGTTCAAGTTTTACATGTCCTTTTGCTTTTAAAATTGCTTTGTCTTGTGTCATGTTTTCATCCACACCTCTCTATTAGTTTTTTCCACCCATGAATGGTTTTCCGCCTTCATTAAGAAGCGTAATTGTCCATGTAATACGAATACCTGTATTTACATCTTTTCTTGTGTCACCTACACGTACAAGAGAGAATGCCTTAACTGGATACTCACGGAATCCGGCGATTTTATCATCAACACGAGGTCCATCAAATAATCCCATTTCACGAATTGTAATATTATGAGCTGGCTTGAATTCCGGGAATTCAGCTACGAATCTTACGGAACCTTTATCTAATTCAAACCAAGGATACTCATTCACTGTCTTCGGTTTTTCAACAATTGCACGAGTATAATTTGTTGGAACCCCAGGTCGTTCCGCAGAGCGGTAATTGATTTCGATATAAGAGATTGCTGTACCGTTCGCACTGTTTTTAGATAAATTGATACACTTTTTATCAGCAGAATCAAACATGTATTTTCCATCACCAAAGTCTGCAACATCTTCTACTAATTCTAATACGTTTCCTGATTGATCAATGATACGAACTGTTTCTTTATTGAAAGCATACTCAGTTTTATATTTATTGCATGGAATCTTTACTGTCATTGTCTTACTGTAAGAATAATCTACAATGATTTTTTCATTGTAAGCTGGCGCAACATTCAAGATAAATGTCCCTTTAGTTAAATCGATACTTTCAAAATCGCCTTGAGATAATGTAGTTCCACCTTTTTTTACAAGCAATGTTCCATCTTGTATTTGCGTTTGAGATAACTTAAAGTTACGGTTTGAAGAATTAAGAGCACCAGTAGGAACTTCATTTGTAACAGGAAGGATCTTTGTCTCTTCTCTAGATACGTTATCATCAATCATAGTAGAAACCATTTCACTGTCATAAATTTCACCAGTGATAGAATACGTAACCATTACGCCTGTTAATGCACGATTAAATTCAACAATACCTCGCATGTGGTCAACTACGTATGTTAAGTCATTTAATTGATTGCGATCTTTTACTTCTGTAAAATCTGTACCCTCATAGGATACTTTAACCGTTCCTTCTTTTATTGGATGGTTCGGGATTTGTATAGTAAAAGGTCCCATTGGTGTTGTATTATAAGCAGCTGGTGTTACAAACTCAGTTTCAAAATTAGTAATCTCTTTAAGCAATCCGTTCATATTTTTTGATAGTGCATCAAATCGAACAGCAGCAATGCTCATCTCTGGATTACTTACACCTGAATCAGCACCAGAATGAACAATTTTAATTTCCGTTTCTGATGTGTTATCAAATCCATCATATTTGAACTCATGAACAACTGGTTCAGAAAGTTCACTATCTAACGTCTCAATTGTTTCTTTTAAAACATCATTTACAAAAATGTCAATTTGAGCACCTTTATTAGACTTTTCTACCTCTAAGACAAAGTTACTAATCTTTTGCTTAAACTTGATAGATTCACCTTCAAGTATTGCTTTTGCTTTTTCATTGGTAACTGTAATGCCCTTCGATAAAGTTAATCGATTATCAGTAAATGGAACTTTATAATTCTCTCCCTCACCGATACCGATGAACATATTTGTATATCCTGAATAGATTTCTGCTGATAGTGCAACACGATCTGCAGCTGGAGTTTTAGAAAGAGTAAATGCTTTTTTGCCTAATTCACCAGATACCTCTTCTTTTATGTAAAGAGTTACAGGATAGTATCCATATGAGATTTCGAAATCATTGTCGTTTACTTCTGCCCATAATAAGTTAGGTGCATGAAGAAGTTGATTCCCATCAAATAAAGGAGCTTTTTTTAATTTCGATTCAGCAATATAAATCTTATTAGTTATTCCTGTAGAAGCTTTAGGAATGCGATTTTTATATAATACACGGGTAGGATCCCCTGAAAATGCACGTAACAGAATTTCCTCTGCTCCATTTAAAACTAAGTTCTTTTGGTCAGCTAAAACTCCAACTATCTTACCAGCTGAATCAATTTCTTCAATTTTTATATGACCTCTTGGTGTTAATTCGAATGAATCACGCAAGCCATCTCCCCCTCGCTGTTTCTTTTTTGATAAATTACTTTCCAGTTTTCGCTTTAGAGCTTCTTTTTTAGGACCATCTGGAAGTAGCCCTAATAACTCCTGAATATTGCTCATACTCATGATTCGCTCACTTCTCCTTTTAAGGTATTTACGCCCAATTTAAATAACCCTAAACTCCAGCCATTTTCCATTTCACCTAAAGCATATTGAACAACGTCTGAACCATCTATGATAAACACATCTCTTGGATTATGCTGAACTTCAGCATCAAACTTCTCTAAGTACCTATATCTATTCGGATTCCTCAAGTAATGCTTAAATAAATTGTAATAAGTATCTTCTTCTGAAAACTGCTTTGCTTCTCTATAATCAGAATACTTATTGATATCTAAAGCATTTGCAGTATCTTCTAATAACAGTAGAACTGGCTCTGTGGGATATAAGTCTTGCATTTCATGATTAATAATAGCCATATCTTTAAGAATAATTGGCCATATTTCTATAAGCCTTTTAAAGTAATCTGATTGATGTGTAATTTTTTCATTTATGTTTGTTTGTATATGTTGTTTAATTTCACTTTTAAAAGTTTCGTAGTGTGTACGAATACTTTCTACTAAGCTTACTTTCTGAGATTCTTTTTGAATAAACGGATGACTCGTTGATTTTATTTGTAGCATTTCTTTATAGGCTGATGAAAATGCTTCTTTCAATGGACTAGTAAGTGTAGATTCAATTTTATAAGAATCAATAGAATGAACAGTTTTGCGCTCTTCAATAGATTTAATATATTTGTTGTACTCATGTTCGAAAGATTCACCTACACCTAAGAGCACGGTTACTATTTCTTCAAAACTATAGTCTACCCACATATTCAATCTATGATCTACACATAACTTAATAATTCTTTCTAAGATTTCTGTCTCACACAAGGTTTGCAAATCTGTGTCATGTCTAATTAAAGATTCTACAATGTCATATACAAGTAGGTTGCGAACTTCATAATCTTTATCATCAATTGTTGTAAATTCAAGTAGACTACTATAAGAGTTTGATTTATGTAGGTCATCTAATTCATGATCCAACTCCATTAGTCGAACATCCATTGCAGTTAACGGAGCGTATACAGTACGCAGCGCCATTCTTAGATACCTTGCAACACTTTCATCTTTTTTAGCCACAATATTTTCAAATATAATTGGCTCTGATATTAATTGTACTGCATCCTGCACTTTAGAGACAAAATGGTCATCCAGCGATAAAGAGCTTACTGCTTTTATTAACTCGCCTTTGATATCCAATTTATACTCACCATTCAGATAAATGCCTGTTTCTTCTTCATTCTGCAATATTACTTCAATATCAGTCTTTTCGAATAAATCCTCCATAGAATCTAATAAGAAATACTCAAGAACCATTTCAACAAAGTCCTTGTTTGTGTTTTGGTACTGATCAAAAATCTTATAGATTTTCAAAAGCTGCGCAAATTCTTCCGGGGAAGACATTAATTCTTCATTAAACTTAGTTGTTAGGAAATTAGATATCATAGCAAACGATTCACCTAATTGAGAGATAAATTGTTCCTGTATATGATGTCCTGATTTGCTACCAATAACCTGAAGGATTTCTTTCATTGATACTTTCTTTAATTCCCTTGTATTAAGTGTTTTAAATAAGCTAGGGTGCAATTCTTTAATGATATTTATAAAAGCGTCATTTGTAATGTACTCCATGTATGTTTCAATCTGACTATCGTTAGCTGTTAACAATAAATCTATAACATCATGAATCATATTATAAATAACTTCTTTCCCATCTTCGTCTTTAATATCTGAATAGACCCAATCACTTTTTAGTCCTTTATCCGAAACCCCATGTGCTCTATATTGGTTAAATGAAATGGCATTATCATACTCTGATTGCTTATGACTAACCCAGTACGACTCATTAACTCCATTATCCTCTTCAGATAGCACTGATTTAATTCTATATACAGCTTCATCGCTAGATTCTAGTGAAATATGCTTCTGCACTAATGTATTTACTTTTAATTGACCAATGTGAACCGGTGTTAAACGAAGTGTAATATCAGATTCATCTTCTATAAAGGTAATATGTTTAAATAATCTATCGTTTATAGGTTTATGAGCAACAACAGGAAATGGCTTTGCTAAACATGTAATCTCAACATATTCAGAAAACAACGATTCGAGCATATATTATGCCCCCTCTCCTGTATTATTCTTCTTCTGTCGCTTTTGCTTTACGAGTTTTACTCTTAGCTGTTGTTTTTGGTTCTTCTTCTATGCTTGCAGTTTTGACTTCTTCTTTAGGCTCCTCAGGCGCTTTTTCTTCCCCTGCTTTTTCTACAGTTACTTCTTTCTTAGAATTATCAGCAGATTTTTTATTTACTTTTTCAGGTCGATCAAATGCACGGTTCGCTTCTTTTGCTGCTGCAACCATGTTACCATCTAGCCCTCTGACCTTCTTAGACATATCAGTATTAAACGGCTTCTTATACTTAGCTTCCCAAGCATCAATTGCTTCTTGAGGTAATTTACCTTCATATAAAACTAAAGCTGGAACAGATGCGCATAAGGCATGACAAATATTTGATAGCTCTTTATGGTCCGTAAAATGAACAGACTGTACAGGATTAGCTAATGTAATATACAGATTTTTAATAGGATCAAAATAACTTGTTTTATTTGGCGCTAGGCCGACTTTTAATTCAGGCATACATGTTTCCTCCTCATTTAACTTAAAATAATAGGCGAGCGAGTATGATTTCGCCCGCCTATTCAGCTGCTTCTAGTATATTAAGATACTAACTTCACACGATCTGGAGCTGGGTATGATTTTTCAAATGCTAGGTTACGTGCAGTTGCAACTGCTTTACCTTGATTTAAAACACCGATACCGTAGCGTTCTTTAACTTTGATAGTTTGGATATCACGCATTGGATCATCAAATTGCTCTGTAGTTAAAGGATCTTTTTCTAGTAAAATACCAACGTTTTTACGATCCACTACATACATATCAAACTTCTTCGTTTCAAAGTTGAATGGAGCAAATGGTGTAAAGTTAAGATTAATAGAGAATGGAATACGTCCTTGTACTTGATCAGGACTGATTTGTAAGTTTGTAATTTGGCTTCCACCAAGAGCTGCATGTGTTAATGATTGCATAATGTCATTTTTAAAGAATACAGACCAACATAATGGGTTCATTAGTACATCAGAAGGCGTGTATCCATTAGCCATTAATGCAATGAATAGGTCAATCATGTCTTCTGTAGACATTGTGTTATTGAAGTTTCCTTCTATATCCATACCTGTTGTACCAGCTTCAGCATATTTTGCACGGATATCATTATCGAATACGATATGACCATGTTTAGAGAATTGAGTAAAGATTTTTTCCTCTTTTAATCGTGCCATTGCTTCCCCTGCTTTACGAACAAGGATACCAATTACGTCCCACTGGCTATCGTTAATCATCTCGTCCGTTACACGAACAACCATACCTGACTTACCAACTTTAACCTCTTGTGTGCGGTGTAATTGGAAGTCTACAGTTTCTTCTAGATAACTTTGAGATTCACCAATATCATGTGCTCTCATAGCTCCGATAGATGGGAATTCAATTGAGCGGCCATCAGTTAAACGAACTTTTTCTAATAAATCTGAACCGATATACATTGGCTCTGCTGCTTCACGCATCATACCTGTAATTACACGAGGAATTAAGATACTAGCATCTTGAGTTGTTAATGCTTCTGTTACTGATACCAATTGCTCTTTAGGGATTTGCGTCCAATCCTCATTTAAATCTAATTGTCGCTGCATGCGTTTTAAAATTTTGATTGATTCTTCTGATAGTTGATGTTCATTAATTTGCTTCATCTTTCATTTCCTCCTTCTTACTTCTGTAATATGATGCGAATCGCACCGATTGAGCCTTTAAAGTCCCAACCTGTTGGCACACCAGGTAGTTGTCCTGTAGCTTTATATGTTGCTGTAACATCTTTAGGTGTTGTTCCTTTGCTATTGTCAAACGAGATCACAACACGACCAGATGTAACGTCTACATGCTCTGGCTTAACTACTTCTCCGCCAACTTTAATTTCGACTGTACCTTCAACTGCAGGTGTGTGAAGTAAGAAGAAATCATGACGACCATTAACACCAACATTAACTTGACCAATTACTTCGTCTTTGAACGGCACTTCAATATTAGAACCATTTGTTAATCCTGGTATTCCTTGTGGATAATATTTATTAGAACGAGTATCCCAATTACGATATGACTTTTCATAAGGATATCCTGGGAATCCATCTTGTGATCCGATATCAGAAGTACGAGCTCCACTAGCTGTTTTCCAATCATCGTTCTTCATATCTTCGTCAGCCCATCCTACCCATTTTAACCAACCTTGTGGTGGTAGATTTGTTTCGACAGCCCATACTTGGCCGAATACTTGCTCTTGCATACGAGATTGTTCTTTCAAGATGCCTTTTAATGCAGGTAAATCAGCTGCACCATCGATATCAGTTCGGATCTTTTCAAAGTCTGCTTTAATTACATACCCTTGTTCATCGGCCATTACAAAGTCACCAGCTTTTACTGGACGAGTAATATCCGTATCATAGAAGCAGCCCCAGTGAAGTTCGTAAGCATCTTCCTTATTTGATATGTAAGGTAATTCAATATAAATTTCATTTTCAATTGTTGGCTGCATTCCATTGAAACCATCTACGAATTCTTCGTATAAGTTTGCATGAGCTACACCAATTGGTATATTTGCAGAACGAGTATAACGCTCACCGTCTCGACCTGTCTCTTCAACATCTTTCCCACCATTAGCAAGTGTTATTGCATTATAGGGAACGTTTGCGTCAAAGTCATCAAAACGACCATCATCGTCTTTACCACCATTTGTAGCTGGTGCAACTACACGTCCTTTAGGAATAACTACCCAACCATCGCCACCAAAATGATATCTAAATAATCGTGGTAATCGTGGATCGACTAAGTACTTTTCACCTGGAGAATCATGCGTACCAGCTTGAAGTTTTGTATTTGTTCTATATTTCTGATCTGGAGTATCTTGTAAAGGTCCTGTAACTCCGCCGAATAATGCCATTTGCATTTCACTCCTTATTATTTTGTATTCTTACGACCAAACATGCCTTTAAACATATTCACCGCATCATTTGCAGTCATTGCGTCATTGTCATCATGTTCATTTGGGTTATTATCTGCGCCAGCAGCACCCGGATTTGGAACTGCACCACGAATTGCTGTCGTATTTTGCATTTCAGCTTGCAGGTCTTTCACTGCATCATTTAATGACTCTTCTGTACGTTTAATGTGTGCTTCTACAGCTTCCTCGTGAGAAACACCAACAACATCCGATTTGCGTAAAGCTAACTTCATGTCCACTACCTTTTCTGCTAGAGACTTATGAGCTTTAGCAACTAAATCAGCATTTTCGTTTGTTAATCGAGTAACTTCCCCTTGAGATTCTGTTAATTGAGATTCAACTTTTGTTTTCTCAATAACCATATTTGATAGCGTTGCTTGCGCTTCTGATAATTGGCCTTTTACAGCGGTTAGCTCATTTTGTGCTTGTGTTAAATCTGCTTGCATTTTTGCAGCTTCTGCAACATTTATAACCACACCGTTTTCATCAACGATTTGACCGCTTTCGTTTAACTTATATTTCACGTTTGGAGTACCCCCTTCATCTATTGTTAATAATCCATTTACAAGTTGCTTTACATCATCACTCGCACTTTCATACAAGTTCACATCAGGACGATTAACGCTTTGCATTAAACCTTCTGCAATTTGGAAGATTTGTAATGATGCATGCTCTTGAGTATGTTCGTTTTTATTTCCATCCTCATCAGAGACAGTTACTGAGAAGTTTCCTGCATTTTCATCTGCTGGAACGTTTACATAACTAACTTCTCTGCCGAATGTAGTTCCGATTATGTAATGACAAGCTTGTCCTTCATATTCTTCACCACGCCAATGCTCACACCATTCCTTTGTTCTATCTTTGCCACAAATATTACAAGAGACTTTATCTGTCGTCGCACCAATTGATACTGTTGTGTAACGTCCATCTAGAACCTTTTCAACGGCATCTGGATCTGTAATTTCACAAGTAAAGATTAGTCCTTTTCTGCCAGAAATAGTTGATTCAGCAAATTCAGCTCTCAATATACGACCGACAGGCTCACCTCTATGTGCGTTATGATGCGTTAAGACTGGCTTGTTATATGGATGTGTCCAAGTAGATAAACCATTCTTTAAGCCTTCTTCAGTATAAAAAGTATAGTTAGCTGTACGCCCTACGTGAATTGCTTCCATTTGTACAATTAACTTACGATTACTTTTTCCTTTTGCAGACTCATTTAAGGCTAATACTGTTTCAGGATTAATCTTCCCGATTATCCCAGCGCTTTCAATAAGATTATCACCAGTAATTAGTTTCTTAGATTGATGTTCTTGCAGTGTATACATTGATTATTCACCTCCTCCGATATGTGTAATTTCACATGCACAATTCGGATGCCACGGAGGAATCCGATAGAATATAGCTATTTCATCTAAAGATGCATATTGCTCTAGATTAATAGATTCTTGAGAGTTCTCTTGGCAAATTAGACAATCACCCTCGTATAACGATTTCGCATGTGATTCTCCGCATTTCATTAATGCTAATATGTATCCATAGTTATATGATTTTGCAATCATGACTTTACTCATAAGAGATAGTCTATGTTTTAATGATTGAAAAACACCTTTTACAGCAAGATAAGCATCTTCATTCGTATTACATGACTCTAATTTAAGAGATATGGAAGCCTTTAAAGATTCTTCAAGTCTATCAATAGATTCTGAAGCGTATTCCCTCATTACTCTAAGAGAACGACTATAATTTACTTTAGGAGTAGATTTTCTACCCATATCTTTTTTCGTTTTTTGCACACCCTCTGACAAAGCATATTGTGTACTTTGTTGGATCACATGAAGCATCTTCTCTTTGCTAAAATGTATAGGTGCAGCCCATTGTTTATTGTCATGCAACGGAAATTGCTCCTTGCTAAGAAGAGACTCAATTGCTCCTATTACATCACTCTCTAAAATTCGATAGTGAGATTGTAATGATTCATCTAAAGAATCATACCTTTCCATAGGAATATGATTGAACACTGATTCCTCAAGTGCTTCTGTTTTTTTCTTAGGGGCTGTTCTTTTTCCGTTTTGATTTTCTGGTGCGTTTTTATTATCTACTTCTGCATCAGTAGTAGTAGCACCGATCATTTGAAATGCTAATCGAGATTCATCAGCAACAGGCTCACGTCCGCATTCTATGCGAGTTTCTTCCCATGTAGCAATATTAGAATTCCACATTAATAGCGCATGATTTTCTTTCGCTATCTTTTTCTCTTGTTCAATTTCATCAAAAACAAAATTGATATCAAAATCTGGATTAACTAATGGATCGAATCCACCTTCTATTAGAATCTCATCAATCA
Organism: Bacillus sp. FSL L8-0199; assembly: GCF_038005705.1. Classification (NCBI taxonomy): domain Bacteria; kingdom Bacillati; phylum Bacillota; class Bacilli; order Caryophanales; family Bacillaceae; genus Bacillus; species Bacillus sp. FSL L8-0199. The sequence goes on along the minus strand of NZ_JBBOTS010000005.1, from coordinate 92,132 downwards.
TATATTTATCGATTTGAGTTTGTAATGCTTTCTGCCAACCTTTAACACGATCAGCTTTAATACCACTCATGGCATCTGCTGTATTTCTGTTTGCAGTATCCCCTCGACCCATATCAACTTGACTCATGCCAAGTCCTGTAAATACACGTTGTTCAAAATAATCTAAATAAGGTCTTCCATCAATTGTACTAATATCAATCGCTTCAACTTTATGACGCTCTGGAAGAAGAATTGCACCATCTGTTGGCAAGTTTTCAATCACACTTTGCAACTCAGTTAATTCAGTATCTGTTGCTTGTTGTCCCGGTTTATCAGTACCAACTGTATAAGCTAAAAGCGGGAAGATATGTCTATACAGTAATAATCCAGCATTCTCTTCTACTTTTCGAAGTAATCTTACATCCTCCAAAACTGGAGCAATCCAAGGGTCCCCAAAAGGTCTTCCGGCTGGTCTATTAACTGCTATATGAATGACATCCTCAGGACGAAATTCAATTGGCTTATCTGCTCCTTGAACTTCTTGCTTATATTTAGTAACAGTTCCGTTTTTATCTCGTGCAATTGTGACTGTACTAGGTGGTAATCTAAAATATCCTCCAATAGGATCTTTACTAGGAGGAACTGGTAAGGCAGCTAATCCTGGTGGCAATCCTTGTCCACCTTTAGCACGAGCCTTAACGATAAAACTATTTGCATACCTAACAATATCGTCAGCTATCCCTTGAAATAGTTCCTCCGTTGGAATTAAAGTAGCAACGGCCATTGTCTCTAAACGCAGTTTTAAATACAAAAGGGCTTGATCATTCTTCCCTTGAAAATGCCAACCACTTTTAAAGATTAATTCGCTATACTTCATCATCGACTGCATAATATAGGAATCCCTTTTTATAGCAGTATCAATAATATTAAAGTCAGCTTGTGGTCCCTCGAAGTTATCTCGGCCACCACCACCGCCACTCTCAGTTAATTGATAACCAACACGTTTTACTTGCATAGCCTTAGGATCACGATTAAAAGATCCCGCTCCACTAGATTTACCGCCAGAGGGAGCATTCTTGAGCGTAAAACTTTTAATAATTCTATTGAAGAGTTTCGCCAAGAATGAAACCCCCTTTACTTTGATATAAGTTGATTATTTACTAATTTATTTGATTCAAAATTATTATACATTTTATTGTATTGCATTACACATTCACTTAAATGCTGTATCCCTCTGCCTTTAAATACTCTTCAGCCCATGCGCTGTGAATTTCCTGCACACCTTCTAAATCCTCTAAAATCCTGTAAAATCTTCTTATTTCCTCTTTGCTTCTTAAAAAGTTGGTTTGTTGTTCGTAGAAATCGGCCTCTGATTTATAGAAGTTTAGTATATCTGCCATATTTGAATCGTAAGTTTGCTTTGCATTATCTATAGAATCAATCATGTAATGAGCAAATAAATCCATTGATCCACTTATCTGTTCTTCTTGCTCAAAGAGCCAATTCTTTAATGGCTCAGTCGTCTTTACTTCTAGTTGTTGGTGTAGATAATGCTTCTCAGATGCAAATATTTCCTTCTCATTATCTAAAGTACTCATTCTGCCTTTGATACTTAAATGCTGGTCTTGTATATCGTTGAAATTAAGGATTAAATGAGCCTTTGCTATATTTAAATCTCCTAGCTCCTTTAAACTTAAAATAAGCCCTTTTAAGTTGTTATCAATTAGTGATTTAGAATTATATACAAGCACTTTAGCCTTTTCTATTATATTAAGAATCATGAAGTATCTATTTCTATGAATATAAGCTGTATCAGCTAATGTTGTATGAAATATCTCTTGCTTCCGCTTATCCTGTTCAATTTGAGCCAAAACATCATAATTTAAATCCTGCATATTAGGGAACAAGCTTTCATCCATGATTGGCTGCTCGTCATCTTCATCGTGCTCGGCTAAAAGACTATATCCCTCTAGCACTTGTGCTTCTAATAGCTCCCAGTCATCTATGGATTTTAACTCGGCTGCTTCTATTTTTTCTAAATCTGTTTCATCTGTAAATTGCACTTTAAATCTGCTATCTATAAACTCTCTTTGTGCGCTTATGGACTCTTTTATATTAAATAAAAGACTATATATTTCTAAATCACCCGTTTGCTTATAACCACATTGTTCTTTTTCTAATTGTGCTGCTTCTTTAATTCTCTTGTGCTTCAGGTGCTCAACTAATTTATCAATTAGCTTTTTATCATTTCTTTTTTCAATATCTTGAAGAATTATGTCTATCTCTTTAATTAATTCATCATAATCTAATAAACTTTGTGAAACTGTAAATCTACGAGAACGTTCAATAATGCTCTTAATTTCAGGTTGTAGATTCTGTATAACTACTTCTTTTGTATATCCAATATCAGGTCTATACTCTACTTTCTCTCTCTCGTATTCAGTATCAATACCTCTTGATCCATATAATAACTCATAAGAACTTTTTGTCATAAATCATCACTCCTTGTTACATAAATATAGCCCCTGTAATCATACAGGGGCAAGTAAAAAAGGATGTTGAAAAATTAGCCAAAGAAAAAAGGATACAGGGATATTTTTTGCCTTCCACCCTAAAGGGGACAACGCATTACTTCAGGCATTCCAAAGTCTCAATTATGCAGGTAGTTTAACAATCTTCCAGTCTTTTGCTGTTAACTCTTCAGTTGTTAATGTTCGGTACGAAACAACTTTACCTTCTTGAATCGTTGCAAAATATTCTGCTGATTTCTCTTTAACCAAGCGAATTGTAGAACCTAATACTTTTTCTTTTGACTTTCGCTGAATATCGCAACCTTCTTCTAAAAGAGGTAATCCAACATCCATTCCGAATTCAGCGTTTTGCTTGTACATATCTTCAGTTGTTATACCAAGAATGCCAGCTTTCTTCATATTCTTTTCGCACTTTTTACATAACTCATAGTTTACTTCTTTCATCATTGTCACCCCTTAGAATTTACTCCTTGCAAATCCAATTCCTTTCGAAGAACCTCGTTTACCCCAAGGCACAGTAGTACTCTTGTTTTTAGAATAACCTAGTGATACTTGATTCCAGTGCCAGTTCGGATTATCTTTTTCTTCTTTTTCACGAGATACCTTCTGATTCCCATACACATCCCTATAACCACCAAATACTTTTTCTTGAAGTGATTCTTGCATATTGTTCTTAATAGGTAATGCCTTTCTTGCTACTTGAATTTCTTCAAGAATTTGAGTGATGTTTGGGAATTCTATTGTGAATCCTAATATCGTTAACATAAATGCATCTAAAGCATGTTCATTTTCTGAAGTATATATAGGTTTACCAGATTGAGAAATTCGAACAACCTGATAATCCATCATTTGTTTCCAAACCATATCGTCGAATGGCGAAACAACAATTTGATTTCTATCTAGTAATATACTTGTTTGGTTTACCATAAAGTTTTTCGCATCTTTATAATCTACTTCACGAGTACCTGGATCTATTATTTCTATGTTTTGAGAGAACTGAATTCGTTTTACCTTTTGATGCATACGGCTTTCCGGATGCTCTAATCCGTACTTATGGAGCATCTCAATTTGATACTCGCCATGACCTGCATCTATGTAGAAGAATTTCGGATCCCATATTTCATTTATCTCAATAAGTTTTTGAACAGCGTGATCGTATGTGAAATCTCCACGAGGAATCTCATATCGTTTTGCTACTCTAAATTTCTTTAATAACTCATCAAACTCTGTAACAATGATCTGTGTCGCATTAGCGAATTTATCCCAGTCAACACCGACAATACGATGTGCAGGAGGAGCTTGATTGGTTTTAGTATACTCCGGAAAGTACACAATGTCATCTAGCGAATAGCCTTGTTTCTTGAACTGTTCTTGCTCCCATACATTCAATTCTCTATAGGAGTACATATATTGTGATTTTGCTCGCTCTACCGCTGCTTTACTAAATACCCCTACTGTCTCTTCACCAAATTCAGCTTCAACCTCATGAATATAACCTTGTACAGTCATAGTTGCACGAAGTTCGCCTTCCATTCTTTCATCAAAGTCTGGGTTAACATGAGATGGGAAGTGATAAGCTTTGTAACCTGTATCAGGGTTTGTACAAACATCATAGAAGAAGTCACGCTTACCAGTTGGAGTAGAAGAACACCAAATACCTATACGTCTTGGATCCTCCATAGCAATGGCTGTAACAGCATCTATACCATCTCGGTTTATATAGTCAATCTCATCCATGAAAATCCAGTCTGCCCTTTGTCCACGGACTGAAGCACCAGCGTTACCAGCTGTAGCACCAACTGTGAAACCCATGATTTTACTACCATTACCGAAGTCTGCGATGAATGGATTCTTTGTCATTTTTACAGAACTATTTAATTCATCACAATCTCGAACTAATTCGGCCAAGCGCATAAAGATTAAGCGAACCTGATGTTCGTATGGTGTTGTAATTAATAAACGTGCATTTTTATGGTGAAATGCGTACCATAGACAGAATACAACCATTGTCTCTGTTTTTCCTACACGACGACCCATACGTGCCGCTATACGCCTATCACCATTCAAAATCCCCTGTATCATTTTTCTTTGATACCATCGAGCTTTCCATGGATTCCCCTTTGGATCTTTGAGTTTCCAATAGGCCCACTTTACAGGATCGGCACGTATTTCTGCTTCAAGAGAATCTAACTCTTGGTCTGTTACGTTTCCTGCTGTACTCATACAATCATTCCTTCTTAGCAATGTTGCAGAGTATCATAATCAATCCCTTTTAATTCATGTAATCTACGGCTCCACCGATAATCATACCACCTAATAAACCTGCACCAGCAGTAGCCAATCCACGCTTACCTTTGAAGGCTGTCTTGCCTGCATTGTGGACACTATCCATTGCACCTACAAACTTATCAGCCCTTTTATTGATGTTAGTTAATTTACGCTGAATGTCACCGTATTTTCTTTCATTCGGTTGTACATCTTTATTCTTAGTTAGTAATCTATTTTGAGCTCTACTCGCCATATTCATGCGTAGCGTGGACATATGCTGTGCGCCATACATTGATGTACCATACGCAGTTGCTGTAGCTCCAGCACCCGCTGCCAATCCCCAAGCGGCGCCATCCCATATGCCATCTCCTCCGTTATATACTCGTTGCATTGGACGATTACTTTCCATTGCCATTTAAATCACTCCCACTATAGAATTAATCACTTATAGCGCCTACGCCTGCCCCCAGTATCCCACCAGCTAATACTGAACCGCCATACGCCACAGCTTTGCTTTTCCATCCGCCACCGAACGCTTTGTTATGAAGCTTCTCTGCATGGAATGCACCTTTCATATTAGTTGCATGTTTAGAGACTTGCGCAGCATGTCCTTCTTTTAATGCGTTAGCGACTTGAGAATTGCCGTTTGCACCATTCATCATGTTAGAATAACTATTTGCAGTTTTAGTAGCGCTATTTCTACGGAATGCATCAATTCCTTTTTGTCCCCATAAGTGCGCTGCACCTGCCGCTTTTGCTCCGATAGAAGCACCCATGATTGCTCCTCCTACCATTCCATTGTCAACTCTTTGGTAAGGTTGATTACTTGCTAAATAAGGATTTGGCATACTAAATTCATCCTTTCTTTATGTTAGTCTGATAAATGATCAGTTAATGCGCCAACACCACCACCGATAACAGCACTCGCACCAACAATAGCAGCATTTTTCCAGCCACCCATCTTTCTATAAACGTGTTTACCACGCATCGTTTCAGGATTGTATCGCTCTCGTTTTTCTGAAACCTTATTTAAATTCTCAATATGCGCATTCATTTTCTTGTCGTATTTCTCTTCTATTTTTTGTCTTCTTCGGCTAACCTGTTCATCAACTTTTTGTATATAATCTCGATTTAGTGTCGTATTATATTTATTTTTTTGCCAGCGTCTTGGTCCCATATTCTCGGTGCGCTTTTGATGATCAATCTGTGTTTTTGCCATTTTATTTTCTGCATTTTGTTGCATGGCTTCCACACTTAATAAGTTACGCTCAGACTTCTTATCGATGTTATTGAAACTCCTTCTTGCTCCCATAACGCCCAAACCACCTACTGATGCACCAACGCCCATCCCAATCCATCCACCACTTATAGAGCTATTATCTTGCGAAACCTTTTGATAAGGCTGATTGCTATCCAAATACACTCCTTATCACCTCACATTCTTAATAGACTTTTTGCGCTCCAGCTGCATGGTTTGCCATACGTCTAGCAAAATGGGTTCTTGCATTCTGCATATTAGAAAGACCTGTTTGCATCATACTCATTTGCGATTCGGTCTGTTGAAAATCCCCGCCGAATTGTTTCTTCTTTTGATTCATAACGCCAGCCGCTACATCTAATTGATTCATAATTTCGGGCGCCGCCATTACAGCACCTACCGCCATAGCGCCAACTATTCCCCCAGGAACTAATGAGAAAGCTGCGTTGGTTAACAGTGCTTTACCTACTGCAACCGGAGCAGACTCGCCATCTTTAATGCGTGAATACGAGTCAAATGCAATGAATCCGTGATTTAATATATTCCCGCCAATTCTAGTACCTACACCCGACTTGGCGCTTCTAAGCCGCTCTACTCTGCTTTGAGCCGTATTAGGCTCCCGTTGTACACCTGCCATGCAAATTACCCTCCATGCCTTAATTTATGCAAAGCAAACACCAAGTCTCCCGATGCTTGGAGATTAGGATTACCCGTCATACCGCCATACGCTTGATACCCTTGCGAATCCCCTCTAGTTGAAATCAGTGATTCAACATCCTGTTCCTTTGCTTGTTCTGGTAGATTAAATGTTTCGTTATACTGCCTTTGCACAGCTCTTGGATTTGAAACCATAACAGCCCCGGTTCCTAATAAACCTAATGTAGCTGCTGCTCTACCTTTTCCGCCTAGTTGATATCCTGTCCACAAGTTGTTGACATCACGATGCTCTGCCTTCTCAAAGAATGGCTCCTTCAAGTTGAAATTCTTTTTGGTAGAATTAACTAAACCTTCTCCTGTTTTTTTAGCTGAACTGCCTATTCCTTTGATGTCTAACTTAGAGTATTTATATGGTTTTAAACGTATCATTCGCTATCACCCCTCCTACTCATTTGGCAATATCGGCTCAACTTCAATAACTGGCGCATCGTTACCCAATCTCTTCATTTTGTCATAATATGCTTGCTCTGCATCTTCTTCGTTTTGATCTAATATTTTCATATCTTTTTGGATTTTCAACATCTGAGCAGCACGTTCAGACGGATCATGTACAACATGAACTTTAGAGCCTTCTTTGTCTTTTCTTGTGGAATTCAGCAGATTTAAAGTTTTATATTTTTGAGCACGCAACTTATCCTTATACTCTGTAACAGGATGAAGTTCTTGCCTTGTAATTGCTTCGTTATCTGCATTCATACCAACTACATTCTCTATAATAAAATCCGCAGTTATAGCCATTTTCTTATCGCAACGAAGCATAGATACATCTAAATCTACTAATTCCTTAACCATAAGAGCATCAACCTGTTGCTTGGGATCCTGTGGATTGATATTCATATCTGTACAATATCTATTAAATAAGTCTTCTATTGCAGCAATCTCCATTGGACACTTTTCTTTATATGGTGCCATTCCTAATTGCTGTAATTCACATGACTCTGCATATGGGCAATGCTCTGCCTTGCATATAATAGGGATGGCTGCGTACATGCCGTGTTTGGTTTGCCTTAATCTTTTTGCAATTTCAATAGCTTGAACAGCTGCTGGATTTGATGTCCATGATGAATGATCTAAATTAGCTGCATGTTCAGAGACTGTTTGTAATCCCACTTCTGTCTTTGGCCCTGTTTCACTCACTCTAATAATCCTCCCTTACTTAAATAACACAAAAAGGAGATACTCAACTCAATCCTCCTGTCAATACCAAACGGTCCTGTGTGAGGTGGTGCAGTATCTCCACATCCTAATTGTACTAATTTTCTTCATATATCTACATTCGCATACAAGAGCATATAAAAAAACTGGACGCTATTTAGCATCCAGTTATAATTGTTTTTTCGCTTTTTCAATTAATTCCTGCTCTTCTTTCTCCATTTTGATTGCTTTCTCTAGCAATCTTCTAATCTCGTATGGATGGTCGCTTGTTTTAATCTTATCGAAGTGTTCACGGAGTATATGATCATCTTTTCTGATTCGTGCAACTAATTTTTCTGCTGCCATTATTCAGTCTCCGCAACCTCTTCGTCTGAACTAAACACGGGCACCACGAACTCACTAAACACTTCGCCTTGTTCTTTTTCATCTGTCAAAGCAATGCAACCATACATATAGTAGCCTAATACGTTGCTGAATTGTGCAACATCAAGTACTTCGAACCCACGCTTCTTGCGGTCTTCAAATTCTTGCTTCAATGCATCTGAGAATAATGCTGACCCACCACCAGAAAGGAGGATTGTTTGCACACGGTTTGTTTCGTTGCCCCATGCATCTAAGATATCCTTAGCGATAATTTTCGCAACTGTTTTTACACATTCTTCTACTTCTTTGGAAACATCATGCTCTTCAACGTATTCTACTTTTCCTGTTAATACAGCGTTATCTAAGTCTTCCTCTTCTGCTTGATACTCAGTGTATCCTAATTTATCAAACTTAATTGTTAGAACTTTACGCAGACGCTTATATACATCGTTTACAGCAACTGTTGAGTTACTTGTAATAGCATCCTCCATAATTACGCCATCACGGAATAATGAATAGTCTGTTGTAAAGTGTCCGCAATCGATGATACCGATGAAGTTTTTCGCATTTTCACTTGGCATTAAGAACTCTTCAGGGCTGAAAGTAAATTGGTTATAAGTAACCGCACCTTCTGGCTGACGCATAATCTCTAAGCCAACTACATTTATTTTCTTTACAATTTCATTTCCACCGTTTACAGGGAATTTAATTGTGAATGATTTATTTAAGAACTCTTCTAAGTTATCTTTAATTGATAGTTCGAAGTCTTTGTTTGGTAACCCTGTTACTAGAAATACATCATATTCGCCTGATTGATGAGGAACAGCCATTCCTAATCCTGTTTGGAATAAGACTTTACTGAATACATCATTTGCTCTATCTCTTACAACTGTACGTTTTGTAGTTGTGTTTGGAACTTTTAGAGCTAATTGACCAACTGTAAATGTACCTTCTTCTGTTTCTACTACTAGATTTTCAGGGTCAATTTCCTTTGAACCAACAAGTTTATTAGAAGTTTTATATTTTCCAGGAACTACTGCACTAGGAATTGCTGTTAAGTATGGGTGTGCGTTTGATATGTATTTTAGTGCACCGAATCCTACATCTAAACCAACTAAAGTAGTTTGTTTCTCTTTTGCTTTCTTGTTTGCTACTGCTTTCATTTTTATAACCTCCAGAACATTGTCTTTTTTCACATCAGCACTTTCTTGTGTACATTGTGTACAAAAGTATCAAATGTGCAATTTGTTTTCCTGTGTACAATATTACTACATTTTGGACAAACTGGCAATATATTTCGTACTTATTATTTAGACAAAAAGCCACAAAAAAAGCACCGGTATAAACCAGTGCTCTTTCCTGTGTTATCAGCTCTTACAGTGCTTAACTTGATATACGATTTGACCGTCTAAAACAATTACAATAAAGCGCAGGGATTGAGTGTGATACTCCACACCCTAAAAGATACGAAGCTAAAGGAGATGTTGCAAAAAATACTTCATATCTTTTAGGGTAAGGAGGGACACGTTTGCCTCCCATTGGTAAAACTAAATCCCGTACTGTGTGGCCCCAAGAAGGTGTATTCTTACTAAAATTGTTCTATGTACTTGGTCGCTCGGTGGTTGGAACCGCCCCAACACCATTGATGCATACTTGCACCTGCTCTACTTATTAAGCTACACCGAGCATGCTGTAGAGGGGGACAAACCCCCTACGCTACGGAAAAAGATCAAAGAAGTTACTAGTGACTGGTGATCGTGGCAAGACTCGAACTTGCAACCTCTACTGTGAGTAATTGCAGTAAACCACAGTAGTGCTATATCCTTCTTCAGCTACACGACCATGTGGTGGACCTTGTAGGTTTCGAACCTACGACCTGACGGTTATGAGCCATCTGCTCTGACCAGCTGAGCTAAAGGTCCATGGCTGCCCAAGTAGGGATCGAACCTACGACAAGCCGGTTAACAGCCGACCGCTCTACCTCTGAGCTATTGGGCAATGATATTTGGCGGAGAGAGTAGGATTCGAACCTACGTGCCTTCGCATTCACCTAGAAAGTGATTCCTTGTAGCCTGACTTGGATATCTCTCCATAATTGGCGTCTCCAACTGGACTTGAACCAGTGACCTCCCTACTTATGTTTCGGGCGCTCTACCAAACTGAGCTATGGGACGATACATGTTAAAAGATTTTTTTATCTTATTAATCGTGGAAAACCTTGTGCAAAAACCACGACACGAAATAATTTCACGGTGTCATTTCAGCGTTATATACGGTTATTTTATGGCACAGGCTGATGGATTCGAACCATCGATAGGAGCACCCATGGAAGCCCCTGTGTTACCACTACACTAAGCCCGTGTAATGGTGCAAAAATGCACCAAAATTGAAAAATATGATTCAAGCGAAGAAGTTGAATATATTGCAGTACCCGTTGTTGATTAGTTATTACATCAAGTTCACAACCGAAGTTACGAACCACCCTTGAGACAAATATACTACACATTGTAATGCCTTGCAATACATTTTTATATTTTTCTATACTTTTTCTTGAACTAAGATGCAAATCCTTTAAAATGCGCTATTTCTTTTGGTTTATCTATGTATTCATTCACAAAAAGACTTGGGAATAATTCTTTCTGATTAGAGTTGGAATATTCATTACTTCCTAATATTCTCTCCACATTAGGTGTATCTATTGCGTACTGTGATTGTGATTTGCTAAACCATTCTTTCCCTTTGGTGTCTTCTCTCATAGTAATAGATCCTACACAAATAATTTGATGAGCATCACTAAGTCGTATTTCATGCCAACGCAAGAACTCTTCTAACATCACACCGTCATCAAACTCATCAAACATCACATCGCAATTTGCAAACCTCAATCCTCTGATACTTTGGAAACGACGGATAGAATTAGCGTTAAGTGGAATTATCCTTATTTCTCGGCCATTATTAAGTGTTATATGATAAGGTGTTGACCTTACTTCTGAAGAAAGAACAAAATCTATACCAGGATTATTCTCCTTTATTTCCATCATGTGTCTGTGTAGCACATTCGCACTACCTTTACCCTGAACAAATATCATACAATCATGTTTTGACCGCAGAGCTTTTAACGCTATACTGTATGTCTTCCAAGATGATCTTCCAGCAAAAACAGAAACACTCCAGCTTTCATCTTCTTGAAATGCGTTCCAATTCTCAATTAAACCTGCTAATCTTAGTATCTTTTGTTCTTTTTCTATATTTGCTGTTAGTTTACGATATTTTGAAATTAACTCCATACAACATTCTCCCTTGTGTATTGTGCTATCATCCAGTCTTCTGCTTGCATATCTTCATGCGTTATTGTGTAGTTTTTATCTAATTTCTCTTCTGTAGCTGAAAGGCATTTCATTAGCTCTTTATTTCTCATTTCTAAATACGGTACACCTTGACGACTTGCTATATTCTCTCTTACCCATTTATGACGAGTGACCTTATTATTTGTACCCACTAACATCATTGCTAAATAAAAGCTATACTGCTTTTGGAACTTCATATCAAATGCAAATGGCAGAATAAGTAATGGTTCTTTCATGCCCATTCCTTCCCATGCTTTAATCAGTTCACTCATCATTTCATACGTTACATTTTCATCTACACGAAGTGTATATATTCCCTGAACCTTATCAACTTTATTTAGATAGTCCTTTATTAACTCCATTTTGTATCCCCTTCTACTCAATGTCTATTGGCCTTGTATCGTTTTACCTCTTCGTATAACATGACGTTATTCGGACTCATATTCTTTCTAACACTTTTCCCAAGTTTCAAATCAAACTCATAGATTACAACATCTCCTGTTGCCTTATACAAATCTAGTATCTTTTTTGCTTCTTCTTTACGGCATCTATAAAAATTAGGAACGCAGCCTTCATCTCCATACATCAGTACTACAAACTGACCTATTGAGCACGTTTCCTCTACATTTGTTTTACTATGTAATTTTAAATATTCAAGAGATAAATCTCTCATTGTTTTACCTGCTTTGTTGGGAAGTATTCAATATTGAAAGATGCATAAGACCTTTCATCCCCTACTAACTCTGTATGGAATGTTCTAATCATATCCGGTAAGTCTGTCATGTTTTTTATGTGACTATATAATTCGTTCGATTCTTCTTGTGTTAGCAGTCTTTTACGTGTTACAGGCTCACCATAGAAAGAATTGGATGGATTAATATCTTGCAAGTTATACATAGATAATTCTAAGTAAGATACCTCCCCTTCGTGTGAAATGTAGACATTACACTTATCTACTGCATGATCCTCTACTAAGTCTGGAAATAAGCTTACTACAAGACCTAATATATCTGCTTGTGTTATTAACTCTAATGTATCAAATTTCATTTCTATATCCCCTTTCAGTTATCCGTTGAAGCGTGATCCACGTTTTCCGTTCTTGTAATGTTGTTTCTTTTTATTTTTATCGATTAACTTCTGCTTGGCCTTACGCTCTCTATGTAGTTCGTTTCGCAGATGCGTGACATTCTTTTTTATTTTTTTATTTACCTCTTCTAATGATAAATTCTCCGCTTTTAATACCTCACACTGATTACACATATCTACAACTCCTAACAGTTATTAATAATGTAATGCATTTCAATAATGTGATTATAACATAGGGAACACTTCTGTAGTGTCCAAAATATATGTAAAAAATTTTTCAGGATGCACCAAACCTAGGGAAAGCCTTATATAGGGGGTTTTCTATAAAAAATTTGCGAGGGGTACGTGGTGGTGTCATATCATGCCTAGGTGACGTTTGTCGCCCCACCCCCTCAGAGCAGGGCTTGGCTGCTGAAGGTGTGTGAGGTTGTGAAGTGCATCGCCACCATACAATCACCCCAAGCAAACAAAACATAAGGAGGTCATTACAAATGACAAACAGATTAAACATTACAAAAGAAATGAAGCAGAAGGACATTAAGTATGCAGTTAATAAGCTAACTGCATCTGATGTTGTGTGCATGCATGTGGATTGCGATAGCAATCAATTACATATGGTGCTTGCATCTGCTAAAGAAGGAGTTGAAGTACATTACACTAACGAGTCAGGTATGCAATGTATGTCAGTACCTGCTGATATGCCTAATACAACTAGTAAAGTAAAAGCGTATATGAATACTAAGGAGGAAGTAACAATGAAACCAGTAGACCAATTAACAGTAGCAGAGAATGTACAACAAGTAATGGATAATCCTGATGCTTCACTAGATATGAACACTATCTCAGAGAAAGCTAAGGATCTTAATACTCTTTCTTCTGCTCAACCTACTAGCACTACTATTGAATCTAATAACGAAAAGGAGGAGTCTACTATGACTCAAGTAAAAGTGAAAGCAATTCAAGTGAAAGAACGTATCGTATCAAGCAAGTTTGTAATGTCATTCAAGTCTTCATTCTCAAAGGTGAAGGATCTATCTTCTTCAGCTGCTTCTAAAGTGAAGACATTCGTTAAGAGAAACTGGAAGCAAGCTATTATTGGTACTGCTATTGCATATGTAGCAGGTCTTATTACACCAGGTGCTGTATCTGCGTTCTTACTAGGTACTGCTGCATATGCAACATATATCTACTTTAAAGGTGCTAGTGAGCTAAAGTCTGCTAACTTGAATGCACCAAAGGTAATCTTAATCCCATCTAGTATTATCTTAGCTTCTGCACATATAGCACTTGGTACTGTCATTGTACTAGGTACTGGATTAGTAGCAAGCTTACTGACTGCGGTAGCAGGTGTGATGTCTTACACGCTATTCGCAAGCATCGCTAATGTCATCTTAGCTTAATCGATATGGTGGTGACCTATATACAGTTGGAGCTTAATAAGAATCTCATGATAACGATGAGTATTAAGAACTAAGTGTATATACCCATGCGTAACGCAGGAAGAGTGAAGTGTGGGTGATAAGGCAATCTCCCCCGAAGGGCCAAATGTGGGTGTGGCTCATTTGGGATTGCACCATAGACCACTCCTACCTCTAGGTGTAACGCCTATTGGCGTAGGCACTTAACATGTGCCGGTCATACAGGACATAGTATGCGAAATGCTCTAGGTGTGGAATACCTAACATAATGTTATGCAGTTATTGCCATGGATGTGGTTAGTGGACAACCCACGTAACTGTATATAAGCACTCCCTTGCTACTGGGGATAATAAGTAGCTTTTAAGGAGGTGATGACTATTAATCGAATTATATTGTACTAACTTCAAGTTAATATTCGTGTTTACGTGCATTCATTACTACTTCCACCCGGAGGTAACTAGATTCATTTAGAAATAAAAACGAACAATAACAATATTAGGAGGAATTTACTTATGAAACACTCATTAGAAACTATCAAAACTCAAGGCAAATACTTAGGAAGCTACCCTGGTAAAGGATATGTCTATGCAGTAATAGATAACAAAGGTACAGATAAGCAAGAGGTAACTATCTACTTAATCGGTGGACCAGAAGGTTTCACTGTATTAGATGGTGATGAACACAAAGACCTTGTATAGGATCATCCTTACACTTGGTGCACCTTGTATATGTCTAGGTGATATCTATCAATTTACTCTAACATGCCTATCTCTTTCATAGAGAGTTGTGTTCGGGTGCAGAATACCAAAAGCTTAGGTAATCTTGCTTAGCTTATGTAAAGCTTGTTGTGACCTCTCAGAGGGTACACTAGCACGTCCATTTGCACAAGTTTAGTAAAGTAACTGTTTGCGATTATGGTATGTTTCCCTAGCTTTGTAAGTAAGTAAACTCACACTGATTTATGTATGGTGTCTGATTAACCTTAGGAAAGTTAATGAGCAGTATATGTGAATGGTGATGAGAAATGTTCAATAAAAGTATGTTCTGTGTAATAACAAAAATAATTAGGAAAAGGTGAATTCATATGACAACAGTATTAGAGAAATGGAATCAAGAGAAAGTAATGAAAGAAGTATCTGCACGTAATGAAGTAATGTCTTCTAAGAGAAGAGAGGAATTATTGTTTAGACGTAGTGTGAAATCATTCATGAGAACAAGTATAGCTAGTGTAGTAATAGTAGGTGGTTTATTTACAGCCTTTATGTTATCGACAGGTGTATCTGAAGATGAAGTGTCTTACAAGAAAGTATTCTTTACGAATGGTACTACTGTGCATACAGAGATTAATAAGGCTAATGGTGGTTCTGTAGATGTTAGGAAGTTGCATGGCTTCTTTGAAGATAAGAATGGTGTCTCTGTTACTAAGGTGCATGAAGGGTATTACTATGTACCTGTTATTAAGAAGTAATAGGGTATCTCTTTTTCTATACATTTTATAGGTAACCGTTTCAGTACGTTTTCTTTTCGGCTTGCCCACTCGCTATGAAACTATATTTGCTATTTACCACTTCATAAGAATGTGGTTTTTATTTTGTACTTTTGTATCTTATGTTTCCTATTTTCATAGGAAATGGTTTATCCGCACAACTCTATGTGCCTATGTCAATCAAACTAAAAAACAATAAATTTAACTTAAAAGGAGATTATTAATCATGAAAAACATTAACTTAATTCAAATGAACAAAGGTCTATTAACTTACGAGGTTGCTACTTTATCAGAACTGAAAGTATCTCAATTAAAAGGTATTGCTCGTGTTATCAAACTACAAGGTCGTTCTAAATACACTACTAAGGTTGAATTAGTATCTGTTCTTTCTAAGAAAGGTATTGCTGGTGTTCGTAAAGATACAAACGCTATTGCTTTCTACCGCTTACCTTCTTATGGTTCTGCATCTAATGTAGTAACGAAACGTCGTGTTCGTGCAGTTGAGAAAGAGTATGTAATTGATACTATGTCTTCTGCTTTATCTGCATTTAAGAAAGAAGGCTTCCATGAGCAATTAGTTACTTTAATTCTTAACCTAGTATCTGCTGGGTATTCTTTACGTGATATTGTGACAACTCCATATTACCCAGAGTTTCATGTGCCAGCGATCTTTGTGCCAGTCGTTCTGAAATTCGCTCAAAAGTATAATGTTAAGGCTTCATTAAAACGCCCAACTCGTTATACTGTAGCATCTTATTCTGTAGTGTTAGATGAAGCATCTACTAAGATTGTTGATGTTAATGTAGATGGGAAAATGGTAAAACGTGTATTAGTTAATCCTACGATTCAGCCACAAAGTCAATCTGCTGTAACTGATAAGTTTATCGTTCGTATGAATGAGGAATTTAATGCAGGTGCACTTTGGGTGAAAACTGTTGTTGAGAATGGTTTAAAACAGTTCAAAGTTGTCGAGCCTAATACTGAGGGTGCTAAAGTTGTTCGTAATCTATTAAACGTTATGTTCGTTGACTTCGATATGAAAGTAAAAGAAAACGAAACTAGTTTAACTGAAGAACAAGTTACAATTCAGAAGATTGCTATGGAAGAAGGTATTGTCTTTAAGCATGAAGGTAAATATGTTCAGTCTGAAGTATTCTATCGTTCTCCTTCTCAAGAGCGTACTTTGCAAGCAACATTTGCTGTTGAAATGGATGCTGTTGAAGCATTACAACGTCTTGGTCATGAGTTTACTGCTTATGGTTCTATGACGAAAGATGGTAACTTTAAAGTTGATTCTTCTAAAGCTATCAAACGTTTCGGTCTTTCCGGTTCTACTTCTATCAAGTCTGAAACTATTAAGATTGGTTCTGAAGTTGAAGAAGTAGCATTCAATGTAAATGGCAAGATGGTGAAGAATGGTGATTACATCCTTAAAGGTGGTACTCACACAATGCTAGTAACTGAAGATATTTATACTACTGTTCAAACTGGTAAGTATTACGCTGCTCGTATCGATAAAGATGAAACTGGTCATGAAATGATTACTGGTTTTGATACTTTCGATGCAATGGAGCATGCTCTTAAACTTTGTGCAGGTGATGGTGCTGTATTCTATGATGCAACTGTATGGAAGTCATTAACTGCTGAGTTTGGTGTAGATTGCTCTGCTGTACAAGTTCGTATTACTCCATTTGGTAAAGGACTTGCTGTATTTGTTCCAGGTTTAAAAGATATGTTTGATGTAGATGTTTTAGCATTTAAATCAGCTATTAAAGGTGATTACCGTCAATCTGTTGAAGCTCGTAAAGATATTGAGTTCCGTGTGTGCTTATTTAACAAATCAGCATCTAAAGGTAAGAAATTTACATTAATGCCTTATCAGTTCACTAACTCTTTACCTATTTCAGCTGCTCCATTTGTTGAGTCTGCTAAACAACATATGTCTAAAGCTATTGAATTATATAACAATCCAAAAGCGATGTATGAATACCTTGGTCTTGGTTCATTAGAGCAATACAATGATATGACATCATCTGTTGAAGAATTAGATGAAGCTGACCAAAAGTTTATTAAGAATACATTATCTTCTCGTTTTGCTAACTTCTTATATGCTGGTCAATTTACTATGAAAGACCCAGTAATGAAGTCTTATGCAAAAGATATTATTGAGAATATGATTCGTCAATGGGCTTATGGTTCTATTCCTGTATTAGGAGCATACCGCTTCATGACTCATGATCCATATGCTATCTTGAAAACTAAGAAAGCTGTTGACCGTGCTTTTGCTAACGGTAACTTTAACAAATATCGTGATAAAGATGGAGATGTTATCATTCCTAAACAGTTTGGTATTCCTGCAAATAAAGTAGTATGTGTAGATGGTGAAGACAAGTATCTTATGGATGGCCAAGATGTTGTAATGGATCGTAATCCGAAGATTGATGATGGAGAGACTGCATTTGCTACAACTTATGTTGATAAAGCATATGTGATGGCTCGTAAGAAATATCCAACTGCATTCAATAACTTAATCATTTATTCTGCGCATGATTTCCTTGCATTTAAACAAGGTGGTGCAGACTTTGATGGTGATAAATCTATGTTAATTTTAGAGAAGTTCATTGTTGATGCTGTTGCGAAACGTAAAGATGACCCTGCTACATTAGATATTTCTTATCGTAAACATGAAGACGGTTCTATTGAATTCATCGAAGGTTGCCCATTCAAAGGTGATGCTGTTGTTGCTCCTTCTTTAGCTGACTTTGGTCTTGTTGAAGGTAAAGATTATGTATCACAAAAAGGTTATTCTGTTGAGTTTACTAAAGAACAATGGAATAACAAGAAGCTTTCTCGTGGCTTACATGACTTATCTAAACGTTATATGACTCGTACTTTAGAGCAAAACCGTATTGGTATCATGACAAACTATGCAACTAAGTTATTAGATGCTGTTCGTTCTTGCACATACATGATTCAAGAACGTGTTGATTTCATTACTGGTCGTGCATTAAGTGATGAAGATATTGCTAATATGAAATCTCATATTTCATACATGAAGCATTTAGTTCGTTTAATCCGTCTATTACAAGGATGGGAAATTGACCGTCCAAAACATGGTGGTGCATATGAAGCTCATGTTGATTTATCATGGGAATCTAATGTTCCTTACTTTGCATCTGTTCGTGATCCAGAGACTGGTGAACAAGTTGTTAATAAACTTGGTAACACTATGTGGTTAACTCCTGAGTGGATGTCTGCTCGTTCTGGTAAGAAAGGTGTAAATACTGGTTCTGTTATCTCTCGTATTCGTGATGCAGTTGTATCTGAATTTGAAGAGAAGATTGTTAAAGAATTTAAATCAATTGATGTATTGGAAGGAGGAAATAACTTGTTAGGAGACTTTGCTAAACATATTCAATTACCTGAGCAAGGTTCAACACTTCATTATGCTGTAACTTCTAATGTTCGTGCGATTAAGAAAGAATATGGTTCATCTCTTTCTGAAGCATTCTCTCGTTATGAAGCACAAATGAATCAACTAGAGTTAATGAACACTACTCCTGTTGAACGTGTTAAATTAACTAATGATTATGATGCACAACTAAAAGAAGCATTAGCTTCAGCTGCTGACATCTCTAATGAGAAGATGACTGCATTGGAAAGTGAATTAAATCTTTCTCCTGAAGTAATTGGTTACTTTGCTTACTTTGTAACTTACACACAATCTGAAAAGATTAAAACGAATCAGAAGCATGGCTATGATCCAACTCGTGGATTAACATTCCCATGGACTGGTGCAACAAATCAATTATTGGCTGCTGTGTTTGCTGTTGAAAATAAAAACACTCCCCTTGTTACAGCAAGAGAAGTGTCAAGAAAGCCTATCACAAGCCGTGCAAAGCTTGTTGATAGTAATCCAAATACTTTAAGCATCGTCCAAAATGCTAAAGTGTTGAGTGTATGGGTTAAAGAAGATGAATTCACTGGAAATGTACTTCATCATCTTTACGTTGGTAAACAACTTATCGGACATTTATATGCTGATAAGGTTTATCCATACACAGGTTGTGATAAGTTCATTGTAAAATGTGATGACCTTAAAGTCAATAACGGTTCATTAGAATATAGTGCTACTGAAATTACTCCGTATGTACAATAATTAAGGGGGCTTTTGCCCTCTTTCTTTATTTTTTGTTGAATATCTTTTAATTAGCAAGGATATTGCGTTTGTATGTATAATAAATGTAACTAGATAACTCACTATAAGGAGTGTTACAAATGAACGAAAATGTAAAGCAAGAATTAGATCAATTAGTAGGCAAAATACGTGAATCTAACTCCGATGTTAGAAAGATTATTTTATTTGGCAGCCATGCTTATGGCACCCCATCACCAGATAGTGATTTTGATTTATGTGTAGTGGTTGATGGAGTTGGTAAGCGTAAAAGAGAAGTATCTAAGAATATTAAATACAATCTTTATGACATTCTAGATACACCTGTGGACTTACTTGTTTATGGTCCAGATGAGTTTAATGAACGTGCCGCTAGAAATGTCACTATGGAATATAAAATTGCAGAAGAAGGGAAAATCCTATATGAGAAACATTGAAGATACTAAAGAATGGTTTACTATTGCAAAGTCTGACTTGGATTCAGCAAACTTCCTAACAAATATGAAGCCATTTCCATCAGCTATTATCTGCTATCATTGTCAGCAATGTGCAGAGAAGTTGTTAAAAGGATATATCGCTTTTAGTGGTGGGAATGTACAGAAAACACATAACCTGTTAAAGCTAAATAAGATATGTGCTGAATACAATCCTGAGTTTAATGAGCTTGTAAAAGAGTGCGTTGATCTTGATGATTATGCTACCAATGTGCGTTATCCTTTCTTTGAAGAACTTTTAGAAGAGGATGCTTTAGAAGCGATTAAGAATGCAGAAACAGTTTTCAATTTCTTAATAAAGCAGTTAAAAGCAGCAAATGTAGATGAAGATGTTATTAAAGATTTTACGCCTGCATTTAAAACGGAATAACTTGATGTAAGAGGAAGAGTGATGATTATGTTCATTCTTCCTCTTATTTTTTCTGTTTTACTTGTTTATACTTCCTATTTCTTATGAAAATGTTAAATATAAACGATATTTTATGGAAATGTTTTATATTTAATTGAATAATAGTTTATATAAGTTATGAATACTTTTGGGGTAGCCTTCGGCCGTGGCGCAACGATGTGCCCTGCACATGCGTATGCTCTCCAAGTGTTTATCTCTATCATGCAGAAGTATGACTTATGTAACTGTTACATGTTTATGTAGAATACTTTCTTTCACCTCATTATGTATAGGTTATTTAGAATTAGATAGCCTACTTACATATGATGCTTCTTATCAGACTTTTGGTTTCCTACCTATAACTACTTCCCCTAAATGTATAGAGGGTTTTAAAAGGGTTTTGTCTGGCGGATTTTTGCCTGCTAAAAAAGAGCAGACTTCTCCCATCGTGCTCTCTCCATATTATCAGCAATCTACATGCTAGGTGCACATAGTGAATATGTCATGTTCAACATGCACATTTACACCGCCAAGCCACCAGATGTAATCTTTCAGTGCTACATGTCAGTTTGCAAATTTGGAACAGGATTATTTTTGTTTTTGGAAAATATATTCCAAATTTGTGAACATGCATTTGTATGTAAGGTGAAATCTTCCATTATCTGTTCACTGTAAGAATACACCTCTCATATATATTATAGACCGTTCAAACTTGGGGAAAATCTACCTTACTTAAAATTTGTCACAAAATGTTCACAAAGTGTTCGGTTATTTTCATAGATTACAGAACACTTTTTTATACTAGATTACTATCAACATCTTGTCCTTTTCTCCTTTTTTATATACCTCTTATTGTTATTTGATATTGTCTTCTAATCTATAAGCTGTACGTTCTTTTTAATAGTTAAAGGCGACTCCGTCTTCTGTTGGTGATATCAAATAGAGAGGAAGATTCGTTATGAGTATCAATGTACATAAAGCTTTATTTAGAATACGTCCATATAAAAACGCTTTTGCTATTTTAGTTAAGTATGAGGATCGTATCTTTTTAGCCGAGGAAGGATCCCTAGCACATTTAAAGCCCAAATTTATTCATATTGTTAAAAACAGAGAGTGCCTTCGGCCCTTCCTAGAGAGAGCCTTATCCATCAGTACTGTATCTTTTGAGAATGTGGTAACTCCTGAAGAAGAACGCAAATTGGCTCTTGCATAATAAGAGCCTTCCTGTACAAGGAGTAATAACCTTGCTGATGATGGTTTTATTGGAAACCGAAACAGGCATGTATCCAATCCACTCCGTGGTATGTAGATGATAACAATTAACATTAAGGGGATGTTCTCATGTTTAAATATAACGAAAATGGTTTTAAAATTATCGAAAATAATAAAGTGTTAGCTTGCGAGGATTGTTGTGATAGTGATAAATTACCAAGTGATGTAGAAATCGAATGGTGTAAGTGTGATCGTTGCCAAGAAGAGGATGATATTTTCACACGTGACTTTTGGCAAGAAAAAGTAGATTGGATGAATGCTGGTGATATTACAGAGCATAATCAAAAAACAGCTCGTATTAATGGACATCACTATTGCATAGGTAACGGTCAACCAGGTGACACCATATTAGGTAATGGCGGAAGAAAATTCACCATTCGTTTTATCAGTGGTCCTCATAAAGGTCAAGATATTGTTACTTATGATTTGTGGGAGCAAGGCAAGATTGAAAGCCCGTACGATTCTGTCTTGCTAAATAATGCTGTATTTGTTTCTTTTAACTAGCCTAGCTTATTTCTAGGCTAGTTGTTTAATAGTTTTTTCTTCAACATGAATATAAAATAATTATCTAAATAATAAGGAGAGATTTATTATGACTGAAATACAATATGATTCTTGTGGACGCATGAAATACCACCCAGATTATCACTTTAATCATAAGAAGCCTTATACAGTTAAAGAATTAGCTTATATTTGTGCTACTTATCAACGTGGTGCCAGAAAGAGTGTAGCTATGGCTGTAGGTCGTACAGAATCTACTATATCTGATCTTATTTGCAAAATGAAAAAGGACGGTACTTTTGATCACTATCGTCAATTAGGTCAGACTATGTAACTTCATCCTTCGTATATAAAAGCTACTCCGTAGCATGTATGTGAATCTATCCAAAAGAGGTGTTAATCATGTATTTATCTGTTATTAAGTTAGAATCACTTATTCAACCATTTCATGGTTTTGCTAAATTATCCTATTGCCCTACGACTACATCTTTTACTATTTATGTATCTGTTGTTGATTGTTCAAAAAATAATAACGTAGTGCATTACAATGAATGTTCTATTTCTGATGTTCAATCTATTTGGTTGCACTTTGAATCAGCTATACATAGAGCATGCTTTCAAGTTAATATGTATTATGACCATGCTTGTTTACAGCGTGATAAGAAACAAGATGTACATGTTTTAAAACGGATTGTTGATACATATCTTAAAGTTTCATAATTAAATTGTAATGCCTAACAACAACTAATTTATTGAGAGGATGTTTATATATGTGTAATTCTACAAATAATGTTCAAGTTGCTACTTCTGTTGAGGAATCAAAAGATAATCATAGCTTAGTTTCCTTTGCGATGAAATGTGATGTATGCAACGCTTCTGACAATATAGTCGGCGTGTTTGCATCTTCTTTAGCACCTATGTCTTTTGCGTATTGTAAATCTTGTGCTGAATCTAGTGCGGAGCCATATGGAGTTCTAGTTGCCACACTAAGTGTCAGCTTATTCTCTTCTGCTGATTACGACTCTCAAGTTAGAGATTCCGTCAAATCTATAGTGGACTCTTCTTTAAATATCGTTGGTAAAACGAAAGAACAGTTCTTTGCTGACTTAGATGTAGCTATTAAGAAATATGAAGCTTCATTTGAATAATTTACATGTATTTATATTAGCAATACTACAGAGCAGCACCTTACGGTGCTGTTTTTTCACTTCTTTGAAGTGAATCACCCTCCGGGTGATCGTTAGACACCTTCGGTGTTTCACTCTTACACCTTTCGGTGTATTTGTGCGACTCCGTCGCTTGTATGTGAATCTAAATCAAGAAGGAGATGTATTTATATGAAATTTAGTAAAGAGCAAGCAGAAAGCATTGTGGAGAGTCTGACAGCTATTAAGGGTAATACGATTAAAATCGAGAATTCAGGCAAATGTTACGATGCATATAGTCTGTTAGCAGAGAAAATGGTGCCAAGTGATTATTTTTGGTTATTTATGCAACTCCCTCCAAATGGCGTAGAAGCTACCTTAATTGATATTGAATTGGAAGAACTCCCTGGTCATTCTGGTGAGAGTCGCATTATATGTTGTGTGGCAATTCAAAAGCAATGCTACTTAATTGGATATGAAGGGATATCAGTTTCACAATATGCTTATAATTAATGTTCACTAAAGATATTCACTTACTACACTAGTGGATATCTTAAAGGGAATATTAATCATATTTAATTCAAAAGGAGGACATATATTATGTCGAAATCGCAATTTGATAAAATGAAAGTTGATTTGTGGGTTTCGGGTTCTGTAGACCAAGAAAAGAATGGTGGTTGGTGCTCGTACCTTCACTCTTGTATAAATGGTCAAGATTATACGAAAAAGATTGGTGGATATGCTAAAGATACCACCGCTACTAGAATGACATTAAACGCTATTTTGAATGCTTTAAAACTTTTAAAGAAAGATAAACCTATTTTCATACACATTTATACTTCTGTTGCACCAGTGAGTGCTGGTTTAAATAAAAACATGCATAAGTGGGCAAGTAATAATTGGCTTACATCTAAAGGAGTTTATCCGCAACATTTAGATTTGTGGCAAGAAATCTTTGATATTTTAACTGATAGTACACGAGTTATCGCATTTAAAGTTCATCTTCAAAATTCAGCAAATCATCAAGACCATTATCGATTACACACAATTTCATCTTCTGCTGAATATCTGATAAAAGGTAAGAAAGACTTGTACGAGGTTGCACTAGTTTAATTATCATACATTGGAAGGTGGGAATCTAATGCATGTAATTCGTTACATATCTACTTTTGCTTGTATATTTTTATTTATCTTTTTGGCAATGTTATCTACTGACACAGATTATGACGTACATTACGAAGAATATATTATTAAATCAGGAGACACTCTTTATGACGTAATTAAAGAACGAAATAAAGATGTAACCTATCATTGGGATATTCGAGATATCGTTTATATTGCGCAAGAACGTAATAAAATCACTAATGTTGGTTCTATTCAGCACGGTGACCTTATTGAGGTTCCTGTATTAAAAAAGGAGAAATAAGCATGCAATTAAAAGATTTATTAATCAAGCCAGAAAAAGAGGATTTTCAATTATTAGCTGTAGTTGAATCAAATGATGAAAATAAAGTGGTGGTACTTCATACTGCACATGCACCTGAAGAACTGCAACAGAACTTTATAAATTATCTTCATGATGAAGATAGTCTATCAGCTGATATTCAGTACAGCTTAATGCCAAGTAAATAAAGAAAGGATGCTGTTAATCGTGATAATGATTATAAACACTGTCTTTGATTCATTTGAGTATCCTGTTGAGGGTACTTTTTTTAATATCTATCCATTTGCAGAAGCTTTATATAAAGCAGAAAGAATTACATTTGAAGTATTTAGTTCTTTTGTTGACTTAGAGCGGTTAGATGGATATATAGAAGGGCGAATTGAAGATTATGTCTTTGATTATGAATTATATAACATGAATTCAATTTGTTTAGAAGATGCTCGTGTGTCTTCTTTATACGTTATTCATACCGAATTAAATAAAGAGCTTGAACTTATGAAAATACTTAATAATAACGAATTACTGCTTATGGTGTGAGCCGACTCCGTCGGATGTGTGTGAGCAAAATATAATTCTATAACTATTGGAGGAATCATTCATGAAATACAAATTAAATATGCAAGGCTTAGAGGTAAAAGTTCCAGAAACTACAATAAATCCAGAAATCAACATAGACTTCAAGGGGATGACTATTGAAGTAGATGATTTAAGTCTAACTGAATATGCTTCATTCATGAAAGAAATGTTTACTATTGGTAAAGAAGTAACAAAAGAAATATTGCTTTTCCAACAAGAAATGCAGGAGCGTAGTGATGAACTAAGACGCTCACGTTTACAAGATTGTAATGCAATCCTAAAGAAACAAGCTGAATGATTTATAAATTAGACACCTATCTGTTCATAGATATTCATTTTATGAACAGTTAAGATTGCCTAATTATATACTTTATGGTTTATATTTTCTATTTCATAAGAATCTATTTCTTATTTTTTATGAAAATACAAAGTATAAACCATTTATTATTATAAAAATAGACCTTGGAGGTATATATATAATGACTACAAATTTAACTCAAAAAGCTATGAACGTTCAATCTAAAAAGGAATTACAACAATTACTGTCTCCTCACACTATCGAAATGCAACATTCTATTGTTAAAAGTGCTATTAATAATTTGAATTCTGAAATTGAGTGTGATATTCGTTCTAACGATACATCTATTGCATTATATAAAATGTCACAAGTTGTTGTACTGGAAGATTCATTACATATTATAGAGCGTGTTTTATTAAAACAGCGGGTGCTAGTTTAATGAACTCGTCAGCTGTTGTGATATGTATTTTCTTAGTTGTCACTGGTCAATTGTATGCAATCCCGCTACTTCTATTATTCACAGCTGTAGTGGGATTTATTCGTAAATATTGTTAATTCTAAATCAACTCATATTCCTGGAGGTAATTATTATGTCTAATATTTTAAAAATGGTTCAAGATACAATCGCTAATTCTATTCGTGTTGAAGTTAAAAGTCCAATTAATAAAAACGGTAAGCAAAGATATCCTGTTATCGTTACAGATATGTCACCGTCATTTACATCAGGTTGGTTTGTTCAATATAATCCAGTAGCAATGGATAATGGTACTCGTTTATATGATGGTTCTGAAAGTTTCTCAGAATTAAACATCGCTCGTTTTAGTGAATTGCAGAACTTTTTATTAACTGCAGCTTATTATTTTTCTCAAGGCTCTAATGTTGAAACTTTAACAAACGGAAGACAGCGTGCGATTTATGACCCAGATCCTCGTTTCCGTTTGACAGTAACATCTTCTAATAATTCAATTTCTGTTGTTTTAACGATTACTGATAATGCATCTCCATTCCATATGCTAAGTATTGCATTTCGTATTGTGCCATCTAATACAGGAGATGGTTCATACTACATTATTGGCGCAGATAAGTGTTGGGATAGAAATACAGATACATTCCGTGAAGTAAAAAATGCAAATTTTGCACCAAGTAAATCACGTTTTTATCGTGTGTTTCAGAATCAAAATCAACCAGCAACTATTAAAGCGAAACTTGCTGTAAATAATAATCAATACATGATTAACTCTGATGGTACATTTGCCATTGATACACAAGCCGCTGCACCCGAATATATTCAAGTTATTTCAAGTGAATATAAAGCTCTAGCATATATTTATGAGCAAGCATTAATGAAGAAATCTTTTGAGATTGCATTACAACAAGGATTACCTTCTTCAAAAGCTATGAATGCAAATATACCTAATAATGAGTTGGGACCTAATGGAACATTCACTCCGTCCTTCACATTAGGAGGTATAGGAGCTCCTAATCCTGTTCAGAATCAAACAAATGTTAATCCTAATAATACGCAGTTACCACCTGTGCCACCTATGAATATGGCAGGTGGGCAACAGCAGCAACAACAGATGTCACAACAAGATAACTCATTTAATATTCCTAAAGTTAATGGAGTAGATATTCAAAATGATGATCTTCCTTGGACATAATATATGATAAATAGATGGTCATTCTTATAAACAGGATGGCGGTCTATTTATTTTTAATCTTTCCCCTACGACTACTCTCTTCATTAGACGCTAAAATTGTATGCATTTTGAAGCATGCCGAAGCATTATGTATATTTTACAATTATTTTCATGTATAATTATTTCTATATGATTTGTAATCTTCTTAGGAAGGAGTGACAACATGATTCAGGTTCGTGAACAGTACGGAAACATCTATGTAAGAATCTTAGATTCACAAGAAACCTTTGATTATACATTAGAAAAAATACGATTTATTGAAGGTCGTACTTTTGACTATGAAACTGGTGAATGGATGTTTGGTAAAGAATCTATTGGTGATCTTTTGCTACATTTCGGCAATCAAATCATCTGGAATCAACCATTAAAAGAAATTATTAAGAATTGTGATGTAAATCATGAACTTATAAATAAACATCTTTCTTGGGAAGATGATGACGACTTTAAAACATGGACAATCAAACCATACCCTTATCAAAAAGTTGGCTCTCATTATTTAGCTGATAGAGGAAGAGCGGCTATCTTTGATGGCGTAGGACTTGGTAAGACACCTCAAATTATCGGAGCATGTCAGATACTATTTAATAGAAATAAAGCACGTCGTGTATTAATCGTGACGCTAAACTCTTTAAAGAGACAGTGGGCTAAAGAGATATATAAATTTGCTGGTGAAGAAGCCATAGCTGTATACGGCAGCCCTGCAAAAAGAAAGAAATTTATTAAAGGATTTGCATCACGCTCTGATATTAGATATTTGGTTGTTAATTATGAAACATTAAGAAGTGCGCAGTATATGAAACTTATTAAAGAAATTCCATTTGATATTGTTGCTTTAGATGAAGCTCAAAAGATCAAGTCTGGTGTTACAGATAAGTATTTAAATATCGAGCCTTCATTAAATGCTAAAGCTTGTTATGACTTAAAGCATATTCCTTACCGCTTTATAGCGACTGCTACACCAGTACAATCAAAAGCTGAGGAAGTATGGAGTCTATTTAATTTTGTTGATGATAGTATCTTAGGGACATGGGAAGTATTCCGTGAAAGATACTGTAAATATTCAAATCGATTTGGTATTACAGGTAGCTTTAATCTTGGTGAACTATATTACCGAATTGCTCCTCATTTTATTAGGAGAACCAAAGAAATGCCTGAGATTCAGCAACAGTTGCCTAAAGTACAGCATTCACATGTATTCTTAGAAATGACTGATGCACAAGAGAGAATTCAAGACCATCTCTTAATGAAGATGGAAGAGATTAAAGATACAGTTCGTTCTCTTGGATCCGGCACAAAAGTAATTAACGGAAATCTAATGAATGCACAACAAGCGAAAGAATACTATGACGGCATTATTCAAGGACTACAGACATTCTTAATTGAAACCTGTGATGCTCCGCAGTTATTAGTGCACCCAGAGGCTTCACAAATGTCTCATAATGTAATTTCCGAATTAGGTCTTTCCCCTAAGGATATAGCAAAATCACCTAAATTAGAGCAATTAAAGGACTTTATTAAGCAGCTTTTAAATGATGAACCTAGCTCTAAGGTAGTTATATTTACAGAGTATGAACGTATGGCCCGCATTATATATGAAGCCCTACCACAATCTGTGCTATATACTGGGCAAATATCTGATAAAGAAAAGGATTCTGTCATCGAACGATTCCGTGAAGATCCACATACGAAATTCTTCATAAGCACTCGTGCTGGTAGTACTGGATTAAACCTGCAGGTTGCTAATTATATGGTTCATTTCGACCTACCATATACGGCAACTGAATTAGAGCAGCGTAATGGCCGTATTGACCGAACTGGTAATGCATTTAGCAATATCACTATGTATTACTACATTATGAGTGAATCTTACGATGAACATATGCTACAACTGTTATTCAAGAAATCTGAATTAGCAAAAGAAATCCTAACGGGTGGCGTAGATAAAACATCTAAAGGCAAAGATGTGAACTCACTTGCTATGGATCGTTTGCTAAAAAAGAGAGCGAAATCACAAGGTAAAATGGCTACTGGCTAAGCTTTTAGTCGTTTTATACATAAAAAGGAGATGCATATTATGAGTGAAATTTTTGAAAGAGCTTTAAAGGAATTACCGGAAGGCATTAGTTTTGATCCATCAACAGTGAAAAAAGTTGCTGGTCTTATCATTAAGATGGATAAAGAAATTGAATTTATCAATGAAGGAACACATCCATTTATCGAAAACCATACTGAAGAAGAAGTTGCAGCTTTTAAAAAAGCATGTGAAAAATACATTCAAATGTATGGAAAGGCATTTACAATAGATCATGATTAAGGACAGGTCATTTAAACTTATAAAGGAGAGGTTTTTATGCAGTATGTACTCATTCAATCTGGATTTTTCGTAGAGAGTATGGATTTAAATCAGAAGGGTGAAATTTCTAACGTTACATTCACCACTATTTCTGAAAAAGCTAAAATCATTGAAGAAGATGAACTAAAAGCTTACGAAAAAGCTTTAAAGCATCATTTTAGTGATGGTGATTATCGTATTTTACCTATTGGCACACCAGCTCATCTATCTTCACTTGAGGAAGATGATGCATTACAGGTGCATTTAGATTTTGGAAAAAGCCCTAAAGATGTTCTAAAAAAATAAGTACATCCCCTCCGGGGGGTGTATTTGATTTATGTTCATTTATATTCAGTATTTTACTATTAAAAATTAGGAGTGAACTGTATGTCAAAAGATAATTTATTAAGATGCGATACGTGTGGAATGGACACACATCAAATTGATACACCTATTTTTGAAAAACCATTACGATTTGCTTTTCGTTCAGATATTAAAACGTTACAACAAAATAATAGTAGTAAGAGAACACAAGAAAATATTTGTCTTGATTGTTTCTCTAAAGAATTAAAACAGCTTAGTAAAAATTGCAAGACACAATGTACTGTTACATTCATTTAAATATAGGGGTGACTATTTATGACTCAAACAATGCAAGTTAGTTTTACTTATGATCCAATCGTATTATCAAAACTAACATTACAAATTTATGCCGAAAAGCACATTGATATAGACAACGCAATTAAATCTACTGTTTACGCTGTATATGAATACTTGCGTACGGTAACTGACGAAGAGTTAGAAAGAGTTCTAATTCAATATACTCAAGAGGAAAAAATCGAAACAATTACTTTTAGCAATTTTGAAGAAGAATGCAAATTGATTTTTACATATATTTTTAAAAGCCAACAATTTATAGACCTTGAGTTTGGTTATAAGAGAGAAGGTTATTCAAAAACCGGTCTTGGTGTAGTTGATAAGTATGAGAAGACATTTTATGATTGTGCATTCGGTGAACACTGGCGGACTGTAGAGAGTATTTTGGAAACTAAATATCCAGAACAGTTCGAAGCTTACTTGCAACTTAATTACGAAAATAAAGAAGAACATAATGGTTTTACTCATAAGCAATTAGATCGATTTATTCTAAATACATTTGAATTAGTTGGTGAAATGCGCTCTATTGAAAACCATTTAGATTAAGATATTCATCATTTCCTTGCTAGCTAATTTTTACATAATAAAAAGAAGTATTTATTACTATTACATGAAGGGATGGTTTACATGACAAAAAGCTTAAAAGAAGAGCATTTGCAAGCAATGAAAGACATTACATCTGGTGCAACCATTTTTAGCTATTCCTTAGCAATGCGATTACGAGAGGTTGAAAGGTTTGATTCAGAACTGATTGATATTATTCATAATCTAGATGAATTAGAAGCTATTTCTGGTGAAGTGTTCCCAGGTGAAAAGAAACTTCCTTACTTTGGCGCAATACTTACTAAGAAGGGAAAAGAATTTCTAAATAATCATACACGAGGTGTTATTTCTAATGAAAATTACCATGCATAATCCTATAGCTCCATTTGTAGCCATCGGACAAAAATTTGATTTTAAAATTGGGCATGAAGTCGCAGGAAAATGCGAAATCGTTTCAGTAGATACTAAAACAAATGCTATCGGCATTGAATTAGATCGTGCAGCAGCTCATGCTTTCCATGCTACATCTGATTTTCATGGAAGAATTTGTTCTGTTTCTGTGGATTGCAAGTAAACAGGAGAAATCAGGAGATTTTAGCCAATATCAGCAGGAAAATAACATGATTGTAATGCAATACATTATTACACGTTAAAATATTATTGAAATACATTACAAATACATTGACGTATTGTGGTTTTTGGTATATCGTGGAGAACGTACAGTATAAAACCTAGGGAAAGAAATGCTATTCCCTTTATTATAATAAATAGTTAATCCACTCCGTGGAATGTTTTTGAAAAATAGATATCGGAGGTCTTTATATGAATTTTGGCTCAATCGCTCCAGATGAAGTGAAAGTAGGGGAGCAATATCAATTTGAATCTAAATACCATTGGTGTGTTCATGCTACTGTAATTGAAAACCAATGTGGTGAGAATAAAGAAAAGTCCCGTGGCGAGAAGTGGATCGGCTGGAAGATTCGTGTTAATGAAACATTCGGTGGATTATCTCCAATACCTATAGGTGAAGAATTTGAACTTGGATGGGATGCTAGATTTCCTCATTATTCAAGTATAAAAGTCAAACCTGTAGGCAGTACTCCTGATTATTTTGGTTTTGAAGGTTCTAAAAGCTTTAACCGTTTTACAGAAGAGGAGGCTTAACCATGAAGTATAACACTTTCTATCAACATTACAGAAATGAAAAGGAATACTTCTTTGATAGTATTGCAATTCCTATTAGTGAATTTACAGGCAATAAACATGATTTAACGTTAGCTAACTTAGCATATGATGCAGATACTCCAGAAGGAGCAGAAGTAAAAAGAGTGCAGCTATATGTACATAAAGGCGCTACATATATCGATAGAGATGTTTATCACGTTATTTACCAATCTGAAGATGATTATGATACAGAGAAGGTATGGGTGCGTAATGTAGAAGACTTTTTTGGAATGGTTGATTTGCCTATAGGAAATAAAGTGAAACGCTTTACACGATTAAATAAGGAGGTAAGATAATGCATGCATCACCTGATTTCTTACTTGCTTTATCTACTAAATTACAAGAGATTGCGGATAATACCGCTGACTTAGAAACAGCGTCTGAACTAAATGAACTTGTCGATAAAATTAATGAAAGTATCTAACAACAAAGCGGGTGAAACTCATGTCATTAGCTAATTTTCAAAGGAACATATTAGTCGATATAAGAAATAAAAACTTCGATATTTGCGATAAAAAAGGGTGGAGTATTGAAGAAAAAGATGCACACATTAATCTTTATGATGAAAATCAAAATCTAATAGATAAGTTTTTCGGTCACATCATGTTAAGTAAGTTTTTGAAAAATTAATAGTGAAGGGTGGATGAAATGAAATCAATTTATGATTACTATATTACACCTGAAGAGTATATGATGGCAGAACAAAATGGCATTTGCAGAAGTACTTTAGAATATAGGGTACGTGATGGCTTATGGGAAAAAGAGAGTGCTCTAACTAAGTCTCCTAAAAAAGTTACTGAGTGGAGCAGAATCCAACATCTTGCGCTGCAAAATAATATTTGTAGAAATACATTTGAAGATCGTAGGAAAAGAGGATGGAGCTTAATAGATTCCATATCTAAACCTCCAATGAGCCGAAAAGAGTCTTTAAAGCGTGCTAATCAGGCTAACAAAAACAATTGCATACTCTCAAATGAAGAAATACAGTTTGCAAAAAAGAACGGACTAAAAAGAAGCACATTATATAATCGGGTTAAAAATTTAAAATGGGATATGGAAGTAGCTACTACATCTCCGATTATACCAGCGCCTGAACGTGGACGTATGGGGAAAGAAGCTTCTTATTGGAGTAAGTTTTGAATTTTGCATATAAACGAGGTGAGCAAAATGGAAGGTAGAAAACACCTCTTTGAAGATGGTGAAAACGTTAGAATTAAAGAAACTGGTGAGATAGTTACAGTTGATCATTGGTGGTTTGCACAAAATTATAATCTCAAATATGAAGCTCAATACAACATTGTAGAGCATCCTTCAACATGGTATGGCGAATATGAATTAGAAAAAGTTTAACAGAATTGCTACTTAAATAGAAATGGAGGACAAAAAAATGAGCGAAACGGTTATTTATGGTGTGAAATCAAATGGTGAAGTTGAATTTGTAGGTGAAACAAAAAACGCATGGAGAGGTGGAATGCACGTATGGATGAAACTTTCAGAGGCATATGGCATTCAAGGCGGTTTTCTTGGTGGGTTTAAAGAATTATGGAAAATGGCTGATACAGGTGTTTTAAAAGACTTTGAAAATATAACACTAAAGTCTACTTTCGATAACGTTGTGGTGAAGAGGGAAGATATTCCGAAATTAATTGCTGCATTTAAAGAATTCGAAGAGAATTATCCTAACAGTAGTTTATGGGAGCAAGCTAGAATCATTGAAGACGATATTATTAATGATGAAGATATGATTGGTGTATGCTGGAATCAGACATCTGTTAACAGTAATCCTTGGAGTGAAGGGTATGATGAAGAAAAGGATGAGGAAATCCCTTATAACGTGCTACAAGGCAATCGTCACTGGTACTTATAAAAAAGGATGGAATAACTATCTTACAATAAAGGAGTAGCATAGTAATTATGGAACTAAAGTGGCATGAGCGACTATATGCTCTTTATAAAGGAGAACAATTTGTGACCGAAGGAACTCTCCCTGAGATTAGTCTAGCAGCAAAAAAATCTATTCAATGGCTTAGATATATGACTTATCCAGCTTATGATAAACGCTGTAACGATAGCATCAAACGCCTTCGTTTAGTTCTGCTGGACGATGATGAAGAATAATATTTAATCCCATAAGAAAGGATGGACCATATTGCTTAGGGTTAGGTATATAGGAGAAATGGATTTTTATGATGGAGTGACAACAGGACACGTTTATGAGGTTATTGGAGAAAACGAACAACAGTACATTGTAAACAATGATTTAGGAGGAACTAGCACTCTTAAAAAATCTAAATTCGTATTAGTATCTTCATAGTTTAGTAAAATAATTATTTGACTGGAGAAGTGCGTATGAGCAAATTAATTTTAGAAAAATTATCTTGTATAAAAGAGCAATTAAAAGATGTAATAGACAAATTTAAAACGATAGAGAAACAAAAACTATGCGAGGGCAATGATTCAGATCGTATGTATTATAAAGGGCAGAAAGAGGCATTCGAAGGATCTCTTACACTTATCTTAGATTTACAGTCAGCTGTCCTTGCTCATTTTAATCAAGAAGAAAAGCAAAAAATAAGCACAATAAATACAAAATATATCTTTATTACAAAAAAACAAAAAGATATCATCGGAACCTGTTCTATTTCATGTGACGATATTAAAGAGGTCTTTCAACATAGAAATAAGCTTTTATTCTATGTATATGAAGAAGCAACTGATGTTGAAGTCTTTAGGTATGAAAATGGTTCACTTGTGCGTGTAAATACGGATAACTAAAAAGGAGCGGAAAAAGATGAATTTAGAAACTAGTATTAAGGATGTTATTACCCAAAAATTAGAAGATGGTACGGTTGATAGATTAGTTGCAGAACAGCTAGAAAAAGGTGTTAAGAATGCATTAGATCATCTTTTTAGTTCTTATGGAGATGTAACTAAAATTCTTGAAGAACAAATCAAATCAGTTATGGTCCCTTATTTAGAGAAACATGATTACTCTGAATATATCGTGAAGCTAGATGCTGTACTGGTTGATATCCTAAAACAAACCGCATCACCTAATCAAAAGCTTATTAGTAACTTCCAGCAGTTAATGCTGCCAGAAACAGAAAAAGAATTACAAGTAACAGATTTATTCACAAAGTGGACAGAGCATGTTGCTAAGAATGTAGAAACCGATGGATTAGAGATTGATTATGATGATGAACCATCTTATGAGTTAGTAGAAGTTACAATGAGTGTTGAGATGGATGAAGAACGAGATTGGAGTTCCTTTAAGTATGCAACATTACTATTTGAATGTGAGCATGATGAGAAAATGAATTTTGCAGTTCGTTTATCTAAATGGAAAAAAGAACAAGGATGGTCTATTAACTATGATAAATCTCCTGATATTAGATCATTAAGATATCTATCTGATTTCGAAGTTTTATTAATGCGTTTAGATCAAGGTGGAACACAATTAATTCTTGATTCAGAATATGAAAACGAGCATGTTCGACCAGAGACAGAACCTGAAATAACATTTAGCTAATAGGAAAGGGTTTTAGATATGTCAATCATTACGGTGCTTAATACTTTATTCGAAAAGGTGAAAGCTATGGCCACTCTTACAAAAATTAATGGAAAAGAAACATTAAAGGCAGCTGTTGAGAAGGATGCAAACCAAGAAAGAGATGTTCGTAGTTCTCAAGAGTATTGGGACAAGTATAATTGGGTATTACAACGAGCTGAGCATTACGCTGAAAAGACTGGCTTATCTAGTGAAGAAATTCTTAATGCTTGGGAAGAAGATAGAACGTATTGGTATATGAATTACTATCAAGAAGCAAATCAACCTGAAATTAAGGGCGATAAAGTTCGAGTATTTGAAACAGTACAAGATATGTTGGATAACATCGGTGAAAAGAAATTCCGTTGTCCTTGTTGTAATGGCGTGTCTACTAACCCTTATGTTTGTAACAGTGGAGTATTAGTAGATAAAAAAGAGTGTTCCTGGAAGGTATATGGCTTCCTTGGTGATTTAGGCAAAGGTTCATATATTTATATCAAAAAAGAATTACGTGGCGAAACAATCTTTATGCCACTTGCATGGGAAGAGGGAGAAAGCAAATGACAGTAGAAAATAAAGAAATGCTTTATAGAATCAAAGCTCAAAAGGCAGACAACTCTATTAGTATAACTGCAACAACAAGTAATGATGTTTCTTTGGAAGAAGCAATAGATATAGCGACAAAAGAAGTTTTGGTATCACCAGCAGAAAGTTATCGTAACTTTATTGTTGAACCAATCTGTACAAAAGAAGATTGGAAAGAAGGTGTCGTTTCTTTTTGCCCAAGATGTGGTGCTAATCTAAAGGATTCTGATATTGGCAAAGGAGGCATCTTTGACTGCTATGACTGCAGTACAACTATAGAAGCGCATATTCTTGGTGGACATGAACATGAGGAGGAAGATGAATAATGTCTAAAACAATAATTGAAGAGATTCTAGAGAAGTATAAAGAATTCAGTTCTTATTTAGATACTATTGATATAAATGTCTTAAAAGATAAGTATACTCGCAAAGAATTAATGGAGTTCTCTGAAGCTTTACGTACAGATAAACTACGTAGTTTATGGTACGAGGTACATGAATTAACTAAAGAAATGAGATTAAAAGAGTTTCCTGAATTATTAGGTGTTCATCGTTTCCCTATCTTAAAAGAAATTGATTTTATGACTGAAGAGGAAAAGATTGCGCTAGATAAAAAACTTGTTGGTTTTAATGTTGGCCATTACCTTCCTTATTTAGGTCGATATACAAATGAACACAAAAAGCTTGAGCAATTCCTTTTAGAAAATAACGTAGTAGAGAAACAGTATGTTGTCACTTGCCCTTGTTGCGGCGGAAACGAATGGCTATCTAATACTTTAGACACGAAAACAAAAGAATCGTTTGATGAATTGCTTACAAAAGAAATTGTAGATGATTGTGATGATGTTGAAGCATTTACTAATATCGTTGATCGTTTATGTGATGAGTGTGATTTTTATCCTGAGCTTGAATCAATGCGTGTGTATAAAGCTCAAAATCAATTGCGCTATAAAGAGCTACTTCGAATGAATATGAAACGTGATACAAGTTTAGATAATGTTTAATATTTTATTTTTGCCATAAGAGAGGTTGAAAGATAATCATGAATACACTATTAACTGCTAAATATACAATCTCAGAAGAAGATTCTAATCTACTTAAAGTATTAGCTCATCCTGTACGATTTAGACTCGTAGCAGAGTTAATCCATAACAAATCACTTAATGTGACACAACTTATTCATTTGCTAGGTGCTCCACAATCTACAGTATCACAGCACCTAACTAAACTAAAAAGTGCACGAGTTGTAAAATTTGAAAGAAGTGGTCTTGAAGTGTATTACAGGATAGATAATGATAAAGCAAGTAAACTCGTTCATCTTCTTCTTGAAGATTAGTTTATTGTGACTATTGTAGGGAGTTGTATGGCCATGGAATTGGTGAAAAAATATATGTTTCAGCGTTTTGATGATAAACAAGCGCCATTGCCTTTTCCTGATTACCTGTTACCTCATAATCGCTACAAGAATGACTTTTGGATTACACAACAAGGAGAATGCGTTTATCCTTATGAAATGGAAGATCGGCATTTACTTAATACTGTTCGCATGGTTCATCGTTCTCACCCTAATTTCGAGGAATTATATAGAGAAATACATGCCGATCAATATATTTTACTTGGAAACGCACCTTGGTTAACAAGTTCAGGAAAAAAGAAGAAAAATAATAATCGTACAATGTATATGAATCTTTGGAAGACCAAAAGATTATATATGTTGCTTAGAAGAGAAATAAAATTACGTAATTTAGGTGATCACTTATGAGTCGAAGACAAGAAGAAAGTATTTTAAATGCAATTGTTCAGAGTGCAGCCGCTGCAAGTGGTGAGCCTGTAGAAAAAATACAAGATATATCTTCCCAAATGATTGCATACATCAACGCAGGAGCTCCATATGGCATGTCTCCTGAAGGATGTGCACGTTGGTATATAGAACAAGGCGGAAAACTTTAAAATGCAGGAGGATTTAAAATGAGCGAAATCAGAGTAACTATTAATAAAGGTGGTACTTTTACTGAAGTAAAGGATGATATTTTCGTAATATCTCATACCAATTCAAAGTCTGATAAGATTAATACTTTAATTGAGGGTAAGGCTTCAAAATCTGAACTTGAAGAAATTTTGATTGCATCTCAAATTGGTATCTTTTCTACTTTATTAAAACATCCTGAATGTAGTATTGATGATGTAAAGAAGATTCAGGAGAAAACTAATAGAGTAGTACTAGAAGAACTATTTAGAAAACATGAAGGAGATTCGAGTGGGGAAGATGGTGCAGTTAAAGAATAAACCTAAGGCTGCTCTTAGTCAGGTAGAATACTTAGAAAGTAAATATGCTGAAATCAATGAGCAGATTAGTGGGCTAGAAGAACAACAAAAAGAAACAGAACATGATCTGCATGAATTGTATTTCCAAAAAGGAAAGATTTTTGCAGATTTAGAATTAATGAAACGTGTTCCAGAGTATGAAGATTAATCCCCTCCGGGGACTGTTTATGAATATAAAATACATATATTAAAGGAGATTTACATAATGACAACTACTACAGCTAACGCAACTTTTTTCCGTGTTTTAATTAATCCTCAAGGAAATGAAGGCATATTCATTATTGAGTCAGAAATTCTTGGTTACAAAGATAATACTGTATATGCAAGGCTTTTATTTGATGTTTTAGAAGGTGAAGCAAAACAATATAAATTTAAACCAGAACATTCCAATATGCATGAGACACCTCAAGAAGCATTTAAATTTATCCTACATAATCACTTTGATAAATTGGTTAACAGTACAGTATGGTTATTTGCAAAATACTTTGGTGGCGGCGTAGGTGTAGACTTCAAAGAAATGATAGCTATGCTTAAAAATACACCAGAACTAAAACATTTTGATTTAGAAAAAAGGCTTCGTGAAATGCAATCTAAATCTACTGCATCACAAAAAAGCACACAACAAAAGCCTCAGCAAAAGACACGACAAAAGCCACAGCAATATAAGACATATACTGCTGCTGAATTATTAGATGATAGTGTTTTACCATTCGGAAAAATGGCATTTTGTGTTTCTGGACCACTAAAAGACTCTCATGTAACAAAAAGCAAACATGGTCATCTTGTGCAATGTAATAAATACTTGCGTCAGACGGATCCGTTACGCTTTGGAGCTAATGTACTTAATTCAGAATTCATTGTGTTAGCAGATAAGAAAGAATGGAAGGCAGTTTCAGTAGAAGATGCAATCACAGCTTTAAACGCAGGCTTACAAATTAAAATTAACTATATGAATACAGAGCGATGCATCCAGAAAAGTGATACACAAGAAAAAGTTAAATTCTCTACAAAAGGTTCTCAAGAAATGCTGGTTAGCACAAGAGAAGTTATGATCTCATTAGATGAAATTATAGCAGCTAATTTTTATGTTTTAAGTGAATAGGCAGGAGATTTTTACTCTTGCCTTTTTTATTTGTACGATTCCACTCCGTGGAAAGTAGGTGATATATAAGGAGGAACATTTTATGACAACAGCCACTATTGATTTAACAGCCATGCAAATGGATGCAGTAAATACTATTACTACATGGTACAAGAATAGCTCTGAACAATGCTTTTTTCTAGCAGGATATGCAGGTACTGGTAAGACTACATTAGTTGAATATGTTATTAGAAAGCTTGGTATTAAGCTAAATAAAGTTACTTTTGCTTGTTACACTGGGAAAGCTGCACTTGTATTAACACAAAAAGCAAAGGGAAAATATAAGGCTCACACTATACATAGAACAATTTATCACTTAGATGTTAATTCTAAAGGAAAAACTGAATTCATTTTAAAGAAAAAAGAAGAACTTCAACATATTAAGCTTATTGTTATTGATGAAGCATCTATGGTTGATGGAGAAATCATGAGAGATTTAAAATCTTTCGGAATAAAAATTTTATTTATTGGTGACCAAGGACAATTACCACCAGTATCTCAAAAAGGGAATGAAGAGTTCCTACAAATGTTTAATAATCCTGATTTTTCTTTAACTGAAATCCATCGTCAAGCAGAGGGTAACCCAATTATTCATTTATCAATGCTTGCCCGTAAAAGACAAAAGATTGATTATGGATGGTATGGTCAAAATAACGAAGTGCTTGTTATAAATCGTTATGACTGGAATCGTTTGAGAGAAAAATGTTATACCACTGCTGACCAAATTATATGTGGTTACAATAAAACTCGACATGCTCTAAACCAAGATATCCGTAGATTTATTGGCTTCAATGAAGATTTACCACAAGTAGGCGATAAGTTAATTTGTGTGAAAAACAACTGGAATAAGAATATTCAAGATGTTAGTTTGGTTAACGGCATGACAGGATATGTGAAAAGCATAAAACCATCTATAAAAGATAATCTATATCTTACTCGTGATAGCATTAATATTGAATTTAGACCTGATTTTACTAACCAAGCTTTTGATGATTTAAACTTAGTTAATGCTCACTTCCTAGGAGAAAAATATGAGTTAGCTCCACACGAATATAACGTATATGATTCATTTGACTTTGGTTATGCAATTACTTGTCATAAGAGCCAAGGTTCTCAATGGGAGAAGGTTGTAGTTATTAATGAAGTCTTAAATCATGAAGAGCATCATAGATGGCTTTATACT
Organism: Bacillus sp. FSL L8-0199; assembly: GCF_038005705.1. Classification (NCBI taxonomy): domain Bacteria; kingdom Bacillati; phylum Bacillota; class Bacilli; order Caryophanales; family Bacillaceae; genus Bacillus; species Bacillus sp. FSL L8-0199. The sequence continues at coordinate 50,995 of NZ_JBBOTS010000005.1, read as the reverse complement.
GCAATTACTCGCTCTAGTGATAGATTAGTACTGGTTATATAAAAGAGAAAAGAGGCGAAAGTTATGATGACTTCTGTTCAGCAACTTGTAAAAGAAATTAATCAAAAATTTTCAGATGACAGTAAGCGAATTAAAGAATATAAAAGGAGTATTCAGGAGCTTTTTTTATCATTTCCAATGAAGAATTTTAGAGATGAGACTGTATATGTGCTTCCATCTCTAAGAACACCCTATCTTGCTGATTATGGAGATAAACGTAGACACATTTGTTTCTATAAAGGGAAAGGCATTACAGAAAGAGAGCGATATGATGAATTAATAGAAACGCTTTATTATGAAAACAAAATAGAAGATTTCATTCATTTTGTATCTTCACATGTTATGCCTATGTACTTGCAGGGATCTTTTGAAGCAATAGCAAATGAAAATAAGTATTTTTATTATTAATATAGAGGTTTTGTAATATGGAAATGATCTCTTTTTATTTAAGTAGCTCAAGATATGCTCAATACATGTATGTAAGAAAACTATGGAATCAACACAAAATTAAAGTCACCCCTGATATTGCAGAATTCATAGAGAATACATGTGGTTTTTCAAGACATACTTTAAAAAAACTATCTACACAACTATCTACCGGTGAAGAAGAAATGTCACAAGACTTAGAAGGAGTTTGTGCTTTAGGCTTAGTATGGATTATTTATCTTATTGACTCTCAAAACTTCAACAAGATAAGTGCTATTTTTAAACAGATTGACCACTCTATTTCGGCGTATTCTTCTTGACTTTTTAATTATATTGTAATGCCTTGCAGACCTTATTTTAGTATGCTAAACTTAGGGAAAAGGTACAGGGGATCGTAAAGGAGTAATAGCATAATGAAGAATTTAGCAAAAAAACCGAGTATTTACTTGGCTTTAACTACTTTATCTTCTCTAGCTCTCGCAATCCATTTCTATTCTTTTAAATCAGATTCTGATAAAGTGAATCAATCTTATGAGGAACTGCATCAGAAGTATCTTGAAGTACTATTTAAGAATGAAGATTTGCGTGAATCTAATCAAACTCTTACCGAGTCTTTAGAGGAATCACAGCGAAATGTCGAAGAGATGAAGAAGTATCTTCAAGAATTGCAACGAAAATGAAATCCCTGATTTAAATTATTGTATAACTATAAACATGAGTATTTTAAATAAAAGGAGATGAGTTTCATGGCAGCACCTTGCTCTGATGAATTTAACTTTAATGAACAAGTATTAGGAAGTGCTGGTTTTTCTAGTAATAAAGAAACAGTTTTTAAAGAAACAAATAGTCCATTCTCAGTTGAAAGTGAAGTGCAAACTTCATTTTTACTTAGTAATGCTCTTCTTAATATTTTATTGCGTAAGAATATTATTTCTCAAAACGAAGTAACAGAACTTGTTTCCGAGCTATTTGAGGTTTATCAGCAAAAGAAAGGATTGAGGTAACAGTGGATATCCAAGCGTTAAAGAAATGCATTACGCACTTCTCTGGACAAATACATTTATCTGGAGTACATAAAGATGAAGTAAAGGTTGGCGGCAGAATTACTGATGTCTTTCATCCTCTAGAATTCATACCAGGAGGAGCATCTTTAGTCATTATCGATGACTTTGTAGGGACACTTCGTGTTTCAGTTCCAGAAGAGGTAACACAAGCACATCTGAATGACTTAATAGTTGGCAATTATGTATCTTTTGAAGGATTTGTTAACACTGTTTCAAGGTCTTCTGGAATAGAAGTATCTGTTGTTGCATATGCAGCCAACAATCTTCTAGAGGAATGCACTAAATGAGAAATGTATTAGTTTTCCCTGATGGGACTGAACAAGACTTTATGTATCCTCATAATAGAGATGTTCTGGTAGGAGAAAAGCTACAAGTACAAATGAAAGATGATGCACTTCACATTTTAGAAGTGTGGAATATTCAACATACAGATAAAGTTATTTACTATCACTTGAAATACTAAATCTTATCCACTCCGTGGAATGTTTTTGAATAAAATATAATTTATTATACTGGAGGAATTTAAAATGCAAAACGGATATAACAATTTCAATCAACAACCAAATAATTTTCAACCTCAAGGTGGCGGATTCCAACCACAACAAGGTAACTTCCAAGGGCAACCACAAGGAAATTTCCAAGGGCAACAGCAAGGTAATAATGGACATAAAAATAATGGCGCAGATAATCATGTTAAAATTCAAATTGTTGGTCGTTTAGTAAAAGACCCTGAATCTAAGCCTGTAAACAACTCAAAAGTAGCAAGTTCTAAAATTGTAGTAAATCACCGTGGTAGCGATAAGGCAGACTTTTGGTTTATTGAAGTTTGGGGAAATGAAAACTCTGATGGATATTACAAATTCTTATTAAACCATTGCCCTAAAGGACGTAAGGTATTTATTGAAGGTGTACCAGAATTACGTCAAACGAAAAATAACGATGGATCATACACTTACTACCCAACAATTAAAGTTACATCTCTTATTGGTTTAGATGGTGGTAGTTCAGATAATTCACAAGGTGGGCAACAGCAACAACAACAGCCTACAGGTCAATTCCAACAGCAACAACAAGGTGGTGGGTTCCAACAACAACCTCAACAGGGTGGATTCCAACAGCAACAAGGCGGATTCCAAGGTCAACAACAAAACTTTGGTGCGCCACAAGGTGGACAACAGCCACAACAAGGCGGATTCCCACCGAATATGCCTAATAATAATCAAGGATTCCAACCACAACAAGGCGCTCCAGTTAGTGTAGGCGCTCCGGTTGGTGTTGGTGCTCCAGCTGGTGCTCCAGGTGCTGGTGGATTTCCTCCAATCCCACAATAATGAATTAGGGGATAATTCCCCTTTTTCGTTATTTTATGATACTTCACATTTATTAATTGGTTGGAGTGATATGATTTGAAAATTCAAGACGAAAAAATCCAAGCAGAATTAGTGAAATCTAGGCATAGTATGTTATCCACTATTTTTGTTTCATTCTTTATATTCGCTACTATTTCTTCTATGGTAGGCGGTTGCACGTACTATAACGTCGAAACCTTAAAGCATCCAGTTAACCATGAAGTAAACCACAATGAATCTTATAAGCGTGGTGATAAATAATGTCCCGCAAAAGACTAAATCCAACAAATTCATTAGGGCAATTTATATATGGTATCTATGATTATCATCATGATCGTGGCATGCCTCAAAAGACAGCAAAGGCTCGTATGATTGATAATACTTTAGAAGCCTGTGTAAGTGTCATAAGAAAAGAGGAAGAAATTCCTGATCAAATGATAGTTCTTATGGCTCAATGGCTGTCCCGCACTCTAAATGACAGGGGTGTTCACATCACAAGAGGAGTAACAAATAAACAAACTGAAGACAAGGACGCCTTTAAGGCATTAACAGATTTAAAAGATTTAAAAACTTCATTAGATACATTTATTGAGAACTACAAAGGTTGGAGTGATCTACATGGCGAAAACAAAAACGAAGGATAAAGAAGAAGCATTACCCAAGTCCGAAAAACCAATGAGCAACCAAGCATTTATGTCTATGATGAACAAGAAGCTTGGTGATGAAATGTTATATGCATTTGATGGGGAATCAAGCATAAAAGTGCAACCTGTTAGCACAGGCGTACCGAGCTTAGATTACGCATTAGGAATTGGTGGCTTACCTTGGGGACGTATGATTGAAATGTATGGACCTGAATCTTCTGGTAAAACAACAATCGCATTAAAAACAATTGCAGAGTTTCAAAAGGGCGCTAAAATTATTCCACATGTGTTTTATGGAAAAAAAGTTATCTTTATTGATGCAGAGCATTCACTTGATCCATTCCATGCACACGCACTTGGTGTAGATATTTCTGCTGAAACAGGTATGATTATTATTCAACCAAACAATGGTGAGGAAGCATATGACTCAATGGTAAGTTTGATTCTTTCCGGTCAAGTTGGAATGATTGTAGGTGACTCGTTGCCATCGTTCATTCCAAAAGCTGTTATTAACGGTTCAGCTGAAGATAATCATATGATGATTGCAGCTCGCTTAAATTCACAAATGATACCTGTCATTACGCAACACGCTCAAAAACACAATGTACTGGTCATTATGATTAACCAAATTCGTGAAAAACCAACAATGTATGGTAATCCAGAAACAACACCTGGTGGCCGTACGCTGAAATTCTATGCATCTGTTCGTTTAGAAATTAGACGCAAAATAATTGAGAAAAACGGTTCGCAACTTGGTCAAACAATGACTGTTAAGGTCATTAAGAATAAAGTATCTCGTCCATATACAAAAGCAGTGTTTGACTACTACTGGGATACAGGTATTGATGTTGTAAAAGACATTATGAATGTAGCAATGGATATGGATATCATCAAACGCACTGGAGCCTGGTACTACTATGGTGAAGATTTTAAAAATCCACTTGTAGATGGAGCGGGTAGTCCGCTGAAATGGAATGGTAAGGAAACTGTAGAAGCAGTCTTGAAACAGTCACCAGCATTATTTGATTATACAAATGACATTGTACAAGGTCGTATTCCGAAGGATGCTCAGTTTATTGAGGAAGAGCATGACGAAAATGAAGTATTAGAAGAAGAAGAGGCATTTGAAGAAATAGGGCCATTAGTGAACGTGTAAGTATTGGTTAGAGGAGGAATAATATCATGAATACAATTGGAGTTGAATCACCCTTTGATACTGCTGATGTGTTTTCGGAATCAAAAACAAAATTAGAACCGGGTTATTATAATGAAATTTTGATGCCGGAACATATCTATAAGAAAATTACTCCATTTGATATCAAGACAAGTGTTCATAATTGTTTTGCATGTGATAACTGTAAGTTTGCAAAGCCACTTGAATTAAGCAACTTTGATGCAAGTATTATGATTATAGGTCAGGTGCCAAGTGACGTTGACATAAGAACTCCAGAAGGGAAAACTTTAATTGATACGCTAGCTTGGTCTGGCTATAACTTAAATGATATCTATTTGACTTCATTAGTTAAATGTGAAGATTCTACTCAACCAGAACAATGTCAACATCATCTAGTTAGTGAGCTTTTATGTGTTCAACCTAAGATGGTCATTGCATTAGGCTATGATGTAGGCAAATATTTTGACCCTACTATTAATCAGGCAGGTTATCAATCTGTCTTAATGGGTCGCTATAATATGATTACAACTTATAGAACATTATATACTATGAAAGATCAAAACTTATTTCAAGAACTTTGCGGACATATTTTACGAGCAAAACAGCAAATGGAGATCACGGTATAAAGGAGTTCGTAATATGGAAGCAACTAAAACTGAGTACACAATGAAACAGGCAGCGAAGATGTTAGGGGTACATCGGGATACAATCATGTATTGGGAAGAAAATAAATTAATTCCTATGGCACGGAGAGATCCAAGGAATAATTACCGCAAGTATTATGTTGAAGAAATTATAGAGATAGCCAAGGTTAGGGGAATAGGTGTTGTAGACACTGAAGTAATTGAGAGAGAAAAAGCTGATAAACGCAAACAGAGACAGATGCAATTATAGATTCTTATATTATACATTTTCTTATCAAAACTTCATTGACATATTTAGACAAGTATCGCTATACTAACTAAAGATATTGAAATATGTAGCAAAATATAGAGATATTTGGAGCATTTAACAATACCTTGCATCATTCCTCAAAAAACTAACCGCTGATAGGAGTAAAATTAGCGATATTATGTTATATTAATTATTGTTATGGACTTTATATGTAGTACATTACATATTAAAAGGATATACGAGAGGGAAAAAGGAGATGTTTTGAAGAATGATGAATCATGATGAGGTATTATCAATGCTAACCGAAAATGAAAAGAAGATTTTTAATTATATCAAAGAAACAGCTAGTGAGCAGGGTGGTTCAGTAAAAGCATCTATGAGCAAGATGGGTGAAGCAACAGGACTTAGTGAGGCTACTGCGCACAGGGCGGTTAAGAAATTGCGTAAGCTAGGTATTATCGGTATTGTTCCGTCCTTAGAAAAAGCTGAATCTAATGAAATTGTATACTATGGTTCTTCTGTTGATGAGTCACAACAAATTATGGATATCATGAAGCAAGCCGGCCAATTAACCTCTGGATTAAATAGGCTGGAATCCGTATTGAAAACAAAAGAAGAATCTCTTGAAAAAATTCAAAGAGAAAAAGCTGAACTAGAACAGCAGGTTCATGCATTACGACAAGAGTTAGCTACTGTTCGTGCGCAGCAATCTGGAATAGATTCAAACAAAATCATTTCGAGTCAGTCATTAGGTGATGGAACAACCGCTTATATAGTTAAAGACTAAGAAGGGGTTGTGAGTGTTTAATGAGCGCCAACATGAGAAATCAAACTGATACTATCGTGGAAAAAGTTTTTGATTTTTTTCAAAGTGACCAACCATCTAATGTAGAAGGAAATGAAATCATTGAAGTATTATCTCAGCAGATCTCAGCTAATCCTGAATCTGCTGGGGATATTATGGATGAGCTTGCAATGAAGTTCGCTAATAAGCTTGAACAAATATGTAATCAATATGAATAAACATGGTCCATATCTTCACAGATTAGAATATAGAAAGTGAGTTTGTTTAAATATGGGTATGTTAGAACGCTTATTGTACGAAGATTTATTAACTTGGGAAAATACAATTAGAGAGTATGAGGAAGCGAATGTGCTACTCAAAGTGCCAAATGAAAACTCTCCAACTACCTTGCATTCTTTTAATATAAACGTAAATGAACTGTATACAAAAGTTATACATGATTTCGCAAGGGCTCGTCGAAATAAGGATGCAATTCAAAGATTAATAAAAACGGTATTAGAAGATTACTATAAGGGATCTAATGAACAAGCCAGAAAAGCAGCAGGCATTCAGTTGGCAAGAGCGTTTCCAGCACCTGAAAACTTTCCTGTACAAACTGTAAACTTATTTGATTTAGAAGATGCATTTAATGGCATTTTTTATTCTCTTGAAGCGACTGTGAAATCTCTGCAAGCTAAAGCTGATGCGAAGATTACCAGTAATTCATTATTAAATATTGAAAAGAACTTGGTATGTTGATTAGATAGTTTAACTGGAGGTATCGTATCATGAAGGATAGTAACAATTCTCTCTCTTAAATATAAAAAATAAAACATCTTATTCATCATTTTATCTATCATTCATGAACGAGTAATAAAGTTAGCCTTTGAACGTGCAAACTATATATGGCAAATTGAATTTCGCATACAGTTTTCGATAGAATACTACATCATTTAGGTATTATGAATGGCATTACATTTAAACTTTAGATGATGGTGATAAGCTTCATAATTTAAAAACACCGTTACAGCAACATAGGGTAATCAATTTATTATAATTCAATCAAATATATCCTGAAAATAAATCGCTTTTAGGAAGCTATGAAGAAGTAAGGAGTTAGATTATGAGTATAGAGTGCATATATGAAGAAGAATGTTCCAATGTAGGGAAGTCTTGCTTCAAGTGTTTTAATTATCAAATGTTTCAGCCAATCAAAGAAAGAAAAGGGCTGAAACCAAAATCGGATAATAAGAAAGAAATAAAAGAAGGTATGGTTTTTGAGCAGCGTGGTACGAAAAAATATAACCATGCTGTAAAAGAAGCTAAGGATATTGCACGTCGTCAAATTGCTTCAGGAGCTCTTCATTTTGCATTAGGCGATATGATTACAGAAGAAGAATTGACCGCAGCATTAGCTGAATTTAAAGAACGTGGCTCTACTGATTCTAGAGGTGCTAAGCAAATTACAATAAAAAAAGAATGGCTGACTAAGTTAAAAGAGGAAGCTAGGCAAATGGGAAGAGAGTATTATTTTCTTCCCTTTACTTTTAAAGGTAGTACTGATGATTATGTAGCAATGGAATATGACACTTTATTGCGTTATATACAAACCATTCAAATGTTATTGGAGCAAAACCGTTTATTAACACAACGGATAAATGATAATTAAATAGGTGATGCGCAATGGAAACAAAAAGCAGACAACCAAGAAATCATAAAAAATTATGGACTCATGAAGAAGAGCAAGACTTATTAGATATGTATGGTATTTATTCGTTTTTATATTTAACTCGCTATTTTGGTAGAACCACTCTTGCAATTAAGGAGAAATTCAATGCCTTAACTGGAGTTCGGGATACGTCAACAACAGAGGGCTCAATCACAATAGCACAATTATCTGAAGCGATAGGTGTAACAGACCGTACGATTTTAAATTGGATAAAGCATTTAAAATTGCCAGCTACACAGATACATAAACAACGAAGTGATACTAGAAGACGAATTTATTATATTAATCCAGAGCTTTTTTGGGATTGGGCAAAGTTGCATAAGGATAGAATTCCGTTTTTTAAACTAAAAAGAGATTTACTTCATCCTGAGCCAAAATGGTTAGAAAATGAAATGCGCTCATTTAAACAAAACAATATTTCTATTAAAACTAATACTTCATGGAGCGAAGAGGAAGATGAACTCGCATGGTATTTATGGAAAAATGGTGTTAATTATCGTAAGATAGCTCAAAAACTAGGCCGCCCTGAAAAAGGTACTCAAAGAAGATTAACGATTATCAAAAAAAGGAAAGAGGGTATTAATCATGACAAAAATTTATGAAGCATTTGAAGAAGAAGCTAAAAGTTTAAATATAAGTGAATTAATGGGTGATATGAACAGCATGCTTGATTCTTATAATCAGGAGAAAGGGTATACTCCCACTGTCCATGATGAATTACGAGTACGCAATTTAATGCTTGCATATAAATATACAGAAAAAGAAATGGATCGATTAACATTATTAAAAGCAGCCGTTATGGCTGATTGGGATAAGCGCATTCAAGCAAAGAAAAAAGACATGGAAGGCATTAAAGGACTGGTTGATAATTATATCCGTAATGTCAATCAAGGTAAAAAGCTATCTCTTGATGTAGGAACTGTAACAATGAAAAAGCAAGGGCATAAAGTTAAGTTAAAAGGTGATGCTGAAGCGCAAGCACGTGAGTTCTTAAATCACCATAAATTACTTGAATCTTACTTAAAGCCGGCGCCATTAGACGTTACACTGTTACAAAATGCCTATATGCATCAATTTAATCAGCAGGTAGAACAAGAAGCAGCCAAACGTATTGAGAAAGAAAAAGAAGAAAAAGGAAAAGTCACTAAGAAACGTGAAAAAGAAATTGCTCTTGCGGTAGAAGAAGAAATGAAGCCAGGATTCATTGAAAGTCTTCCTGATTTCTTTGATTATATTCCAGAAGAACAAAAGTTATCTATTACTATGAAGTAAAGAGGGGATTCTATTGCTACCTATTACAAAAGTTCTTGAACTATCTACACATCATATTTCTGAAGTTTCAGCATGCCTTTTAAATACTTCTATGATTTCAGGTATAATTGTATACCATAAAGAAAAGTATGGATGGTTTATTTATGTATCATCTGAGGAAGAGGAAAACGAGCAAATTCCAGATGATTTGAATGAAATTCTGAAATTTGCTCGCTCTAATGATTGCTCATGGATTATGCTTGATCGTGACTACGACACAATCAACGAACTTCCTATATTTGAATGGTAAGGTGGTAATACTATGTCGTGGAATTTACAGCCAGCATATGAAAAGTTAGATGAGAAAGCTTTATTATGTTTACTTACAGATTGTTTAAATCGTGCAAAAGACGGAACAGCTGGAAATGCTTATGCTTACAATCAATTAGAACGTGCCGAGCAAATTGTTCGAACATTAGGTTCTAAGATGACAGAGAATACAGCTACAGCTATTTAATATACGTTTTCTTTACTATATTCGACGGATTTTAATCTTTCTTTAAAATCCGTCGTTTTTTATTGTCTTTCCCAAGGTTTTTAGATATAATCTTATTATGAAATGCATTACAATATGCATAGAAGGAGCATTAATATGATAATCAAAGATGTAAACACACTATCAACTCTTAGTTTGCTTATGGAATTTGAAGAAGTAGTTCAAGAAATAGCTAAAGGAAATGATGATTCAGCTTTAGTTTCTTATCAACATGAATTATTCAGTGAGATTGAAATGCGTATGAGTGAAGGGTATGATCATAACTGTGATCCCGATGAAGATGATGACTTGGAAGAAGATTTAGAGGAGGATGAAGATGATGAATAATATCCTCCGATTTATCGGTGTTAATAGAGATACGAGGACAGCCGGACCAGGAAAGCGTTTAGAGTTTTTTACAAAAGGCTGCATTCGTGGTGTCATCGCTCCATGTCAGGGTTGTTTTAATGAATCCACATGGACATTTGAAGGGCATTACAGAGAAATGACAGTAGCTGAAGTTGTAGATGTGTGCCATGAAACTGCTTGGAATCGTCAAGTAACCTTCTGTGGAGGTGAGCCGATACTTCAAGCTAAATCTATCGCACAAGTTGCAAAGCGCTTAAAGGAACTAGATCATACATTCCACTTCGTTATGTATACTGCATATAAGCTAGATACACTTATGAAGTATGGGTTGAAATTCACATGGTTGCCTAAACATGGAGAAGGCATGAAACAAGCTCTGATTAAATATTGTAGTGGGTATATGCCATGGCCTAATAAAATTGAGTTCACTATATTAACTCCAGAAGATGTTAAAGAACTTATGAAATACGTAGATCTTATTGTAGATGGTGATTATCAATATGATAAACGTCTTACAAAAGCTACATATATGCATGAAGGCTGGTTTATTGGTTCTGCCAATCAACGAGTGATTAATTGTAGAAAGACATTAGAAGAAGATAATTTATCCTATTGGCCTGCTGATGAATATAACGAGTATATGCACTCTGTTGTTGTCCCATGTAAATGTTGTGGTCATCATACTAGGAGAGGTTTCTGTTCTGATTTGTGCCAAAAACGTTTTTCTGCTCGTGAAGAAGAACTGAAATTATTAGGAGGCGCATAAATGAAATCAAATATCTTTAAATTCCTACTTGGATTTATCTTACTGTTTCTAGGAATAGCTACACCTGTTTTATTTGGTGAAAAAACTGTGCCTGATTGGTATGTCCTTGGTGTATTAATTTCTTGCATGGGAGCGATATACTTAACGGAAAGGGAGTAAAGAATATGTATTTCCCATCTAGCTCTTGGGGGAAGTTTTCTGATATTTATGTTACATATGATGACGTTGATGGAAATGAGAAAAGAATCTATCCTATGGAGATATTTAATTTATCTACATCTCATTCACAAAAAAATAAATTAAAAGAAGTATTGGAGGTTTTACGAATGCCCGTTTATAATCCTGAAACAAAAGAAAACGATTATGTTGATTTAAAACTTGTTGATAAGATTCTAATTGATTCTGAATACATACAAGACATGAAAACAAACAAAAAAGAAAAGATTGACATTACATTAAAAGCGAATGAAGAAAAGAAATTAGTTCAAGTAGTTCTCTCTAATAAAGAAGTTAAATTTGAGCATACTCATGAAATTGAGTTACAAACATTTGAAGAAATGCTATTTCATGCGATAAATAACGAGTCTACACAAAAGCTTGAGAATACAGAAGATTTTAAGGCTATCATTTATAATGGCATTTCATCATTTATTGATGCTAACACTTTAAAGAAAAAGCATTTTGCTTATTTGAATGAAAAATATGTCTTAGATAATGGCATTGGAATTATTCATGATACAAAAACAAATCAAGATATAGGAACATTTGAATCAATTAAATATGTGTATTCTTCTAAGAAACGAACTGTTGACTTTAAGGGCATTATTTTATTTGGCAGATTATTAGAAGACCTAGCAGAGAATGATCGCTATGAATTTTCTTTTTACTCATTAGAGCATAAACTTTTATATTCATTCATGATTAATGATTTATCTGTTCCTAATTTTAAAAGCAATAAAACTTCGTCTATTGATGAATTTATCTTCATGATTGATGAATTTATCTTTGTGTCTGAACAATTTAACACAGACCATAAGTTTTATAAGCTGATTCAAGAAGCTCAAGGTAAGAAAACATTACTGGAAGGCTTAACTGAAGATAGTCCATTATATGAAGTAAATATGGATCAATTTAGGCAGTCTCGACTATCAATTTTAGAATTGAGCAAGCAAAAACAAAAGCAAGAAAAGATTGTAAATCAGTTTGCTGATATTGATTTAGGCTTTTAATTAATTGCCCCTCCGGGGCATGTTTTAGAATAAATAACGAACCACCCACTTAGGAGGAAATAATATGATTACAGAAGCGAAGAAGATGACAGGTATTGATGAAATTGGAACATTAATGAATTCAAGAAGAAAATGTATTCTAGTACATACTTTTGAAGAAGAGCGATTCCAAGAAGATTTAAAAGCTATAGTTGAAGCAAAATCTTATGAGGGATTTTCTTGGACTATCACATCTGGATTAATCGATATGATTACATTAGAACAAACAGAAAAGCTTCATGATCCGGTAAAGATTTTAGACTACATTGATAAATATGAAAAGCAAGCAATCTTTGTTATTAAAGATTTTCATGATATTTGGTCTAATTTCCAAGTAAAACGAAAGCTAAGAGATATATTAGAAAAACCTAGTGACACATACAAAGCAATTATCTTAGTTTCACCACAAATAAATATCCCAATGGAATTAGAAAAGCTAATTACTGTTGTTACATATGAGTTACCTGACCGTGAGCAAGTTATTACTCAATTAGAAGGCATGGAAGTATATTTACGTGACAATGGATTAAAAGTTCCAGAAGGTCGTGAGCGTGTTTCTATTATTAATGCATTGATTGGCATGACACAAGCTGAAATTATCAACGTATTAAAGAAATCTGTTGCTAAGAATAGACAAATCATGCTTGATGAAATTGTTGCAGAAAAAGAACAAGTTATTAAGAAAACTGGTTTATTGGAATACGTTACAAAACTAGGCAATATGGACAATGTTGGTGGATTAGATATCTTAAAAGATTGGTTTAATGATGCTCATTATGCCTTTGATCATGAAGCAAGACAATATGGCATTGATCCAGTGCGTGGAACAGTTGTCGCTGGTTTCCCTGGTACAGGTAAATCACTTGTATCTAAGTCTGTTGCTCATATGTGGAATTTACCTTTATTAAAGATGAATATGAGTGACATTATGGATTCAAAAGTTGGACAGTCTGAAAAGAATATTGACCGTGCATTAAAATTAGCTGAAAGTGTATCACCTTGTGTATTGTGGATTGATGAGTTTGAAAAAGCATTATCAGGTATGGCTTCTTCTGATCGTTCGGACGGTGGTACTACTTCTCGTGTAATTCAATCTTTATTAACTTGGTTATCAGATAAGTTAGCACCAGTGTTTGTAATTGCAACAGCTAATGATATTACGAAGCTTCCTGCTGAATTAACTCGTGCAGGTCGATTTGATGACATCTTCTTTGTTTCACTTCCTGCACAACGTGAGCGTCAAGATATCTATAAAATTCATTTAGCAAAACGAGGATATTCTATCTGCTCTGAATCAACAGGTTCAGATTGTTTTACTGAAAGTCAAATTGAAGAGTTAGCCAAGATTTCAGAAGACTTTACTGGTGCAGAAATTGAACAGGTTGTTGCTGAAGCAGGAAGACGAGCTTATGCAGACTTTAAGAAAAACAATCGTGATGTTCATCATATTACAACTGAGGATATGAAAGAACAAATCGAAAGGATTGTTCCTCTATCTAAACGCAATCCAGAGTTATTATCTGATTTACGTGAATGGGCTAAGCATTCAGCTAAGTGTGCTTCTAGTGAAGAACATAAACATATTCACGGTGAAGATAAAAAAGGCTCTAATAAGCAACCTGCTCTATTTAGTATTAACGATCTTGAACTTAATAGTAAGTGAGGTGTCTAAATGTATGATAAGCAGCTAGTCAGGGAAAAAGTTTTAAAAATGTTAAATGAATACTCTCCAAGTGAAAAGCAATTCACTAGACAAGAAAACTTTCATAGAGCCGTATCATTTGCTTTAGATGAAGTTACCGAAATGGAACAAGCTTTTGATAAATTTGTTCAATCAGTAGGACATTTGGAACTTTTTAAGGAGGTGGTACATCAACCATTAACTAAAGAAAGCACTAGAATCTTTACAAATCTAAGGTATCTGATTGAAAGGAATTACACGAAAGAAGAAACACAAAAGATGCCTGAAAACGTATTTAATCAAGTACAGTCATCACAGCAACGTCGTGTAGAACTACTACAAAAAGTTGCTAAAAAATATCTAGCTAAATAATAAGAGGAGGAAGTAATAATTATGTCACACTTTGCAGTTTATACTTGTAACGTTTCAAATATGGAGTTTGTTAAGAAAGGTCTTGCAGAAATGGGACTAGGTTTCAAAGAAAATACTCAAATCACTGATTGGTATGGTCAGAATCGCCAAGCAGAACTTGCTGTTGTAAAAGATGGAACTGTTTTACCACTTGGTTGGGTTCGTGAAAACGGTGAACTTGGACTTCAAGCTGACTGGTATAAAGTGCCTTACTCTGAAAAGCAATTCACAGATCAAATTTCTCAGCTTCATTCCAAATATCAAGTCTTAGAAGTTTGTGAAGAAAATCGCTGGAATGTAGATGCAGAAGATATTACGATGAACGCTAATGGTGAAATTGAAATTATTGCAACACAATTCGCTTAATCAATGCTCTTTTAATTATCATTTATACTAACTTAGGAGCAGGATTCTGTCCTGCTCTATAAAAGGAGATGTTATTTATATGACTGACTTTTTAATTGTCACATGCCAATCGTTTACTGATCCATCTGGAGTATTAGCAAGACCAGACGGAGAACCTGGGGGAGAAGGATGGATTTCATTACCTTCTAAAGAAGTTGTTTTAGGAATTTATTCAGCAACTGAAGAAGAGGATGCTATTCAAAAAGCTGCCTATGAATATGGAGTCTCTACAGAAGTTCTTGCTTCTTATCAGCTTGCAAAATTATAAAATGAAAGCGAGGAATTAAGATGGATTCATTAACTACAACAGAAAACAAATCAGAAAGAGTATTACTTGGCACAGTAGGTGTTGATACTGGCCAGCTATTTATCTCTGATCCTTCATATATCGAACATAGTTGGACACATTCTTTTGAAGGTGAGCTTTTAGGTATTAAATTTTGGGGACAAGCCGAAGAGAAAGTCAAAGATTATTTAGAGCAAAATGGATATTCTGTAATCAAAAATGGTGGTTCGTACTTTGTAACTGCTACAAATTCACGATTTGTTGTGTTAAATACAACGATTAAATCATATGCGGACGAAATTAATGAAATGATCTTAACTGCTCCTGAAACTACTTCAACTTATGATGCTATTTGTCGTAAAACATTGGGCGCTAAAGGATACGGCAAGATAGATAGTCCTTGGGGTGTTGCATTTACATCTGGATTAGGTGATGGAGCTTATAACGTTTATGGAACTATTCAAGATGTTAAAGGATGGGGAGAGCGTATTACCAAAGTAGAAATCGAATTAATTTCTGATGAACTTATTGCAAAGTTAGAAGCGGCGGGTGAAGAACATGCCTAATACTCAAACGATATTATTTGAATTAAGAGGTGTTCCAGTTGTAACAGCAACCTCACTTCGTATTCCTCAAGAAGAACGTAATTCTGATCTATCTTATTATGATATACGTCATGCAGATTGCGGTTGGTGTGAGCCTGCAACTATAGAACCTTTTGTCATGGTTAATCATTATGGAACAATCGCTACGACACGTCCATTAGAATTAAATGATGGAACTGAATCAAATCCATATTTAGTACTAACTGATGAAGAGGGAAATCTAATTTCACAATATGCATAAGGAGTGGTAATCAGCATGGCAATTGTAAAAATTGTATCGACAGAGGATATGACTATTTTAGAAAAATATCTTAAAGATCAAGACAGTGTCATATTAATTCCTGAAGAAATTGCTAAAGAAAATAATGTAATGCATTTAAATGATACAACAAATGCTTATTATTCTTATCAAGCAGAACCTAATCTTTTTATAGATATTGTTGATAATAAAGAGCATGGGTTCATGGATTACTTAAATTTAAAAGAAAAAGGAGAAGTTGAATAATGGAACAAACTAAAGTGCAATTCACTGTTAAACCAGGTGGAGCTATTAATATGGAAGTAGTAAATGGAGTGGGTCAGTCATGTGTTGATGTAACTCAAGAATTAGAGTTATCGCTATCAAAAGCTGGTTCTAGAAAATCAGATGAAGGAAAGAAACCAGAGTATTATGATGGTGGCGCAAATATTTCTGCATTCAATGATTTAACAGGAATGTAATACATATCATCACTGGATGGCGATACAGTCGCCCATCCTAATGAATAAGAAATGTTTACTTAGAATAATGTAGATTATTTCTTATTGATTAGGGTGTTCTGTTTTAGACTTTTTGTTACACCCCTTAAAAGAGCCAAGAAAGTCGAGTTTATATTTATTTGACTCCATAGGTGCGTATGAGTGTGAGTAAGGTTGCGGAGCTGCAGATCCAATGCTGAGATACGGCTTAATAGGCATACTAGGAAAAATAAATGCGGTGCTCCCAATCCACTGTTAATGGGATATTGGGTAGTCTTGAAGGACGATAACCAGGACAGCTGACAGTCCTAAAAAGCCAAGAGAAGAGAACTAAATGTTGGGTTCTCCAATTTACAGCCAAGCGGTGGGTGAGGGCATGTATAAGGGTAGTGGAGATGTGATACGCCTCCCTGACAGAAAAAGTGCGCAGAATCTAAGGTCTTTCATCCTTTATTCCCCAAAACAAAAATAAAGGGTACTCCCAAATAAGCAGAGGGGTTAGTCATGTTCCTCCAAAACAACATGAAATTATATTTTGTTCGCTCCCCTCTGTTTATTCGGGAGTTTTATAAATCAGATTGTCTCCTATAACTAATAATGCTGATTGAAGTAGGTGAAATCCCTACGCCCCCTTCAAAACTTAAAAATATTGGCAAAGATGTCTTGCGAGGATATATTTCTTCGCTCGTCATCACGTGAAATTGGGTATAAAATATGCAAACGAGAGAGGAGAGCACACCCCTTAACCACCTTTTCGCCCAGTTTCAGGTGATGGCGATACACATCATCGCTTATTTAAACAAACGTTTGATTAATTAGGAGGACCCTTGATGCAAAGCAAACTAGCTCAACTAAAAGATGTCGTTGCAGAAGCAAAACAAAAACAAGCTAAATTTATTTATACAATTGGAAAGCATCCTGAACTTCCAGAGAATGAAATAATTATTAGCCCTATTGCAAATGCAGATCAAAAACTTAAAGATTTTGAAGAAATATTTGATGAATCTTTGCGTTTAAAAATCAATCCAGATATTCAAATTATTGATTTTGGATATTCTCATGACATCTCTAATGATGTTATTCAATAGATGGGGAGTGAATCATATTGACAACAAAAGATGAAAAAGAAATCAAAGCAGGTGTAGAGCATGAAGCTGCCAATCCCAAAACTAGGACTCGCAAGCAAAATAGCACTAAAGCAACTAAGCAAAAACCCGCAACTAGCGAAAAAACTGACAAACTGGAAAGCTCCGAAGAAAAAGTAGTATTAATGATGCCACTTATTAGTGATGAGCCTGATATTTCTAAATACGTCACTAATGTAGAAGGAGATGTATATGCTATCTCTGGCTTACCAGAAGAGTTTATCGCTACTTTATTTGCATGGGTATCCCGTTCACCTAAGTCCTTTAAAGAACATCTGAAAACCGCATTAAAAGAACTTAACTATGAATCATCTGCTGGTCACTTCGGGGCTCTTACAGAAAAAGCAAAAGCCTTTCATGAGAAATGGACTGTTGGATATGGTCATAGTTCTGTAGCAGAACATGCTGTAGCTCACGTTGGCATAGAAAAGGCATCTCGATTAGCTTCTGCTGAATTAGAATTATCTAATCCATTTTTAAGTATTACAGAGTATTCGCAGCGTTACCAGAAACCTAAACGAAATGAATGGTATAATCCATTCCCTGAATATGTGAGTCATAACGGTCCAACTAGGGATATGAAGCCTAGTACATGGCATCGTGAGTTTGAGAAGTTTATGCATGATTCATTTGATGCATTTGAACAACTTGTTGATGGGATATACACTGCTTTAAAGAAAGAATTTGTTAATACAAAAGAATATAAAGAGTTACAAGCAAAAGGAGATACAAAAGCGATTGATCGTGAATTATCCAAGTTAGAAAAATTAGCTTTTGAAGATGGACGATATGCATTACCTTTAGCTATGTACACTCAATTAGGAATGACTGCAAATGGTCGTGCTTGGCGTGATTCGATTGCACAAATCGGAATATCTGACCATAAAGAAGTTCATGACCTTGGAGACAACTTAAAAACAGAAATCACTAAAGTGCTGCCTGTTTTATTGAAGTATGCAACACCTTCTCAATACCAGCAAAATTATAAAAAGAGAATGCAATCTCATTTTCATGATTCGGATTATAATACTTCAGGTCGCTCTAGCGTAAAATTACATACTGTAGATCATGAAGATACAGCAATAAATGAAATTATTACACATCTACTTATTGAGAACGAAAGTTTAACATATGTAGCAGCAAATAACATAGTTAAAGTAATGGATAAAGAAAAGAAATTAGAAATGATTCAGGATATGCTGTTTGAAATGCAACACTTTGATACTCCACCAGAATCATTCAAACAAATTCAATATAAAGCTTCTTTCTTAATTTCAGAAGCGAATTGGCATCAATTACTTCGACATAACCGAAAAACAGATTTTACATTTGCTAAGCCAACAATTAAATTTGGTATCAAGATTCCTCCAAGAGTTAAGAAATTTGGCCTTGAATATATCTTGAAAGACATTGCTAACAAATCAGAGGAACTGTATAATAAAATGATAAATGCATTACATAAATCGGAAGCTGAATATGTTGTACTGAATGCACATAAGCGTCCAATTGCAGCTAGTTTCAATTTATGGGAAGCATATCACTTAATTAATCTTCGCACATCTGATGAAGCCCAATGGGATATCAGAGAAACATTTGAAGAATTATATGAATTCTTATGTGCAGTACACCCAACTTTGATTAGTAAAGCAAAACGTCGATTATCATAAACTAGTTATGAATCACCTCTCTTGAAGGGAGGTGAATTATATGGCAAACGTAGCAGGAATGGAAAAAGTGTTTAATGAGTTATTAAAGAAGTATGAAGGTGCAGCTCGTATTCGTGAATGGAATAATGCAGCTCGTGGTGTTCAATTAACGCAAAATATGAACGCTTTAAATACTGAACTCAAATCATTTAAAAAACGATTTGAAACAGCTAAAGCTGAAGCGTAATACACTTCTTGATTAAGAAAGCAGGCATAATATAATGTCTGCTTTCTTTTATTTTGTAAAAATTAAGTGGAAGGAGAGTATTTATGAAAGTTACCTTATCAGTAGGTCATGTAAAACCTTACATTATTAAAAAAATAAATCATTTAAAAGAACTTGTTGAAATGCTCAATGAAGAATTAGAACAAGCTGATGAAACTTATAAGAAAAAATTAAGCAAATATGAGCAAAAGCATCCTTTAATCCGATTTTTCACTTCCAGACCTGAACATCCTGATAAAGGCTTTATATCTGTTTATACAATAGTAAAAGTACGTAAGGAGAAAATTGAAGAGAAAATCGATGATATTTCATGCCTATTATCTTCTTTAGATCATGCAACAAAAATAGAGCTAGATGAAAAGGATATTGCTTATTATGGGATTGTTTAAAAGAAAAAAACTAATAGAGACACCATCCAGCGAAAGAATCTGTGAATGTGGATATCCAATCGCAATGCCACCAAGAACAATGTATGAAGGTTTTGGTTATAAGAGAATTATTCGAGAGCACACTGATACATGCGTTAAGTGTGGCAAAATCAATAAAATTAATGGCTAGGAGTACAAAACAATATGACACAAGAAGTACAAGTAACACAGCAAGCACCAATCGAAATATTTCCTTTTGCAGAAGCACCTGATAGATATAAATCACTTGGTTTTATGAAAGGAAATGAACAATATATTATCGTCGGACAAGGCGGCTATTCTAAACAAGTGGAACAAATAGCAGAAGACACAAGCGGTGTGTATCAAATGATTAAATTTAATGATGAAAGTCAAAATGAATTGAAATCTATTGCTATTACATATTACGAGTAAGAAAGGATGTTTTGGAGGACATGACAACAGCAGTAGCAGAACAAACTAATTTAAATGCATTTGAAATGGCGAATATGTTAAATGAATTAAATGAACAACAACGTGAGGCGGCAAAAACCATTTATGGCCCTGTTTTAATTTTAGCTGGAGCTGGAAGTGGGAAGACAAAAACACTAACAGTACGCATTGCGAATATGCTCAGTCAAGGAGTGAATCCTGGCAACATTTTCTGTGCTACATTTACAAATAAAGCAGCTAAAGAGATGCAAGCACGTCTACAGAAAGTAGTTGGAGAAGAGCCTATGAAACACATTTGGATGGGAACGTTCCATAGCTTATGTGTAAGAATTCTCCGTAAGCATGGTCATTTATTAGGTTATGATCAAGATGAGAATAGTAAACGCTGCAAGTTTATCATTTATGATACTGGAGATTGCTTGCAAGTTATTGAACGTGTCTATAAACAAATGAATATTCAAGATACATATAAACCTGGCTTTGCACTGCATTACATTGACCAAGCGAAGAATAACTTATGGGATCCAGAATACTGCTTATATCATGTTGCAGAGACTACGGACCAACAGGTTATGGCTCAAGTATATGAAAAGTATCAATTTCATATGAAGCAAATGAATGCAATGGATTTCAATGACCTTATCATGAACACTGTGGTTATTCTTAGAGATTTTGAAGAAGCTCGCAACTATTGGCAAAGTAAATTTCATTTTGTAATGTCTGACGAATATCAAGATGCTAACTATGCTCAATTTCAGTTGTTACTACTGTTAGCAGCGCCACATTATAACTTATTTACTGTTGGAGATGATGCACAATCCATTTACGGATTCCGTGGTTCTGATATCAGTATTATCTTGAACTTCGAAAATCAATTCCCTCATGCAGCCATTATTAAATTAGAAAAGAATTATCGCTCTGTTGGTAATGTTGTTCATGCTGGTAATGAAATTATTAAATTTAATAAGCATCAAAAAGAAAAAACTTTAATCACAGATAAGCAAGATGGTGAACCTATTCGCATTGTCGGATCGGCTACTGAATATCAGGAGTCAGCTTATATTGCTGCGGTTATTAAGAAAAAGGTTTTAGCGGGAGAGTGTAAATGGGAAGATTGCGCTATTTTATATAGAGGTAATGCCCAATCCCGCATAATTGAAGACTTCTTTAGAAATCAATTTATTCCATATACAATTTTAGGAGGTACGAGTTTCTATGACAGGGAAGAAATCAAAGATATTGTGGCTTATTTACGGGTTATCGCTAATCGCAAAGATGACACAGCTATGCTTAGGATTATTAATAAGCCTACTAGAGGTATTGGAAAAACAACTCAAGACAAAGTAGAAGAATACGCAAATGAACATAACGTAAGTATTCATCGTGCACTTAAAAACGCTGGAGATATTCCAACGATGAACAAACGATCAGCAGGGAAAGTAAGAGATTTCTTCGACTTATTAGATCACTTTGAAAAGAAAGCTGAATCTGGCTTGCTATTAACTACGTATGTGAAATACATTCTTGAGCAATCTGGCTTATGGAGACATTATGAAGCCGATAAAAAAGCTGAAGAAAAAGTAGATAATCTAAAAGAATTCCTTATTTTAATTGATAAGTATCAAACGGAAAATCCTGAAAAAACATTAGAAGATTTCTTGCAAGAGATTTCATTGGTTACTGATACAGGTAAAAAGAATGAGATTGATTCCGTTAAACTTATGACAATGCATGCTTCAAAAGGACTAGAATTCCCTATTGTATTCTTAGTAGGATGGAATGAAGGCGTATTTCCTTCTTGGAGAAGTCAGAATGAAAAAGATTTAGAAGAAGAACGCAGATTAGCTTATGTAGGAATCACTCGTGCAGAAAAAGAGTTACACATTACATTTGCTGAACAACGATCACAACAGGATGGAAAAACTAGAATACATAAACCTTCACGGTTCCTTGAGGAAATACCGCAAGAAATTGTTGAAAGTCACATGCTTACTCTATAATTTCTTGTTTTCCAAAGAGTTTCTTGCATTCTTTTACATATACAGATTATTATGAGTGTAAGGAACTTTTTTCTTAAAGGAGATGTTTTATATGGCAAGGCCGTTGCAAAATAAAGTGAATCGTGATGATGTTTATAAAGAAGTCGCTAAAGAGATAGAGTTGTCTCCTAATGGAGAGGCTGAAATATCTTCTTCTAATTTAGCTGATAAGTTTGGTGTACAAGGTCCAACTATGGATTATCATTTAAATGTTTTAGTTAAGAATGGTGCACTTATTCTTTTAGATAAAAGAGGAAAGTATAATAAAAAAATATTTAAATTGCCTTCAGATGCTACTGTGATTGAAAGTAAGGATGATACTAAAGCAGATGTTCATATTCCATTTCAATCTAAAGAATCTCAAGAAAAATTTAATAATTTCATAGAACAGTACAAAAAGGAAACTAAGTCTAAAAATAATGAAGCAGCTGAATCTAAAGAAGAACCGAAAGATGCAGTGCAAGAAAATAAAACAATTGAACAACAAGAAGATGAATTGATTGCTAATAATCCTGGAGAGTATCTAACTAGTGTCTTTACACCGGTTCAAACTGAAGAAGTAGAAGAACCGAAAAAAGTAAAAGAACCTGAAGAAGTTGAAGAAATTGAGGTTTCTGAAGTTAAAGAATCCACTCCAGCACATACAGTAGATGCAGCTAACTTTGAAATAAAAGAATTAACACTAGATCAAAAAATAGAGAAATTTTTAGATAAAACAAATCAAATTCATAACGCTGAAGAGCTATTAAGTCATCAAGATAAAGAAATCTTATCTGTAATGAATGAAACTATTCAACAGAATATGGTTTATTTAAAAGATTTATCTGAACAGCTAACTACAGTTAATAATAAGCAACTTATTCAACACTTAATCGATGATCGTAATAGGTTGAATAGCGAAGTTGAAAAGCTTCAAAAAGAACTAGAAGAAGCTAGGAAACAATCTCAACAGACTGTAGAAAAATATGAAATAGATCCAAATAGAGTACGTTTTATGCAACAAATGATTTTTGATACATTAGATAATTATGTGAATCAACAAAACCATGCATTAGCACTAGGAAGGATTCCTTTCAGAAACAAAATATCTAAAGAAGTTAATGATTTAGTTAAATACACTTTACGCTTAGAAAAATAATTATTAAAGAGCTTTGAGTAAACTTCTCAGGCTCTTTAATAGCTTTTAATGTTCTAAATAATCTTTCTCCCTCCGGGAGCTGTATATAGAAATATATTGTAAAACTAAGGAGGATATGCAAAATGACAAGATATCCAGATGACTTCAAAGAATATCTAAAAGAAACTGCACCGATGCACGAAGTCATCAATTCAATCGTTGGTAATGTGCAACAGTCTGGAGTAAACTATGTTACATACTGTCCTTTTCATAAAGATGATAAACCAAGCTTAATGATTAAACCTGACACAAACACATGGTCATGTTTAGGTTGCGGAGCTGGAAGTAGATATCATAGCACAGCAACTGCTTCTGATGTTTATGGTTTTTTAAAAGGGTATTATAATCATAATATGACACAAAGTATAGAATGGTTGGCCAAGTTTTTAAATGTATCTCTACCAGTTCTAGATTCAAAACAGCAGTATAAGATTAATCAGCATCAATGGTGGCATTCTAAATGCTTAGATACTCAAAATAGATTTACTCAAAATCTTTTAAAAAATATTGATGCTTATAAATATTTACGTAATCGTGGGATTGATGATATGGATATTCAAGTTTGGCAAATTGGTTTTGGAGATGCGGAAGAGGTTGAATTTGTGAATACAAAGGCTAAAATAACTTTTGCAATTCACGATTATCAAGGTAATATCGTTTCATTTACAGGTCGAGTTCCATTTGGTTCAGATGTATTAGCTGAATTGAATAAAAAACAAAAAGCAGAAGAGAAACGCATTACACCTAAATATGACCATCGTTATCCACTTACAGAAAAATTTGTAGAGAAGTCTTATATTCAAAATCATCCGTTTCCTGAATTTGATCGCAATGCATACTTATATGGTATTGCTCATGCCAAGTCTTATATTAATCAATGGAAGTCTGCTACTTTAGTTGAAGGTTTTACTGATGTAATTCAAATGCATAAGTATGGCATTAGAAACACTGTAGCGTCTCTAGGAACGTCTTTAAGTGACCAGCAAGTATTAATGCTTAAACGTGCTGGAGCGAAGCGTGTGCTCCTTATGAGAGATGGTGATGAAGCTGGATTTAAAGCAATGGAAAGAGATGCATTAGTTTGTATGAAACATGGGTTAATAGTTGAAGTTTGTCCGCTTCCTGAAGGGCATGACCCTGATACATTATGTCAGTCATATCCTGTATTAGATGATTCTTTATCTAAGTTTATACAAAAGAAAACACGAACACTTACACAATGGAGAGTTGAAAGAATCTATAGAGAAAACCAGGAAGAGATGTTATATCATTATTCTCGTATTGGCGAAATTCAAGATCATAGAATCGATAAAGTGATTTCTCTTTTAGTAGATGAACAGGATCCGGTGCAACAAGACATATTAATTAGGCAGTATGCTGATTTATTTACTGTATCTTATGAATCGTTGCGACTAAAAATAAATATGTATCAATCAAAAGGAGCTGTCTCTTAATGACAACACATAATTTACCTATCTCTTCAACTAAAGAGATACACTCAAAAGAAAGTATTAACAGTCTAGTTTATATTGCTAATGAATTTATTAGTTTTTTAGAATTATTTAAAGATGAAGATTCTATTAATAAGCGCAATGAAGTGGAATCTTTACTTAATTCAATTAAGTTAAATTTAGTTCAACACGATTACATGTATATGGCTGTTTATATTTATGGAGCAAGTATTGATATTGTTAATCATGGTGCAAATTTTGAAGAAGCTAAAGAGCAAGTTATCCAAAACGCTTCAAAAGATTTTGATCCAGAAGAGGATGATGTTTTGTTATTTAAGATTTCTTCCAATAATTCAATTGAGCCTACTTGCGTGTTTAAATATGAAGAATACTTGTCTCAAGAAAACGAAAAGGTGGAATAAATATGGCTTACAATAATAATAAAGGTGGAAACTATAATAATTTTGATTTAAATAACTATGAAACTGTAAAGTCTCGTAAAACTCGTTTACGTAATGACCATCCCGATTCAATTATCTATCCGTTACCTTTATCTGATATTAATTATGCTAATAACTATGTATTAATAGGAGCGCTAATTTGGAAAGATAAAAAGACATTTGATTCTCTGCAAATTGAGACAATAGAGAAGATGACACAATTAGCTGCTACGACAACACCACAAAATGCAGGTATGGTCATGGCTTCAATTGGGATTGCTGCAAAAGCAGATGGCGTAGGATATTCACTTTCTATTGCTGGTGGAAAAGGCGCTGATAAAAATGCTTGGGTAGAAAATGCTGAAGAATCTGCAATTGGACGTGCATTAGATAATATGGGATATCACTCTGGATCAGCATCACAAGAAGAGATGAAGAAAGTTCAGCATATGCAAGAAGTTCAACAAGAGAGAGTACAGCTTGAAAACCAAGTTAATGCACTGTATACGCAATTAATGGCACAAGGTCATAATGTAAATTACATTAATAATATTGTCCAACAATCTGTAGGTCAGTTTACTCACCTTAATAACTTATCTATTGATCAGTTAAATACTTTAGTAACTTCTTTAAATTCTATATCAGGTGGATCTGTTCCGATGGGGCAGCCGGCACCTGTCCCAACACCGAATATGGGGACTGGGCGATAAAAAATATATATAAATAGATTCATAAAAAGTATTTCTTATGAAAATTGCCTTCTATCATATTTTTATGTATAATAAACCTACGGAAAGATTGATAGGAGGTTATTTTATGAGTAGCGCAAAAGATAGAATGAGAAATATACATAGACAGAAAAATACAGTTAACACGGTACCACCGGTTAAGATTGATAAGGCACCGACAAAAATTGTTCAACAACAGGTTCAACAACAAGTGCAGGAAGAAATTGCTGCAACAACAACTGAAGAAACTTTAATGAATGATGCCTTAGATATGAAAAAACAAATGAGTGATGCCTTAGAGGACTATGAAGCACAAGTTGTTTTTAGACCTAAAAAACATATAGTAGTAGAAGGAAGAAAAATCCCTAAAAAAGTGGCTTTATTTGCTCGTGAAGAAGGAATTGTAAATGGTTCTTATGGAAGCAAAAGATTACAAACAAGCTTTGATTGTGCGAATAAGGAAGTACATCAATGGGCAAAAAGCTTTACTACTGAAAATCAATTTAATGGTGGTTGCTCTATTACAAAGTCGGATCTGATAGAAATATGCTTAGATACATTTTTCTATGACTTAGGAATTGAGCCAGTTGGCTATGAATCTTATGCAGAATTCCGAGAAGATATCTGGAGAAAAATGAAGGAATTTAAAGGCAAATAGAAGAATCTGCAAAATACTTGCAGATTTTTTTATTTGCCTTTAATAATCATGCTATAATTGTAGTGCATTACACAGGAGGGTGAATTTTATTATGGAACTTGTTACTTTATATAATGCTAATAGACATCCAGTTGATTTAAATAATATAGATACTCAAACTTTTCACAAGCTAAAGAGGAATGGCTGGTATACAGATTCTAGGACGAATCTAAAGTTTACTATGCTTAATAAACGTATCAAACACGATAATAAATGGTATCGAGTGCTAGTTCGCTTTGGCACACAAGGGAAGGATCATTTGTATAGAAATACATTCCAATTGAGCTCACCTTGTCCTTTTCTAATTACTGAATGTATTCCTATGGATGAAAAACATGAGAAATGGAAAGACGTTAAAACATATCACGGTCCTAAAATGGGGTCAGTATCTGGATATCTACAAAACGGGCTTCCTTATGAAGTTATTAATGAAGTAAATGAAGATTTAGTAGAATATATTGTTTATGCTTAATAGAAGGAGAGAGAAGAGATGGATACCCTTAAAATCAATGAACCTTTATCTGAATATACAACAAGAATATTAAGAAGTTATTTAAAGTTTCCTGAAGGAGCAAGCTTCACTGCGATGGATTGGAAAGCATTTAATGGACAATTTCTGCATCAATTAACATCTGCAGTTAGAGATAATCGAAAATTATATGGTGTATCTTCTGACTATTATGGTTGCGATACAATGAAGAATGAATATGGCTTTGAAAGGGCAATTTGCTCAGATTATAAAAGCGAAGCAAAAATCACAAATGATGTTTTCTCACTTATGGTGGTAAATCCAAATATAGATCGTAGATTAGTTAATGAGATTTTTGAACAAGTTGATCCTTATAATATGCCAGATTTTGAAGCTGATGCTCGAGCTTATGTTAGAAGACAAGAAGAAGAAAAAAACAGGCTTCAGAATCAATTAAAGAACCAAATAGATTTCGGTAAGTTAGATGAACACAATAGAAATGCTGAGTCTGCAAATAGTGAATCTGAACAAGAAAAAGAAGCAAAAATAGAACTTAAAATTCGTAAAGAACTAGAGAACCGCATTAAGACTTGGAGAATGGCTATGAAGCAACAACAAAAAGCTATGGCCAATATGAGATATGATACGTTTCTTTTACAACGTGCAACTACATATTTACGTCCAGGTGGTATTTTAGTATTCATTACACCAAAAGAATTCATAGACGATACAATCACTTTTAAATTAGTAAATCAGTATGAGGATATTAGAATTATAAGACTAGATGATGAAGAATATCCTGATTATAGAAAGTGCATTGTGCTTGCTAAAAAGAGAAGAAAAGCTACACGAGAACAATATGAATTAGGTAGATTATTATCTCGAACGAAAGAAAAGCCATTTAGAACATTTGGACATGTTCGTGAGGTAACTGCTACCGATGAAGATAGAAGATTACAACAGGAACTCTTAGCGCAAGTGGATGCCATGTACAGCGTATTAGATTTTCAAAGCACTCCATTGTATGAGGTTCCTATAAGTGAAGCAGAGGAAATCAATTCATTCCGTGTTGGACCTGTAACAGCAAAAGAAGCATTAGAGGCTATTAATAAATCGAAGGTTCTTTCTACTTATCAAGAGACTTATTCTCAGACGACAAATATGAAGAATCCAGTTGCCCCAACACCACTTCATAAAGGACACATCATGTTACTTTTAACTAGTGGTTTACTAAATGGCTACATTGGCAAAGGAGTAAATCAGCATTTAGTTAAAGGAAGTGCAATCAAAGATATTCATGAGTTTTCAGAAGTTGAAGAAGACGGTACATCAAAAATTGTAGAACGTGAATTTTATAATATTGGAGTTAAATTGCTTGATAGTAACGGTGAATTTCGAAAGATAATGTAAGGAGGTAGCATGTAATGTCAGACTTTAAAAGTAATGAAATCTATGCATTAGAAATGTATCATAGAAACACAAATTCAAATATTGCTTATTGCGATTTATTAGTCGTGGATAATCATAATACAATTCATTTAGCTAATATTATTGGGCAAGACTCAAAAGTAAAACAGGTAGCTTGGTTAATGCAAGAGGGGAAGGTTGGTCAAATCCGCCGTGCTGAAGGACCTCACTATGAACAAGGACATCAAAAACATTCTGTATATTCTATTGCTGACAGAAAAGCTTGCTATGATGAGTATTCTGGTAAATCCGATGATTTAACACATACATTATTAATCTCAAAGAATGCAAAACTTGATTTGAAGGTTCGTAAAGAATGGTTCAAAGACGAAGAGAAGCGCATTGCGGATGGCAACGAGCCAAGAAAAATGCCAGCAGAATTAGCTGAGTTAATCTTAGCTTGGGATGGAGATTATAAAGCACAAATCTTTGAAGTTCTTAATGATAGATACAATACGCCAATGCTTGAAGAATGGGCTGATTATATTATTAATGCTTTAGAAGAAAATGGTGGATATGAGGCGTTATCTGTAAAATGTTATGGATCAGATTACGATTTAAAAGCTGGCTTATTACGTGTTACTGAACAAGAATTAGAATCTATCATTACAGATGGTATTCAAAGTTATGAATTAGAGTTTGCAGTTGAAGAAGATGATACAGTAGAACCGATATTAGATAAATGCCAAACTACTGATGATTACTTAACACACTTTGCTGCTGAATTAGGTCAGCGTATCCAAGAGAATGTAAAGGTATGCTTTGATCCAGCTGAACAGAAGCATCATCCTGCTTTTTATGATGTGAACTTGCAAGCAAATGAACAAGGGATAACAGGTTTATATCCACCTCAAGCCAATACTATTATGGGGATTGTTAATACTCTTTCAACAGAAGCCTTTTGCTTTTTAATTGGGGAAATGGGTACAGGTAAAACAGTGCAAGGAGCGATTATTCCTTATATTACTGAAGCTGCCATTCAAAATGTAGAACATAATCCTAAGCCGCAGCGTGTCATTGTTTTATCTCCAAGTATTATGGTTGAAAAATGGGCAAGGGAAATTAGGGAACGTATTCCTAATTGTAAAACTCATATGATTAATCATTGGACTGATGTGAAGAAGATAGAAGATGCGAATGTATTCATTGATAGCAAAGGAAAGCGCAAATTTAAAAAGCCTGAGCAGTGGGAGTATTACATCATTAGTTCTGAGCTTTCTAAGTTTACATTTCCGCTGGAGCCAATTAAAGATTGGAGAACAAAGAAAGATGACATGACACTTTATCATGTGGATGAAGTAGATCCTGAGCAAACAAAATTCATTTCTCGCACAGTCTTTCATGAAGATGGTACAACTGAGAGAGTAAAAGAACGTGTTGTGAAACCTGAATATAAAGTTAGATTTGAAAAAACATACATTCAAAACCCAGAGTCTGGCGATACAAGGCAAGTTTTAACATGCGGGGATACAGGTTTTTATTGCCCAAAATGTGGTGGTATTTTAAAAGGACGTGGCGATAAAGTAGCAGGTGAAAACTTCTTTGGTCGATTTAACAAAAGCTCTGAAAGATTCGTTAAAAACATGACAAAAGAGAATCTTGTTTGTCGTAATGATGTAGATACAAGCACATTGCCAAAATCAGAAGTGAAAGAGTGGGTTTTAGATACATTAACACAACGATATGTACCAGCGGAACCAACACAGGAATGTGGGTATGTGTTATGGCAACCAGAAAAGTTACCAGTAGATTCTGGATATAGAAAAGTATCACCTATTTGGTACATTAACAAAAGATTACCTCGTGGCTTCTTTAAATATTTAGTTGCCGATGAAGTTCATGAATATAAATCTGGTGATAGCGCAATTGGACAAGCATTCGGTCAATTGATTAATCATACAGAGAAACAAATTCTACTTACTGGTACATTAATGGGTGGTATGTCTCGTGATGTCTTCTATTTATTAGCAAGACTTAATCCAAAACAATTGTTGAAAGAAAGTATCACTTATTATGACGAAACAGTCTTTAATAAACGATATGGTATTTCTGAATTTAACACGAGAAGTATTGAAGGTAGATTGAAGAAAAATACACTGCAAAAGCCTGGTATTTCTCCTCATTTATTCCCAATTCATTTAATGGCCAATTGTGCATTTTTAGAACTAAATGATATGGGTTATGCATTACCTCCATATGAAGAAATTCCTGTGGTTGTAGATATGTCAGAAGAGCATGCGTTAGCTTATAATTCACTTGCTAAAGATATGCTTACTGCAATTAGAAGTGAAGACGATTTAAAAGGCATGGCTAGTGTCTCTACATTTATGAATGCTATGTATCAGTACGCTGATGCTCCATTCAATGTTCCTGAAATTTCAACATATAACTCAGAAGGTAAGCAGTTCGTATTAGGCGAACCACGTAATTTTGATACAAATGAATTCATGCCAGCTAAGTTACAACAACTTATCAATACCGTTGATGAAGAAGTATATGTGCATGGCAGAAAGAATCTTGTTTATGTGAAATATACAGGAACAGAAGCTTGGAATCAGATGGATACTTACTTATATGATGAATTTAAAAAGCGTGGCTTTAAAGTAGGTATTTTACGTAATGGCAGAAGCTATGATGGTATTAAAATGCCGAAGAACTCTCGCTCTCGTGAAGCTTGGCTACATGACATGATGGAAAAACATGATTGGGATGTATTAATTACAAACCCTCGTCTAGTAAAAGTAGGTTTGGATTTGCTCGCATTCCCTAACATTCATTTCTTCCAATTAGATTATAGTACTTATGACTATATGCAAGCATCTCGAAGATCATGGAGATTAAAACAAACGAAAAACGTAAAAGTATTTACGTATGTTTATCGTGGGACAATTCAAGAAAAAGCATTAAATCTGATTGCTCGTAAGATTGATGCTGCTCTCGCTATGCAAGGTAAGTTTTCAGAAGAAGGCTTACGTGCAATGGCTGATAGCGGTGATGGTATGAATGCATTAGCAAAACAATTAATGCAAGATGATGTATTAGAAGAGCTTGATACTGTTCATGATATATTTGCTCGTAAGAATCAATCTTTCGAAGAGATGCAGTCTGTTGAATTCCAGGATTACGATGGCTATGTAATGAATCCAATTGAAGGTGGAATGGAGACAGTACGTAAAATTGCGCAGGGGCTTATTACTCATGTTGAAGAAGAAGAGAAAGCTGGCCGAGCAACAAGCGAAGATGTTCGACGTACAAAAGAAACAGTCTCTGACTATCTTGATATGTTTGATAATGTTCTAAAACAGGTTGATAACATTCGAGAATACAATAAAGGTGTTAGTAAAAATAAACAAGTTATTGAAGGACAACAAGCATTAGACCTCTTTGCTTTATAAGAGTTCTAATGCATTTATTGGAGGTAATGAAACATGAGAGAGACTATTATTTTTCATGATTTTATTTTCGTTGATTGTGGGCGTCAAAAGCCATATGAGCAAGGAAATAGATGTATTGATTGGAAGGCTGTATTTCAATTTATAGAGGAAAATAAGAATGAAATTGAATCTGTTTCAGCCGGATTAGCTGAAGAATGGTATTCTACTTCAGCTACAATTTACACAAAAGAAGATAGTTATGTAGATCCACATGAAATGGAAGCACATCTATCAAGTGATTGGGCTACACCTTCTATACATGTAGTTTATACAAATAAGATGACACAAAGCTTTGAAGTATGGGAGCTTGGGGAAGAGATCGCTAATCCCTACAATCCTCCAATTTATCAACTATTATATTAAAAGGGGCGTTTATAATGATGAAAAAAATTACACCAGACACACTAGAAGCTATTATTGAACATACTGAGGCAATGCATAAACAAACTGAAGTATTACTAAATGTATCTTTAGAATTAGATCAAGTTTATGCAGAAAACAAACATAAGGATGAATTAATTTCTCAACTTAGCGACGACATCGAAAAAGCTACAGACCAAATAAAA
The DNA here is from genome assembly GCF_038005705.1 of Bacillus sp. FSL L8-0199. NCBI lineage: Bacteria > Bacillati > Bacillota > Bacilli > Caryophanales > Bacillaceae > Bacillus > Bacillus sp. FSL L8-0199. Next base: position 18,193 of record NZ_JBBOTS010000005.1, on the reverse strand, counting down.
GATTTAAAAACAAAATTAGCTGAAGAACAAGACGATAATAACGAAAAAGAAGAAGATATACAAAATCTGAAATCAAATATCGAAAATCTTCTTCATGACATAAAAGAGCGTGATGAAACTATTGCTAAGCTAACTGGCAAGAATGACGATATTCTAGAACTAGATAAATTTGCTCATAATAATAAATTTACTGTTATTAAATCTAGTGATTTAGTTGAATTTTTATCTACTAATGAACAAAAAGTGTTAGCTGGAATGTTAGATACAATTGCAGAAGGACGTGAAGCTTCTGGAAGGCAGGCACATAATCAGTATCTTGTAATTAATGTAGATGAATCATACGCTCATCAAGTTGCACATATTATGAAATCTTATAGTCACTATGATTGCGATTAATTAAAACTATAAAATAACAAATAAAGAGAATAAGGAGAATCATACAATGACAGATTTACAATTTTTAAATTTACCTAAACCAAAACCAATATCAAATAAGCCTGATTGCAATAGGATGGTAGCGGAAAAACTAGGGACTACTACTCGTGGTTGTAACTGTCAAAGTATGATATTGATCCTTATTCAGAATGGTGAAATTAAAACGTGGGAGAATATTACTGCTACACCTTGCCATTTAATAGAAATGAAGATAGGTAAAACTGAAGATGAATATACTTCTTACATTAAAGATGGTGAGGGCATATATGCTCCTGAAAGAAAAGGGACATCCTATACTTTTGATATAAATGGTGATTTTAAAGAATTCGGGGAACCAGCTCGCTATATTGAGACAATTAAACTTGGTGATAAATATTTTACAAAGCAAGTTTGTGATGCATTCGATGAAGTCACTTGGGAATTTTTCGAAGACTATAATTGTCCTGATGAATTAAAAGAATTACCTACTGGCATTTATCGTTTGCTAATTGAACATGCGTGTTTTAATTCTTGGTCACCTGATTGTGGTTATGAAGGGGATGGAGATGTAGATTATAAACTTTATACTGATATTCCTCTTCATTATTATTGGAAATATAAAGAAGAGTTAGTTGCTGAAGCTGAGTCTGAAGCAGAAGAATTAGCAGCAAGATATATTTATTTACAAGAGATCAATAATCTAAATTACTAGGAGATGGATCAGATGGACCAAAAATATAAATTATTTAACAAGGCAACAAATGCACTAATCATGGAAAACAATGAAGAAACAATACGTGAAAAAGTAGAAGAAATGCTAGAAGATAAAGTTGGTCTTATTATTATGCTCGAACAAACTACTGAAGAGGATAATGTAAATCCATTACTTATTTACTTACATAGTGATAATTACGACCATCTAAGTGATGAAGAACTCGAAGGTTTAGCAAATAATTCTATTGATTTGGAAGGTACAATGCTAGAACAACATGAAGGAATTTGTCAGTATCTTGACATCTATGTGGTGGCAGCGTAATGGTTATGAAGCAAATATCTGATTGTATAGATCGTGCGTTAAAAGGATTACCTCCATTAGAGAGTAAAAAGTGGAAAGCTTATTTACAGTGGAACGAAGAACATAGGACTCATTATATCTGTCTCTATCACTATCAACATCTCGTTTTAATTTATGATACTGTGAAGAAAAGTATTTTACATCAGTGGTGGGAAAAACCAGCTGATAAAAGAGGTCTGGATAGTGCGAAAGAGTATATAGAAGAAAAAGAGAGAATTTGCTTAAAAGAGAAGAAGCCTCTTATTCAAATAGGGAATAAGTAGATTATTCTTGAGTTATTCAAACAAAACCTGTTATTATTGTAATGTATTACACCCCCCCTCCGGGGGATGTTTTTGTATAACTAAGGAGGAATTCATATGACAACAGCTACTCAAGATGAAGTCAATATCAATCAAATTGATGAACAAATTGAACAAGAACTAAAAACAACACTGACTTTGGCAATACAAACAGATTCATTAAAAGCAGCCGTAGGAAAAGTTGAAAAAGCAATTTCTAAAAGAACTACAATTGAGATTTTTACATATATTTACATTGATATTCAGCCTGATTTATTAACATTCCGTGGAGTGAATGGAGACTATATTGAAGAAGCTACTATTAAACAAAATGAAGATCAATCTAACTTTAAAATTACAGCTGGAAATGGTGGTTCAGTTTGCTTCCCTGGAGCAAAATTTGTGGATATCGTTAAAAAGCTACAACATAAGGATACTGCAATTAAAATTGAAGAATATAAAGCAGTTATTAAGTCTGGGCGACCTAAGTTTAGTATTAATGGCGTAAGTGGTGATGAGTTCCCAGCTATGCCTGATATTGATCCGGCTACATCTGTATCTATTTCGTTACATAGTGATATTTTAAGCACCATGTATAATAAAACGATGTATGCTGCTTCTGCTAGTGAGACACGTCCAATTTTAACTGGTGTAGAACATAAAATTCTTGATAATAATTTCAAATGCGTAGCGACAGACTCTCATCGTTTAGCTCAATATGTTCATGAGATGGATGAAGAAAATTTACCTGATTTTAATGCAGTTGTTCCAGCTTCAGTTTTAAAGGAAGTGAAGAAACACTTAGATGCTTATTCTGGTGAAGTGCTTTTACATTTATCGGATTCACAATTAATCTATGAATTTTTTGATGTGCGTCTTTCAACACGTCTACTCGATGGCAACTACCCAGCAACAGAGCGCCTTATTTTTAAAGAAGCCAATATTGGTGTAACTTTTATTGCTGGTCCATTAAAAGAAATGCTTACAAGAGCTACAGTAATGAATGAAGATAAACCTATTCGCATTAAAATTAAGCCTGAATTAAATCAATGTCGTATTTCTACTCTTGAAAATCAAATTGGTGCATTTCAAGAAGATATTACAACACTAAAAGGAGAAGGCCCTGATATAGAATTATGCGTAAACGTACGATATCTTCAAGATGCATTATCTAAGTACGGCGCTGATGATTATGTTCATTTTGAATTTCTTGAAGCATTAAGACCGTTTAAATTACGATTATTAGATGGTAATCCAGATTGCCTTGAAATCGTTTTACCAGTTCGTACATTTGATAGCACTAATACAACAGATGAAGTTGTTATCGAAAACTTCCAAGATGCTATGGCTGTACAAGAATTTAATCCGTTTGAGGATGATTTTAATAATATTGAGTAATACATTTCATTAAAATAATATGTAATACACCAAAGGAGATGTTTATTATGTCATTAATGATGAAAGAACCTACATATAGAAACAAGTCTGTGGTATGTAGTTGCGGAAATAAGATAGAAACCTATTTTGAAGATGCTATTTCTGATGCCCTGCATGAATCTAATTCATTTGAAGATGAACTTAAAGAAAGTGAAACTGTCGTTTGTAATCGTTGTGGTACAAAGCATGAATTAACTCTAAAAGTAGAAAAAACGATTATTGTTACGTATGCATCTGTAACACCTATTGGAATGGCATACATGGACATAAATAATGAAATCTACGCAGCAGACAAGCTAGGAGATTTATTAACTGGCGATGAAGCGCCTTTACTTGATGGCCGCTATGTAAACATGCCATATGAATATCACATTAAAGACGGAAAGATTGAGCATATTTACAATGTACTAATTGATGAAAACCAATTAAATCTATTCGAGGAGGCAAATCTATGAGTATGGAACATATATCAAAATCAATTTTTATTACAAATACGTTCGCACAAGCACACCCAGAAGAACATATTCGTCTATGGGCACAATTTGAAAAAGAGGTACCTTATTCAAAGAGATCTGGAACATATGGTGCAGACAATTTAGCTTATGTCAGCTGGTTAAAAAAGCAACAAAATCCTGTTGTGAAGCAATTCTTAACAACAAATATCACGCAATCCTCGTTTTGATGAATACCTTTAAACATACTTTCACCCATTTATCTCATGGATACATTTTATTATAGAAATCTATGAGATAAATGCCATAAGTAAACATCGTACAATGATATATTACTATATGTTTCTCTTAACATATGATTGTATGAAAATAATTATTAGCAGGGGGCTTATTTAACATGAAAGAATTATCACTACAGGAACAACTTATAATGGATCAATCTATTCTTATTGCAGCTTCTAAATATGCAATGAAGATATCAGGATTTAAGGAGCAACTTGAACAAATTAAGCCTGAATTAAATGAAGATATGAAATTAGAGAAACGTTATGATATTGAGAGCCAATGGTTCGTTCAAAAGGAGATTATTATGTTAGCTCGTTCTGTAACTCATGATGATGAACTAGCAACATATGAAACGCTTAATGATGATATGCTCTCTTTTAAAGATGAAGTAAATAATAACTTAGATAAACCTTACTATTTCTATTACAAAGATGGAATGATGTATCTTGCTCGTTTAGTAGAAGAGGAATCTAATAATAAAGAAAAAGAATTAGTGGAGGTGTGATAGTAATGGAAATCACAGAACATTATCCATTTCAAGAAGATGTTTATAAGCAACTACAAGATATTGCAGCGAATGGGGAATATATGGCTATTGGCATGCCTTCTAGATTTGGTACTATCATAAGCTTAGAACCAGTTAATCTAAAAGGAGAAAAATACATTGAGACAATCATTCAAGTGAACGATTAGAAGGACGGTGGAATTTTGCACATTTCAGAAGCTATTAAAACAATCACCGATAATAAGAAATGCTACGCTACAAATGGAACAGTAAGCATTTTCTGCAACAGCTTTGGGGCTATCCAAACAAGAGAAAGAATATCACAATTAAAACTATCACCTCATGTAATGAAGAGTGATTGGAAAATTATTAATGAACCCTGGTATAAAGAAGAGCAACGAAAACATCCTGAAAACGAAGGAGATTCTACCAATGATTAGAGAATATTTTTGTCCACATTGTGGTTTGTTTTTTTGGCATGAATTATATACAGAGGTTGATGGCATACCATATCGAAATCATGTTACTTGTCTAAATGCAGAGTGTGAACTACATAAAAGTCCTGAACTGGGAATGATATTTGCGGTTGATTCAATGGGATTTTTCTATTATGCAGAGGAACATAAAGAGCGAATTAATCAAATAAAATGGTCATCTTCTAAATTCTCTCCACCTGCAGCAATAGAAGTTTATAAAAAACAAGGAATGACAATTAAAGAACAAAAAGGAGACGAGTAGATAATGGGATTACCAACATTTCAAATGGAACAAGATTCTCAGGGTGGACTTACCCTAACATATACTACAAGTTCTGGTAGATCATCCTCTACATATTTTAATGCACCGCCTAGCAGTATTGATCATGTTTGTATTGATTACATGAAAGGACGTTTTAATAATATAAAAACATGGAGTCAGGTTGATTTTATTAAGCAGCAATATAAAAAAGAATATACTCGCATTCAAGCAGAAAATGTTCTTAATAGAGTAAAAGAATTCATGATAACAAATAAAATAACTTGTGAAGAAACAATTCATCAAAGTGATAGAGTTATTGAAAATGCTTATGGATTTATTGAAGATTTATATAATCTAGTAGAGGATTCACTTCCTTCTGAAGAATAAATTGACGAGGTGAATAATAGATGGAAGGTTATAAAATAACAACTCTTGATGCAATGGGATATAGCTATGGGGATAAATACTTTTTAGATTACAAGAAGGCTGAAAGTGAATTTTATGAGCGATTAGGTGCAATCATACAAGATCGAGAAGAACTAGCACAACCAGAGGATATTGATGGTCAGTCTCCATGGAAAATACAAAATGAAGTAGATAAGGAACAAATCATTAAAAGAGCTTATTGTCTATTATGGGAAGAAACATGTGGATTTGACGGATGCGAATCTTATATTACCAGCGAGGAAATTATATTTAAAAAGATAGAAATAAACTAATGGAAATCCTTATTTAATAGAAAGAGGTATGAGAAATGGTTAAATTAACACCTTTTATGTATGCTCGACATTATGATCCAGATAAACCTTATCTAGTGTATTCCGTTAATTGCGATAAGCCAGAGACAACTAGTGGATATATGCAAGGGTACTGGGAGTGTACTCATTGCGGAGAAGGTAGTCAATTCAGGTTTTATGACGATACCTATTGGCCTAAATACGAAGCGAAGTGTCCGAAATGCAACAAAGAGTTTATTGCAATTGATGATACTGACTATGATGACTAATTTATAAGAAAAGGATTATTTGGCCGTAAAGGTAGGTGATGAAAGATGATGGGATTTAATCCATTTCATGAATGGTGGAAGAGAGACGGTTATGTTTCATGGGCAGCATACTTGATAGGAATGCCTATTATAACAATAGTGATTGTAATAGCATGGATAGTTATTGTAGTTGGTGGACCAATTTTAGGGTTAATTGACTGGGTAAAAAATAAAATAGTTATTTTGTATAAAAGTGGAGGGAGCAAAATGAACAATCCTGAAGGTTTATCATTTGGTCAGATGTTAGATGAAATAAAAGAAGGTGATAAAGCAGAGTGCTTGGATTTTAGATATGATTCAATATGTTGTATTGACAATGAAGTATTGGTTTGGGAACTAAGTGAAGAAGTAGTTCGGTTAAACGGTGATTTCTTTAGAATGAAGTGGAAAATTTTAAAAGGTGCATCAGAATTATAAAAAGAAACTGGAGGAAGAAGGATGAATTGCAAAGACTGCGGAAAGCCAAACGAAGCAATGGTGATTATCAGTAATTGTCATACATGGACTTGTGGTGAGTGTTCTGAAAAACAGGAAAAAGCAAAAAAATTTAAATATGAATTTGTTGTTCGTGATTTCGACTTAAGAAGTGCAAGTGTTTTCTTAGATTTTGACGAGCCTTTAACAGAATCTAAAATTGATAAGATTATTGATTCATATATTGGTGTCAATGGAATAGCGGTATGTGGCTTTGTGGGGTTAGTAGAAAACTAAATTGAATCATGATTACGGGAGATTAGAGGTGAAATGAACTTGCAACTGTTAAATCTAATTTTAAAATTTCCTTTTAGATTGATATGTAAAAAGAAAGGTCATATTCTTCAAAATAGTAATGGTTATTTTGGAATCTTCGCACCTAAGTACACCTGGCACTGTACAAGATGTGGAATTAGGAGTAAGGGAGATTATGATAGTTTAAAGAAAAAAGGAATGCTGTATAAACCAAAAGATTAAATAAAATTATCATATAAAAAATGAGGTACTGATATGACAACTACAGAATGGATCTTATGCGGAATCATCGTGTATCTGTTAATTGGATTTATAATATGGATTTGGTCAGTATGTACAGATCGTTGGGGAGGATTTCTCTTATATCCAGTGTTTGCTTTATTAATAATAGTTGGTTGGCTGCCATTAACAATAAGAAATGTAATTGAATTAATTTCAGAAAAATACAAGAAGCAGAAGGGAAGAGTTTGATGGAAAAAGATATTAAAAAATTAATAGATTTAATATGTTCTAATGCTACCGATGACGAAATCATTGGTGAAGTTATTGCATTCTTGCAACGAGATGATGTTGAATATGGGTATAAAGTTGACTTATTAGCTAAATTAGCAAGTACAGCAGATCACAATTACTTTGTAGATGCACAAAATAAATTAGATGCACTTAATTTTAGTTGAGGGTCCATCAAATGAAAAAGACTTCTAAAATTCAAAGGTTTATATGTAAGAACTTTAAAGGTCACATTTGGAAATTTTCATATGCGACATATCAAGATGGAGAACTTGTAAAAAGACAATGGCATTGTACTAGATGTGGATATGGAAAGGTGAATTACTTTTCATGAAAACTTCTGTAGGCAATATCAAATTAAATCCTAAAATAAAATGTTTTCTTATTGGACATGATTGGAGATTTTGTTTTGAGATAGGTAAACGAAAATGTTTAAGATGTGGTGTACATAAATACTAGTCATTTGAAAAAATGGGGTGCTAAAATGAAAGGTTCAACTAAGTATCAGTTATTAAAAGATGACTTTGATCATGCTACAAATCAATTAAAGTTATATCGTAAGGAAATTGATGATTTAAGAATCTCTTTAAAAAAGTCGGAGGCTCATAACAAAAATTTAGAGAATGAAAATGAAAAGCTTTTATCAGAATTAGCTAAATGCAGAGAGCTGCTATTACCATTAATGGATGGACATAAAGATCAAGATGATTTATTTCTACTAACAGTAAGTAACCCTCATGAGATTTCTTCTTTATGCAAACGTGTAGTAGAAGTATTTTTTAAAAAGGAGTAAACAGTACAGCAAATGGGGATTGACGGTCAATTATCAATATTTGATATAGATGCTACAAAAGAGCAGCTCTACAACGTCTTAAGGATGAACAAATGCAAGTATATTATCCAAAATTACTATTTATATAAAGACTATCATGGCTTAGTTAAATACTTTTATATTCGAACAGCAGACAATATTATTATTGATCTATGCTTATCTGATTTCTCTGAGGTATTTGCAGTATATGAGGGATTTACAGATAAACAAATTAAACAGATATACCGTGGAAGATTATAGCTCAATGGTTTATAAAGAAAAAGGTGAAGATATCTTATGTGTATTATTCATAAATGGATGACAATAAAAGATACTGTCAAGCATCATTATAAGGAATGTGAAAAATGCGGTAAAAGAAAGATTAGTACAGTTATTAATTATGGATACCAGCCAAAAGACTTATCCTGGTTAACTAAAAATAATAAATAGATAAGGATGACTATTAATGATTATTGGTAAAAAAGAAACGCTCGAAACTATTGAAGTGTTCCATAATACAAGAGAAGAAATGCTTGAGAATCGAAAACAATTAGTTTCTGAAGGCTGGTCAGATAATATTAGGCAGACTGTTCTTGGTGCAACTTTAGTAGAAATGCATATAGCTGACCAAGAAGAATTTAAACGAAAATACCCTACAGTCACTATTTATGAGCATGGCTCAAGCTACTATACAAATATGCCTTATGTTTTTTGTACTAAGCATGAAAGAAAAGTAGATGCAAAGAATGAAATTCAAAAATAGGAGAGATAACTATCTATGGCTAATTATCAATTTGTAGTTATTTGGTTAAATGAAATGGGCGAGGAGCAAAAAAGATATGCAACTTGTGAAGAAGATCGCAACACAATTATGCAAGGCCTAGCTGATGACGGCTATTCACCAGTTTGGCGCCCAGTTGAATAAATTAAGCAAAAAGACCTTCAAAAACAACTGAAGGTCTTTTTTTCATGAAAGGTGGATGAAGATGAAATCAAAAGAAAAGAGTGCTTATTATGGAATTGAAGATTATTCGAAGGAACAGTTATTTGTTGTACAGCAGCATCTATTTCAATTTGCGGAAGCTATTGGTGGTTTACCAAAAAATCATTTAGAGGTGTTTCATAAAAGAGGATGGTTACTGCCATTCTTATATGCTTATGATGATTTACTTTGGGGAAGATGGAACTATTGGTTTGAAATATTAGAAAAGGAAACTATTGAAGGATCCGGTCCAATTCCTCAAATAGAATGGGTAATGCCAGGGAATTCAGGATTTGAATTCACTAAAAAGATGCTTATGAAATGCGTAGATCATTATGATTCTAGAATTGACTCATTTGCTCATTGGCTTCACTGGGGATTAGCATTAACAGATGAGCCGTTAAACATATCAGAAAAACTAAATCAGCATTACTATGAAAATTTCGATATGTTTTTAATGCAAAAATATCCTTCCGATTATATGTCCCATGTTTTATGTGAGCAAACAGGCAAAGGTTATAAAGATGGATTAGGATATTTTCCAACACCATACCAAGTATCTATCATGATGACACAAATAGCATATACAGATGCAGATAATCCTATAATGGCAGAAAAGTATAAAAAGCAAACTATTAATGATCCTTGTGTTGGATGTGGATCTACATTTTTACCCGCATCCAATTATTCATTAAGAGGTGCCGCTTGTGATGTTAGTAAAATTGCTATCGATTTAGTAAAAATACAAAGCAGGATATACGCACCATGGTTTTCTATGCACCCAGAACATATAAAAGGATTTGATAAGGAAGACATATTTGAATTACGTCCTTCTGAAGAAAAGAAGAGTATGGAAGGTCAATTACAATTAGTGTTCTAATATAGAAGGAGGATTCCATATGAGCCATACGCAAGAAACAATAAAACAATTAGAAGCAGCAGCTCTTAAAGGGTTATTTTTAAAAAAGCCAATTACTGATTTCCTCACAACAGGAAATACACACATTATAATTCCAGGGTATACAATCGGCATTATGCTGGCATTAGAAATAGAACATCCTCTTGAGGGCGATACTTTTCAAATAAAAGCACAGCATCTAAAAACAAAAGAAATAACTACTATTACTGTCCCATGTTCAGTTAACATATATGAGGTTATTGAAGATAATCAAAGAATTGTTCATTTAAAGGACATTGCTAAAGGAGATATTATTAGCCGCTGTCTGGACGGCTCTAATTATGTAAAAATTACATACCTAAAGAACTATAATGATAATCGTAAAATTGAATATAAAATTAGTAACTTAGAAACGGGAGATACAAGGTATTATGCTTTTATGGAACCAGAAGAACCGGTGTGGTTATTCAATCCATCAATAGCTATGAACACTTCCAGCCAAAAGTTAGCCATTATCACTGAATACATACAACAAATCAACCTAAGTGAATTATCAGATCACAATAGAAGTGTAATGACCAATATCAAGAGTATCATTTCTTAATTAAGCGAGTTTCTTCCTATTATATAGGAAACTATTTATAGACAAAAAAAGACCCTCTGCAATAGAGGGCCTCTTTTTAGGAAAATCATATATATTCATATGACATATGTTCTGTACTTTCATTATAATAGCTTTTTACAATTTATGCAATCATTAATGTGAGTGAAATAACGTTGAATTATTTCATTAAAGAGGGAGGAGGATAAAATCTCAATCTATAATCTAATTTTTTATTTCATCTCAAAAAGCAAGAATACTTTTTGTTTTGAGATATGAGGTTTTCATAAGAAATACTTTTTATAATAATAGAAAATAGTATATTAGCATTCTTCCATCTTTATGTAAAAATACATAGAATTTCAATTTCATATAAATTTATATTTATACTTAATATCTCATAAATATAAGTAATGTAGTCTTTTTGAGATGGGATTTTCTTACATTTCACAACTGCCGATAAGATTTCTTATGTAAACTAATTAAAAGTAAGTAGGTAAATAAAGCAAAACCCTCCTGATCGGCAGGAAGGCTTGTTTTGCTTTATGCACACTTTATAAGTGAATTTGATTTTATGAACTGAAGTGAATGTCGCATGTTATACCCCTACAACATGAAACTAATCAGAGCGTCCTCTGATGTATCGATACCTCTTTATTATAATAAAAATGCATAAAGATATCAATTAGAATTTAATAACTAAATTCTTATAATTATCAGAAAGAGGAAGCTTCTTTTTAGCTACTATTGTTCTTCTATTTCCAATCTTGCGAAAGATACATTTGTAGTTGATGGTTCACTTGCCGCTTCAATTTTAACTTCCTTAGAATTAGAAATAATATTTAATAGTTTTTCTATGTCCTTCTTTTCACCTTGAATCTTTAAATCTACTTTTGACATACCATATTCCCCCTGTATCCTTAATTTGTAAATCCCCTCTTTTATCTTATTATATCCTCTAAGATCGTGCAATTTATCTGTTTTACTAAATCATACAAAACATTAAATTTATGTAAATCCCCCTTTTTTTATGCTATACTTTTATTGAGTCTATTAATCGTCATTTTTCGGCAGCCCTCAAAAAACATATAACGAGGGCTTTTTTTAATTTAACTGAATTTTCTGTATTTTATTGAGAAATGGTATAAGATGGATTTAGTTTTATCTAATTTCTGTTATGATATTTATTAAGATATATCATATATATATGGGATGAGGAGGATACTATGAACGTTTCAGTTAAGGGGAACGAGAAGATTACACAACTTTTAAATGAATGGTATATAGAAATCCGTGCAAGAAGAATTGGTCAAGCGCATAGACTAAAAGAAGAGATTGATAAAAAGATTAATAACATAGAAGAAGATCAGAATCTACTATTATATTACTCCCTTCTAGACTTCCGCTACCAATACATTGTAGATAACTTAGGTGTCTCTGCAAATAGCTTTGATAAGGTTGAAGCATTTGAGATTCCAACAAACAACTTTTTAACTTACTACTATCATTTCTTTAAAGCCATTCATGCTTCTGGTATTGGTAACTATACAATTGCAAAAGAACATTTCGATAAAGCTGAATCTCTTCTCGAATTGGTTCCAGATGAGATTGAAAAAGCTGAGTTTTACTACAAGCTTGGGGCTTTTCATTATGATATTTATGAATCGCTTAACTCTGTTAAATATGTAACAAAAGCAAAAGAGATTTTTGAAAAGAATGAGAATTATGAGCGAAATGTTGGATTCTGTGAGAACCTTTTAGGAATGGCATGTACCAATTTAAGAGAATGGATATTAGCAGAAGAGCATCTCGTGAAAGCAATGGATATTTTTCAAAAACTTAATGAAGAGAAGTTTATTCTTATGGTTCGTCATAACTTAGGTCTTCTGTACGCTGGACAAAATATGTCTGAGTTGGCTATCAGATATTTATCTGAGGTGTCTGAGAAAAAACCAAACCATTTCAAAGCGATATTCATTGAAGCGAAGGAACGTTATAAGCTAGGAGAGCATGACACAGCAGCAACGTTAATTGCAAGAGGACATCAACTATGTATTGAATTAGGCAACAAAGAGTATTGTCATCATTTTGAGATTTTAAATGCTCTTAATGGAAATGCTCTTGTTGAAGAATTTGAGGGAATTGTTCTAGCAGGAGTTTCATATTTTGAAAAAGAAGAGCTATATGAATACATTCAAGAGTACCAGGAGCAATTAGCAATTCGTTTTTATCAAGAGAACAACGATTCTAAAGCGAGCAAATACTTCTATTCAAGTTCTCAAGCAAGAAAAAAATCTTTTGATAAGGGGGCATTAAAATGAAGAAAGCAATATCAAGTTTAATTGGGATTATTACAGTTTTGACTTTGACGTTGGGTGTTCAATCACCTGAGGTGGAACAGAAAGCTCCTGATATCGTTCAATACGCACATGGAGATCATGGTGGTTGATATCCTATTTTAATGTACACTGAATAATTACTAATTCAAAGGGAAGAGTCATTTCTTCCCTTTTTATATTGTTTGAACTTGTATATGCTATCATTTCTTCTTAGTGAAAAATATTCCTATGCATAGATTTTAATAATTCGTTATAGTGATCACATTCTTTTTCAGTAAGATCACTCATTGTTAATTCCTTCACAGAGCCATCTATGTAAATACCTACCGGTATGTAGTTTTTGTTTTTTTCTTTGATTCCAATTGCAATTCTAATCATGTAATCCTCCTGTTTGAACTTGAACATAGTAAATTTGAATACTCCATTTTTCGAATATTCATTTCCTTAACAAAGTAAAACTCATAAACTCTAGGCGCACACCCTTATGAATTTTACCTCATCATCTACTTGTACTTAACTCATTATCGTTACTCATTGTCTGAAATAATTTCTGCATCATATGTAGTTAAAATTGTTTCAATTCTTTCTAAGCTGCTTTCTAAAATTTGTCCTACCATGATTAGTTGTTGAGTGGTTTGAGATAAAGTAGACATGTAAAAAATTCCCCTTTCGAAAATCGAACTGATGTTCTTATCTGCATTTATTATAATTGAATATCCTTATTTAGTCAATTCAATTACCAAATTCATTATAACAGTATGAAGAATTATCCAACAATATATAATATTATACAAATATAGTAATTTTTTACTTTCGATAAGTGAATATGATTACATAATTAACTAATTAAGAGCTACATTTACATGCAAAAAAGAGCCAATTTTGGCTCTTTTTATCGTTCTTTTCTTCTAATTCTTTTAAGCATTGATGCTATTAAAACTCCTACAATAGCAATAATCACAATAGACATTATTGCACCTGTAAAACTGAAATTAGAAAGCAAGCTTATTCACCTACCTTCATTTTATGTCTTAGTACGTAGAAATAGTGAAAGTTCCGTAATTATTCGTTACTTTTGCTTGCGCATATTTACTAGTATATGCAACAACTGCTGAATAACCACCACTTATATCTGAGTATAAATAGTTTTGGTTCGTATTAGAATCACTTAATGTGTTGCTATACACTCGTCCAACCCCACCTTGTCCTACAGCACCGTATGCATTAATTGTAACAGAGTTTACTATCTTTTTTGCACTACCACTATTTACCTTAGTTGAGAAATATGCTCCGTATGTGTGATTAACAACATTAATTTCATCCCATACGTAACCATTCATAGTCGCAGAGATACCAGATCCCCCGCCACTTTTATTAAAGTATTGAGAATTCCTAGCAAGAGTAGCTGCCTCTGTTTCTCCAAACACAGGTGATTTTGCGTATGTTCTTACAAAATCAGCATCTTCTTTTGAGAATTCAACATTGTAAGGATATTTCTTATTAATCTCTTCAAACTTGTCGATAATTTGATCTTTTGTTAGCACGGGAGCTTTAGCTTGTGTTGTATCTGCACTGGCACTTGGCGATATTACACCAAATGAAACAACTCCTAAAGCTAGAGCAAGTGAAGATACTCCTAGTTTTCTTAATACATTTTTCATAATCTCTCCATCTCCTTTTAAAGTAATAATAGGTTCTATTACATAATACAATTTACTGATAGTATTTGGAATATTTTGTAGATAAGTGGAATATTATGATGATTTGGGAATCCTTGGTGGTATCTGTTTTTGTGTAAGATAATTTCTTAGGTAACTATTACTCTCTTATATTTATTAATAATAAAAAGATATGATTAAGTTCTTTTTAATTCGGTATCAAATTTTGATGGGGGGTGCACCAGATTTTGATGGGCGATTTTTCACATATCAAAATTTGATAGGCGATTTTTTGGGGATAAATCTATTTTGCTGTTGATAAACAATAAAAACTTGTATTAATTTTAGGGTATCAAAATTTGATAGGCGAGGGTGTCAAATTTTGATAGGCGAGTTGTAAAAAAATGGATTGTCGGGTATCAAATTCTGATAGGCGGCGTATCAAATCTTGATGGGCGAGGGTATCAGAATTTGATGGGCGGAGAATACTAGGGTCATCCATTAAATGTAAGCAAGACAAATATTCTGACAAAAGTTGTTTTCTGACAACATAAGTTGTATAATGAGTGTGTAGAGATTAACTATCTCACATCAATGGTTTTAACTACTTAAATTAGTGCATAATAATAAAAGACGAGATGCTGGTAACATCCCGTCCGATATGTAACTGCTGCCGCTAGGTGGTAGGTTGCAAAAATTTTATTTTCTTTTTGAACCACCTTTATTACGTTTGGCTGACGTGGAGGTGGTTCTTTTACGTTTATTACTGCCTTTTACAAGCTTATTTGCATAAGCAGTTGCAAAAGTTGTTATGAATACTGTTACGAATAACTTCGTAGCATCCTGCAATAATTGTTGTAAAAAATCCATATCGGTTACACCTCCTTTCCCTCTTGAAATCAGAGAAAGAAAGGATACAACCTCCCACCACACGCCTTCAGTTACTAATTCTATTATACCACATTAAAATACAAGAGGTATGAAAAATCAGATTATTCTTGGATGCTATTTATTGACTCCATTGGTCGATGATTAAATTGCAATCCGTATCCTGCTTCATGTAAATGATCTTGTACTAGGGCATAAAACTCTTTACCGTATTCATTACGTTCATGTAGCGCATACACTTGGATTACAAATTTATTCTTTCCAATTGTTTTAGGTGTTGTTTCATATATCTCTCCACTTTCAATAAATGCTAGATATCTATTTATCTTTTCTTGTAAAAGTAATGCGTGTTCATGTTCTTCTTCCCAATCCAATGCATCAAAAATAGTTAAATATACTATATCTTCGTTTTCATTATCTAGAGAAATTAAATCTACTTGATCTACGTCATGTAGTGCCATATAAAAACCTCCTAGTCATTTTTTCGTATCACTGTAACTTTAGTTGGTGGGATCTCTTCAAGATATTCAAAAGGTGGCTTACTTCTGCTTCTAACAATTGCGCCACTCTCTTCAATTTCAGGGAATGCTTTTTTCTGATTTTTTGTAAGAGGTGCAGTTGGTGAAGATTTTAATTCAATCAAATCTATTTTACCATCTATACCTTTCCCTGCTATATCTAAACGTGTTCGAACCCCTGATTTTGTCATAATCGTAACTTGATTATTTAATTCCGATTGTACTTTTTCTTTCCGTATAATTGCTTCCATTTCTTTTTCAAAGACATCTCCAGCCTTTGAGTTTTTTGCTAGTGTTTCTCGCCTCTTTTCTAGTTGTGCTGCGGCATCTAAAGCATTTGCAACTTTTTTTCCTGATTTCAGTATTTTAACGCCTTTTCCGATAGGTGTAATACCAGCTACTACCATTACTCCAGCTAAACTACGCTCCCACCATGAAAGTTTTTTACCTGTATCAGGATCGACCCCCTCAAAGACACGTCTTACATCATATTCTCCGGTTAACTCTCCTGCTAAATCTCTAGTTAGTTTTCCCATATTAGTTTCTTCATTTTGAGCTGAAGAATTGCTGGTGTTCACATCGCTATTTTCAACCAAATTGCCTCCATAGAGTTGATCTGCATTTCGAAATTTATCAGCAGCATGTGTGAGTTGATCTGCAATATTATCTAATATTTGGAGAACAGAAAACATTTTTGGTTTACTATCATTAAACATTTGATAAAAACGATCACTTGTTGCACCACTCCATTGAGAAGCGATATATTCAGTTTGATTGCATAAATCTTTATGTATGTATTCTAGGCTGTTTCTGGTATTTTGTACTGTTTTAGCTGCCTGTTCTAATCGTTCAGGCGTAACCTTTATTTGAGTCATACCATCCCTTCTTTTCCTAGTATTTACAATCAAATTATATCATAGAAATATTCTATGTATTTCTAAAATTTAAAAGGGATGGGTTTGAGTAATAAAAAAAAGAAGAGTGAAATCTCACTCTTCTCCTGGCTGTACTTCTTCTACTTCCATGTAATCAAAAACAAGTGTATGGATATCCTCATCAAAATGCGTACATTCTTGTAAGGATTCAATAATTAAATCTTTGTAATGTGATGCTAACCAGTCTGCAGTAAACTTAGTTCGACTGTATATACAGAAATGGCTTCCATTTTGAAGGAATATACTTCCTTTAAACCACGTTTCAAATGATGGCTTAGAAACATTTTTTGTATGTTGAATAGTGTCTAATACCTTCATCCAAATATCAATATCTTTTTCAGAACGTGATTTTCTAATTTCTCTTGTCTTTAGGAATTCAGTCTTCTGAATATGCATTGGAGATACAGGTTTCTTTCTTAGCTCTCCACTCTCTGTTAGATCATCATAGATTTGAGAGTAATCCGTCTCTTCATTGAACTCAGGAATCTCTTCAAAGTTTTCTACTAATCTATTCATGAATTTTTCATGGTGCTCTTTTAGGTTCTCAGGCAACTTATTAATCAGGTCTTGTGATAAGAAAGGAACTTTCTTTCTTACTTTATAAAGTGGACTTTCATCCATTCTGTTGTTTTTCTGACTTTGCACTAAAAATTTATAAACAAACCCATAGTCTTCAAGTATTTTCAAATACTTCTTAACTGTATTTGCGCTTTTCCCCATTTTTTGTGCCAATAATGGCAAGTCAGGGAAGCACCAGTTTTTATCACCATAGCAATGACGTAGTAAGTGTCCGTATAATGCTAATCCTTCTGCTTGTATGTAATGCCCCCAAAAATCATACACATATTCATGAATCATTACAATATGACCATGCATATATGGTAATGGTTGGCCAAGGCGATCTAAGTTGAATTTACGAACATCGTCCTCTGTAAAATATACCCGATCCAATATCGGTGTAAAGTATGTTTGCGGTTGACCTTTTACAACCCTTACCTTCTCTTCTACTCTACCAGTGTCTATATTTCGGTAGTAAAGCAGATTTCCGGTTCGACCTTTCAAGTTGAGCTTTTGCTCTTGAAAATCACTCAC
>NZ_JBBOTS010000004.1:0-259772 GCF_038005705.1 Bacillus sp. FSL L8-0199 | reverse complement strand
GACAAGCAGGACGAAAGAGGAAACAAAACTCACTTCGGTGGGATGTATCGTTTCTTACATAAAAAATATCCGCATCAGATCCGTGCGGTTATCGAGGAATTAACAACTGCATTACCATGTACGGGGAATCCCCTATTCAAAATTTGCAAAATGCAAAAAGGTGTAAAGCATACCAAACGATATACGACATTATATCTGTCTATTCATTCAGACTTCTTATGTTCGAAAGAAGCTGGAGAAGAACAACATAGGGATCCATTTACACCAAAAGCTACCTATGCTCGAAAAGCGAAATTTATCGAAGCAATCCTACAAGAGATGAATATCGGTGAATTGTCTGCAGACATGAATAAATTCATTCATGTATTAAAACATACTTGTCATCGTCAAATTCGCAGTGTAATCCGCGGACTACGTGACATGGTTGATCGAAAAGAAGGATATCCAACGAAAATTGTATATACATTGAAGAAACTATTGCATCAAACATCTCAATATCAAATTCTCGATACAGCAGCGAAAGAAGGTATCTACCCTCTTATTGCGCAGCATATACCAAAAGAGAGAAATAGTGACCGTGAGCAAGCTGTCTTTAATTTCGGTTTACATTATTCTATGTACTCTCTTCACAACATTAAGAAGATGTTTAAGAATGTGCATGCACTACTGAAGCAGAAGTTTGCGGTACCAGTGACGGAAGAGTCTTATCATCGTAATTACCTAAAATACCAGGAAGAAACGTTATTTAGAAAATATGCATATGATCAGGGGGTTAATCTCCATGCATATATCGCTTTAGAAATTGAAATGCGTGAAAAACTAAAAGTTCGTGGTCATAAAGAACGCACGATTCCAAGTGATGTTCGTGAATGGTTTATCGAGGCAATTGATAAGCTGCCACAAGAAAAACTTCGCGTTATTGAGCTACCAAAGCAGTTTAATTTACTAGAGTTTATGCGTACCTTCGAACGTTTAGTACGTGCCGGTGTAACAATAACAGCTCCAGATCAGGTGCTACACGCAATGGAAACAAAATAATAGTAAAGAGCTCTCTATTTTTGAAAAAATCGAAATTAGAGGGCTATTCGTAGTTGTTTCATTCATACTCCTTTTCTACTACTCTATTTATAAATACAAAATCAGAAGGACTTCATGTAAAATGAGGTCTTTTTTTATGCACTTCTATACAAATTCTCTTCTAGCATTATAGAAATCTCCACATAGTGCTAGGGAGTATTCTTTTAAAGTAGTAAAACCTATCTCATAATACCTACAAAAAATCAGAAGAAAAATAATAAAAATAGTGGATATGAGGAAAAATATACTTGAATGTGAATAATATTTTCCTGACATCATTGTAACTACTAGTGTCGTTGTATTTATCTAATAAAAATCATCAATAAAAATGTGAGTTATGTGCAAACACTGATTAATGTTAACAAATAGTAGTCTAATCTGGATAAAATGTGGATAATTGAACGTTAGATATTGCTGTATTTAACAAAATAAAGAAAATAAATCCTATTTTCATAGGTGGATAAATATAAAGTAATTTGTATCAATTTCTTTCCGATTTCATGTAGAAATACATAATTCTCTTTATGCTTTTTTGTAGAATTGATAGTCTAATAATTATTGAATTTCCGTATACATTTTCTACTATTTATGATTTTTTATGTTCTAACATCAGATATTCCCTTGTGGGAGTAGATCTTTCCCCTATTTTTGATAACCTATAATAGTTTTATCTTTATTTCTTTTTAATATATAAGATATATATTTATAATAGATTTTTAATACAGCTAGTATGATTGTTAATAAGATGTCCGACCTAATTGATAATATTTGTAAATTACGTTATAATAATGGAAAATAAACATAGCATTACCCACATACTAAAGGACAAACCTACGTATCCCTACCAGGGCGAGGTTTGTCCTTTTTTCATTTTAGTAAACAATTCATATTTGGAGGATTAAACATGACTGTACTTAAAGATACGACTTACTTAGATATAGATACCTATAACGAGATTAGATTTTTCAAAGGGATATTTTGGGGACTAATATTGGTAGTTCCCTTTTGGATTATTATGATAGCCACATTTATTATGCTTTGTAAATAATAATTAACATATCAAAAAAGAAAAGGGTTGTTTGTCCGTTTTCTTTTTTGATATGCCAGCAACCGTGCGTAGCAAAGGGCGGTAGCAAGTCTTTGATTTACTTTCTGTTATAATATACCCAAAGAAATTAGGTGATTATATTGAACGAGGCAATTAGCTTAGAAGAAACATTAGAAGCTTTTTCTATTTATTTAAAAGAAAAAGGTCGAAAACACTCTACGATCCAACGTTATGCATACGATATTAAGGATTTTCATAGATGGTTAGAAGTAAATGAGATACTTTCACATATCAAATCATGGCATGAACTATCTGGAGAAGCTTATCAAGCATATTTTTCGGAATTAGAAAGCAAACGTAAGTATTCCCTTAAAACAAGGCATCGAATATGGGTTGTCCTAAAGAAACTTCACATGTTCTTAGGGATAAATAGTCCAATAGATGACATCGAACTCTCTTTAATTCCAGATCAATCACTAAGTGATAAGGATTTTATTACCGAAGAGGAAGAAAAACTATTAAAACAAACTATCCTTTCAACAAGGGGGTTAACAGAAAGACAAGCTAAATATCGACCTCTTATTATGGATAGAAACGCTTGTATAATAAATTTAGTAGTAAACTATGGTTTATCCTTGCAAGAGCTTGTATCGCTTAATATGAGCCATATACAGTTTGCTAGAAACACCTTAATTGTTCCAGGGGAAAATGGAATGACTAGATCTATCTCTTTAACGGGAGAGGATACAAAACAACTATATAAATATTATAAAACGATTCCGGAGCCAGTAAGGCCTCGACAATATACAGATAATCCCCTATTTGTGGCATTTGATTTTAATCGTGGGACGTATCGATGGGTGTACGAAAATGATGCGCCAAAGGATTTGTCTGAGGTTGCAATACAAAAGATGATAAGACTTGAAGTGAAACGAGCGGAGTTAAATGGGCGTATTTCTGCCCAGCAAATGCGAAATACATTCATTATTCGTCTTATTAAGCTAGGGATATCAGAAGATGAATTGGTAAGCAGGATGGGGTTCAAAACTAAGATATCTTTAAAGCGATATTATCAATATTTGCAGCGCGTTTAAAACAATATAACAAAAGGTGTTTTAATCTATCGAAATGTAAAAAGACTACGGAAATTTTAAAAGCTAAAACAAGCATAACCTCGTTCTAAATTTAGGACGTGGTTAAAATATAGTAGTTTAACGTAATAAGTTGAGGGATAAAAAACTAGTAAATTAATGATTTGTCAACACACCATATGTTGATAAATATGTATAATGTGGTTTTTTTTACAAATTTATGAATTATAACAGGGAAATATATACAATTATTCCTCCCTATTGTATTTTTGAGGAGAAGTTCATTTGAACTAAAAATATTATAGCAGGAGGAGTTTTACTATGAAAAAAACTATTATTTCAGTACTAACTGCCACTATTTTATTGGGGGGAGGCAGCTTGGCAAGTGCCGAAGAAAAAACAACTAACAATTTAACATCCCCACTTATTACATCTCAAAATTCATACCAACAATTAGCTGGAAATTGGGTTGTAGATACTTTTAATGGACCAACGAATATGTTTATCGCGGGGAATACACCGAATGATTCTACAACAGCTATTCAAAAATTTAAATTAAGAAGTAATGCCACTGTTTCTATTAAAGGCTGGCAGGAAACTACAGCCAATGGTAAACCACCTAAAGTTTGGTATAAATTAGTCGATACTGAGACCAATAGAACAATAGATACAATCGAGATTCCTTCAGAATATAAGCAACATGGAACATGGTATTATAAAACATTTGACAATACTAAAGTAACAGCTGGAAAAAATTATAGAGTAGATGTTGTAAACAAATCAGAATATGGAACGAGAATTGGTTTTGATTTATATAACAACGTTTATGCGAATTAAAACGGAAATAAACGATTAGAATTTATTTTAAACCACAAAAGGCGTATTTCATTTATGAATACGCCTTTTGTGAATTTAATTTTTCTTAGCTGCTTTTGTATCTATTACTTTCATTACATTTTCATTATTTTTGATTATTTCATTAAAATGTTTTTCTTTATTCTCTTCTATGTATTTAATAAGCTTTTTAAACTCCATTATGATCGCTTCTTCTCTTTTACTTTCAGAACTTGCTCTAATTCACAAATAGAAAAAATCTCAATCTGCAAAAATCCTTTTAGAGCAATCCAAAACTCTTCATGGTCGTCTAATGATACCTGGAGAACGCTTTTCCAAACATCCATCCCAACCTCGTTATATTCAGGGCTTCCTTTTATAAGGCATGCTTTATGTATAGTAAACGAAACCGGATCAGTTTTTACATCTTGATATAGTACAAGTGTAGGAACCCAATCAATTGGAGTATTTAAGTGCATAAGATTCTCCAAACATTTCGTTAGAACGCTATTGTCTCCTATGCAATGTATTTCACCACTTATTGTATCTATTATGATTTTTTCATTTGGATGTATTTCTCTAACGTAAAATGGTACTTGTTCTGCATATTGTTTATATATCCGTTTAAAAGATTCTATGGCCTTTTCTATAGGAGGGTGTTGCAAAACTCATAAATATCCAAACATGAATGCATAAAAAAATCCGTTTTCCTGGAAGAATGATAGTAATCCAAACTATCTCCAGAAAGGACGGATTTACTAGTATGATAACCAATTTTGATCAGAATCAATCCATTTTACAAATTTTATTTGCGTATGTAGACAGTTTAACCAGTTTAACCATAGAAGGCGTTCCGCCTATTACAGGCCGTCCACCCATTTGTAGAAAAGCTTTACTCAAATGTTTTTTCTTGAAAACCGTATTCCAAATCAATTCTTTACGCAAATTGACTCGTTTTTTGCATCAATACCCTTCCTTTCGTGCATCTTGTGGTTTATCTTTTGTTCCTCATATTTCTACTTTTTCACGTGTAGGCACTTGGTTTCGTGAAGAAGGTATTCCAATCATTCATGAAAAGGTTCTTCAGGAACTTAATTTAGGACTGATTCCTTGTGTCTTAATTGATAGCACGGCCTTACGGAGTAGTTTGTATGATTCACAAGCGAAGTGGGGGAAATCGACTCGTTATGGTTGGTATAAAGGATATAAGGCTCATGTTTGTTCAACACCAGAAGGTGTTGTATTATCTTATGCGTTTACAACAGCGAACGTACACGATAGCAAGATGGCCCCTGTACTACTTCAAGACATAGAAGACCAACATGTGTTGTTTTCTATAGCAGACGCCGCTTATGATAGCCAACACATTTATAAAATTGCAGGTACGTGTGATATCTTTCCGGTAAATCCCATTAATTCAAGAAATGGCGAACAAATTAAAAGTTCACACCGCCGTGTGTTATCACTTTTTGTAACTACAACCTTTGGGAAACAGTTGATGAAAGAGCGCGGGAAAATTGAACAGCAGTTTAGCAATCTCAAAGATAAAGGGCTGGAACAGCCGCGCTGGTATGGACAAAATCGCTATCTACTGCATATCCAGCTAGTTTTTCTGATTCATAACATTGCATATTTATTTTAGTTTTGCAACACCCTCTATAGATGTCGCATTTATAAAACTTATTTTATGTTCCGTTGTAATTTCTAATATGTATAGGCGCATAATTAATCATCCCCTATATTTTTTCTATATTAACTGATACGTTTTATCCTTTTATTTTTGAAATAAAGAAAGTACCTATGTTAACGGTACTTTCTTTAAATATATCGTCTATTTAGTTATTAGGCTATTAGAAAAGATTCATTTGCAAATTCTTTAAGCATTTTTGCAAAGAAATGGTTAGTCTCTTCAGATAGCAGCTCCTCTGTTTCTATTAAACTAGACAGTCTATTTGTAAACTCTGCAGCATACAAAAGCTTCGTACTAGCTTTTTCATCTTTTTTAAACAATTGTTCATTCTTCATGGATTGAATTAATAGCTGAATTAGCATTTGTTTATGTTGTTCGTTCTTCTTTCCGTGGTACATATCCATTCCTAACCAATGACGAACAATTCGTTCAGCGTCTCTTGCTTCTGTTACATCTACTCTAGATACAACAAAGGTTAGCTTGTTCCATGTTAATTTTGCAACTTCATTGGAATAATTTGAAGGAAAGAAGAAAAAGCTTTGTTGTGTAATTCTTTGCCGCTCTTTAATCCAACGAAATAGTTCCTGCTTCCCTAGATGAATGTCTATTTCTACAAAAAATACGGGAAATGGAGACGTTGTTTTTTCCTCATTTATTGTACAATCGGGTTTGAACACCAATTCACCTAGATATGCGTGGTGTATAGGTTCCAATTCATCTCGGTATACTCTAATTCCATCCGTTTCATACCAGGCTTGCAGCACTGCCTCAATTTCTTTTTCAGAAATAAGATTTGTATTCATCTTTTGTTGTGTAAAAAGTAGATACTCTAAAAGCATTCTTCTACCTTCTACCGTAAGCCCTCCTGGTGCATAGTCTCCTTTTTCTGTGCGATCAAACATAATATAATCATATTCAGCATGATTTTGAATTGAAAACAAGTCCGAACCCCCTTTATTTTCGTTTTTAAGGAGTGTTTGCAGACTTCGCCTATTCATTACATTCCGATAACGAATATCGTTTCTAATGGAGCGTAAGAAGCTTTTCCATGATTGTAGATAAGCATAATCCGTATACCCCTCACTTATTAGCTGGGTTAGCATTTTATCCTCACCATTCATCATCAGGCAGGTCCAACATCCACTACGTGAGTTTGCAGCTCCACAAGCATTTCCCTGCTGTTTCCCACCTGTTTTGATGCCGCATTCAAACATAGCCTGTCCATACTGTATGCTCATTTCTTCCACATCTACACCAAAAGGCAGTATCCCTCTATCTAAAAGCAACATCCATACTTCATCACCGGTTAAGAATTTGACTGGATTAAAGCAGAGTATATTTTTCATGTCATTGTGACGTGAAAATAAAGATTCATTACTTACTGCATATTTTTGAATACTATGTCTTCTACGTGCGCTTTCTTCGTTACGAACGGCCAACGCAAGAACTCCATCATACTCTTCAAAGTAGTCCACTACATTTTTAGTTTGAGAATCTATAAGTATTTCCTTCATCTTACGCTGCATCGGTCTGACTTTAAGCAAATCAGTACACCATCGCAGTCTACTATTTCCTGTTGGTGGAAGCATCCCTCTACCTAGTAGTTTATACCAGTATGATTCTTTCATTAATGGTCTTACACTATGTACAATAAACGGAAGGTTTTGTTTAGCCGCACTCTTTTGGATTTTCTTTAATGTACGTGAGATATACGCAGTCATAACAGGTGTTTCCACCCCAACCTCGGAAGTTAATATATGAATAGGTTTTGTACGATCTTCTAGCGACAGCTCGGAAATCGCATCCCATAGCAATGTCAACATAGCAGAACTATCTTTTCCCCCGCTGTAACCTACAAAACAACAATCGCGAGATAAATAGACTTTTTTCATTTCCTCTTTAATTTCTTTATATATATCCATCATTTTATTTTTATCCCCATAGAAAAATAAGATTTTATTTTTTATGTATGGGGCATTCCTCCTCTTTTTGAGATAGAAAAAGAGAGTCCCTTAAAGGCACTCTCTTTTATGTATTTCCTCTATATTTAATCGATTACGATTTCATTTATATTTAGCTTGTTTAAGGTCTCTTTATAAAAACGAATTACTTTTTGAGCATGTTGTATAGCTACTAACCCATCTTGCACAGTAAGGGCTTCAAAATACGGATAACGAATGTCAGTAGCATAACCATTTAGCTGCACGCATTGTTCTAAAATCAATGAGAACTCCTCATCTAATCTACAACAAAATTTATGCAGCATTAAAAGGTTATGAGTTTTAGGGACTGGTCTACCGTTTAGTGCAAGAAATCCTTTTAGAAGTTTCTCCACACATTGTTGACTATGATAACAAATAATTGCAGTGGGGAAAGGTTTCATATCAGATAAGTAAATAGCAGAATCTAAATCGGATTTTGCTATGAATACCCACTCTTTTAGATCCTCAATATTTCTCATATAAGATCGTCCCTTCTAGAGCAATCTTATGTTCCATAGTTACAGTACGGCTAGCACGTTCTTGAAACTCTTCTGGTCCATACACTAAAATATCAACTGGCGTTTCCATTACATCGTAAATCCCCCAATTGATACGATTAATGACTTCTCTTTTTCTTTCTCCTACACCTTCCACAACAATACAGAGATCAAAATCACTGTCTTCATTTGGTGTGCCATATGCATGAGAGCCAAAAAGGATGATTTTTTGGACAGAAGATACAGTTTCACGAATCTTTTGCACCAATAGGTCCAATTCCCTTTGTACCTCTTCGTTAATCCGAATCACCCCTCGGATAATGTAATTAAATTGACGTTTAAGTATATTATACATGCGTTTCTCTTCTCCCTGCTATTATATATATTTTTTTTTATTGTTTTCTTGTTTTCCAACGTTTTGCAATGCTTGATAACATTCGTATACCTGCTTGAAGTCTCGCAAGAATCCATCATCAGAAATACTATGAAATCCTTTGAAGTTCTTTCTACACCAATATAAGAGATCAGATTTATCCTTAGCTAAAAAAGAATCCGGATAGAAATGAATCAGAGCCTCTGTTAGACAAGCCAGAAGCAATGGTATCATTTCGGGATCATGCTTTGATAAATCCATTACAGATACAACGGTATACTGTTTGTATTGGTAGTATTGTAGAACTCCATCACACATGTTTGTTGGTGTTAATGTACATTGTAATTGAGTGGAATTTAATTGATACACTCTCACTTTGTCCCCTCCTACATCATTACTCACCAATTGGCGCTGCTTTCATAAAAGCCTTTTGAGCATGGAAAATGATATAGTGATTTGATACGGTCCCTTCATCAAAAAGTTCATTAACAAACTGTGAAACAGACAATGCAGCGAATTTGTTTGTAATAACGCGCTGTGGTTCTGAAGCAGCCAATTCGGAACAACTTAATTGACTTGGAGCTGTTTCTTTTTCTTTAAAAGCATCTGGAAATAGGTCTCCTAGCGGCGGGAGAATAACCTCTCCATTTCGTTTAATACCACACACAACTTGGCCATTATACCCGCTATTTTTATAGTCCTTTAATTGCTGTGGAGTCCAATGCTTCTTGTCTATCTCTCTCCAATTAGTTGGTACTGTTACAGCTGTATTACCTACATCAATATAGATTAGATTTTCACATTGATTAAAGTATTGATGGAATACTTCCCTAGAGAATATGTTATCAACTGCCCCTATGAGAATAGGTAAATACAAATAGTTATCGTCCGCTTCCTTCTCTAAGATTTTATATTTGTTTTTATATAGTGAACCTAGCGTCTCTATGTCTTCAATATAACTCGAAGTAAATGAGCTTATATTTACTTTATGAGGTTTCTTGTATGCAGCAGTATACCGATCTCTAAGTACATCAGCTTTGTATTTACCAATGTCCTGTAGAACAAAGTGTTGATTACCTAGATTCTTTGATTCAACAACATCCGGATCAGCAGCAACTATTTCACCATTTAATTTAAAGATACTAACCATTTGTGCAATACTTTGGAGAATTAAACTTCCATTTGCTCCAGTGCCTACTACTACAATATGTGGTAAGATCTTCTTTCCTTCTGCGATATCGATAATAATACTCATTTTATATATCCTCCTAATTTTATTTTGAAAGAGCATTCTCTAAGTTTTTTAGATATGGAATTGTTAAATTTGTAATCCTATGCACGGTATACAAGTCAAATGAATGCATCAATAGTATCGATGCAGCATGATCTATTCCTTCCTCTTGCACAACGAATACAACATATTGGAGTAAATTCAACTGCACAACAAGCGTATTTACATATTCTTGATGTGAGTTTAAATCAATATGAGTATTCTTGCTCTGTCCTTCTAATGCTTCATATATGTACTTCATCTCTAACTTGCACATAAATTGAAATAGCTTGTAGTCATAATGTGGTTCCTCTAAAACACATTCATTTTTTGTAAGAAATAACAAGTAATGCTTTATCTTTGTAAGCATCGATACGTGAATTGTTTTTAAAATTGTCATAATAAAGAAGGAGACATGAATATATGTCTCCTTTACGCCCCCTTTGTAAATTTATTTTAGAAATCCAATCCCACTTAAATCATAATCTTCGCTAACCCCTTTAACGGAATACTCACCTGCAAATATGAGGTTTGGGTGAATAGAGTGGAAGGTATTTGCTATGCATGTCCGTACACGTAGTTCAGGGAATACATCCTCAATTCTTCCGACAATTCCATAAAGTATAGGTGCACGTTCGCTTTGGTCATCTATATCACTTGGTTCAGCTGAGTAACGATGGTGGCTATGTAATTCCATTACCTTCATAGCTATACACTGCATCTCTATATTTGTTTCTGGTATTACTAGATCCAGTGAAACCTTTTGGTTTGGAAAGTCCATGAAATAACCTCGTTCTCTACTGTAATAAATATCGGCATGTACCTCACATTCAAAATTACGAGAAAACCCTTGTGCAATGACAATAAAATCCATAAGCAATACTCTAGGAATTTCTCCACCAGGTAATAGATGATTCTTCAAGGCGGCAAAAGAATAGGGACAATCCAGAATTGGTTGTCCCTCTACGTTACTTACTCCTTTTGCGCCGACAGTTAAAATCGGAATTAGTGCATTTGTATCCTTATCAAATTTAATGACGGTTAAGTCTTTAACAAATGAGGGATAACAGTGCTCTAATTTTACGCGAATGTCCTCTGCTTCTATTTTTCTTACATTGGTAGAATCTCCATTTTGAACTGCGATTCCATGTGTAATTTCTTCCTCTGTGAACCAATCTACTAACGGTATATCTCCAAATACTACGTGACGAACAACCGTTGTTGTATTGATTCTATCTAGACAATCTGTAGCTTTTGAAGCCTTAGCTTTCTTGCTCGTCGTTGTCTTATTCTTTGCTTTTTCCTTTTTCTCTTCCTTTTTAGCAGTGGCTTGCTCTGAAGCAGCTTTTTTCACTGGTACTGTTATTTCCTCTACTTCTTTTTCCATATCAAAAAAATCGAATAAGTTATTCATAATAAAAAATCCTCCTGGTGTGTTTGCTTATATAAAATCCTGCTATATTTTAAAAAGTCATATTTGATTCTATTAGAATGGAATCATCGAAACTTTGGTTTTCAAATCGTTTAAATAACTCTCCTACTGGTTCTGTATGAGTATATGTAAGGTCATGGTTGAATGAACTTGCAAAGAATAAAACATGAAATGTTTCTAAATCTTTTAAAGTCCGGATCTCAGGAATCATAACTCTACCAGTACATACAGATCCATTAGCGTTAACATTTGAATAAGGAAATCGATAAAGTTTCATTCCTTCTTCTAACGACGTGTCTTCTTTTAAAGCAAAGATAGAAATATTCGTAACCTTATTTTGATACACCGTATAACGGAATAGTAGACGTGGAAAGCCTACTTGTTGAAACGGACGTTCAAAAAATTGAATATCCCATTGTGCTTTAGGAATTTCAATCCAAACAGATTGTTTGTCACCTTTTTGGGATAATACCTCATGTTTCACACAACCTTTTGGAAGAATTCCGCTCGATAGGTATGTATTGTCCTGTGTTTCCTGCTCCATTACTTCTTTTAAAGCCTCATAGAAGTCTTTAAATGTAACTACAGTTTCACCACGAGATAATCCGTCGTTTGACTGTTGAATCGTTACAATTCCTTTTGGCTCTAAAGCATCAAATATTGCTACTGTCTTCATTTGTTGTTTCCCCCTGCGTAAAGATTGTTTCCAATAAATCTAGTAACATCTCAAATTTATATGGTCCGTATAATGGTTCCTCGCCATAATAGAGATAAAGAGATTCTTCATCAATTTGGTAAGAATACTTTACTGGATAACAATCTAGTAATTTGGAAATTTTTTCTTTATGTTTCGGTGATATGCCGTCTATTGTCTCAGCTATAACACCCCATGTGTCCTCTGCTACTTTCTTTATTTCCTTTAATGGTATGTCGAATAGTGTAGAGAGCGTTTCATGCTCTTCTTCGTCAATAGGAAAGGCTTCTAATCCCATCTCTTCGATCATATCCGTCCCCAATTCCACAAATTCTTCTTCATGGTCTAATTCATAAATATTCTCTTGATCCAAGTACACGGGAGAATACTGGGTTACATTAATCGAAAGCGAATGCATTCTTTTAAAGTAATGTAAGTAATGAAATTGACACGGATAAAAGCAAGATAGATTTATATGTAATAGGTTCATGGAAAGTAAGAAGATAACAATCGTATCTGTGGATTCTATGTCCTTCCAACTTAATGTTTGATTTACATCTAAAAAGTCCACACAAGTTAGGATTTTATCGATTGCCTCATGAGAGATTTTGTTAAAATCTATTTCAACATCTTTTGAAAGACTTTCTAATATATATATTTCCTCTTGGTATCGTTGTTTAATCTGTTCCAGATTTACGATGCAATGGTGTTTATTTAACCTAAGAGCATGTAAATAGTATGAAATGGAGAAATTAAGATCATAATGAAATAATTTCTTCACTAGAATTCCCCCTTAATGTGGCCTTGAAAGTCCTTTGCTTTCATATAATATTCCTCTTTTTCTTCCCTTCAATAGTTGCTGCAAGTCGTATTACAATCTCATAATAATAAAGCACCCACTCATCAGATGAGTAATCCTCAAAACCACCCTCTAAATGTTCGATAAGTATATAATTCGGATATTTTATACTGTCATATGAAAAGAAATTAAAATCATTTAGCACGGAATTAAAATCAGATTGTGATAAATATTTTGATCCAATACATAAGTAGTAACCAGCCGTGTTAACATAGCAGCCATCAGCAGCCATTGAAAATATATCCGAGGTTAAATGCGAATAAATGTCCTCTATACACAATGATGAATCCTGAGAATTGTGTAGCGTCCCGTTTACAAGCTCTTCATCAGTTATGAAGGCAAAGTGACAAAAAACACGAGTTTGCTCATTAAAAGATGCAAGTGACTTATATAAAAGGTCAGGATCAAAATAAAAATTTTTCTTGTGTAAATTTTGTATTTTTAAAGGAAAAGGAATGTTATACTCTTTAATTAATTTTTGTAAACGAATGATTCGAATGTACATCTCCATCTCGTTTCCATGATTAAATAAAAATCTCATTTTCTAATCCCTTCTCTTCAACCTTCTCTAGTTGTTCCATAAAAAGGTTTAGATATAATAACTCTTTTAATAGACAATCTGGTCCACCACTTATGCCAAATGTTCCTGTAGTATAAAAACGAACATGGTGGCGTATTTGCTCAAATTGCTTTCCAAATTCATCTATATGTTCTAATGGTATGTTTTCTAAATCAGGTATTTCGTTTGCAATAAATCCATTTATAATCGATTCAAAAGATTGACGAAGTTCTTGATTATTAGGAAGGACTTCTTTTGACTGTAATAAGTCAAAGAAGTCACTGTGATTCATACTCATTTGGATTCCCCCTTACACACGAACCGGTAGAATTAACTGCAGATTAGAGTTAGTTTTGTCATCTGCTCCCACTATCACAATAGGTCTCTGGTTATTAATTATTTTTATCGTGATTGCTTCAGACGGTATTGTCTGTAGTGCTTGTAGCAGATATTCCACATTACAAGCAAACGTAAATGTTTCTTCTTGATCGCATGGAATTTCCACACTTGCAGTCCCTACTTGTGAGTTTTTTGGTTCAATTCTTAAAGATTTTTTTCCTTCTGAAGTAAACATTACTAATGTCGAGAATGCCGACAGCTGTTCTAATGTATTTTGTAACTCGCTACGTTCTACAGTTACATAGATATCTGAGTAATCGGGTATCATCCTTGATGTATCAGGATATATTCCGGCTAATAATCGAGATTGATAAATAATGCTCTCTCCTCTTATAAGAAGTTGCGTGTCACTAATCAATTTCATTTCTAATTTAGATTCTCTATTAAATAGTTTTAACGCCGTTTTAAGGGATTTACTTGGTAAGATGACTTCACCATCTTTAGCAGCAGGAATATGCGTACGTTCAAAACGTAACCTC
Organism: Bacillus sp. FSL L8-0199; assembly: GCF_038005705.1. Taxonomy (NCBI): domain Bacteria; kingdom Bacillati; phylum Bacillota; class Bacilli; order Caryophanales; family Bacillaceae; genus Bacillus; species Bacillus sp. FSL L8-0199. The sequence goes on along the minus strand of NZ_JBBOTS010000004.1, from coordinate 245,488 downwards.
GCTAAACGGTACGAATCAGTAGCAGTACATGAAAGCTCACCTTCCGTGGATTTTAAATTTAAACCCGTTAAGATTATTCGTGTATCTGATACTGCAATAGCATGTAAAGTTCTACTGGCAATTTTTGAAAATTGTTCTTGTGTCATCGTTAGCCAGTCTTCACCAGCTTCAATTTTGATTTCAGGATATTCTTCATGATCCATGGTACAAAAGCTAAATTGTTTCTTCGTATTTTCTACGATTTTCAATTCATTGTTTGTATGCTCTAAACCAATGAATTCACTTTTGAATTTCTTAATTGTTTTAAGAACCGGAGCAGCTGCAAAAAGCACCTTCCCCGGCTCAGTACAATCCCCACTGTTTACGTTAAAGCGTGTCACTAATGTTACCGTCTCTGTACCGTCTGAACCCATTAGAATCATTCCTTTTGAATTACACTCTAATAAAACACCTTGTAATGCTGGCATTGGGTTTTTAATGTCTACAGTAGCGCTAGCTTTCTCTAATTTTTCAATAAATAAAGTACGGTTAATTTTAAAATTCATAATAAATCCCTCCAAAAAAGTAATAAAAAAAGAACAGACCTCATATCCTGTTCATTCGTTTTCCTGCTATAAAACAAAGCTTTACGCGCTTTGTTGTTTTTTTAACTGTTGTATGAGTTGGTGAATGGCTTCTGTATGATCATGAAGTAACCATTCTCTAAAGGATGTAACATCACCAGGAATAAGAGCTGATAACCACCGGTTAAGCTGTTTCTCATTTCCAGGACGAATATTCTTCACTTCGTGAATCAACTGTAAACTAGTTAGCATTCCTTCTAAACCACCAATCGTCGTATCCTCAAAGGTTCTCGCTTGTGCGTTATAATTGTGATTATAGGCAAGTAGAATCTCCCTGGATGTAATACTTAATGGTTTTGCAAGTTCTTGTATGTTTTGAATTAATACTTCTAGACTTACTCGGCCATTCGATGGTTCCTTCTTTGATCTTCCTTGTTTATGTTTTTGCTGTAACATAGTAGGAGGTATGAAATAATATCCTTTCTTTTGATAAGAAACATAGATACTATTTGGGCCATTACTACGTGTAGAAAGTTCTACTTTAGTAGGTTTTACATTATAAAGGTATCTTCCCACGCCCCACAGCACAGCAGCTCTTTTTAAACTATTCGAAAAGCCACCTTTTACAGAACTGTAGTCAGATTCTTCACTGCCATCCTCTTTTGATATCCAACGCTCATTCAAAAACACGGAAATGGTACATTTTGTTGCCTTCTCACCCCATTTTTCATAAGACACTTGCCATTTATCAATACCAAAGACTTCATCAAATCGGTCCTGAATGGCCCGTGCGTCAACAAATGGAGCTACATACGCAAAAAAACGCCCGTCGCTTTCGAATGTATGTATAATCTTCCAACCTAATTGTTCAAATGGAAATTCGGCTTGTAAACTTTCCATATTCGTCATAATAATCCCCCTACATTAATTGATATTTCGAATTTGGGTGAATCCCCTTTTTCTTTCGAAATTCATCAATCATTTCACAAATAATCCCTCTATTTTCATGAAGCAGCCAATCCTCATAGGAAGTAATCTTCTTTCCTGATTGAATGGATAAGCGCTGATTTAACTCTTCTTTACTTGTATGACTGATATTCTTTGCTGCATAAATGAGACTTAAGCTTACTTTCAAGTCCCTTAAATCAGAAATAGTAATATCTTTAAATGTCGTAGCTTCCGTATTGAAGTTTTTATTGTGCGCTTGAAGCATTGATACAGAACTGATCCAAAAAGGGTTAGCTAGTTCTTTAATTTCTTCAATAATGTCATGTAAATGAGCATCATTTTGCAATTTCCTTTGTGATTTTTTCATGATGTTTCCCCCTAAGTAATTAAATAATCGCCTAAAGTGCTGGCTATAAAATAACTCCAAACTTGAAGACAACACAAAAAGGGCTTCTTCAAGTCGATTAAAAATGTGCATAGCAAAATAAGCTATATATACACTAATCGGCTCAAAGAAGCCCTTTCATAAATGAAACAAGACGCAACTTGCTTCTACAACTCAACCACAACACAATAAGGTGTGGGAATAAACGGAATCAAATAAACAATAAATATATCTGTATATTAAACTATATTTATTTTTCGTGCAAGTAAAAGAGTAAAACAAGAGTCACACTTTTTCGTAGTAAATATACAGGTATTGTATTTAATGCGTTTAAACATTATTTATACGTTCAACTTGTTATTGTAAAAAGATTTTAGCCTTAGATTACATATCAACATGAATAAAAAAATATTATATGGTAATTAATGGTATAAAGTGACTTGTATTTAGAAGAAAGGGGCGCTTGTTTATGGATAATAATCTTCCGAAAGAGATTATGGAGTTGAGACAAGAATTTAGACAAAACCGTTTTTTAAGAGTTGAGTTTGTAGCCATGCTTTCAAGACTTTTGAGGGAACATAAAGTAACAATAACACCTATTTTACTAGCAAATATACAACTTGCAATTTCAGAAGAAATTCCAGAGGATCAGATATCCTCGAGTATTGACCCACCTGATGAAGGTGGTGGAGATCCTATTATAGATCCTCCGGCATAACTTCATCCAATTAATAAAATTGACAAATAGAGAATTAGTTGTAATTGATTCTCTGTTTGTTAATGCTGGAAAAGGAGCGATCAAAATGATAAACAAGAACCTATCATTTCAAATAACATGGGATTGCGATGCGAAATGTGCTCACTGTTTTCAAGAACACGTAAACTACAATTTATCTATTGATAAAACATTGGAACTAATTAAATTTATGTCGTCTAGGTATAAACTGACACATATTAATTTTACAGGCGGAGAGCCATTTTTGAGATATGATTTTTTAAAAGAAGCTATCCAATTTAATAAGAGTTTAAATTTAAAATCTAGAGTGATTACAAATTGTAAGTGGTGTGATTCCGAAGAATTAATATATGAACGGCTTGTTGAATTAATTGCTAATGATTTAGATCTAATAACGATAAGTTATGACTATTTTCATTCGAAGTATATTCCACTTGATAATATTCTTATGTTTATAAAGATCTGCAATAAACTTGAGCTAGATGTTGTAATGTATTCTTCTTTATCAAAGGCTACAGAGCAGAAGACGAAAGGTTTAATAGAGGAGTTACAAAGTAAAACTAGTTTTAAGGTTATGTATAGATGGGTAATACCACCTAGAAACTCCAAATTAAAGACAACAGATACCAAAAAAATTGAGGATTTACCTAATTGCTGTTCGGCACAAAATATATTCACTATGTGGCCAAATGGTGAAGTGTTAACGTGCTGTTCAGTTGGGACAAGTAAAAAACTGTCTGTAGGTAACTTAAATCAAAATAATTTTGAAGAACTACTTAATCAAAGGTACAATGATCTATACAAGATAATTGAATATGAAGGACCAAAAGGAGTTTACGAAAGATTACCAAACGAAATCAAAAAATTGTTTAAAGATAAACAATATGTTAATAATTGTCATTTTTGTTCTGAAATAATAAATCATCCAGCTACATCTAACTATTTAAAACTTATGAGATTGAATGAATTTGATATTGTAAATAAATTACTACTTCAATAATTTTTTGGATTAAGATTATATTAATTATTCAAAAAGAGATTATATAATTAAAAAGACATTGAACAATTACGTTCAATGTCTTTTCCCTCTTATATACTTGTTAACTCAAAGTATAATTTTTCTGGTTTTCCATACATGTTAATTTCATTTTGATAAACAATAGCTAATGCCTGGGACATCTTAAGACTTTCCACATAGGATAATGAAGCGGCTGCTTCGATTTTTTCTTTAACTTCATTAGGTATAATTGAGTAAGATAAGCTATCCATTTTACTTCCTAATTTAGTATCTGTAGCAGCTTCATAATAAATTTCCGTAATTAAGACCTCATTATCATCTGGATCATACATATATCCTCGGTTAACTGTAATCATATTATAGACTCCTCTCAGGTTTTCGTTTTCTATTTCCTTGTGCTTTTAGCATTGCAACAAGTACCTTAATTCTATATAAATTCCCTAGTGCTTATTTTTCACATTCTATTCCTTATCTACTTTACTATAAATTTGGTATTACTCTCTTTCTTTACAGTCAAATTCAAAAATCTTTAACAATAATAAGAGACGATAAAGACCTGGTAAGTGTTTTTCTCCATAATAAATATATAATTCCTTCAATTCTTCTTTATAAGAAAATTGTACACCTAAATGGGTAGGAAGTTTCTCTAGTATCCTTGTGTTCTCCAACTCTATGTTTTGAATAATCTCAATAACAGTATGTGGGGATTCTTTTAAAATAGCTTTTAAAGTCTCATAAGAAACATGAAACAGTTCGCTACATTCTATTGCTCTTCTTTTATCATACTCTACTCGTTTTAGTTCTTCTTCCGTAGGCGGTATAGTAGAAGGTCTTCTATATTCAGATTTTACTACCTCTCTTTTGGATTCCATTGCTTTAATAAAAAAATGGCCCCATTCTTGGATACGATCTTCTATTTCGCATGGATTCCCATATTGATATTCAAAACTTCTTCTTTGAAATTCGAAATCACAGTCATCGTCACAATCATGATAATCGAGTTCCATAATGAAGTCCCTATAATCATAATAGTCGACATCGAAGTCTTTCATTCTATCCCCAATCATACCTACAGTATTTTGAAAAATAGTAATTTCACGACTTCTAATTGGTTCAGTGATTTCTTTTTTTTGAAAGATTGATATAATTTCCCCTAGTGATAATGCTGGTTTATCTAATGTAATTGCATGTTTATATTTCATCTAATCATCCTCTTTTCCAAATAAAAAAAGCACAAATTGTGTGCTGTTCTCATCTAGCATATTATTAGCCCCGAAGGTCTATGTAGCAGTGATTCCTAACTCGAAGACAACACAAAAAGGGCTTCTTCAAGTCGATTAAAAATGTGTATAGCAAAATAAGCTATAAATACACTAATCGGCTCAAAGAAGCCCTTTCATAAATGAAACAAGACGCAACTTGCTTCTACATCTCAACCACAACACAAAAAAGGTGTGGGAATAAACGGAATCAATTAAACAATAAATATAGTTATATATTAATCTATTTTTATATCGTATTCAATTGTTTTTGAATAAATAAAATTAAGAAGGGAAGTTATATGTAGTTGTTTTATGTACCATATAATAATGCCTCTGTTTCTACTTTTATAACTCCCCTCTTATTTTCTGTTCTTGGTGTTACTTCATGTACTGCAGTTCAAAATAAAGTTTTTCGGGTTTTTGATTCTGGTCTAAATAACAAAGTATTTCTGGAATGGTTTGTTCGTCTACTTCCATACTTTCCATATAGGACATACTTTCACTTTCTTGAACATTTTTAAAAATGGAAGTAGGTAGTTTTTCTGCAGCAAACACACTCATTTTGCTGCCTAACTTTTGGTCGGATGCAGCGTTGTAGAAAATTTCGTTCACAATGACCTCATTATCGTCTGGATCATACATGTACCCTCGTTGTATACGTAGCAATGCTTTACCCCTTTCAAATATATTCCTTCATGCGGATGATTATATTTGTATATATTGTTTTCCTGCATGAAGGTGTCAAAGAATATTATTTCGTAAAATCCGTAATTTGTATAGGGGCAGATACAGGATAATTAATTTTCAGTAGTTGTTTATAATGAGAAGATTGTTTGCTACCAATTTGAAATGGTAATTATGATATTCTATTTTCTTTCTATTTATATATGTTAGAATTATGAATGTAAATAATATTTTATGTAAGTATAGGAGGATTTATGAAATTCTTCTTGATGAGGAGTAATTGGCGCATTTGAAACATGGTGGAGGAACAAAGAAAGATACTTATTAATGGTCCATATAAATTACACTCTAGTCGTTCTAATTTTACAGAATTACAGTGATGAATACGAAAAAATGATACTTTTGATTATTATTTGGCTGTATTTGAACCATACAGAGGGAAAGGGTATGCGAAAGAAATGATTCTTATGGTTCTTCGTTTCTTCTTTTTGGAGTTTGCTTATCCAAAAGTAAATACAACTGTTTATTCTTTCAATAATCCATCCATGCGCTTGCATGAAAAATTAGGTTTCATGCAAGAGGGGCAACTGAGAAATATCCTTTTCACTAAAGGAGCTTATTATGATGGTATTTGCTACGGAATGACAAGGCAGGAATTTGAACTGAATCATGCAGAGTATTACTTTTAAAAAAATAAAATATAAATTACTTACATGAACCTTATTATGGATAGTATTAAAACATAGCAAAAAGCTGATTCTCCTGTGTTGAATAGATCATTAAAGAAGGCTTATTTATTTTCCCTCAGAATAAACAGTTATATTTTATCTAATTTCCTTAAATGTAAAAAGGGGGTAGTTAAATTTGAATAGGAAAATTTGGTTTATATTTACCTTTTTAGCTATTTTAGTAGCTAGTTATGTTGTTGTTCAATATTTTATTTTAGATGGATTTCAAACGGGACTTGTAAAAGCGAAGCTAATGTATGTATCTAAATTAAGTAATTTTTGGTATATTATGTTATTTTTACATATTACAACTAGTATATTAGCATTAGTAATTGGTCCGTTTACATTATCCACAAAATTTAGGGAAAAGAATATCAGCCGTCATCGGATGGTCGGGAGAATCTATATGGTTGGTATATTATTAGGTGGCATTTCAGGACTGTACTTATCCTTTTACGCTATGGGGGGATTGGTAGCAAAGCTTGGTTTCGGCTTGTTATCCGTATTTTGGATAACATCAGCATATCAAGCATTAAATAGAGTTAAGAATAAAAAAATTCAAGACCATCAGAATTGGATGATCAGAAATTATTCCTTAACCTTTGCAGCAGTTACATTACGACTTTGGCTACCATTATTTGTATTACTATTTGGATTAGAGCAGTTTGAACTTAGTTACACTATTATTGCTTGGTTAGCGTGGGTACCGAATTTAATCATTGCGGAATTATTTATAAGACAAGGACATAATAAAGGAAAATTCCAGGAAAATGTAGATTTACAACGCTAAGCATATTTTCAAGATGATGCCCCATTTCTATAAACTTAACAATTTTTAAAACCCCAAAATAAAAAATGTACATTTTCACCGTGAGATGCCTATTTTCTCGTTTTGGGGTATTTTATTTTTTTAGCTTGATGGGCATGAGGTTTAGCCTACATTACGAAATTCTAAGGCTTATATAAGAAAACTAGCCACCCCTTAAGAGTGCAGGGGTGGCTTAGTTTGTTATGAATAACTTTGTATTTAATTGTTTAATCTCCCCTTCTGCAAGAGGCTGATAAAAAGCATGTTGTAATCCTTGTACATGTAACGTCTCCCCTACACATAATAAAACTCTACCTGGAATTAAATCTAATAATAGTTCTTTATTAATACGCTGTGCTTGCTGAATAGTAGAAACATATATAACTAACATTGTAGGGTTATTCCCCAAATCCCTTATGATAATATCTTTTCCTGAATCTACAAAATTTTTCCATCTGAAAATAATTCGTTTTAAGCGATCTTTTTTATCTGTTAATAGAGTGGAGTATACAACGAAATTAAATTTATGATCTACTCCGCCTTGCACAGCAAAACTTAAAGGAGGGGTAAAAACCCCTTTACTAATAGATGGATGCATAACATGTCCTAAAAACGATGGAGCATAACGCAGATGGCAGATTAAATCTATATCGTGCCAATATCGTAGGTGAACATATTTACCATGATTATCAATTCGTTCTGGTGCAAAAAAGAACATATTTCCTTGCCAGTATTTTAATAGCTTATAACCATTATCGGATAATGTATATGTTTCTTCAAAGATCTCCATATCAAAACTCTCCACTTGCCATTTTTCAATTAGACGATAGTAAAGTAATCCTTGAAGTGCATCATTTATTTTCTTGCGTGAATATTTATCCTTGAATAAATATAATAAATGATTAAACCGAACAGATGTATGAACACCAATGAAAGCAAGTACGGTATACTGTTCTTCTGTTAAACGCTGCTTAAACTTAACCAATTCGTCAAAAGAATGGAATACATAGGTTTTATTTAGTTCATGTATTCGATATATTTGAAGTCCCTGTACATCCTCGCTTGATAAATGAGGAATAGAAGGGACATATGTAGACAATTGTTTCTCTATTGTACGCATAGTCATCCATTAAAATTGGAAAATTGACGAATTAGATTTTTTACTTTGTCCCTGCGGATAATTTAGGATACGCACTGTTCCTTTTCTATTTTTGGCATCGATATTAAGCAGCTCACATGTAACAATCGTTTGATTCTTTGCATCTTCTACAGTTGGATTGGCAAGATTACGGCTCTTAAGTCCTTTAAACTGAATTCCTGGTGCAACCTCTACGAAAATACCCGCAATAGCATCTACCCCTACAATTTTACCTACAAATCGGTCACGGCGTTTCTTTAGTTCCAACAATTTTTCAATTGGATCTGTTTCTAGTTTCTTTTTATTTCCTCTAAATTCATAACGGCCATCCTTTTCCACTACTTTATCGATGATAAGTTCTACTACATCACCAATGACGATATCCTCCGGACGAACGAATGAATAAGACCAGTGTGAGTACCTTACCCCAACTGTTACGCCATGAATTTCAACTAAGACAGTTTGTGCAGATGGAATATGCCCTGAAACGGTTCCTGTGTATACTTTATTTCCTTCTTGCGCTGTTACTTCTTCGTATAATCTTTTTTGAAGTGCCAATTCCCCTGCTGTGATAGATACAACAGCAAAGTTGCCTTCTTCAGTTTTCTGGAAGTGTTCAATGATAACAGGCTTTGTTCTACCCACTAGCCATTGAGGATTTTTAGGTACATTTATACCTGCCTCTGTAATGGGGCAATATGCTGTTGTATGAGTACCAATTTGCATTGTAAGCACTTGTATACGCTCTGACTTTCCGTTTTTAGTCGGGAATAGCTTTTCGGATACGACTGTAATCAAGCCTTTTCCTACAGTACGCTCACGTTTCATACGGGCTAATTCCTCTAGTTCATGTTCACGTACTCGCTCAAATTGATTAAAGTTTGTTTCTAACAGTGTTTCACCTTGTGGGTTTTCTGATTCAAAAGCCATTCCAAGTTCTTCTACAGTTTGAGTGTTTGTCTTTTCTTCTGCCATTATATTTTCCTCCTAGAACGTAAAAAAGGACACACCTGTACCGTTGGGATGGTACGTAAGGTGTGTCCTTCACGTAGATTATGTTTTATTTATATAGTTGTTAATACAAATATAATGGTATTTTCACTCAAATGCAAGAATAATTTTTAAATCATAAATTTACTATAGGTTCATACCAGTTCTAGAATTACGCCAATATTGTCTAGAGCCTGCCCCTACCCCTCCCTACTTGGATAATAGCAGTAGAAAGTTTTACTCAAAATAAAATCTAGAATGTATTTTTCTAAACTTTTTCTGCTACCTGCTGTATATTTACCAACCTTAAATTAAAATCTAGAATGCAGCCTTTCTAGATTTAATTTGAGGTTTAAAATCTATTAATCAAAGATATTGTTCAATTCCTTACTCAATGCGTTCGATGTTTTTTTATTTGGCTTCTCAATATTATTAAGCAGCGACTGCGTAGTGTTTTTCTTCTTTTTTTGCTGAGATTTTAAGTGCTCTTGGCGTTCACTATAGCTCATACGTTTATATTCTGGTTGCTTCGCATCATTTCTCGAATGATCTTCCCTATTTTTTTCTAAGTTTTCATGAACTGTAATACTAATAGATTCATATACTTTTGCTACATCTTCATCAAGCTTATTTTCTTCCGTATGATTAAGCGTTTCTGCGATTGGGATCGTGTTGATTTCTACATATGTTTCGTCTGACTCTGTTTTTGTAACTGGAATTGAAGTAGATTCTATATTTATTTCTGCAGTTTCTATTATTGGAACGGGAAGTCTATCTGATCGGAATTCTTCTAGCAGTGGTTCAGTCTCATCGGGAATCCCGGAATAAATGATGGAATCCGTATTCCAATCTTGCTCTAGCATAGTAATAGATAATTCTTTGTTTAGTTCTGATATCTCCACGTTTATTTCATGGTATTCATCCATTAGAGGTGATTCTATATCTATGACTTCCTCTATTTCTTCGTTTATGACTGGTTCTGTTATTGCAGTGCTTATACTTTCTATATGTGTTTCCTCTTGTACGGTTCCTTTGTCTTCGCTTGGAATTGCTACTTTCTGTGAAATAGTATTGTCTGAAGTATGAGTATTATTAACACTTGGTTCTTCTGGAATACTACTACTATTTGAAATTAATACTTTACGAGGACCATCCCCTGTGTAAGAACTTACAACTAGATTTTGTTCTAACTTCTCAATACATTGCATAGCTTTCATATAGCCGATCTTGAATTTTCTTTGCAGAATAGATGGCGAGACTTGCTGGGATTCAACAATGAATTCCTTAATATCTTCATACAACTTATTTTCAGCTTCATCATCAACATCTCCCTGCTGATCCATAGTTGCAGGTTCATTAGATAAGGTTTCATTATGAGACTTGTGTACCTTATAATCTTCCAATGATACAATGTGCTGTTGCTCTTCGGTTGTTTCTACAGAGCTATTTTGTTTCAGCTCATCCTCTTGTATAGGCGGCAAAGGTTGTATTTTTTTCATGTTCTCTGCGTCTACATGCTTCATAGGATTTGCTTTTGCAATAGATTCATTAATAAGACGAAGACGTTCATTTTCCCAATATTGCCCTGTTTCTATATCTACTTGGATGATTGCTTGGGCGAATTCTTCTTTTGGTACAAAGTTACTTGTAATTTGTTGTACAGGTTGCACATGATTATCTTGTACTATACGAGCAGCACAGATGAATGCACCTTGTGCCATGATATCCCCTGGTGACATAACAACTTCTTTCGCTTTTTGGTAGGTTGATCCTAGTCGACTAACAGGATTATCTTGCATAGGAGAAATACCCTGTTCGGATTCTGCCTCTTTAAATTCCTCTTTCTCACCAAACATGTCAGAGAAAATTTTTGCATCATATGGCGTTACATCTCCAAATATCATTTTGTTACGGAATGAACCTAGTAAGGTAAACATATATTGCTCAGTAAAGTCGAGAGCTAATTGAGATAGTGTTTGGCTAGCGATTGTTAGAATTACTTTATATTTACGAGATTGTGCAGGGAATTCTTTAAACGGCCGAACAAATGTGTAGCATCCTAGCCCGAGAGGGCTGGGGTAGCTACTAACCCTTACGGGTCGCGATAGGTAAAGCTTTGAATTTATCTCTACTTTTTCCCCCGCCCCACACCGTGCGTGCGACTTTCACCGCACACGGCGTTCCATCGGTTCAGATTGATAATCCCTAACAAATTCAGTTAGTATCATCCTTATACTTAACCTCGCGATTAAGATAAGGTGGACAATGGAGTATATTTCAAATATGTATCAGCTCACGGTATTTCGTTAGTTTCGGTAGTTCGTATAAGATACTGTCTTCTAAGTCTTTTTGATGTATAAGCTTATGGCATCTTATGCACATGGTGGCAAGATTGCTGAGTTTGTTGATTTTCTCTAAAGGTAGTCGATTATTAACGTGATGACAATGTATGTTAGTTGGGATCAACCCTGTCTTACATATGCGGCACTTTCCTTTGTCACGATTATATGCATAATCGCGATTAAGTATATATTCAAAGTTATAGAGCCGTTTGTTCCTAGTTTGTCTAAGCATTTGATACAAGACTATTTGGTTGATTTGATCGTTTGAATAAATGGTTGGTCTCATTTTCTTATCGCCCTTACCATGCCTTCTCGAATAAATCGCCCTTCCTATCTGTGTATAGGGAGTCGTATCGTAATTGTATAGGAGTGCTTTAGTACTAGGCGTAAAACTCATTTTGGTTAGTCCTATCTTAACTCCATCAACTTCAACGAAGGGAACTTTGGTTTTGTGCCCTTTATGTCTATCTTTACGGTTATCGAGGTTTTCAGCTGGGGTGAGCATTTTTTCAAATACCCCTCCACCATGTTTTCGTTTAATAGACTTGTAAAATGTATATCTTATTTTATCATCGCATCTAACAAAAATTCTGGCAGAATTTCCGATACGAAAATAGTTACTAATACCGATAATTTTGGTGTTTATAAGTTCTATTTTGGCGGCAACATCATAACAAGTGGTGGTTTTTCGAATATTGTAGACGTCTCGAAGAACTTCTCTCATTTTAGATGTTAATTTCTTTTTATTTGGGATAGCTTTACCTGCAATACGGTCTTTTAGTCTCATCTTCTCGGCTTTAATATCAAAACCGAGAAATCGAGCGGGCTTTTCCCTTAAATCGGTGATGAATGTTTTTTCTTTGGATAATTCTAATTTGAGTATGTGTTTGTAATATTTATCAATTTTGGTCAATAGAATTCTTGCTTGTACTGTATCCTCACATAAAATTATCCAGTCATCTGCATATCTAATAAGAAAACATTTCTTATGTCTTCTCCCTACTTTAGTAAGGCCCGAACGGAAAGCATGCTTGACGGTATAGCGGGCACGATGTTCCTCAAACTCTTTAGCTACCATCCAGTCAAAGTTGTTTAGGTATATGTTCGCTAATAGAGGCGATATAATCCCACCTTGAGGAGTTCCTATTTCTGTAGGAAGAATAACTTTATCCTCAAGCACACCTGCTCGCAACATTTTCTTAATGATAATTAGGAATCTTTTATCCTTGATGCCCATATTCCACATCATCTCGACGAGTTTATTATGATTGATATGGTCAAAGAAACTTTTGATATCCCCTTCAATAGCTATGTAAGTCTTTGATCTAGAGATGGTATTCAAGACCCTACCTATAGCATAATGACATGAGCGATAGGGACGAAAACCATAACTGTGATTGAAGAATTTTGCTTCTGCTATGGGTTCTAAAACAATCCTTGCTATTTCTTGGATTATCCTATCTATCATAGTTGGGATACCTAGAGGTCGTTTCTTTCCATTACCCTTGTTTATATATTCACGCCGAACAGGATTAGGTTTGTAATTATCTATATGTTGCCTGATAAGTTTAATAAGCTGTTTGGCTTCCATTTGCAGGTAATAGTTTACATCCTTTTTATCAATTCCGACTGTCATACTACCACGGTTACTTTTAATGTTATGAATTGCCGTTTTAATAGTTTGCTTATTTTTCATGAGCTCTATGATGCCATGAAAACAAGAATTTTCTTCTTTAGCCTTTTGATATATTAGGTCTAGTTTATTTTTGAGCTGAGTTTCATTTTCTATCAAATGTCCTTTAATCCTCATTACATCTCCCCGTTGTTTAAGTGATTGTAACGATGTGCTGTTTAATTCCCACTCTTGAAAGAGGTTCATTTAGACATTTGAAATACCCATTGTATTGTTCTGAATCGACTGGTCGCCTTCGCTCCACGGGCATTACCCCGTTTCTTCACTACTACGCGACCGCTGCCACTTACATTGCTTCAAGCAGGATCACACTCCCTATAGCAATGCAAGCTTCCCAAGTCCCATTAGTTCTATCCCTTGTTTTACAGTCCCTTAGGTGCCCACTTTACGCCGACGGTACTCACCAGTCTTGATTAGCTCAAACATACTGGTTCAACTCAATTAGCAACTACGAGACTAACTGAGCGCAAGGATTGGAATTACAAGCCTATCCTCGTTCCCGTTATTCCTTCCGTTTTCTCACATTAAGAAGGGATTCCCTCACGGCGCTTCTGACATGGATTTCTTTCGTCACCATAGGATTGTTTTTAAAGACCACCGCACCATATAGGCATTAGTGAGATATGCCATCAGGTTACGACCTTACCTAACTTCAGACCCTAACTCGTGTGGAAGTTAGCGCATGTAGGGGTATTATGGCTAGGATTAGTGAGCTATTATCCTAGAATGGGGTTTACACCCATAAAATTCGAACAAATAGTTAGGCTGTGTAAAAATTAGCCTCTCCATTTCACGCTACTGCGTTTATAGGAGAACTTGGCGTACCATAATCCGGGAACTCATCCACAATAATGTGATGATAAGGCGAGACGTTTGGTTCCCTACGGAATACCGCATTCTGCATACTCAGTAATACAAATTTTCCTAATACGTTTGAAAGGTCTGCTAATTCCCCTTTCGCAGTATTAACAAGTAGAATGCCACCCTGCTCTAAATGGACATCGAAATCAAAATCAGATTTTCCAAATAAAACACGTCGTATTAAAACGTTTGAAGCTAAATCTTTTAAGATGTTGCGTAAACCTTTTACATATTCTTCTTCTCTGTCATAATGCATCGGTTGTCCGCGGTATTTTCCAGATTTATAAACTGCTGGTTCACCTTGAAAATCCAACTTTTCACGAATGGTATTATCAAACCATTCGTCAATCCCTTTTATAATTTTATATTCATTTTTTTGGTCACGTGAAGCAGCTCCACTTTGAACAAAATCATATAATTTTTCGACCTGTACCTTTAATAGTTTATGCATACGGTGAACACGTTCTACATCGTCATACATCTCAATCAAATCGTCGAAGGTAACATCTTTTTGTGGGTTATGAAGCTTTAATAAATAGATATGTTGTTTAAGATGGTTACGCTGCGCTTGTTCAAAGAATGCATTGTTAGATTCAGACAAACCTTGAATAACCATAGCGAAAACTTCTGCTACTTTATCAACCGGTCCACGCAGAATGTTTATATTTTTGGTATCAGGATTGGTTGGATCAATGTAGTAAACAGAGCTTGCTGGGATCTTATGTGCTTGTACCAATTTAAATACTTTTTGACATAAATCATTACTCGGTTCAATAACAGTCACACCATTTAAAAATGTTCCTTTTACTTCTTCTGTATCATAATCATTCTTTTTATACGCTGTTTCAAACTTATTTATAAAACGTACCATCCAGTGTAGATCTTGATTAATCATGGGAATAATTAAACTTGATGTTTTACCAGAACCGATTGGACCAATAATGATTCCATTTAGCGTTCTATCTTTCCCCTTAATACGAACCATCTCTTTATGCTCAATATGCGGTCCAATTTCTACGTCAGGGTATATTTGTTCCTCTTGGCTATTAAACCATTTTTGTAACTTGTGATTTTTATATTCGTATTTTTGTACCCACTTTAATATTTCTTCTCGGTAACGTACAATATGGCCACTATACCAAAGTGTAAACAAAATCATAAATACTGTAGGTAAAAATACAAAGATCATAGTGAGTGTGTGAAAATTCCCTGTTAAAACATGACCTATGGCCTCATACTCCCCAAAATTAACATGCTTTGATTTATCCGTAAGATACGGAATAACCTTTGCATGGATCGGAGCAGTTGCAAACCATAAAAATTGAATATCAACTGCAATATGAGAAGTGATCAAAATTATTAATTTCCCATTTTTCACATGCAAAGCAGGAATACGGCTGTAAAACCTAAAGCTGAATTCTCCTAATAGCAAAGAGAAGAACATTAAAATAAGCGGTACATATGTAATTTCTATAGGATAAGACGGTGGTTCAAATGCATAGTAGAGTAACTTGATGTAGTTTACTAAACCGAATCCAAATGAAAGAATAAATCCACTAATTAAGCCAATTGTAGTAAATAACGGTATTCGTTGTTTAAATGTCTCCATATAGACTCACCTACCTCTTACAGACATAATTGAGCTTTATGTTTAAACTTGAATCGATTATTGAATTCTGGTTGAAATAGTTCCTTTGATTTTTTTAAAAAGAATTTTGCTGCATCTTCAGTTTGTTTTAAATATAAATCAATACTATCTCTTGCACAGAGCTGGTTATATTCTTCCTGAGAAAGTACCGCAATATTTACTTCTATTTTTTTATTTGTTGCTGTTTCAATGATTACATCATACCAGTAGTAATTCGGTTTTCCTGGGATTTTGATATCTTGTAGAGAAACACTAAACGTTGCCCCCTCTTCTGTCATATGGTTGAGGACTAGTTCAGGATTTTTAAAAGCTTCTCTAGCAGAGAACACTCCCCCAGTAGTAGTAGTTGCATATTGTAAATCCATTTTGATTTTCCACCTTTCTCCATATAAAAAAAGGCAAGCGACACCCACTGTAAAAACAGCGTGTGTCGCTTGCCTTAATTTCATATGTTCTGATTTGATTGTAGTTTTTTGTGTTTAGTTCAAACGTAATTCTATCACCTTAAATAATAAAAATCAATAAAATTGTATAAAAGTATATAAAAAATATACGATTAATATAATTCAACAAGCTTGCGTCTTTTCGGGTGTATGTTATTTGCAGTACGTGCCATGATTTGTTCATCCGAGTCGATAGTAACACTTTCATTTTGGAGCGATAGAAGTAGTACATTGTCATAGGTGTCCATTAAAAGTATATCTCTAGCCTTTTTGCGCTTTGGATAGATCACAACAAGTGGCACCCCCTCATCACCTTCTCTTCTTGAAAACACAACATCGTCTAATCTAGCAATCATTCGGTAATCATTTTCATTGCCAAAAATAAAGAAGAAATCTTGCATAGCATCTTTATCTCTCCTATACGTTCGTCTAAGACCACCATCTATTGTTTCCTTAAATGTTTGAACTTTTTCAACAAATGCGTAGCGCCAATCAGCATCTCCTACTGTACGTTGAGATAAAGGCAAAAGAATATCTTGTTCAAAGTTTTGATTATCATCTATTCCTAGAATGATATCTGAAATAACATCTCCAGCTTCTTTCAAAGAGCAGATGTATATATTTAGATTTGGTAGATTCATTAAAAGTTCATGATACTCACGCATAGAAAATAAGAGATTTTTCATGCGTCCGTATGGTGGTTCTGCATCTTCCGCAAGGAACATCGATTTATCATACATAACAAAAACAACAGTTATATTTTTAGTGTTTTTTTGTGCATATTCAATATACTTCCCCACCTTTTCAACTAAGGTAGTATTGGTTTCTTTGCACATATCCATTTCAATATAAATATTTTTGTCTTGATATGAAATATGTTCATCGGGAATTAAGAGTAAACCTGCATCTTCAATTTCTGTTTTCTTTTGTTTTTGATGATATGAGCGAATATCTAGCTCGCATAATATCTTATTCGTATTGGTCTTCTTTGACACTTCTAAAAGTGTGCGTACTAATATTTCTCGTGAGCAGAGTGTATGTAGTGAGATTGAAGAAGAATATCTACGTTTTGATGATCCTACAGGAATCCTTCCTAGTTCTTGAAGGTAATCAACCATTCTATCTTTTAAGGAGAATGTCGCACGTCTGGTTATACTATCATCTCTTTTATCAATTTTTTTAGTTAGGATAGCACCATATTTTGAAAAACGATTTAGTTTTGTAAACACACTATCCTCAGAAAAATCCCTGCCTTCGAATGCACTATAAAGCTGAGTAATTTGTCGTGTAGTAAGATGTCTTTTGTAATATAAAAATGTAAATACAAATATATCAGCCTCTTTTAAACGAAAAGATTTCTGTGTGCCTTTACTTGTATATTTATACGTTTTACTTTTCATTATATGCAACTCCATAATTCGAATTTATTTTCAATAAATAACAACTATTTCTATATATCTTATTACAGCAAAATTTTGTTGTAAATTATTAAAATTTTAAACTGAATATGCGCTAATCTAGATACTAAAACTCGTACGCTGAAGTTTGGATTACTTCTCTACCTTCAAATTCGCTAAAAACATTGATTTAAATAGTCTTTTGGTTCTTTTAAAATTGTTCGGACGGAAGACATGTTTTAACCGAACAATTTTTTTAAGGATAAAGTATACGTATATAATTGTTAGGACGGCCTAACAATTTATTTAAACTATCATATTATGCAAAGCCGTGTTACACATACAGAAAATATAATAGATTACTTACTTGTGCATTGTAGATTTTTTTATAATCGGTGGTGATTTCAATAAAAAAAGCAGGTCATTTAGACCTGCTTTTTTTAACGTTTTTTAAATGGATTTGAAGTTTTAAGAGTGCTAATAATATTCTCTTCTTCTTGCTGATTTTGTGTTGTAGTAGCATCACTAGTCTGACGTTTAAAAGCAGAGTTTTTACCACCACTGAATCTTGATGCCCCGCCAAATCCTTGGTTTTTATTATAAGGATTGAATGTGTTTTTTTGAACACGATTTGTTGCAAAAGAAATATCTACTTTTTCTTCGTCCTGTTTACGTTGAGCTTCTGCTCTTAATTGCTCTTGTTTTTCAGCCAACTCTTTTCCTTCTCGCGCAAGAGATATATAGCGTTTAGGCATTGTCATACCAGCAAATATAGTGTAGCAAACCGCATATTCATTATCCCAAATTGGATCACCAAATTTACCAGCGATTTCATCTAATCGTTTATACTCTCCTAAGGTATTACGAATTCTATTTTCCGTATTAACATCTTTGAAGAAGTCTGCGTTAGAAGGTCTTAAAACGAAACCACCATACATTGTTGCTGTTTCAAATTGATGTTCCGCTGAGAAGAATCCCTCATCTAAGCTTCGCTTAATACTATTTTCAAGTGAATGTAAATCGAATTTAGCAATTCTCGCTTTTCCAATTGTTAAGAAACGTCCTGGAATACTTAATAGTTTTATTAAATCCGATGGGTCATATGTAACGTTATCAGAACCATAGTTCTCTGGGATTATGTTTATTTCATGTAAAGTACTCACTACATTATCGTTCGCAACTTCTTTCCAGTTTACATATCTGTTTTTCAGATCTTTCGTGCCTTTTTGTGACTCAATTATACGTTGCATTTGCGTATTATCATTAACAATTACATTTGCTAAAGGCTTTATATCAGAATTTCCAAATAATCTGTCTTGCTCTCTCATAAATTCATCAATTTCACTTAGTAATACAAGTGCATTGTTAATTTCATCAGGATCACCGGATGGTAAAGAAATAAGCATAGATACTGGACAAGGGAAAAACTGTTCACGAATTAATTGTAAAACAAGTGAACCCCAACCTGTTCCAACGCCACCACCAGCTCCAAGACAAATTAAGAATTGGTCTACAATTACTTCTCCCTCTTCATTTGTAAACTTTCGACCGAGCTCTTGGGCTAATTTATCAAGGTATCCATTAGCATTAGGATTAGTTTCAGGGTCAAATAAGTCAGTAACTACAGAAGGTGTACGTGCAGCCCCCTTTAAACCGTCAAAATGAATACGATCTTCTTTAATAATATTTTGTAAATGCATCATATCTGACTCTGCAAAGTTAACAGCTAATGTCGGATAGCAAGTAGTTCCATTCGAAAACTTGTAACCTGCGAATAAATCAGCCTCTTTATTACCTTTTTGACCAGCACCAATAACTCCCCATCGTATACTAATATCATTTACACTATGGTTAGTTGAATGGATATGTTCTAGTTCATTACTGTTTAATAACATATAAAATTCCTCCCCTATACTTATAAATTACGCATTTCCATTGCTTTTTGTTTAAAACACTCTACTATTTCTACACCTAAATCCGATAAGGTATAAATCTTAGATCTTCCTACCCTAGTTTCATCAATATATCCTGCACAATAAAAACTATTTACGGTTGCAAAAACAGTCGGTTTACTTAGCTGTATCATTTCTGCCACAGCCGTTTTATTCAGCATTTGCGCTTCACCATTTTCATTGATAAATGCCATTAATACTTGATAGGCACAATCATCATTACCAATTCTTTCTGCAATTTCTGCAATGTTTAACGTATAAAAGTGATCCCTATTCATTGTTTAACTCCCATCTATTTAATTAATTCTTGAGAGTGGAAAAATTCACCTAACCTATTTATATCACACTGGGAATGGTATGTAAACTGAAAGTTAAACTTAAATTTAAACTGTTATTTAAACCTTGAACCACACTAGATATACATATATCTTTCTATAACCTCCATAAATTTAAACCTAAAATTAAACTTAAATTTAAACCGTTATTTATTTTTGTTAAAATTCTTCTATATTTATATAAACTTAATGTCTAAATTTAATAATTGTATAGATTCATAGGTATTAAAAATAACATCTTTAAAATTATTAAAATAAAAAAGTAGCAAGTCCATTTTTAGACTTGCTACTTAAATAAACCAAACTTAGAATCTAGTTCAAAGTTTACTTTCCAAATATTTTTTGTAAGAATGATTTTTTTGATTCTGTCTCAATTCGTTCTTGACGTTCTTTTCTTTTTTCTTGAATTAAAGTATCTATAAGATCCTGATTTCTACGTGCCACGATTTGCTCAAGTTCTTGTTTCTCGGTCTTCAGCTCATGCATTTGTTTTACCATTTCCACTTGTAGTTTGATACTTTGATCCAACTTTTCAGTCAAATCTTGAATTAATTCTGTTTGATATTCTACTTTTTTCTCTAGGTTTGTTTTAACCTGGTGTTCTTCTAATGCTACTGGTAGCTCGTCACCATTTAACCAAGAGCGAACTTTCTTATAGCTCCAATTTTGTTCTTGGATCTTCTTCTTAATAGATATAAACTTATTAATGTCATCTTCCGTGTAGCGACGATGCCCACCATTAGTTCTATTTATTTGTAGATTAAACTCTTCCTCGTAAACTCTTAATAAGTCATTCGAAAGCCCAGTAAGTTCAGATACTTCTTTCATTTTATACTCATTTTGTTCTTCGTTTGTTTTATTCTCACTCATAGAAACAACACCTCCTTACAACCAAAAAACTTAGAAAATCTCTTCCATGTTATATTCTACATAGAATGGGCATTATCTTCCTATAGATTACTCTACCATAGAAAAACTAGAAAATCTTAATATAATTTCACTAAAAATCTAGTATTTTTATGTCTATAGATTACATTGTTTATCTATAGTATTCTACATTCTAATATTCATTCTACTTTTATATATCTTCTATATGGTTATTTAGCAAAACTTAGATAAGATTAAATGAAGAAAAACATTGATGTATCAAGGTTTTTTGGAAAGTTAGAATGAACTTATGCCAATTTATGTTCCAACTTACTAAAATGAACTTACCGGTTATTTCTTCAAGTTTTTCTTCTAAAATTGTACTCTCGTCCACTAAAAATAATTTTCCTTGAGTATTATAAATTTGTGGAAAACGAATAGAAAAATATATCTATACATTTAAATTAATTAAAACATAGTACAAAATTTAGCTATTAATAGAAAATATATAGAGTTATTTTTTTGTATATATAGTGATTCATAGGCGGCAACAATAAATACGAACTGTATAATAAGAACCAAGTGACCTAAACAATATGCTATTAAGCTACAAACAACTCTTGTATTTGCACTTAAATGAATACCTAGTTTCTTACTAAGTTTTTAAGTCTACATAAATATTTTTATTTAAAATTAGAATGCACATATCGTTATAAAAGCCTTTTAAATAAAGGGTTTTATTAAAGTTCGAATTAACTTATTCTAGATTTAAATCTAACTTGTTTTAATTCGTGTTTATATCTCATTTTAACTTTTATTCCAGTAATGTTTTTTGTTTTGATTTAAAAATCATATTCATCGTGCAAAAAAAGAGAAAATCAGTTTAATACGGTATATATTTATGGATTCTTGAATTTATAAAATTAGAATTGATATGTTCTAGCATTGTTTCTATGTTTTTTTTTTTTTGATCGTTTTGTTATATCATTTCTATGTTTTTTTCTTTGTTTGATATGCTAATTTATGTTAAATTAGAATTGTAAGTATTGGTCATAATCATTGTTATAAAAGGTTTTTTATTAATATTAGAATACACTTTATCTAGTTTTAAAACCGTTTTATAATAATCTTTATGTTCTACATATGGTTCGATATATTGAAAGGTTTGTCTATAAATGAGATTAAAAAACTAGAAAACTTTTTTTTTCGAAAATAGAACTATAGAATAACTGTATTAAACTTTAAATTGTTATATAAAAAAAAGACGATTTTATAAAAAATCGTCTTGCAAGTACCAAAAAATGCATATATGATTACATTAAAATGCGCCAAATCTTAGCTATAGTTATAGTTTTGCCGCAATTGACTAAAAATAAACATAAAAAAGCAAAAAAAAAGATCTTTCAGCTTGATGAAATAGCGCCAACTATTTCATCGAGGTTAATCTCTAGGAACCCACGAAACTCTTATTGATTGAAAGTTAAACTTACAATGTTACCTAGATTAAACTTTAGCTTCAAAACCTTTTTTGATTTGTATAAATTTATAAGATAATTTTACTTGATCTTATAAATTTGTGCAACTGAAAAAGGCGATTTTCTTGCGTATTTTGAGCATTGTTTATCTAGAAATATACAAAAATCATCTAGATTTGAGAAGATTTTTGTATATGTGATATTACAGTGTCTTTTTTTGTGCTCTTTTCGGAAGGAGTCATTTTAAACAATGAGTACACATTTGAATTTTTCTCAGCAGAATTTTAAAGTCCATGGAGTTAAGTTTTTTGATGGACTTTTTAATATTATAAAACTCGAAAATGAACGCAAAGAATTACCATCCTCAGCATTAGCGACTTATATCATGCTTCACTTTGAATGCAATGATATAGGAATGCTACCACGTGAATTTCAAATAATGGATCTTGCTAAAAAAAGTGGGATTCCCTACACAACAATTTATACAGAATTTCAAGTTTGCTTGGAGCGTAAGCTCGTAAGAGAAGTACCTGTTGGAAATCGTACTGTTTATGAAATTGTAGATTATGCATTGTACAACCACACTGCTGCAGAAACTACAGATATGATAAATATATCGTTATCGTATTTCCGTATTCCATTTTATTTAATTCAAACAACTATACTAAGTAGCCTTGTAAAGGCTCGAGATAATAGAGGAATTATGTTTCTTTTAGAATTAATCAACACATTTTCGAGAAAAATTGGTATGGAACATTATAAGCACAAGATTGAAGATTTCGAGATTACGAGAAAAATGGCTTTTCTAAAGGAAAAGTTGAATCGTAATGCAAAGAAAGTGCGACAATACATAGAGATTGTAAAGCCTATTATTAAATTTAATGCAGTAGATCCTAAAGATAAGAAACCAAGTGAGTCTCGTATTACACGTGTTAGAAGGCAGGTACAACAAGTTATTATTGAAAAGTTTAATGTCATTTTTTCTTCGAATTGTGTTATTGAAAATGATAAAAAAGAATTACATAGACCTATAGCGAAGTGTAGAAAAGAAGCAGTATCTCGTTTGAAACATATGGGACAAGCGTTAAGAAAAAAAGATAAAGAAAATATAATGACTGCATTTAGACAAGAAATTATTGATATCGCAATCTATTTACCAACAAAACAAAAACAAAATGAATTATTAATATATGCAATGACTTATGCATTAGATCAAGTTGAAAGTTGTACAAAAGATCAAGAAATATTCTCTATCCCAGCATTTATGCGAGTTCAGTTTAGAGAAGCCTGGACACATTTTGCTGAGAAAAGTTTGTCAGAAGAAGAAAGTATCGAGACAAGGACAAATTACCATAGGAAACAGGGGGTTTATCCAGACTTCATGTAATATTTTAAAAAAATATATAGAAACAGCCCTTCTTAAAAAATCACTAAAAAGCAAGGGTTATTTGGCATGTTCTTTACTTTGAAGACATGCTTTTTTGTTTAGGAACACGTAGCTACGAGCATTTTTACACAAGTATATAAGTTGCTTATGCTATGTTTGAGTACGATTCAGTTTGTTTATAATACGATTCATTACTTGTGAGTATCTTAGTAATATTATTTTAGACTTGTGAATTCTGAGTAATATGGTATTTAACTTCTTATTTTGTGATTTATATGATATAAAGCTTGTTTGTATTGGGGATATTACGATAGGGAATTTATCTTAATAGCAAGGAACGTATGTAATACAAGGATTTAGAGGTATTTTTGAATCTCTTTATAATTAATAATTGTGTTTAGTTATATATATATCTTGTTAATCTTATATAAAATACTTGTGATTATTTATATTTAATTTATTGAATTTTTTTAGATTAAATACATAGCAAAAATAGAGAAAAAGGAGTAAATATATGTTCACACGGATTCGATAAAAGTATTGACTTTTAAAATTCATAGAGGTATTCTTGTATGTGAACAACAATTAACTAAGAGAAATATATAAATTAATAGATTTAATTTTTAGCTAAACGGACACACCGAAGGCACATAACCTGCCATCGGTGTGTCTTTTTTTGTTTAAAAACCATAATCTTTATAAGGAGACGAGAAAAAATGAATGAAATTATTAACGAAAGCAAAGAAAGATTTGAAAAGTATTGTAAAGACAATACAGATTTTGAAACAAAAATAGAATCTCTTATTAATTACTATTTTTTATTAATTGCTGATCGAGCAAATATTTTACAAGATAGAGAATTTGGTAATGAAATTGAAGAAAAGAAATTTAAAAACGATCTTAAAAAATTTGAAACTTTATTCCCAGCTGCAAGTAAAAATGCATTTCTTAAGGGATACCAACTAGGATTAGAGTTCTTAAGACATCCAGAAACAGTAATACCAGATGAGCTATTTATTAATCCTAATTTTGTACAAGATATTCCTTTTGCAATTGTAAATGCTGCAGAGTTTAATATTTATGAATTAATTAGAACAGATGAAACCCAGGAATTTAGCGTATTTGCTGTTCGTACTTATGAAGGAATAAAGCCACTTATGGAACAAATATTTAGTGAAATAGCATTATATGGTGCAGAAATGGCAATTGACCATGAAAGAAAAGAAAAGGGGCTGCAAATAGAAGAAGGGAAAAGAACAACTCTTACAAATGTACCTCTTGATCGTTTATTTACTATTACTCCATCTATTACTGCAAATGTTGTACATGCAGAAAAACAATGTGAAATTTGGAATTTAAATTGGAATACGAAACTAACTCTAGATAATCCATTTGTTGAATTAGCGCAAGTTACCATTGTATATAAAGAAAGAACGAATATACAAAAGAATCTTCAAGAAGGATTCCTATATGAACAAATTTTATTTGGTAACATGCCGTTAGAAGAAATACAAGATCACTTTGAGGTTCGAGTGAAATACAGTCTTCTTGATAATGCCCCACGTAATTTAGAAGATTTTGAAATACAAGCACTTCTTACGGAACTACTAAAAAAATTACAAGCTGAAACACAGGTGCCATTTGAAAATATGGTATTACTTTAAAAGTATTTTTCTATAAAGAGGGGATTTTATGACGAAAAAAATCGTTTTGGCTATTAGTGATACTGTATATACGGCATATTTACGTGAGGATTTTATTGGTGCGGGATTTGAAGTAGCTGATAGTGATGTGATGCACATCAAGTATCTAGATGAAATTCTAGATACGGAACAGCCTAATATTCTATGTATTAATGACAAACGATTAAATATTGATGCGGGACATGAAGAGAAACGTGAATTGATTATCTTACAGAAATTAAGAGATATTCGCTTTAATCGCGATATTCGTATTGTGGTATTTACAGAGCGTGAAAATGATGATGAGTTTTTGGCGAAACTGATTTATCTAGGTATCTATGACATTTTTAACTCTCGTAAAATTGATATTGATAATAAAGTCATCCCGCAGCTGCTACAGGAATCGGATATTAAAAATGTGGCGGAAATTGTAGGAGCAAGTCAGGCACCGCAACAAACAAAGTTGCCCGAGGTTCCTCTTGATGAGGAAGAAGAGGAAGCATCAAGTGAATTAGGGGAAGGCGGCAACTGTGAACCTGCCTCTAATTCCAACAAACTATTTAAAAACAAACAAAAGCGTAAGTCTGTCTCAGAGAAGATGCCAAAAGCACCTGTTATTAAAAAACAGTATAAATTGGCTTTTGAGCCGGTATATGAAAAACAAATCGGTATTGCTATTCCAAGAAGAACAATTGTTGTGGCCAGCATGAACAGGAGAAGTGGTGCTACTTTTGTTTCACATCTTTTAGCAGCTTACTTAAATGAACTACAGATTGATGTGAATTATATAGAGAATCTATATGATGATGGCTATACGTATCCGTTATTAAAGGGATATACAGAAGCACCAGAAAACTATCGTAGTGAATTTATGTTGCAGCGGTATAAAGAGATGTTACAGAAGGAATCTGATATATTATCAATTCCAAAATGGAAGCAAGGAAGAATAAATTATATCGTAAAGAATCCTATAGTGGACCAAGAGCTGAAAAATGAAACAGAGCAGGACTTTGACCATTTTATTAAGGTTTTATTGGCCAACCAAGAAGCACCTATATCTATTATTGATGCAGGGAGCGATTGGGATAAGAATTTATACCATGAGATCTGTGAAATGGCAGATTACATATTCTTTGTAGCGGAACCAGATCTGCATCAATTGCTAAAGATAGCGCATCCTCTTACACCAAAAGAGAGAAAGCTCGTTTCTTACTTAGATTTAGAGAAAACGAGAATCATTGGGAATAAGTTTTCTTCTGCACTTTTAAAGCATGAAGTAATAGAAGAATGTTTTGGAGATAAGGTAATAACTGCTTTACCACCATATGAGATAGAAGATGTATTTGAATCTCAATTAAATAGTAGTACGTTACTATCTAGTCGGAACTATTATAAAGAGTTAGAAGGAATAATGAAGGAAATAGCAGAGTTATTGCTACCAAACCAATTGTTGAACCAAAAGAAAAGTTCCATTTTAAGTGGATTTCGATTTCGAAAGTCTGAAAGTTAAGGGAGTGTGAAGAGGAATGCAAAAGTTTATTATTGCAGCAAGTATGTTGCTGTTATTTGTAGGTTGTCTATTCTTTGTAACTGATATGGTGATTGGAGATACAACACATACTGATAATAAATCGTCTTTAGAAAGGGGAGGCGAGATAGCTGTGGCTAAGTCTGTAAAAGTAGGTACTCTGCGTGCAGAAGAAGAAATAGCTATTGATTCAGAAAAAGCGAAAAAAGAGTTTGAAAAAGCTTATAACGGTAATGCGGATTTTAAAGATCCTGCTTCAAAACGTAACTTTACTGTCCATGATGTACAGGAGAAACCAGCAATGATTGCTGTCGAAGGTGATGCAGAAGCTGCTAGCTATTTTAAGCAATTTGATGAGAAAAAAGAAACAATAAAGAGTAAAGCAAGAAGTATTATTATCTATGATGCAAATGCAAAAGAAAAACAATTAGGTGGAAACGTAAAATAAAGAAAAAGAGTAGGTGCATTAAGAATGCAAAATACAGTAACTACAGCTCTATTCCTTACACTTTCTTTATTATTAATCAGCCTTTTACCCGAAGGTGTTTTGTATGGAATACAGTTAGTGAAAGCACATAACTTTGCTTCTGATATGGTTGAAATCGCAGAGAATAAGGGTGGATTTCAATATGATTACAATGGAAAAAGGGTGGATTTAGTCCCCGGGATAGAGAAAAGAATGAAAGAAGAAAAGATGGATGGCTGGAAGTATGAGTATACAAAGGGACGCATTGATCATAGTCAACCTCTTTCTTTTAAGGTGAAAGCAGAACACCATTTCTTCATATTTAAGCTGATTGGGGTAGATGGCATAAAGGCTCCGATATGGGCGAGTAAAGATGGATTGGGACAAGTGTATTTTAAGTGATAAAAATTCTAAGATTTTCACTATAAAAAACTATGCTGAAAAGTATGGTTTTTTTGCTAGAAAAATATATTTATAAATAAATATATAAAAATACTTTACAAGCCCATTTCTATATGGTAATATTTTCCATATAGAACAGCGGTTATAAAAAACGCTAATTAATAAATTAATATGTTAAAGTATCTGGATTTTATGTTTAAATTCGGTACAATAAAAGAATCTATGAAAAAACTAATATATTTGGAGGAACAAACAATGGCAAACAAATTTTTAAAAACAGCAACAGCACTAACAATTATGGGTACATCTTTATTAGGAGCAGGAGCATTTACTGCTAAGGCTGATAACACAGATTCACTAAAATTCAGTGATGTTCCAGCAAATCACTGGTCAACAAAAGCAATTTATGATTTAACAAATCGTAAAGTAGTACAAGGTTACGGAAATAAAATCTTTGGTTTTGGTGACAATGTAACTCGTGGGCAAGTTGCTCGTATGATTTATATGTACGTTAAACCCGCAGATGCAGATGCTAGCTTCAAAAATCCTTTTACTGATATTAAAGGGCATTTGTTTGAAAAAGAAATCTTAGCACTTGCTAAAGCAGGACTTGTTAATGGATTTGGTGATGGGAAATATGGTCCAGATGATATTTTAACTCGTGAACAAATGGCACAAGTACTTACAAATGCTTTCAAATTCAAAGCTACTAAGACAACATCGTTTACTGACATTGATAAAAACTCATGGGCATTAAAAGCAATTAGTGCATTAGAAGAAAATGGCGTTACTATTGGTACAGGAGATAATATGTATTCACCATATACACATGTAACTCGTGAACAATATAGCCAGTTCTTATATAACTCTATTAATGCAGTAGAAAAAGAGACTAAGCCAGAAGTGAAGCCAGATCCAAAACCTGAAACAAAACCAGAAGAAAAGCCAGAAGTGAAGCCAGATCCAAAACCTGAAACAAAACCAGAAGAAAAACCAGAAGTGAAGCCAGATCCAAAACCTGAAACAAAACCAGAAGAAAAACCAGAAGTGAAGCCAGATCCAAAACCAGAAACAAAACCAGAAGAAAAACCAGAAGTGAAGCCAGATCCAAAACCTGAAACGAAACCAGAAGAAAAACCAGAAGTGAAGCCAGATCCAAAACCAGAAACAAAACCAGAAACTAATTTACCAACGAGTTTAGACAAAGTTTTAACTACAGATGATGTAGTTTATAATCCGATTGCTATGGATAATCCAATTTCTCAAAAATCCATTTCTACACAAGCGCAAAACATTATTAAGAGTGTAAATAGTAAATTTGGTACTAACCTTAAATATGCAGATTTAAATGGAACTATTAGAATCCTTGATAAAAATATGTACTTGCCAGCAGGTACAATTGGTGCGCAAGTTTATATTGATGCAAATAATGAAAACGATTTTAAAATTATTTTCTTAGATAATAATGAAGCCACTATTGAGTTAACTAAAAAATGGGTTACCATGTTAAATTCTGATTTAGTTTTAGATAAAGAAATTCAGGAAAGTGTAGATGCTCAATCAATTAATAACTATGAAAAAGGTAAATATAAAATTCGTGTAGGCCATTCTACAGCAGATCACATGATGTATGTAGAAGTAGAGCCTAAATAATCATTTAGTATTTACAGGTCGAGTTGGATATTGTATAATTATATAAGTTTAATATAATAATAAATACGTAAAGGACAAACCTTACGTACCTTACCAAGGTACAGGTTTGTCCTTTTTTTGCGTTTAAGGAGGATTTTATGAAAATGAGAAAAGGATTATTATTGACTTGCGCATCATTAATGTTGGCATTACCATCAGTTGCAAGTGCGGCGAATAATGACATACCATTTTTTGATGGCAGTAAAAATTCGATTTTAAAATCTGATGAATTGCAATTAAGCGGTAATTTGCTTAGACCGGGTAGTGGCTATAAATCAAAAGAGTTCAATTATAAAGCTGACTTACATTTTCCTGCCGTTTACAATGGCTCTTTCAATTGGGGAAATCCATGGGAAAATCTAGTCCAAAATGAAGATACATCGGATCCTTATGTTCGAATTTCAAATGATGGGTACATTAACAGTGCAGTTATTGTTGGGGATCGAATGGTAACAGAAGTTGAACAAGTTACGAAAACTGTTATTAAAGATAAGTATTGGGGAGAACCCAATTTTGTTTTGGGGAATTTGAAGAAACATGATATTAAAAAATTTAATGGTCCTAATGTTACATTAGGAAAGTTTTATTGGATTAGGGATATAGCTTACCTTTCTGGTGGTTATGCAGGAGCTGGTGGTGTAGATAGTGTGAATAGGTATAGCTTGTGGTATGTACGTACAAGTAAGCCTGAGATAATTGATTTTAAAGTTATGAGTGGAAAAAAAGATGTACCTGTGAAATTTGCGTTTAACGGTTTTGAATATGTCAGCAAGGGAAAAGGATATAACGATAGAGATCCGAATGGGACAACAGTAAATCCATATCAATCAGCTGCTGGAGAACGGAACCGAGTTAAATGGCTGTTAGATATTACAAAAGATGGCGAAACTGTGCATCATCAAGAAAATTATTTACGTTCAAATCCACAAAAAGATAATCAAAAACCAAATGAAGGTGATGCAGGGCAATTTAAGTCAGAAGAATTAAAGTGGCAGCCACAAATGTGTGGCCGATATACTGCGAAAATTAAAGTTCTTGATGCTGTTCAGAGGGAATCAAACGAGAAAATCGTTGATTTCACTATAGATGATAACTGTGGTACGGAAGTAACACCTAACCCAGATCCAGGCGATGAAGAAGACTTTAAATATAAAATTGATTTTTCTGCTGACCGAATTGAAGGAGAAACAGCAAGAGAAGGAAAGAATATTAAAACAAGAGTAGATGTATCACGTGATAATTTTAAACCAGAGCGTGATCAATATAGAGCAAAGGTAAATAACAATATTAATAAGTCCCAGCAAGAAGTAAATACTTCTGAATCTGATAGGGATAGTGCACAGTCTAGTCTAAGTTATTGTCGTCGTAATCCAATTCATGAGGTAGATGCAGAAGGGAAGGATCACTACTATGATAGAGACTGCTCTTGGGAAGAAAATAGATTGGATAGTGCTGCAAGTAGGCTAGATACAGCAAGGCAGAAGTTAGAAAAAGAGAAAAACAAAATTAAAAAGTTAGATGCACTAGAAGCAAAATATGCAAATTCTGAAACAATAGTCGTGCTCAAGCATAACGGACAACAAGTAGCATCAGAAAAGGTAAGGTTAACTGAGGGAGAAAAGAAAACCCTGAACCTTGAATGGCAACATAAAGGTAAAGGAACAATTCAAGCGGAAATTAACCCTGCTGGTAATCGTATAGACATCGAAGAAATTACGTACAAAAATAATCCTATTAAAACAGCAATCTATGAGCCTTCAAAAGAAAAGGCAATGTGTGGTGTAACGAGTGTAAAAGGTGTAGTAGAAACAGTAAGTGAACGTGTATCAAAAGAAGATATAACTGGGGAAATGTATTATGAAACTTTGACAGGGAGTATTGATAATTTAGCTCCTTCTAAGCTACATTCTGGTTATGGATTTTCGTATGAAGTAAACGGTAAGTACAAAAATGATTGGAATGCAAATTACCCTGGTGTATTTACTGCTGCTAAGGCACAATACCCATTTGCAGACGAAGGATTAAAGTCTACTCAAGATTTAGAGAAGAAAGAACTTAAAGATAATACAGCAAAATTCTTACCTAAAAATATGTATTTATCTGAAGCAACAGGACATGTTTTTGATAGTAAAAGACCAACTAAGTCTTTATATTGGGATGGACAAGAGAAAATCATTGATGGCGGCCAAAAATGGTATTCACCACTGAAGACAAAAGATGGTGTATACACTTTTAATGTAGAAACAGCTCCAGCAGGTATCAATGAAATGAGTTTATGTTTAACTGAGCAAGTAGAGATTAAGGGTGTTGCGTACGATGATTTCATAAAAAGAAGAGTATTTCCTGATGATCCATTCCCTGGAGGAAGTGGAGTAGGATGGAACTGGGTAGGGAAAGAAGAACTACTTCATAAACTGACTGATTGGTATTACATGAAGAATGGGAAATAAAAATAAAATATAGTATAATTTGATGAATCGACACAATAATATATCCATCATAAACTAGTAGCTGAATGGATAAACCAAAGGCACATCCCTTAATGGGATGTGCCTTTTTTTCATAGAAAGGGGAAATTAGAGTGGATAAAAAGAAAAAACAACGTGTTAGACGTGTAATTATTATGGGGGTTGTCGCAATGATTGTATCGCTATACATTGGAAGCGAATTTCAGGATCGGAATGGGAAGAGTTATGCTCCAGCAAAGTATTTTGAAACAGGAACAAAATTGATTTCGTTTTGATAATAATTTGGTCTCTTTTACCAACTATCGTAAACAAATCTGCATGACATGTACTATAGTTGATGTTATAATATGTGTAGAAGTATTATAACAATAGTTTTTGCATAAACTAAAGAAGACGAAGTGCTGGTAACACTTCGCCTTATGTAACTGCTACCGCAAGGTGGATGGTTGCTAAAAAAGAGTTTATTTTTTCTTAGAATCACCCTTCAAACGCTTGCCGGCATTGTGGGTGGTTCTTTTCGTTTTTCGTCGCTTTTTTTGTATTTGCTTCCAAGACGTTGATAGGTATTTACCTACTCGTTTTGCAAAAAATACAGCGACTTCTCTAGCAATTACTTTCAGTATCTCAATTGCTATCGTGAAAAGTATATCCATTCGATCACCTCCTTTCTCCATAAAATCAAAGAGAAAGGATAGCAACCGACCACCCTGAAATATTCAGTTACGTTATATTCATTATACCATATTTGAGGGTGGGTTAATAGCTTGAAAACCTTGATATGACAACGTTTTTAAGGTTTTTCAAGTTTTGGGATCAGAGATTTGAAATGGTAAAAATAATATTTTTTTTAGAAATGATTGACATGAAACTCTATATATCATAATATTGAAATTGTAATATTAAAGAAACCAAATCCAACATTTTCATATAGACTTTAGATTAGCTAAAAGGACACACCTAAGGCGCATTATGCCATAGGTGTGTCCTTTTTTTGCGTTTAAAGGCTACATAAGGAGGAATACAAACATTGAAGCCATCTAAGTTTCAAAAGAAGCAGATTGCTGCGGTAGGTTTAGCTGCTGCAACAGTAGCGGGGATCTATGGATACAATCATTTCGCGGTAGAAAATGCTGTAAAACCAACAAAGATTGTTGTAGCCGCAAAGGATATACCTGCGCATACAGAAATTAAAGAAGACATGCTAGTGGAACGAACATTACCTGGTGATGCCATTCCACCAAATGCATTACGTGTAAACAAAAAAGATGTTGTAGGAAAGTGGACAAATGATGGGCAGCCCATTACAGAAAATAGCTATCTCTTTAAAAACAAGGTAGTAAAGAAAGAGGAGTTACCTGACTCTGCCATTTTAAATTTGAAAGATGGAGAAGTTGCTTTTCCGTTACTCGTTGATTTGGAAACAAGTTCAGGGAATAGTATTATTCCGAACACGTATGTGGACTTGTATTTCAAACAGGTTGTAAAAGAAGGGGACAATGAGAAGGTTGTATTCGGTGGTCTATTCCAACGTGTACGTGTGACTGCTGCAAAAGATAGCAATACAGAAGATGCATTTGTATTAGAAAAGAAAGAGTCAAAAGAGGAACAAGAAGGAAAACAAAAGCCAAAGGTAACGCGATTATATACACTGGCTGTTTCACCTGAACAACTTCAATATCTAAACCGTGCGAAAACACTTGGAGATGTAATTCCTGTTGCAGTTGGACAAAAGGTAGAACAAACAGGGAAAGAATTAGAACCTGCTGAAGGATTCTCGCAAATATCTGATCAAAAGAACATTTTAGACTATGTAGAGAAGCATTCGACCAATCCAATTTCTAAAAATGTAAAAGAGTATGTATCGCAGTATCTGAGCGAATCTAAGTGAGAAAGGAGTTTTTAAGATGGATCGGCAAGTAAGAATCATTGCCTTTTATGCCACAAATGAAAACGTAGGAAAAAGCTCGTTAAGTATTACGATGGCGAATGAATTGGCTCATTTAGGGAAAAAGGTGCTTTATGTAGAAGCGGACCAAGTAAGACCAAGCTTTGCGGTTACAACTGGTCTTAGCCATGAGAGTAAGAACATGCTAGAGCTTGTAAGAAAAGAGAATGAATACAATCTCTTGCAGTATATTTGTACCAAGCAAGATTTACTAGAGAAAAAAGTAAATCCAAGGTTGATACAAAAATTACACGATAAGATGGATTTTCTGGTATTTCCATCAGGCTATAACCTAGTTCAATTCCCTGAGATTCAAAACAAAGAATTGTTTGTAACGGCATTTATAGAATCACTTGTAGACACAGAATATGATTATATCATTCTATCGGTGCCAACTGAATTATCGGAGGTGTTGAGTTATCCAATCCTATATCAATCAGACCTTGTTGTTCATGTGCTAAATGGAAATCCTCGTGGTGCATTAGCTATCAAACGTGAATTACAACTAATAGAAGATGCAAAGTTAACATTACCGCGAATGATTCATGTGCTAAATATGGCAGATGAGAATTATGTAGAAGATATTGAAAAGCTTTCTTCCCAACATATTGCGGTGACAATTCCGTATGACAGAGATCGTACGAGTTACGAATGGGGGATGCAATTTGGCTCCCCACAAATTAATACAAAGGTCCATCACATTATGGAAGCAGCTGGTCTTAATATTCCATCCCAGCAATCCTCTATGAAAAAGGGTCTCTTTGGTTTACGAAGTTAAAAGGGGGACAAGGAGTATGTGGGGCTATTTACAGGAAAAACAAGTCGCCTTAAAGCGAAATCGAGTGGATTTATATCATTTTGGTTATAGGATTCGTGCCAAAACAGCTCGAAAGTTAGGTACAACTACAGCTCAACAAATCAAAGATATTACAGATGAAATTCGCGCATTTTTAGTAAAAGACCATCGTGATATTTTAAGTGAATCCTTTATGAATAAAGAAAAGAGAGCAACTGTAGAACAAATTATAAAAAGCTTTCTATTAAGCAATCAAGTTGTCATTTCAGAGGTACCTTCTGAACAGTTACTAAATATGGTGTGTGACGATATTGTGGGGTTTGGGATTATAGAACCTTTAAAAGAAGATAAGGATGTAACCGATATTTATATCAATGGCACAAAAGAAATCATTTACGAAAAAATTGGAGAGGGAGAATGTACATTTCCTTACCGATTTGAGACGGAAGAAGAAGTGAAAGCTCTAGCTTATAAGATGGTAAACAGTACATCAGAGTCATTAAATACAGCAAAGCCATATGTGGACTGCGTGTTTCCGTATATCCGTATCAATATTGCGTTAGATGAACTTGGGGGACTCGGAACAACAATAACGATTCGTAAGAATGCAGATCACCTTCGTGCCTCTGAAGAACGTATGTTATCTACCAATCAAGCATCGAAAGAAATGCTGAACTTTTTGGCTGCAGCTGTGAAAGCCAAAATGAATATTCTAGTTGCTGGAGCTACAGGTACCGGAAAATCAGAGTTTATGAAATATCTTGCCTCTCACATTCCGAAAGGAAAGAAAAAAGAACGTACTCTTGTAGTAGAAGATAACCCTGAATTATATTTGCATCGCATTTTTCCGGAACATCATTTTGTTCCGATGCAATGTAGGGCATCGGAAGTAGAAGAAAATGCAATCGACTTTGATAGATTGTTAACAAATGCTTTACGTCAAGGGCCAAAGCGATTAATTGTAGGGGAATCGAGGGGGAAAGAAGCATTAAAAATGATTAACTTTTTCCAAACAGGACATCCTGGTTTCACCTCTGTCCATGCAAGAAGTGCAAAAGAAGCAGTTAGGCGTTTAATGCTTATGTGTCTGCAAAGTGGTGCGAATATTGATGCCCAGTATTTATATGAATTGATTTCACAGACATTTGATGTAATTGTCTTTTTAGAAAAGAAAGATGATGGAAATCGCTATATTACAGAGATGATTGAGTTATTGGATTATCAAGATGATATACAGTTCAATCAGCTTTCTCAATTTATCCCTTCGGGTGAGGAATATGATGAAATGAATGAAAGAGTAGGAAAGATTCATGGAGATCATATCATTACAGCCAAGATGTCAGCTGAAATGGAGAAGAAATTCCGTTCTTCTACTGTAAATCCAGCTCTTTATGCATCATTCCTTTCACAACAGGAGGTGCAGTATGCATAGTTTATTGGCTTATGGATGTATATTTTTAATCTTTATTAGTGTTGGATTGCTCGTTTTACTTTTTACAAAATCTAAGGGTTCTGCTCTCTCTCAATTTGTACAAGAAAACGAGAAAGAAGAAAGGCGCTTGGAATTAAGAAATATTAAAGGGATACGAATGTATCTACCACAATCCGTTATCCAAGAAGCTCAAAAGTACGAATGGAAATTGACAAAGAGTATGTACTGGATATATACGATTCTTTCTGGGATGAGTATTGCAGCAGTATTCTATTTTTCTTTTGGTAGAGATCCTTTTACGCTGATTACCGTTTTATCTGGGTTTTTAGTTCCAAGGTTTCTTCTCTATCGAAGAAAAAAACGTTACTACTTGGTTGTCATTGATCGTCTTTCTATCTATATGAAAGCTGTAGCAAATGCACTTCAAATTAGTAACAATGCAAAACGGGTGTTAGTTCAGGTGAAACCAATGATGCATGAAAGCATTCAAGAAGAAATAGAAAAAGTTTCTCTTTTATTAGAAGGTGGAACCACAATGCATCGTGCATTTAGAGGATTCAATGAAACGTTTAACTTTAGAGAATTGGTTTTCTTCCATGAAATGTTGGAAGTGTGCAGTCGAGAAGGTGGAACAAATTCAGTACAAGTCCTACTAGATATTGCAGAAGATTTTGAAAAACAAAAACTATACCTGGCAAGATTGCGTTCTAGTTTGTCACAAGCACAACGTGCTTTTGTACAGAACTGCTTAATCGTTATCGCCATGCCAATTGTTATTATGTTGATGTCAAAAGAAGCATATGGATTTTTAGCAGGTTCTATGATGGGGAAAATCGCGTTAGCGGTAAATATGTTCATTGTCTTTTTCTTAGCAACCCGTGTAGAAAAGATTGCAAATTATAACCCAACAGAAAGAGGGGAATAAGGTGGCTACGATTTTAGCTGTAGTGGTATTCGTTGTCGTGTACTGGGTATTCTCTACCTTTCTACAAAGTAAAAAAGACAGTGGTAGCTTACTTACGAACTATGTAGAAAATGCAAAACGAATTGAAAAGAAGAATTTAAATCAAATGATGCTCGCTCCCTTCCAGTCGTTATCACATAAGTATCTGACAGAAGAAAAGAAAGAGCAGATTCAGAAAAAATTAGAAGAAGCTGGCCTGGATACGAAACCAGAAGAATATTTAAAAATGAAGGTAGCATATCCCATCATTTTCACCTCTGTTTTCTTGATATGTACGGTGTTCCATGATTACTACTTATTTAAAGTGGGTGTTTTGGTTTCACCGCTGCTTTATTTCTATCCTGATTATCTATTAAAGAGAAGAATCAAGCAGGCGATAGAAGCTAGGAAGTTCGAATTACCAGAGTATCTAATTCCTATGCTGCAGTTGTTAAAAACACATACAACATTAGAAGCAGTAAAAAAGGCGCAAATATATGCTGGAAGACATCTTCGTCCGTATGTATCTACACTTACTGCGGAATTAGAAATGTATGCAGGATCGGATCAACCATTTCGAAACTTTGCAGCAGCCTTAAATAGTCCAGAAGTAAATACCTTTACGATTGCATTGCAACAAGCGCAAAAAACGGACAAGGTACAGAGTCTTCGTATTATGGATGCACAGATTAAAATGATGCGTGAGTTAAAACATGAGAATTATAACCGTCTCATTCAAAATAAGCCAATGGAAATGAATAAATTTAACGTGGCTGTTATTGGTTGTATTGTGATTTATCCGATGGTGATTGTTATTCAATCTTTAATGCAAGGATTTGCAAGTTTATAGAAGGCATTGTCAAAAATGGAATAGGTAAAGGAGCAAAATATATGTTAACGAAAATGAAGAATTGGTTAAAAAATGAAGACTCACAATTATCATCAGAAAATGGTATGTTAATCGCCTTGGCGGTGATTATCGTATTAGTCATTGGCCCGTTTGTATGGAAAGCAATCCAAGGTGGTTATGATACGATTCTAGCTCGATTTACAAAAGCATCAAATAATGCAGATGTGAATTCTTGGAACAAGTAATAGAAGTTTTAGATGAATGATGTTTTTTATGTATAGCTCAAATAAATGGATAAGGGAGATTTAATCATGTTAGCAAAAATGAAAAATTGGTTAAAAAATGAGGATTCACAACTATCATCAGAAAACGGTATGTTAATTGCTTTGGCGGTCATTATCGTATTAGTAATTGGGCCATTTGTATGGAAAGCGATCCAAGGTGGTTATGATACGATCCTGGCACGATTCACAAAAGCATCAAGCAATGCAGACGTAAATTCTTGGAATAAGTAATTAAAGATTTAAATAGATAAGTTCTAATTCAAGTAAATTCTTAAAATCGATATATAAAGGAGACGAAATGAAATGTTAGCAAAAATGAAAAGTTGGTTAAAAAATGAAGACTCACAATTATCATCAGAAAACGGTATGTTAATCGCGTTAGCGGTGATTATCGTATTAGTTATTGGCCCATTTGTATGGAAGGCAATCCAAGGTGGTTATGATACGATCCTGGCACGATTCACAAAAGCATCAAGCAATGCAGATGTTGATTCTTGGAACAAAAAATAAATATAAAAATAAAAGAGGGGGCTACTCTAAAAGTGGTTCCCTTTTTTACTCAGCATTTTTTTTGAAATTAAGAGGGGAGTAAAGAAAATGGGTCTGTATATTGTGGGATTATTACTAAGTTACATGTTCCTAAATGTATTTACTGATTTGAAATATAGAAAAACAAAGAATATGTGGCATCTACTATTCTTAATATTGGGGATAGGAATCACGTATTTTGCTGGAATAAGAACAGGGAAAGAGATTGCAATTGTACTAGTCATGGCCTTAGCGTGTGGTTTATTGCTAGAGACATTTAAATTTTCTTCACCTGGTGATACCAAAATGCTTGTGGTGGTAGCTCTATATGTTAGCAATGTAGTAGAAGAATCGGCTATGCTTACCGCCATTACATTAACAGCTTTCCATTTACTATTCTTTTGGATTGCTAGTGTGTATCGATTAATTAAAATTTTAGGGTTTGTAGGAGCGATTAAAGACCAATTGGAGCATGCTGCTTCTATATTTGGGGCAAAACTACCAAAAAAAGAAATCAAGCTGATACAGAGCTTTCCAGGGGCTTGTTCTATTTTATTAGGAGCAATTGTGTATGTTGCGTTCACTATCTATCAAAACGGAGGTATGTTAGCTTGAATAGTAGAATCATTCATCAAAGAGAAACATATATTTATTTCACGATATTCGCACTAGTAGGGGTACTTATTGCAAATATGTTTATTCATATGGTGTTTATACTAGCGTATCCGTTACTTATCGGATTAATTGTACAGGTTGTTCTGCTTCAGAAGATGAAAAAACCTTTTTATCGGAGCGGAAAAGAATTAACGGAACAGTTAAAACTAAAGAATATATTTCTAGTAGAATCAAACATTTTAGGGGATGAAGAAGGAACCGTCTATGAGGTGCATCAAATGCCTTTTTCATTTTCTAATGGATTAATTAATAAAGATAAGAGTTATAAAGTCATAAAACAAGAGTATGATAGAAAAGTCAAAGAGGATCTAACGAAAATTGCAAAATGGCAAGTTACCACAAAAGCTAGACTTGTTACGACAACACATTTTCGTTTATATACAATTTGGCAGAAAAATAGTACGGGTTATCAATTGAAAAAAATAGAGGATTGTGTTGATCCATATGCAAAGATGAATCTCATACAATGGATGATTGCATCATTCTGTACGACTGGTCGTATCAAGTATGATAAGAAACCAAAAGAGTGGGAAAGCTACGAATGGATTGCGTTAAAATAAAAAGACAAAAGTACATAACTTTTGTCTTTTTATTAATTTATACAGCTCAATGAACTATGCATTTTTTTTAGCTAGTTCTAAATATGCTTCATGTTTAGTTATTCCACTGATATCAAGTCCGAAATCAAAATCATCATTTTTTGATTGGTAACCATAAGATACTAAACCGAAATCCTTATGATTCTCAGGGAAGTAAATTAGTACTTTTGCATTTTTATAGTCTTTTAAATGCAATAATTCGTACAGTTTTTCAATTAGATATTCGCTAATTAGGTTAATAGCACTTGTTCCGCCAACAATAGTATAAAGGTCATCATAAATGTGCAATGCATGATTTTTTCTATCAACGAATAGTAAAAAGTGATTGTAACCTACGTGGAAGTTTTCTATTACTAAATGGTATTGCTCATCATGGCTAGTAGGAAATAAGAAAATATCAAATGAATCTTTAGTTACCAAAATAGCTGTTTCTTCATTATTTGGGTCCTTTTTGAACATTTTAAACATGAAAATCCTCCTCTAAAGAACATGTGTTTGTTTCAATTGTAACACGAATTGGATTTAGTTAATAGTAAATAAAGGAAGAATAAAAATAAGGCCTTATTTTTTTATATAGGCCTTATTAAATGACGAATGAGATATGACTCAATATCTCATGTAGGATAATTTTATTATACATAATTTTCAAAAGAAACAAAAATAAACAAGTTCATTTTTGTGAGAAAACATAAAGTTATTGAAATTTAGATGCGAATTGATTAATATAAATATATATTTAATGTTTAATTGATTCCGTTTATTCCCACACCTTATTGTGTTGTGGTTGAGTTGTAGAAGCAAGTTGCGTCTTGTTTCATTTATGAAAGGGCTTCTTTGAGCCGATTAGTGTATATATAGCTTTTTTTGCTATGCACATTTTTAATCGACTTGAAGGAGCCCTTTTTGTGTTGTTTTCAAGTTAGGAATCACTTGAAAAAGGTAGTTAGATTTAGGTATACAAATAAAAAACACTGTGAGAAAAAACACAAGATTTGTGTTTTTTTTGCTTTGGAAGGGGATCATTATAATGAAATACGAACATGCAATTACACTAGATAAACCATTACTATCATTAGACGAGATAATAAAAATTTTTCAGAGGAATGAAGTT
Source organism: Bacillus sp. FSL L8-0199 (assembly GCF_038005705.1). NCBI lineage: Bacteria > Bacillati > Bacillota > Bacilli > Caryophanales > Bacillaceae > Bacillus > Bacillus sp. FSL L8-0199. Next base: position 204,427 of record NZ_JBBOTS010000004.1, on the reverse strand, counting down.
ACTCAACCAATTCGAAAGCGTGATTCTAGCATTAGCTATGATACAGAAGATTATATTGCAGATAAAATGACAGCCTTACACATCAACTCTGATGAGTATTACAATACGATTTTTTTACCAATTTTAAACCATGATTGTGAAGAAGATTGTTATTTTCCATTTGAAAGGAAGTACTGTTTAGAGGTGTATGGCTATCCATGTACGTTAGAAGATGCGTTTAAGGAATGGGGTCTTTATATTATTAACAAAATGGATTGTACATTAGAAAAAGTAATGTCTGAGTATGTAGAGGTTACAAATCCTTTATTTGATCCGACTGTAGAAGAATTGGCCAGAATTATTAAATATAACAAAGAGCGTACTAAGGAGTGTAGTAGATTATTTAATATATCTCTTGAACCATTGAAGAAATTATTAAAGGAGTCCCCCCATACCGTTATTGAGATCATTCAAAACATTGAAATGGAGGACATATCAAAACTTCCTACACACTTAGGTGTTCAATTTGCTTATAGAAGGGAAACGAAAGAACTTTACATGTATTATGGAGAAAAACATTTGCCGTGGCTTTATCGAGTATTACTTTTTCTTCATATTTTTGAGTTATCTATTCTAAGTGTAAAGTGATCAATTGTTGTGAAGTAGAAAAATAATAAATATATAACCTGGGGGAAATTGAAATGAAAATGAGTTATGAAGTATCTATATTTTGTTCTGCACATCCAGATGATTTTATGCCAAATTTGCGTGCATTACGAATGCGAGTTACAAAGGAAGGAGCATTTTGGGAACGAGATTGTTATCAGTTTTCCATTAAACCATCAAACTTGTCACAGCGAGCAGCCAAACAAGCAGGGGAAATCAATTTGTATCATGTCTATTTCAATGGATGTATACGAGATTTCCTTTTTTTATTGGAGCGATGCTTTAGAGGGACAAGTTATCGCTTTACTGCAATCCGCGGTTTCCTAGAAATAGAAGGGTATTCCCTTAAGAAATGGAAACCGATTCTACACAGCCATTATGTAAAGCCTGCAGATGTGGATTGTCTTTTTAAGAAGGATGATCTAGCTATGATTGTGCATCATAATGGAGTGTTAGAAGTGGTTAAGCGTGCAGAAAAAGGTGAAGAATTAAAAAAAGTAAACTTTCTAAATGTAGATAGCTGGTTACAGGTACTAAATCCGACAAAAGAAGATCTATTCTCTTTAACAGGTGTGAGTGTATCTTAATGAGTAATTTGCAAAATCATGTGAAAGTGTACAGACAGAGGGAATGACAGAAATCCGTAGTTAAAAACGACTATGAATTTCTGTCTTTTTATTTTATTAAGGAGGATTTTAGCATGAATTTATTTGAACTGTTCGATTTAGAGGTAAGAGAAAACATAATAGTACAAGATGTGAGGACAGATAAACAAGTTCGCAATCGATACAGCTATGATGTTGGTGAGAAATTAGTAGGAGCTAAGAAAGAGCTAAGAGCCTTAAAAGAATCATTTTTAGTATCATTTTCTTTAGAAGTTTTAGCAGAAATTGAAAAAGAATCTCCAGTAGAGGCGCTAAATGCATTGGATCGAAATACATTGATTCCATTTTCCTTTGAACTAGAAAAAGAAAATGATATCCCGGCACGTGTTGCAAAGTTAAAGCAATTACTAGTGGGCAGAATTGATAAGAAGCCAATTGTAGATACACCGACTGCAAGGAAACTGTATGTGCAAGCGTGTAGAAGAATATGGCATGATATACAGTCAGTACATACCTCAGAACAATGGATAGATCTTGTTGGTTCTTACGGTAAGGAAATGAAAAATGGTTGGTATGCATTTAAAAGAGATAAGAATGTCACGTACACATTTAAAAGAATGGTAGAAGAATATTTTGATGAGTTTGTTGATGCGGATGGTATGGAGTTATTAATATTAGGTAAGAAATTCATATCACTTTGTACAAATTCAAAAAGTATTAATTCTACGTATCTTCGTGTATCACATGAACTAACATGGAATGATTTACTTACAAAAAAGGTTACGACTCGTAAGAAGTCTGCAGCTGCTTGGAGTAGGAAACTGCCAGAAACTCTCCAGAGAAAAGGACCAGGAATAGAATTTGCTACCAAACCTGAAGAAGTAGTTGCTATGTTTGGGTTAAAGGGGATGCAATTTGGTCATTATTGCACCGAACAATATGCAAAAGAGCATATTAGTCATGTATTTGAAGCGTTACATGATGTAGCTCGTATATTGGGAATTCCACCTGAGTATATAGGGCTAGGAGGACGCTTAGGGCTGGCAATTGGTGCGAGAGGAAGCGGCAATGCATTAGCACATTATGAACCTTCTACCAAAGTCATTAATTTAACTCGTGATAATGGAGTCGGGGCATTGTGTCATGAATGGGGACATGCACTGGATCATTTCTTATATGATTGTAGTCATGATTTTAAAAATGGTAGCCTTGCTTTCCTATCAAGTGGGAAGAGTATCGGAAATATTTTGCCTGCTATTATCAAGGAAAAGATGCAAGCTGTGCTAGATGCCTGTAAACAAGGAAAAGTGGCCAGAGTAATTAATGTGGAAAGTGCTTATGATAGAAAGTGGTATTTCTATGGTAGTGTCATCAATAGTTATGATGTATGTAAGGGAAATGTGTCAGGTATTCTAGAATCCTATCACTTAAGTTCGTACAAAAAGCTGGATACCTTATCAGGGGCAGCTAAGACGCGTATGGAACGTAAGGTTGAAAAAGAATTTGAGAAAACCGCACAAATGTTGGCTGCTTATCACTATAAAAAAACAGGCGAAAAACTTAATGAAATATCGTATCAAGCGAAAGGGTCTGTATACTTTGATACAGCCATTCAGTTAGATAAGAAGAGAACCAAAAAGTATTGGTCTACGAATCATGAGATGTTTGCTAGAGCATTTGAAGCATATGTAGAATCAGCTTTGCTAGATCAAGAACATAGAAATGATTATTTAGTTTGTGATACATATTCTTTTGTATATCCGTTAGGAGAACAAAGAGAATATCTGAATAGAAGTATAAAGAGTTTAATGGAAGTAGCAATTCCATATATAATAAACAGTATACAAGGAGTGGGGAATAATGAATTATAACATTCAAAAAGGTCAATTTCGTTTAACGAGTGCTTATCCAAGAGGTAGCTGGTGGGAATTTTACCGTGTCACGTGTCCGATTTGTCATGATACAGGTAATTGCATGCTGCATATTTCGCAAGAGAAGGTTGCATGTACGCGTGTAGAAAGTAAATGGATTTATGGAAAAAATACGGGAAATCCAAGCTACATTCACTACATTAATGGAAAAGATAAGTATCAATTGCCTGAGGCGGATGAAGTTCAGATTCATGATAAGAAAAGTAATGAAGAATTAGATGTGTTTAATCGTAAGTTAATGGATTTTATACCATTACAGGAGCATCATCATACACATTTATTACGAGATAGAAAAATGACTGAAGAACAAATACAAGTACGTCAATATCGTTCTTTCTTAAAACAACAAATTGTGTTAGAGGAGGATAATACGTATACCACCGTTTGGGAACAGTTATTTAAGCAGATTGGTGAGAAAAATTGCTGGCAGGGTGTTCCGGGCTTTTATGAGATGAAGAAAGGTCAACTTTCTCTTCGTTTGATGTCAGGATCTCCTGGTATATTGATTCCTTTTCGAAATCAGTACAATCAAATTGTTGGATGGCAGGTTCGTGTGGATGAAGTGAAAAACTCAGTTCATGTGAAAGCGGCACCCACTGGAGTTCAAGCGGAATTAATCGAGCAGCCTAACGTTGTAAAGATAACTAAAGATGGTGATTGTATCTTTGAAGGCGAACTAGAAGTGAGCAAAAAGGTAGAGATTCCATTTCAAGAGGGACAAATAGTTGTAAAGATTCATAAAGGGCAAAAATATCTGTGGCTCTCATCAGCAAATAAAAATCAAGGGACAGGGGCAGGCGGTAGTGAAAATCCACTTCCTGTACATGTAGCGGTACCAAGTTCTCATTTAAAACATTGGAATTCTGGTACATTGCATCAAACGAAATCAGTAATGATCACAGAAGGACCTATGAAAGCTGATTTGATTGCTGATTTGATTCCAGAGAGATTTAATAAAGAGGAGATTTCTGAAATAGGAACAACGGTTCTTGCGATTCCTGGTGTAAATGCTTGGCGAATTGCCATGCCTGTATTAAAGGATATGGGTATAGAAAATGTCTATTTAGCGTTTGATGCCGATTTAGTAGAGAATCAAAAAGTAAGGAAAGCTCTTATAGACTTTGCGACAGAGTTAAAGCGAGTGGGCTATAACGTAATCATAGCTGCATGGAATCCAACGCAAGGTAAGGGGCTGGATGAGATGATGCAAGCTTCTTTCAAGCCCGTTTTCCGTACACTATAATAAATCATATTATTTTAGCTAGGGGATTTTATATAAAAGAAAGGTGTGTATGAAGTATATGGATATTATGCAACAATTAATGGACGTAGACAAAAAAGCTAGGGAACAAGAAAGAATGGAACTCATTCAACGATTTTATAGTGAAGGAGTTTCTATCACGACAATAGCAAATGCGACAAATATGTGTGAAGAGGATATTTCGTATATATTAAATAACTAGTATCCATATTTGATGAGATGAATAGAGGGGGGAAAGATAGAATTGTAATTCTATCTTTTTTTATGTCCTAAAATACAATTTTAAAACGAGAAAGGTAGAGGAAGAACATGAGTGTCTATGTAAAAAAGAATCTAGTAAATTTACGAGTTGATTATGCTTTTAAGCGTCTATTTGGAGTAGAAGGAAATGAAGATATATTAATAGGGTTTCTTAATGCGGTACTACAATCATCTATTGATGAAGAAATTACATCTTTGCACTTAGATGATCCGCATCTTCCAAGAGAGCAGAAGGATGATAAATTATCTATTTTAGATTTGCGAGCTACTCTGAATAATGGTATAAAATTAAATATAGAGATTCAAGTTCGAAACAAAAAAGATATGATAGAGCGTTCTTTGTTCTACTGGGCTGGCATGTATTATTCTCAAATGACTCAAGGGATGAAGTACACAGAATTAAGACCAACCATTTGTATTAACATAGTAGATTTCATTCTGTTTCCAGAAGAGCAAGAGTTTCATAATGTTAATACAGTGATGAACAAGAAATCGAAGCGCATTATTACTGAAAATATGCAGTTGCATTTTCTTGAAATTCCAAAAGTGATTCAAGAATGGCGAGGAGAACGAATGAATCCATGGGAAAATTCTTTAGCGCGTTGGTTATTATTATTCCCTGCGCATGAGGATGAGAGATTAACAACAATCCTGGAGGCGATAGCAATGGAAAAAGATCCAGTTTTGAAAAAAGCAATAGAGGATTGGGAGCGTTTAAGTAGCGATAAGGATTTTTTACGCTTATATGAGGCTAGAGAAAAAGCAATAAAAGATAGAATATCAGAAATAGAAACGGCAGAAGAAAAAGCCGCAGAAATAGCTACCAAGAAAGCCACAGAAGAGACTAGAATTGCAACTAAGATAGAGATGATTCACAATTTAATTCATGTCGGTGTACCTATAGAGAAAGTAGCGGAAGCCACTGAATTAAGTGTGGAAGAGGTTAATGAAATTTTAAAACATAAAGAGTAAATATAAATGATAAAAAATAGGTAATTGTGATTACAAACAATTACCTATTTTTTTATTTTTGATTGATGCCCATTTTGTGATTACAACTATATTTTTTCTTAAGCTATAATGAAATTAAGAGTATATATGCGAAGGAAGAGGAAATTAATATGAAGGTAACCAGGGATACGCTACATGAAATGATAGACAAGGTAAAAGAAAGTGAATTACATGAAATATAAGATGTGTCGCAATCTATTTTAAATAGTAGTGAAATAATAATTAAACCTAGAGAGGCAGCATTAAGAAAAGCGAAAAAAATAGAAGTTGTTTCGGTTGCATTAGATTCATTTTTCGAAGAGAAAGAATAATTATATACTTACTGTGTAATTTTTACATACTTAAGGGGTGTAATATTGCAAATAAAGTCGTTAGAGGTATATTAATATGCAAAAGGAAAAAGAAGGTTATTATGTACATGTGTATACACTGAGAGACAAAAGTACAAAGTCAATAAAAATAAAACCATCGCGCTCATTGAAAGAGGAAATGAATGTTTTAGGTCTTACGGACAGTGATATTTTTCAAATTCAAATGGTATGGTACGATCCAAACCAAGAGGTTAAAAAATAATAAAGATGTAAATAAGGGGTTGTATTTTTAAAATCGTATTGCTATAATATAAACGTAATAAGATTTTACAATAAAATATAAATTTAATCAGTTCGCATATAAGAGAAGACCTCAATATGCGCCATGTCCTTAGGGGACGTGTGCGTGTATTGGGGTCTTTTTGCGTTTTGCGAGCAAAAACATCCGGAGGTGCAGGAATTATGTTGAATTGGTTGTCTGCAAAACTTATGACAACATCAGTAGGAGATTTCTTACTGGCAAAAAATAGTTTTTCGAAAGGGCTTGGTGGTAATGGTGGTGGCGGTAATGCTGAAACCGTTCAAAAAAGCATGAACACTTTGGTGAAAACCTTAATTGGTTTTGGGGGAATTTGGGTAGCAGCTTGCGTTGTATTTGCAGCTATTAAACTATCTGGAGCACAAGGGAAGAACCCTGAAAACCGTACACAAGCTATGATTGGTTTAGCTTGCGCGGCAATTGGAGGCTTTGTCATGATCAAAGCTTACGATATCGCTGCTTGGGTTACGACAATCTAACATAAGAGTTTGTACAAGCTCTCCTCTATTTGGGGAGAGCTTCTCTTATACAAGGGAGGAAACAAAATGAGAAAAGTAACCGTTCCTGTTGATATGACTTCGGAACAAAAAACACTATTAGGTGTGCTGAGCAAGCGCCAATTGATTTATCTATTAGGTGGCGGAGCATCCCTTTATTTATATGTACCATTTTTATGGCGACTATTTGCACCTATTGATGCGGTAGTAGCGTTTTTTATTTGCTTAATTTTAGCACTACCGACGGTAATAGGTGTTATAACGTTTGCTTTTATATATAAAGAAAAACAACACATGTATTTAGATAAGTATCTACTTATCAAAATGCGTAGCCGTTCCGAAAAAGGTAAGTGGAGAAAAGGGTACGAGCCAACTACATGGGCAAAGGAGAACTTATAAATGTTAGAAATGATATATTTTGCAGCGATAGCCATTGTGGGATTTTTCTTTTATCGGAAAATGAATGGAAAACCGCTGTTTGGTTCTAAGAAAAAAGGGAAAAAGCAAGGTGGAGTAGAGAAACACACTACTGAAAAAGCTGGAAAGAAAAATAAAAAAAATCCGCCTGCTGAATCGGAAATTGATGAGGATAATGTTGACTTCTTTCGTGCTTTTGTAGAAGACATTAAGGAAATCGATAATCATATGATTCGATATCATGATGATACATTTGTTCTGATTGCGGAAGCACATCCAGTTAACTATTATTTACTCTCCAATATGGAACAAGAAGCAATTGATATCAAAATTGAATCATGGTTAACCACATTAGAATTTAATACGAAAGTATATATTCAAAGTAAGTTTGTAGATTTAACAGATCCTGTACGCAAAATGACAGAAACGATGAAAGGTGCGAAGGACCTTACACCAGAGACGGTTCTATATGGTCAAGAAGTTATCGATAACTTAGAGTACTGGCAGCGTTCGCAACCTCGATATGAACAAAAGCGTTATTTAATTTATCCATACAAGGTTGATATTAGTACGATTACTGCTGATACAGAGGAAGAGTTGGAAGAAAAGATTGTGGATAAGGCGTTTAACGAATTATATCGCCGTTATAATGCTTCTCGAAATCTACTATCGAAAGCAAAAATTAATGTAGAAATGTTAACGAAAGATAAATTAATAGAACTTTTATATGTAGCATTTAACCGTCGGAAAGCTGTAAAAGCTCGTTTCCAGGACTTAATTGAAAATGAGAATTTCTCCCTCTATTCAACAGGGGAAACAAATGAAAGAAAACTAGAGTTAATGAAGAAAGTGCTAGCAGAAGAAAAGGCAGAAAAATCAAATAACGGGGTGGCGTAAACATGAAGTTGTTCGGAAGAAAGAAAAAGGAAAAGAAAAAAATAGAAGCAGAAGAGAGGGACGAATTGGAGCTAGAGGAGGAAGAGTTGGAAGAAGAGGAAGTACCGACGCAATTAGACAATCAAACAACAGTGTTTGATGTTATTGCCCCAGAAGGAATGAAAATTGATGCAGAAGATTATGGGGTTATTAAACAATCTTTAGGAAGTAATACGTTCTTCCGTCCGTTTTATATTCCACGTGATGGATATCCACGTATGATGCAAACGAATTGGCTGAACATGTTAACTTCAGCCGGGGAAGTGGATGTCATGATTGATATTCATAAAGAGCCAAAAGCTAAGGCAATGCGATCATTAGATATGCAGCTGACAATGTTACGTTCCAATCTTTCTTTCCAACGTACACGAGGAAACATTGACCAAGAAAAAGACTTAGATGCAAAAATTCAAGATACAAACAATTTAATGGATGAAATCCAGTTCAATGAAAACGACTCGTATATGGTGAGTACAATGGGTGTTGCTTACGCAGAATCAAAGAAAGAATTGGACGTTTTATGTGAGTATATTGAAGATGAAATGCAAGCATCTCATTTTAAGATAGCAAGTACTTGGAACCGTGTGAAAAGTGGTTTGAAAGCTACTATGCCACTAGGGGCACCAAATACGCTGCAAGATACTTATCGAAATATCGATAGACGTGCTCTATGTACATTTGCACCCTTTGTATCAGGATCCGGAAGATTTAACGGTGGTATACCAATAGGAAAGAACAAAATTACTGGCCAAGTAGAATTTTTAAATTCATTCGGGAATGCAGATTATCGTCCACCAAACTATAACATTGGTGTGACAGGAATTTCAGGTTCCGGGAAAAGTTTACTTTTAAAAATGAAGCTCGCTCGTGAAACATCACTTGCAGATACACATGCAATGATTATCGATCCAGAGGGAGAGTTTGTAAAAATTACAAAACGTTTAGGTGGTATTAACCTAAACATTTCACCTGAAAGTAATATCATTATTAACCCTTGTGCAATTGCTGTAACAGAGCTTCAGATTACGGATAAAGATGAAGAACTCGAAGCACTTGAACAATATGATAAGAAAGAACTCGTAGAACGTGATGGCGTAAAGTATGTGAGATTTGTACCAATTTTAGAGAAAATCAATGAAATACTAGGATTCTTTGACATTATTATTCGCGGACAAGACTTTGATCAACCAGGATTAAATGTATTCCAACGTACGATGCTAGAAGATGCAATCCGTGAAGTGTTTGATAAACATGGTATTACTTCACATCCTTCTTCTTTATATACAGATGAAGTGAAGAAGGTGGATGGACAATTAATTCAGTCTCAAGTAAGAAAGCCAGAGCCGGAGTTAAAAGAAATATACGATGTCATAGTAGAACATCATGGAGACGATGTGAAGGCAGAAGAGTTAATCGCTGCGATTCGTCCGTTCTTACGTGATGGGTCAAAACCATTATTTGATGGGCAAAGTCATTTTGGTCGTGGTGTAGAAACACAGTTAAATGAATCACGTGTTGTTAACTTTAATATTAGTCATTTAGAAGAAGGATTCTTAAAACCAATCGCTTTCCACGTTATCTTGAACTATATTTGGGAGCACTGGATTAAGAGTCCAGAACACGCTATCAAACGAAAAGTACTGTATGTGGATGAGATGTGGCAGTTTATCGATTATGAACAAACGGTTAACTTCTTAGAAAAAGTAGCACGTCGTTCACGTAAAAGAAATGCCGGTATGTGTTGGGCAAGTCAGGACTTTGTTCGTATTTTAGAAAATGTAAAAGCTCGTGGTATCTTGCAATCTACTTTCTCTTATTTCTTCTTAGAACAAAATAAGATTGATAAGAAAAAGATTCAAGAGAACTTTAACTTAACTGCTGGGGAGTTAGATATTATCCTAAACAACCCTGGAAAAGGAGAAGGAATCTTCCGTGTAGGAGATAGTTCGGTTTGGATTCAAACAGATCCATCAGATAAAGAAATGATGTTTATTGAATCGAATGAAGCGGTACTTCAAGAGCTTTTAAACAATATGAAGAAAGTACAAGGGTACGCAGGATAGTAGCGTACCTTTGTAAAGGAAGGTGAAATTATGCTTGAGAAAATAATAGATTGGGTCGGAGGCCTTGTTATCCATATGGTAAAGGCCCTACTAGCGCCTATTTATGGATTTATGGATACTATTCCAGTTCTAGTCTTTGGTGGAGATAAATCTAATCTAGATTTTTTATATGAAAAGAATGCAGTTACGAATGTATTAGATACCGGTATGCCTGTCATGTTTAAACTTGTTGCTTTTTGTGTTCTCGTCAGTGTAGTAATTACAGCAGCAAAATATTCAGCAACGACTCTGAATCCAAATAATCGCACGGCATTAATTGAATATGCAAAAGACTTAATGATTATCTCGATTTGCCTCTGGCATTTAGATTTCTTTTATAATTTTATTTTTGATCTAAATTCTTGGATTATAGTAGAGTTTAAAGAGGCGTTAGGGAATTTTAACCCAGATCAGCAAATACCTCTATTAAAGAATGGACTGGCAGATAATAAGACGATTACAGAACTTTCAATGAAAGACCATAAAAATGATTATATGTTTATCATATTCGGACTATTTATTGAAGCTGGATTAATGATATGGGCAAACTTTTATTATTTAATGCGTGCTGTGACACTATACGTATTAATGTTACTAGGCCCTGTAATGGTAGGAATGTGGATGTTCCCACAAAAGAAACAACAGACTTTATATTGGATTCGTGAACTTATGGGTGCAGTATTAATTCAAGCGATTCACGCAATTACCCTATGGTTAGTTATTACACTTATTGGGGGTGCGCAAAATCCTATTATAAAATTAATATTACTTGCGATGTTTATCCCAGTTGGTGAAATCGTGAAAAGCTTTATTGGCCTTAGCACCAATGCATCCGCTGGTATTCATAGAGCAGGTACGATGATGGGTATGGGTGCTTTAGCAAGTGTGGCCGGGCTAGTTAAAGGTGTTCGTGATGACTACCGCAGCGCAAAAGATAAAGGGAAAGAAAAGAAAGATGGAGAGAAAGATAATAAAGAAGATGCGGATAACCCGAAAGATGCATTAGGAGCGAATTTAGGGACAGATGTTGGTACAACATCTCGTGCAGCTCGTATGTTAAAAGCTGGTCAAATTGGAAGTTCAATTGGTAAAGCAGCGACAGGACTTGCAGGTATGGCAGCGGGAGCTGGTCTTGGACCGGGAGCGATGGTAGCAGGATCGCAAGTTGGAAGTGCATTAGGTAGTGCTCCTGGTGCAGTGGCTGGTAGAAGTGTTGCTGCAGTCGGCGAAGGAGCTGTAGCTTTAGGAAAACATATTGGTTCCAGTGTAAAAAAGGGTGCGGACACGTATTCAAATCTAAATGGCGAATCTTATCCGGAACTAACCGATGAAGATATCGCACAGGATTTAGCTACAAAAGACTTTGAAAATTGGAAAGCAGATAATCCGGATTCTGCAGTTGCAAGCCGTTTAAAACAAGCATTCCCTGGTGCATCTGATGCAGAGATTGCTAAAAAAGTAGCGAAAACAAACAATGATCAAATGTCTCGTTTCTCAAATCAGCGGAAACAAGATTTACAAAATATGAAGAAAGCCGCTACACCATATGGAAATGCTAGAGATTTAGTAAACGCTGCAACGAATGCATTCCAAAAGGGGTATGAGGCAGACCATAAAGACACGTTTATGAGTCAGTTACCAGAAAATATGTCAGCAGAAGAGAAAGAGAAACATTGGAACGATCATCTGAACACAAAAGTACAAGGATTTAGAAATCACGCAGAACAGGCGGCAACAAAAGCGGGAGCTATGCCAGTTGATGCGAAGGACAAACAAGGAAATAATCTGTTTGATAAGTCCTATGTGAATAAAGATGCGTTTGCTTCTCGACTTGCATTAGGAAAAGTCGGAAAAGCAGTCGAGGATGTAAAAGGAGAAACGTTAGAAAGTGGCCATCAAAATATGGGACAAGTCGGTGCTCTTGTCGGTGCTTCTACTGCTGCATTTAAGAAAGCGTATAGTGCAGACCATAAGGCTGGATTCATGAAACAATTCCCTGCAGATATGCCGCAACAAGAAAAAGAAGCCGCATGGAATAAGCATTTAGATCAAAAAGTACAAGGATTTCAAAATCATGCGCAACAAGCGGCGGAATCAGCTGGTATTGTACAGCAAAAAGACGGTACAAACTATGCGAATAAAAAAGCTTTCGCTGCTCATTTATCACAACAGTTACAAAAAAATCCTGGCTTAAATGCGATGGGTGTATCTAGTGTGGCAGGCATTCAGAAGGCAGTCAACGGCGTGAAAACGCATGGTTTGACAAGTGGAACAGGAAGCCAGCAAGCAAAACAAGTAAGTAATGTTGGGAACCTGGTACAAGCTTCTACAGAATCCTTTAAACAGGGCTATGCAGCAGAACAACAGGCAAGCTTTATGAAAAAGTTGTCTCCAACTATGTCTCAACCACAAAAAGAGCAAGCTTGGCAGTCTCACCTGAATGAAAAAGGAAATGAATTTAAAGCAGTCGCACAACAAGCGGCAGTACAAGCGGGAGCGATGCCCGTACAGGCAAAAGATATGAGTGGTAAGAGTCTACATAATCAATCGTATATTAATAAAGATGCCTTTGCTTCGCAATTAACGAAAGGTTTACAAAGCCATGCAAGTCTTGGAACGGTGAGCCAACAAGTAGGTTCTGGAATTACTAGTGCGATTCAAGGTGTTCGTTCACATGGCGTTGCGACAGGTGGCGCAATCAATAAAGCTGTATATGCAGCGACACAAACGCAAGCGAGTATCGCACGTGCAGGAGATCTTTCCGTTGCGGAAATTGAACGCTCTTATGCAGATGCATCAACAAGTGTAGCGAATATTGCACAAAGTGCTGGTAAAATGTCTATCCCAACTTCCGCAGTGGGACGTATGACACAGCAAAGTACAAAACTTGGCATGAGTGTAATGGAAGGTGCGAAACACCTTATGCTTGCGGATCGCATTGATACGGTATCAAATGCATACTTTAGTGCCGCGAGTGCTGTTCAACAATCCGGAGGGAATGCAGTACAAAGAGTAATAAGTGGGACTACTGCTGCAGTTAATACATCATTAGGTGGGAATGCAGCAGAGCGTCACTATAATGTGACAAAAGGCTTAAGTTACGCCGCAGGTGTGATTGGTGGTGCGGGTGCTTATCAAGCAACTGCACGTATGGTAAGTAAACATAATCCGTATAACAGTGCAGTTCGTACAGAAGCAAAAGAGATTCAGGAAATTCAACAGATGGTACCGACAACAACAGATCATACAGGCGCGCAATCGGTTGTAAAAGGTGCCGTACGTCTTGTGACGACAAATAATAAATCTTGGATTGAAGCAAAAGACGCTAGTGGTATGACGCAAGTTGTATCTCGTTATGGTAGTGGAGATAGCAGTATACGATCTGGACAAGTCGTATATCAGGACTTAAATATTTCAGATGGACAATTAACGCAGTATCGTAATGGTGCGAAAGCATCTCCAGCCTATATACAAGATTCAAGTGGTGGAAAAATCAATATCAATCGCTCGATCAATGTAAATCCAAATCAATTAGTAGGAAATCAAAATCAAAGACCGTTGCAACAGAAACCGGTATTTAATGAACCACCACTTACGGTCAATCACAAGGTAGACAATGGTCACTTCTATATGTCTGATTTAGACCAAGGTGGTTATAAGAATGTACAAATGGTGGTAGAAAGAGATCGTAGTTACATGGTTGCGACAACAACAGACGGTACAGTGTCACGTATTTCGCCATTCGGAAAAGGAGATACGCGTTTACAAGCAAACCAAAGGATTGAAAGAGCTTGTGAAGTGAAAGACAGTAGTATTAAGCCAAAAGAAGAAATTTTAGTCACACATACACAGGACGAAGTTGTTCGTACAGAGACGCATCTGAATTTATCAGAACATGACCCGCAAAATCTGATTCCATTTGCGCCAAATCCTCGCTTAGCGCAGCGAAGAGGAAGAAATTCTCAAAATGGAAAATATGGTGTGATAAGTCTATGAGTCAAAATCCTAACGATCCAAATGAACAGAAAAAAAGTAATCCTTTAAAAGATGTAGCTTCCCACTTTATTAAGAAAAAAGGGATGCAAGCGCGCGGGAAGATGGCAAAATTGGCAGGAAAAGCAGGAAGGGCGGCAGCGAAAGCTGCTGCCAAAATGCTAAAAGCAGGTATATTAAAAATTGTGGGTGCTGTTGTAGCAGCGGTTGGAGTACCTGCCGCTTTGGTAATGGGAGTAATTATTGCTGTGTGTGTGATTTTAGTCTCTTTTATACCTTTTACCGATGATGAAGGTAAGACAGAGGAACAAGTAAAAAAATATATGGAAGTCTCAATGGCTTTGAATGTGGATTGGAAAGAGGTCGTCGCCTTTGACATGGCACGATATGATAATGATTTAACTGGTAAAGATCCGCATGATGCTATATCATATTTCTTGGATATCCAATATGAAGAATATACGGAAAAAGAGGTATGCGAGGCGGGACCGAATGGTCCTTGTGAAAAAAAGAAAAAGGAGATGCAAAAAACAAAATCTGAAAGTTACTCCGGACCAGATGTAAAAAAGATATTAGGAGATACAGATTTTAAGAAAAAAATAGATGAGATTAATGCGAGTGGAAGTAAAAAAGTGACAACATCTTCTCATGGGCTAGAGAAAGCGATGGAACTCGCAAAGTTTAGTAAAAGTCAAAAAGAGCGTGCGCGTGAGATATTAGAAGCCGGGATGTTAGAAGGTATGTATGGACATCTAGCACCTTCTAGTAATTTTGTTGGTGGTATGTGTGTAGGTAATGTGAGCCCTGGCGGGGAGCCTGTCAATCTTAATGCAAAAGTTACAGGATATCTTCCAAAAATTAAAGAAATGGCAGAAAAACATGGTGTTGCTCAATATGTTGGTATTTTGGCTGCCCAAATGATGCAGGAATCAGGTGGAGCAGGAAATGACCCGATGCAGGCTTCAGAGGGGCAATATGGAGACATGAGCTCATCTTGTATTGGTGTAAAGGGAAATGCTCGTGTAGGGTGTATTAAAGATCCCAATATTTCTATAGAAGCAGGTGTACGGGAATTTAAAGATGTACTAGGAAAGGCCAATGGTGACATTGCACTCGCTTTGCAGTCATACAACTTTGGCGAAGGTTTTATTAGTTACGCTTTAGCAAAGGGTGGCTATTCAGAAGAAACAGCTATTGAGTTCTCAAGAAGTAAGAATCATTTAAATCCAGGTGGTTGCTCCGATCCGAATAACTTTCGAACCAAGGTAAATGCGTGTTATGGGGATTTTGTGCGCCCATAAGGGGGCAAGGAAAAACGGTGATTGCAAGCTGTTAGGTCAACCCTAAAAGACCTAGTATCACTTGGCTAACCTTGGAGGGAAACTGAAAGGGGACAACAGCATGCTAAGAAAGCCGTAAGTTGGCTAAACATCAAGTCAAGACTGAGCGGCAAGATATAAAGTATAGATAAGGATGAAGGCTAAACTGCTTGAATGATAGCACAAGGGAGGCCACCGTAACTAGTCTCGAAAGATGTTTATAAACGAGATTCAACAGATATCATAAAGATAGTATGAGTCATCTTATATGAATAGGGTTATCTGTTGCCCACTTCTATATGGAAGAAAAGTGTGAACGTCACATCCGACACTATACGTGCAAATTCCTTGTTTACTAAATGGGGATTGTCTAAGTTAGAATGTCTGCGAGGCTATTGAGGATAACTTCAAGATGTAACAGTCAAGAAGTATGGCTCATGAATATCTAATATGACAACGGAGCCTTCGTAGTAGTCAGAGCTAGGGAAAGCCTAGTACAGGGCGAAGGAAGGCAGTCTGTTAGCTTATTACCAAATTGGGGAGGTGCGAAAGGCACTATGCAATGTCCAAAAATAGTACTAAGCAATCTGCGAACGAAGAGTCTTAATAAGGAATATCAATATACAAGACTTTATCGTAATTTATATAACCCAGATTTCTTTTTATTAGCATACGATAATCTAAGTAAAAATGATGGCGCATTAACGATAGGAGTAGACCAAAGGTCTATTGATGGTTTTTCTATGAAGGAAGTGGAAGACTTGATAAGTGTTTTAAAAAGTAAAAGCTATCAACCATATCCATCTAGAAGAACCTATATTGAAAAGAAAAATGGCAAGAAAAGGCCATTAGGAATTCCTAGCTTTTATGATAAATTAGTCCAAGAAGTTATACGTATGATACTAGAAGCAATATATGATTCAAGCTTTTCTAGTTCATCACATGGATACCGAAAAGGAAAGGGATGCCATAGTGCGTTATTAGAGATAAAGCGCACATTTACAGGTAGTAAATGGTTTATCGAAGGAGATATTAAAGGATTTTTCGACAATATTGAACATCATACTCTAGTTACAATTCTTAAAAGAAGAATAAAGGATGAGGCGTTTATAGAGTTGATCTGGAAATTCTTACGAGCTGGATATTTAGAAGAATGGAAATTTCATAATACCTATAGTGGAGCACCTCAAGGTGGAATCATTAGTCCAATACTTTCTAATATTTATCTAAATGAATTAGATGCTTATATGAAAAAGTATCAGGATAGATTTGAATCAGGGAAAAAGCGACAAATAAATAAAGAGTATAGTAATTTACAGTATAAAGTGCGGAAGATTCAAGAGAAAATCGATACTGCCTATCTAAATGGAGAAGTAACACGAATTACGGAACTAAAAGAACAACACAAAGTTTTGAAAGGGAAGTTGTTACAAACACCTTATAATAATCCAATGGATGAAAATTATAGAAGGCTCAAATATGTAAGATATGCGGATGACTTTCTTATTGGAGTAATAGGTTCTAAAGAGGATGCAATTCTTATTAAAAATGAGATAGCTTCATTTTTGAAAGAAGAGCTAAAACTAGAATTATCTATGGAAAAGACTCTGATAACAAATGCCTTCAAGAAACACGCTAAATTTCTAGGATTTGAAATTAAAGTGTTTAAAAGTGAAGCAACACGCATTAACAGTCTTGGGAGAGCTTCTAGGGTTCTTAACGGTAAAATTCAATTAAAAATGCCACATGAGGCATGGATAAAGAAACTTCAAAAGTATCAGGCCATTAAAATGTGTGCCGATGGCACTTGGAAACCTCAGCCAAGAGGATATTTCCAACACAATGAAGATTTAGAGATTATCACGCAATATAATAGCGAAATTCGAGGGTTATACAATTACTATCGACTAGCTGAAAATGTGAGCAATCACATGCACCGCTTTGCATATTTCATGTATTATTCAATGTTGAAAACTTTTGCGTCAAAATACAGAACACGTACGAAACAAATTCGAAAGAAATACGAAAAGTACGGACAATTTACTGTACAGTATGAGACAAAGAAAGGAATGAATAAAGTTCATTTCATTGAAAGAAAGTTTCCAATGACAAGAAATTTATCACTAGAAGGAACAGACATTTTACCAAATACTCGGCATGTAATGAGTACGACTAAATTGTCAGATAGAATCAAGGCGGAAACATGTGAACTATGCAGAGCTAGCAATGTTGTGATACATATGCATCACATTAAGAGATTAAAGAATCTACGAGCAAAGTCAAATAAATCATATCTTGAACAACAAATGATAGCGAGAAATCGAAAGACTATCGCACTCTGTAAAGAGTGTCATATGAAAAGACACAAGGGCGAGATATAAAATGCAGAAGACAGATGGAGAGCCGGATACATTGAGAGATGTAAGTCCGGTTCGGGGAGGAACATTTGGAAACCTATCACAGGAATGTAATAAGGCGCTGGATGTTTACTCTACACATATGTTTCCAAAGTTTTAAAATATTACAAAGATTTAGGTTGTGTAGCAAATGGAGATGGAGAATGGATTTCTGATAAAGGTTGGAAATGGCCAACGAAATCAGGGCGTATTACAGGTACATTTGATGAAATTCATAATAACAAACCGCATAATGCTGTAGATATTGGAGCCATGACTGCTGGAAAACCAGGAGACCCTGTATGGTCGATGGAAGCAGGAATAGTTACAGCTCAAACAGGATATGTAAACTACGGTGGTCTAGGTGTCTATATTGACCATGGAAATGGCATTGTATCCCGTTATTTACACTTGAGTAAGATTTCAGTTACTCCAGGAACTATGGTAACAAAAGGACAAATTATCGGGGAAATGGGTGGTTCTAACTATGTTGGTGGTGTTCTGAACATGCTTGGATACGCTGTCCATTTAGATTTCCAAATTCGTATAAACGATCAACCGATGGATCCAATGAAGTTCTTTAAGAAAAATGATGATCCAGGGTTATCATCTGGTGGTTCTCCTACCATGACAAATGCTAAACGACAAAAGGTACTGGAAGAAGCGAAAAAATGGCTAGGGCAAGGAAAAGTCAGATATGTATTAGGAGACCGTAATCCACCAGGTGGCTCTTCAGATTGCTCAGGATTTACGCAGTATGTCTTTAGAACAAGCATAGGTGTACAACTTGGAGATTGGACAGGTGCTCAAGTCGGACAAGGTAAACAAGTACCAGATATCAATCATGCACAACCAGGGGATCTTATTTTCTATGAAAACCCAGGGCACGTTGCAATTTATATGGGGAATCAAAGAATGATTCATATTGGTGATAATAAAGGTGTACAAATTACAGGTCTAAACTATACGGCAAGAGGTCAACATATGACGCAAATTCGTAATGTTATAGACTGATTTGGGATGTGAAGAAATGAAGAAAGTCATGAATGTGTTAGCGAATCTGCCTCGTAAGTACTTAGTTATATTGGGGATTATTGTGTTGGTAGTAGGCGTTGCTACTTATAATACGATTCATCGTTACATGATGAAATCTCAAGTACAAGAGGAAGAGCAAGTCAATCAAGATGAAATCGAGATGCTTGGAGATAAGCCAAAGGGATTTGATACAAAAGAAGAGGAATATATCGCAAAGACAAAAACTGTAGAGGATTTACTACGAAAAATTTCTAATAGTAGTTATGATGTACCGTACTTGTTTACAAAGGCTGGATTTGGTATTGAACCAATGAAAATGACAAGCAATGAGCGTATGCTTGCTACAGAAGCTGTACAACGATATTTCCTAAATGGGGATAAGTTTTACAATGCGCGAATTACCAAAATTGACCGTGGGAAAAAAGTAGATACGTTTCATATTGAAGTTTTAATTCAACAGGTAAACTTCTTAGAACCACGACAATTTAAAGTGCAGGTAAACAAATATGCACAAATTGTAACACCAATTGCACAAATTCCACATGGACAAGAAGAAGTACCTGTGGATTAAGAAGGAAATGAGGGTTGTGGAGAAAAACACAACCCTTTTATAAAAAAATAAAGAGTACCTAAAATTATTTATTGAATATTCATAATTTTCTGATATAATAAAACCATGGTTAAAAGAAATTTGTATATAACGCTAAATGAAATGGATATGGAGGAATACAAATGAGAATGTTAATTGGTACTGCTGCGAATTTTGTTTCGGGGTATTATATAGGACGAAATTCTGGATTATTAGGAACGTTGCTTGGCTGGGCTTTTCTGTTGGGTGGTGGCTATCTGTTAATAGAAAATTGGGATAGTATCACAGTATGGATGCATAGTTTGAATATTGTACAAGGACTAGATGGTTACGAAGACATGAGCAATGGCTTTATTTTTATATGCTTGGTAGTAAGTGGCTTTATTCTCATCTTGTTGTCACCAATTTTCGTTATATTATTAGTAATTTGTTTCGTATTAATGAATATTGTAGCTTGTACACTTGTGTTATTAACATCACCAAGTACGTACATAAAGAAGAAAGATAAGGAGAGTGAATGGGAATGAGTACAATTCTAGTTTTAGGTGGATCAAATGGAAGAACGTTAGAGAAGTTGGCCAAAAAAAGAGATTGCCAGGTTATTTTCCATGATGGGAAAAATCACGGAGGCGTAAAGAAAACCTTTCGAAGTGTTATAAAAAAATGTGATGTTATTGTCATTCAAAAAGGTGCATGTGGCCATGTATCTATTGATGTAGCAAAAGAGTACGCAAAGAAGTATGATGTCCCCCTTTTATTTAATCAAGGATTTGGTGGAACTGGTGCGCTTGAAATGGGATTAAAGCATTTGAAGGTTGCATGAGGTTTGATACATATCTATGGAATTATAATTGTTAAATTAATATATAGCATTTATAAAGAGGACGGAGGAAGCTAGTGTTTAAAGATATATATGTATTATTTCCACCAGAAGGGAAAGAAAGCATTGAATTTCAATTCTTTTTAGATATAGAGGGAGAGAAGTTTTACGAATATTATAAGGAAAAATATAAAGACCCTATGTCCGATGTATCTGCATATTTTCCAATGTTTCAAAATACGTATGAATCCTATTTAGAAAGATTTTTGTACCCGTATGTAAGTAGCTTTAAAGAAATTCGATTAGGACGGGATACATGGGAAAATGAAGGTATTTGGTTTGGTATTCATCAAGACGGAAGGGAACTGGGGATTCTTTTGCCTAGAGTTGATTTTACGTATTACAAAGGAGCTTTATCCTACAAAAATTGGCGAACAAAATAACTGTACAAAGTCTTTATTTACATACAAAAAAAGGAGAAATGAGAATGACACAAACAGCCGCATATCGTTATACAGTTCCGTCAGTAGATGGAGAAGGATGGGGGGTATTTTTATATGATCAATCCGGAGTTTTTACAGCTGTTACAGACTTCGGTAACTTTGCTCATTGGTTTTCATTAGGAAGAAACAAAAGTATAGAAGATTACATAATTAGCCGAAGACCGGATCAGATACTTTGCAAAATTGCAAAAGAAGATGTGATTGATATTGAAGGAACCATTACTTATATCAAAAAGAATTTGCTATATGATCGCAGAGAAGGGCGCTTTACAGAAGATGATGCAAGGACAGAATGGAAGCTTATTGAGGAATTACAGGTAGATTTGGAAGATTACTCAAATGAAGTAGCATTTCAATATTGGTACGACAAAACAAAGATACAATTTGACGACGGTTTTTTTCAGTACAAATATCCAAGTGCAGCTGTTCGATTTTCAAATGAAACATTTGTGAGATTTCAAGAGAAATTGAAGATGGAATTAAAAGAGACACAAGCATAAGACGGGGGTGAGCTTATGAAAGAAGGTCTTTATTACGAAGATATCAGAAACGGTGAGATTTTAAAATGTAAGACGTTTACAAGATCTTGTTATCTATTTGAAACATGTAATGGTGAACTAATTGAACGTGTAAAAACAAACCACTATAAGAGAATAACAAGTAAGAAGAAAATTGCTATATTTGAAGGGGAAAACCGTGAAAAGAAATTAAAAAAGCCGCGAAATAGGAAGGAAAGGGTAGAGTTTCTTATCAAAAAAATGGGTTTTGATGTCATCGGTAGCTCATTGGTATCTATGACAGACAAGGATGTTAAATATCTATTTGAAGGAGCATATCTAACATACAAAGATAAGAAAGACTATCAAACCCCTGAATATAGACTTCCTAAATGCCTTGTTTGCGAATGTGAAACGGTCATTCATTGGGATTGTAGTTGTGGCCATGCAATTATTGATGAAAACGATACATCATTACAAGCATTAAAAGATAGTGGAGAGTATGTTGAAATACGAAATAGTCTCTGCACTAAATAAAAAAAGTAAAATATAAACACTAGATTTTTAACAAAAGCGTTATTTGGATACAAAAGGAGGAGCCAGAAATGAATAGTTACAAATTGTGGTTAGATGGTGACGAGGAATTTAAACATACAGAATTAGGAGAAACGCCAGGTAAAGCAAAGTATCAATTTTATAAGTACTTACAAGATGGGGTTTGGGAAACGGATTTTAAAACATTTTTGAAATATGTGAGATGTAGAAAAGTAAGAACTGCTGATATTACATGTATGTTTGGAGATAAAAAGCAATTTGAACGTATGTGTGAGTTGAGAGGGATCAAATTTGCTTATCAAGGCATGAAAGTTGAAGTATGTGGACAAGCGGGAATTATTGTTGGAAGTACATCGGGCTCAAATTTAAAGGTCGCTTTTTATAGTGATCCGTGGGCTGCCTATAATTGTCATCCGTATTATGAAACGGTATATTACGATAAAAATGGAAATATTGTTGCTGACTATCGCAAAGAAGTAGCAACAGTTTAATCGAAAAGGTGGAATGAGAGATGGAACTATTAAAAACTCAACAATGTCCGTATTGTAAGTCAATTGTAGAAGATTGTCACGCTAAATGGGAAGATGGTAGTCACGAGGTAGAATGCGATTCATGCAACAAAAAATATCAAGTACAAACAATTTATGATTTTAAGGGTTTTGAAGTTCAAAAGATTTGTGATCAGTGCAACGAGGTGGAAGAAGAGTGTTATTGTAATGCAGAGGGAACTGAAAAATGATTATAAAAAGAAAATTGCATACCAAAATGCCACTATTATTATTCTAAAATTCCATTATAAATGAATATGAAACTACAATGTTTTAAGTTTGAAATACTAATAAAAAATTAAAAGGACCCGAAAAGGATAACAGAGGCCCTTCTACAAAAGTGCATAAGAGGAAAACAATGATTACCAATATAGTATCAATGAATTCGATTAATTTCTAGGTGCTAGGTATTGAGAAATATATGTTAGAAATACTGTTAACATAGCGTATGTAAAAACCATAATGAAAGAAATATTCTTACCTTATGTACGGATATTTTTTGGGTAAGTAAAAAAGAGCGCTATTGAAGTAGACTTATAAAAGTTTTTTTACTTATTGTTACTGCGATCAGCAGTAGCGAAAACATAATGAAAGTGGAGGATGGAATTAAGAATATGAGTAGTGGTATTAAATATAAATCGGGTTTCGTCATTTTGATTTATTTTGTTATGACACAATTTGTAGGGATAATAGGTGTACTTTTGCTAGCAAAGACAGGTTGGTATGATATTCAGGGAAACCAACAACAAGCAATTCAACAACTTCTTGTGCATTGGGAACTAATTGGTTTTTCACTTATGCTGATAATCATTTTTCTTATATATAGAAAAGAATTAATAAACGATCCAAAGTTATCGATTAAATTATCAAGAAAATCATTCATATGGATTTTAGTTGGGATCATATTCGTATTTTTTGCGCAGGTGGTTGGTAGTGTATTAGATAAAAGTGTATTTCAGCTAACTACGCAATCAGCAAATACGTCTAATACAGTCGCTGCTGCAGCAATATCTCCTGTGGCACTTATTTCAATTGTTCTTCTTGCACCGTTAGTAGAAGAGTTTGTTTTTCGTTATGCGGCCATAAACATTTTAATGTCCAAGTTTAAGCAAACTTGGAGCATACTAATAAGCGCATTGTTCTTTTCTATTATGCATTTTGATTTTCCATTTGTATTTGGATATTTTTTAATTGGTTTTATACTAGCTGTAGTATATGTGCGTACTAATAGGCTACTAGTATCATTTGTTGTTCATGCTAGTATGAACTTAATTGTTGTTATACTCCAAATTTCTTGATGAAAAAGCAGTGGATTCGCACATCTTACTAGTGATTTAGTTTTTTATGTTTATGAATTCTAAAATTATGGTAAGATTAATAAGACTACATTTGAAAATGTGGGTTCAAGTTGCTGTATTGACTGAATTGCACCAAAAAAACCAATTCCATTACACGGGAATTGGTTTTTTTGGTGTGTGTTGTTAGCATAATTATTGACGGCCTAAAGGAGATTTGTTTCTTTGTAGTTTAGTATAACTTAGATAAAAAGAAAATTCAAAAACAAAATGATGAATCTTTACATATTTTTAAATTACAACACAAAAATGTAAAGATATGGTTTATAATAAGTGGTGAAACACTCTCCTATGTTTCTAGTGACTGTAATTTTTATCTGTTTTTGGTGCGAAATCTGTTGATAGATTTTGCACTTTTTTTTAATGTTTAATAGGATCAGAATGATATAGTGCCCCTATTTCTTGTAAACTCCTTTTCTCCATATCCACTCAATAGGACCATAACGGAAATATTTACTCCAAATCTTGCTAAATAGTATTTGTACAAAAATAATTAAAAGCCCAAAGATACATAGTTTCCAGTAATATACATGTGAGACATCTTTAAAGCACCACGAAAGAATGACAAGTGTAAGTATGCTTTGAGTGATGTAATTCGTTAAAGCATACTGGCCAACGTTCATAAAGGGGTGCAGGCATTCTATATATTTTTTATTCTCACAAACTCTCAGTAGAGTACAAATATAGAATATAGCTAGCATTTTCCCTCCAAATAGAATCCATAGTTGTACATCCTGAGAGTAATAGACATCTGTTTTTATAAAGTAGTAGATAATAGGATAAGAGAAAAGGCATGAGATACATAACGAACTCCACTGTAAAAATCTAATTTTCTTTATTAATTCCGGTACCCTTTTAAAAATATTTTTCTTACCAGCCCATAACCCTATTAAAAATAAGCCTATATATTCCGGAATTCCTATTAGTAGTTGCTGGAATTCCTGAGTCATTAGAAAGAAAAGACGTGCTTTTACTTGATGAGAATAATGTATAAATAGATTTACAGTGTGATTGGTAGTGTTACCTGTGAACATATATTGATAGTAATTTGGTACTTCAGGAATAGAAGAACTTGCTCGTAAAAATACAATAATATGTAATACATAACTAACCGTTAGGAAACTACAACCAGTTATAAAAATAAGCTTAGTAGATCGCTTATAAAAGAACAATAGAATAAATCCAGCTATAGCATACGCATGTAGAATATCTCCATACCATAGAAAGGTGAAGTGGAGTAAACCGAAGACTAGTAAAATACATAGTCTCCGGGTAAATAGCTTATACATAGGATATCCTTTTGCTTCTGTATTTTTCATAAAGATATAAAATCCTACTCCAAATAAGAGTGCGAAAATAGTGTAGAACTTTGCTTGTATAAACAAATCTACTAAAAAACGAATCGTTTTATCTGTACCGGTGTAACCTGCCTGATTAAAGGGATCTAGTCCCGTCATAGTGGGTAGATTCGCAAATAGGATACATAGTATGGCGATACCTCTTATTATGTCTAAAGAATGAATACGGGCGTTTTGTTGCATGTTAATTCTCCTTTCTTACAAAGAAAAACGAGCACTATACTAGCTAGCGCTCGAATTACGTCTTGCAAAGAATCCATCATATGTAGCAGCTGAAACAGCTCCTTCTAAACGTTCAACTTCTTCACCTCTGTTATAAGCTACAACAACTGGAGTACCTGGAATGTCGAACTCTTGAAAGGCACTTTGATTTTCTGGTGTAGAGATATCAATACGATAAATGGTTCTATCATGCTTTTTTGACATACGATAGATATCTGGTGCAGCTTTTTTACAAAAATGACAGGTAGGTTGATAGTAATACGCAATGAACTCTTCATGGGATTGTATTTTGTGCTTTAATTCTTCTTTTGAAATATCTTTTATATTCTCAGGTGATCCTTTTACATCTGCCGCAGATACAATTGTTTTTTCTGGTGTTATAGTTTCTGTTTTGACTGATTCATTCTTAGTTAAAGTAAAGATCGCGATACATGCAACGCATAAAGTTGTGATAACGGCTCCAATTTTGTAGACTTTTTTCATAGTAAATTCCTCCTTAAAGTAAAAAAAGGACAAACCTCGCCCGAGTTAACAGGGCGTAAGGTTTGTCCTTCACGCTACGTACAATAGAGTATAAACAATGGAAACAAATTTTCTATCTCTATAATACCATAAGATTTATATAGAATGCTATAAGAATTTTAAAAGAAATAGAAAGGAATAACTCAATCTATATAATTTCACGTACCAAATTTTTATAAAAAATCCAAACACCACATTACGATAAGGAGGGCAGTACATTTTTATACCTTTGGGATAGTGTGAAAAGATATCAAATTTGAATTATTAGTTTAATATTTATCATGATACAGATTAAACTAATAAAGTTGCAATTATGTTAAAATTAGGAATATATATATTATGTAGGGGGTGTATGTTAGTGCATAGAATTATAAATATTATTTTCGGAATATTATTAGTAATCTATACTATTTATTCGATTTTTATGAAAGATGGAAATGATATTCAAATCATCACCTTGTTAGTGATTGTACTTGTACTCTCAGTAATTATGGATAAAAAACAGGTAGGTAAGTCTTAGTATAAGGTTTGAAGGCATAACAACAGTGCATTATAGCTGTTGTTATGCCGTTTTATTTATAATAAGGGGGATGAGTGTGAAAATATTAAAATATACGTTATTTATTCTTTTGTTTTTTGGCCCTATAAATGTTATTAATGCTGCTACCTCTAATACTGATTCGGAATTTTATACTATCTTGTTGAGAGACGAGGTAGTATATGAAGATTTCCAAAAAATATTACAGGAAAGTAACATAGAGATTGTTTACTCTATTCAAGAAGTTGGAATGTTGCAAGTAAAAGCTAGTGAAAATAGCATGAAGAAACTTGGTGTTAGTTCTTTTGTAAAGACATATGGTAAGTCAATAAGAACAGTAAAATCAAGTTTTGACTATCAATCATCTATTGATGAAAATAAAACAAATACTCAATGGGACATGGATAAGGTAACAAATAATGGCGAGAGCTACAAAATATTTCCTGGTACTAAAAATGTTGGTGTAGCTATTATTGATAGTGGTTTAGATATTGAACATCCTGATTTAAAAAATAATGTACTTGATGGATCAAAAAATTTTGTTCCAGTCGGTGGATTTAGGGGAGAGGAGTTAAATGAAAATGGAGAAAGAGATCGTATAGATGATTTGTTAGGACACGGAACAGAGGTTGCTGGACAAGTTGCAGCAAACGGTTTGATAAAAGGTGTAGCACCAGGCGTTGGTATTAAAGCATATAGAGTGTTTGGAGAAAGAGAAGCTGAAACAATTTGGATAATAAAAGCGATTGTAGAAGCTGCGAAAGATAATTCTGATGTGATTAATTTGAGTTTAGGAGATTATCTTCTAGAGGGAGAATATATTTTAAACGGTAAGAAAATTGCTTCCGATCTTCCTGAAATTGAAGGGTACAAGAGAGCTATTAAATTTGCGAGTCGGTTAGGAAGTGTTGTGGTTGCAGCTGCTGGAAATGAGGGTTTGAATGTAAGGAATCAAAATCAGATGAATGATTTCTTTAAAAAACATTTAGAAATTTACGATTTAGGAGATATTAGTTTCAAAGGTGTGGTTCGTGATATTCCAGCTGATTTGCCAGGGGTTGTATCGGTCTCTTCTATAGGGAATGATAATACCCTTTCGGTATTTACTAACTATGGGAATAGATTTACTGATATAGTAGCACCAGGTGGGGATAATAAATTACTGAACCAATATGGTGGAGAGGTCTGGTATAAAAATAAAATGTATGAGAGAGAGCATGTTTTAACAACTGCTCCAAATGGGGAATATGTATATCAGTTTGGTAATTCTGTAGCAGCTCCGAAAGTTTCAGGTGCTTTAGCACTAATTATTGATAAACAGAATTTAAAGAATAGACCTAATGAGTCTATTAGATATCTATATAAATATGGTGTAGATAAAGAAGGGAACCATTTTGGAAATGGCATTCTTAATGTATACAAAATTGTTTCTAGCTAAAGATTTGATTCAGAGTGCTTAGTTTGTATAATAAAAAAAGTGATTCGTAATGAATCACTTTTTCTTTTATTATCGCGGGATACATGAATAAATAGTTGCTGATTGGTAAATTAGAATGAAACCTCTACCATTCCAGTTACAAAGTCCAGCACCAGCTGCAAGTGCCGATAAACAAGCCGCTATTATTGCTGGCACTCCGAAATAAGCAGCAATGGCAGCGATGGCAGCGCCAGCTAATATCATTTTTTGGAGTTTAATAGTTTGATCGTTTGAGAATTTATAAACCCCACCCCTTGGTGTTGCTGCTGATTGAAAATCCAATTGACTAGTGGATGTAGAAAGGTTTGTTCTAGGTAAATTGATATCGAGTAGGCTGCTTCCGAAAGAGATTTCACCTTTCTGAACCATCTCATTAAGTTGTCCAATAGTTGATTCGAAACTATCAAATGCCTCTTCACTTACACCAGCTTCTGAAGCAGATGTGTAGTAGTTTTTGATGAGACCAGCTTCAGTAATAATAGCTTTTTCCTCAAGATCGGATTTAGCAATTTCCATTCCAAGTTTAAAACCTTTGTCTGTATCTTGGACATTAATCGGATCTCCGAAATTTGAAATAAGTTTGTTGTAACTTTCTTCAGAAAGTGGTTCGCACTTGTTGCAATCATCACCTTGTTCATATGCAACTTTATTTCTTTCATATGAGGTTTGAGCAAAGCTGTAACTTGGTAGTAGTGAAGTGACTAGAGAAGCACTTAAAACGCCTATAATTATTTTTGACTTTAATTTTGAACCTCGCATTTTATCACCTTTCCTTTTTACAAAATTAGAACAATCAGTAAATATTAGAACAAATGACTAATAATTGATATGGGGACCCCAATTTTTTTATTAATAAATGATGAATTGAAAATAAAATTATATTTCCATTCGTTTGAAAAATAATGCTATTTTACCGGTATTTTCTAGCACGCTTCCAATACTAACTTACAAATATATCAAAATAAACAATTTTCAGATAAAAAAATCTACAAAATAATTCGACACCACCCCTTAAAACTATATCCTTACTGGGGTTATACTGATTTTTATATAAATAATTGCATCTTTACAATCTAACGATTTACCGATACCTTTTACGTCAATTGATAAAAATTAAATTAAATATTCTGAATATTGTTTATAAAATTGTTTTTTACAACTTATTACAATTAAACTTTGTTATGATTGTTTTTATATAAACTGAATAAAGGAGATTATGATATGATAATTCTGAATAATGAAAAAGTTACTAAGCTATTAAATGAATGGTATAAGGTTATTTTATCTAAGCAAATAACAAAAGCGACAAGAATGAAAGAAGAAGTTGATGAAAAGATTAGTGTCTTAATGGTCGAACAAAACCGAGATCTACAAGATCAAAATCTCTTATTGTATTATTCTCTATTGGATTATAGTTATAAAGTGTTAATAAATAAATCATATGTAACTCGTAGTGATTTTGATGCAGTTGAAAAACTTACAACAAAAACTATTGATGAGTATTTAAAATACTACTACCATTTCTATAAAGCTGTGCATAACACCATGATCGCTAACTATATGGAAGCTATGGAGCAATTTGAAGAAGCGGAACGACTTTTAGAGTATATTCCTAATGACATTGAAAAAGCTGAATTTAATTATAAACTTGGTGAACTATATTACCATCTTCAACAACCTTTATTAACAATTAAGCATGTAATGAAAGCAAAAGACATATACAAAAAGTATGAAGATTATGTAATAAATCAAATTGAATGTGATACAATTCTGGGATTAGCAAGTGTCACTTTAAGTCAGTTTGAACAAGGAGAAGAACTTTTTGTTAAGTGTTTGGATATGGCTAAAAAACATAACTGCACTCGACTAATTACCTTAATTCAATACAACTTAGGTTTTCTTTATGCAAAACAAGGTATATCCGCAACTGCAATTCGACATTTACTGGATGTGTATAAATCTGAAAAACCATATCATAAAACTGTATTCTTACTGGCTCGAGAACATTTCAAAGTAAATGAAATTGAAAAAGCACAAGAATTTTTGACTCAAGGCTTTGAATTAGCTGATGTTGAATATACACATCATTTACGAATACTTCGAGCACAATACGATGAAAATTATAAACAGAATCTAGAAACAACGATTGCAGATGGACTAGATTACTTTGAATCCCAAAAACTTTATGGATTTATGGAAGAGTACTCTGGAATTTTAGCGAAAAAACTTTATCAAGAAGGTAATCATGAGAAGGCTAGCCAATACTTTAATATATCTTATGATGCTAAAGAATTACTTCAGAAGGGAAGTGCGTTAAAATGAAAAAAGTACTAATAGGATTTTTTAGTTTTGCTGCTGTTTTAACTATTGGAAGTTTTGCAGAATCTTATACATCACAAGCTGATCATGGTAGACCGCCTGCACCGCAACGACCAGATTATGTTTCTAGTTATGAAAATAAGGCACATGGAAATACTGGAGTGGTTGCTCTTGACCATGGTAGACCGCCTGCACCAGCATACGAATACAGTGATGTTTATACTGATCATGGGGAACATATTTAAATACCTAAAAAAGAGGACGCTGTGGCGCCCTCTATTTTTGTAATATCATACATTACGACCATATTAATTTAGAAATAACATAAGTAGCAACAGGGAGAAAAAACATAAGAGAAAGTGTTCCATGATTCTACGGGCATCGTACATACCTTGCCTAAGTTTCGTTAATAACATCGAATGCAAACAAAAAGGAATATATCTATAATTGATGAGAGGTCTCCTGAATAAACTGACCTTTTCCTTTGAATTCCGCAAAAAATTTGGTGTCTATAATTCCAAAAGCGACTTTACACGGAAATGGGTTTTTATCTTCTGAAGCAGCATGCATACAAGAAAGTACCCAATGTTCTAATTCTAAGGGTAAGCGATACACTTGGATACTACTATCATTGTTTTTCACTGTCACGATCGGTGCATTTATCCTGGTTGCAGCAAAACCATCCGTTGTTATCATTGGTACTGCATCATTAGCTTGAAAACCAGCGTTTAACACCTCATAAATGATCCCATCTTTCTTATTAATAATCATAGGTATATTTAGAATGGGATATCTATTAATATTATTATGAATAATTGCTCCTGCGGCGTTCTTTCTTAACTGATTTCCTTGCATTTTTACACTCCTTTTTAATAATCCAAACGTGATTACATTAATTCATTCTATTTTACATCTATTATATTAGAAAATTGTAGTTTTATCTTATTATAAAAAGCATCCGTACATATAACAGCTCTATTTGAAGGATCGATATCAACAACGGTCATATAACTAGTGAGTAAATAACCATCCTCATAATATGTAATCATTATTTCCTCTTCAGATACTAAGGAACATAATAGCATGTTTTCAATTCGTTCTTTTTCCTCAGTTGTTAAGATCGGACGGGTTACTTTGTTTTGTTCCTTAATCATTTCACGTATCCCATCAAATTGAGATGTTAATGCAGCAAACGGATTCCATTTGACCATTTTATCAAGACTTTTTTTCGATTATTGTAGCGATATTAATGCCTCTATCGTTGTATACATATCTTCATACATAATTCTCTTTATAATAGATTTCTATATTTTAAAGTTTGTTAAGCAATTATTACATTTTGATAAACCTGGAAAATTAAAACACCTATGTAAGGTGTTTTTAATACACTGGGATTTTATATGCCAACTTAAGTACCTTTACAGTGGTGTTTAAATACAATGGTATGAGTAGTTACCATTGTATTTAAGTGTTCAATAAATATCAGAATAACGAAGGGGTTTGGCTGATGAAGAACAATATTAAAGGATTAATTGAATATGGCGAACGTATTCCACATTTTCATAAAGATTTCCCCATAATTTTATTTTGGAGTCACAGAAGTGGTTGCACTTCTCTGGCGAATTGGTTTTTCTTCCAAATTGGGTTATATGAGGAAGCAATGAAATATGCACCGTTCATTCATTACTATGAATCTGAAATATACAAAAATAAAGTTGATTACTACACAAATTTAGAAATGCAACTCTTGGAACTAAGTAAGGATACCATAAAACTTGTGCGCAACCCTTATAAAAGAGCTGTAAGCTCATTTTTAATACTTTATGACAACCCTTACGCCTCGAAACAATGGGAACAGATTAGAGAATATTTTTATAATGATAAAAATGAATCGAAAGGAATTTCATTTAAACAATTTTTATATTATGTAAAAGAAATAGGGGCTAAATCCATTCTGTTAGATCAACATTTTTCACAACAATATATTGAGGGAGAAGAAAAGGTCATCAAACAAAATATAAAACTAGAGAATTTTAATACAATAATTCCGCAGCTGGAGAAAGAATATGGATTACTTTCTTCTGATATATCACTCCTTACAAACTCCAATCACCATAGGGCACATCAAATGATTCATAAAGGAAATTATGCAGATGATGATATTACAAATCCACACTTCCCTTCATTACCAACCTATCGAAGTTTTTATGATGAAGAAGCTCTAAACCTTGTTTCAGAAATATTTACTGACGATTTTGAAGCATATGGATATAAGAAGAATGGAATTAATTTTTAACTAATATACCTATCACCCGACTATGTATAGAGTCTCTTTAAAAACTATAACCACTATGAAAAGCCAGCGGTATGGAAGGGGAATTATAATGAGCATTTCTATTATAATGATGGGTTTCATCATAGGGGGATTGGTTGGAGTAACAGGGATAGGTGGGGCCGCATTACTGACTCCATTTCTTCTAACATTAGGCATAAGTCCTTCTGTAGCTGTTGGAACGGATCTAGTATATAATTCTATCACTAAAATGTTTGGAATATCCCAACACTGGAAACAGAAAACCATCAATTTTAAACTAGTAAAATATCTAGCTATTGGGAGTTTACCTAGTGCAATTATCGCAGTAATAATAATTCATTTCTTGCCAATTTTTCATGATAATCGAGAGGGAATTATAAAATATATATTAGGATATGTTTTAATCCTTGCGGCAATTTCTATTTTTATAAAAACATTTTTCTATAATGAATCTACACAAAGTTTTTTTCAAAAACAGACTATGGTCCAAAAAAAGAACCTAACAATTCTTATCGGTGCAATACTCGGTTTTATCGTGGGACTTACTTCCGTTGGATCAGGCTCTTTATTTGCTATTGCAATGATATATTTATATCGACTGAAACCATCCGAATTAGTAGGCACAGATATTACACATGCGTTTTTATTAGTGACGGTTGCAAGCATACTAAATATGAATTTAGGAAACGTAGATTATCTTTTATTAATTCACTTACTCATTGGTTCTATCCCAGGTGTCATACTTGGTAGTAAATTCTCCACTAAGATTCCCGTTAAACCTCTTCAAATATTTTTAGCTATCATTATTGGTGTTAGTGGACTAAAGTTAGTTATCGCTTATTAAAAATATTTCATGTTTTGCTATATAAGAATGGAGGTTCAAAATGGATCATATAGAACTATATAATTTTATATACAAGCAAGGGCGTGTCCCTCATTTTCATAAAGATTTTCCCCTCATCTTGTTTTGGAGCCAAAAAAGCGGATGTACTTCGCTAGCCCACTGGTTTTTTTATCAAATTAATTTATTTAAAGAAGCGATAAAGTACAATCCGTTCATTCACAACTATGAGTATGAAGTATATAAGAACTCTACACATTATTTAGCACAATTAGCTAATGGATTACAAACTAAAGAGAAGAAGACGTACAAACTAGTAAGAAATCCTTATAGAAGGGCAGTAAGTTCTTTTGTTGCTCTGGTTCCACCACCAAATATTGAAAATCCCGTATGGAAACCCATTCGGCAATTTCTGTATGGTGATGAAACTTGCAATAAACCCATTTCCTTTAAACTATTTTTGTATTACTTAAAAGCACACATGACAAAATTAGATCAAGTAGATCCTCACTTTACACAACAATATATACAAGGAGAAGAAGAATTTGTTACAAACTATATCCATCTAGAAAATTTTAACACAGGTATTTCGAAGCTAGAAGAGGTATATAAATTAAAAAAATCACCATTAGATCTATTATCAAAATCTTGGCATTATCAAGGGAGTAAGATGATTTACAAAGGAGTTTATGCAGACGCTGATATTACAACCCCTGTTTTTCCACGATTACCTACTTATGATAGTTTTTATGACGCAGAAACAATTCAGTTGGTTCAAGAGGTATTTGCAAAAGATTTTAATATGTATCATTATGATTTAAATTCTATTTCTTAAAATAAAAATGTTCAAATCCTGCTTTATTAAGGGTGTTATTTTACAACTGATAGGACGATATCACATATTTATAAATTTTCATAAACCTTTCCTAAATCTTTTTTCAGTTGTGTTTTTAAGTGCTCATTTTCACTTTCTAATAGCTTGTTCTTATATTTTAAAAGATTGAGCTTATTCTTTAAAGTTTCTATGATTACATCCTTGGAGGCATCCGATGTCCTTCTTTTTATATTCTTAAAATCATGTATGCCTTCTTGCTGTTGACGTAAGTCTTCAATCGTTTTTCTGATTAAGGGTTCTCTATATAAATATGCTTTTGAAACCTGTGCTTTTTCTGAAACTGAATTAAAATTAATTTTTTGTCCTTCTTTAACCATTAACTGTATTACTTCATTCACTCTATATTGTGTTTCCCTCTTTTTTTTAGAGGCATGATTCAATAACCCCGTTGTATTCGGATGTTTGTTAACCATCAATTTTTCTTTCCTCTCCTATATATTCTCGTTTATGTTTCGGCATACCGAAAATTCCAATTTCATTTTTCAATGAATCCCTAATTTCCTTATACTTATTAAGTTTTGGTTGAATCAATTCAATAGAACGAATACGACCGCTAGTTTGATACTTTATAATATCTTCTTCCATCTTTGATATCTGCGCATTATAGTAATCTAAAAATGTTGTATCTACATGAAAACTCCTACAATTATTTTTAATACAAGGGGTTTCTAAAGAATAATCTAAGAATTCACAGCTAACCTTAGGACTCTTTATGCATAATCCATGATCCAAACGAATAGAGTCCATGTTATGGCGAATCCATTCTAGTTCCAAACCGTTTTCTTCTGCCTGCTCAGGGAGACTGGCTTGTATTAATTCTCCAGTTGTGTCAATACGCACTGAGTTTTGAACTTTTTCCCATTCCCTACGAAGAGTGTTATCTGAAATTTTTGCATAAGTTAATGTCATTTCAGGACTAGTATGTGCCATTAACTTTTGTACATGAAGAATATTCATACCATTATTAATTAGATTGACCCCATATCTATGTCGAAAAGCATGGTTCTTAAATAGAAATATTTCTCCATTTTTATCAAGGATTTTATATTTTTCGGCTAGTTGATTTAATGCATAGGTAACCGATTTTTGTGAAAAGGCCATCCCTCTATTTTTTCCAGTAAGAACAGGGAACAAAAATTGATTTAAGTTGTTATGATTCTTTTCATGATTGTTAATATATTCTTGTTGTATTTTAACGATTTCCACAATTTCTTCTGAAATAGGAACAATATGTTCTTTTACATTTACTTTTCGTTGATCTCCTACCAACCACCAACCATCTTGCTTATATGTTAGACAATTTAATTGTAACTGACATACATCTGAGACTCTAAATCCTGTTGCTTCCATAATGACTATTAATCGTGCAATTTCCGAATCTAAATCATGTAGATTTTCCAACACTTGCTCCCATATAAAATCTGGCACATGTTTAACATGTTCGTGATAGTTTTTCTTTTCTCTTCGAGGAAAGTCTTCGGGAAATATTAATCTGTTAACAGGGGTTTTAGGTGCTTCTTTCCATTCAAAACCTTGCATATATTCAATTATTCTTCTGACATTTGAAAGGCACTCTATTACATGACGATTACTAGGAACACGATTTTTCGTATAACTCTTTCCTCCCATTTCACGATTTCTAACATAAAATAAAAAATCTTCAATGTCCTGTCTTTGTAGATTCTGTAAATCTATCCACTTTGGATACGTTTCTACAATGTAATCAAAAAACAAATACATTTTCTTTAAAATATTTTGGGCGGTGGCAAAGGTAATTTGTTGGTGTATAAGTAATGTTTGATTTACATACTTTTTAACTAATTCCCGAAAGGGAAATTTTATACTGGTGAAATTAAGAAATCTGTCTCTTCGAGACATATTATATGGAATCCCTAGTCTTTTTATATTCCATTTATCTTTTTGATGTTCAGGTCGTTCGTCATAATAATTAGAGAAAAAATCATATAAACTTTTACATACTCCAAGATAAGGTGAAATAAATTCTCCTCCACGATGATGGGGGTATTTTAACGGCTTATTATTTTCAGTTAGATATAATTTGTATTCATCTAATAATGTAGTGTAAGGAATATCAATTATCGATGTGACTTGAGGGAATTTTTCGACTAAAAATTTTGAAAGAAAGTACATTTTATAAAAATGTTTCTCCATAAAGCTGGATAAAAGCCAAATTTCATTGGTTAAAGAATAAAAAGAATAGTACTTTATCTCCAGTTTAATATATTCATTACTAATTTTATTGAAATCAACAATTTTTTTTGTTTCTTTAATTTTTCCTCTTCTATCTGGCAGGGGAAACTCTTCGATTTTCCATTCATCTAAAGCCCAATAACCTTTAAGGTCGTTCATAACTTTACGTTGTATTTTATTGGAATTAATAGCTACGATATTCATTTTCTCATTCTCCTATGCTGCTGGGCTTCATCCCAGTACTTTCTTATAGTTTCTTCTGAAGGATGAATATACATATTTAAAGTAGTTTGTACCTGGGCATGTCCTAATAATTTTTGAATGATACCAGCGTCCATGCCTAGATCATAAAGTTGTGTTGCACATGTATGTCTAAGTGTATGAGCGGTAAAGTTTATTTTCGTTTTTTTAGACAATATACGTATAACAGCTTGCAAAGCCCAATATTGCATTGGTTGCCCTTTATTTTTCCCTTTTAAATTAATAAACACATGGTTAGAATCTACATCATTAGTATGGTAATCGATAATATAATCTTGGAATAAATTCATTGTTTCATTTGATACATATACTTTTCTTTTTTCTCCAGCTTGTGTTTTAGATTCTCTAACAGTGATACTACCATCATTGATATTGAAGTCCTCTATCCATAAACTTAATAACTCAGAAGCTCTTAATCCTCCTTCATATAAAATACGAATTATTAACTCATCTCTTATGTTATTACATGCTATATGAATTAATTCGGCCTGCTTAGTAGTAATGGTTTTTATTTTTCTTTTAGGTTCCTTAAGTTTTAAGATATTAATTTTGGTTGTTGGGGTATGTGTTATATGATCTAAAAATTTACGATACTTCCGCCTTGTATTATGGACTTCTTTTGTAACTTTGGATTTTACATTAAATAAAATTTGACCACTACGCCATTGGTAGTCCAAAAATTCAATAACACAATTAGCGATTAAGTTAACGGAAGATTCAGTTCTTTTAGCGTGCGCTAACTTCTTTGTGTCATTTAAATAGATAGTATTCATATCATCTGTTGATTTTCTTAACCAATGAATAAATTCTGTTAATAAACTTATATCCACTTCTCTGTAATCTTTATTCTTTTCGTTTAGAAAACACCAGAATATTTTCAAATGATAACAGTATGTTTTAAGTGTATTAGGTGCTTTTCCTAAAGAATCCTTATGTTTTATAAATTTCATGATTGGGATAACTGGTTCACCCTTGTTATGTAAAACCATCCAACGTTCTTCCCCAAACGATGTAATAATACTTTGTACTTTAAACATTTTTCCACCTCCAACTGTTCAATCTATCTATACTATAAATACTATCTCTTTTTTACTATTATTATAGCTTCTACAAAGAGACAAAAAAAGAGAACTACCTATCGTTGTATACGTTATCTCTACTCATATATTATACTATTGTTAACACCATTCCGCGCCCCTTTGGCATATTAGCGTTGCTCATTTTTTGTGTCCTCCTATCAGTGTGTTTCTATATCTAGCTGTGGCGCTATGCGTGTAGGAAATTCCCCGCAATATGCTGTTCTTTCCAAACCTTGTGCGTATTTCATCCATTACTTTTGTTAATTTTACTTCTTGTTCTCGCTGCGTTAGGTTATCAAAAAGAGAAATTTGTTCCTCTCCTTCTTGGATTAGGTTCGTTAGAGAAATACTTATGCTGCGAATGGGTTCTCCAGTATATTGTTGATGTAAAAAGTATGTACAGATCTTATAAATATCCATTGTTAGGTTAGTTGGACGACTTAAAGTATGTGTTTTTCTAATACCACCGTTATAACTCTTGCTATAACCGACTGAAAAATGAACGGTTTGAGCAAGTTTATTTTGTCTTCTAAGCCGATAACAAACTTCTTCAATATGTTCCAGTAGAATAATCGGAAATTCCTCTATTGTGTAATCGCGCATGAGTATTTGGCTTTTCCCAACAGAAGTTGTGGCAGGAACATATTTTTCTGAAATGCGACTAAAGTCAATTCCGTAGCTATGTAAGTGTAATTCTTCTCCAATCTTACCGAAGCTCTGTTTTAAGTATTTAAGAGGGTAATTGGCTAAATCTCCTATAGAATGTATTCCTTTTCGATTCAACTTTTCTTCCGTTTTGTACGAAATGCCCCAAAATGTATTAAGCGGTCGTATGCTCCATAATTTTGTTGGGACATCTTCATATTTCCAATAAGCAATACCGTTTTGATTCTTCTTTGCTTCAATATCTAAAGCTACTTTGCTCATTAAAGGGTTAGGGCCAATCCCTATTGTGCATTCGATTCGTGTTTTCGCATATATTTCACGTTTAAATTTCAATGCGAATTCATAGGGATCGTTAGCAAATAAATGAATACTATCCGTAATATCCATGAAAAACTCATCGATGGAATATTGGTGAAAATCCTCAATAGGAACGTACTGTAAAGCTAGCTTTGTTATGTAATTAGAGCATTTAATGTATGTTCCCATAATCGGATTTACAACAATAATGTCTTTTCTGCGAGGAATCTCGTATAATCTGGCCATCTTCTTTACACCCAATGCTTTTAATGGTGGAGTGGCAGCTAGAACAATTGATCCATTTCTATTTACATCACCGACTACTGCCAATTTTGTATACATAGGATCTAACCCCATTTTGATGCAACTTACTGAAGCGTAAAAGCTACGTAAATCCACACATAAGATGATTCTATTCGGTAAGATAGAATAGTCATACACTGTTATTCCTCCCTAAATCAAAAGAACGTTTGTTCTTATTATATACGAACTTGCGTTCTTTTATAAAGAGTTTTTGTTTAAAAATAATTTTTTGCAAAGAAAAGACACTCTTATACGAGTGTCT
Source organism: Bacillus sp. FSL L8-0199 (assembly GCF_038005705.1). Lineage (NCBI taxonomy): Bacteria > Bacillati > Bacillota > Bacilli > Caryophanales > Bacillaceae > Bacillus > Bacillus sp. FSL L8-0199. The sequence goes on along the minus strand of NZ_JBBOTS010000004.1, from coordinate 164,956 downwards.
TTCAGATATTCTGCTTGTGGGAGCAGCAATTCTAACACAAATCAGCAATAAGAGGGAATAGATATATATCCTCTTACTATTGATTAAAGGCACGAAACATAAAAGAAGAGACACTATGCAGTGTCTCTTCTTTTATGTTGATTTAGCTCTAAAGAAAATGTAGTGATTAATCAAAAATCGTTGGATGCTTCTTGGTTAATTTTATTATAACAATAATCTAAATGTTTATATATAAAGATTTAGATTTATTAAGATGTACTTTTCGATTGATACTTTTTGTTTTATGCACAACAAGAATATTGAAAAGGGGCTGATAAGAATATCAAACCCTATTGACTATGTAAAATTATTTCACTGCCTCTTTTAATTCTTTTCCAGCCTTAAAAGCAGGTGCTTTTGAAGCCGCAATTTGCATTTCTTCTCCTGTTTGTGGGTTACGTCCTGTACGTGCAGATCTTTCACGTACTTCGAATGTACCAAATCCAAGAATTTGTACTTTCTCTTCGTTAGCTAGAGCGCTTGTTATCGTATCTAATACAGCTTGTGTTGCTGCAGCTGCATCTTTTTGTGTAAGTTCTGTTTTTTCCGCTACTACTTTTGTTAATTCTGTCTTATTCATTTTTGCACCTCTTCATATGTAATTAGGTGACTATTATAACTTGTGTATACTTATGATGCAATTAATACTGTATACACAAGTTGTCCCCTAGCAAGAGCCAGGGGGGAATTTTGTGTGGTAGTAAGAAAGAAAATTATGTTCATCGTACAATTTATATTGTAACATCTCCATTAAATGATAAAAATTGTTTATTCTAAAATGAAAAATATCCCTCTGATTCATTTCATCTTAGAAGGATATTTCCAATCTTTTTCTTTTCTATTATTTAAAGCGGGTTTAGATAAATTTGTTGGAAGTGTTTGCTTTTCTATTTTAGCTATTCTCTCATCAAGTTTTTCAATAGCTTCTTTTGTTTCTTTCAGTTCTAATTTAATTTCTGTCAGTAAGCGAAGTATTGCATCTCCTTTTGTCATTTTCAACAGTAATCGCTCCTTTACTTAATAAAACGGAAATAACCTATTTATAGATATATAATAGCATTACTATTGAATCCCTAACAATTTAATTATAAAAAGGAATATATATACAGGAAGAAAAAACGTTATACCACAGATTATAATGCGTACAAAGTGAGCTAGAAAAAATAATGACTTACGCTAAATTCTAAAGAAAGAGAAAACAAGATAAAAGACGACAAAGCAATTTAGAGATATAATTGTAGTATTGCATGCAGAGGATACCAGAAAAACATCATTGAATTCGCTTGTTCATATGTAATTATTAGTTAGAAAAAAGAAAAGGTGGTATAAACATGAAATCAACGGGTGTTACACGAAAAATAGATGAATTAGGGCGAATTGTTCTTCCGAAAGAGTTAAGAAGAACGTTAGGAATTGCAGAAAAAGATCCTATGGAAATATTTGTAGAAGAAGAAAAGATTATTTTACAGAAATACAAAACTTATGATGCTTGTGCAATAACTGGTGATATTTCAGAAAAAAATATATCATTGGCAAATGGTCAAATCGTTTTAAGTCCTAAAGGGGCTGAAATTTTAATTAAGCAAATCCAACAACAGTTAGTTAAGTAAGTTCATTCTTCCTATTGCATATAATTAAGAAAAGCCATCTATATTGATGGCTTTTCTTTGTGACATTGAATAGTACATTTTACAAACAAAGTTTATTGCATATTAAAAAAAGAGCACCTACGCTAAGAGTATGCGAGATTTTATATAGTTTTTTGGCTAATTCAGTAACAAACGAGAAACCTAAAACCGCGCCATAATAGAGATGTATAAAAAATGTATAAGTCCATAGTGTAGCTTTAAAATAAAGTTTGATTAAAAGTCACTCTAAACTCTTAATTTCACTGCATATAAAAAGCTATCGTTTTGAATAAAGATTGATCAAAACGATAGCTTTCTTTTATTTTTAGAACTGTTTTTATAAAAAAGTTTGATTAATTTAATGCTTCTTATGTCACTAATGCACCTGTTTGTTTAAATATTATTTAAAAAAGTTCTTTATTTATAGTGCTATATTCAAATTAAATAAATCATTAATAACATGTTTTATGTTGTCTCCTGGTATACCTAAATCGTTTAATACCATAGTGTAATTAAGCCACTCTAAAGCTAATAAATCAAGAATTACCAATGAATTCAGTTCTTTATCAATATTACCATGTGCATAGTTGTTCCTTTGTTTTGCAATTCTTTCAGCCATATCTCCATAGGTAGGTTTTTCTAGATTATTTATACTGTATAAGTTTTTAATAAATAATTCTAGAACATTATCGAATTTATTAAAAGCCCAATTGATTTTTTCCTCTAGAGTCATATCACTATTTAATACAAATTTTTTATAGCTTTTAAAGAACTTTTTCTTTTTCCCAGTGTTTATTTCTATCTTTTCATCTAAGAAGGTTAAAAGCTCTTCTTTTTGAACCCTGTATTTATCTTCACTATTTTTACTTTCATCTTTAAAGGATAATTTAAATTGCCATTCAAACCCTGCCGTGATCATTATAAAACGTGACGCTGTAATTCTCCTTCTATCAATTGAGTTTTCAGGTATATGGGTGAGATAGATTTTATTTTGTACAAGCATGTTAAATAAATTCCCGATATTCTCTTCTATTAGTGGAAATTGAATGATTCTATTACGGATGATTTTTTCTGATTCTTCAAAAATATCATCTTTAATTATAAAGACTTGTCCTATCTTATCGTATAGACCTGTTTCGTCATCTCTTTTTTTAAGATATATTGAATCAACAGATATATTTCTTCTATACGAGATAAAAGCTAGGAAGTCATTTAAAATACTTATTAAATGATATAATTTTTCGTAATCATCGGTCTCTTCAAACTCAAAGTTTAAAGAAGTAAACAAGTGAAGAGGTGAAGTATCCATATCTTTAATATTGCGTGTAATGTTTAAATCTCCATTTACTGTTGTACTGTTAAATGTAAAGCTAAACTTTTTTTCTAATGATTCAAACGGTTTAATATCAACAGTCGTTTGACCTGTCTTATGATCATAGTTGTAGTCATATGCATTTCGAACATTATAAAACCAATTCAGTTCTTCTGCGTTTATTTGAAGTGCATCGAATGGTGATTCATCTTTATTAAAAATAATATACCAAAAAACCTTGCATCCATAGGATTTAAATGTTCTTTTTCTCACGTTACCTACATGGAAGATTATTTCCTTGCCATTAAAATCTTTTCCACGTAAAACATTGGTTTCATCCTTTTTAGGATTAATACCAAATAATTCTTTAAAATCTTCCTCAAACACTTTATCTCGATTTTCAATTTCCTCGATTTCAAGTGTAAAATCTTTCAGTTTAAATAAACATTTTTTATTATTATGATTCATAAATCCTGATATCATTTGTTTCAACCCCCCTTGTATTATTAAGCCTACCAAAATAATTTCCGTTAAAGCAATAATATCGCAACATTATTCAAAACATCGCGACTTTATTTCAAATCAACACATAGAACGAAAAAATTAAGTAATTATTTTTTATTGTTTTGCTCTGTATTTATATCAAATGTTTATAATTTGTGATAAAATGTTATTAACGGATAACAAAAAGTGTTATCCTTGAATAAATTATTGTATGACTGAGAACACTAGTCTTAATATTGGATGTGGTTTTATTGGCAGCATTCAACGGAGCTACACAGGCCCAGGTTGAAGATATTTTAAAGAAGATTGTTGATTGCATTAATCGGGGAAATGACCATTTTATCCTTTTAGCACAAAGAGATAAGAATGAAGCTACTTTGTTGGAATTAGGATTTAGACCCGCAGATGTAAGACGGATTGTTGAAGAAGAACTAACTTATGAAGATTATTACAGAGGACCAAATCCAAATGGTAGCAGTAATGTTCCCCCACGATTGCGAAGTAGTGATATGTGGGAATTTGGAAAGGTTGTTACTGGAAATAAAACGATGGAAGTTTATATTAAGTTTAGTTTTATTGAAGACAATGATGGTCCTTTTACCTGTTGTGTTTCTTTTCATGAACCAGATCGTACAATCACATACCCCCTCAAGGAATCATGAGGGGGCATGAAAAACAGGAGGAAAAAGATATGACGTTACAATTAAAATTCTGTGTTCATTGTTTTGAACGAACTCCGGTTGAACATAAAATTGTTAAAGATAAAGTTGAATTGCATGGCGAAACTATCATATATGATGCTGAACGTTATGAGTGTACTAAATGTGGACAGTACACAGATAACGATGAATTAACAGATAGAAACTATAATAAGATTTATCGTAAATATCAGGAAAAGAAAGATATGCTAAAAGCAGAAGATTTTTATTATGTTCGTAAGGAACTTTATCAGGTTAGTACGCGTGTAATGGCTAAATTAATTGGATGGAGCCCGGCTACTATCTCTCGATATGAACATGGAAGTTTACAGACGAAAAAACATGATACTCATTTTAAAACATATTTAGATCCACGCGCGATGAAACGAGCATTTGATAATTATCGTGATGAACTTGAAGATAAACCTAAAAAAGCACTTGAAGAAAGATTATCTTTTTTATTAGATACAGTAAAATCGGGTGAGTTATTAAAGGGATTAGATGATAGGCTTACTTTATTAAATATAGAAAATATAGATGATGAATGGCAAATGACTTCTATAGAATCAGTAGAGAAGTTTTTTATTATAAAAGGGCAAGAATTTAATGAGAGAGATGAAGACGATTTAAGAGTTTCTCCTTTAAAACTTCAGAAATTAATGTATTTTGCTCAGGGATGGAGCCACGCTTTCACTGGACACGATTTATTTGAAGATAATTTCCAAGCATGGCAACATGGTCCAGTAATACCTGATTTATACCATCGCTATAAATCATATGGTTCGAAGAGAATTGATAAGGATTTTAATGTATCTATCCATGATTTAGGTTTAACATCTGATCAGTTGAGTATATTACATTGGATATGGGATAAATATAGTAAATTTGAAGCGAAATTTTTAGAAGACTTAACACATATGGAGTACCCTTGGCGAAAAACGCGCGCAGATTTAACTGATGATGCGAGTTGCGATTGGGTAATTGAAAAAGAAGATATTCATCATTTCTTTGATTCAATGTATAGAACATTAAAATTACTACAGAGAAATTAATCTAAAGTTTATGTAGTCTGTGATAAATAAAAATCGATAATTATGTAAATGAGCTGTCCAAATGGATGGCTTATTTTATTTTTTGTTTAGCGTGTTTTTTCCGATATGCTAGCGGTACACCTAATTTTAAAAAATATAATCAGGCTATTTTTTAATAGAATGATACTTAATTTAAAATAAATTTTAGTGATTGACATAATAATCTCTAGAATGCTACGGTTTTAATGGTAAAGTAATAAGAGGTTTAATGTTTAGATATTACGTATATGATACTAAAGACGCCTGAATACTATTAGAGAAAGAGACTCTATATCCGTATAGTCCATAAAGTTCAATATATAGATAATCTGATTAATTAAACCGTAAATATGGAGAGGAAGAAAGTAAGATGCTTAAAAAAGTTACATCGATTGTAGCTTCTATTATAGGAGCCAGTCTGCTACTAACAGCTTGTAGTAGTGAAGATAAAGAAGCAAAAAATAATGCAAAAGCAATTGACAAGAATGAAACAAAACAGTCCATTAGTTTACCGTATATAGCGGAGATCCCAACAATGGATGTAACGAAGGCAACGGATAGTGAATCAATGAATGTAATGCGGAATGTGTTTGAAGGTCTGTACATACTAGGAGAAGATAACAAATTAATTCCTGGTGTGGCAAAATCTTATGAAGTGAGTAAAGATAAAAAAACATACACATTCCATCTTAGAGATTCAAAATGGTCCGATGGAACACCTGTAACAGCTGCAGACTTTGTATTCTCTTGGAAACGTGCTGTGAACCCTAATACAGCCTCGGAATATGCATTTCTATTCTTTGATATAAAAAATGCAAAGCGAATTAATAGTAAAGAGCTACCTGTAGATCAGCTAGGGGTAAAAGCAATTGATGATAAAACATTTGAGGTGCAATTAGAGCAGCCTGTCCCTTATTTCATTGATTTGACAACGTTTGCAACATTTTTACCTATTAACGAGAAATATTTTGAATCACAAGGAAAGCAGTATGGCTTAGAAGCAAATCAATTGGTTTATAACGGAGCGTTTACTCTGGATAATTGGAAGCATGAACAAGGTTTTCAGTTGAAAAAGAATCCGAATTATTGGGATGCTAAAGCTGTAAAATTAGACAAAATTAACTTTGATATTGTTAAAGATAAATCAACAGAGATAAATTTATATGAGTCAGGTCAAATTGACCGTGTAGGACTAACAGGAGAGTTTGTAGATAAATATAAAAATAGTTCTGATTTCAAAGAGCGACCTGAAGTAACTATGCAGTTTTTACGTATGAATCAAAAAAATGAGGTGCTAAAAAATAAACATGCTCGTTTGGCAATTAGTCAAGCAATGAATAAGAAAGCTTTTGTAGATACAGTGTTAAACAATGGTTCCCTTCCTGCAGTTGGTTTTATACCAGCTAATTTTGCTAAAGGATCTGACGGAAAAGACTTCCGAAAAGAAAATGGGGATTTAGTAAAAGATGATGTAAATGCAGCGAAAGAGAGCTGGAAAAAAGCAAGACAAGAACTAAAAAAAGAACAGATAACACTAGAAATGCTAACAAGTGATAATGCAATAGCCAAGAAAAATGCGGAGTATTTCAAAGGTGAACTAGAAAAGAATTTAGAGGGATTAACGGTCCATGTTAAACCACAGCCACGCAAACAGCAAATTCAGTTGCTTCTAAATAGTGATTATGATTTAGGTGTTGATGTATGGGGACCAGATATTCCTGATCCGATTACATTTTTAGATTTGTTTACTACAGATAGTACATATAACTTTGATAAGTATTCAAATAAACAATATGATGAACTAATTCAGCAAGTGAAAACAGACTTAGCTGGTGATGAAAATGCACGTTGGGAGACATTGAAACGAGCAGAGAAAATATTATTAGAAGACGGGGCAGTAGCGCCTTTATTCCAGCAAGGAAGATCGTATTTACAGCGCTCTTCTATAAAAGGTATTGTGACAAATGATTTTGGTGGAGAATTCAACTATAAATGGGCTGAAGTTAAGAAATAGAGAAAAAAGGATTCGATTTATTCGAGTCCTTTTCGTTTGTATTGCCTTACAATTATGCATAATTGCATAATTAATTATCTTCTTATATCGACAAAAAACGACATTTTTTTCGATACGCTTATATTAGAATCGGATATAATGATATTGGGTTTTATAAATATATCGAGGGATATTGAGGAATTCTTGTTTTTTTAGAAGGGAGAATTTTATGAATGAAACACTTAAGAGAGAAGATAAAATTTCAGAACAAACATTAAACAAATTCTTGAGTAAAATTATTGATGAGATTGATTTCCAAAGGAAAAATCAAGAGGATATCGCTAAAATAATTGGAATTTCTTCAGGAACGCTTTCGAAGAATTTAACAGGGAAAAATCAATTTGGATTTTGGAATATAATTAAATTATTGAAGCTATTGTATGCGGGTGATATTGATAAACAACGAAAGATGTTACACACCTTCTGTTCTGTCACAACAAGCAAGAAGAACTTAAGAATTGCTATGGAATACGCCAATGCAAAAGGTGATTTATCACTTCTTAAGCTATTAGTAGAACAGGAAAGAAAGTCTTCACTTGCAATGAATAGGGAATGGGCTTATGTATATGAATTGGTATTACTTAGAAGTAATGGGACAATTAAAAAGCAGGAATTATTATCTAAGCTTGAAGATCATAAAGGTAGTAAGATAATTAAGACAAACGAGATGAAGGTCTTATGTGGTATACTAACTTACTACACTATGTATGATTTAGAAAACTATAATTCTCTGTTCAAATATGCTGAAATGTTACTTCCAGATGTAGATGCAATTACTGATAGTTTTATTAGGTCATCTTATCTAGGTAGGATTAAAGAAGGGTTAGCATATGCCTATTTAGTACAAGATAATCTTGAAATGTGTAGGAGTTTGTGTCAGGAGATTTTAGCAATAGATGACTCTAAAGATTGTTTCCATCTTTTAAGGGCATCCGCACTCGCATATATAGCAGAGTCATATACTTTCGATTGCTATGATAGTGCATCTTGGTATATGAAAAAGGCACTGAAGCAGTTGGGAGCATGTAATTTTGAAAGGGAAAAGCATAGAAAGCTATCAATTCTTAACACATATGCTTTCATTAAGTTAGTAAATAAGCAAGAATTAGAGAATATAGTTATATATCATTCTGCAGAAAAGTCTTTTTTAGAAATCATTAAGGGGAATTACAAAAATGCAGTTGAGATCCTGAGTGATTTAGAAAAGAAAAATGGGATGCTAACTCCGATGCAATATTGTTATTTAGGAATAGCAAAGAATGATATTTCATTAATTGAAAAGTCGATTGTGTTACTAGAGTGTGCTGGTAATAGGTTCTATTGTAGGTTCCCTAAAAAAATAGTGGTAGAATTTAATAAAAATGGTATAATGTACGAGGGTGGTGCTATATGAAGAAATTATTATTTGTAGTAACAAGTATTGTATTAGCAGCAGGAATTGTTTACACTGTTGTTGATAGTAAAGAGCAACCAAACAATTTAGTAAAAAAAGATTCAGAACAATTATTAGCTAGAATGGGTGACCCTGGAAGTGGGATGGGTTAACCTTTAAATAATTAGAATGCGATTGTCTCATAGGAGGCAATCGCATTTGTTGTTTTTAGGGATATTTCCTAAATATCAAATTCGAAATACAAGAAAAGTTTGTGAAACATTCACAAACTGATAGCTAATACGAAATCAAAATTTTAAACTATATTGTTAGTAAAGTTGCAAAAACCCCTGTGTTATCAAATCTACTGATAACACAAGGGTTTCCAAAGATTATTCCGCGAGGGCGGGGCATTGAAAATGTGTAGCCCCTTTTTACAGGCTAATATTAAACAAGTGCATTTAAATCACGTATCATATAAAATATGCTGAAAAATAATTTTACATTCATTTGGCAAAATGCTTTTTTATGAAGTAGGTGTAGTCAATAAGAACCTCTAACACTTCTTGCTGTTTTTGTGGAGGCAAATCGGATATTGCTACTTTAATTAATTCTAATTTACTTTCGAGGGGTGCATTTCGCCCGAATAGTTCATCTATGGAGACATTATGTATTTCAGCAAGCTTCATGATGGAATCTGCATCAGGATCAGCTTTCCCATATTCCCAATTTGCATAAGTAGTGCGGGCAATGTTTAGGCGATGTGATATATCGGATTGGGTATATCCTTGTTTTTTTCTCAATTCAGCAAGTCGTTTGCTTAGATGGGACATATCATCACCTTTTCCTTTCTGATTTATAAAGTTAGTGTAAAACAGAAAAGGTAAATTGTGTCCTAATGACTAATAATAAGTCATAATTTAATTTTCTTTGTAATAATTAGTTTAAATGTTATGATGATAGAGAAATATTTAGAGTTCTATGGGCAAAAAAACAGGAAGAAATCGAAACGTTAAATCGAGTTTCTTCCTATTATATATACTTACTAAAATAATGAATTTCCTATATCTATTGTGGCCAAGTTTTGACGTCTTGTACGCTCTCTTAAATAACGTTCTGTAGTCATGATAGATTCATGCCCTAAATAGTCCCTTATTTTTTTTAATTCAACACCCTTTTCCATTAAGTAATTAGCCATGAAATGCCTACAAGTGTGAGGAGTGATTCTATCCTGTCGGTAACGCAGAAAATCTAAATTTATTTCTTCTATTTTTTTGGCCACAAGAGAAGAGAGATAGTCCGCTCGATAATTAGATCCATCAGCTTTAGGGAGAAAAGCGGAGGTACTCGATGCATCTAGTTCTGTTGTTTGTTTACGTAAACTTCGAACATGGCATAAAGCATCCAATGTATCTTCAAAGATGCGAACTTCCCTACTTTTATTCCCTTTACCAACAACACGAAGTAGATAGGCACTTAAAGATGAATGATAGACCAAATCTGCCCATTTTGCAGTTGCGATTTCTTCGATCCGTAGTCCTGTTGTAGTTAACAGGAAAAATGCAGTGTAAACAAAATAGTTGGATTTTTTCAGTTCATCTAATATCTGGGTAACTTCTTCTGGATAAAGGTCACGATTGACTAGCTCTTCTTTTTTTACGGATACTTTTTTAAGGCGACTACTAAAGTTGTCTGAGAGTCCGTTATTATCATACACATATTTTAAAAACTGCTGAACTACTGTTTTCTTTTTACGTAATGTAGTGGCAGCATATTTCTTACTTAATTCATAGAAGTAGATTTCCATGTCATTATGGGATAACTCCTGGATGGTTCCGATTGTTTCTTTTATGTAGCGAAGAAAATGAGAAAGATCGTGCAGATACTGTTGTTTTGTTCGCTCACTTCTTTTTTTCGTTAAAGAAGGCTCATCGTGTAAAAATAAATAAACCAATGATTCTTCACTTAATTGGGAGTAGTCAATATTACGGATACCTAAACCCATAATTTTTTCAAAATGACTGCTATCAAAAAAATCTGATTTTGATTTTACAATTTGGTTATTATGTTCGTAATTTATAATATTCAAATTTAAACACAACCTTTTATAGAATGAAATATTAAACAAATTTTTTTATATAAGTTTTTATGATTCTAATTATACCACAATAAATAGATTATTTATTGTGGTATAAAATGAAATGATTAAATATTTATATTCGCCTTAAAATTTAACGTTTCTATTTAGATGATGTATAATGGAAATGTTTAATTGATTTTTTTGTACATTTCAATCCAAATGCGGTAGGAGGAGATTTTTTTGACTCATCTTCGTCTGAAAATTTTACATGAAATCCACAATTTAGAAAGTACCCATTGTTCAATTTGCCCTCTGAACAACCTATCAGTGAATTGTACAGATGAGCAAGAACAGGCAAAACAGAGAAACTACAAACATTGTAAAGGTTGTCCCATTTTCGATTCCATACGAGAAAAAGGAGAGCAATTGAATTCTTTGTCGAAAAAGAGTACATTTAATAAAGTACGAGAACGTTATATGGAAAATCCATTTAAGTATCTTCAGTATAAGGAGTACTCAATCACAGATGTAGTAAAAGAAACAGGTTTAACAAAGTATCAACTAAGAAAATTCAAACAACAGCTAGAGTGAGAGTTTCGGATGAGGTGAGAAATGGACTATTTATCTTTAGAAGAGGTATGCGATAGGGTAGGTTTAACCAAAAATCAATTAGGCTATTTAATTAAGTATAAACAGATCGAACCTATCAATCTGGCTACCTGGAAAGCAGATGGCGGATATCGTTTTGAGCAAGAAGACGTAAAAAAGCTAGAGGAATTATACAAAGACTCTTTAACATTAAAAGAGGCAGCTGAATTTCTAAATAAATCTAAGACTTACGTTCATAATGCGGCTAAAGATGGGATATTGCCCTTTAAAGAGATTGCTAAAGGGAAATCTACTGAACGATTATACTTAAAATCCGATTTGGAAATTTTCAAAGAAAGAATTGAAAATAGATCAAAAGAGGAGTCGAAAGAAAAAAAGCAGCATTTAAGTCTATACCTTGATGAAAAGGTATTGGAAGCAATAAAGAAAAAGGCTGAAAAGAAAGGGTATAATGGCTACAAGAAGTTTGCTGAAGACATTTTAACCGCAGAAGTAAAAGAAGACATAGAAGAATAGAAATTTCAGAGGAAATAGATCCCCAAAAAACAAAAAACGTTATAAGGGGTCTATTTTTGCTTTTAAGAAACTTATAAACTATTAGGTCTAATTGCATTAGCTTAAACACAAATGACGTTTACAAGCGAATTTGAGAGGTCGTTTTTTTGTTTGTTCAGTCAAAATTGCTGTTATTACAAAAAAAGGAACTGATTATAAGAGAAAAAGTTTCACAATCTATAATATTGATATTTTTGGAAAATAAGGTATTATTTACTTAATAGTATGAGAGGCGTTCAATAGAAGAAAGTAATTTGATATAAAACATAGAAAATAAATTACGAAAAAGAAAACTTTAAGTATACATATTTATATTATAGTAAACTAACTAATGTTAGATATTAGTCTACATACTAAGAAACTTCTTTTTCAAATTTAAAGCTACTATCAAAATTAAAAGGGTTAATTTAATATATCCTAATACAGTAGGGGTTATGGTATAATGTAGATAGTAACTGAAGACGTGCGGTGGGAGGTTGCACCCTTTCTTTCTCTTAATTAAAGAGGGAAAGGAGGTGTAACCGATATGGATTTTTTACTTCAATTATTACAAGATGCTACGAAGCTATTCATTACAGTATTCGTAACAACTTATGCAACTGCTTATGCAAATAAGTTAGTTAAAAGTAATAATAAACGTAAAAGAACCACCGCGTCCGGCAAGACAAAAGGTGGTTCAAAAAGAAAATAACTAAAAACTTGCAACCAACCACCTTACAGCGGCAGTTACATATTGGACGGGATGTTTCCAGCATCCTGTCTTTTTAGTTTATGCAATTAAGTTAAGTGCTATACTTTATATACATTAAATATGCATTCAATATATATGTTCTACTGTAAAGATAACATATTTTTATTTTTGGGTCAATTTTTCTGTAGAGTTGATGCACCTCATATTAATTTTCAATAGTAATGAATATATCTATTTATATAAAGCGAGAGTATACTTTTGCTTTTCAAGCTGGTGATTTTCAAGTAATAACCGTATATAAATCAGTGATAGGTTATAATTTTCTTAATATACAAGCAAAGAAGGGATGGAATGAGTACACAGATTAAGGTAACACCTGAACAATTAGAGCAAGCTGCTAAAACTATAAGAAATACGAGATCATCATTAGAATATATACATAAAGATTTATACTCTCAAACTGAATATATAGCTTCTCAGTGGAGCGGAGCAAGCAGTGATCGTTTCTATCAGATGTTTAATGAAGCCAAGCCAATGATGTTTAACATTTTGCAAGAATTAGATAAAATTGCAGTAGAATTAGAACGTGCAGCTGTTAAATTTCGAGAAGCGGATGAATTGTATGGCGGAAATTTAGTTGATTCTGATATTCAAGAAGATGCCATGTGTGGAAAACGCCCTCCAAAATCAGAAGAGTCATTTTTCAATAAAAAAGATTTAAATGCTGCGTGGACTGGTATTTCTACTGGCTTTGTAGATGGTGCAGTGGATGCGTGGGAGGGACTAATATCCTTAGGTGATAAAGAAACCTGGCTGAATATGCGAGATGCGATTGTAAACTATAGGGAGACTATTCCTGCTGCATGGAACACTGTATCAGATACATTTATGAATAAATTTTGGAATGGAGATATGGAAAGTAGAGAGCATTATGTAGCTTATGGTGTAGCAACTTTAGGACTCGGGTTTCTGGGTGATAAGGGTCTTAGTAAAGCAGGACAAGTAGGGAAGGTAGCTGCTATTACAGGTTTTACAAAAGGAAAATCACTTGTAATTAATTCTCCGGCATACAGAAATGCATTACACATATTAATTAACTATGAATTTAAAGCTGGTAATCATCTTTCATATGCAGGTGTCGGTAGTACACAACAATATTTACAGAAAGCTGCCACCTATACTTATGAAGGTAAAAATGGTCCAAAGACAATTAGGTTAAGAATGGGTGAATTAGCTGGAGATAAACATCCAGTTTCAGGTATACCGTATGACTTAAATGGATTCCCTATTTTCGATGCTTTTGCTGAAGTAAAATTAAAAGAAGTTGACTTTAAAAAATCAAGGCCTACTCATGATAGAATATGTAATAAGCTTTTATACGAACAAATATTAAAAGATCCAAAACTAGCTGCTAAATTTACAGCAGAGGAAATTGAATTATTTAAAAATGGTCAGAAACCCAAAACATATACATGGCATCACCATCAGGACACAGGCAGAATGCAGCTTGTAGACGCGAAATTACATAAGCAGACTGGTCACACGGGTTGATATAACATTTGGGGTAAAGACGGAGAAAAATAGGGAGGTTTATTAATGCATAACATTGTATGGGTCGGTGTAAGTATAGAAAAAGTTACAGATTATGAAATCGAACAAGTAGAAAAATGCTTAAACATTAAACTACCTAATGATTTTATTGAATGTGTGAAAGAATACGACGGAGGTTACCCTCGTCCTAAAATATTTGATGTACCAGGACAAGATGAAAATGTATTCAATGATTTATTGACCTTCCATATGGAAGATGAGTATTCAATTGTTAAAAATTACGAAGATGTAAAAGAAGAATTATTAGACAACATATATCCTTTCGCAAATGACCCTTTCGGGAATTTCTTATGCTTCGACTATCGTAACAATCCCACATCACCAACAATCGTATTTTGGGATCATGAAGAAGAGGACATGGAAAAAGCAATACATCCTGTTTGCTCAACATTTACAGAATTGCTTGCTAGTCTACGTGATTTCGAAGAAGAAGATTATTGAGGAAACTAAAAAAACGGTCTAGAATTCTAGACCATTTTTTTATGATTTACTAATTTTCCAACCTTCGTTCTTTTTCTCTACTTCAATTAAGATTACTTTTTTAGGATTACCTTTATATACAGCATCAACAGTTACTGTAGCAATTTCATTTTTCTTTTCAACTTTTCGAATTTTGTAGCTTTTAAGATCCTTGCTAACTGATTTCATTAGTCCTGCATTTCCGCCCACAATAGCAACGATTTTCTTCGCTTCAGGAGTGAATAACTCTCCAAAATCTTTTACATTTCCTTCTTTTGCAACTTCGAAATATGCTGTAGCAACTTCTTCAGGATCACGATTATCTCCACATGCCGCAAGTGCTGTAACTGATAAAGCCATTACCACCTTTTACATGATCATACGAGCAAACTTGTTCTTCATTCAAACCGCTCCTTATATAACTTAATTTCAACTCGTAAAAGAAGAGTAGGGTAAGTATACCTATTATTATAGTATTGATTTCCGTTATATACATTAGTATAATAATGTGAGATTTATAGGGGTATAACAGACAACATTCATTTTTTAAAATCATAAAATCGGATTCACTTATATGAAAGATAAAAGCCCTTCTTTGGTCTTATCCCTGTCAAGTAGACAGTATTAAAAAGACTAAGCAGCCATGGAGATTCGATATTCTATCGGAGCTCGATGGTTGAGTCGTTTTTGGAAACGTTTATAGTTATAAAAGTAAATATATTCTTCAATTGCTTGTATTAAATCCGCTTCTGTTTTAAAATGATTCAAATACAACATCTCCGATTTAAAATGGGAGAAAAATGACTCGATACAGGCATTATCATGGCAGTTTCCTTTGCGAGAGTGGCTGCCAATGATACCTAAATCTAAAAGTCGTTTGTTGTAGGCATGAGATGTGTACTGGAATCCTTGATCTGAATGGAGAATGGTTCCACACACATCTCTTTTTTGTGCCAACATTTCAATTGTATCTAATACAAGTTCATTATCATTACGCTTGGAAATTTTCCAAGAAACAACTTCGTTATTATAAATATCTTGTACAACAGAAAGATAGCGGAAGCCCTCTTGAAATCGTAGGTAGGTAATGTCTGTAACAAGCGCTTCATTTTGCTGGCGATTTTTGAATTCCCGGTTTAAAACATTTGGAAAAGTATTAGAATAATTCCCTTTAAAGAAGCGACGCTTCTTCCGAATAATAGATTGAATGTTAAGCTCACTCATTAATCGATATACTTTTTTGTGATTTATAAAATACCCCTCTTCTTGTAAAGCGATTTTCATACGTGGATAACCATATTCTTTGTGCTTTAGGTGAATAGATTGAATTACCTTTTTTAATCGTTTATCGGATTCTAGTCGCGTGTTGTTCATACTTTTTGTATGAACCCACTTATAGTAACTTGAGCGATGTACATTCGCAAAATTAGTAAGCCATATAACAGGATATTTTCTCTTTAGTAATTCAATGATATGATATCGTTCTTTATATTTTAGTACGCCCCCATTTACAGATTTGGATACTGCTTTTTTAAATATTCAACCTGAGCCTTATAGTAGTCACGCTCTTCTTCAACAGTTTTAAAATGAATCCGTTTGCCTTTTAAAGGGTTCGGTATACCTTTCATTTCACTATTTTTCCCACGAGTATCTATAATTTCACCACATTCTTTATATTTTTTCACCCAATTTTTAAGTTGTGTAGAGCTTCTAATCTGATATTTTTCCGCTATCATATCGTAGCTTCCCTCATCGTTTAAATAACTTTGAACAGCTGATAACTTGATCTCATTTGAGTATGTATTAAATGTTGTACCATTTTTGGCCATGAAAAATCCCCTCCAAGTAATAGTGTAACATCCATGTGTATACATGGTCTTTTTCACACTGTCTACCTAAAGTGGATAATATCACTTTAATTAGAGGGGCTTTTATCTTTGCTTAAAGACTACAGGATATACATGAGCAGAAATGTGGTAATAGTTATGTAGTTTGTATCTGTATTAGTTGTTCCCAAAGACAACAAATATATTTCAACACAATTGACAAAAATAGAATATTTAAAATATTTATAGAGATCATTAGAACAATAACCTATAATAATACAAAAGAAAAATCAATAAAAATAACTAGATTGAGGTAAATGAAATGCCATTAAAATTATGGATTAGTCGTGAGGAAGAAGCAGGAATTTCTGATTTTAAGAGCTATGAAGAAGCAAGAGAGTATTTTAAAGAGAAGTAAGGAGATGCCTTCCAGCTTTCTGAATCTTAGAGGTAGATGGTGAACAAGTGTATTTTTATATGTATATCGTAGATAAGAAGAAATTTAATAAAATGCAGGAGTATATGAGCAAGCATAATACGAGATTTATTAACGCTGGAAACCCCAAAACAAAAGGGTTCATGGAATCATATCAATCGATTCAGATCTTCGAAGACGGCAGAGTAAATATCAAACATTAAAAATAACAGAATTATAATATTTAAAGTGCAAACCTGAAAAGAGACTTTTATTTTAGAGACACATTTTTAGGTTTTTTTAATAATTGTTACTTAATGCATAATTTTATATTATATATATTAAGTATTAATATTTGTATAATATATATCTAAATACAAATAAAAGAATGCAAATTCGCAAATTGACAAAATATTTATGTAATTAATAATAAATAATTAGATATTATGATGCAATATCCTTGAAGTTATAAAATTGAAAGGATGGAAGAAAAATGAAAAAGTTATTTCTGAGCTTCGTTTGTTCTGCTACATTATTAAGTGGAGGGGTTCCCGGTACTGAAAGTGCGAAAGCTGATGTAATTGACGGGTATTGGACTACATGGGAGGTTCAATCTAAAGAAACAGCTGGAATTGAATACGGACCGTGGGTGCGCGAGTAGGAGAGGCAAGAGGAAAACCTGGTTGTGCTTCTTTAACTATCTCAGATAGTAGATCAGTAAGCAATACTTATTAAGGAAATCTAAAAATACCTATGCGTAAGTTAGAAGGTACAGCTGGATTTTCAATTGGAAATACATTTACGAGAACTGCAACATATACTGTTCCTGTCACGGATCCTAATAAAGTGTATTACGTAAATAGTCGAAATATCTATCAAAAATATAATGTGAAGCAAAAATCTGAATATAGGGTCATGAGAGAAGTAATTCAAACTGATACCCAAACAGTAGTCGCAAAAGAATTCACAGGATTCGGTTATGATTGGGGAGTTAAATAAAAACCATATTGTATTAACGAGAATGGAAATAGGATAGAAGATGAAAAATCGAATTATAAGCCACCTATCATTGTGAATAATTGGCATAACAATATGACAACTACGAGTGAAGATACCATTATGTTTCAATATCCTCTTTATATATCAAAATCAAATTATACTAAAAACGATCTGGAATTTAGTGTAAAATCAAATAATACTAACTTTACAATTTATCAAACTCAACTCTTGTACAAACAGGAACAATTCCCTTGGAATTGTTATAGACTTACTTTTAATTTAAAAAGCCAAAAAATAGGGAAATATAAGTTTAAAAATGGGAATTTTCATTTGAAAATAAATGGTATTAAATATGCTACGTCACTAGGTGATTCCATCATAAATATCATTAAAAAAGATCCTTCTAATGTTGAGATTGTGGGTGGATCTGCGGTAATAGATAGAATTAAAAATTTAATAGAATATGAATGCTATTACAATATTAAAAATAACGGTACTAAAGATATTCTTGTTAAGAATGTAAAAGTAAACGATGATATTTTAATAACATCATCGTTTGCCAATTCAGTCATTATTAATCCATAACAACAGTAAACTGTAAAGTTTAAACTAACATTAGATAATTCAGTGAAGAATACCTTAATACATCCTCTTATTATATACGATGATAAAAATCTTGTTGGCCCACCAATAATTATTGCTGACCCTCTATATAATAACAAAATAGAAAAAATCATGAAATGAAATTACTAAGTAAAACGTAATCTATTGTAATTTCAAAGAAACAAGTGCTGAAACGTTTATACGTACAATGCATTTACTCCCCAAAAATCTTAATTTTTGAGGAGTTTTTTTATATGAATTATATCCGTCCGAATTTATTTATATGATTTAACATTAGATCACATGGATTTTATATAAATCTAAAAAATTATGTTTAGACTTTCATGTATTTTTACATAAATACATACATTGAGAAAATTAGCTACATATTAATTAATTGTAAGCTTATATTTTACTTAAAAAAATTGAAGTGTTTAGCTGCCATTAATATCTAATAATTAATATACTGAAATGGAAATTATCGTGTTTAAGAAACTATCTTTAATAGCAGAGTATATTGTGATTTAATTATAGGAAATATATTTATAAATATAATAGCGAGAGCTAGTAGAAATATTTACACAAGTCTCTGCAACTTTTATAGCCACTTTTAGTATGACTGCAGGAATACGATTGTTATGCATAACTATAAATTATTACATAGATAATATATTATTATATCTAAGAATATTAATAAATAGTTACAAAAGTATGTTAGTAGCTACTTCATACAGGCAAAGTGATTGTATATCTAATCTAACCCAATTCACATATACTTTTTCCTCTTATGAAAATTTCATTATTATTTTATAAGTATACATAAAAAGCTATTAGGAGTACCGTCACATCACTATCAAGTATAAATTTTATAATGCCCCAAAACGAAAAATTTTTGTCATTTATAGAAAGAAGTTCATTCTTATCGTTTTGGGGATACTTCAAAATATTAAGTTACTATTGGTACTAGCCCTTAATAAAGTAAGTTCCGCAAGGGAAACTGTTGAGGCAATTCCGTAATGGAGTTATTCTTTAAATTTTCAGGCGTGGATATTTACATAAAGAAAAAATGATTGTTCTCTCGTAAGTAGATCATTTGATGGGAGAATTTATTTATGCATACTTTTATTCTATCCGCTCTAACTCATCATTAAATGGCTAAAATCCGTATCGAGATTCACAATCATTTGCGTAATCTAGTTGATGGCCCAGTTTTTTTGAGCAAGTAAATAATACGTAGTTGGAACAATGTGTATACTGATAAAGGGGTTAGACCGATATCTGTGTAAAAATAGTTTACTAAATAAACTGTATTTCTGATTGAATTTGTTGAGATTAGAATAATAAATTCATGAAATTTTTTAGCAGAATATTTTCATATAAATATGCAATTTTGCATATAAAGATAAATACATATATAGATGAGTTATCTATTAATTATATTAAAATAATTTCGTGAGAGTAATTAAAGAGAAAAATAAATTTCTATCTTTAATTATAATAGTATAATTATTTCGATTTATGAAATGAGAGTTACATTTAGTTTTTCAGATATAATATTTAAAAAATCGAATAATAAAAAATTGAAAAATCAAATTTAATTAATGCGATTTTTTGGTTTACTAATAAAAAGCATTGTGTTTAAAATGAAGGGGAAGTAAGGTCCTTATATTCGAACAAAAATATAAAACGAGTTATGATTACTTAAACACAAAATCTTTATTCTCAATTTTGTTTGAAGAAATCCTAAAGTAAGGTTATGAAATATTTAAAATTGAAATTGTAAAAAAATAATAAAGAGGTGTATAGTATGAAGAATAAAATTATGACAGGATTTTTAATAACATCCATTGTTACCGGGGCGACTATTCCTATCAATACTCTCGCAACGCCAATTGTTCAGGCAGAAACAAAACAAGATAATATAGATATTTCCTCAGCATTACGAAAATTAGGTGCACACTCCAAGTTAACACAAATCTTTATCGATGGAACTTTAGCAAATCCGAATGTACAACTTGAAGAAGTTCCATCTTTAAAAACAACTCAATTTCTAATTAAACAAGATATGAAAGAGTGGTCATCCGAACTTTATCCTAAATTAATTCTATTAAATTCAAAAAGTAAAGGATTTGTAACTAAATTTAATAGTTATTATCCAACGTTAAAAGGATTTGTAGATAATAAGGAAGATAAAGAAGGATTTACAGATAGACTGGAAGTCCTTCAAGACATGACCATAACAAACCAAGAAAGTGTGCAACGCCAAATTAATGAGTTAACAGATCTAAAACTACAGGTAGATAAGAAGTTGAAAAATCTTGATACTGATGTGGCAAAAGCACAGAGTGTCCTTAATTCAGAGGGAACAGGAAAAATAGATAAGTTAAAAAATGAAATGCTAGATACAAAAAAATCAATTCAAAATGATTTGCGGCAAATAGCGTTATTACCAGGAGCTTTAAATGAACAAGGACTAAAGGTATTCCAGGAAATTTATAGTTTATCGAAAGATATCATTGAACCGGCTGCTCAAACAGCAGTAGTAGCGTATAACAAAGGACAAGAAATAAATAATGCTATTGTAGAAGCAGAGAAGAAAGCAGAGCAAGAAGCAAAAGAAAAGGGAAAATCAGCTATAGAAATTGAGGCTGCCAAAAAAGAAGCACGTGAAGCAATAGAGAAAAGTAAAAAAGGTGAAATCGCTGCAGCTGCAGTTACAAAAACGAAAGAGTATGATCTTATGAAAGTGATTGATCCTGAAAAAATAAAAAAAACATATAATACTTTTGCTGAAATTAATAAACTAACAACAGAGCAACGTGCATATTTAAATGATTTAGAGAAACAAAATCAGAAATTATATGACTTAACAACTAAATTAACTGTAGCGGATTTACAAAAATCAATGATTCTTTTCATGCAAAATGATTTGCATACATTTGCTAACCAAGTAGATGGAGAAATTGAGCTAATGAAACGTTACAAAGAGGATTTGGATCTAATAAATAATAGTATTACAAAATTATCGACTGAAGTTGATGCCAATAACACTCAGACTCAAAAAGATACATTAAGACGATTAAAAAGTGTAACAACTCAACTCGAAGAACAAGTTTATAAATTCTAATATTAAGAACATAGGTTTATCAAAAAGATTATATTGCAACTGAAAATAAGGAGGAGATCAAATGATGAAATTTCCATTTAAGGTTATAACTTTAGCCACTTTAGCAACGGTTATAACTGCTACGAATGGTAGTACTATTCATGCACTTGCACAAGAACAGACAGCTCAGGAACAGAAAATAGAAAATTATGCGTTAGGACCTGAAGGATTAAAGAAAGCATTGGCTGAAACAGGCTCTCATATTCTTGTAATGGATTTATACGCTAAAACTATGATTAAGCAACCGAATGTAAATTTATCCAACATTGATTTAGGTTCCGGGGGAGGAGAATTAATCAAAAATATTCACCTAAATCAGGAACTGTCACGAATCAATGCAAATTACTGGTTAGATACAGCGAAGCCAAACATTCAAAAAACAGCGCGTAATATTGTAAATTATGATGAGCAATTTCAAAACTATTACGACACACTAGTAGACACTGTAAAAAAGAAAGATAAGGTGAGCCTCAAAGAAGGAATAGGGGATTTAATCAATACAATTCATACAAATTCAAATGATGTTACGGAAGTCATTAAGATGTTAGAGGCTTTTAAAACAAAGTTGTATACAAATACTGTAGATTTTAAAAATAATGTTGGTGGTCCAGATGGACAGGGCGGATTAACGGCTATATTAGCGGGAAAACAAGCACTAGTCCCACAACTTCAGGCCGAAATTGAGAATTTACGTTCTACACAGAAATCACATTTTGATAATGTATTAGCCTGGTCAATTGGTGGTGGATTAGGAGCTGCTATTTTAGTTATTGGAACGATTGCAGGAGCGGTAGTAATTGTTGTGACGGGTGGTACAGCTACACCAGCTGTTGTTGGTGGTCTTACAGCTCTAGGAGCCGCTGGTATCGGTTTAGGAACAGCAGCTGGTGTCGAGGCATCTAATCATATGAATTCTTATAATGAAATTTCGAATAAAATCGGAGAATTAAGTATGAAAGCTGATCTGGCTAATCAAGCGGTTATTTCACTTACTAATACCAAGGACACTCTAACATATTTGTATCAGACAGTGGACCAAGCAATCATGTCTCTAACAAGTATTCAGCAACAATGGAATAAAATGGGGGCTAATTATAAAGATTTATATGATAATATCGATCAAATGCAAGAACAGAAACTTTCGTTAATACCTGACGATTTAAAAGCTGCTAAACAAAGTTGGAATGATATTCATAAGGACGCAGAATTCATTTCCAAAGACATTGCTTTTAAACAAGAAAAGACAAACTAAAAATTAATATATATTCATAGGAGGAATTAAAGTGAATAATAATTTTCCTTATAAACTACTTGCTGTATCGACGTTTTTAACCCTGACAACAACTACTGTAGTTTCACCAGTAGCTGCTTTTGCAAGTGAAAGTAAAATAGAACAAACCAGTACGGAAGATATATCTCTTTCTGTAAACAGTGAAAAGATGAAAAAAGCTTTGCAAGATGCTGGGGTATTTGCAAAATCCATGAATGATTACTCTTATTTGTTAATTAATAATCCAGATGTTAACTTTGAAGGAATTGATATTAAAGGATATACAAATATACCTAGTCAAATTATACAAGATCAAAAGAATGCAAGAGAGCATGCTACAAAATGGGATACGCAAATAAAAAAACAACTTTTAGATACCCTTACAGGAATTGTAGAGTATGATACCACATTTGACAATTATTACGATACATTAGTAGAAGCAATTAATGAAGGAGATGCAGATACATTAAAAGAAGGCATTACAGATTTACAAGGTGAGATTAAACAAAACCAAGCATATACACAGAATTTAATACAAGAACTAGCTAAGTTAAGAGATAGTATTGGAGAAGATGTCCGAGCATTTGGAGGTCATAAAGATATCTTGCAATCGATTTTAAAAAATCAAGCATCTGGAATAGATGAAGATGAAAAACGCCTAAATGATGTTTTAGAGCAAGTAAGACATTTTAAACAAGTAGAATCGGATGGAATAATAACTGTATCAGTTCCCTCAATTCCTACATGGATTACTGGAGGTGTAATGATAGGGGTAGCGAGAGACAATTTAGGTACGTTAGAGCCATTGTTAGTGCAATTACGCCAGACGGTAGACTATAAAATAACATTAAATCGTATAGTTGGAGTTGCGTATAATAATATTGCTGAAATGCAAAATGCAATTGGATCAGCTATTAATGCTCTTACCTATATATCAGCACAATGGCATGATTTAGATTCTCAATATTCAGGAGTACTTAATCATATTGATAAAGCATCCCAAAAAGTAGATCAAAATAAATTAAAATTCTTAAAACCTAACTTAAATGCAGCGAAAGATAGTTGGAAAACATTAAGGGCAGATGCGTTTACATTAAAAGAAGGGATAAAAATATTAAAAATGGATCATGCTTCTTTAAAAAAATAGGAAAATATAGATTTTATAGCAAGGTTCTTTAAACTGCAGAGATGCTGTTAAAAAGTCATGAAATAATTTGTTGTTTTTTATAAAAATAAAAATGGTCATCCCCCTATCAAGTAGACAGTAATAAAAAAGGTATTATGCTACGGCCTTGTCCCAATAAAATATCAGAACAAGGCCGTGGATATTTTCATTGAACGGTTTTATATTATAGAATTGAATATATTCTTGAATTACTTCAAAGACCATTTCATATATTTTGGGGCGCATTAAATTCAATTTTTCTGTTTTTATATATTAGAACCGTTTCCACGTCTAGAATAACTATCAACAAATTCTAATTTCCCTAACTGTTTGGCGCAAGAATTTGATGTATATTGAAACCCTTGGTCTGAATGTAAAAGGACTTGGCACTTTGATATTATCCACTTTAGGTAGACAGTGTGAAAAAGACCATGTATACACATGGATGTTACACTATTACTTGGAGGGGATTTTTCATGGCCAAAAAAGGTACCACATTTAATACATACTCAAATGAGATCAAGTTATCAGCTGTTCAAAGTTATTTAAACGGTGAAGGAATCTACAATATGATAACGGAGAAATATCAGATTAGAAGCTCTACGCAACTTAAAAATTGGGTAAAAAAATATAAAGAATGTGGTGAAATTACAAATACTCGTGGGGAAAATAATAAAATGAAAGGTATACCGAACCCTTTAAAAGGCAAACGGATTCATTTTAAAACTGTTGAAGAAGAGCGTGATTACTATAAGGCTCTGGTTGAATATTTAAAAAAGCAGTATCCAAATCTGTAAATGGGGGCGTACTAAAATATAAAGAACGATATCATATCATTGAATTACTAAAGAGAAAATATCCCGTTATATGGCTTACTAATTTTGCGAGTGTACATCGCTCAAGTTACTATAAGTGGGTTCATACAAAAAGTATGAACAACATACGACTAGAATCCGATAAACGATTAAAAAAGGTAATTCAATCTATTCACCTAAAGCACAAAGAATATGGTTATCCACGTATGAAAATTGCTTTAGAAGAAGAGGGTTATTTTATAAATCACAAAAAGGTATATCGATTAATGAGTGAGCTTAACATTCAGTCTATTATTCGGAAGAAGCGTCGCTTCTTTAAAGGGAATTATTCTAATACTTTTCCAAATGTTTTAAACCGGGAATTCAAAGATCGCCAGCAAAATGAAGCGCTTGTTACAGACATTACCTACCTACGATTTCAAGAGGGCTTCCGCTATCTTTCTGTTGTACAAGATATTTATAATAACGAAGTTGTTTCTTGGAAAATTTCCAAGCGTAATGATAATGAACTTGTATTAGATACAATTGAAATGTTGGCACAAAAAAGAGATGTGCGTGGAACCATTCTCCATTCAGATCAGGGGTTCCAGTACACATCTCATGCCTACAACAAACGACTTTTAGATTTAGGTATTATTGGCAACCACTCTCGCAAAGGAAACTGCCATGATAATGCCTGTATCGAGTCAGTTTTCTCCCATTTTAAATCGGAGATGTTGTATTTGAATCGTTTTAAAACAGAAGCGGATTTAATACAAGCAATTGAAGAATATATTTACTTTTATAACTATAAACGTTTCCAAAAACGACTCAACCATCGAGCTCCGATAGAATATCGAATCTCCATGGCTGCTTAGTCTTTTTAATACTGTCTACTTGACAGGGATAAGACCACTTAAGGTTTTTTTGATTGTTGCAATGTTATTAAATCCAAATCTAAATCGTCTATTAAAGGTAGCTTCAAGGCAACAATTTCATTGTTGTATAGATCTAATACAGCCAACAAATAAGTAAATTAAACTTCAATTTTTACATAAGTAATATCTGTTACTTTTTTTGATTTCGTTTGTCCCCCTGAAATCCTCGTTTCAAATATTTTTTAAATACGGCAGTTGTTTTTCTTCCATCTTCCAAGAAAACAAATTTATTTCTTTATTCATTTTTTGGTACTTATGTGTTTTACAACATCCCCTACACTTATAAGAACAGAATATTTTTTCCTTTTGGAAAGTGGAAAAAAATTCGTGCCTTGAATTTGCTATCTATGTTATTCTTAATTCGGATGTTGTTCTTCTTGTATAAGCACTATGTCATAGAACATGAATGAAAATTTTTTTATCAAGTATTTCCAGAAAAAGCACTCGAAAGAGTGTTTTTTCTCATACTTGTGGGCTTTTCGTCCGTTTCGCTGTAGGAGGTTAAACAGACGAAGGAGAATCTTTGATAATTCTTGGGCGTTTTTTATGAAATGTATAATGAAAAAGTAAGAAATAATTTTTAATCATGTACATCGCTTTATATTCACTTAGTTGGAAACGGGAGTCCCCCCATTTTAAACATAGTAGAAGAACATGATGGAATACTAAAGAGTTGTCCATATAGGTGACATTCTATCCGCTCTTGCTTAATAAAATTACAACAATGAATTCAAAACCAAGATTTCCATATTTTAAATAACAGTTGTCGGGTAAAAGACTGGTACGGTATCAGTTGTGACCCGTTTCCAGCCTCTCCCCCTTAAGAACTTGCTCGTGAGGTTTTCCCCTCAAAGCAGCTCACCCCATAAACTTCATCAAAAGGGTTATGAGACTTATCAAATGGCAGACACTTTCATTGGAAACTTTCTGGACTTTCCAGTCCCAGTAAAGCCCTGGTACACCATAGAGATATTCGTTACTCCATCTCTGCCATCCGATGCTACGCTTTCAGCGTCGTTTCTTCCTCATTAACAGTTTGCGAATTTTCATCTCCGTATAATCACGTACTTCACTGGACACACCAATTTGCCAACGCAATGAATATAAATAATAGATTTTCTCTTTTGGTATCCATTCCGTAGGAATATTTGTCGTATATACCGTAATTCCTTGTAAAAGCTTCGTGCGATCTTTATATGCAATCCCTTTTTCTTTTCACGAATAGCTTGTAAAAGTGTAGTAAATAAAGCTATAGAAGCTGAGTTAAAGCGTCGATTAAGCCTATCCGGACTTAATAAAATTTCTGTTGAGATTTTTTACTGATTACAAGGTTGAGTAAGAGAGGCGGTAGCGATTTTTTGATTAAACCACACACATAAAGATAGAAAATGGTACCCGTGACACTAAGGTTTTCTTTTCATCGCATCCGCTTCTATAGCTAATTAAGTGTAGCAGGGGACAAATATAGATATAACTCTTCAGCGAACAAAGATAATTCTTGTTTTGATTTATATTCATAAAAAGCACGTTAATGTGATTTTCCATTTGTGAAATTGCCCCTAGATCATTTCGTACACCCTTATTATTCTTTGTTTGTCATACTCATATAACTCTGTATCAGATCAATAAAATCCTCGTATTAATTCGTTGTTATCAATATGAAGGCGAAACCAATCCTACGAACTTGTAAGTGTGCTCCATGGGACTACATAAACATTAATATTTTTAGAACGATTCGATATAATATTACCACCAAACATGGAAGAATTACTCGTTGTTTGAGTATCGATTTTAATATTAGGTTCAGTAATTTCATTATGTAAAAAGAGCTGTTCATGAAGTTTTGTAGAACTTTTCGCCGCAAAGTAATTCCCCGTTTTATAAAGGGTGGGTAATAGAATAAGTACAAAGAGAATTGAAGTGATGACGATTTTTAGTAATTGTTTTCGCTTAGCTTTTTTTAAAGCATTCTTTAACGAAGTGTCCATTAATGTTTCCCTCCTATTTTTAAGTGAATAAATTTACGTGCACGAAATAATTTTTGCTTTATACTAAGGGTGTTTTTGCCCATCCCCTCGAAAGGGGGGAATAAGAAAAAAGACCCCTAATCAAAGTGTTTTCTTGACTAGGAATCTTCCCTTTACAGGCGATAATACAAAAAATGGTGAAAACTTATAAATTAAATTCAAAAATAACCCAAATACTTTATTTGATGGAACCTCCTCAAAATATTATTTGAAACTTCTTGTTTCCACTAACTTAGGATTTGATTTATCTGTAATATCATAAACATTTACAGTTAACAGACTACCAAATATACCTTCGACTCTAGCTGTCCCTTCTGCCTTTACATTATTATTTTCAAATTTGATTCCGTTTACACTATTTTTTTGAGAAGTAGATAGACCTTTCCAATAATTTTCTGTTTTGTCACTAAAAGTGTATTGTTTCCAAGCACCCATACCATTTGGAGCCCAATATGATGCAGTTCCCTTTATTGTCGTCACAGGATTGCTCCCTACACCGGTAAACGTAACATCACCCCAATAATTTCTTTGTTCCAATATAACGTCTGCTTTATATGTTTTATGCGGTGGAACTATTATTTTTTGTGGAGATGCTTCTACTGTTTTTGTCTCGGATTTTGTTTTTGATTCTGAAGTAGAAGAGTTGAATTCTGCATTTACTTTTATACCGTTATTTAAGAGTAATGGAATGGTAAATATGTTACTGCCGTCACCCGAACCTCCCACTTTAAAACCCTGTACTGTCGTGGTGGTTGTTGACTCTGTTACAGCCTTAGAATATTTAGCTGTTGTGCGCTCCACAGGTTCATCAAATGGGTTAGGAAATACATTTTCTCCTATGTATTCAACGATTGAACTATCAAAGTTCAATTTATTTTCTTTACCCGTAATACTGAAGTTAATTTTTGTGTCAACACTATCTGGTTTTTGCTTGAAAGTCAGTGTAGGCCATGACTCAATTTTTGTACCTGCAATATTATTAGTATAATGATATTCTCCTATTTTCTTTAATTCAGATTGGACATCTGTAATACCAACTCTTACATTTTCATTAACACTAGTTGGAGTATTTTCTGCTGCTAATGCATTACCAGGTCCAGATATACAAGGTATGCCAATCGAGGTGGCTAACATCAATGCTACCATAGGCTTCTTCATTTTTTTCTTCATCTTGAACTCTCTCCTAACACTTCATTTTTTGAAAACGTTTTCAATTGTGTTTTAACACGATATTCAGTTCTGTTTTATTATAGTATTTGAATATTTTGTGAAGTATAAAAATGGAACGTGAAAGGCATTCTCCTACACAGTGATCAAGGATTCCAATAAGGAGTATCTTTGCCTATCCCCGAAAAAGGGGAATAAGCTTAATTCATAAGAAAATTAAGCGTTATGTCAAAAAGTGTACTTTGTGACATAACTAAAAATGTAGAATTTTTCATTTCAAAAATACAACTTATCTATATTTGAAACATGTCAATACAATTGTAGAAGAATTGACATACATATTTTAAAATTTAATCTAATACTAATTTGGAATATTTTGTATTAATCCCCCTTTTCGGGGATGGGAAAAAACATCCACTAATTACTTTAATGTCCAAAATAACTAAAATTTTTTTATATTCTTTTTTGACTTCTTTTAATAAATTGAAAATCTCATCTTTATTTAAAATGGCATCAAATTCACAATCTGTATATTATAGCTTTGAATAAATTTCCTCGGTTAAGTAGATGCTCTGTTTCTCCCCTTTTATTCAAATTAATATATTCATTGAGTGCTACCCAAAAAAACTACGGACGTATATTGCTCTCTGTTAGATCATCCAACAGTGTGTACACTTTGTAAAAATTGTTTGAATGATATCTTCTACATCTTCTTTTTTGGCTCCTTTCGCTAGTAATAGATTGAATACTTCCTCTACTAAATTGATAAGATAGGAGGCAAATCCATTATCTTTCTTCATCATTTGTCCTCCCCATGTTTATACAACGAATAAGTAAGGATAAATGTATACACTTAAATGAAAAGTTTTTAATTTCTTAACGGAGGCTATGTTATACGATCGATCTCCGATTAGATAATTTTATTATTCCTGAAACATTATTGAATGAAAGTGGAAAATAACTTTCAAACAACTTTAATAACCTCCTCCCCAATTAACAGGTAGGAGGTTACCGTATTTCCCTGACGATACCCCTTCATGCGGATACACAAGGACAATCTACACCTGTATTTTCCTTATCCTACCTATTAGGAATTAAACTTATGCCCAGAATTTGCAATTGGAAAGATTTAAAATTTTTGCATCCAGATAAACATACACATTATAAACGTATATATCCTTTATTTAAAGATGTAATTGATTGGAGGTTGATTGAAACTCATTGGAAAGACTTATTTCAAGTAGTTGTTTCAATTTAAATAGGAAAATATTACCTTAGATCCTTCTTAGAAAATTAAGTAGTAATATTAAGAAAAGCCGACTATATCAAGCATTTCGAGAGCTCGGAAGAGTGATTCGAACAATCTTCCTTCTTCGGTATATTTCAGATATGAAATTACGTGAACAAATTACAGCTAGTACCAATAAAGTAGAAGCCTATAATGGTTTTTCAAAGTGGTTGTTTTTTGGTGGTGATGGTATTATTACAGAAAATGATCTAATTGAACAGGAAAAACGTATAAAATACAATGATTTAATCACCAATTCTGTAATTTTTCAAAATGTAGTAGATATCACCATGATTTTATGGTACAAAAAAAGAAGGTTATCGCTTTTCACGCCAAGATTTAGAAAGGCTCAGTCCTTATATAACTAGACATATAAAACGATTTGGTGATTATGTAATTGATTTACAAAAAATCCCCCAACCAATAGAAAAACCGATTCCCCTATAAGCTCAATAGGTCATAGTTGGAATAAAAGTAAGCCTATTACCTATTTTTACACGTATCTCGGCTGTACCCCAGATAGTGTTGATACAAAAGTTAAATTTAGTATTACGGGTACTTCAAATGACTTGAACTATGATAGTAAAGTAGTTGAATACATAAGAGAAAATGTATTTGAAAATACCACAGAGGGAACCCAAAAATTTTTAATAGCTAATTAAACTAAAACTGTAATAAAGTCAATAGCGACAATAAAGGGTTTTAAAGTAGGAGGTTCGGGTGACGGCAGTAACATATTTACCATTCCATTACTCTTAAATAACGGTATAAAAGTAAATGCAGAATTCAACTCTTCTACTTCAGAATCAAAAACAAAATCCGAGACAAAAACAGTAGAAGCATCTCCACAAAAAATAATAGTTCCACCGCATAAAACATATAAAGCAGACGTTATATTGGAACAAAGAAATTATTGGGGTGATGTTACGTTTACCGGTTTAGAGAGCAATCCAGTGACTACAATTAAAGAACTGCATCATATTGGGGTCCGAATGGTATAGGTGCTTGGAAACAATATACGTTTATTGATAATACGAAAAATATTTTGATAAGTTAAATTTACTTTTAAAAGTTATGATAAATGCAGGTGGAATCGAATTTGTAAATAATGATGTCAGGCAAAAGGAGCAGCTAAAATTGGAGGCATATTTGGTAGTGCGCTAACAGTTAAAGTTTATGGTATTACAATTAAACGTAATCCTACTTAAGTAGAAACAAGAAGGAAACACTGTATAAAGCGCATTCCTCTAAAAGTGAACGGAATTATACGAGTGCATCATAAATGGTTTACTAAAAATATGCCTGTTTTTAGTAGTAGAGGTATATTCAAATGTATGTCTATATCAACAAAGTTGGTTGAAAAATAGCTATTTACTTAACAAAATGTTTTAAGTAAATAGCTATTTTTCTAATTTTAATAGTAAATTATCATTTCATTGACTAAAATTCAAAAAGATTGTAGAGTATCGGAAATCTCTGTGGGTTTCCGATACTCTGAGCGCCAATACATATTAGCGCTGTTAATAAGGGAGAAAAAATTTTGGATACATTTCAATTAACATTATCGACTCTTATGTATAATCTCACACATTCGAAAAGAAAAACACATCAAATTCTCCTTTTGTCACAGGTAAATTCGATGTGTTCTGTGAGGTCTTAGGATGGGTACATAGAAAGATTGGATTGCATCTTTTCTTATTCGTATCTAATCTTGTATTTAATCTGTGAGAATATCTCGGCAATAGGATATACAGGATGCATGAGATGGAAAATTAGGATGAGTGTTTCGGCTTTACGCTCGCATTGTCACTCTGTTTCCCTAAATTTAAGATTACAATTTGAAAAGGAAGTTTTTTCTCTAAAAACAATTTTTCTTTACACCCGTTATGTTTTACCGTTATGATTTTTTCCACATCAATAAATCCAGTTAGGGCCACACCACCAGATATACCCGTATGTTCACCTGGAGAAATACAACAACTTTCGCATTCAATTTTCGTGTCAATTTGTTCAACTTCTATTTCAAATCCATTTTCATTTTCTTGTTTCATTTCATTCACATCCATTCTTTTTCAGTAAAAGGTACAAATAGTTTTCCTATAATAGGATATGTGAAAAAACATCTTTTGGATCAAGAGAGGAGCCTACTATTTTACTAAAAAAAGAGCTCCATTAGGAGCTATAAAAAGAAATGTTTCCCCACAAGAGTGAAATCCTTTCTGGTAAGGAAAGGATGAAATTACTTATACAGACGAATGATTTGAAAATTTATCATGAAAAAGACGAGATATATGAAGTTTACTATATCTCGCCTTGATATGAGTAGGAATGTTTTTGGTGTAAAGAAGCAATCATACATGACAAGCGAAATGAGAAAAAGAGAATAGTTCTAGGAGAATGTTGATAGGGATTTTAGATAACAAAGAGAATATTAGTCAAGATCGCGGTCGCGATCCCGGTCACAACAATCATGGCGTATTTTCTCGATATTAATCGCATCTAAACTCGTATAGTTTAGATTTCCACGACGATTGATCCAATATAAAAAGTCCTCATCGCCATCTTCTAAAAAGCGGATAAATGTTCCTTCGCCATCTAGCCTATTTCCTGCAGAATAGACACGGATGCGATCTCCCTCACATAAATGTTGAAATCTTCTTCTAGACATTCTTGTGTCACCTCATTTTTTGTTTTTAAACTACAGTATGTTATATGCAAAAGAAGGGTTTGCGGATTGGGCCTTTTCCCACAAAAATACAAAAATATACGTATGCTTGAATATGGAGATGTCAAAGTACATGCATTAAAAATACATGAGAAATGATTTCAAATAGGCAAAAGCCTATTCCAATGAAGAAGGATCCACATAGGCTATTGTATGAAGAAGACGCAATAGAAATATAGAGGAAGGTGAAGGCGTATGAAACAAGAAAGAGTATGTGAGTGTAACAATTGTAGGAAAAAGGGTGAGAAGAATCATCTTTGTCAGTATATAAAACGTGGGGATTGTATATGGGTCAGTTCCTTTGGAGGCAAGTTACAAAAAAGTGGAATTTTCCTGTTAATAAAAGATTCTTTTTTATTATGGTTTGATGAAAAACATCAATTAAATCAAACCAGTCTACAAGGGATTCACATTGAAAAAAGACAGTAAATGTGGCGGGGATTTCACTTCTAACGCTGTTTATACACATAATATGTACACTTCGCAATATGTATCATCTGCATATATCTGATAGGAAAGAGCCGTGGTATGTGCAAGGTATATGTATGCAAAATAAATATTTCGCAATCTTTCGAATAATGCAGAAAGATGTTATAATTGACGTACTTTCGTTAGTTTTTACGAAATCCCTAGAAAGTATCGTGAGAAGTCCCTAACAAATTTGTTAGGGATTTTTTGTGTGTTCTTTTTAAGATGTTTTTAAGTTCTTTTTAAGTTCTTTACAAAGAAAGACTGATGAAGTGAAAAAGAAATCCAATCTCCTGATACAAGAGAACCTACAAATTCATGATGCATGGGATGCAAAATCATTAAGTATGGTGTTGATATTGTAAGAGATCGAATTGAAAGTTCGGGGGCATCTTTTGGTCAAATTGACTAAAGGATGGATTCTTTACATGAGCACTTCTCGAAACCCCTTCCCATCTTGCACTTCTTCCCTTTTTGTATATATTCCCCAAAGATATCGTAATCCCTATTTCTGATAAGAGGGTTTTGTCAGTGTAGGAAGAGCGAATGTCCTTTCGTATTTCAAATAAAAAAATAAAGGATGTCTATGCACGGAAATAATAATCATATCAACAATGCCC
Source organism: Bacillus sp. FSL L8-0199 (assembly GCF_038005705.1). Taxonomy (NCBI): domain Bacteria; kingdom Bacillati; phylum Bacillota; class Bacilli; order Caryophanales; family Bacillaceae; genus Bacillus; species Bacillus sp. FSL L8-0199. The sequence goes on along the minus strand of NZ_JBBOTS010000004.1, from coordinate 130,804 downwards.
GGTACATAAAGATAGATGGGGGTCATTTTTTGAAATGATTCGAAAAGACTCCGTTGATTCGATAGGAGGTGCACAGAAAAATGGAAGAAAGATATGCATCGCAAGATCAGTCGGATGTAGAAGTTTCTAATCGCAAGGGGAAGAAAAACCATACAGTTCCCTTTCAGTGTATGGTTTCCATTCCAACAGGTTTTCAACTTCAAAAACCCAATACACCGAAACTTGTCTATGATGTGAGTCATTTATCTATGGCAAAAGAGATGTGTAAACGAACGATTGACGTAGAGGATTGTGGGCAAGTGGAGATAGATTTACATGTCTTAAAAATCAAAGGTGTTTTACCTTTTATCGTGAATGTATCCATTGAGCCACTTAATATGGAACATGTATATACCACAAGTGGTAGAGACACATCCATATGTTTAAGTTGTCAAGAAACCGTATATGTAGATCATATTTTAAAGTATAGTGTGGATCATGTCCCGTATTATGTGATTGATAGTCATCATATTCAGGTGCGTGATGTATCGATAAAGGTAATGGAAGAAAACCCACAAACGGCTCAAATATCGGGTGTTTTTTATTTTGATTATGCATAATTACAATAAAAACAAAAAGTTCTCTTGTGTGGCATTCCCAGAAGCATCGCAACATTGTTTGTCATCCAATCGTTCGTTCCAAGAAGAATCATATTATTTTTTTATCTAACAGGAATTTTATCATCTACAGAAGAATATTCTTATCATGGTAATGAGGAGGGAGAGTGACAGTCAAAAGAGTACCTGGTTTGTCGTGTAAGAAAAAGAACCGATCGTACAGGAAAGTGAAAAGAAAGTGTAAGAAATTTTATATCTTTTGTATGTATAGGAGGAAAATAGATGAGTCCAAATAATCAAAATGAATATGAAATTATAGATGCGACACCTTCTACATCTGTATCCAATGATTCTAACAGATACCCTTTTGCGAATGAGCCAACAAATGCGCTACAAAATATGGATTATAAAGATTATTTAAAAATGTCTGCGGGAAATGTTAGTGAATACCCTGGTTCACCTGAGGTATTTCTAAGCGAGCAAGATGCAGTTAAGGCCGCAATTGATATAGTAGGTAAATTACTAACAGGTTTAGGGGTTCCATTTGTTGGGCCGATAGTGAGTCTTTATACTCAACTTATTGATATTCTGTGGCCTTCAAAACAAAAGAGTCAATGGGAAATTTTTATGGAACAAGTAGAAGAACTCATTAATCAAAAAATAGCAGAATATGCAAGGAATAAAGCGCTTTCGGAATTGGAAGGGCTAGGGAATAATTACCAATTATATCTAACTGCGCTTGAAGAGTGGAAAGAAAATCCAAATGGTTCAAGAGCCTTACGAGATGTTCGAAATCGATTTGAAATCCTGGATAGTTTATTTACGCAATATATGCCATCTTTTCGAGTGACAAATTTTGAAGTACCATTCCTTACAGTATATACAATGGCAGCAAACCTACATTTACTTTTATTAAGGGACGCATCAATTTTTGGAGAAGAATGGGGATTGTCTACAAGCACTATTAATAACTACTATAATCGTCAAATGAAACTTACTGCAGAATATTCTGACCACTGTGTAAAGTGGTATGAAACTGGTTTAGCAAAATTAAAAGGCTCGAGCGCTAAACAATGGATTGACTATAACCAATTCCGTAGAGAAATGACATTGACGGTGTTAGACGTTGTTGCATTATTTTCAAACTATGATACGCGTACGTATCCACTGGCAACAACAGCTCAGCTTACAAGGGAAGTATATACAGATCCACTTGGCGCGGTAGATGTGCCTAATATTGGCTCCTGGTATGACAAAGCACCTTCTTTCTCAGAAATAGAAAAAGCGGCTATTCGTCCACCTCATGTGTTTGATTATATAACGGGACTCACAGTTTATACAAAAAAACGTAGCTTCACTTCTGATCGTTATATGAGATATTGGGCTGGTCATCAAATAAGCTATAAGCATATCGGTACGAGTAGTACCTTTACACAGATGTATGGAACCAATCAAAATTTACAAAGTACTAGCAATTTTGATTTTACGAATTACGATATTTACAAGACTTTATCAAATGGTGCAGTACTCCTTGATATAGTTTACCCTGGTTATACGTATACATTTTTTGGAATGCCAGAAACCGAGTTTTTTATGGTAAATCAATTGAATAATACCAGAAAGACGTTAACGTATAAACCAGCTTCCAAAGATATTATAGATCGGACAAGAGATTCGGAATTAGAATTGCCTCCAGAAACTTCAGGTCAACCAAATTACGAGTCATATAGCCATAGATTAGGTCATATTACATTTATTTACTCCAGTTCAACTAGCACGTATGTACCTGTATTTTCTTGGACACATCGGAGTGCAGATCTAACAAATACAGTTAAAAGTGGCGAAATCACCCAAATACCAGGGGGCAAGTCTAGCACCATAGGCAGAAATACTTATATAATAAAAGGGCGTGGTTATACAGGGGGAGACTTAGTGGCTTTAACGGACCGCATCGGAAGTTGTGAGTTTCAGATGATCTTTCCAGAGTCTCAACGATTCCGTATTCGGATTCGTTACGCTTCTAATGAAACTAGTTATATTAGTTTATACGGACTAAACCAAAGCGGAACTTTAAAATTCAACCAGACATATTCTAATAAAAATGAAAATGATTTAACATATAATGATTTCAAATATATAGAATATCCAAGAGTCATTTCAGTAAATGCTTCTTCAAACATACAGAGGTTATCTATAGGTATACAAACGAATACAAATTTATTTATTTTAGACCGAATCGAATTCATCCCAGTAGATGAGACATATGAAGCGGAAACGGATTTAGAAGCGGCAAAGAAAGCAGTGAATGCCTTGTTTACGAATACAAAAGATGGATTACAGCCAGGTGTAACGGATTATGAAGTAAATCAAGCGGCCAACTTAGTGGAATGCCTATCGGATGATTTGTATCCAAATGAAAAACGATTGTTATTTGATGCAGTGAGAGAGGCAAAACGACTTAGCGAGGCACGGAACTTACTACAAGATCCAGATTTCCAAGAGATAAATGGAGAAAATGGATGGACGGCAAGTACGGGAATTGAGGTTATAGAAGGGGATGCTGTATTCAAAGGGCGTTATCTACGCCTACCAGGTGCGAGAGAAATAGATACGGAAACGTATCCAACGTATCTGTATCAAAAAGTAGAGGAAGGTGTATTAAAACCATACACAAGGTATAGACTGAGAGGATTTGTGGGAAGTAGTCAAGGATTAGAAATTTATACGATTCGTCACCAAACGAATCGAATTGTAAAAAATGTACCAGATGATTTACTGCCAGATGTACCTCCTGTAAACAATGATGGTAGAATCAATCGATGCAGCGAACAAAAGTATGTGAATAGTCGTTTAGAAGTAGAAAACCGTTCTGGTGAAGCGCATGAGTTCTCAATCCCTATCGATACAGGAGAGCTGGATTACAATGAAAATGCAGGAATATGGGTTGGATTTAAGATTACGGACCCAGAGGGATACGCAACACTTGGAAATCTTGAATTGGTCGAAGAGGGACCTTTGTCAGGAGACGCATTAGAACGCTTGCAAAAAGAAGAACAACAGTGGAAGATTCAAATGACAAGAAGACGTGAAGAGACAGATAGAAGATACATGGCATCGAAACAAGCGGTAGATCGTTTATATGCCGATTATCAGGATCAGCAACTGAATCCGAATGTAGAGATTACAGATCTTACTGCGGCTCAAGATCTAATACAGTCCATTCCTTACGTGTATAACGAAATGTTCCCAGAAATACCAGGAATGAACTATACGAAGTTTACAGAGTTAACAGATCGACTCCAACAAGCCTGGGGATTGTATGATCAACGAAACGCTATACCAAATGGAGATTACCGAAATGAATTAAGTAATTGGAATACAACATCTGGTGTGAATGTACAACAAATCAATCATACATCTGTCCTTGTGATTCCAAACTGGAATGAACAAGTTTCACAAAAGTTTACAGTTCAACCGAATCAAAGATATGTGTTACGAGTTACTGCAAGAAAAGAAGGGGTAGGAAATGGATATGTAAGTATTCGTGATGGTGGAAATCAATCAGAAACGCTTACTTTTAGTGCAAGCGATTATGATACAAATGGTATGTATGATACACAAGCATCGAATACAAACGGATATAACACAAATAGTGTGTACAATGATCAAACCGGCTATATCACAAAAACAGTGACATTCATCCCGTATACAAATCAAATGTGGATTGAGATAAGTGAGACAGAAGGTACGTTCTATATAGAAAGTGTAGAATTGATTGTAGACGTAGAGTAATAGTAGTGCCCCTCCAGATACAGGTTTCATTTGGAGGGGTATTTTTATGAAAAAGAGTCTTTCCAAACATAATACATTGGTTTTATCCTGATTACATATTTTGTGAATAGGAATATGGTTGGTTACCTTACGGTACCTTTTTATATCCACCGGCATTGGAAAATGTAAGAGGTAGGATAATGATATATAGTCCCTTCCCTACACATCAAATTCTTTCGAAAGTTTCTCGTGAATGAGAGTGAATATTTCTTTTTGTACTTTATTCAGGTCTTGTAAGAAAGGAATGGTATTCACACAAATGATGGGTGTGGATACGTCTGTTAAGCCCGAAATATTTGTAATAATCAAGTCATAGTTTTTAGCAAGCTGTTTAAATGAGCTAAGATGTAATACATCAATCTTAGATAATTGAATCATATGACCAAATTGATACTGCATAATATTACGAATAAATAGGGTATGTTCCATATCTGAATCACAGAAAATGCCGACATGAAGAACGGGAACCTTCTGTTTTAAGGCTTGCAATAAGTTTGTCCAATGTATGATTAAAATATATAATGTTTCCGTAAAAATATGCGCATCCCATTTGAACTGTTCATGAAAGTGAAAGTGAGTTAGTTCTTCTTTTAAAAGCAAGACAAAGTATGAAAATTCGTGAGAATGATGTTCAGAAAAGAAACGTCTTTTATTATGTAAAATAAAACTACGTCCATAATTCATGGTTTGTAAATTGTATAACTCCAAAATGATTTTTTGTTTATTTTGAAGAGGCACCTGTAGTTTGTCGGATAGTCTATGCAATAAGTTTGAAATTTTAGGAACGATTTTCCATGCGTCATTTGATTTTTGTTGTACCATCATTTCTAATTGCTCATACGTAAATGCATAATGATGATTAAAAAAAACAGAGAAGAGCTGGTAAACAGTCTCATGATTAAAATCAAGAGAAAAGGTATCCTGGAACAATTGACAAAATGAGCTGTTTTCGAAAACGCTTACATCCAAAGGGTTTGAAAAATCTTCTGAAATGGTTTTCATATGCCGGTGTTGTAAACGAATCACATTCACCATTGTCCAATACCGAATCCGTATGAGGTCTGGAAAATTTAGTTGTATCTGATTTTTTTTGGTAACATATAGAAAGAGTTGATCCAATACCTGTAGTTGGTTGTTTGAAAAAGGGGTATGAGTTACACCATATTTCTCATAAAAAAACTGGACCATAATACTTCTAATATGTTGTTCATTTCCTATGATTTTACAAGGATTTGTTTGAATGTGTATCTCATATTGTTCGAGATACACATTCAATTTTGTAACAATCCGCCTTAGGGTGGAAGTACTAAGAAATAATTCCTCCGCGATTGTCTCTATGTCATCTCTTTCATCAAAAAATATCCGTTCAATAAATGAAAACTCAGGACTTATAGATAAGACCTTTTGGTATAGAAAATCAATAGAATATTGTGAAGGATAGGTTAACATAATCCCTTTTATGGATGTCTCAATCTGAAAAGGTGGAAATTCTTGATTAATAAATTTAATGTCATCCCTTAGAATTCTTTCGGAACAGTTCAGTGTTTGTGCACTCATTCCTAACGTATGCCATCCATCTTGTTCATATAGTAGTTCTAAAAATTGTAGTTGTCTGCGTAAATTGTTATTTAAAAGAGAACGCATGAGTAGACACCTTCTTTCATTCGTGAAATATTAATGGTTCAATTCAAATGATGCCGATTATAAGGCGTTTTATGAAATGAACTGTATAGATTCCTTTGCTATAATTATGAAGCAAAAAGCCCAAAAAGAAGAAACTGTAGGCAAATTGTATGTCCATTTCTGATGGGACTTGAAATGTGAAGTAATTCCAACACCTTCTCAGACATATATAAATAAAATATAACTTTGTTTTTGGGCCGTGTTAAACCATGCACAAAATCTAAGAGAGTCTCATTATAACCTGTTTAGATTATAATTTGAAAATGTTTTATTTATATATATTATTTCAAGGTGTTTTTATTTTGTTGATTTTTATTTTTGTGTGATACGACAGTATGTGGAAAAAATGAATACAAATGTGAAAAAGAGGTGATTGTATTGCTTTTCAATATATTAGGTCTAAAAGATGCGTATACAAAGGGTCATAGTAAGAGGGTAGCTGTATACGCCACCATATTAGCGAAAGAGACAAAAAAATATAATCAGAACTCTCTTACCAAATTTTATCATTCCTGTTTACTACATGATATAGGGAAAATGGGGATACCAAATAAAATTTTAAAGAAGCCCTCTTCTCTTACGAAAGAAGAATATAATGTGATGAGAACTCATCCAGAACGAGGCTTACAAGTAGTGAAACTATTTCCTTTTATTTCTGTTGACCCTTCCATTATTCTTTCTCACCATGAAAAGTGGGATGGAAGTGGGTATCCGAATGGCTTAAAAAGACATGAGATACCGTTAAGCGCAAGGATTGTGGCAATTGCGGATGCATTTGACGCCATGACATCCACACGAGTGTATCGAACTGCAATGACACCAAAAGAAGCGTACGATCAGATTATAAAGGGAGCAGGTACTCAATTTGATCCCGAATTAATAAATATCTTTAAAAAAGTATTTACTTCTTGGGTAAAAATCATCCCAATGGATGTAAAGTAAATACACGGATTAAGATGATGTTTAAAAGGCTAGGGCTATTTTATAGTAGTGATGTCCTGATAAGGAATAATGAGGTCGATTGCTGGTGAATAGATACGTAAGCTTGAAACGACATGACAAGTATATGTATTCAATTATAACTGGTACGCCAACAATTTTGTGAATAAGTAAACAAGTGAGAGGGTTGTATTTTCAATCCTGTTGAACTTAGTTGTTGCTCTTCTAACATTTTGGTAAAGAGGCAAAAATCCTTATTAATTTTCTTACTATATTTTATATTCAATTAACTGGATGAACCGCACTTAGTCAGAGGATTTTTCCTATATAAAGCATACATTTGGATGAAAAGGTAGAATTTCTTATTTATTCCTAACAAGTTGCTTTCTTCTCAGCTTATCATTCAATACCTTTTAAGATAAAAAACATGCTGTTGTTCAATATAACATGATTCTTACTCATATATGGAGGATAAAATGGAGATAAAAGATTTTTTAACGGAAAATGAGCCAGATATAAAACGGAAAATCCAAATATTAGAGTTGATATCGAAAGAAAAAAGATGGTATACCTATACTGAAATTTCACAATGTATACGTGCTTCACATAAAACAATCAAAAATGATTTAGTCCATCTAAAAGAGGTTTTGCCCCCAACATGGCACATTAAGATAAAGAAAGGGTATGGAGTACAGGTGGAAATCCCATCCCACGCATCTGTTCAAGAGATGATTTCTTTTTTTCTTAGAGAATCTTTGATTTTTCAGATATTAGGTGAATTATTGTGCAATAAAACTGTAACTGTTCATCGATTAGTTGAAAATTTATATGTCCAGCCGAATAAAATTGCGAAAGTTGTAAAAAAAATAGACAATGAAATCCGTCATTTGGGATTAGAAATCCGAAAAAAACCGATTAGAATAATAGGTAGTGAAGCAAAAATTCTTTATTTGTTTACGAAATTGTATACAAGTGTGTATTTAAACGGGGAATGGCCCTTTCAACAAAGCCAAGAGATTATCCATACATTTATAAAAAGAATAGAAAGACAACTAAATATTCTTTTTACTGTAGATAGCAAACATCAACTTTCTTATTTTATCGCAATTCTAGTAATAAGAAAGAAGCAAGGGTATACAGTAGAATGGATCCCCCCTTTTTCAAAATTCAATCTTGATACACCGTTATATCATCATGTATCCGTATTGGTTGAAGAGACAAAACAGGATTTTCATCTTCACTTTTCAACGTATGAAAAAATTATTTTGACCATGGTACTAAAAAGTTTAAATTACAGCTATATAGATCCAATCCAGGAAAAAAAGCAAGAAATGCAAATCTTTCATCAACAAGAAATACAAGTGTATCGAATTGTAAAAGATTTTATCCATATGTTAGATGAGCGATTCGGGTCTAGCTTTATCGAAGATGAAGAATTTATTTATACGCTTATTCTCCATTTTAGAAAGACTCTCTATTTTCTTCCTATTTATTCTTACATTCAACCAAAAGAAGAAACAGTCCATACGTATATACAGCAAAAGTATAACCAAACGTTTCTTCAAGTGAAAGAAGTCTATCATACATGGGTACAAAATCATCAAATCGCTAATTATGTCCCAAATAAAGAAATCGTAAATATTGTATTACAGATCGAAGCATCTCAAATTCAAAATAAAAACACTTCAAAAAAAGTGCTAATCATTACAAAAGAACGAGATTGTTGGAAAAATTATATGATAGCTGTTTTAAAAGAAAAGTTCGGTGGAAAGATAGAATTTATATCTTTTTCTTCCACAGAACAAATAAGAGAGAATGAGTTAGCAGAAGTGCAATGTATAGATTTTGTGATCTCGACATTTCCTTTACGCTTGAAATCGAATCCAGTGATTCAGATTCAGCCTATTCTCACTGAACGAGATTTCTCTAACATCCAATATTATGTGAATCAATAACGTAATTGTATATAAAATGTCCTTTACGAATTGCTCTATACGGAGAGCGGGGGGAAGGACATTTTATTATATCATTATGTTGATTATTGGTATATAAATAATATTCCACCTTAAAGGCGTAATAGTTGAAATAACAAAAAGTGATAGGGAAGCCTATAATTAAAGGTAAGCGTTATATCTATCTATTTTAAATATAACGAAATAAAGTGTTAGGAGATGATAAAAGAGTATACCTATAATAGACAGCAATAAAGAGAGGAGTTGATTTATGAAACGATGGATACGATTATGTAATACACGTTCTAAAAGAAGCGTTCTAGCATAAAAACATAGAAGATAAGGGTAATGCAATGAATTTTCTTGGAATTTGAGTGAGGGGTGAATACGTTGAAAAAGAATATTTGTACATGTTTGATTTGTTTATCTACTTTATTGTCAATACCTATCTCCGGTCAAACTACTTATGCTTACAATAGCAAAATGGTAGAGAATCCAGGTTCTTCTATTAAAATTACCGATAATGCAGTGGACTTTAAAGATGATAAAGAAAAAGCGAAAGAATGGGGGGGAGAAAGAGAAAAAGAATGGAAACTAACGAACACTGAAAAAGGAAAAATGAATGATTTTTTAAGTGATAAAAACAACATAAGAACAAACTATAAAGAAATTACTTTTTCAATGGCCGGTTCATTTGAAGATGAAATGAAAGATTTAAAAGAAATTGACAAGATGTTTGAGAAAGCAAATCTCACAAATTCTATAACCACTTATAAAAATGTGGAACCAGCAATGATTGGATTTAATAAACCTTTAACTGAAGGGAATACAATTAATTCTGAATCTTATCAAAAGTTTAAAGAACAATTTTCAGGACAAGATATTAAGTTTGATAGTTATTTAGATACACATTTAACCGCGCAGCCGGTTTCCAGTAAAGAGAGAGTCATTCTGAAGGTTACAGTTCCAAGTGGAAAAGGTTCTACGACTCCAACAAAAGCGGGTGTAGTTTTAAGTAACAATGAGTACAAAATGCTTATTGATAATGGGTATGTACTTCATATAGAAAATATATCCAAAGTAGTAAAAAAAGGATATGAGTGTTTACAAGTTGAAGGAACACTAAGAAAGAGCCTCGACTTTAAAAATGATATCAATGCAGAAGCACATAGCTGGGGAATGAAAAATTATGAGGACTGGGCTAAAGATTTAACGAATTCTCAAAGAGAAGCTTTAGATGGTTACGCTAGACAAGATTATAAAGAAATTAATGATTATTTACGAAATCAAGGCGGTAGTGGAAATGAAAAACTGGATACACAAATCAAAGAGATTTCTGAGGCCTTAGAAAAGAAGCCAATACCAGAAAATATTACAGTATATAGATGGTGTGGTATGCCGGAATTTGGTTATAAAATAAGCGATCCATTACCTTCAATAAAAGATTTTGAAGAGAAATTTTTAAATACCATAAAAGAAGATAAAGGATATATGAGTACAAGCTTATCGAGCGAACGTCTTGCTGCTTTTGGATCAAGAAAGATCATTTTACGATTACAAGTTCCGAAAGGAAGTACGGCCGCGTATTTAAGTGCCATTGGTGGATTTGCAAGTGAAAAAGAAATTCTTCTAGATAAAGATAGTAAATACCATATTAATAAAATAACAGAGGTCGTTATTAAAGGCGTTAAGAGATATGTAGTGGATGCTACATTAATAACAAAATAAGGAGATGAATTAGATGAAGAAACAAATAGCAAGCGTTGTCACTTGTACGCTATTAGCCCCTATGCTTTTTAATGGAGATATGAACGCTGCTTACGCAGCTAGTCAAACAAAACAGACACCTGCAGCTCAGGTAAACCAAGAGAAAGAAGTAGATCGAAAAGGATTACTTGGCTATTACTTTAAAGGGAAAGATTTTAATGATCTTACTGTATTTGCACCAACGCGCGGAAATACTCTTGTATATGATCAACAAACAGCAAATACATTACTAACTCAAAAACAACAAGACTTTCAGTCTATTCGTTGGGTTGGTTTAATGCAAAGCAAAGAAACAGGCGATTTTACATTTAACTTATCAGATGATGAACATGCGATGATAGAAATCGATGGGAAAGTTATTTCTAATAAAGGGAAAGAAAAACAAGTTGTCCATTTAAAAAAAGGACAGTTCGTTTCTATCAAAATAGAATATCAAGCTGATGAACCATTTAATGCGGAAAGTCAAACCTTTAAATATCTAAAACTCTTTAAAGTAGATACTAAGCAACAGTCCCATCAAATTCAACTAGACGAATTAAGAAACCCTGAATTTAATAAAAAGGAAACACAAGAATTTCTAACAAAAGCAACAAAAACGAATCTTATTACTCAAAAAATGAAGAGTACAAGGGACGAAGACACCGATACAGATGGAGATTCTATTCCGGATATTTGGGAAGAGAATGGGTATACCATCCAAAATAAAATTGCCGTTAAATGGGATGATTCATTAGAAAATACAGAATATACAAAATTTGTTTCAAACCCTCTCGATACTCACACGGTTGGAGATCCTTATACAGATTATGAAAAAGCAGCAAAAGATTTAGATCGATCAAATGCAGAAGAAACATTTAACCCATTAGTTGCGGCTTTTCCAAGTGTGAATGTGAGTATGGAAAAGGTGATACTATCTCCAAATGAGAATTTATCAAACAGCGTTGAGTCTCAATCATCTTCAAATTGGTCCTATACGAATACAGAAGGAGCTTCTATCGAAGCTGGTGGGGGAACATCAGGCCTATCTTTTGGCGTGAGTGCAAACTATCAACATTCAGAAACAGTTGGGTATGAATGGGGAACATCTACAGGAAATACTTCGCAATTTAATACAGCTTCAGCAGGGTATTTGAATGCGAATGTTCGCTACAATAACGTGGGAACAGGTACCATCTATGATGTAAAGCCAACAACGAGTTTTGTATTAAATAAAGATACCATCGCAACAATAACGGCAAAATCCAATACGACCGCACTAAGTATCTTACCAGGACAAAGTTATCCGAAACAAGGTCAAAATGGAATCGCGATTACATCGATCGATGATTTTAATTCACATCCGATTACATTAAATAAGCAACAGGTAGGGCATCTGTTAAATAATACACCTGTAATGTTAGAAACAAATCAAACAGACGGGGTCTATAAAGTAAAAGATACACATGGTAATATTGTGACAGGTGGGACATGGAATGGTGTGACACAACAAATTAAAGCAAAAACAGCGTCTATTATTGTGGATGACGGTAAACAGGTAGCAGAAAAACGTGTGGCCGCAAAGGATTATACGTACCCAGAAGATAAAACACCAGAATTAACGTTAAAAGATGCGCTGAAGCTTTCATTCCCAGATGAAATAAAAGAAACAGATGGATTATTGTACTATAACGACAAACCAATTTATGAAGCGAGTGTCATGACTTACCTGGATGAGAATACGGCAAAAGAAGTGAAGAAGCAAATCAATGATACAACGGGAAAATTCAAGGATGTCAATAAGTTATATGATGTGAAACTGACACCAAAGATGAATTTTACGATCAAAATGGCTACATTGTATGATGGTGCAGAAGGTGGGGCAAATGTTGGGCCTTTAGGGAAATGGAATAATGTGATGATTGGTGGAGAAGCAAACACTGGACAAAATTCGTACTGGAGTATTAGTGAAGGTTACATTCCATGGCTAGAGCTATCCCCAGAGGCGAAAATTAAATTGAAGAAAAATGCTACTTACTATTTAAGTATGTATATAAGAGATCCGTTCTTCAATAAACAACGTACAATCGTAGTAAAGGGTGATCAGTCTGAAATAGCGAGTAAAAAAGTAACATTAAACAAAAACCATCAAAGGGTTGATATTTTGGTGAGAAACTCTGAAAAGAATCCAATTAATCATATAGCTATTGATCCTTATACAATAAATCATGCTGTAAATTGGGATGATGTTACGTTTACTGAAGTTTCCGCAATGAAACCTAAAGATCTTTCAGATGATGATATTAAAGAAAAATATAAAGATTATAGTGAAAATTTCGATACAGGAGTATGGAAAATGCATTTAAATAATGTAGTCTTTAAGAATATATCTCTTCTTCAAAATTATGTAACAAAATACAGAGTTAAATATGTGGGGGCTACTCCTGAAAGGTCTTTCGATAAAACTTTAAATAGTTATAAAGTAGAATCAAATGGAAGCCTAATGGTAAACTTCTTAGAATATGATGATGGTTTTGGATTAAATATGGATTCTCCATCCAAAAACGTTACTATTTATGCTATAACAGATGATGGAAGAGAGATAGAAGTTTACCATAGAGTTGGAAGTAATTCGTAAAAAAATAACTGCTATACAATATAAATTCAAATATATTTGGATTATAATAGACTTATAGAGAGTTATATCACTTTTAATATTGATAATAGTTAGGCGTAGAAGCAAAACGAAAAATTTAGGTAGCTGATTGACCATAAGTCCGGTATTGTCCAGGGCTCATGGTCTTTAGTTTTTACTCAATTTTTTTAGGATTATAATAAGTGATTATTTCTCATTTGGAAGAATCACCTTAAATTCAGAAAATCCCCAACGTTTTCATTATTTTCTTAAAATAGATACAATAATGATTTTTTACGACAAGTTCGAAAAAAAATCGACCATATTCTTTTTAACCAAAGAAAATGAACAGAAGAATACATTTCCATATAGAAACCTTTAAACGCATTATAAAAGCGGTTAACGTATCAGTATACAAAATTATATGCATGTTTGTTTGATATACACAGGTATAAATCTACTTTAAATATTACATTATTGTTATAAGAAATCGTTTAAATATATTGTTAACTCCATATAAATATATTACTAGAGAAAGGTTAGGAGATACAGATGGTCACAATTACTATAGAGGACATCTATCAGGAGATATTAGATGGAAAAAGAAATAGATTCCCACGAAATACTTGGAATTTAGATGAAAATAATGAAATGGCTAAGAGAGTAACAAGGTATTTAGTAACAAATATTTTGAATTGGAACGAAGAAGAGATAAAACAGAATTGGAATAACTCATTAATTGCGAAGTATCGATTACGTGGCCTATTGAAGCATAAATATGAAAATAGTCCATATGCGATGATTAATGATCTATATCCGAATCAATTTAAAGAATGGGAATTTAGAATGACGCCGTTAAATTTTTGGACGAAAGAAAAGGCCTTACAATTATTAAAATGGACAATTGAAGAAGAGGAGAAATTATCATCTAACAAACTCTTGCAAATTTATGGGCAAAAATGGTTAAATGAACAGCGACTAAGTGCACCTTTAAGGGTGCTCTGGGATGGAAGCCCGTATGCGATGATTAATGATTTATATCCAAATCGATTTAAAGAATGGGAATTTACTAAGGCTCCTAATAAATTTTGGACGAAAGAAAAAGCGTTACAAGCACTGAAATGGACAATTGAAGAAAAAGAAAAATTAAATCCGGATCAGTTGAAGAATATATACGAAAATAAATGGTTAACTCAATTTGGATTGAGAGGAGCCTGTCAATTATATTGGAATGATAGTCCATATGCAATGATTAATGATTTATATCCGAATCAATTTAAAGAATGGGAATTTAAGGTGACACCTAGTGGCTTTTGGACGAGAGAGAAAGCGCTAAATGCATTACAGTGGACAATTGAAGAAAAAGAAAAGCTGACAGATAATCAATTATTTCAGCAATATACAATGAAGTGGCTAAAAAGGCATAGACTATGGACACCAGTAGTAAGATACTGGAATGGAAGTCCATACGCAATGATTAATGATTTATATCCAAATAAATATTTAAAAAGTTCATTCAGAGGATATATAAATAAATCTTAGTATTATTAAACATGAAAACTCGAATAGTATAGGATTTTGTTGCAAAGTTTTCTAAATAAGGCTAAACGCTAGAAAAATCGTAAGGAGAAACACAAATGAGATACTCTAAAGAGACAATAGTTCAAGAAAGATATTATTTTAATTTTCGGCGGTTACTACTTTCATTTTTCTTTAAGTTATCGTGATGTATCTGAAATTTTAAAAGAACGTGGAACCTTAGTTCACCCAATAGCTATTATGCGCTAGGTTCATGAATACGGAAGCCTTAGCCATCAAATTTGGAAAGAAAAATAAAAGAATAAAAGTATCTTAGAAACTGGATAAAATATATATAAATGAGGGTGTTGCAAAACTAAAATAAATATGTAATGTTATGAATCAGAAAAACTAGCTGAACATGTAATAGATAGCGATTTTGACCATACCAACGTGGCTGTTCCAGCCCTTTATCTTTAAGTTTACTAAACTGTTGTTCAATTTTCCCACGTTCTTTCATCAATTATTTGCCAAGGATGATTAGTATAAAATGAGATAATATACGGCGATGTGTACTCTTATTTTGTTCACCATTTATCGGATTGATTGGATTCATGGCAAAGATGTTACATGTTCGCGCAATTTCATAAATACGTTGACTATCATAAGCAGCATCTGCAACGGAAAATAACACATGTTGATTTTGTATATCCTGAAGCAATACAGGTGCCATTTTGCTATCATGGACGTTTACTGTTGTAAACGCGTAAGACAACACAACACCTTCTGGTGTTGAACAAACATGAGCCTTATATCCTTTATACCAACCATAACGGGTCGATTTTCTCCATTTTGCTTGTGAATCATATAAACTACTCCGTAAAGCAGTACTATCGATTAATACACAAGGAATCAGATCTAAATTTAGTTCCTGAAGAACCTTTTCCCTGTTGTTTTCTTTTACCGCTCTTATTTTGAAATTTGGAAAATAGCTAATCGAAGGTTCCTAAGTTTTTAATCCATTTTTATTTTTTTAGCTGTTTCATTTGAATCTCGTTAAAAATAATTTTACTCATTCTCCGTACCTAATTTATATCGTTGGTTCCATTATAACGAGGTTTTTTGATAAAAATACACAAAAACCCCAAATCATTGTACTTGCCAATATTTTCCGGACGCTAAGTTAGGTGAATATTATGAATAGGCTTTCTCAAATTCAATAGGAGAAAGATAATCTAAAGAAGAATGCATTCTTTTTATATTGTAATACAACTCTATATATTTAAATATTTCTTTACGAGCTTGTTCAGGTGTTTTAAATTTAGCACCTTGAATAAGCTCTCTTTTTATAGTCTTGTAAAAGGATTCCATTAATGCATTATCATAAGGTTGTGGGAAAAACGACTGGAACATCCGCACGAATGATTTATTGGTTTACCAAAGATGAATCACCAATAAAACGCCGAAGAGAAGGACCTAATATTGGTGAACAGCGAAGAGTAATAAAAGAAGTAGCAGATTTAAAAGCAGATGCTCTTGTATGTGAATGTATGGCTGTTCAGCCAGATTACCAAATAACTTTTCAGAATATAATGATTAATTCGAATATAGATGTCATCGTCAATGTTTTAGAAGACCACATGGATGTTATGGGACCTACGCTTAATGAGGTAGCAGTTGCATTTACGGCAACCATTCCATACAATGGTTATTTAGTAACAATCGAAAGTGATTTTTTGGAACATTTCAAAAAAAAAAGCTAAACAAAGAAATACAAAGGTAATAACAGCAGAAAATTCAAAAATTTCAGATGAATTTTTACGAAAATTTGATTATATGGTATTCCCTGATAATGCATCGATTGCCGTAGCCGTTTCCGAAGCAATGGGAATTGATGAAGAAACAGCATTTCGTGGTATGTTAAATGCTCAACCAGATCCTGGAGCAATGCGAATTACACGATTTGGAGAAAAAATAGAACCATCATTTTTTGTAAATGGATTTGCAGCAAATGATGCATCATCAACCTTACGTATTTGGGAAAGAGTAAGTTCTTTTAAATATAGCGATAAAGCGCCCATTATTATTATGAATTGTAGAGCGGATCGTGTAGATAGAACTGAACAGTTTGCGAGGGATGTATTACCGTATATTGAGGCAGAAATATTATTAGCCAAAGGAGAGACAACCGCTCCTATTAAGGATTTTCATGAGAAAGGCGTAATACCAGCAAATTTATTTGTTGTTTTAGAAGGTTGGTCAACAGAGGAAATTATGAACGCTATGCGCCCGTATATAAGAGGTCGTATTGTATATGGTATAGGAAATATTCATGGAGCAGCTACACCATAAATTGATGCAATCAAAGAAGAAGAGCTATTAAGCCAAGTTAGCTAAAAACATAATAATTTATGGAGGGGAAGTAATGTTTGGATCAGATTTATATATCGCATTAGTATTAGGTGTAACCTTAAGCCTCATATATACAGAAAAAACGGGAATATTACCTTCAGGATTAATTGTAGCTGGTTGTTTATCCCTCATTTTTAATCAGCCTGTATTTATGGTTACTAGTATTTCTTATCAGTATTTTAACGTACTTAATCGTAACACATGGTATAGCACGTTTTACAATTTCATATGGCCGTCGAAAATTTGCAGCAATGCTTATTACTGGAATTTGCTTAAAACTTATATTTGATTATTTGTATCCTGTAATGCCGTTTGAAGTTTATGAGTTTCGAGGTATTGGTGTCATTGTCCCAGGATTAATTGCTAATACAATCCAAAAACAAGGTTTGCCATTAACTATTGGTAGCACACTTTTATTAAGTGGTCTTACCTTCGGAATTTTAAACGTTTATTATCTATTTTAAGGAGAGAAAAATGAAGAAAAATTTAACATTTCAAGAAAAGCTCTTAGCTTTTAGTAAAAAGACTAAGAAAAAAACACTCTATATACATTAACTACATTACTAGGTATTTTAATAGCGTTAATCTGTTTTTCATTTTTTGAGCGTACTAAAGCAACGGAATCGATAGCTGCCAATAAAGAAGTAATATTTACGATGACGATGGTTGGTGATGTAATGATGGGACGGAATATAAAAGAAATCTCCGAACGTTATGGTCCTACTTATGTTTTCAGATACACTTTACCATACTTTGAGAATTCAGATTACGTTAGTGGTAACTTTGAAAATCCTGTTTTACTAAAAACGAAGGATCAATATGAAAAAGCAGAGAAATATATTCACCTAGAAACACAAAGGCAAGCAGTTGTAACTACTAAAGAAGCTGGTTTTACAATTTTAAATTTAGCAAATAACCATATGATGGATTATGGTGAAAAAGGATTAAGGGATACCTTACAAGTTTTTAAGGAAGAAAACTTAGATTACATAGGAGCCGGGAAAAATTTAACAGACGCTAAAAATATTGTATATCAAGATTTAAAAGAAGACGGTTATAACGTTATTTATAAGGATTCCCCAGTATTTTATGGCGGAGTACAAGCTTTAGTTAGAGATGAAAAAATGAATGGTGCTGGGGATGGAAGGCTGAACGGATCTTGGAAATCTAACTAATAAGAGGGAGAGTGCAGTTTGATGGTGAAAAATACAATAAAATGGTTGGTGCCAATATTGGTTATAGCAGTATTACTTATTACACTTGGAAGCTATAAACGTTCATCAACAATCACATCTGAGGAACAAGAAAAGATTGACTATCATGTAAACGTTGATTGAACTACTCACCACTTAACGTCCTAAAGGACTGTTTGAAGTGGGAGATTCCTGCGAACACGGATGTATCCACCGGTTATCTTAGCAGGCTCTACCCATAGTCCCTACGGTGAGAACTAAAATGTCTTGTACGTTAACTCACCACACTACCTACTTTAGCTTGGTTTTCGCAATTTTGAGAAGCGTGGGGCGATAGAACGTTGAAGATTTTACGATTGCAAAGTTTTTCTGCAACCAACCTCATATCTTCAGTTTTCGAAGAGCAATCTGTACAAGTAAATGATAGCAAATATGTTGGCTTATGCCAACCGACATTCATCTCCTACCTAAAATTGGTATTTCACACCTTCACATTTTTGAGGAAGGAGTCTTCTGTCGGAAAACGATAAAACCATAAAAGTTAAGGATGTTCCAAAACGATACGATGTCTCATTAGATCAAGCCAAACGTTTGTCACGTTATTTAAAAATCACAATAGCTGCGAATAAACATTTAAGTGAATCAGTAAATCGAAAAGTTCATTTGATGGGATTAAAAGTACTAGCGCTCGCAGATTTGTTTAAGAATGAAGACTGGGAAGGACTTGAAGAAATTTTATCTTCTGTAAATGAAAATATTACAAGAGACCAGCTTAAACAAATGGTATTATCTTTAGAAGAAAAACGTGAACGAATACAGGCATTCCTAGAAGAAACAAAATTTAAAATCAAATATTTAGAAGAAAGTAGAAAAGATGCTAAAAAAAAATAGAACAACTAAAATCTATTTAAATTGAAATTAAAGTCTTAACGAATGATTTTCAAAAATATGATGAAATAACAAGAGAATTCTTATTAGAACATGTTGGAATTTATCAACGAACATCACAAGTGAAAAATGAAGCAACAAATACTCTAATTCTCATAAAACGCCTTGATTCTTTGTTTCAAAAAAAGCTGAGAAATATGGGTATCATCGCATATAATGACTTGAAATATACTCGTGAAATCAATGATTTAGACAAATTTGTAAGGGCTTATCTAGAACGGAAAAATAAGCGGGGATGTATCATTTGGGATTTCGAGAAAGAAGATAGAAGAGCTGAAAATAAGACTTATTTTGCGCCTTCTTCACCGTACTATAAAAAAGCGTTCAGTTAATTGGCGAAAGCCTTTTACAAAAAATAGAACAAACAAAAGAAGATTAAAAAAAGACTGAAGAACAAATAAAAGAAACTGAAAAAGAAATTCAAGATATAAGAAAAATTAATGTTAAATCATTTTCCGAAGCCGTTCTTGCATCTAATATGTTATTTACTAAGGAAATTCAAAAACATGGTGAATTACAATATAAGGCTAGGAAATGGTTGTACTCAAAAGGATATGTAGTTGGATTTGAAGTGACCCTACCTAATGGGAGACGTGTTGATGTAGCTGGTTTTAATGAAAATAGAGAAATTATATTTGTTGAAGTAAAAGCACCTAATAATGACTTTCAAAATGATAAGAAATGGAAAGAATATCTTTTGTACTGCGATAAATTTTACTTTTTTGGAGATTGGGAGTTCATACCACATAGTAAAGACGATAAAACAGATGCTGGTTTTTTATTGAAATATGGGAATACAATAGAAGCATGTTCTGAAACAGCAATTGAACACTCTGCAAAAATTCGTGATACTATCATTTTCTCCATTTCACGTGCTATATCAAAAAGTGGCCGTACACTTCTTTATTCGCATTATTTTGACCTATATAACTATTCGTTTATTGAGTTCCATATGGCGTACCGCCAACATTTTAACAAAAACATACGCTAAGCAAATTTCGACATGAAAAAACGTTGATTTTACTACTCTAAGAGCTATGAATAATCTCAAAAACATAGCTATTTGAAAGAAACGTAATTCAAATTTTTTCTAACATCCAATTTCTTTTAGATGGGCCTTAACTTTTGTGGTAAAATACATTAAAAAAGATAGGAAATCTAGACTTCAACATATGAAGAGAGGCAGCAATAGTTCTATTTTCATTTTCTGCCAGGGACACCGTCAGCATTTTGGAAAATAATCACGCTAAGAATTTTCAGTTCATTTTAACGATAATTAAAATTGTGTTGCATCGTAATGTTTTTTGTAGGGCAAAATCCATATCATTTCATGCTGAAATTTGTGATCTATCCCCTATTATAAAAGTGAAACTGACTCTTTTCCTCAATTATAAAGTAATCATTGACATCCACTACAACGTTGTAGTACGTTTAAACCACTATAACGTTGTAGTGGATGTCAGTGTGGACGCACAATGATATTTGAAGGGGTGTACACCGTGAAAAAATCTTATAAACTATCAGAAACAGAGCTGGAAGTAATGCAAGCAATCTGGAAATGTAATGGTCCCGTCAAATCCAGCGAATTATTAAAAATTTTTGCCGAAGATAAAGGGAAAGAATGGAAAGGTCAAACGATTGCAACCTTTTTGGCAAGATTGGCGGATAAAGGATTTTTATATGTTCATAAAGAGGGGAGATCAAATACTTATATACCTCGACTCTCTCCTAAAGAATACAAACGGTTAGAGGCACGTGGTGTACTCAACACTATGTATCAAGGATCCATAAAGAATTTCTTATCAGCGCTTTATGAAAATGAGAAAATGTCAAATGAAGAAATTAAAGAGCTGAAACAATGGTTCTCGAAAAAGTAGGTGAAATAACATGAATGAATGGTTAAAACTACTTACAACACTAACAGTCGCTGGAAGTACCGTAGTTATTTGTATGCTACTTATAAAACCAATTTCCCTAAAATTTCTCTCTGCAAATTGGCAATATCTAATTGGGAAGTTAGCCTTATTATTCTATACTTTACCTTTTGTTTGTATAATTCACATTTTCCCTTCTTTATCACCTACTATGATTGCAGCCTATAATCCAATAGAGTCCAAAGACTTAAATAAAATACTTTCAGAACAAAATATATCAATGGAAATGACAGTGTTGATTTTTACGATTTTGACTATTGGCAGCTTACTTTCTATAATTTGGTACATTTGTTGCTATAAAAAATTTGTTAAAGAAATTAAAAAAAGCAGTTTACCTGTACCTGAAAGTCATGAGGTGTATAAGTTATTTTGTTCCTGTAAACAAGAATTGGGGATAAAAAAGCAAGTACAGCTTGCGTATAACTATAAAATTTCAACCCCAGCCCTAGTTGGACTATGGAAGCCAACTTTACTTCTTCCAATTGAACAAGGGGATAACGTTGAGTTAAGTATGGTTATACGTCATGAGTTGATACACTTTAAGAGTAAAGATTTATGGATCAAAATGTTTACTTTAGTAGTAATTTCTCTCCATTGGTTCAATCCTTTAGTTTATGTTCTGCGTAAGCATATCCATACATGGAGCGAGTTTTCTTGTGATGAAAAGGTTGTAGTAAAAATGACTCGTGCTGAGCGAAAACGTTATGGTGAAACTATTTTAAATATGCTAGAGAATACCCCTGTAATCCGCTCAAACTTTAGTGTTTCGTTATCTGGAACCCGTAAGAATCTAGAGAGGAGATTAACTATGTTACTAAATGCAAAAAAGGTGAAAACATCTATTGTGGTTATTACAACCATAGGTATCATTGCAATTGGATACGTCGGGATTACAACATCATCTTTAGCATCAAAAAACATACCGATTGTAAGCGCTCTTGAGGTGAAAGAAGCTAAAATTGAACTTGATAATCCTAAAAATCTTGAATCAAATTCTTCATATGAACTAATTTCAGTAAAAAAATCTGATGAAAATAGATTTAGACCAGAGGTATGGAAAGATATCCTTAGCAAAATTGATAGCGGGGAAATTACCTGGGAAGATGAATAAATTAATCATTATTGAAAAACACTACTTCTCCAAAAAGTAGTGTTTTTCAATAATGATTAATTTATAAAATTGACAGTTACGTTCAAAATGATGGTTATTTGTTTAATTAGTTAGTTTAATAGTGATGTAATGATACCCTTATTAAAACTTAAATTGACTATTTACAGTTATTCGAGCATTGTTAGTAGAAGGTGTTCCGACAGCTACATAGTACTCACCAGCAGGACCATCTATTGAAACTTTAGTACCTGAAGAAATGCTTCCACCAGAGTAATTTTTTGTCCAATATTGAGTGCCAGTTTTAGCGTTGATGAAACCAATTTGAACGTTCTGTCCAGACGGACTCCATGTACAACTGTTTACAGTAACAGTCTCGCCTCTATTCATATAATATGTAGCACTAGATTTTGCATAAGTATTGATACCTAGACTAGTTGAGATATTGAAAGTTGCTCTTGTTGAAGGTAAGTCTGATCCATTCGGTGCTTCTACTTTATTGAATTCTGAAGAAGTAGGAAGTGCTACTAATTCCTGTGCCTGGATAACTGGTTGTGAAGGCGTTTGAATTGTATCAGCACTAACCCCACTAGCACCAATACCTAAAATACTAGCTGCCCCAATTACTGTAACTAAACCTTTTTTAAACATTAAAAACCTCTCCCTTTTCATTAAAATTTAAAACAATCGTATTATTTTCTGAATATTAAATGTAATTCTACACTAATTAATTTTTAGTATAATTATATTAAAATGAATTTTGACCCTTGAAAAATGGAGAAAATGCGCATAATCAATTAAATTCCATTGTGCGTCCACAATAAATCTTACTACACTCATGTAGTAACTTAAATCTACTACAATTATGTAGTAGATGTCAATGATTACATTATGCTATTTTAATAATTTTCAAATATATTGCACCATATATTTTTTGCTTAGCGTATATTTTCGTTAAAATGTTGGGGGTACGCCATGCCCATCAACTTAAGGATGGATACAAAACAAAATTTTGTTCATTTGAACTAAATTCTCCCCAGATGGGGGGATTTATTAAAAATAAGCACGCAAAATAAACCCTAACGGGTTTCATTTTTTCTTATGCAGCTTTCTTTTGCTTGCCGCATCCACTATACTCATAGATAACACCTATGATATCAAAGATCGTTTTCTTCTCATATCGATGAGATTTCCGTCCGTTTTGTTGTAGAAGGTGGAACAGGCGGGTTAGAAGCTTTGTTATCTCTTGGGTGTTTTGTATGGATTGATAGAGGAGAAATAGATGGTCTTGAATCATTCCAATTGCTTTATATTCACTTAATTCTTTTTGCTTCTTCTGTAATAAAAGTTGACGCATTTTAAACATGGTAGAAGAACATAACAAAATAGCGATCAGTTTTCCGTATAAATGGCACTCTATTCTTTCTTGTTTGACAGTGCGACAATGATCTATATCAAATAATGATTTCCACGTTTTAAAAACAATTTCTATCTGCCAGCGTAATGTATACAATTCATGTACTTGTTCCATCGGAACCCACTCCCAAGGTGCATTTGTCACATATACATTTAATCCCGCTACTAATTTACTTTTCTCTGAATAGGTTCTGTGTTTTGACTTTTCTTTTTCTGCAATTTTCTCTAGGCGTTTTTGTAATTGTGCCGCTGTTAAACGATGAAAAACGAGACGTGAAAATAACTGCTGTTTATCTCCAATATAAGCTTGCTGATATTCTATCGTTTCCCCTGGTTGGAGTTGATTCAAAATCTGTATGACATTGATTTGTATGTATTCTGATTGTTTTTTAATGGAACCATTTTTAAAATATTCCGGATCTGGATTTTTTACATATACGTTTGTATTTAACTTTAACCGCGAAATATAATACGTACCCCGTTGATCCATTTGATCTAAATCCTCTAATGAAAAATATCCTAAATCACGAATACATAAATCGCCTGGCCGTAACGTATCTAAACATTCTGTTCCGAATGTTTTATCATTATTTTTCCCCGGCCCCACTTGAAAATTAAGAAATTGTCCACTATGCAAATCATATTCTAATTGAATTTTGATCCCAGCTGTTTGCGCACAGCCACCTGAACCAGGATATATATGTTCCAAAGTATGGGGTACTTGAAACATAGTGGCATCCATGATGCGAATACGTTTAAAATGCGCAAAAAGTTGGCTAGAAATGTGAGTTTGTTCACAGATTTTTTGTTGTAACAACAAAGAAAAGATATGTTTTAAAAATAACACCGATTTTTCATTAAATCGTTTATTTAAGCCCTCCGGGCTAAGTACAGTACCTGTAATTGCGTGAAGTCTACTACATAATCGTACTAAAGGATCACTGGCCACCCTTTGACTAATCCAAATACAAATGGTAGCTAAATCTGATCCCGAAAATTTGCGTTTTCTCTTTACAAACTTTATCTCTCTTGCTAGTTCTTCCAAAAATTCAGGTGTGATATAGCGCTGTAATTCTTCCGCAAATGGTTGTAACTCCTCTTGAATCGAGAGATTCATAAAAAAACGTCACCCTTTCTCATTTATATTATGTAAGAAAGAATAACGTTTTTTTGTACTTGGGGGTAGTAAAAAGCCTTAAGTTGATGGGCATGTGGGGGTACGCCCATATGAAATTACTTTAACAAGCTTTCTAAAACTTCCAGTTTGTATTTAAGTATGAAAATTTATTTCTTGATTTGCTCTTGTTCCCATTTTTCCGTAATCACCCTATGTATGTATCGAGTGCGATGATATTCACGTTCACAACTATAGCAAACATGTTTATTTTTCAATTTTCCGTTTACCCAAAACACATCTAACCAGGTTATATGTGTTTCCAATCCACATACCGGACAAATTTTGGTACTTTTGTAGCTTTCGTTCTTCGTTAATCCATATTTATTAGACAAGTATTTCACTCTTCTAGTGCTTATATTCACTGCTTTAGGTATATCAGCTTGTGTTCCCCACTTATACATACTCTTAAGTATTTCTTCTTCTGATTTTCCATCTTCTTTAGAACGTATCACGTATCTTGTCAAAGAATGATCCAATATGAAATCCTCCCATCAATTTTGTACTTTTTCAAATCTAAAGTACAATTAATACATCTAGTAAGTTTGTATTTGGCCATTTGTTTCTGATTTCGTTTTTTATTTTAGCTAAATGAATAGGCTCATCCTGTTTTTCTAATGGAGAAAGACGAATCCATCCATTATTTTTGGAGAGTATACTTACTTTTTGATTATTTTTAGACAACAATTCCTCATCTAGAAGAGAAAGCTTTTTCTTCATCTGTTCAATTAGTTCTCAAATAGATGGTTCTACATCAAGGGGCAATTTTAGTGCTTGAAAATGTTCTTCTTTATAATCATCAAAATCCTGAGGTAAGTCTTCTTCTGGATTACGATATCTATTTGCTCCCTGAATCCAAATTTCTTTACAACGGAGTTTACCTCTTAAAGATTGTAAGACAGCGATTTCATAATTAATTCGATTCACCCGTCGAGTTCCATTGGTATCTGTTTGAATAATCGTATCCTTCCATTTTGGTTGCATTACACCATCGATTGGAACATCATCTTTCGAAGCAAAATATCTTTGGCCACTATTGGCATATTCTCGTGTTACTTGAATAGCGTGAATAACCGGTTGATGCATTTGGTTATTAGATCGCAATTCAAGAATGTCTAATAACTGAGGAATTGCATAATGGTAATTATTTTCATATGATGCGTGCATTTTTATATAAACTTTCTCCCTGAATAAACGTTTATTCCGTTTCAGTTCTTGTAAAATATCTTGAAGAGTTTGAGTATCCGCTACAGAATATAAAATTTCGCTAATAATCCCGTCGGGATGATCAATCGTAGCTTCTAATAGATTAATAACATATTTATTCTTGCCTTGGACTTTTTTCATTTCTTCAATAATTTCTTTATCTGTTTGTTTAGTAGCCCTTTTACCGATTTTATGAGTAATATCGATAAGTAAATCAGCTAAATGGTCTGTCACTTCTAATTGTCGGCACCAAAATAATATAGATAACAGGGTGTACCGAATTGATTCAGGATGGGCACGTAAATCAGTTCATGTTTCTGTCGCAGCCCTCAATCGATATTTTTTTAATAGTTTGGAAGGTATATGTTGAAATAAATCTAATGGTATTTGAAGATAGCGAATGGTCAATAATTTTTGTATTTCTTGATGAAGGATTTTTAAACTGGCACGACCTGGATCAGCAAGTAAATCACAAAATGTTAATAGTTCATTTTCTTCTAACTGTTCGTCGTTACTTATATCGAAGGTGTTGCAAAACTCATAAATATTCAAAAATGAATGCATAAAAAAATCCGTTTTTCTGGAAGAATGATAGTACCCTAAACTATCTCCAGAAAGGACGGATTTACTAGTATGATAACCAATTTTGATCAGAATCAATCTATTTTACAAAGTTTATTTACGTATGTAGACAGTTTAACTATTGGAGGCGTTCCGACTATTACAGGCCGTCCTCCAATCTGTAGAAAAGCTTTACTCAAATGTTTTTTTATAAAAACGGTATTCCAAATCAATTCTTTGCGTAAGTTAACTCGTTTTTTGCATCATTATCCTTCATTTCATGCATCTTGTGGTCTTTCTTTCGTTCCCCACATTTCTACTTTTTCACGTGTAGGTACTTGGTTTCGTGAAAAGGGTATTCCAGTCATTCATGGAAAGGTTCTTCTGGAACTAAATTTAGAGCTGATTCCTTGTGTATTAATCGATAGTACTGCCTTACGGAGTAGTTTATATGATTCACAAGCAAAATGGAGAAAATCGACCCGTTATGGTTGGTATAAAGGATATAAGGCTCATGTTTGTTCAACACCAGAAGGTGTTGTGTTGTCTTACGCGTTTACAACGGCAAACGTCCATGATAGCAAAATGGCTCCTGTATTGCTTCGGGATATACAAAACCAACATGTGTTATTTTCCATTGCAGATGCTGCTTATGATAGTCAACGTATTTATGAAATTGCGCGAACATGTAACATCTTTGATATGAATCCAATCAATCCGATAAATGGTGAACAAAATAAGAGTACACATCGCCGTATATTATCTCATTTTATACTAATCATCCTTGGCAAACAATTGATGAAAGAACGTGGGAAAATTGAACAACAGTTTAGTAAACACAAAGATAAAGGGCTGGAACCGCCACGTTGGTATGGTCAAAATCGCTATCTATTACATGTTCAGCTAGTTTTTCTGATTCATAACATTGCATATTTATTTTAGTTTTGCAACACCTTTGATACATAATAGCCTGACATAAACTTATGCAACGTGTCATCAATAGAACTAGAACAAACCATATCATGTACATCATAGCTTTAGTAAAAATAATTTATATTCTTTGAAATAATAGATTACATATATTTCATGAGGTCTTTCGAAAAATAAATTAAAGGAGAAACACTATGAATATAAAGACTGTTGAAAATGCAATAAAATTCCACGGGAAAAAGTTTGCTAAATTTGGTAAAGGGGAAGCATATATACGCAAATGTGTAAATAGAATACTTCCCGTATATGAAGAACATTTTACAGAGGAAGAGCTTTCTAAAATTG
This sequence comes from Bacillus sp. FSL L8-0199, assembly GCF_038005705.1. NCBI lineage: Bacteria > Bacillati > Bacillota > Bacilli > Caryophanales > Bacillaceae > Bacillus > Bacillus sp. FSL L8-0199. The sequence continues at coordinate 102,680 of NZ_JBBOTS010000004.1, read as the reverse complement.
TATCAACTGCCATCGTTAACACTGTTGGCTGGTTATATTTCCCCAATAATTTAGTAGATATCTTAGAAAAAGAAAAAGAGCAAAAAATAGAAGATGAATTATTATGTCAACAAATCCAAAAAAGAAAATTAAAAGCACAAGCTCTTATGTTTGTACAAGATTTTAGAGAAGGGAAGGGTAGAATATGTAAAAGATTGGTGATATGAGTTTTTTTCAAAATATGGCTATAAATGAATTTCTTGATTATAGAAGCTGTTTAAAGTGTGGTGGAAAAATAAAAATTGTTAAGCTCACTTATACCAGAGATTTTGGGGTATTTTAACAAGGAACCATTCAAGAGATTAGACAAGATTGTAATTGCGAGCTAATTAAACAAGTTCGAGAGAATGATCAAAAAGCTCGATTATTAGCTATTAATAAATTTTCTATTATTAATGATGAACTTAAAGATGCAACTATAAATTCATTTGATTTTTATCAAGGAGACATAAAAAATATGGGGAGCCTGCCGCTAAATTTATTGAACTGGTTACAAGTTTTATAAAGGGTGATTCTTTTTACTTATATGAGAAAGTAGGACGGGGAAAGAGTCATTTAGCAAGTGCTGCACACCATCTATTGTTAGAGGGGGCATCTCATCTTTATTCATAAATTTCTCTACTATGTTTAGCCTTTTCAAACAATCTTATGACAAAGCAACTCCTTTTTCTGAATCTGATTTATACAGAGCGATCTATGAATCAGAGATGTTAATCTTAGATGATTTAGGAGTAGGAAGTATAAATGAGTGGAGAGCGGAAATCATCTACAATGTTCTTAAATCTAGACAAGGGAGAAGTACTATTTTCACTTCCAACTTCCATCCTAATGAATTAAATAAAAAGTTTGAATCTAGAGAAATTGATAGTCAAGCTTCTTTTTAGGAGGAAACTTATGAAAATATCTAATAGTTATCCAAGTATCCTATACCTACTGATCATAACTGACAAGACGCTACAAATAAATTAAAAATTTTACAAATGAATTGTAGCATTAATCTATTTCAACAAGATTTAGAATACCTCTTGAATAACCGCCTTACAAAGAAAAAAATATTGAAATAGCGAATGGATGCTAGCTAAAAGCCCATTCGCTATTATAGTTTAATATCAAATGTTCTAACCCCTCAATTTAAAAGAATCACTTAAATCATCTTTTCCCTTCAAACTGACGCTTTTCTAATCGCTCAATTGCTTCACGACGTTTAGAATCATCAATATTTGTATACAAAGATGTTGTTTCCATCGAATTATGCCCCATTTGATTTGCTAATAAAACTAGATCTTTGTTTTCATTATAATGATTCGTTGCGTATGTATGCCGCAGCTTGTGAGGGCTCTTTTTTTCATCAAATGCCCTGGTATATTTCTCTGTAAGCTTTTGTATTGCATTCACAGAAATTTGTGCGTATGAGCCTTTATAATTCGTTACAAATAGAATATCCTCATCATCAGGGCACTTATATCGGTTAGCACGTACTTTAAGATACTCTTGAACATCATCTAGAGCGGTTTGTGTAGCCAAAATAGATGATTTTTTATCTCCTTTACGTATAACTTTGATGTAACGAGTACGAAAATTAATACTAGAAATAGTTAAACTAGCTGCTTCAGATACCCGAAGACCTGTACCCAAGATTAAACTTAGAATAGCAATATCACGCTCTTTATCACGTTTAAAAAATCTTAGTTTACCAGGTGCGGTTTCTTGTAACATTTTCTCATATTCATTAGATAAAAAGCGCATGAATTTAATGTCATCATTGTTGTGAAAAATAACTTCCGAAATTTCTTTTGCTCTAGCTGCAGCATCAATTTTTTCCTTATGAATTTCCATTTTGGCCATAACATTTCTATAAAAGTAACATTCTCCATTATCATCCTCAGTATTGCTTGTTAGGTAGTTAAATAATGACTTTAGAGCCGAAAATGTCCGTATAACTGCTTTGGTTTTGTTACCTTGTCTCTCTAAATAACTTTTAAACCTTTTTACTTGTTTAAGAGGGAGGTGTTCCAATGTTTCAATTGTTACCTCATGTATTTCCGTTACCACTTTACTATCTACTGTAGCAAGACGAGAGGAGATTAACCATTGTAAAAACATTTCATATTCAATTAAGTACCCATACAAAGTAGCAGGGGAGAGGTTCGTTTTCTCTTCAATATATTCAATAATATACCACGGCATTTTTTCCTTATGACGTTCTACACGTGCTTGGTACACTTGTTTTTCTCGATTACTCAATTTTTTCACCTCAAACTTCAAAACAGTACATTGGATTTTATAATCAATGTACTGTTTTGTATAAATTTGTCTAATTTTACATTAAATACAATTTTAATTGATAGTCTTATGAAAACAACTTTATATAGAATTTCCGTTTAGATTAACTTTTAAAAGATTTTAATTTATTGCATAAATATCTCTAGATGCTGCATAGTCTTTTTTATATGATTATTTTTAAATACGTGTTTTTTACGTACATTCCAACTATGGATATAATTGATAATCTCATCGAAATCCATTATTGAATTATTTCCATACTTTATAGACCAATGTACAGTAGCTAAAAGCTCCATACCATAAGGGGTTTCAAATCCTTCAATTAAATTTTTTACCTCTTCAAGTCTTTTTAAAGATTCTTTATCATGAGAGATAAACTCGTTAGCTTCTAATATTGCATCTTCAAACAGATTAATATCAGATTTAGAATTTCGATCACCGTAACCACGAATATAATGTCCTTCTAAACGAATTAAAACGTGATTTAAATTTTCTGCATATGGACCATATTTATATTTCACAAAATTTAAACGAAGGGGCTCTCCACACTCTTGTAAAAAATAAGCTAATTTCTGTATTTCGAGAAGCGAAAGGTGATATCCTGGAGCTCTGTATTGCTCCATTAATAATAGTAAAAGGGCTCTTGCTTTTGTCATTTTTGGCTTAGTCGTACCTATTTTCATGCTATTTGGATCTGGGTGACCAGAAGGTTCATATAGATAAACTGTAGCATTTAAATCCTCTAATGACTTTATAATTAAAGGCTTTACTTCATTCCAATCTAAGCCTCCATTACCACATCCAAGAGGAGGTAGGGCGATCGATTTTATATTATAATTAATAATTTCATTTCTTAAAGAAATAAGCCCACTCTTAATATCTTCAATTATTGACTTATTCTTCCAATGCCTTTTAGTTGGAAAGTTTATAATATATTCTGGTGATCCTAAGAGGTGTGTTTTATATATAAACATTTTCCCAGGCTGAACTTGATTAATTTTACATGCCTTCTGATAAGCTTTAAAATTTTCAGGGAATGCTTGCTTAAATTGAAGGGCGATACCTTTTCCCATTACACCGACTGTATTAACGGTATTCACCAAAGCTTGTGCATCAGCTTCTAACAAATTGCCTTTTGTTATTTTAATCAATTTCTACCACCACCTTAATAATACCAATTAGGTTTTAATTTAACCGGTAAAGAAACATTATGTTCAGTTAATATTTTTTCGGTTTCTTCTTTATATTTTTGACTATAGACCGCAATCCCAATAATACAGTCAAGTGGAACATATTGGTAAACCAGAAATTCTGCCATTCTTCTACGCTTTCTATCATTGTCTTCAATAGTGTCATGCCAATATTGACTCTTCATTATATCCCAATCAATGTTGTGCAATTCTTTAAGATCATTATAATACTCAGTGAAATGCATTATTCCATGTCCATCAGTAAAACAAAAAGGAACCCCGTTTTGCTTTATTTTTTGCGCTGACGATACAAAATAAATGAGAGGCTCTTGCCCCTCATTATATTGTATGACATTACCTTTATAGATACTGTATAACATAGGTGATTTTGGAGCGAAATAGAATGGAACATATTTATGTAATGTTCCAAAAGGTTCTACTGGTACTGAGTAAGAAGCTCGTCTGCTTTGTATATCATTATTAGCAATATTACAATATGTTTGCCCATTATTCATGATGTTTGAGACACACACGAGTCCATTTGAAGATAATATTTTTGATAAATTCCTATAATGAGTCATATGATATATAAATGTTTTTGAATGCATTATGTACCTCACAATATTAACGTTAAATTTTATATATATTATAACACACTTCAATTATCAATTAAACTCGAATTTAATGTAAAATTAATAATGATAGAATAATTCTCCTTTTCATTACTAGTTGTTTGATTTGAACCATATTTTTGCCGCTTGGGCAGACTTATGGTTCTTTTGCTTTCTGGCGAACTTATGGTTCAATAGAATACATCGTTTCACCTATTACTTGTTAAGAACAGGAGGTAATTCCAAACACCACATCAACGGTAAAGATTGTACCATGGAGGACTGTCCCTTTTGAGCCTCTCAATCCTTGAAGGGCTCCCACGCTAGTTAATCAAATAATCTCTTTGCTTCGCTAAATCGTTTTGATTGACCAACATCCTTTTTTCCTATAACAGAGTTTTTGCTACTACACCAAGTGCTCCTGTTAACAATCCACTTATGATTAATCGTAAAATCCATGTAGTATTTGAACTAATTTTATCTAATTGTTTATTAATAGTTAAAACATCCTTTTCAGCTACTAGTATTCTTGTTTCTAAATTTTTTATATCATGTTGTATAGATTTTAAATCTAGTTTCATTTGATCAAAATCTTTTTCTAGTTCCTCCAATTTTGTCATATAACACATTTCTCCTTTAAAATTTAATTTAAATACCATATGTATATATATTATAATTAGAGGATAATGATACAATGAGAGGCCCAAAATCTACTAGGGTTGCACCACCTGTCCATCAAGCTACATTAATAAAAAATACGACAACTTTATGCTTTATATTAAAATTTCTGGCAAGTTTATGAGTCAAAAAAAGATTTATGGGTATCCACTTTGGTGTCTCTGTTTAAAAAGTACCCATTTTCTTGTCTCGATATGTGGATAAGAAAATGAGTACTAAATGAATTCCTTCCGTTGATAATTCATCTTTTTACATACCAGAATTAGATCCTACTTTCATGTCTTTTTACATGTATAAAGAATTGAACTACTCACCACTTAACGTCCTTACGGACTGTTTGAAGTGGGAGATTCCTGCGAACACCGATGTACCCAACAGTTATCTTAGCAGGCTCTGTCCGTAGTCCCTACGGTGAAAACATAAGTATCTTGTACGTTGACTCACCACGCTCCCTACTTTAGCTTGGTTTTCGCAACTTCAGCAAACGTGGGGCGAAAGAACGTTGAAGATTTTACGGTTGCAACGTTTTTCTGCAACCAACCTCATATCTTCAGTTTTCAAAGAGCAATCTGTACAAGTATATGGTAGCAAACATGTTGGCTTATGAAAACCGACATTCATCTCCCACCTAAAATTGGTGTTTTACACCTTCACATTTTTGAGGAAGGAGTCTTCTGTCGGAAAACGATAAAAATATATCCTTTTCGGACAAGAAAGGGCTACTTTTATTCGCATCATTGTTTTAATGTTCTGTAAATAATTCATTTGATCTTCACCTTCAACTCATAGCACATTATAATTATCGTTTAAACATTAAAATTTTCACATCTCATCCCTATTAAAAAATGAATTTAAAACAAAGACACCCCCTAAGGAATGCCTTTGTTTAAATTCATTTTTTATTTGAAGACTTACTGTTTCCGCAGCTCTCTTCAATTGGACCAAGCTATATTCATTTTGTAGAAGATTTCTTCCACCTTATATAAATAAGCAACTTCATACCCAGATGTTCCATTTGAACTACCCCCACTTTCACTTCGTTTAGAAGTGAGGGATTCCTAAGTAAAGAGTTCTATCGAACTCTAATTGATTAGACTAACCCCACAGCCCTTGCGTTTAGAAGCCTTATCGCTTCATTTTTTAGATTGATACTTGCGTTAATATCCCTATCATGGTGTGTACGACAAGAAGGATAGTCCCATTCACGTAGGTTTAGATTTTTAACGTCTTTATTTTGATATCCACAACAAGAACATAATTGGCTGGAAGCAAATGTTTTCGATACGACAATGACTTGTTTGCCATACCATCTTGCTTTGTATTCCAACATTGATCGAAAATGTGACCAAGATATCTCACTAATTATTTTTGCTAACTTATGATTCTTTAACATATTTGATACTTGCAAATCCTCTATACCGATAACATCGTGATTTTTGATGATTTCAGTTGAAATTTTGTCCAAGTAATCTTTTCTAGCATTTGATATGTATTCATGAATTTTAGCTACCTTTACTCGTTGTTTATTCCAGCGAGAAGATCCTTTCATTCTTCTAGAAAGAATACACTGTGCTTTCGCAAATTTCTCTTCTAATGATCGAAAAAATCCCGGATTTTTATAAGTTGTTCCGTTCCCAAAGTTTTGTGTTAACAAATTACAAAAAATTATACTTATTCATTTTGGTATTAACTTGTTTTCTCAATTTTATGGTAATGTACAATAATTTCTATGAGGTATTGATTATACACACTCTCTCCTTATTCCCTTTTTTATGATAAAATATGTGAGAATTAGTTATAAAAATCACTTTTCTTTAAATATTTATACAAACTCCCACTATCACAATCCAAGATTTTAGAAATTTGATAGTAAGACATACCTTGTTCTCTCATAACCACTGCTTTACGACAATGTTCCTTCTACTTTTCCCTTCTTTTTATTTTATGGTTTGCTTCATTTTCAAACAACTTAATTCCTAACTGGTAGATTTCTTTCCCAATTGAACAGTTACTTATACAATATTTATAACTCTTTCCATAAAAATCACATTTTTTACAATGATAATCTTGTAAATCTAAAATTTTTATTCTTTTTTCTTTGGCTTGCATATTTCTAACTCCTGAATATATAACATTTAGTTTTTTATAAAATCTATTGAAGAAAAACCTACTATAATTCAAAACAATTGGTAGATGCTTTCATATCATTATTAAACATAAAAATTCCCTCTTTAATAGATTTGCAAGTGTTTAACAGCAACAAATATTTCGGTTGGATGTTTTTTGAAATTCCCGCATTAAAAACACAAGATGTAAGATTATTTAATAAAGTCTAAAATGTAACACCTTCCCCGTTGTGAATAGAAGCTGCAGCAGAACGAAAGCGAGCTAATTAGGAGCAGCGTGAATAAATGAATTTTTCAACGTAAACTATCCTGCAATAGACCTAAATCATACATAGTGTCAACTAAACTTTCAACCAATGAGCAGTTCTTCCCTTTGAAACTAACTTTATTTGACCTAATGCGTGCAGATTAGCCAATGCTTTATTAATAGTACTCTCAGATATATCTGGATATATGTCACGGATATTCTCATTAGTAAACGTTTGATTTTGTATGCTTGTATATGGAATCTAAAATTGTATCATACAAATCTTGATAGGCCTCTAAAATAATATTTAAAAGCGTTTGTAGCCAAAAGCTAGTATTATGTTCATTATAGTACCAATTAACAGATGATTTATAAAGTGAGTCATAGTATTCTACTTCATTCTTCTCAAAATATTTATCTAAGCAAATATACTTTACAAATGTATGTCCACTTTTTCTTAATAATAATTTTATTAGCATGAGCGCTAGTTTTTCATTTCCTTGGTTAAAAGGAACTATGCAGTAAAAATTCAGCATAAAACGCGCTATCAGTATTAGTGAGTGAAACTCTTTACTACTACTTAAACAATTATATTGATTACATAATTGTTCCATAGTCTGAGGAATAAGTGTATGCGGTAGGGGGCGGTAACAAATAGTAGGAATTCCGTTTTCCGGTGTTCCTAGGATGGAAAGTGGTTTCTTACGCCATTTTGCAGTATCAGAGGTAATATAATTAAATAATTGGAAATGTAATTCTAGTATGGTATCTGGATTTACCGATAATGTACAAGTTTTTTTTTGTATTAAGATAAGTGCTTGATGATAACAAAAAACTGAATCTTCAATGACAGTTTGAGGTACAGCATCATAGAATAATAATTCCTTTAACCTTATATTTGTAACTTTCTTCTTCACATAAATATCATTATAATTTTTTACGTATTGACAGGATATACTCTCCTCTAAATCCTGAAATATATGAGGCAATTGTTCTTGATACGCGACTAATTTCCCTTTGTATTCACTTATTTCACTTATTAAGTTCATTAACTTTCTATTAGACTCATTATTATTGTAATTATCTTTGAAAAAATCCCTCATTTCATCCCTCCTAATAAACTAGTAACACATTTTGACATAAAATTATTTAGTGTACAAATCATTATGTGAAAGCTATAAATGTTATTCGCCCTAAATACAACAACTCCCGCCCTATTTACAATTTAAAGAGACTATTTTTACAGAGTAAAATCACAGTTACTCTGTAATAATTTATATATTACTTTTATTCATTATTACTCAAATCAATAAAGATAATAACAAAATAGTATTCATAGATAAAATAAGAATATTCAATATCAACAAATCTTAACAATACATTTGTTGATATATTTAAACAGTTAATTTCAGCTATTTTACGTTGTGATTATATCAAAATTAAAAGGGAAATACATTTCAAAAAAATGCTTTATATACGGAATTATTTGAATGTAACATATTATTTAGTCAAGTGGGTATAATGTACATTTATTTTCAAATATAGGTTCTGGTGCAAAAAAGCTAAAAGATTTGAAAATGGTCTTTCAAACTTGGTTATACTGGTACTACTACTTAAAAAGGTGGGTGATTTCAGTATGGAAAAAGAAAATATATTCAAATGGAAACATTATCAGTCTGATATCATTGTATTAGCGGTACGTTGGTACTTATGGTACAACCTCAGTCTTCGTGATTTGATGGAAATGATGGAAGAAAGAGAATTATCCTTGGTTCATACAACTATTATACGATGGGTTCATCAATATGGACCTGAATTAAATGAGCGTATTCGAAAACATTTGAAACGAACGAATGACTCTTGGAGAGTAGATGAAACCTACATCAAAATCAAAGGAGAAAACATGTACTTATATCGTGCGATTGATTCCGAAAGAAACACAATTGATTTTTATTTGAGTAGTAAATGCGATGCCAAAGCTGCCATGCGATTTCTAAAGAAATCCTTGGTTTCTTGTCATGCCACAGCACCTCGTTCTATAACTGCGGATGGAGATAAAGCCTATCCTGTTGTGATAAGGGAACTAAAAACGAACAGTGCATACCACAAGGTATGCCAATTCGTGTAAAAAAATATTTAAACAATATCATTGAACAAGACCAACGGTTTATCAAAAAACGGATTCGGAATATGCTCGGATTGTAATCAGTGCATACAGCTACAAAAATGATTGCTGGAATAGAAGCTACGCATATGGTCAAAAAAGGACAAACTCTCCAAGGGGCGAAGTCTGTCCAAAGGCAGATATATCTAATTAATGAACTCTTTGGTTTAACAGCATAACGTTCCATTCCGCTAGGAATCTTTTACTCTTCTTTCATATCCCACTATTTTTGCACCAGAATCCAAATATATCATGATAATACTTTCCTAACAAAACTAAGTATCTACTAGTGAAATTGGAGGGAAATATAATAGACCAAAAAACTCAGGATATCAAAGATGTTAAGTGAACTACCCACCACTTAGCGTCCTAACGGACTGTTTGAAGTAGGAGCTTCTCGGTTAGTCGTTACTTTTGGTAGCTAACGAATTCGTCCTAAGACAGCCGAGCTAACTCCCTTGTTCCAAGGGGTATTTTATTGCTATCTATGCTAACGCTAATAGGCGTATTGCTTCATTTTTGATATTGATAGCTGCGTTATAATCTCTATCGAGATTTACACCGCATATACAAGAATAGACTCGCTCAGACAATGACATATTTTTCACATTTCCACAACTGCTACATGTTTTTGTGGAAGGAAACCATTTGTCTATTTTCACAAGCTGTTTGCCTTGTTCATTTAGTTTATAAGCTAAGAAAGAAGTGAACATACCCCAAGCATTATCAGCGACGCTTTTTCCAAAATGAAGTGCTTGCGATATTCCCTTCATATTTAGATCTTCAATAGCTACAACATCAAAATGAGCAGCTAACTCTTTAGACTTATGATGAAGGAAGTTCTTACGTTGGTTTGCTACTTTTTCATGCAGCTTAGCTACACGGATACGTTGTTTATTCCAACGCCCTGAACCTTTTGTACGTCTTGATAATACTCGTTGAGCCTTTGCTAACTGGTCTAACATTTCACGATAGAACTTAGGATAATTGGCTCTCTCATCCTCAGAACTGACGTATAATTGATCCATCGCAAAGTCTAATCCAACAACTGTTTCTACTTCTTTTTGTACGATCTCTTTTTCGTATTCAGTCAAAATGGACACATAGTATTTACCAGTAGGTGTCATAGAAATCGTACATGACTTGATTATATGGTCTTGTGGTATTTCTCTATGCTGTTTGATACGTACCATTTTCAGTTTTGGCAATTTGATATGACCATTCAGCAACATGATATTTCCGTTTACTACATTCGTAGTATAAGATTTTCTGTCTTTTTTGCTTTTGAATGTTGGGAAGTCATTTTGACCACGAAAGAAATTTTTATAGGCAGTTTGCAAGTTTAGTTGAGCATTTGCCAAAGCTAATGAATCCACTTCTTTTAACCACTCAAATTTTGCTTTATGTTTTTCATACGCTTTTTTCCGTTCAGCTAACCTTCGGTTATACACGAAACGTACACAACCGAAGGTTTTACGCATAAGATGTGCTTGGTCTTCTGTTGGATACAAACGGAATTTATATGCTTTATTCTGCTTTGTCATATCATTTCACCTCACTTTTCACTTTGATTTTCAATATATGTTTTTACTACGTCTATTGGCGAACCACCAGTAGTTAGCAAGCAAAAACTTCTTGACCAAAACATCTCTTTCCAAAGTTTCTTTTTCACTTGTGGAAAGTCTCTTTTAATAAGTCGAGAACTTGCACTTTTATAAGCATTGATGAATTTTGTCATTTCTGTATTAGGGTGTGCCTTGAACAAAATATGAACATGGTCTACATCATGATTCCATTCAACTAATGTGATGTTATAGTTTTCAGATAGTCGAACAAACATATCTTTTGCATAGTCTGACATATCATCATCAAACACATTTCTTCTGTATTTCACGACCAACACAAGGTGATAATACAACAAGAATACTGAATAGTTATTACTATCTAATTTCATTTATATACCAGGGGTCACCATACATGCCCATCAACTTAAGAAATAAGACTACCCGCAAGTGTCAAAAAACGTTATTCTTTCTAAAAGCTAGCTAGAAAGGATGACATTTTTTATGAATCTTTCGATTCAAGATCAACTACAACTCTTTTCTGAAGAGCTGTATCGTCATTTAACCCCCTCTCTTTTGGAAGAACTCGCAAAAAAATTAGGTTTTGTAAAAAGAAAACGAAAGTTTTCAGGAAATGAATTAGCTACCATATGTATTTGGGGCAGTCAACGTACAGTGAGTGATTCTCTGGTTCGACTATGCAGTCAATTACACGCAGCCACAGGCACTCTTATGAGTCCAGAAGGACTCAATAAACGCTTTGATAAAAAAGCGGTTGAATTTTTGAAATATATTTTTTCTGCATTATGGAAAAGTACACTTTGTAAAACATCAGTCATTTCAAGTGCAGCACTCACGTATTTTCAACGAATCCGTATTTTAGATGCGACAATCTTCCAAGCACCGAAACATTTAGCACATGTATATCCTGGGTCAGGTGGTTGTGCACAAACAGCAGGTATCAAGATTCAATTAGAATATGACTTACACAGCGGACAGTTACTAAACTTCCAGGTAGGGCCAGGGAAAAATAATGATAAAACATTTGGAACAGATTGTTTAGATACCTTACGGCCAGGTGATCTATGTGTTCGTGATTTAGGCTATTTTTCATTAGAAGACTTAGATCAAATGGATCAACGTGGCGTGTGCTATATATCAAAATTTAAGTTAAACCATTCCGTCTATACGAAAAATCCATTTCCGGAATACTTTCGAAATGGGACAATCAAAAAACAGCCACAGTATATCCAAGTTGATTTAGAGAACATTATGAACATGTTAAAACCAGGACAAACGTACGAAATAAAAGAGTCGTATATTGGCAAGAATCAAAGATTATTTACAAGAGTAATTATCTACCGAATATATGTTACGAATACGCCTTGGGAGGTGGTTCCGATGGAACAAATCCATGATTTTTACTCTCTCCGCTGGCAGATCGAGATCATATTTAAAACGTGGAAATCTCTATTTCAAATTCATCATTAGCAAACTATAAAACAAGAAAGATTAGAATGCCATGTGTATGGCAAACTCATTGCTATTTTTATTTGTTCTTCCACGATGTTTAAAATGCGCCAACTTCTGTTGCAAAAGCACAAAAGAGAACTAAGCGAATATAAAGCAATTGGGATGATTCAAGATCATCTATCGCTGTTATATCTAGCAATACAGAGAAACACCCAAGTAATAACAAAGGTTTTAATCCGCCTGTTTACCCTACTACAGAAAAATGGCCGGAAATCTCATCGATATGAGAAGAAAACTGTCTTTGATATTATGGGTGTTATCTATGAGTATAGTGGACTTGGAAAACAAAAGAAAGCTGCATAAGTAAAAAAATCCAACCCGTTAGGGTTATTTCGTATGCTTATTTTTAAGAGGATTATACTGTTTAAAAGTTTTTTCATTTCAATCAATGGAAAAACGTGGAGTTTCTATCCTTAAGTTGATGGGCATGCGGCTGAACCCCATTTATTAAATTCACATTATTTTATGCCGATTTTAATAAATTAAAAATGCGAGGTATTCGACGATTGAATCGTCGAATACCTCGCTAAGTGGATGGAGTTTTTTCAGTGCCCTCGTACAAATACCGGGCTCATACCCTAGAGGCTGCCTAATGAAAAGACCTGTCTAACTTTCTGGAGTCACTTCAAAATCTAAAGGGACTTTTCATTCAATTAAGAATCTCTAATAAAATAATTTATGGAGAAGGAACTCTTGCTGCTGCAAAGAAATTTAAATTATTACCACCTATCGTAGTTCCAGGACCCAATGAGGTAAAAAAAGCAACGACATCTACTTGATCCCCAGCATTCAAACTATAGATCGTACTAGCAGTTGTCCCCATATTAAAAACACTTTGACTAAAATTTACCCGATAGTTATCAACTCTCACTATATTATTACCATTAACTCTTATTAAAAGTGTCAATCTCTGATCTATAGCCGCACTATCCGGAGAACCTACTACACTAGCTACAATAGAATAAACTCCTGATTGCTTAGGAACAAAAGTAGAATTCAATGAATCATATTCACCGTTCAAATCAAATATTAGTGTAGGAAACAGAATTTGTGTAGTTGTCCCATTGATTTGTTGAGAAACAGAATTTTCAGCTCTAAATGCAGATTGTGGTACCGATCCTGTAGGTCCGGTAGGTCCTGCTGGTCCAGGCTCCCCTTGAATCCCTGTTACTCCTTGAGGTCCGGTAGGTCCTGCTGGTCCAGGCTCCCCTTGAATTCCTGTTACTCCTTGAGGTCCGGTAGGGCCTGTTGGACCCGTTATACTTACCCCTGTTCCACCACCGGGCCCAGTTGGCCCAGTTGGACCAGTTCCTCCTGTTGGTCCTTCCTCTATAGGAGGAAACGCACATGGAAATGGAATATGATTACATTTATTAAACTTATTCATGTTTTCACCAACTTTTTAAAGGAATTGCAATTCCTTGAATATATGCCTAATATATTATGAAATACATTTAATAAAAGTTCGTACATTATCGAATTTCATTTTACTCACTTTCCCCTTTATAAAAAAATCTTAATAATCTTATAAAATAACAAAAAAAGTACAAAATTTTTCTACAGCTTTCAAACCAACAATAGATTTAATGTAAAAATTATAATTTTGATATTAAAATTTAATTATATAAGGACTATCCTTCTTTCAAATAAATAAAAAATGAAACTCCTGATAGGATTAGAAGTTCACTTTTATTTTAAACGCTTTTCTTGTTTTTGGTCTGTTCGGCTTGCGAAAGCTAAAAACCAGCCGAAAAAAGTTTTGCAAAGAGGGAGTAAAGCGGACAAGGTGGAGATTTTTTAAATGGGGTTCTCAAAAAATACTACCTGTTCCTTTCGGAACTTTTAACCCTAAATATATAGAGTGAGAAGAGAAAGACTTTAAAAAGTGTAAAAAAAGCTAATCAATTTGAAAATGGTCTTTTAAATTTGGCCATACTGATACTACTGCTGTCAAAAGGTATGTAACCTATATCGAAAGAGAAAATATATTCAAGTGGAAACATTTGAAACGAACGAATGATTCTTGAAGAGTGGATGAAACCTACATCAAAATCAAAAGCAAAAACATATACTTATACCTTGCTGTTGATTCCAAAGAAAGCACGCTTGATTTTTATTTGAGTACTAAACGAAATGCGAAAGCTCCCAAGCGTTTTCTAAAAAAAACCTTGGCTTCTTATCATGTCACAAAACCTCGTGTAATAACTGTGGATGGGGATAAAACCTATCCCGTTGCGATACGGGAATTAAAAAATGAAAAAAGCATACCACATGGTATGCCACTTCGAGTAAAAAAATATTTAAATAATATGATTAAGCAAGACCATCGGTTTATCAAAAAACGAATCTGGAATATGCTTGGATTAAAATCATTATGAACCGCTACAAAAATGATTGTTGGAATAGAGGCCATGCATATGGTCAAAAAAGGACAACTCAAATTAAGGGAGCAGTCTATCAGAAATCAGAATATATTTATCCAGCACTTATTTAGATTGAACGTATAAGAGCTGATTCTGTTAGGAATCCATATCTTATGTAACTTACAAGAACTTAACAATAAAGTGAACTATCCGCCACTTAACGTCCTAACGGACTGTTTGAAGTGGGGGCTACTCGGTTAATCATTACTTTTGATAGCTAACGAATTTGTCCTTAGACAGCCGAGCTAACACCCTTGTTCCAAAGGTTTCTTTATTGCTATTTATCCTAATGCTAATAGGCGTATTTCTTCATTTTTGATATTGATAGCTGCGTTATAATCACTTTCGAGATTTACACGCATATACACGAATAGATTCGTTCAGACAAAGTTATATTTTTCATATTTCCACAATTGCTACATGTTTTGGTGGAAGGAAACCATTATTCTATTTTCAGAAGTTGTTTTCCTTGTTCGTTTAATTAATAAGCTAAGAAAGAAGTGAACATACCCCATCCATTATCAGTGACACTTTTTCCAAAATGAAGTGCTTGCGACATTCCTTTCATGTTTAGATCTTCAATAACTACGACATCAAAATGATCAGCTAACTTTTTAGACTCATGATGAAGGAAATTCTTACGTTGGTTAGCTACTTTCTCATGTAACTTAGCTATACGAATACGTTGTTTATGCCAACGCTCAGAACCTTTAATGCGCCTTAATAATACTCGTTGTACCTTTGCTAATCGTTCTAACATGTTACGAAAGAACTTAGGATAATTGACTTTCTCATCCTCGGAACCAACGTATAATCTATCCTTCGCAAAGTCTCCCCCCCTACTGTTTCTACTTCTTTTCGTACAATCTCTTTCTCATATTCAGTCAAGATGGACACATAGTATTTACCAGTAGGTGTCAAAGAAATCGTACATGACTTGATTATATGGTCTTGTGGTATTTCTCTATGTTGTTTGATACGTACCATTTTCAGTTTTGGTAATTTGATATGACCATTCAGCAACATGATATTTCCGTTTACTACATTCGTAGTATAAGATTTTCTGTCTTTTTTACTTTTGAGTGTTGGAAAGTCATTATGACCACGAAAGAAATTCTTATAGGCAGTTTGCAAGTTTAGTTGAGCATTTGCCAAAAATAATGAATCCACTTCTTTTAACCACTCAAATTCTGCTTTATATTTCGCGGGAGTTGGAGGCTTTTGTTTCTTTAGTTGCTCCTTATCATCTTTGTATTTTTCATCCGCTTCTTTTCGTTCAGCTAACATTCTATTATACACAAAACGTACACAACCTAAGGTTTTACGCATAAGATATGCTTGTTCTTCTGTTGGAAGCATACGGAATTTATATGCTTTATTCTGCTTTGTCATCTCATTTACTTTCCATAATATTTCTTCTGGATGATGAACACTCGTATTAAAACAAAAAAACACCTTCACTGAATTTTCATACGTGTATGCGAATTCAGGAGGTGTTTTTTTCATATATCACTATACGGGTTCACTTAATATTGATCTAAAGGGGTTTTTATTATTTGAATTTTCCCTTTATGTATAATTTTTTTTAAATAATCATGCCAGATTTTCTATCTTATCTCTTCTGACCAATTACGTTTTTTATTAATACATTTCACTATAGACATTAATATACCTAAAGATATTAACATTGTTCCTAATAAGGTTGAGATAAAAGAGAAGTACCCACCGGTTTCAGGTAATTTTTTATCTGGATTTATTATTATAGTCGATATTTCTTCTTTTGGATGGAGTTGATTTTCTTCTACTTCATTATTATTGTTTGTATCTTCTCCCAGTATACCATATACTCTTGTGTTTGTTGTTTGGTGATTTAATATTTCTGATGCGTATGAAATATTTGTTTCAAAAAGAATTAATATGAAGCACATGCTAAGGAACAATTGTTTCATTAATGCTTTCTTATGTGTCCTTCTACCTTTCATTTTTAATGCTAACTGCTTACTCAACTTCGGTCCCATCCATTTTTAGAGCTTTGAACTTTAATGTCATTTTATATTCGACATTTTGTTTTTCTTCTCCAAGTAACGTTTCATCAACATTTCCAGTAAATTTGAAACTTACTTCTTTATTTGCATCTTTTTCATCTAACTTCCCTTCGTTATTTGCTAACTTTACTAATTCAGATTCTTGAGTTACAGCTATCTTATTATCCCTAATTAATTCTTTTGTTTCAAAATCTCCTTCAATTTTCGAAACAAGATTCAAGGTTTTTACTGCCGTGTCCTCTTTACCAGTAAAACCTTTTAAAAATACTTTTACAGGTCTACCAGAGTTATTGATAATTTTATAATTTTCTGGCGAAACAATTGTTTTATGTTCTGTTTTTTCATCAGAGAAAAATACAACATCTGTTGGTAGTGTTACATTAATCCATTTGTTGTCTCCTTCTGGAATAGCTTCACCAGGATCTGTATTATCTGCTTCGCCAATAACACCCTTAGCTGTAATATTTGCCTCTGTTTGACCTTCTATCGTTTGATACTCACCTTCTGCTGCGAACGTATTTACTCCGCCTCCCATTGCCATCATACCTAATAATACAATACTTGCTAATTTTTTTTGTACTCTCATATTAATTCCTCTTTTCTGTTTTTACTATTTAAATAAATTTAATATTTATTACCTAGCTCTTTATAATAATCTGCATTTCTGCTTGAGTTGTTCCTTGTTTCTTTTTACTCTTTGGATCAAATATATCAACATCCGCTGTGGCTTTGTATTTACCTGCTTTTAGCTTTTTTTCTAAAGTTACTTGTTTAACTTCATTTCCAGGATATATGGCACCTGTTTCATAAATGATCTCATTTGTATTATCAATTTTTATTTTTACGTTTATTGGATAAACATTACTTGATTCATTTTTAATATGAAGGAATCCTTTACCTGATTTTTCTTCAAAAATAGCCTCTGGATAGATACTTAAGGTAAATTGTGAAGCATCAACCTTTTCTTGCGCTATTTTATTCTTATCTATTTTCTGTGTTACCTTTTCATCTGGCAAAAAATCTCCCGCAATGATTTCAGGTGCAAATCTAGTATTTAGTGTATAGATTGTTAAAGCACCTAGAAAGGTGAGAAAAAAAACAATAAGTAAATTCCTTTTTTTATTTTTCTTGTGAATATTACCTTTTAGCATAATTAACTCCCTGAGTATATTATTAATTTGCACTAAATTTAAAAACTAAATTATGATTCGTATTTTTCTTATCCTTTGTTATTTTTCCAAAATACGTTCCTGTAAAATTTATCATTAATTTGTCTTTTGGGTTCAGTGTTCCAATTTCCGTAATTCCACTCATTTCATTAAGACTATTTATTCTTTCTATGCCATCTGCTACTAAATTTAACCGCATTGATTCTTCAATCCCTAAACTTGGATTTTGATCATCGGGTGTTAATAATTTTATTCCTGCATTTTCCTTTGTTTCCATTGAAACAAATTTTAGACTCAAATTTACTTCATCAGAATGATTTTCTATATAATAATTATTAGATTGAATGTTTCCTGTCTCTTTATCATTTGAGGAGAAAATCATTTCTATTGGAATCGTAACTTTAATCAATTTTTTCATGTCCAAAAAAATATAATTGAACGTTGTCGTTTCTTTTACAGTATTTGGTTTACCTGCTTGAGGAACACCTTCACCGGGTTTTTGATCTCCTGCTAACCAGCCAATGTATTTATAATCTATTCCATCGTGTTCAAATCGATTTTTGGGTTCAGGTGAAAATGAATCTACCCCATATGTTAGTTCTGTTTGTAACGTATCTAACAACTTTCCTTCACTACTATAAATATTCTCAGTTACAACAGGATTCACTATATATGTAACAGTATAAATATATTCTACTTTTTTCCCTGATTTTAGTGTTTCACTTACCACAACATCTATTAATTGCTCTCCATCTTTCTTTGTGTCGGGAAGTTTATCCTTAAAACGTTCAACTCTAATATTCTCATATCCTTTCAAATCAATGCTATCTCCTATTTTTTCTATTAACTCTTGATTAGATGTTCCATTTTTTATATTAACTTTTTTGGGAGTTAGCTGATTAACATGTAAGGGGTTAAATGTAGTTTTTGATATTTCGTAATACACGGTTTTCAATCCTGCATGCTGTATAGTCTCTTCATCATTAACTATTAATACATTTCTCTTTCCTGATTCGGCATGCCATACTTCAATAATGTCACCTGAATTTACATCTATTCGCTGTGTACCATTATTAAAAGATTGGATTTTTTCTTTTGCAAGATCATTTCCTAGTGCGGTAATAGCAATATCTGTCTTTATATCATTAAGATTTTGAACACTTTGATTTGGGATTTTTCGTCCAATCCTAAAATACTGTTTATCAGCAAATTGAGAATGTACATTCCCATCTTCATCTCCACGAGTTATTCCCTCGGCAGCCGATATATAATTTGACTTCCCATCATGGTCTATTGTAAATGCTCCTATTGAATAGTCATTTTCACCTCTTAATAAAATTGAGTTTCCCCAATAAACATTAACAGGAATAACATATTCTTTCTCATTCCCATATTTGTCCACTAAATCTATATGAATACTTTGATTATTACCAACGACATTTGCAAAAAATGAATATGATGAATCTTTTAATTTTACATCATCACCACTCTCAATTGTAAGAAATTCATTTATATTATCATCTGTAATTTTAACTTTGTCTCCTAAGATAAACGTCTTTCTTTTGGGTTTTGCTTGAATTGTCTGCGGTATTGATTTGAATTTTACAGTTTGATGCATTGCATTTGTACCAGTTGCACCTGTGAAACCCCAAAACACGTTATTACTACCAAAAACTAACATGGGATCAAAATGTACATTTTCTTCCCAATATGCCTTACCTAGTACATCCGAAAATCGATACGTTAGATTTTTGGATTTTGAATTCCATTGAACTTCTAATTTATTTTGTCCAAGCAAGTCACGGCTCTGAATTTGTTTTAGGTTTTGATGTACCATTCCTTTGCCATCAAATTCAGAGCGTGTAATTGAATTTGCAATATGCATATATCCAAAATCTTGAGTGATATTAGCATCTAATCCATCTCCATTGTGGTAGAAATCAAATTCAATAGCCCATCCATTTTCAATATAATTTTGTGCCGATCCCATAGGAGATGTCTTCCATACCCCCAGTGATTGACCATTATCTCCTGTTGCGTTAATACCTCTTGGATCATTATGAAGAACAAAAGCCATACCATCTGCCGCAGTATTAATATATGTTGAATTGAATTGAATACTCATCTCAGTATTCCAATTTTGAGTCATATCAAGTTGCTTTTTGGACCAAATTGCACCTAATTGCTCCGGTTCATCCTTGGTTACATGGACTGTCTCACCATCAGCAATTGAATTTGCTTTATTTGGAACTTCAAAATTCCCTTCAATTGGTAAAAACCTCTGGTTTTTTGAAGATGATGAGACTTCTTTTTTTTCTTCATTTTCTACTATTTTATTTGTCTTTGATCCTTGATCGTCTTTTTCTATATTTCCTTCTTGATCAGTTGTAGGATTCGTCCCGACATCACTTTCATTTTTCGAGCTAGATTTTATTGATTGAACATTTGTTGATTTTGTTACTGCAAAAACAGTATTTAAATTAGTATTCATTATCCAAATGCTCATTATCAATAAAGCTATGATTTTTTTAAAATATAGATTCATGTTCTCCTACCTTTCATTTTTTCATATCAACCCCCACATGTAAAAATAGTAAATGAAATCTATAAATTATATTTACCATGATATTTGGAATTTTTTCCGAATATTTGAAGATGGAATTAACTCATCATCTAGAAATATTGCAATAGCTCTACTACTTAATTCTAACAAAACACATCACACCTCTCTAAAAAATTATCCTCTACAAGACTATCATTTAGATTCAAAAGAAAAATTACAAAAAGTTCTGTTGTCAAATTTATTTTTTGTTTATTGCAAAGCTCGTACTATCTAAGTTTATTTGAAACTCAATATTTTTTGTACGAATCATAAGAAGGAAACTCTCTGTCCAAATGCATGTACAAGTCACAATATAGTAAACTCGTAATTTAATAATCGTATCAACAACTATAAAAGATACAATTATTCATAAATATACATGTCTAGAATTTCATTGTGTGGAATAATATATACAAATGAACAGGATTTACCGTCATTTTGCTCTGATGAGCTTAATTATACATAGTAAAATGATAGTATATGGTTAACAGAAGTAGAAAGTATTGCTTTCAATCCACATTAAAAAATATGGAAGGTTATTTTTTATAATTTTTTAAGAAACAGAACGATTTTCCACGATTGAAGTCAAAACAGAATAAAATTCAATCCTACACACAAAAGCAAACTAATAGATTAATTATTGCAATTGAAAATAGAATTAAACTACCTAAAATTCAAAGTTTTGAAGTTTGAAATACCGTGAGGTAACAGGAGGGATTTTAAATACTACTGCTAGACGAAATTCAAGTGGTAAATAATTTGCATCTTTATTAATCGAGACACAATTTTCAAAAAATAAAATCTTCTAATGGGATTGGTATCGTAATAAAAGATTTTGCTATATTTCAAACGGAGCCACATACATTGTTTCGTACATTAGAAAGCAAGGTAATGGCAGCACAACACAATCTTTCCGAAAGAAAGATATGGCTCTTCGAAATCGAATATACAATGTTTTAAAGTAGCAAAAACCTATGAACATATCAGTAATGTAAGAAAAGATCACTTGGGTTAATATCTATCAAAAGGCCCGATGTAATTATTATTGAGGATATACAAATAAGTAATATGCTAAATACGAAGAACTTGTCAAGGTAATCAGTGAAGTATTTTGATTACAATTTGAATACAAAGTAAAATTATATAGGAAGTAAGTTGTAGTTACCAAAATAAAGGCGTTAAGTAATGAGTAGGTTTTTAGTATTAGTCTACTTAAATAAACTAAAACCAACCGATTAGTTGAAGAGGAAGTACTCAAAAGAGTACTTCCTCTTCGCATGGTTCGATAAGAGACTTGTTTTCCAATCTAATAAGTCTGATGACATAATACTAGCGCATGTGAAATTATAATACAGTTTCGAGTTTTTTATAGATGTTATTCTACACTTTTCAAAAGCAAAAAATTCGTTTTTATCAGCTAAAAATCATGCTATCCTATTAAGTGTCTGTTCTTTGTTTTAATTCGTTTGCGGCTCCATTTATGGAGCCTATTTTTTTATACAGAAAAAGGTTATCTTATAATGAATATTCTCATAACAAACCAGCTAAATTAATTCACATAAAAAATTTCAGAAATTACTTTTATTCATTGAACTACTCATCGCTTATCAGTTCTAACGAAATATTTGAAGTTGGAGATTCATAGGTACGGAAACCTTGCGGTTAAGAGACACATTGATATTTCTCTAAGATTCAAACCTACATAAAAAATCTAAATCTTCGTAATGTGTGCTCATTCCAATCAACTTAAGGAGTGAGACTATACTTAAAGTTAAAAGCACGTTTCTATACTCTCATGTTAGTGAGGTTAGGTGATGCTTTTTTATAAATATGCATCCAAAACAAAAGTTGTCTATACTTTCCGAAGAATTAATACTTTGCATTCATATATTATAATTTATTAATTTCTGATGATAAACAATGTACGTCATAACCTTTAATTGCAGGCAATTACTCTTTAAATCCTTAAGAAATCTATAAAGCTTTTCAGGGATATTACATACGCACGTTCTTTTTTGTATATTTTCTCTTTTTTGAAGGGATAAAATTTGCTGTAAGCTTACTTCTTATAGCTTCTCTTTTCGTGAAAGGCTTTTAATTTCTTGTTTTGAAGCATCGCCTTATTAATAAAACCACCAATTTATTGCAAACTACCCTCTTAATGAATAAATCCTCTTAATAAAACTGTAATTATAAGCTCAAAATTCAAAGTTTTAAACCATCTTAAAGTAATATATTATTTATAATTAATGAGGGTGTTGCAAAACTAAAATAAATATGCAATGTTATGAATCAGAAAAACTAGCTGGATATGCAGTAGATAGCGATTTTGTCCATACCAGCGCGGCTGTTCCAGCCCTTTATCTTTGAGATTGCTAAACTGCTGTTCAATTTTCCCGCGCTCTTTCATCAACTGTTTCCCAAAGGTTGTAGTTACAAAAAGTGATAACACACGGCGGTGTGAACTTTTAATTTGTTCGCCATTTCTTGAATTAATGGGATTTACCGGAAAGATATCACACGTACCTGCAATTTTATAAATGTGTTGGCTATCATAAGCGGCGTCTGCTATAGAAAACAACACATGTTGGTCTTCTATGTCTTGAAGTAGTACAGGAGCCATCTTGCTATCGTGTACGTTCGCTGTTGTAAACGCATAAGATAATACAACACCTTCTGGTGTTGAACAAACATGAGCCTTATATCCTTTATACCAACCATAACGAGTCGATTTCCCCCACTTCGCTTGTGAATCATACAAACTACTCCGTAAGGCCGTGCTATCAATTAAGACACAAGGAATCAGTCCTAAATTAAGTTCCTGAAGAACCTTTTCATGAATGATTGGAATACCTTCTTCACGAAACCAAGTGCCTACACGTGAAAAAGTAGAAATATGAGGAACAAAAGATAAACCACAAGATGCACGAAAGGAAGGGTATTGATGCAAAAAACGAGTCAATTTGCGTAAAGAATTGATTTGGAATACGGTTTTCAAGAAAAAACATTTGAGTAAAGCTTTTCTACAAATGGGTGGACGGCCTGTAATAGGCGGAACGCCTTCTATGGTTAAACTGGTTAAACTGTCTACATACGCAAATAAAATTTGTAAAATGGATTGATTCTGATCAAAATTGGTTATCATACTAGTAAATCCGTCCTTTCTGGAGATAGTTTGGATTACTATCATTCTTCCAGGAAAACGGATTTTTTTATGCATTCATGTTTGGATATTTATGAGTTTTGCAACACCCTCATTAATATTAAGACTTAATTATTATATAAAAATATATATTATTAAATTTCACGATGTTTTTCAAAATTAAACCTATTCATTCTTGAGGGCGTTGCAAAACTAAAATAAATATGCAATGTTACGAATCAAAAAAACTAGCTGTACATGCAGTAGATAACGATTTTAACCATACCAACGTGGCTGTTCCAGCCCTTTATCTTTCAATTTACTAAACTGTTGTTCAATTTTCCCGCGCTCTTTCATCAACTTCTTGCCGAAGATGGTTTGTGTAAAATAAGACAATACACGACGATGTGTGCTCTTAATTTGTTCACCATTCCGTGGATTGATTGGATTCATGGCAAAGAAATTACATGTTCATGCAATTTCATAAATGTGCTGACTATCATAAGCAGCATCTGCAACAGAAAACAACAAATTTTGGTCTTGTATATCTTGAAGTAATACAGGAGCCATTTTGCTATCATGTACGTTCGCTATTGTAATTGCATACGACAATACAACACCTTCTGGTGTAAAACAGACCTGAGCTTTATATCCCTTATACCAACCATAACGAGTAGATTTCCCCCATTTTGATTGGGAATCATATAAACTACTCCGTAAGGCCTTGCTATCAATTAAAATGCACGGAATTAAATCTAAATTCATTTCTTGAAGAGTTTGTTTATGAATCAATGGAATACCTTCGTTGCGAAACCAGGTACTTACACGTGAAAAGGTAGATTTTTGAGGGACAAAAGAAAGACCACAAGATACGCGAAATGAAGGATATTGATGCAAAAAGCGGGTTAATTTACGTAAAGAGTCAATTTGGAATACAGTTTTCAAGAAAAAACATTTCAGTAAAGCTTTTCTACAGATTCGTGGGCGACCTGTAACAGGCGGAACGCCTCCTACTGTTAAACTGTCTACATATGCAAATAAAATCTGTAAAGTGGATTGATTTTGATTAAAATTGGTTATCATACTAGTAAATTCGTCCTTTCTGGAGATAGTTTGGGATACTATCACTCTTCCGAGAAAACGGATTTCTTTATGTATTTATTTTTGGATATGAATGAGTTTTGCAACACCCTCATTCATATCTAATTTAACTAAGTCAAGAGATAGCTTTTTTGAAAATGATACTAAATTCTATTTTATTGTTTAAACATATTACTCCCTAAAACTAATAAGGGGTACAGCCGAGATACGTATAAAAATAGGTCAAAAGCTTACTTATATTTCTAATTTTTATTTTTTTATAAGACTCTTTTATTCGTCTAAATAAAAACCAGGCTAAAAAATTGTATATCTGTGTTAACTAGATATAGAAATACAACTAGCATTTCGGCACATACTAAGCAAATTGTAATTAGAAAAGAGCTACATTTTATACCGCTAGGAGTAAATTAACTCTTGCATATTTAAAGGACGTAATGATATCTTTTATTTTTAGTTCCCTACCATCTTTACTTTTATATGTAAAATGAGGCATAGCGTTGGAATATAAATGAAAATAAGATACAAAGATAAATTGGAAATCTGTGTAATAAAGTTATCAATGGTTTGTCTATCCTTTAACAACATTGAGATGATTACTGTCACAATAAGAGATATCCGTAGAATATATTTTTGTTTAATATGAAAAATTCCTCTCATACCTCTTGTATGTGCCCAAAGTGGTAAAATTATGCTACTAATCATAATTAACGCATACCCACATACTACAATATATTCTATTCTTTCGAGAAAAGAAAATTGAATTACCTGTGTCATAGAAAGTTGTGACCAAATCATTTTAGATAATTGACCTTCACTAAAAAATGCCAAAGCAGAAATCACGCTTAATAAGTAAAGGAAATTGGAAAATAATACACTATATTGTGCGAATTTAAAGGACTTTTTTGGAGATTTGATAAACGGATAAATCATAAGAATAATTTCAAAACCAGCCATCGTGTATCCAGAACCTTTTGCAGCTAGCAAAATTTCTGATATATTGTGGTTAAACATTGGTAAGAAATTCTCGAAGTGACCAAATCTTATCAAGCAATACAAACAAAGTATCATGTAACTAATAGATGCAAAAATAGAAATTACACATATGCCAGTGATAACCCGGAAACCGGATGAAATAATATAATAAATTAAAATAGACAATATTATGCTCAAAATGAGAGTAGATGCGGTAGGAAATAGCCATACTTGTACAATTTCAACATAGGTACGTAAAGTAGAAACGCTCATCATCAAAAAGTATAACATAAATCCTATATTAAACAGCTTTCCCAAAAAAGGGCCTAGTACATATGTATGGATATCCAAAATGCTTCCATCAATAAGTGATAACATGTAGTACATAATCCAAATGAGACAATGAATTACAATGCCCGTAAATAACACTCCTATCCAAGCATCATAACCAGCTTCTTTCGCGATAATTCGTGAAAATCCAAGTACACCCGCTCCAAATTGTTCTCCATGTATAACAAAAAACACAAAGAAAGGAGATATCATATGGCTCATTTTAACTTTCATTATCCTCACCCCAATTCTTAGTTCTCTTTTATTATTTATATTTTTTTAACTTCTATTCATATTTTAAAAATAGGTTCTGAATTTCTAAATACTAAAGAACTTTAAGTAATCAAAACGTATGCTGAAAATTATAAATACTGAACTGGAATGAACATATGTAAAGTTCTGCAGAGTTACATTAAAAAGGTCAAGTTTGAGCTTATAATGGAATCGTTTCTTGAATTGATTATAGGGTTATCTAAAAATTCAATTACAAAATAGCCGAATTGTTTTATATGTCTAGTTATTTCTTGCTATTACTACTTAACTTTCTAAGAAATTTTGAAGGTAATATTTTACCCCTCTTAATTTAAATAGCAATTTGGAACTAGTCTTTCCAAAGGGTTTCGATTAACCTCCAATCAATTATACCTTTAATTACTAGATCTATATGTTTATAATTCCTATGGTTATCTAGATTGAAAAAGTTTAAATTTTTCTAATTGTGAATTCTAGGCATAAGCTTAATTACTAATAGATAGGATAAAACAAATACAGGTGTAGATTGCCCTTGTTTATCCGCATGAAGGATATCTGGTTAGCTGTTTGTGTTAGGCCTAGATTACATCCATATCCGAATTTAGTAAGGATATATTTGCCCATCCCCTCCGAAAAGACCTACGGTAATATGTCAACTTAAAAATAATACCGTTTGAAGTTATCAAAAGACAAATTACCTAAAAAAGACATGACGAAACTAGACCAGTAACAGACGTAAAATACTGGAATGTATGGAAAGATAGCGATGATAAGTTTTATGTCACCCTTTCAGGCGCAAAGAGTGAATGATTACGTAGTAGCGTATTTACCAATCGTACAAATTTTCTTACGGTTAGAACGAGTGCACGTTTATCTGGATGTTTTGGGATTTCATTATACTTTTTCGTGTAGTATTCTTGGCATTCCAATACATGCTTCCTTACAGAGTTGGCGGCTTCAATTAAGTAATACCGCTAAAAAACATTCCATTACGAAATAATGAAATGTTTTTTAGCGGTGAATCGTTTCCGAATGCGTATGCATTGGGGAGTAAGACGTTTTGTGTTACAAAAGGGTTATTAAAAAAAGCGAATGAGGATAAACTTGCAGTGAGTTTATCACATGAACTTGGTCATTTGAAGTATGGAGATAATAAACGTTCTGTCATGGCATACTTTGAATACAGCAGGAACAGTCGCTTCATGGATATTAGTAGCTATGTTAACGATTTTATCTCTTCTCTCGAATCGTGTGCCAATTGTGGCTGTATTAGCACCACTTGCAGCGGTCGAATTAATAGCTATGCAAGTGGTTTTACATCGAGTTACGGAGTTATCATTTCGAGTGGCAAGAAGAAATGATAACTCCGAGCGGATGCGTATGCAGTCGAATTAGCAATGGGAGAAGGTTTGATGTTCTTTTAAAAAAAATATAAGGAACTGGACACGTTTAGAAGCGACTCACCCAAATGAAGCGCTTGTTACAGACATTACCTACCTACGATTTCAAGAGGGCTTCCGCTATCTTTCTGTTGTACAAGATATTTATAATAACGAAGTTGTTTCTTGGAAAATTTCCAAGCGTAATGATAATGAACTTGTATTAGATACAATTGAAATGTTAGCACAAAAAAGAGATGTGCGTGGAACCATTCTCCATTCAGATCAGGGGTTCCAGTACACATCTCATGCCTACAACAAACGACTTTTAGATTTAGGTATTATTGGCAGCCACTCTCGCAAAGGAAACTGCCATGATAATGCCTGTATCGAGTCAGTTTTCTCCCATTTTAAATCGGAGATGTTGTATTTGAATCGTTTTAAAACAGAAGCGGATTTAATACAAGCAATTGAAGAATATATTTACTTTTATAACTATAAACGTTTCCAAAAACGACTCAACCATCGAGCTCCGATAGAATATCGAATCTCCATGGCTGCTTAGTCTTTTTAATACTGTCTACTTGACAGGGATAAGACCAACCATAACCACTAGGCGTTTTGTCTGAAAAAATACCATTTTCCACTTTAATACATTTTAAATTGCGCACTATTTTTATGAAATTAATATTTAAAACTTCCAATGTAAACTTTTAAATTTAGTTTACATTGGAAGTTACAATTAAAATGCACATACACTGCAATGTGCATTTACAAAATAGTCTTGGTCGAAAATAAGTACGAAATTTTTTTAGATTTTACTGTGAAAACATACTAAAGTATAATTTGTCGGAAAGTGAAATGTAATTTCATCTATATTAATAAAACTGGTTTATTCCATTTTTAGGATTTAATTAGGAATTATGCGCAGTTTCATATATTATTATCTCCATAAGTTTTAGAACCAACATCACTATTTTTAAATTGCTGACTTACTAGGAGATGCTGGTTCCCACTTTTATGAGCTATACACTAGTATTTCTCTATTATCTTTTGTTATTGCATATATATCTACCTTCTCAAAAATAATGTTTATGCCGTTGCTACTGTAATCTCGCAAGTTTACTTTCACATCACTATTATCATTTACCAGACCACTATCAAGCGTTTTATCGATAGGATTCACACCTAATCCTGGTATAGCGGGTCGGTTTTTCACTCTGTATTTTGTTACATAGTTTTGTAAAGGTTTTATATTTTTGAATGTAACCGCATCTAAAGACATTCCAACATTACTTTTATCTTCATAATAATCTTTGTATATTCCTTTAATATCATCATCTGAAAGATCTTTAGGTTTCAATGCAGATATTTCAGTAAATGTAACATCATCCCAATGTACATTAGAAGCGTTTTTTATATATATTTTATCAATCGGATTGCTTTCAGAATTTTGTACTAATATATCAACCCTTTGGTAATCCTTACTGCCTAATTTTACTTTCTTACTTACTATTGTAGATTTTTCACCTTTCACTTCAATTGTAGGCTCTAAACCTAAATTACCATTATATGGTTTTATATACATGCTAAGATAGTAACTAGTATTTTTCTTTAGGTTACTTTTTGCTGATGAAGTCAAATCTAAATATGACGTACCAGAAATACTAGTATATGAATGTTTCCCTGTATTAGAGGCCGTACTAAAAACTGCTGTTGAATACCAGTCTCCTAAAGGTCCTTTGTATGATCCACCTTCCGCGCCATCATACAAGGTGGCCATTTTGATTGTAAAATTCATCCTTGGTGTCAATTTCACATCATATAACGTTTTGACATCCTTGAATTTCCCCGTTGTATCATTGATTTGCTTCTTCACTTCTTTTGCCGTATTCTCATCCAGGTAAGTCATCACACTCGCTTCATAAATTGGTTTGTCGTTATAGGACAACAATCCATCGACTTCTTTTATCTGGTCGGGATATGAAAGTTTAAGCGTCTCTTTTAAGGTTGGTCTGACCCCATTTGGTGAGACAAAGAAAAAACACCTAGACAACATGTTTCCTATAAGCTATAGGTGACATGTTAGCTAATTTCCTCTGAATCCGTTCATTATTATAGTAGTGGATGTATTCATCCACAGTTTGTATTATACTAGCATTATTCGATTGTTTTATATTTTGCGCATAGAATCCTTCGGATTTCAAATGAGAATGAAAGGATTCTATGAGGGCATTATCATGGCAGTTTCCTGTACGAGACATGCTTGTGATAATGCCTTTTTCTTTGGCATATGTTTGAAATTGCTTTGATGTATACACTTTTCCTTGATCCGAATGTAAAATCGTATCAATCACATTTCGCTTTCTTAAGGCCTCTTTTAGAGTATCTAATACAAGAGAAACATCCTGTGTCTCACCTATTTTATAACTTACAATTTCATTGTTAAACCCATCTATAATAGATGAAAAATAAAGAGTCTTATTGCCGAACATCAAATACGTGATATCCGTGAACCATTTTTCATTAGGCTTGGTGGCTTTAAACCTCCGTTGTATTCTATTTTTAGCTACTACTGGTTCATGACCAAGCACAAATATCTTTTTCTTTTTTCTAACCCGAGATAATACGTTGTATTTTCTCATGATACGTAATACTTTTTTATGATTCATTACGATGTTAAATTGAGCACGTAGACAAGCTGTAACCCGACGATATCCATACCGATATTTATGATGTTGACATATTTCTATTACGGTTTTTTCTTCATGATTAGTTACTGTTTTCTCCTGCTTTTTCCAACGATAATAAGTAGCACGTGAAATATTAAATATGGAACACAGTTCTGCAATTGTAAAAATTGATTGCCATTCCTTTATCATTTTCATTATTTCTTCTTTTCCTCCCACCTCCTTAAGATTTCTTGGCACTTTTCCAGCAATATAATCTTTGCCTTTAAATAACGTATTTCTAATTCTTTTTGTTCAAGTTCTGTTAACCTTTTTAAGCCTTTTCCATGTGCAGATTGTCTTCCAATAGACTGTTCAAACCGATAGGTTTCTCCTTCACGATACCATTTCATCCAAGTTTTAATTTGAGCCACATGTTTAATTCCTAAGGCATCCATAATTTCTTTGTTTTTGAATCCTTGGTGTTTCATTTCAACTACTTTCCACTTTATTTCGGCGGGATAATGCGTCTTTTTCCCCATACGAAAAACACCTCCATTAAAATTATAACTGATACTTACGATTTAGAGAGGTGTTTTTTTTCGTCTCATTCTCTGGGTTCACTCCAATCTTCTGGATGATTATAATCTTTTGCGGCCACACGTTTCTCTGCCACACGTTTTCCATCATCCACGATAATAGAAGCAGTTTTGGCTTCAATTTGTTGTGTCACACCATTCCATGTCCCACCTGTCACAATATTACCATGTGTATCTCTCACCTTATAGACGCCGTCTGTTTGATCTGTTTCTAACATTACAGGTGTATTATTTAACAGTTGACCTACCTGTTGCTTATTCAATGTAATCGGATGTGAGTTAAAATCATCCATCGATGTGATCGCGATTCCATTTTGACCTTGTTTCGGATAACTTTGTCCTGGTGAGATACTTAATGCAGTCGTATTCGATTTTGCTGTTATCGTTGCGATGGTATCTTTATTTAATACAAAACTCGTTGTTGGCTTTACATCATAGATTGCACCCGTTCCCACGTTATTGTAGCGAACATTCGCATTTAAATACCCCGCTGAAGCTGTATTAAATTGCGAAGTATTTCCCGTAGATGTTCCCCATTCATACCCAACTGTTTCAGAATGTTGATAGTTTGCACTTACACCAAAAGATAGGCCTAATGCTCCCCCACCAGCTTCAATAGAAGCCCCTTCTGTATTCGTATACGACCAATTCGTAGATGAATGAGACTCGATACTATTTGATAAGTTCTCATCTGGAGACAATATCACTTTTTCCATACTCACATTCACACTTGGAAAAGCCGCAACTAATGGGTTAAATGTTTCTTTTGCATTTGACAAATCTAAATCCCTTGCTGCTTTTTCATAATCTGTATAAGGATCTCCAACCGTGTGAGTATCTAGTGGGTTTGAAACAAATTTCGTATATCCTTTACTTGCTAATGAATCATCCCATTTGACGGCAATCTTATTTTGGATGGTATACCCATTTTCTTCCCAAATGTCTGGAATAGAATCTCCATCTGTATCCGTGTCTTCATCCCTAGTACTCTTCACTTTTTGAGTAATAAGGTTTGTTTTTGTTGCTTTTGTTAGAAATTCTTGTGTTTCTTTTTTATTAAATTCAGGGTTTCTTAATTCATCTAGTTGAATTTGCTGGGACTGTTGCTTAGTATCTACTTTAAAGAGTTTCAAATTTTTAAAGGTTTGACTATCCGCATTAAATGGTTCATCAGCTTGATATTCTATTTTGATAGAAACGAACTGTCCTTTTTCTAAATGGACAACTTGTTTTTCTTTCCCTTTATTAGAAATAACTTTCCCATCGATTTCTATCATCGTATGTTCATCATCTGATAAGTTAAATGTAAAATCGCCTGCTTCTTTACTTTGAATTAAACCAACCCAACGAATAGACTGAAAGTCTTGTTGTTTTTGATTTAGTAATGTATTTGCTGTTTGTTGATCATATACAAGAGTATTCCCACGCGTTGGTGCAAATACAGTAAGATCATTAAAATCTTTCCCTTTAAAGTAATAGCCAAGTAATCCTTTTCGATCTACTTCTTTCTCTTGGTTTACCTGAGCTGCAGGTGTTTGTTTTGTTTGACTAGCTGCGTAAGCAGCGTTCATATCTCCATTAAAAAGCATAGGGGCTAATAGCGTACAAGTTACAACGCTTGCTATTTGTTTCTTCATCTAATTCATCTCCTTATTTTGTTACTAATGTCGCATCCACTACATATCTCTTAACGCCTTTAATAACGACCTCTGTTATTTTATTAATATGGTATTTACTATCTTTATCTAGCAGAATTTCTTTTTCACTTGCAAATCCACCAATGGCACTTAAATATGCGGCCGTACTTCCTTTCGGAACTTGTAATCGTAAAATGATCTTTCTTGATCCAAAAGCAGCAAGACGTTCGCTTGATAAGCTCGTGCTCATATACCCTTTATCTTCTTTTATGGTATTTAAAAATTTCTCTTCAAAATCTTTTATAGAAGGTAACGGATCACTTATTTGATAACCAAATTCTGGCATACCACACCATCTATATACGGTAATATTTTCTGGTATTGGCTTTTGTCCTAAAGCCTCAGAAATATTTGTTATTTTTTCATCTAGTTTTTCATTTCCACTTCCGCCTTGATTTCGTAAATAATCATTAATTTCTTTATAATCTTGTCTAGCATACCCATCTAAAGCGTCTCTTTGTTCAGCGGTTAAATTTTTAGCCCAGTCTTCATAGTTTTTCATACCCCAGCTATGTGCTTCTGCATTGATATCATTTTTAAAGTCAAGGCTCTTTTTTAATGTCCCTTCAACTTGTAAACACTCATATCCTTTTTTCACTACTTTGGATATATTTTCTATATGAAGTACATACCCATTATCAATAAGCATTTTGTACTCATTGTTACTTAAAATCACACCCGCTTTCGTTGGAGTCGTAGAACCTTTTCCACTTGGCACCGTAACCTTCAGAATGACTCTCTCTTTACTGGAAACCGGCTGCGCGGTTAAATGTGTATCTAAATAACTATCAAACTTAATATCTTGTCCTGAAAATTGTTCTTTAAACTTTTGATAGGATTCAGAGTTAATTGTATTCCCTTCAGTTAAAGGCTTATTAAACCCAATCATTGCTGGTTCCACATTTTTATAAGTGGTTATAGAATTTGTGAGATTCGCTTTCTCAAACATCTTGTCAATTTCTTTTAAATCTTTCATTTCATCTTCAAATGAACCGGGCATTGTTGATATGATTATTATTTCCGTGCATAGACATCCTTTATTTTTTTATTTGAAATACGAAAGGACATTCGCTCTTCCTACACTGACAAAACCCTCTTATCAGAAATAGGGATTACGATATC
Organism: Bacillus sp. FSL L8-0199; assembly: GCF_038005705.1. Classification (NCBI taxonomy): domain Bacteria; kingdom Bacillati; phylum Bacillota; class Bacilli; order Caryophanales; family Bacillaceae; genus Bacillus; species Bacillus sp. FSL L8-0199. The sequence continues at coordinate 68,745 of NZ_JBBOTS010000004.1, read as the reverse complement.
TTTGGGGAATATATACAAAAAGGGAAGAAGTGCAAGATGGGAAGGGGTTTCGAGAAGTGCTCATGTAAAGAATCCATCCTTTAGTCAATTTGACCAAAAGATGCCCCCGAACTTTCAATTCGATCTCTTACAATATCAACACCATACTTAATGATTTTGCATCCCATGCATCATGAATTTGTAGGTTCTCTTGTATCAGGAGATTGGATTTCTTTTTCACTTCATCAGTCTTTCTTTGTAAAGAACTTAAAAAGAACTTAAAAACATCTTAAAAAGAACACACAAAAAATCCCTAACAAATTTGTTAGGGACTTCTCACGATACTTTCTAGGGATTTCGTAAAAACTAACGAAAGTACGTCAATTATAACATCTTTCTGCATTATTCGAAAGATTGCGAAATATTTATTTTGCATACATATACCTTGCACATACCACGGCTCTTTCCTATCAGATATATGCAGATGATACATATTGCGAAGTGTACATATTATGTGTATAAACAGCGTTAGAAGTGAAATCCCCGCCACATTTACTGTCTTTTTTCAATGTGAATCCCTTGTAGACTGGTTTGATTTAATTGATGTTTTTCATCAAACCATAATAAAAAAGAATCTTTTATTAACAGGAAAATTCCACTTTTTTGTAACTTGCCTCCAAAGGAACTGACCCATATACAATCCCCACGTTTTATATACTGACAAAGATGATTCTTCTCACCCTTTTTCCTACAATTGTTACACTCACATACTCTTTCTTGTTTCATACGCCTTCACCTTCCTCTATATTTCTATTGCGTCTTCTTCATACAATAGCCTATGTGGATCCTTCTTCATTGGAATAGGCTTTTGCCTATTTGAAATCATTTCTCATGTATTTTTAATGCATGTACTTTGACATCTCCATATTCAAGCATACGTATATTTTTGTATTTTTGTGGGAAAAGGCCCAATCCGCAAACCCTTCTTTTGCATATAACATACTGTAGTTTAAAAACAAAAAATGAGGTGACACAAGAATGTCTAGAAGAAGATTTCAACATTTATGTGAGGGAGATCGCATCCGTGTCTATTCTGCAGGAAATAGGCTAGATGGCGAAGGAACATTTATCCGCTTTTTAGAAGATGGCGATGAGGACTTTTTATATTGGATCAATCGTCGTGGAAATCTAAACTATACGAGTTTAGATGCGATTAATATCGAGAAAATACGCCATGATTGTTGTGACCGGGATCGCGACCGCGATCTTGACTAATATTCTCTTTGTTATCTAAAATCCCTATCAACATTCTCCTAGAACTATTCTCTTTTTCTCATTTCGCTTGTCATGTATGATTGCTTCTTTACACCAAAAACATTCCTACTCATATCAAGGCGAGATATAGTAAACTTCATATATCTCGTCTTTTTCATGATAAATTTTCAAATCATTCGTCTGTATAAGTAATTTCATCCTTTCCTTACCAGAAAGGATTTCACTCTTGTGGGGAAACATTTCTTTTTATAGCTCCTAATGGAGCTCTTTTTTTAGTAAAATAGTAGGCTCCTCTCTTGATCCAAAAGATGTTTTTTCACATATCCTATTATAGGAAAACTATTTGTACCTTTTACTGAAAAAGAATGGATGTGAATGAAATGAAACAAGAAAATGAAAATGGATTTGAAATAGAAGTTGAACAAATTGACACGAAAATTGAATGCGAAAGTTGTTGTATTTCTCCAGGTGAACATACGGGTATATCTGGTGGTGTGGCCCTAACTGGATTTATTGATGTGGAAAAAATCATAACGGTAAAACATAACGGGTGTAAAGAAAAATTGTTTTTAGAGAAAAAACTTCCTTTTCAAATTGTAATCTTAAATTTAGGGAAACAGAGTGACAATGCGAGCGTAAAGCCGAAACACTCATCCTAATTTTCCATCTCATGCATCCTGTATATCCTATTGCCGAGATATTCCCACAGATTAAATACAAAATTAGTTACGTATAAGAAAAGGTACAATCCAATCTTCCTAAGTAGCAATCCTAAGCATCTCACAAAACACACCAAATCTACCTGTGACAAAAGGAGTATTTGATATGTTTTTCTTTTCGAATGTGTGAGATTATACATAAGAGTCGATAATGTTAATTGAATTGTATCCAAAATTTTTTCTCCCTTATTAACAGCGCTAATATGTATTGGCGCCCAGAGTATCGGAAACCTACAAAGATTTCCGATACTCTACAATCTTTTTGAATTTTAGCAAACGTAGATAAAAATTTTACAAATTATATTAAACTAATCTTGCATAAAGTACTACAGCTTCAACCTCAAACCAAAATTCATCAATTTAACTCACCCACATAAAACTTAGTTTCTTCCTATTTAAATTCACCTACAATTCCTCTAAAAATATTTAAGTAAATGAATTATCTATTATCCTATTAACCAAGAAGACTCCCTCCTAGAGAAACTAGATGGGTTACAACCCAATAAGTAAGTTGGAAATGAATTGGCTTCGGACAAGGGGTATGAATCTAACCTAATTATTCAACATATTTGAACTACCCCCACTTTCACTTCATTTAGAAGTGAGGGATTCCTAATCAATTAGAGTTCGATAGAACTCTAATTGATTAGGCTAACCCCGTAGTCCTTGCGGTTAGAAGCCTTATCACTTCATTCTTTAGATTGATACTTGCGTTAATATCCCTATCATGGTGTGTACGACAAGAAGGACAGTCCCATTCACGTAAGTTTAGATTTTTAACGTCTTTATTTTGATATCCACAACAAGAACATAATTGGCTGGAAGCAAATGTTTTCGATACGACAATGACTTGTTTGCCATACGATTTTGCTTTGTATTCTAACATGGATCGAAATTGCGACCAAGATACCTCACTAATTGCTTTTGCTAACTTATGATTCTTTAACATATTCAATACTTACAAATCCTCTATACCGATAACATCTTGGTTTTTGATGATTTCAGTTGAAATTTTGTCCAAGTAATCTTTTTAGCATTTGATATGTATTCATGAATTCTAGCTACCTTTACTCGTTGTATATTCCAGCAAGAAGATCCTTTCATTCTTCTAGAAAGAACACGCTGTGCTTTCGCCAACTTATTTTCTAATGATCGGAAAAACTTCGGATTTTCATAGTGTGTTCCATCTGACAAAATAGCGAAATCTTTTAGTCCTACATCTATTCCAATGTAAGAATGTGTTTTTGGAAGTTCGTGTACTTCTGTTTCAACTAATAGTGACACAAAATATCTACTAGAAGGGTTCCGTCTAACTGTAGCATTTACAATACGCCCCTCTACTTCGCAACTTTTGGCAAATCGAACAACGCCTAGTTTCGGCAACTTTATTTTGTTCCCTACAACGGCAATGTTTTCATTTGTTTGTTTTGTGGTATAAGATTGTACGTTGTTCTTCTTAGATTTAAAGCGCGGTGCGCTGTTTTATTTTTTGAAAAAGCGTGTATACGCATCCGCAAGGTTGCGAACAGACGACTGCATCGCAATACTATCCACTTTTCTTGTAGCCAAACAAACTCTTTCTTCATGGCAGGAAGTTTGGCAGAGCATGTACCATATGTTAAACCTTTCCCAGTTTCTTTGTATGCGTGATCCCATAGGGATAGAATGATTGAATACAAAGCGAGAACAACCTATCGTTTTGTTAATTAGAATTGCTTGTGCTCGATTTGGATAGATACGAAACTTATAGGTTTTATTGATCATCATTTCATTCACCTCTATTTCGGTATATGACTATTATATACAGAACGTACATTCTGTCGATAGTGAAGGAACACTTTATGTATGTCGAACATTGAAGATGGCTTCTTGCCATTCCTTGTTCGAAGCAGATTCATCTCCCACCTACTCACTGGGCTGTGACCTTTCACGCTTCTTGAGGAAGGAGTCTTCTTGGCTAAAATGATTGAATATAAAACGATTTTCGTTTTATATTCAATCATTTTCTCTCTCGATGGGATAAAGCATACAAAGAAATAGAAAAAAATTTAACCTTTGGTAAAATAATCTGCTAAACTTCCTGTCCTAAAGAACGAATTTATTTGGCTACAAGAAAAGTGGATAGTATTACAAATCAATTGTCTGTTTGCAACCTTACAGATCTTTATTCACCTTTTTCAAAAACAAATGAGAAAATTGCCGTTAAAAGAAATAAAATTAAGTGCCAAAAATAGGACTTATTAGAAAAATGCTTAAACAATAATGTAGCTGCCTAAAAATAAAAAATGCTTCCTTACCTGATTAATAGAATATATACAGGTAAGGAAGCATTTTTCAATATTACTTACTAGGTCTCCAAAAACTAGTGTTTTTTGCAAAAATCCCCTTAAAACTTATTTGTTTTTTGAGAAAATAATATAACTAGGATCATAATAAACCCATTGATTATCTCCTATCCTAAACCATCCATTTTGTTCTTTGTATACTGTATACTTCTCATTTTTGTTTAATTTACGAATTACTTCATAAGTTGTTCCGGGTCCTTTTCTTAAATTAACTCCACTTCCCATTATAGTAACAATTCCTATCGTACTGTTATTACTTCCGTCATGTATTACATTCAGCATTCGATTTAAAAACGCTGCTGCTTCTCCACGAGACGCTGTTCCCTTTGGCATAAATTCATTTTTTTCATTTCCTTTTACAATTCCTAATCCATAAACACGTTGTACAGCTTCTATGTCAAATGCTAGATTTTGATCAATAAAAGGTAATACTATTTGTTCTCCAATTATACCTTTGTATTGTAATGCTCGGTCTATCATAATAACTACTTCATCTCTTTTAATCGTATCATTAGGAGCAAATAAATTATTTCCTTGTCCTCTAATAATCCCTGCTGCTGCGGCTCGATTAATTCCATCAATCAATGAAGGATTTGCAGTATGAATATCTGAAAAATCCGATGTACCTGCAGGTAAATTTAGAGCTCTGGTAATAAGAGTAGCAAATTCTCCACGAGACACAAGACGCTCCGGCCAATACGAGCCTTGCCCATCTCCCAACATAATTCCTTGGGCCGCTAACTCACGAATATCTTTCTCATACCAGCTACCTGTTATGTCATCTTTATTATCGGAATTAAAGTAGGCTTGTGTACCGTTTAAAAAATCTTCCCAGCCATTTCTATTAATCATTTTTGATGGGCAAATTTTCCCACTCCACTTTTGGTGTTTTACTACATGATCTAAAGAAATATTCAATTCTTTCATCAAATAAGCAGTTAATTTACGAGCATTATCTAATGCTTTATTATAATTACCATCACTATTTACTGCAATTTCAATTGCAATCGATTGTCTGTTTCCAGTTCCGTTTGTTCCATCCCCTGCATGCCATCCATTTTCATCTAACGGAAGATGCTGGTAAATCTCTTTATCATCCACTGTAAAATGCCACGAAGCTGCACGATCTGTATTTCCTGTTGCTTGGTTATATAAATATTGCGCATGATTTCTTGCGCCTGCACCTGGGCTGTCATTATCTGTTTCATGAATTGTAATATATTTTGCATTCATGGCATACCCTGGACGAATACTCTCATTCCCTCTTGGAACAATCCATTCTGTAAAAGGTACATCATAAACTATATTTGTACTTAACTTCGATTTTGCAAGCGAGGATTTCGTTCCCTCAAATTTAACACCCTTAGATTTAATCCATTTTACCCCATTTTCAGTTTGCACTTGAAACCATTCCCCTGCTTGTAGGATCGCTTCCACAGTTTTTGGTTGCAGGGTACCATTTTCTTTAAACCCATCAAATGGTAAAGAATAGATCTCTATTTCTTCATTGATTACTATATTTCTTGAATCATTCGGTAAAGTATAAATCTCCCTTTCTACAATTAAGTTTTCACTATTATAAACCCAACCATTCCCTGAACTTGTTTCAATATAATACCAATCTCCCTTCTTTTTCGTCGATTTTGTAACTTGATTTGGAATTTGGGAGATTATACTTGACTGTACATTGGGAGATTCATATAAATAGGTTTGTTTTTGAATATTTACAAGAAAATCTCCTTTTATTTCACCATTTGCATCTACCTTTACTCCTTTACCATTTTCGTGCTTCATGTTATTCTCAATATTCTCTATTACTTGCATATCTGATGGTGTTTCACCCAATTCTGTTATTCCATTTTCTATTGGGTCTGCAAATGAAACAGTTGGAACCATTACTACTTGTAATGTCATAATTGTTGCTAAAACATTGCTAATTTTTTTATTCATATCTTTACTTAACACGTTTTAAACTTCTATGTGTCGTGTTAACCTTTCCTCCTTTTGCTGGTTATTTTATTCTAGTTATCTTACAAATTCATGTTATTTTTTAATGTCCAATATTTCTTTCCATTTGTAATGAAAGAAAATTCTATCCATCCATTTGGATCTTCTCGATATGGGATTATTTGTATTCCAGTAGTTAGTAATCCCACCTTATTTTCTTCGATATTAGGTTCACTTTTTATTTGTAAATCAAATGGATATGGTACATGATAGTACAATTCCGGATTTAAGATTGTAGCTACTGAATCAGTTGGAAATATCTTATATGGAATCTCATTTGATAATGCGTTAACATCTAATGTGTTTGGGTTTTTAGACAGTTCTGTAGCAAATTTATAGTCTTCTAACTTAAAACCTTTTATACGCTCCATAATACTTGCAATTTTTTCAGACCATTTTGGATCTGATGCATACTTTACATTCATCCCCGCTAATGTTGGCCCATTATAATAAGCACCGTCTTTTTCTAAGTAACTTTTCCTTACATAGTTTGCATTATAAGAAATACTATCACTATAAGTCGGTAAATATATTGCGTTCTTAAACGGATCAACATCATATGCACGTAACCCAAACAAATTATGTTTTCGATATGCAATTTCTGATTTTCCATAGCCTGATTCTAAAATCGCGTGTGAGGCTAAATAAAGCGCACTGACCCCATGCTCGTATTGCGCACGTACAAAATCTTGTCCATGACCAACTAGCGGGCTGTCTGCATGATATTTCGCAATATAGTTATCTATCTCTTTTCCACTAACATTTGCAGCTAATTTTAAATCTAAATCTATATATGAAGTAGCATTTATATTATTCTCATCACTTTTCACATTCATTACGCGATATAAGAATTGAGCATACTGTTCACGTGTTACAATCATGCCTGGTTCAAATTTTCCATTTCCTGTCCCTATTGTAATTCCGTTTGATTGCAAGGCACTTATTGCATCGTTTGCCCATAAATTTGTTGGCACATCACTAAATGTATGCTCTGTTTTTACTACCAATCGAAAAGCTTGTTTTAGAACTTGAGCCATTTCAGCACGTGTTAAGGAATCCTTTGGTCTAAAATTACCATGTTCATCCCCTCTAAAAATTCCCATCTCGGTTAAAGTTAAAATTTCATTTGGAAACATTGTTGAACCCACATTCACATCATGATAAGGGTTGTTATACTCTTTTTTTAATTCTAGGTTTAATGCACGATATATTAATGCTGCTACTTGTTCTCGTGTTACATCATCCCCTAAGCCAAACTTTCCATTGTCATATCCAGCAATAATATTTTTATTAGCTAAATCCATAATTGCTTCATAAGCCCAGTGAGTATTTTGTACATCTGGAAATTCAATCTTTTTGTTATTCCAATTTACTGGACTGCTCTTGGTATCGGCAAAAGAAATAATCGGAATCGTTACCACTTGTAATGCCATTGCGATAGATAAAATATTACATAATCCTTTTTTCATAGTCATCTTGAGCACGATTTCTATTAATTTAAACCATGCTTTTCCTTCCACATTTTTAGTTTTACTAGTTATTAAAACTCTTAATTTTTAGGCTTAAACTACCAAAAATAATTTAATATTAGATTTCAACATTTTTTTTTATATATTTATATCATTACCCATAAGCATATTTCTCATAAATTGAGCTAAGATTATATTTCCTCTCTAAACTTATCCTTTGCTCGTCTTCACACCAGTAAAATAAGATATCGTGAATTGTGGCGTAACGTTTATTTTTTAAAAATAGCCTTATGAATGATGGCAAGCAATCATGTAATTGTAAAAATAGATAATTTCTTAGAATCTCTTCCTTGTATTTGACACCTTTACAAACATACATTAATTCTTCAAAATAATATAAATGTTGTGGAACCTGAATCATTTCAAAAAATGGTACATATGATAATAGCTTTCCAATAAAGTGTTCATATTGATTCATTAATTCTTGCGTCATATGTTTCATCATTTCTTTAATTACGTACAAATAATCATCTACATACGTTGTCTTTAATGGATTCAATCGATCCGTAATTTGAGAAAGTACAGCTTTCTGACAAGCCATAACAGCCTCACTAGGTCCATAATAAGATAAAAACTCTATGCATTTACGATACTTTGTTAACAAGTCATATTTATATAAATCACACAAAAACACATTACAGTATACTGCTAAATTCATTATATTATTATTTAATTGTTCTTTTGATAGTGTTTTTGCCTGCTTACACATGTAAAAGAATTTTAGTTCCAACACTTCTTTATGCGAAAGTAGACTGCTATAATTGTTGATACATTTTTCATTAAATTTAATTCTTTCCCATATTTGAACAGCAGCACTATTCAATTCACCTACACGGTACTTAATAATTAAATAATTTAAAGCAACTACTTGTGTTAAAAGGTCCCAAGTTTCATATTTCATTGAAGTTAGTACAAAATCATCTAATCCTTGACTTCTCATAAATTCATTTGCTTCTTTATACCATCCAATCTCCTGGCATAAACGGATGATACGTATTAAAGTAGGAATATTATCTTTATGAAACTGTGGTAACTCTTTAACTTTATTCATCCCAAATATGATAAAGGGGATTAAATTTTCTTCCTTATAAAACTCTTTTTCTTTCCACAATAAAATCGTTCGCCTTTTCTTGCCTCCTCTTGGATAACAAGGTACAAGTAAAGAAAATAGTTCGGCAAAATTCTTTGGTTCCATATACACATCTGTAACTAAATCCCACTTAAGATTATATTCCCTAAACCTCAAACTACCCCTCCTTCCAAACTGGTTCTAATAGTAATATAAATTTACTTATCAAATATCAAAAATAATTCTCACTTTCCTTATTAATATGAATATCCTATTAATTAATATTCTAATATTATTGAGCATGCTATATTATTTGTATCGTAATCTGCTCTCAATTATAAAACTAATATTAATTATTACCATCCAAAAAACTTCCTTTGTAAAGTGGAGTAATATTTACAAAATATTTTCTTAAACGATGTCAAACTGTACACACTAAACATTTACAAAAAATAGGCTACATAGCTATACTTTAATATCCTAGCTTATAATGTCTAAAATAAATAATTAGCTTAGTTACTTATACTTTATTTAGCAGAAAACTTCATACAATCTTACAAAATAAATTCTTGCTATAGTAATAATGATGGAAAAAGGGGGTGATTAATTAGTTAGAGGGTGTTGCAAAACTAAAATAAATATGTGCACTGTTATGAATCAGAAAAACTAGCTGAACATGTAATAGATAGCGATTTTGACCATACCAACGTAGCTGTTCCAGCCCTTTATCTTTGAGTTTACTAAACTGTTGTTCAATTTTCCCACGTTCTTTCATCAATTGTTTGCCAAGGATCGTTTGTATAAAATGAGATAATATACGGCGATGTATACTTTTATTTTGTTCATCATTTCTCGGATTGATTGGATTCATGGCAAAAATGTTACATGTTCGCGCAATTTCATAAATACGTTGACTATCTTAAGCAGCATCTGCAACGGAAAATAACACATGTTGGTTTTGTATATCCTGAAGCAATACAGAAGCCATTTTGCTATCATGGACGTTTGCTGTTGTAAACGCGTAAGACAACACAACACCTTCTGGTGTTGAACAAACATGATCCTTATATCCTTTATACCAACAATAACAGTTCCATATTTCCCATTTTGCTTGTGAATCATATAAACTAATCCGTAAGGCAGTACTATCGATTAATACACAAAGAATCAGCTCCAAATTTAGTTACTGAAGAACCTTTTCATAAATGACTGGAATAACCTTTTCACGAAACCAAGTACCTACACGTGAAAAAGTAGAAATGTGGGGAACGAAAGAAAGACCACAAGATGCAAGAAATGAAGGATATTGATGCAAAAAACGAGTTAACTTACGCAAAGAATTGATTTGGAATACCGTTTTTTATAAAAAACATTTGAATAAAGCTTTTCTACAGATTGGCGGACGGCCTGTAATAGTTAAACTTTCTACATACGCAAATAAATTTTGTGAAATAGATTGATTCTGATCAAAATTGGTTATCATACTAGTAAATCCGTTTTTCTGGAAGAATGGATTTTTTTATGTATTAATTTTTGAATATTTATGAATTTCGCAACACCTTTACTTTTAATAAAACAGGCTTTTCATTTCGAATAATTTTATATTCGAGTGGTTTTACTATGATACTCAATACTTCCAACCATCATCTATTTTTTTAATTTATTCATCATTTCTTCTGTTGGAATGTTTATCTCCATTAGTGCATGCAACTTCTTATTGGTAGCCATATCAATTTCTTCAACTTCAGAATTTTCAATGATACAATTTATTCCGTTGTACTTCGTTCCGTATGTCATTCGTTGAACAATTTTTTCAATACTTCTTCTGGCTGGACATGTTCTAAACTTGACACTGCAACAATGAAGTCGAAGTTATTAGGTTTCATGTCATAGTTTCCTATATCAACTTTTTCGGTTTGAATTACTTCTTTAACTTTATACTCTTCACTGTATTGATTTAATTTTTGCAAAGCAGAGTCTAATAAATCAACACACACAACTTTACCGCCATTTTCTTTTATAGCTGGGGCTAATGGATACTATTTCTACCCACTCCAGAACCTAAATCAAGAACACTAAGATTGTCTTTTCCTTCAAACAATGCAATTGATCTATTAAGTTTTTTACAGGTCTGTGTAACCACGAACCTTCTTCAAACAGTTTATAATTATCGTAACAATAGTCATGATATTTTCCCCCCTCTTTTCTTATAAATTCCATTCTGTTCATTGTTTTCCCTCACTTCTCAAATTATGTATTCTATAAATTACTGTAACAGATTTAATATAACTTTTTGGACTATCTTATCTTGTTACTTGAAGAAAGAATGATGAATACTATATACATATGAGGTTGATATATCCACTCATTATTGGTAGTATCCAAAAAATCTCACTTCTTTTTTCGAATAAGAAGTGAGATTTTTCATTTTTTTGGGGACTTGATTTCTTAGCTTGATGGGCATGGGGTAGCACCACACATCCATCAAGCTATAATTTTAGATTATCCCCAAAATGAAATATTTATCTTTCTATAGTGATCTATGAGCCTTTAACTCATTTTTTTGTTTTGGGGAACAATGAATTTCTTAGCTTGATAGGCATGTGGCGAGACTCCTAAAACACCTATAAAATTTTACAGCTAAAAAATGAGAATATACATATTTTCAAATAAAATAACAAAATTGCGAATATATAGGTTACAATAGATTTGTAGACACTCTCCGAGTCTCCTAAGTATCTATTTTTCGATACGAAGTCTCTTTATAGACTTCGTTTTTTTTATAAATAATGAATTTATCTAAAATCCCCTGCCCCCTCAGAAACACAAACAAAAGTATACATTCAAAACAATGTAAATAAAGAAATTAGGACATCTTTAAACAAAAAATAGATCCAAACTAATTTTTTATAAAAATACAATTATGATAGCTGTATACACAAAATTAAGGAAACTACTTATTAACGTGAAAATATTTGCATAAAATAAACATGTTTTCATACTAGAGAATGAGCATTAATCCCCAATAGTATGAATATGTTAAATTAATGTATTATTTTCTATTTAAAAGAGGATAGCTACTCTATAAATTTTCTTGAACTACTCATCACTTAACGTCCTAACGGACTGTTTGAAGTGGGAGATTCCTGCGAACACCGATGTATCCATCAGTTATCTTAGCAGGCTCTACCCGCAGTCCCTACGGTGAGAACATAAGTATCTTGTACGTTGACTCACCACGCTACCTACTTTAGCTTGGTTTTCGCAATTTTGAGAAGCGTGGGGCGATAGAACGTTGAAGATTTTACGGTTGCAACGTTTTTCTGCAACCAACCTCATATCTTCAGTTTTCGAAGAGCGATCTGTACAAGTAAATGATAGCAAATATGTTGGCTTATGCCAACCGACATTCATCTCCCACCTAAAATTGGTGTTTCACACCTTCACATTTTTGAGGAAGGAGTCTTCTGTCGGAAAACGATAAAATGTTTAACATATATAATGGAGTTGATACAGTGAATCTATTAAAAAGGATATTAACAAAGTTGAAGAAATATGCTTGGGATTTGGTGTAAGTTTGGAGCTGATAGAAGCTGTTATTAGTAAATTGGGGTTTCAACAATGGCCTAAAAATAGTGAAGATAACCTGAGAATGCTTTATCAGTCATGGTGCAAAAATGTTCCGCAAGATAATATACATAAAAGGATTTATTTTGGAAATAAAATGTCAGGTCCATTACCAATTGGAAATCCTTCAGAATTCTTTTCGAATTTTTTAGAACATTCAACGGGAGGGACATGTTGGGGACATTCAATCGGTTTATACAGTCTGATAAAAATTTTAGGATATGATGTGCGCGCTGCGGCAGGATCGATGGTAGGGCTTACTCCACCAGAAAATGGTCCAAGTCATGGCACGGTCATTGTTACAATTGAAGATCAACAATATTTGGTAGATGGTATTTTAATGATTGAAGATATTGTCCCTTTATCCCAAGAACGTCCTTCAATCGGAGGATCTCTACCTTTTACAATCAAGGTATATCCGAATTTTAATGATTTGTGGGATATTGTATTTCGAACGGGTCACAGTGAGAAAGAACTTACCTGTAGGTTAGAGATTGATAATGTCGAATTTTCATATTTACAGGAGCGTTGGGAAAATACTCGAAACTATAGCCCATTTAATAGTAGTTTATTTATTCGTAAAAACATTGGGAAAAAGGCTGTTACACTTAGTCGAAATAAACTTTTTCATTTAAATGAAGCTGGTAATATTACAGTTGAGGAAATAGTAACGAATCTAGAAAAGAAACGAATTTTAATTAACATATTTGATTTGAGTGAGGAAATTGTTAATGCAATACCGTTGGATGACCCTTAAAAAATTGGACTTGTCAACATTTACTGAACACGAAGGGTTCTGTTGCAAATGTTTAGCTTGCTCTTTAAAATTTTGCAGCAGAGCCATAAATATTGGTTTGGGACTTATATTTAAAGGTAAAGCATCAAAAACGGTTGCTTTTTTCTTTGTTTTATAGAAATTATACAATAACCGTATTTAGAGGTTAATTTAGGCCTAATGAAAGCCAAGCATATATATCATATATTAAAATGTAAGACAATCAACGTGTTCTATTTAATCCTCAGTTAACGCTTCTTTTCCCATTAAGAGTATCTCTTGCTATGGATGCTCTCTTTTTATTGAAAAAATTGGACACTTGAATGTGGTTATAAACATGTAATAGCGATTATCTTAGGCTTACTGTGATTGGTTTAGCGTCCTATTTATTGTTAATGAAAGATAAGCTATATTAAAGTTACGGTTCATCTATATACCACTTGCATTATTCGACTTCATAATGTATATCAATCTTTTATTCTTTGTCCCCTTTGATGTAAAACCATTCCTATATTTATCAATGGTACGTCGATCAACATTCAATTCCCTCGCTAGCTGGCTTTTATTTGCTTTCATCTTAAGGTTCACCATTAAATTTTTCAAATTAGGTAAATCTGTAAGACTTTTAACCTCAAATTCTGTTGGAATATCTAGTTTGATATACACACTAACCACCTCAGGGTCAGTATGTAGAATCCTGTTGAAAATGTTCATGTTTATTCAAGCATTACTGTACATATTTAAACTAGCATTTATAGGCTTAAGAAGTTTTTGCTTACTAATTACTGGTGGTTCGCCAATAGTCGAAGTAAAGAAATATATTGAAAATCGAGGTGAAATAATATGACAAAGCATATAAACTCCATTTGTACTTAAAAGAAAAACAAGCATATCTTATGCTTAAAATCTTCGGTTGCGTATGTTTCGTGTACAATAGAATGTTAGCTGAACGAAAAAAAGCGTACGAAAAATACAAAGATGATAAGAAACAACTAAAGAAGCAAAAGCCTCCAACTCCTGCAAAATATAAAGCAGAATTTGATTGGTTAAAAAAAATTTATCGTTTTACGACATTCATCTCCCTCCTCAATTTGTGTGAAGGTGAGATAGCACCAGCAAATAGGTGGGAGATGAATGTCGGTTGGCGTAAGCCAACATGTTTGCTATTATATACCTGTACAGATCGCTCTTTGAAAACTGAAGATATAAGGTTGGTTGCAGAAAAACGTTGCAATCGTAAAATCTTCAACGTTCTACCATCCCACGTTTGCCGAAGTTGCGAAAACCAAGCTAAAGTAGGTAGCGTGATGAGTCAACGTACAAGATACTTCTGTTTTCACCGTAGGGACTACGGGCTGAGCCTGCTAAGATAACTGGTGGATACATCGGTGTTCGCAGGAATCTCCCACTTCAAACAGTCCGTAAGGACGTTAAGTGGTGAGTAGTTCAATCATTGGTTTTTGCAAATGCTCAACTACATTTGCAAACCACCTATAAGAATTTCTTTAATGGTTAAAATGACTTCTCAACATTCAAAAGTAAAAAAGACAGAAAGCCTTATACAACGAATGGAGTAAAAGGAAATATTATGTATCCACCTTGACTGAATACAAAAAAGATTGTAAAAAAAGAAGTAGAAACAGTTGTTGTATTAGACTTTGCGATGGATAGATTATACGTTAGTTCTGAGGATGAGAAACCCAATTATCTTAAGTTCTATCGTAACATGTTAGCCCAATTAGCAAAGACACAACGAGTATTATCAAGGCACAATAAAGGGTATGAACGTTGGCATAAATAGCAAAAAACAACCTCTGAAATAAGGGAGTTAGCTCGACTGTCTTATAACGGATTGATTAGCTATCAAAAGTAATGATTAACCGAGAAGCCCCACTTCAAACAGTCTTTTAAGACGTTAAGTGGCGGGTAGTTCCCTTTTCATAAAATATAATCGAAACTTATATCCTTCCTATATGAAAGTGACTAAATACTTATACTCCTAAAATTTATCGATATAATCATCTCATGACAGTTAGTTTCGTTATTATAAATATTGAGGTGGTACAGTAAAACTGGAACACAGTATAGAGATAAATTATTCTATATATGAGGTGTTTCAGGTGAAAAAACAGTATGATGAAATGTTTAAAAAACAATGTGTTGAATTGGTGGTTAAAGAAGGGCGTACAATTTCCAGTATTCAAAGAGAATTTGACCTGGGGAACGGAACCCTAAATGCATGGATAAAAAAATATTCTTCCCCACTTTTGGATAGTGAGAGATCTGATACGGAAGAACTGCGTTCTTTACGAAGAGAAATCCAAGCGTTAAAAAAGGAAAATGAATTCCTAAAAAAGGCGGCAACCTTCTTTGCCAGCAACCAAAACTAACACGTTTTCAGTTTATAAGACAATATAATCAAATATTTGGAGTGCGCTGGCTTTGCCATCGATTACAAGTGTCTGTTAGTGGTTTTTACGAATATCTTCGCCGTAAGCCCACTGAAAATCAGAAAAAACGTAAAAAGACAGCGGCTTATATTGTCATGCAATTTAAACGTTTAAAAGGTAGAATGGGATATCGAAAACTATACTGTTATCTGGTTAATAAAGGCGCTATGGTTACCTTATCTCAAGTCAGACAAGCTTTATGTCTAGCTGGGGTGAAGTCAAAAATTGTTACGTATTATAAGAAAAGAAAGCAAGAACATCATACCTTTCCGAATATACTGGAGCGCTCCTTTAGCCCTGGTAAGAAAGACGTTCCAACTGTTGTGTGTGATATCACAGAATTTCGTTTAGTGAATGGGCTGAAAGTATATTTTTGTGCCGCATTAGATATTAGCACCCGACGGGTGCTTGGTTATTCGTTGGATACTCACCAAGATGCTCAATTAGTAAAAGATACAATTTAGCAAGTCAAAAATGTTTATGGTGGCCCCAAAAGAATTTTATTTCATAGTGATCAAGGATCACAATTTACCAGTTATACGGTTACTGATTTTTGTAATCAACAAAAGATTCAACAAAGTATGTCCCGCAAGGGGAACTGCTGGGATAATGCCGTGATGGAATCATTTTTTAGCATCTTTAAACGTGAATGTTTACATGGAGAAAAGCTAGTTTCTCTCACTCAAGTCAATCAGTTAGTGAGTGAATTTATTTATATGTATTATCATTCCGTTCGTCCTCACTCAGCATTAAATGGAATGACCCCGTATCAGTATTCAAAATCAATTGCGTAATCTAATTGATGTTCCAGTTTTTCTTGACCAGGTCATATATTATAATTGTAATGATGAATTACTGACTATTAAGTAAGCTTACCCTTGAATTTTTTAGCAACACCTTAGACATGCAATCTTCCAATTCATAAAGGATATATATAATCTCTCCTTTCAATTAGAAAAAGAACTTGTAGAATTCACTACAAGTTCTTTTTCTAATTGAAAGGGTATAACAAGCTATCTCAACATCCAAAGCAGAGAAACCATTTAAATCATGACTTACTTTTACTATACAATAAATTATTCATAATTTATGAGTTTTTGATTAAGTTAATTGTAACGTTTTATTTTTCATTGGGACATAAATATTTTACCCATTCCGCTATATTCGTTTTCTCTAAAATTATTGATCCGTATTTTTTCTACAATTAATGCTTTTTTATCGCTAATTCACATAAAATATACTAAGTCTATTAATTTCTTCAAAATTTATATTTAATAACTTACTTGAAACATTTTCAACAAAATACTTCTCCATACATTTTTGAATGTATAAATCACCGAAAATCTCATGAGGATCATCAACAACATAATTTTTCCCCTGAAGTGCATTACAGTATATACAAGTATTCGCTATGTATATGGAATTAATTGTTTTACTATACTTTAGTTGAATTGATGGATATTTACAAGTTAGGTAGTTATCGGCTGATTTAATATCTCCGATACCGGCAAATACTAATGCAGTAGTATTTCCTAAGCTTTTTAATAATTGATAATGTAAATAGTATGAATATACGTCCGTATTCTTTCTGCATTTCCAACATTTCTTTTTCCATTTGTAAATATTTATTCCATTTTCTTTTATGAAAGATAGTATAAACTTAGATTTAGATAATTTAGATTTACATTTTGGAAAATTAGTGCATCCGCCAAATTCACCATAATCACTTGAACGTAGGATATAAAAACCGTTACAATCATTACATTTCACTTTATTATATCCCAAGAATGTTTCATTAGTTTTAAAAAAATTATTCATAGGTATCTCCTCCATTTATTCTATGATGTGATATCTCACCGTCAATATATTTTAGTGCACCCCCATTTACAGATTGGGATACTGCTTTTTTAAATATTCAACCTGTGCCATATAGTAGTCACGTTCCTCCTCAATCCTTTAGAAATGAATACGCTTCCTTTTAGAGGGTTTGATATACCTTTAATTCCATCATTTCTTCCACGAGTATCTGTAATTACACCAAATTCTTTATATTTTTTTATCCAATTTTTTAGTTGTGTAGAGCTTCTTATCTGATATTTTTCTTTTATCATATTGTAACTTTCTTCCCCGTTTAAATAACTTTGAACAGCTAACAACTTTAATTATTCTGAACATTTATTAAATATTGAACATTTTTTAGTTATGAAAAACCCTAGTCCTTTTTATTATATATTAAATTAGTGTATCAATCTGTGATCTCCTACAGAAAGACCTTGAATCACTTCGTAAGATTGTAGGTTCTTCGCTGTATTTGTTATACCTATATTCAAGGTTATAGCGTTAACAATTTCCATTAACCCCAATACTGCTTTTTTATTTTAAGGCTCCTTCCTCAAAAAATTTTCATTTGCTTACAATTCTAAATCGAAATACTTAATCGCCGCATGATGATTCTTTTCATCATAAAATTTTGCTCCCAGTGTCTCATAAGACTCTTGAACATTTTCATACAATCCTACTCTTTCGAAGTAATCAATTCCTACTAACACCACTGTTTCAAGTATTTGAGTAGGTGAGTACTGTTCAGCTCCTGTAAAATGAAATATCGATGTTTGAACTCTTCTTGATTTAGTTTCTTACTAATATTTAAACCGTTCTCAATGAGTTCTGCTGTGACATCTCGCTCGTTCAATTTATAAATGTTCCAATGCCTTTGCATACATACTTTGTAATGGATTGGGGGCTTTTCAATGACTTCAGATAAATAACGAATTGCTAAAGAGGAGAGGTTTTGTTTAGAATACATCCAACCCAGGTTTTGAAGTACCATAATAATAAACTTTTCTTCTCCGACTTTTTGGAATTTGTCCATTACAGCTGCAAAATGTTCCTCTGCTAATGAGCACTCTTTTAAATTTATACAAGCTAACCTCAGCAAGTTCTCACAAAAGCCGACATTACTCTCATAATCACCACGGTCTAATAACATTTCTTTTGCCCTTGTTGTGTACTGAAAAGAGACTAGCGAATCTCAAATAGGATAACGGAATACACCTAACTTATAATAAAGTTCAGTTTCTACAACTTCATCATGGAAAAGCTCTAAGAACTTTTCGGCTTGATCAAAGTGTTCTTTTGCAACCTTATAACTGCCAGTTCCACTAGCATGGATAGCTATAAAGAAATGTTAATAATAACTTAAAGTGTTGTTAGAAGGAATCTCAAAAGATTCTACTTTATCAAAATCACTTTTAGAAACACCTAAGTAATCAATTACATATTGATGACGCAAATCTAATAATAATTATTATAATTATAAGTTCGGATCTTCTATGTTTTGAATTTTATTATCAATTTCTTCTTTTAAACGATGCGCATTACTTATACGCCGTGCACGAATTTCCACATACAAATCATTTAATAAGCCCAGAATCTGTTCATTTCCATTGGCTGCTATATTCATAATCTACTCCCTGATTACTAAGTATTATACATTATTTTAATAATATAATTGATAATTTTAGTTTTGTTTCCGAATATACACCTAAGAAATACAGGGGTTTTCAACCATTTTATCAAGAATACTGTAAAACAAGAATCGCAAAATGAAATGAGATTCTTGTTTTACTATCTAATACTCTTGTATAAACCTAACAATGCATCTTAGGATGTTTTTTCTTTATAAATAAAAGTAACATAGTATTTAAACCTATATGGAGGGTGTTGCAAAACTCATAAATATCCAAACATGAATGCATAAAAAAATCCGTTTTCCTGGAAGAATGATAGTAATCCAAACTATCTCCAGAAAGGACGGATTTACTAGTATGATAACCAATTTTGATCAGAATCAATCCATTTTACAAATTTTATTTGCGTATGTAGACAGTTTAACCAGTTTAACCATAGAAGGCGTTCCGCCTATTACAGGCCGTCCACCCATTTGTAGAAAAGCTTTACTCAAATGTTTTTTCTTGAAAACCGTATTCCAAATCAATTCTTTACGCAAATTGACTCGTTTTTTGCATCAATACCCTTCCTTTCGTGCATCTTGTGGTTTATCTTTTGTTCCTCATATTTCTACTTTTTCACGTGTAGGCACTTGGTTTCGTGAAGAAGGTATTCCAATCATTCATGAAAAGGTTCTTCAGGAACTTAATTTAGGACTGATTCCTTGTGTCTTAATTGATAGCACGGCCTTACGGAGTAGTTTGTATGATTCACAAGCGAAGTGGGGGAAATCGACTCGTTATGGTTGGTATAAAGGATATAAGGCTCATGTTTGTTCAACACCAGAAGGTGTTGTATTATCTTATGCGTTTACAACAGCGAACGTACACGATAGCAAGATGGCCCCTGTACTACTTCAAGACATAGAAGACCAACATGTGTTGTTTTCTATAGCAGACGCCGCTTATGATAGCCAACACATTTATAAAATTGCAGGTACGTGTGATATCTTTCCGGTAAATCCCATTAATTCAAGAAATGGCGAACAAATTAAAAGTTCACACCGCCGTGTGTTATCACTTTTTGTAACTACAACCTTTGGGAAACAGTTGATGAAAGAGCGCGGGAAAATTGAACAGCAGTTTAGCAATCTCAAAGATAAAGGGCTGGAACAGCCGCGCTGGTATGGACAAAATCGCTATCTACTGCATATCCAGCTAGTTTTTCTGATTCATAACATTGCATATTTATTTTAGTTTTGCAACACCCTCCTATATGTTTACACAATATTTCATGTATTTAATTCTGTTAACATATAAAATTTCAGTTTAGATTTTCTTATCCCAATCAAGCCCTGAAAATGAAAGTTTAGCCTTTCATGTCTTTGTACATTTAGAGTAAAAGGGGATGTGTACTTCCCCTCCATCAAACTATTTGTTAAATTCTCATTTAACGAATAGTTTATCATTGAATATATAGATGTTCTAATGTTAATTGTATAAACTTAAGTAATGGCACGTATCTAAATATATAATGCTTTTAATTAGATACTCCTAAAATTCTAACAGTAAATATAATTAAGGAGTGAACGTAATTGAAACTAACAAATGCCACTTTAGAGATGGATTCTAATGGGAATATTCGGAAAGAAAATAACACGGTTACAATCATTGTACAGCCAAACATAGGTAACTCAGTTCGTCTATTTTGTAAGATTAATCCAGAACAAAATACCATTATTGCTTTTAACACGGCTATTATGGGTATTGTCTGCCCTTGTTGTAATTCAAACACATTTTCATGTTCTACACTTTATTACAAAAGACATAAGTTACTTCGTGAAGCCTATGAACTTTTAAAAGAAAACCCTACTATTCGTTTTAAATTACTATATGACCAATTCGGAGAATTAACAGTAAAATAAATTTAACCATACAGCAGTTCTCTATTCAATAACATATATAATGTAACAAAAGTATTCAATTTACAATAATTTAATCCATAGAATTGAGTATAGTAGAGGTATCAATCATATATTGATACCCCTCTTCTTTTTCAAAAACTAGTATGGTATCTATATATGTAATCAAGCTATTTATTAAAATCGTATTCTAGCTCAAATATTCAAATAGTTAGTTTAAATATTGGTTTAATTATTAGTTTAAAAATTAATTTACATCATTTGATTTGAGGTTTACAACATGAGTAATAGAGAAAAAGAACGTTTTAAGGCTCTTGTAGAAAAGCATAAAAATAATATGCCCTGGTATGTCATAGAATACCTAGAAATGAAGACTGCTCTCTCCCCTGCTACTTTATACGCATATATAACTGAATTTGAAAAATTCTTTAAATGGATTATTCTTAAGCGATTAGCTGTCGTAAATGGTAACGTGGTTACTAATATAACTGATATACCTATTGAGACATTACAAACATTACCCTTAAATGATATAAATCGCTTTCACATGTACTTACAAGGTGAAGGAATTGAAACTAGAGCTATAAAAAGAACCTTTTCTGCCTTAAAATCTCTCTTTTAATATTTAGCGCAGAATTCAGAAGATGAGCATGGAAAAAGCTATCTCTCACGTAACGTGATGGAGAAAATCGAACTACATAAAGAAAAAGTTGATGCTGCAGCAAGAGCTGATGAAGTGGCAAATATTATCTTTAACGATAATGAGGATGTAGCATTCTTACGATTTTTGATAAATGATTATGCAACAATCTTAAAAGAGACCTCTACACGTAAATACAATTATTTTTTACGTGACAAAGAACGTGATATAGCATTAATAAGCCTTATTTTAGGCACTGGGCTTCGAGTATCAAAATTAGCTAGTCTTACCCTCTCAAGTATTAACTTTCGACAGGGAACCATTAAGGTGACTCGTAAAGGTAATAAAAAATCTTCAATACTCGCAACGAAATCGTGTTTAGACGACGTACAAGAATACATGAAAGTACGTTTAGAGAAATATATGTGTCCACCTGAAGAAGATATTCTATTTGTAACTAGGTACCAGGGAAAATACACACAGCTTTCTGTACGCGCTATACAGAACTTAGTAGAGAAGTATTCAAGTGCATTCGATGAAAAACGTAGTCCACATAAGCTACGTCATACGTATGCTACAAATCATTATAAGGAAAACAAGGACTTAGTATTGCTACGAGATCAACTCGGTCACACTTCTGTTGAGGTTACTAGTATCTATACAAATATAAATAATAAAAAGAAACGAGAAGCGATTGATCGTTTAGAAAAAAGACAATTTGAATAGAATTCATAGGTATTATTCTTCATTTTTTGGTGAGATATTAAATTGATAATATAATTAATATAAATAGTAGAACCCCATCCTGAAAAAGATATTGATATTTGGATGAAGGTACTAGACACTATTCAACATACAAAAAATGTTTCTAAACCATCATTTGAAACGTGGTTTAAAGGAAGTATATTCCTTCAACATGGAAATCACTTCTGTATATATAGCCGAACTAAGTTCGCTGCAGACTGGTTAGCGTCACATTATATAGATATAAACATTGAGTCCTTATAAGAATGTACACATTTTGATAAGGATATTCATGCACTTGTTTTTGACTACATGGAAGTAGAAGACGTACAACCAAAAGAAGAGTGAAATCTCACTCTCCTTTTTTCATCACTCAATTGGTTGTCTTTTCTTTAATTAATGCCTTGTTCCCCCGTAGCATCCAATGCCCTTATGATAACCATAACCTTTAAAGTACCAAGTGATACCTGATGATGAATCAGTAAAAGCGTTAGCGAAAATCCCATCTGCATTTCTCAATGACATGTGATAGTCAGATATAACCTGAGGACAACTATCATGATATTCATACATTTTATAAGGCGCCAGCTGTGGTGAATCAATTTTTTTATTAGTATTATCAACTGTAGATGTTGCAGCTGAGGCTCCCATACCTCCTGTTAATACAAAACCAGTTGCTAATGCTCCCACTATTAATTTCTTGAACATAAAAATTCCTCCTTTAATAGTTTTATAACTAACATCTTAACTGCAACACGTTTTACATCATTGTAAATATTTATAATATATTAAAAATTCCATTTAATTATTATGAATATTGGGAACTCATTTTCTCAATGCAAAAAATATTCTAATATGTAATTAAATCAAAACTGTCACTCTTATCAATGTTAGATTGGAAACCTAACATCTTATCGAATTTCAACAAAAGAAAAGGCACTCAAAATTGAACTGTACCCCGAATCATGGACACTTAAAAAAAGCCAACGATAAAAATGAGGTACGGAGAATGAGTAAAATTATTTTTAACGAGATTCAAATGAAACAGCTAGAAAACAATATAAGCCCACCCTATTTTGAAAATAAGAAGTGGACTTTTTCTTTATATTAATCGTATACTATTTAGTTTTACTTAAAAATCCAAGAACTTCGTTGAAAGTACCTTGACCAGCTGAAGTATTCATTTTAAATTGAAATTCATGTCCTAACTCACCAAAAACATTTTTATCAAAGAAAAGACTATCTACTAATACATCTTCCCTTTGTAAAGCAGAAGCTAATGCTTTCCCTTGATTTTCAAATGATGCAGTATTACCATCCGTTATAAAAGTTGGTGGATAATTTTTTGTAACATGATCTAAAATTGAAGCTATTTTTGTTTCGTTTAACCCTTCCCAATTTTTTTCACCTAAATACGCCCAACCAGCAGTACGCATAAATGCTTGTATTTCTTTAGTTGATTCTATTTTAGCTAATGCAGACATACTATATGGACCACAAAATAACAATACACCCTTTATTGTTTTAGGTTCAACAACAGGGGTAATTCTAGTTAACTTCGCATATTCTGTAGATGTTTGAACATTTACAAATTGACCAGATATTTGTGCTCCAGCAGAATCTCCTGCAAAATATACACGATCTAATTTCAAGTCATATTTTTTGGTATTTGCTTTTATATATTTATAAGCTTCACCTAACTGCAGTACTGGTGTAGGATATTGTTTTTTAGGAGCAAGAGCATAATTTATATTTACTACTGTATAACCATGAGCTGCCAGTTCTACTGCGTAGCCTGTAATATCTGATTTATCACCCCCGACAAATCCACCTCCATGCACCCAAAAAATCACAGGAGTTGCTTCTGTATGATTTTTTGGATAGATAAGATCTAAATTTCCATCTGGAAATTTAGAATTATAATTGATATCCTTAACTATTATTGTTTCTTTTAGGGCATTTTCATAATTGGTAGATGGTTTAAACATTCCACCTTCAAAAGCTTTTTTGATTAAAAACGCTTTTGGAATCGGAGAAAATTTCCAATAAATAACCCCAGCGAGAACTAATACGAAAACTATTAAAAGAAATACAAACATTTTTTCCATAAACTTTTAGATTTCCTTTGCTTTATTTGCATTATAAATTTTTCTCCATTCCTTACATGTTTAACTTCAGGCTTTCCTACAAAAAATACTTTTATTCATTTAGTTGCTGTATCGTGTGTTTTGTCTTTTCTAATTGTTTTACTGTCAATTCATATTGAGATGATGAGTAAGCAAAGAAAATAAAATCAATTACTAATAGTTGAGCAAATCGAGAACTAGTTGCTGCACTGCGAATTTTCGCCTCAGGTGCGCGAGCTGTAAATAAAGATACGTCTGCTAGCTCAGAAATTGGACTGGTTCCTAAACGAGAAAGACTAATTGTTTTTAATTCTAATCCTTTGGCTACTTTCATTAATTCCATTACATCACTTGTTTCCCCACTATAAGAAATCCCCCAAAATAATGCATTTTCTGATTGAGTAGCCATTGCGACTGCTAACAAATGTCGATCGGAAATTGCATAAGCTTTTTTACCTAAACGAATCCATTTTTGTGCTACATCCTCTGCAATAAGAAAAGATGCACCTACTCCATAAATATAAATAACTTCTGCATTCTTTAGTAATGTGACTGCTTTTTCAATAGATTTCGTTTCTAATTGTCCCACTGTATCATGAAGTGTTTGTACTGTGTTAGATAATGTTTTATCAATTACCGATTGTACTTTTTCATTAGGTTCTATATCAAAATATCCGACATGATGTATATGCTTTACTTCAGCATATAATCGTGCTTTCAAGTCTGGAAAACCCGTTACCCCTAATGATCGACAAAAACGAACAACAGCTGCACTACTTGCTTCTGCATCTTTCGCTAATTGATGTATTGTCATTTGAGTTACCTCTTTTGTGTGAGAAAGAATATATTGTGCTATTTTTTGCTCGGAGACAGGTAGTTCATCTAAAACTAATTCTATTTGTGTTCGAATACTATTTACCGTCAATCATTCCAACTTCTTTCCATTTTTAATTTAACTCTATCATTTTATTTCTTCTATAAAAAATTCACCTATTACTCTCACTGGGTTTTACTTACCATTTTACGACTTTTTGTAAATGTAACGAGAACAAGTTTTTGTAATTGAATCTTATCCGATATCTATAGTATACAAAAAAACCTACATTTACGCCTATCGACATTCATCACATATCTAAAGTTGATGTTCCACAACTTCTCGTTTATGAGGAAGGAGTCTACTTTTTTAGAAAGAAAAAAGCACGACTACCTAAAAGGTTAATCATGCTTCAAAAAAATTCCACACTATTATTCTTGTTCTGCCATTGCTTCTTTTGGTACACCAAAGAAATATGTGAGAATAAATCCAGCAGCATAGCCTGCAAATAATCCAATAACATAGTTCAACCATGCTCCGTTTGCAATTAATGGAACTAAGGCCATACCAGATGGTCCAATTGCAATTGCTCCAACTTGCCCTAATAAACCTATAACTGCCCCTCCGATACCTCCGCCAATACAAACGGTAATAAACGGACGTCCTAGTGGTAATGTTACACCGTAAATAAGTGGTTCACCAATCCCAAGGACGCCAACTGGAAGTGCACCTTTTATCATATTTGTTAATGCAGTATTCTTTTTACATCGAACCCATAATGCGATTGCTGCCCCAACTTGTCCAGCACCTGCCATTGAAAGAATGGGAAGTAATTGTGTTGCACCTGTTGAATTAATCATTTCAATATGAATTGGTATTAATACTTGATGTAGACCTAACATAACAAGCGGTAAAAATGCCGCTCCAAGCACAAACCCTGAGAATACACTACCATGTACCAATACCCAATTAATTGCACCAATTAAATTATTTGATATAAAACCAGCAAGTGGCATAATCAAGAAAATTGTAATCAATCCCACGATTAACAATACAATTGTTGGTGTAACAATAATGTCTACTGCATCTGGAACAAATTTACGTAATTGTTTTTCGACAATTGATAATATCCAAACAGCTAATAGAACACCAAGTACCCCACCTTGTCCTGGTGATAATGGTTCACCGTTAAATATGTTGTTTATTGGAAGGTTTGATGTCACTCCTGTTAAAAGAGTCACCCCACCAATGACTCCGCCTAGAGATGGAGTTGCTCCAAATTCTTTTGCAGCATTAATTCCTACATAAATAACTAAGTAACTAAATATTGCATTTTTAATGACATTAAAAATGGTTACATATTGCTGCCATGTAGTACTATCCAGATTCCCCGCCGTAATATTATTTGATAAAATCGATGCAATACCAGCAATTAAGCCTGCTCCAACAAAAGCTGGAATTAAAGGAATAAAGATATTTCCGATTTTTCTTAGAAAAGATTTGAAAGGTGTATTATTCTTTTTCTTTTGTTCGGCCTTTATTTTGGCACCTTTTGCTTGTAAACCTTCAGCAGAAGCTGTTGTCGAACTAATTGACTTTTCCTTCCCTTGTGCTACAACAATGCTGAATTGCTCTGCTACTTTTGTAACAACACCTGGCCCAAGAATAATTTGATAGGTCTCATCATCAACAGCTCCAAGAACTCCGTTAACTTTTTTTACAGCTTCTTCATTTATTTGATCCCGATTTACCGGTGTGATTCGAAGACGTGTCATACAATTTGTATAAGATAATACATTACTACTTCCACCAATAGCTTCTAGTATTTCTAACGCAATATTATTATATTTACTCACGATAAACACCTCGCTCGTTCTGACTATTTAACTGCTTGACGAATAAACCCCTGAGTCTCTTCTAATCGCTGTATAGCTTCTTCTTTTGAAAACCCTGCTAAGATCATTACAATTGCAATCTTGGGCTTATTATCGGCCTTCGTTAAATATGATTCCGCTGTTTCATAGTCACAAGATGTCGCCTCCATTACAATACGTTTTGCACGCTCTATAAGCTTTTCATTTGTTAATTGGACGTCTACCATTAAATTCCCATATACCTTCCCTAACCCCACCATAGATGCGGTTGAAAGCATATTACAAATTAATTTTTGAGAAGTACCAGCTTTCAAACGAGTAGATCCAGTTAATACCTCTGGTCCATTATTAACCTCAATCTTAATTTTTGCTTCTTTTCCAATCGCGGAACCCTTATTACAACTTACAGCTACTGTTTGCGCCCCAATAGAGTTCGCATATTTTAAACCGCCAATTACATAGGGCGTACGTCCACTAGCAGCAATTCCAACTACAACATCTGTATTTTTCAAATGAATGTCCTTTAAATCTTGAACTCCTAATTCTTTGCTGTCTTCTGCGCCTTCTACTGCCTTGATAAAAGCTTTCTCACCTCCAGCAATTAATCCCACTACTTCCTCAGGGTCTGTCCCGAAAGTTGGCGGACATTCAACTGCATCTAGCAAGCCAATACGACCACTGGTTCCAGCACCAATATAAATTAAGCGCCCCCCTTTTCTTTTTGCTTCTACAATCGCTTCTACTGCTTTTGCGATTTGTGGAATTTCTAGTTTTACTCCGGCTGCTACTTTTTCGTCCTCATCGTTCATTACTTTCAGAAAATCTATTGTTGACATTTCATCTAGGTTCATCGTTTTTTCATTACGAGTTTCTGTTGTTAAATTTTCTAACATATATACCACCCTTTTTCATCGGAATTTTTTATTTATATCATTTCACGAAAACGTTTTCTTAATTACAAATATAGAATAACATCAACGAAATATAATTTCAATATTTTTATGGTTTTTTAAAATAAAATTTCAAAGACTGTTAAGACCTCAGTAAAATAAAGGGGATTTTTTTATAACATATACACTCTAATGAGTGTCTTTCAATGACTTAATAACCAGTGACGTATAGATGATGAAATGAAGTTGCCGTACGCAAATATATAACCACCAAAGGTTTCAAAAGAAATTAAATAACCTGAATCTATAAAAATATAGAACTCAGGTTCCTTAGTTTTAATGATGATATTAGGTGTAAATATGAATGTAGCTTTAATTGAAAAAACCAGCGAAAATCCACTTAAAAATCACTTGCATCGCAAAAAAAATATAAGTAAATTAGAGCGGGAAATAAAGCAAGAATTAAACGAAAAATTACAAAAAATGGTTCTCGGCATGCGAGAGAACCAAATTGATCCAATTGGAGTTTCTCTATATGCTAACGCGTTTCAATATGAAGAATGGAAAAAAGTAAAAAAAGATTGGTTACATGCTTTATCTAAGGCCAAAATAGAAGTACACACACATATTAAAATAAAAGATACAGGCACAATTAGAAGTTAAATTGCTTAAATATCTCCTTTAAAATTTAATAATAGTTCTTCTTATAACACTAAAAAAATTTCAAGGTCAAAATACTGTTACTCGAGTATGTTCAAATTTCTTTATCCTATTCCCATTAAATACACCTAATTTTTTACTTGTTCATATGAAAATCTATGCTTAATTTTTCATCAATTCCCTATATGATTTTCTAAACATATTGTTAACTTAAATTAAAGTAAAACCCTCTAGTAATGATATTTCAAATCTAAGTTATCATAACTGTCATAATATGTTCTACCGAAAGCATAATCTTTTTTCGATCCCTTTTTAATAATGTACCCGGTTTCTATAAATGGACTCCTCCTATTTTGACAATGAGCACTACGATGACCGTCTCCTTGTCCATGAAGATGCCAAGTCGCACAATATGGGCACCAAACTGCAAGATTTCCACTTTCATCTCTTTCATAGGCTAATAATACAGGCAATGATCTTTCACTTTTATTTAATCTCATATGTATCCTC
Organism: Bacillus sp. FSL L8-0199; assembly: GCF_038005705.1. Classification (NCBI taxonomy): domain Bacteria; kingdom Bacillati; phylum Bacillota; class Bacilli; order Caryophanales; family Bacillaceae; genus Bacillus; species Bacillus sp. FSL L8-0199. Next base: position 39,341 of record NZ_JBBOTS010000004.1, on the reverse strand, counting down.
CTAAAAAATATAATCACTAAATTATAATATAAAGAAATAATATTTAATTAGATATAAGTTATCTTCCGATTACAAAAATTTCTTTTATAATAACTTCAGCTGAATATAGCCATCGTCGTTATCTTTTAAGTTTTCTTTTTGCTCCTTGTTCTTGCCATTTTGCTTTTTTAATTCAGCTTCTACTTCTTTTTCTATATGGAGTATCTTGTCTTTCATAAACCACCGTGGTAGTCCTGAAGGAAAATAATTTCTTTCATAAGCAGTGCGTTCTTTTTTAGGAATACATACGTATTCCTCCCAAAATCGATTTCTAAAATCATCGATTTCATTTTTTGTTAAATGGGGTATCTCATCATAGTCTTTGTTTAAAAGCTCTTGTTCTCTATATAATTGTTCTTTCTCTAATTGAATACGCTCTCGTTCTTCTTCCTCTTTCTTTAATTTTTCTTGTCGGATACGTTTCTCTTCTTGCTCCCTTTGTATTTTTTCTTTTTTTTGCACTTTATCTAACTTTTGTCCATACTTAGCCAAAAGCTTTTGATAAAAATTTTTTTCCTTAGTAATATTTGTTTCCTGTTCATAATGTTGCTGCAATTCCTCTACAAACTCATTTAAACTTCTACTCTCAATCCATTTTTTATACCTATTTTGTTCCTCATTAAAATATATTTCAAAATCATTTTTGTCTCTTAAGAAAGTTGTTGGAAATCCTTTAAATAAAGTTTTTATAACTATATACCACTTATAGCGCTCTTCTTTTAAATAATTCAACCAAGAATACCAATTACCAATTGAAGATAATTCAAATTGAACCTTTTCTGTCTCCAATCGTTCTACTAACATACTAAATTCCTTTTTATATTGATCATATAAATCACACATATAATCCTTTGCCATTTGTTCAGCTAATGTTTCCTCTTGCCATCTGCGCTCATCAGCTTTTTGTTGTTCTATCTCTAGTAGTTTGTTAGTATAGGCTATTTTTATTTCTTCTCTTGTTTTTCTCGCTAATTCTATACTATTTAATGCTTCCTCTATCTGCCGGGCTTTATCAAACTCAATAGCAGCATCTACTAAATTCGTAGGATCAGAATCGCTTCTATGAATTTGACCTTTAAATTCTTCATTTAATTGAGTATTCTTTTTCATCCTCGTATCATTTTCTCTATGTAGTGCTCGCAATAATTCCGTTTCTAATAATACTGGTACAATATCAGGCTCTGCTATTCGGTTAACCAGAAATATATCATCTTGTGTTGAATGTTCTCGGTTCTCTAACAATGCATCTACCCTTAACTTAGAACTTTCAGGAGTTCTTCGAATTAAAAATACATGTCCATTATGATCAACAGTTACAATAACATGGTATACATCCATCAAATAGTTAAATGCTTTATTATTTTCCCCTGTTATAAAGAAATATTCCTCTTTTAATGGAGAAATATATGCATATTCATAAGAATTTGTTTCTGGATTAAAACTACTTATTCTTGTACCACTATAACTATCCGTGTAGACCTTTTCTCCATTTACTTCTGTTTCCTTAGGTGGAAAGAAACTATCTAGTATTAACACCCATGCAGTTGGTACATTTTCTTCAAAATATATATTTGTTCTCTTCGCAATATTACTAATCCGAATATTTGACGCCTGTACCTCGATTGCCAGCTTCAGTTCTTCTTTTCCATCATTTGTTTGCAGTACTGCTACGTCCGCACGTGAAATGTCTTTATGTCTTTTCTCTTCTTTTACGATGTAACCAGCCTTACTAAATAATTCATATAAATATTTCTTAGTCCTAGCATGTGCCAGTGATTCAAATGAAAAACATTGTTCTTTATCTAAATGAAAAAAATACGGATTTTTATTAACTCTCTTAGATCCTTTATTAAACGACAAAATGTCTTGGCAGATTGGACATCTTGCCTGATATAACGCTTTTTTACCTCTTATATACTTAGCTTCCTTATCATTATCTATAACCTTAGAATCTAGCTCTATATATCTTTTCTTTTGAAACTCGATTAAGTTACCACTAGGAAATATCTTCTCCCAACCATCAAAATACTCGATATAAGAATACTGCATTCAATATACACCCTTTCAAAAAGGATTATTATTACCATCCGTTGAATTTATTATAATACTATTCGCGCATTAATATTTATGAATATATACATTTAATTATTAAAAGAAATTCTATGATTACTTATTTTTTATCTTCTGGTTCTTATTGATAAATGGTTTAAAGTTAACTATAGGGCAACTCACATTTTCTATGATAATAATTAAATAGGATTAGGATACTTCTATGAGAGGCGGGAATTTTTCATGAGTGTTTTAGTAAAGAGGGGGAATTTATTTGTACAGAAACTTGTTGAATTTTTCATTATATTGTATTCTAAGTCTTTTTATATATTTAACAACTTATTTCATCGCTATAAAACCCGTTATTATTAATACAACATCCATAAATTATAATAGGATGCAATTTGTTTTGCTGTTACTTCTACTCATTTTAGTTTCTATGATATATGGTTTAATAATAAAAAAATTAATTCGTCATAATTCTAGATCTTCTCATTCAATCACAAATGAAAGTATTTTATTTATATTTAGTCATATTTTTATTGCACTTATCTTCTTTTTTATTATGTCTATTTAGGTTGTTAAACGCGTACTAAATAAGATATACCTTTCTTCAATTTTTAGGTTTTGAACATACCAATACATCTTATACAAACGACAATAGAAATACTAACCTTGAAAAGAAACGACTGCTCCCCTTAAAATGAACATATACCATATACTTATCAAAGGAGGGAAATGTTTTCAAAAAAAGAGAAAAATATCCAATGCGATGTGATTAAGAATTCAGATGAAGTATTTTTATTCCCAGCTAAGTTAAGCAACCATTTTTATCTCATGATTCCTAGAGAATCCCCAGGATCAGATAAAGATTATTTTTTAAAATTCGATTTATATTTTGATTCTCAAAATAAAATGTTACATATTTTTCACGATGGAGCACCTGGATACTATACAGAGGGGTCTGTAGGCTTATTCCAAAGGTTATGCGGATTTATCATTGAAAGTATCTGTTTAAAACTTAACATTGACAATCCTAAAGAAATGTTAGTCCCTCTTTACTTTTATGATAGAGGAATAGGAAAAATTGTTTATCTAGTATTTGGTTATAATAAATCACTTAAACAATATGAACAAACTGACATAGCGCTTAATGAAGAAGAGGAATATGAATTCTTTTTAAATCAACAGGAACTTATACGAGACCAATTTAAATTCAATTAACCCATATAAATAACATGCAAAACAACTCTAAAAACGAGTGCAATGTATCTTCTAATTTTTCCCCTATTAAATATATTTTGCTAAATAATTGTATCTTTTTTGTTCATATGTTTTTTTCTGTTTGGATGTTATAAAATTAAATTATAAAAACATTCAGAAAGGTGTGTTTAATCTGAACTTCTCGAAAGATTTTAATTATAATCATTCTGGGGATTATCTATACCCAGTTGAGTATTATCAGTTCCGTCAATCTAGTACACTAAGTACTTTCAAAATCGAGTTATTGTGTTTTGATGAATCATATGCCTTTCATTTAATTTCAGAGAATGAATTAATCCCTCAAGAATACTGTTTTGTTGCAATTAATGATTGGGAGATTAACGAAGAATTTGGTTTTGATCTTGTAGATTCTAAATCTAAACAGGCAGTATTACAACGTGCGATAGATATGGCAAGTGCCATTGCAAAAAAATATTGTGAAAAGCCTGTTAAACAATAATTATATTGCGTAGTGAAGATCATTCTATAAGGAGATGTTAAAATTGAACTTTAACCATAGTAATAAAAATACAAACAATTATCTTCTTGATCCAGGGACAGGAATTTATTATATCCCTGGTGGCGGTGGCCACTAAAAAAACAACACCTACAGCTTTGTAGGTGTTGTTTTTTAAACTTTTTAGACTTGTAAAATATTTCGTATTTCTTCTATACGTAAATTTGTAAACTTCGCAATATCTTCTATCGGCATTCCATTTTTACTCATACCACGAATGAGTTGTATTTTCCCCTCTTCAATCCCTTCCTTGCGGGCATGAGCATACTTTGCAGCCTCATCCATCAGAGCTTTTTCCCTTGCTTCATATGCTTGTCGGAAAGAAGAATCTTGACTCATACGCTCCCATCTATTCATTGCTTTTTGTAAAATTGGATCTTGGTTCATCGCAATTTCCTCCAATGTTTGGGTTAATTGTTCATCTTCATTCGCTGGAAGTAATAACAACCAACGAACAAATGAATCCTCCCAGGGATTAACTTGTTCACTCCGCCACTGTTGCATCAATTTTGGAATCTCCACAATATGGACTTGGATATCATCACTCAATACCTTCTGTTGTTGTTGATTCCATAGGATTCCTGTTGTATGGAATGCTTCATATTCAGAAAACATAACGAAATTCAACAAATTAATCGTAATGGTTTTATGAAGAGCACTGTATGGCATCCCCTTTTGTAGCTGGGATGTATACAATCTCCCCCAATAATATAGGCTTCTTTTTATCATATTGTGTGCATTATTCAATTGGATTTCAACATTTATTTTTGTGCCACTATCTAGCGTAGCTGAAATATCGAGTATTGATAACTTGTCTGCCTCATGTTCTCTATGCAAATGCGGGTCCTCCAATTGTAAAGAAATAATAGGCGATTCTAACGAATCCTGTAACATCGCATTTAAAAAGGCGATTAGAATATCTTCATTCCCACTTGTACCAAATAATTGTTTAAAAGCAAAATCAATGCGTAAATTCACTAATTGTTGATTGGACATGGGTTTTCCTCTCCCCATCTCATAAGATGTTTTTCTTTCATTGTACAAAAAAGAGTGACACTCATGCAAACAGGCTCCTATGTAAATACACATAAGAGCCTGTTTATAACAACATACAATACAAAATTAAATTGTTGCATAGAACGAAAAAATTGCTGACTGTAAGAAAAAATCAAAATCAGTATACAAAATAACAAAAAAGAATTCAATACTTAAGGCCCACAACACTATGATTATTTTTTCACCAATAAAATGGTAGTTTTCGTTACTGACAATAAGAATATATTAAGTGATTTTTCTGCTTTGTCCCTAGTTATAGCAAGGCTGATAATAGGCCAAATAAAAAAGTTCAAAATCCATCCACAGATTTCGCACCAAAAACAACCCAAAAATACAATCACTAGAAACATAGGAGAGTGTTTCACCACCCATTATAAACCATATCCTCAAATTTTTGTGTCCCGGTTTGAAAATATGTAAAAAATCGCACTTTTATTTTTGAATTTTCTCTCTACTTTAGTTATACTAGGCTAGAAAGAGACACACCTCCTTTAGGCAGTCAATAATTATGCTAACAAAACACACCAAAAAACCAATTCCTATTTAACGGAATTGGTTTTTTTTGCAATTCAGTCAATATAGCAACTTAAACCCACATTTTAAAATGGAGTCTTATCATTCTTAACATAATTTCAAATACATAAACGCAAAAAAACTCTTTATATGTACACATATAAAGAAGTTTTTTAAAAGGATGAAGCACTTAAGTTAGTTAGTTAGTGATGAACACTAATTATATCACAAACTTCTTTTTATATGATATAGGTTAACATCATTACAATAAAATTCATTAAATCCTAAATTTAAAATGGATAAGTGATACAAATAAAAATAGTTCGTATATCAGTATCACTTATATCCACCAAAAAGTCATCTTTTGCATTCCTCTATTCTGTTCAAAGGAAGAAGCTACTTAATAAAACTATGCTCTTATTATAAAATTTGAGTATGTCCCATTAAAAATAAACAAAAAGGAATCTTCCTTTTAACAAAGATCCCTTTTCGATACATATACTTACCACCAATCATTTTAATTATATGCTACAGTTATTTATATTATTTCAACTTTTATAAACAAGGTCCTCTACAATGGATAATTTGACAATCATAATTATTTTTTTAAGGAATCCATGTATCTGTTCGATTATAATTATAATTCATTAATATACCCATTCCCTTCTTCAAAATATTAAAAAATTTAAAAGCAACTCTCAAAAGAATGTTAATGTGGAGGTAGAGCGTTGTATACCTTACTCTAAGTTCATTACATAAATGTGTATATAACTAAATAAGTCTTTTTTATTTTTTGGCGAATAAAAACAAAAAGAACCCCGTTTTAATAAACTGTCCCCCGAATCATGGACACTTAAAAAAAGCCTCATGATTCGGGGGACAGTTTTTTTCATCAAGAAATCTCGTTATTATGGAACTAACGATGGAAATGAGGTACGGAAAATGAGTAAATTTATTTTTAACGAAATTCAAATGAAACAGCTGGAAAAAAATAAAAATGTATTAAAAGCGTCGGAACGTTCGATTAGCTATTGTCCAGATTTCAAAGTAAGAGCAGTAAAAGAAAATCAACAAGGAAAAGGGGCGTCCAATCATGAAAGATAAAAAAATAAAACCAGTAGTTGAAGGTTCAATAGAAGCACTACAAGCGGAAAATGAGCGTTTACGGATGGAAAATGCATATTTAAAAAAGTTGAATGCCTTAGTTCAAAACAAGGAACAATTACCAAACGAGACAAAGAGCAAGGGATCTATGAGTTACGGCATGAATTTCCTGTCAAGGAGTTACTTCAACTCGCAAACATTCCACGTAGTACGTACTATTAGTGGATGAAACAGTTTAATCGTCCTGATCCAAATGCGGAGGTAAAAGAACTGATTCAAGCTATTTATGATGAACACGATGGGTGTTATGGCTATCGTCGTATTCGCGATGAACTTATGAATCGTGGGCGCAAAGTAATTCATAAAAAAGTGTATCGTCTTATGAAAGAATTAGGGTTAAAATGTCTCGTTCGTATGAAAAAATATCGCTCTTACAAAGGAACAGTTGGGAAAATTGCGCCGAATATTTTAAATTGCAACTTCCAATCTGAAAAACCAAATGAGAAGTGGGTTACAGATATTACGGAGTTTAAGTTATTTGGGGAGAAGTTATACCTATCACCAATGTTAGATTTATTTAATGGTGAAATTATCACATATACAATTGATTCAAGACCGACCTATTCCCTTGTTTCAACGATGTTGGACCAAGCCCTTTATTGTGTAACCGACCCGGATAAACTCCTCATTCACTCGGATAAAGGTTGGCACTATCGAATGAAACAATATCGTCATTCTCTTAAGAATTGTGGCATAACTCAAAGTATGTCTCGCAAAGGAAACCGTTATGACAATGCCGTTATTGAAAATTTCTTCGGTATCATGAAATCGGAATTTCTGTATCGAAAAGAATTTGAAACAATAACACATTTCAAACAAGAATTAGCAAAGTATATAGAATACTATAATAATAAAAGAATTAAGGCAACCTGTCTAACTTTCGGGGGTCACTTCATATTATCATGTACTCTTTTTCAGTAAGAGTCTTGGTCTAAGAGCACTTTCAAAAGTGCTCTTATTAATTTATTTAGAATTGTCACCTTTTACATACAATGAACAGACAAGACATAATCAATTTATAATCGTCTACACTCTTTTTACACGATTTCTTTTACTAAATACAGATTTGGTTAAAAATACCCCTTCATAATTCGGATAGATTTACAAGTATTTCTACCATAAAATTCATGTTATTCTTAATTAGTCGAGTATATCATTACTTGACGATTACCCTTAGGACCCTGTAGATAAACGGGGGTCCTTTTGTTTAAATAAGGGTTTTGGTGGAAGAGCGCTCTCCAAGGCGCTCTTTACATTTGTGCATAATTTCTAAAGTGAAACCCATACTATATTTGGGTCTTATTTTCCCAAACCCTCATTTCAGCCTAAGACCTAAACCGCTCTTATATATAAGTTATAAGTTGCGCCAACAAAACCTTTTTGTCATGACTTAATTTTGAAAGACAAAAGGTTGCTCACACATCATTTTATTGAATGAAATGATGTATGAGATTTTTAATTCCACCCTTTACCGAGAAAATTCGATATGATATAATAGTCTTACTTTAATAATCTTTCGACTTTTCTTGAAACGCCCTGTCTCCCAACTGGGCGTTTCTTCAATTTTTATAATAGAACCCTCAGCAATCTGTTAAAATCTAGTTACTGATATTTGTTTCAACCAGCTTGTTCTTCTGTATGAGCTTTTTAGGTACTAATTTTTAGCTAGCAGATATATTGTTATCGCCCTTTCTGATGACTCTCTTCCATTGGAATACCCAGGAACCTATTTATTAAGTGGTTGATATTATTAGATTCCTAAATACTCCTACAAGCAAGGGTTTGTCTTTATTCAATACTTCCCTTTTTCTTTCTCCCTTTCCCCTCGGGCACCCCATTTGAAGTATATGTACTTTCTATTCCCCTATGTATTTCACTACAATGACATAATATGCCGATCTGTAAGCTCCTACCTTATAATAAAGTATCCCCTTTCACTTTTTCATCATCTAAAGAATATAAATTAAAATTTATTTATATAAAATATCAGGTATATAGGATATTAATATAACAACTCATTTTTCAACTCTTCAAGATATACATCCCTAACTAATTTAAAGAAACCTATATATTCTCCAAAGTAATCGCTAAATTGCTTTATAAATTCTTCTCTTTCTTCAATATGATGAGACCATATAAACATACTCCCCATCAATTCTCCTAATTCCCTTTCAATTTCTTTTAATTCATCTGGTGATATTCCTTGCGGGTAATCATTAAACCACTCCAACCAATCCGCAATTAGCTCCTCTACAGAGGATATTCCAGATTCTGAGCAGAAATTAAATTTCCTTTTTCCTGCTGTGATAAATGTGTCTAAATCATTTAAAATTAGACGGATTATATATGAAGTACTCACATTTCCGATACTATGTTTCATATTTTCTCCTCCTTATCATTTTTTTCTTCCAATGAAATGTGTTTGTTGTACCATTTATTTATTTTTCCTTTGTAATACTTTTCGACTTCGTAATCCGGAATCCAAATTTCACGATCATAGATTTTACTCATTACCCTTTCTAAAACATCCTCATGTTCTCTCGGTTTCAATCTACGGTTATGCACCTTAACCTTCTCTATATAAGCCTCTCTCAGCCAATTTGATATGATTTCACGCTGGTTTTGCTTTAGGTGAGACCATTTCTTATTCGTTTGTAGCAATTGCCCCTTAGAATCCCTTGTGTGATTCTTTATAGAACGCCACCTTCCCTACTTTATTTTTACATATTTCTTATTCGAACCGAAACACAGCGCATTTCAAATCGAGCCACAGCTTATGTCGTGCCAATTTTACAGATTGAGCCTTTCGGGAAATCATTTATTCTTTTACATAATGTCAATGATTCAATTCCCCACTCTTCTATTGCATCCGTACTACTCATAATTTCGTTATCCAATAGATTAAGCTCTCCCCAATCAACATCTTCAAAATTAAATCCGTCCATCTCTAACTACTGCAACATGCCTCTTTCGTTCCCTTTTACCGCAAATAAATTATGATTCTCTACCTGATGGACTTCTTCTAATACTCCTACATTTAGCTAATTATGTTCAGTTACCTCAATTGTACTATTCTCAGATATATAATAATAGATATCTTCTTTTAAAATATAAGTGGGATACATTTTTTAACTGATTTTTCTGAATTTTATTGAAAAATAAATATAAAATAGTTAAATACAAAGGGGGTTTTGTTACAATGGTAATATATAACATTAGCATACTTCTATAGGATGGAGGAATATATAATGATTGTTTCAGTAAAGGGGAACGAGCAAGTTACCAAAATGTTAAATGACTGGTATATAGAGATACGTGCCAGACATGTAGGAAAGGCACATAATTTAAAACTTGAGATTGATCAAAAAATACATACCATTGAAGAAGATCAAAACCTACTTTTATACTATGCTCTTTTAGACTTTCGTCATCAATATATGCTTGATAGTTTAAGTATTGGAAAAGATAGTTTTAATAAAGTAGATTCATTGGGTGTACCTGCAGATCAGTTTCTACAATACTCCTACCACTTCTTTAAAGCTATTCATTCAAATATTACAGGTGATTTTACATGTGCAAAAGAACATTATAATCAAGCTGAATTACTCTTAAAACACATTCCCGATGAAATTGAGCATGCTGAATTCTATTTTAAATTATCAACTTTCCTTTATCATATTTATAAACCGCTTGCTGCAATTAAAGAAGCTACCAAAGCAAAGGATATCTTTAAAAAGCATGCAGGATATGAAACTAATATTGGATTATGTGATAATTTAATTGGATTAGCTTGTACTCATTTAAAACAATTTGAGGAAGCTGAAGAACATTTCATTACAGCTATTAATACATTTAAAAAATCTGGCGAAGAAAAGAATATCACGTTTATACGCCATAACTTAGGTTTAATGTATTCAGGTCAAAATTTATCTGAACTAGCAATACGATACCTCTCTGAAGTAACACAAGAACTCCCTAAAGATTATAAAGCAATCTTTATTAAAGCTAGGGAGCATATGAAAATCGGTGATTCCAAAGAAACTTCTAATCTTATAGTAAAAGGCTTAGAGATTTGTAAAGAGCTAAAGAATGAAGAATACGAACATCACTTTTTAATTTTAGAAAAATTAAATGAAAAGGTCTCTGCTGACGAATTAGAGAAGACAATTAAAACAGGAATTTCTTATTTTGAGAGAGAAAACCTACATGAGTACGTACAGGAATACGCTAAAAAATTAGCAGTTTTATTCCACCAAGAAAATAACCGTTCAAAAGCAAGCGATTATTTTTATCTTAGCCATCAAGCAGAAGAACAAAACTTTGAAATGGAGGCTTTAAAATGAAAAAAGTAATGTCTAGCTTAATTGGATTCACAGCCGTATTCACGTTTATGTTTAACGCTAACAATGTAGCTGATACACAAAAAGCTCTTAGCGAGGATACAATCGTACAATATGCTCACGGCCATACTGGTGGATGATAAATAAACAAAGGTCTTCACTTCATTGTGAGGGCTTTTATTTGTATATGGAATCTCTGCGTAAGAATAACAATACATTAAAATCCTAAAATTTTTATATATCAAAAATGTTATAATTATACCATTCTTTTTGCATCCATAAGAAGGATCTAAAAAGATTAGAACATTTAAAGAGAGGAAGAAACTATTAATGCATACACAAGAAAATTTTTATAAGAAGTTAATAGAGGGAAAAAGATTAGTAACGATATTTTTACTAAACGGAGTAAGAGTACCTGGAATCATTATCGCTGTTGATAAATTTTCAGTGCTAGTTTCCAGTCACGGAAAGCAACAATTCATTTATAAACATGCTATTTCAACAGTTTCTTTATGAATAGCAGTTTAAAATTCAATTTGAATTATGTTTATTTATGAATTATTTAATAATAAAAAAGGAATCCTCAGCAAAAGGATTCCCCCCAGGAAATATGCATAAATAAAAAGAACTAAGTTTATTATAATATAAAATTAAACGAAACATATTGAGAAAAAATAAGATTGAAGTTTGATAGGAAAGAAAAATGTTTGTTATTGTTGCTTTGAAATAAACTTTGATTAAAAATACCTCACAGACTCGTACTTTATGGTAAACAAGGAGAATTCATTTTGAAAAAAGATTGATCAAAATGAATTCTTATCTAACAAATTTAAGTTTCTATACTATAAAAAATTTGGTCATTTTCTATCTTTATTCTTCAACAAACGCGCCCTTTTCTTAAACAACATGCATCGTATTATAATTTAGATATAAAGACAAAACCCTAAATTACGAAGTGTCTTATAACTCTTTGGTGTGCTCATACACTACCGATTGATACGTTTCCGGATTAATTCTCAAGAATGTCGTGTAACCTCTCAGCAAACTCTTTATGATGCACTGTGTTATAGCCCACATGATGTCCTGGAAACTCTGCGAATTCTGTTCCGAGGTGTTCTGCTAAGTTGAATGCGCAATGGTAAGGAAAAAATTCTCGTGAAATACTCCCACCGGCTGGACGTACCTGTATCGATGCAGGTTTTAATAGGGGCTTTAATGCATCGATGTTTAATGTATAGCTGAGAATTCCCGGGATTTCATACTCAGTGAAATAAATCGAATTGCTGAGTAGTCGCTCTGTTAGCATATCCTTCGATGGTCCGGAATTGCTATCATCAATATTTGACAATAACTTCATGACCTCACTTTGATGATTCCCTTTAAGGTCTTCCATGAAATTTATAGCCTGCTTCAACTCATTTTCAGGTAAAAGTTGTAATAAAACCGGTTCGTGTGGGATTAGTAACTGTACCTGCTCAGGATGGCGTATACACAAATCAAGTCCGATGACAGCACCAGAACTACTTCCGAATACATAAGCCGGTTCATTCGTCAGATTGGCTAGCAGCCGGTGAGCGTCTTCGCTATGTGTGTGGACATGGTAATCCTCAGTTATATTGACGAGATTGCTACGGGAATGACCACGACGATCGTAAGTAACAACGGTATACCACTTAGCAAGATGGTCTGCGATATTATGGAACTTGTCGGCATCACCACCCCCACCATGAATCAAAAGAAGAATTGGACCCGAGCCACGCATCTCATAATAGATGCTTGCTCCAAGTACTTGCAATGTTCCGTTTTTTACTATACTCATTTGTACATTCTTCCTTTCTTTTGTCATCTCCCTTAACATTACATGATTGGTGAATGATATAAAATGCAGGAAATAACTAAGAAACAAAATCACCATAAGAAAAAGCAATGTGTGGCTTTAAAATAAAGTTTGATTAAAAATATTGTGTTAAACCGTATTCTATGATGAATAAAAAGAAACCATTTTGAAAAAAGTTTAATCAAAATGGTTTCTTATCCAGCAGGTTTATGTTTCTGTTTTATAAAAAAGTTTGATCATAGCTTATTTACAATTCTTTGATTAAAGAGATAAAGCATCGCGTCTTTTTTATAAACATAGCAACTTTATTTCAAAACTACTGTTATACTAAAAATACAAAAATATATGCAAAATCACAAATAAAATAAGGGCAGCTATATCAGGCTGCCCTTATTTTATCTTTAATCTTATAATCTGCTATTTAGTTTGAGCTAATTATAAACCTAGTACACTAACAATCTGGCATGCTTTGGAATTTGCAATATGATAGTACATCTCTAACCCTTTTCTTTCTGAGCGTAGAATCTTGCCACGCATCTTAGACAAATGCTGAGATACGGTTGATTGCGGTACTTTTAATAGATCTGTTAACTCTGTTACATTACAAACTTTGCGATGTTCGAGCTCCTTCACAATTTGTAACCTAACTGGATGGGCCATAATCTTTAATAATTCTACATCCGCCTCTGGGATTTTGTACATTTCATTACTTACTTGCATTGTTGTCATTTTAATTTCTCCTTTTATAATTATATTTTATTTTAATTATCTATTTTTAAATATGTTTTGTTTGCTTGAATACATTGTTCATAACCACTATGTTGTTTGTTCTTTTGTCTCCCTATCAGATTTAATATATAGAAGTATTATGATGGCTAAAAACCCAACAAAAGATAGCATAGGAATCGAGATGAAACCAAACAAATTCAAATGATCTTCTGTACAAGAAACACCTACTGAACATATCTTCAGTTCACTTGTTGGAAAAGCCTGAATCGTAATTTGATAGACAGCTATTATTAATCCAATACATGCAAATGGAAATGCATATACACTTACATTAGGATCTTTTCTATACATTCCTATTCCCAATATTAACACTAATGGATACATGGCCATCCTTTGATACCAGCACAAATCACATGGAGGCAGCTTCATCCACTCACTAAAAATCAAACTTATGAGCATTGCACTAGTAGCTATCGTCCAAGCAATTGCAATGTGATACTTTTGAATGATCGACATCTTATTTTCGCCTCACCTGTTTTTTTAATGCAAAACCTTTGCTAATATATGACTAGTTTATTACCGTGTTTCGAGTACCCTGTTTCAATAGAAAGTATCCAATCATTAATATCTTCCCAGTCGTATCCCCTCTCTTTTAATTCTAGAGGAAAAAGATTTTCAAAATCATCACGCATTTCGTACATGGTTTCTAATGCTTTTTCAAGCGGACCAAATCCATATACCACGTGTGTATGTACTTTTTTGTTTTTCTTTTCTGCTACAACTAAATATACATACCGTCTTTCTTTCGCTAAAACAAACTTCAAAAATCCAGGTACTTGACTCACCTTTCACACTCCTTTACGGTTTTCCTTACCAAGCTTAAAAAGATATAAGTAAGGAAAACTACTAAGTTTTAATTCACTAATTTAATAAATGTCCCGCTTTTTTGCTTTGAAAATACAAGAAAACGCTCATCATCACAATATTTATTACACCAGCTGCAGCACCAATTTTGCCGATAACATACACATATTCATTATTACTAACTGGCAATAGACTCGCGAAAATAAATAAAATTGAAATGATAAAGGATAAGAGCATATTTCTTTTGTTTTCATCCATTTAAAAGACCTCCATTTTGCACAAATATTTGTATTGCAATGGATTAAGATGCTAAGCCGCATCATTACGGTTATAATGATGTTTCTTTTCATCCACATACCCTTTTATGTTCCAAACGCCAGTCTTTGATGCTTTTGCTTCTTTTTCGCTTTCTAGCATTTGTGGTAGCAAAGTAGTGTTAGGTTTTGAAATGTAAGCTACAATACCATATCCTGATTTGATCATTAACTCGTTTATATGTATCCCTTCACAAAATACATATGCTAATTTCCTGCCATACTTGTCCTCTTTGGGTCCACGATCATAAACTATTGTTACATTTTTCCCTTTTAACTGTTTCTTTAGAAATGAAGATGCTTCTTTTCCCATCTTTTGCGGTGGGATTTTTTGAGATACAGACTCAGGGGTATCCAATAACAGTAATCTTACCGTCTGTTTCTGCCCGTTTACGTTCACGTCTATCGTATCTCCATCCTTTATATGTATTACCTTCCCTTTAACAGTCTCTAAGCCTTTTAATTTCTCATTATAAGCTTCTGGAATATCTACAATACCTTTCCCTACTGTGTGCTGTTGTATTCCGTTTTGTACTGCTTGGGCAGGTCTCGAATCATTTTTTGTTTGCACGGAACTGCTGCATGCTGACATTTGAATTACGAATGATGTTATACAAATAGCTTTAATCCATATTTTCATATCGAAATTTCTTCCTCCTACTTAAAATACGTAAATAGCTGTGTCTAATAAACAAACGGACTTTCCAATGTATTTACTTCTCGATAATTACAACATAGGCAAAACTGTATCCATTTTGGATGATCATTATATAGTTCTCTAAATGAACTTTTCTTACAATTCGGGCATGTTGACGCCATGCTTTTTTCATTCTCTTCCTGACTTTTCAATTTTTCAAAAGATACATTAGCAGATGCTATATTACTGGTACACAATATATATCCCCCTTTTGAGTCTTGAAATCTTAAAAATACATAAAAAAGGACACACCTATGGCATATGTATGCGTAGGTGTGTCCTTTTGCAAGATAGTTTTAGAAGTATTTTGTTACTTTCATCATATCATAGTTCTTATTAATTTTATATATGAAATTTAAGATTTTGAGATATTATTTCTTCTTATATATAAACGTGACTCTCTTCTGTGTAGAGTCATATGTTAATTTTGCATCGAATGATTTCCCTGTTTTTTTCGATATAAATCCTTTTATTGTATCCGTCATATTCTTTTCTAATAATTTGTTGATTTGACTAGCTGTAATTCTTTTTTCAAGTATCATTCCTGAAATAATGAAATCACAGAACTAAGCTTCATTCCTCCCACTTCTTTAGAGGTGGGAGGAATGAAGTGTTTTTTTCTTTATAGAACATATGTTTATATTGTATAATATAAATAATAAAAAAGAAAGGGGTGACGGGCAATGACAAAACCAAAGAAAGATTATTTTATTATAGAACTGAAATTAATTGTGGATACATGGCAAAAGGATATTTT
Source organism: Bacillus sp. FSL L8-0199 (assembly GCF_038005705.1). Taxonomy (NCBI): domain Bacteria; kingdom Bacillati; phylum Bacillota; class Bacilli; order Caryophanales; family Bacillaceae; genus Bacillus; species Bacillus sp. FSL L8-0199. The sequence goes on along the minus strand of NZ_JBBOTS010000004.1, from coordinate 23,202 downwards.
ACTCAAACGTTTTGAAATTGCTCGTAAACTCTATAACAATACGTTATCTTACGCAACGAAGCAATATACACTCATGAAAGAAGCTAAATCCTATAGAAAACAATTACGTTGCTATCAGAAGGCAAAAAAAGCAAATCATCCAAAAGAATGGAAAGAAATCGCAAAAGAATTAGATAGCATTCGTCAATCCTTTGGATTAAGTGAATATCAACTTCATGCTTATATCAAAAAACACCAACACAATTACAAAAAACATATAGATAGCAATACCTCCCAAAAAATTGCTTCTACGGTTTGGAAAGCTATGCAAGACGTAATATTTAAAGGAACGAAAGCACACTTTAAACCATACGGAATGCTTCGTTCTGTAGAAGGAAAATCCAATAAAACTGGTATTCGATTCAAAGAAAACAGGGTCTATTGGAATGGATTACTCCTTCCTGTTCGTTTTCGTAAGAATGATTTATTTATAGAAGAATCACTCGCTCTTCATACGATAAAATATTGTCGTCTTGTCAAAAAAATGATTCGTGGAAAGGATACCTTTTATGTACAACTCGTGATGGGTGGCATTCCTCCTGCAAAGAGAATCAATAAAACAGGAGCCTTTCGACATTCCTACCAAAAGAAAAAACGAGTAGGCATAGATATCGGTCCTTCTACGATTGCCATCGTTTCAAAAGAAACCGTTTCTATCCAACAACTTGCTCCTGATGTTCCTTTATTTGAGAGGGAAAAAAGACGTATATTACGCAAGTTGGATAGAAGTCGTAGAAGTACAAATCAAAACAACTTCAACAAAGATGGTACTGTAAAACGTGGCATCAAGCTACATTGGACATGTAGTCAAAACTATCAAAAAACAAAAAGTCTATTAAATGAGTTGTATCGAAAAAAAGCTTCTTATATCAAAGAAAAACATGGTGCATTGGCAAATAGCATCTTATCCTTAGGTGATGAAGTGTATATTGAAACGATGCACTTTAATGGATTAGCAAAACGTACAAAAGAGACAAAAACAAATCAACAAGGCAAGTTCCAATCCAAAAAGCGTTTTGGTAAAAGCATTGGGAATCATGCGCCTGCCATGTTAGTGGAAATTATCAATCAAAAATTGAAGTATGGGAAACAAGAGATACAAAAAGTAAATACGATAAATTTTAGAGCCAGTCAATATAATCATGTTACAAATAGTTATGAAAAGAAAAAACTCCATCAACGATGGAGTCAAATCGGAAATCATCTCGTACAACGAGATTTATATAGTGCCTTTTTATTAATGAATAGTGATGTAAATTTAAAACAAACCAATCAAAACCGTTGTATACAAACGTTTGATATCTTTTTAAAGCTACACCATCAACATATAGAATCCTTGCAACAAACAAAGAAAAAATACCCACTCAGCATGGGTATTCTATAAAATAAGGAATCATTCCTTCGTAGGTAGAGCTACCTACCTTCGTTAAAACTTATTGCGAACACAACATCAGTTGTGTAGATAAGAAAGTCTTATGGAACAGAAGATAAATCAAAGGTGTTGTACACAGAACATAGCAATACCATCTGTGGAGAGCTTTGTAACGCTTCTTTCAAGTACATAAGAACCCCACCGCTTTAGCTGTGGGAGTAGTCAGCTTATACGATGGTTGAAAAATTAAAGGTAAATGTTCTAACTGAAACACTTTATACTTTGGATCCATCTCTTCCGGATTTTTCAGTTCCAGTAAATGTCCACGGCACCAACTGACAATATAATGATCATTTTCATAATAACCGTAATAAGGTTTGCTACCAATGTACTTTTGTGAGTGACGGAATCGTGGCGATTTCATAATTTCATTGGCCACTTTTGGTTTTTCGGCAATAAATAATGTTTTCCCCATAACTTTTTCCTCCTTAAATAAAAAAGGACACACCTACGCTATGGTTATGCGTAGGTGTGTCCTTTTGCAATATGATTTTTTAGTATTGGATTACTTTATATGATAACATTCTCTCTATTTATATACAAATAGAATTGTAGCTCAATAAGGCTGCTAAACATCTATTGTTAGATTTAAACACATTTAAACCTATAAATAATATAAAGATTGATGAATTTCAATATTTCTATTGTTATGAGTTAACTCAGTATGACTTAACTCATAAAGTTGCAGGCCAATAACCTATAACTTTGCATAAAATTTTTGGTTTTAAAGCTTAATATTGCAAAATTTCCTTTCAAAATAACTCATATATTCGCAGAAAGTTTTTACAATATGAAGTCTTGAAATAAAATTCGATTAAAAATATTCCTCTCCCTGTCTTAAAAGGGGTACGGCCACACATCCATCAAGCTAAGGTTGGGTTTGCTATGAACTCTCGTTCATGTTGCCTACATGCTTGATATTTTGCTTATTTGTTTTAAAAATACGCACACCAAATAAACCTCAATCAGGGATATTTTTAAAATTATGCAGTTTTCCGCCTTAGATTGGATACAGTACATTGATAAATGACACCTAAAATATCAAAGACTGTCTTTTTCTCATATCGATGGGATTTCCGTCCGTTTTTCTGTAAGAGGTCGAACAGGCGAAGGGAAATTTTGGATACTTCTTAGGTGTCTTTTTGTATAGCTTCATATACTAAGTACAGATGATCTTGAATCATATAAATCGCTTTATATTCACTTAATTCTTTTTGTTTTTTCTGTATTAACATCTGTCGCATTTTGAACATAGTGGAAGAACAAATAAAAAACATGTTTTTTATTTATTTGTAGGGCTAATGCTACCAATGAATAATAATTAATCAAGAATTAAACAATAAGGGAATGATAAAGAAAGGAGGCATCTTATGGCACAGACAATTCGTATGTATTTACCAAAGCAAAAAACAGGTTGGAAGTTTTTGAACTGGAACTTTATTGGGGAGACAATGCCTACATATCCAGTAGTTCATATCTCTGCTTGTGAAGCCAGACTTTACGATGATTCTTTAGGTACTGACTTGCAGACAATAGAACTGGTCAAAGGTGATGCAAGTATATACGCAACGAGTGTTGTACCATCAATAAACTCAGATGGTACGTTACATGTTGATTTTCTTTTGGTAGTAGATTGGGATCATGAACTAAATGTTGCTTGTGATATTACTCTATTTGACACACCAGATGGTGGATTAATAGTGGGTGGTAGGGGTTAAATGAATGAAACTGTTGCAAGGTTTATAGCACAGCGGATAAATCTCTGACTTATTTTACTGTTAGTAGCTTATGAAGAAGAACATCATTCCTTTGTATCAAGAAATGATGCTCTTCTTTTAGTTTTGCTTGTTTTTGAAATGAAAAATTTTTATAATGATGAATTTATTTATTTTTCTTCATCACAAAATCTTTTTGTTCTCCTTTTAGTTTGTAATACTTAATGTTCAGACGAATAGCTACTACAGAGATTATAATAAACCCAATTACATATAACATGTCCCTTTCTCCGTTTCTTATTGTTTAGCGAACTTATTATGTAAATACTTCACATGTTTCTTTTTAATATCCTTATCCGTAATGTTTGCTCGCAACATAGTTTGATAAATATGTTGTACCTCATCATTTGTTAGTTGCACCTCAGTATATGATTCAATACAACTTTTTAAGTCGTTATAATATAGGGCGTGTTTACCTTTAAAATGAATATCTACTCTTTTTAAACTGCATTTTGGATGAAACGCTGCTATAGAGATGCACGGCAGCTGTTGTTCCATCGCCCATTCAATTGCTTTTATATGCTTATAGTTTTGTCGAAATGGATTTTGAAAAGAGGATTTCTTTCTAAAAATACCCTGTGTCCACCTTGCCGCTTTCTCACTTCCATAGGATCCAGCCCTCATAGTTCTTCGTCTCTACAACAAATACACCTGTTTCAGCGATAACAATATGGTCAATTTGCGTTGTATCACCGAACTCCGTATAAACCGTCACATTATGTAACACAAAGTAACTTTTTGGATCTAATTTACTTAGTATACGTTTTACCAGTTTCTCTCCCGCTTTTCCTTTCCATTTTCGTACATGTTTTTTCACAACACTATTCAACGGTATTAGAACCGCAATAAGAATCAATTCGAATATCAATACTTTCATAATAGAGTCCTCCTTTTTACACCCTTGCGTTTCTGCGCATTAAACGATAGACATGCGTTTCTAATCCTAAAATAAAATATGAGATACATAAGCCTTTTATCACCATCTCTACGACTCCTAATGCTAATGAAACAAGGAGTCCTCCCCTAAACTGAAATGGTCTTGTCACTCTTCGATTTACTGGTTTTTCAATGACGCCAAAGTTGGCCCAGGTAGGCAAACGTTTTTCCACATTTTTCACGGTGCCCATTAATCCGTATTTTAACGATAAAATGAAACATCCGATTAATAAATAAACAACAGAAGAAAAATAGATAGATAAGCCAATAACAGTAATTGTGAGCAGCCAACCTATTAAAATGGAATTTCGCAAAACAATATATTCTCGATTTCTATTCAATACAAACAGTCCTTTCAAAATTAATAAGGTTGTTTTTATATGGAAAATATTTACATTTAATTATAAGCATGATATGATACGTCTATATTAATTTTTGAACTAGCCTAAAAAGGATTGTGATAGACATGTTAAAACTTGTAGTAGATAATACCGTAACAGAACAAGAAACAGATTCAGCTTTTTCAAACTTTTTCACTTGCAAAGACTGTGTATACTATCTTTCAAAATCAGATTCTTGCAGTCTACAATTAGCAGCTGATTCAAATAATCCCCTTATCCCTTATGAGTGTGGGAATTTTGAGGAAACCTATGAAATCGGAACGGAAGATCCATTGAATTCACACATACATCAGCAACTTCGTGAAGAAAAAGCGCAAATACTAGCTGAAAGTTATCCAGCACAACCTTCTATTGATCCAATTCACAAAGACGCAATATGGTATGGATCAGTAAACTATGGTTGTTGGATTATAAATGATTCGAAGAAACGTTTTGCACTTGCAGAACAGGTTCCTTTCGGTGATAATAATATGTCATCTAAAAAGTACGCATCTCCTTTCCCTTTACATGACCATGGTGCAAAAGAAGGTATCCGACACTATATGTGTTGGTACGTAAATGAAAAAGGAATTGGCGAATACCATCTTCTTATTGGTGGTGTCATCATGAAAATTGCAGAAGGAGTTAAGAAACTTGGATTCAATTACTAATCGTATCTACAAGAAAAGAATGTTAGAACATACCATACTATTTAGTTTGGTACAGCTGGTACCACTGATCGTATCTACCGGTATCATATATATATTGCTGGAACTTACTGATACAGAGTGGAAAACCTGGTTTAGTTATGAAGGAATCTTTGCAGCTCTTTTCCTTATAACGAGGTTCCAAGTTTTCCAGAATAAGAAAAGTATTATTTCTTTAAACCAATATGAAAAGTGGTTTTCAAAGTTAAATATTTTCTTGGTCTCTATATTTCTAGTATTATTTACATCCATACCAACTCTATTAAAGATTGCCTTCATTCTACAAATGACTGTTATTCTATTTCTACTAGAGTACCTTTGTTTGTATATTAATCGTTTACCGATACATAATTTATATAGAGTACAAGAGATCATTTGTGATAAAAAGCAACTCAAAATTGAACGAATTATTCCAAACAATGAGGAACACGGTACTCATACAATTAAAACAAGAGATGGGCAATACTTTTTATATACCGCGGTGTATTTGAGCGGCATACTATCGCCAATTTCAGAAGAAGTATTTGAAGAATATGAAAGAAAGAACCTAATGGGTAGATAAAAGGTACTGAATGTAGATTCAGTACCTTTTCTATCTTTATATATAGTTATTTACATATTAGCAAATAGCCATGGAGCGAGTACGGCTAACATACACAGCAAACAAGATCCCGTTATGACACGGTTGGCCCAACGGTAATATTCCGGCTGTTTTGTACTCTCATGAATTCTTCTTAAACGAATACCTGCGATTAACATAAATGGTGTGAAAATAAGTGCTGTTGCTTTAAACAGGTCTAAAAAATCCGTAAAGATGTTCATAAACGAAAATACATCGGAACTAAATAAGAAGTATACACTTAGTCTCATCGACATCATGCTGATAAATGAGAAAATCATACTTCCGGTTGCCCACTTCATCCATTGACCATTCTTTGTAATTAATGCCATAACCATGACAATAACTCCTAATACGAATGAAATAGAAAAGATATTGACTCCTACTTTAAAAGCCAGCGCATACAATCCTTCAATCTTTTGAATGATTGATGATCCAAATGAATCATCTTTCTCTGTTGTTTTCGTTCGATTGTTTAGTCCATCTGTAAATGATGACGAAACATCATTTCCTTTTAACTCATTAAAATCTACTTTCACAGAAGCTTGAGCTGCTTGTAAGGGTACAAGTAATAAAATCATCAAAACAAGCGTGCATAAGACTCCTATCATTCCTTTTTCTCGTTTCATCACACATCACCCGCTAATTTTGGTTTGATGCTCTTTAATTTGATTTCATTTCCTTCTGCAGCATAATAAAGATCTGCTGCATAATAGATATTTGCTTTTGTATATGCCCCCATAATTGCATTTGCAATTTCTTCTTTTTCTACTGCCACATATGTTTCATTTTCATTGTAAAACTCAATTTCAATTCGGTTAATATTATTATTTAATACTGTAATATGTAGTTCTTTTAAGCTATCTAAGCGATTCCCTAATCCACATACCAACTTAAATACTTTATTTGCAATTGTTGGTGGTTTTACATACGTCGTATTAAAATGAATCGTTTCATCATCTATCACACCATCTTCCTCGACTTCACACGTCATAATGAAAGAATGATTTTGTTTTTCAATTTCTTGTTGACTCAACTTGCGATCAATTACATACTTCACGCTTGTTGACAGGTTTTCTATATATTCATCCAGTTCGGTATTTGAAATTTTAACCTCTGAAAATTCCGGAAAAATCATGTAAGCATGGATGTTTGAACTACTTTTACTTACACGTAATACCTGGACTTGCTTCTTTTCATAACGCACCGTTTGTTCTAATTTTTCTACTACGTTGTTGCTTATATGATTTATTACCATATATCATCACTCCTATTTACTTTAATTAAAAATCCGTCATGTAAGATTAACGATTTAATACTATTTATTTAAAGCATTGTAATATTGCGGAGAGTTCTCAGTTCTCCTGTTTTAAGATTATTAATCACTTAATCTTAAACATTTTAATATTACAATGACGTACACAATGTCTCATTATAGTCGAATATCTTTATATGGTGAATCATTCTGTCCCACTCATTTGTACAAAAATAAAAAAATATTTTACTCTTGTACAAATGAGTGGAAAAATGCTGTATTTCATGCTATTTAACTAAGAAAATACAACTAGGAAATAGAATTATATATTCCCTAGTTGTCTATTACTCCAATCAACTAGTGTATAAGAATAAGGTGAATCGACCTCTAATTTCATATACAGTAATTGATTTTTCGGTAATATCTCTCCCTCTGTATGAATCCAATAACGCTTTTTATTAGACATATTTATGACACGTGTTAGTCCTTGTTCTTGTTCTATTACTTTTGCAGTCCACCTCACAAAATCCATATCTTCAACATCAGCTACTCCTTGTTGAACAGGAAAAACGTGTTCCGTTTCCGGTGGAATTGAAACATATTCTGGTTGTGGATACATGTCCTCATATTCGAATAATTCTTCAGGTATATCCTCATCACTTGGAAAAGGAATATCACAAACAACTTCAGTAGTAGGAGTATGATGAAAAGATTCAGCATACTCCACTTCTTCTATATCCTCATTTTTGAACCTGTTACTCTCTTCCTCACCCAGATTCTTATGAACAGATGTAGCAACTAAATCATATATACTTGCTACATCCTTTTCTAAGGTGATTTCTTTTGTTGGAACAGTAACACGCTCTTGTTCCCTTCCAATAGGCTTGTTTTCTCTTGGGCACCAATAAACAGGGCGTTCCACCGGTTTATTTTCCATTTCTTTTTTCTTGGCTTCTTCTATTAGAAATTTTTTCTTTGAATTACGAACTACTAAAAACACATAACAAAATAGACCAATAAAAATTTTTGTAAACATAATATTCCCCTCTCGATCATCCAAATAAATCGAACTCAAACTGTCCATCGATTACTTTGTTTTTTCGTTTTCCTTTCTTTTTAGAAGAATCTACTTCAACAATAACTGAATCCCAGAATGTGATATCCTGTTTTTGTACAAGCATGCGCTTATCAGTATTCAGTGTTGTTAAAGCTCGAATGACACCTTCTATTTCTCCATCTATTTCAAGTACATTCTGCTTCACTCGAACACCAGGTACTTGCTCTTTTTTAATACATTCAACGGCCCTTTGTACAAATTGAGCCTCTTTCATAAATGCTACGTCCATCGTTCCTGGTAATTTCTCCACCCAATTCGTAAATTGAATTTCAATTGATTCAAATACAGGCGCAACGACATTACCTATGTTTGCAAGAACCCGCTTCGATTCATCAGATGCTGCTTTTGTCCATTCCTCTGTTGAACCCTTTAATTGATTTCCACTCTTAATGTTTTGAATTAATAGAGTCTGTAGATCTCCATTATCACCAAGCATTGCATTCAGCCCATCGCTTGTAGCCTCACCGTTCATTGCTTCAGCAGCTTTATTCTTTTGGGCAATTAATTGCGCCATCTGCTGCTGGAACGTTTCTCGGTATCCAAGATAGAAGGTCCTACATTGTTTAGTTTGTCCAATACGACAGTGTCTTCTAGCTGCCTGATTCAACGCGAATAAACTAAATGGTAATTGATAAAATATCAATGTAGGTGTTGCCAGTAAATCAAGACCCACCTTCACTAATTCTAGCGAGCATATAATTACATTCACACCGCTATTCACTTGATCTTTTAGCCATTCACTACGTTTTGGCGGAGTAACTGTATTGGTACGGAGAATAGCTACTTTCGCACCAGGTATTTGCTCTACAACCTTCTGTAAACGGGGTTGAACGTCTCGTTCTTTTACTGTAGATCCTGTATCACATACGTATACGATTGTTGGACGGCCCTCAGAAATTTCTGTACGCAATATATCTTGCAACTCCTTCTCTTTAGGCTGTATACAATCCTCATCAAATTTGAATGTATCATTAGACCAAACCAGTTCTTTTTCTGCATCATCTAAGTAATAGTTCGGATAATGGATCATATTGTCTGGATATGCATTACCTGTACGAATATAAGAAAGCCACAGTTTTCCGGCGTCTGGTGTACCTTTCGCTGCTTCAATTGCTTTTTCAAACGACTCTTTCATATGCTCATAGGCTTGCTTTTGTTCTTCCGACATATCGACAAGAATCGTAGGTACATTAATTAACTCCACAGGATTTGGCCACACATCTTTTAAGCGTACATTAATGGTTGTATCCATTAAAAATTGGGTAAACACATAAGGTGAAATACCAGGTACAACCTTAGTTTTATCTAATATACCTTGTGCTCCGCGTGAAGCTATATTAGATGTAACCTCACCATCATGGTAATATGTTCTCTCGATGTTTCCGTAGGTTTCATTCCATTCCATGAAAGAACTGTATTCAAAACCACTTTTCACCATTTTTTGAGGGAATAAACGCCATAACGTATAGAATACATCGCTTGCGCAGGATAAGCAGCCAGCGCCTTACCGTATTTCTATGGTAGGTTTCTGTCTACTCTCCCCCAGAACCGTACGTGCAAGTCTCCAAGCATACGGCTCACTATTATCCATCTAATTAAGTCGTCCATATTGTAGTTTCATATGACAGTCATTGCCTTGTCCCCTTGCGCATAGTGCAATAGTTTTCCGGTTACGAGCTATCATAATTCGCTCCCAATGTTTAAGATTTTTCTTTTTCTTTAAGTCTTTTAATCTGCGGACATGATGCATTTCCAAATCGACATTCGTTGCGCCACAGTGTTCACATACTCTTGCTTTAAGTCTATCGATTGTGCTAGTCACTCCGCTGTATTTCCACGTATTAGGCAGGGAATCAACTAAATTGTCTTTGCTAATTTTTACATCTCTAGTGAAAGAGCTTATTAGCTGTCTTGACTTTGTTCCCTTCTTTGTTTCATATTGAACAGTGAAAACCCCATTAACATTAAATTTAGCAATTACTTTTCTGACTGAAATTTTGTACTTAGCAGAGAATGTTTTGTACATGCTATATTCCATGATGTATGCCATTTTATTCAGCACACTAACATTGTTTGCCATTTTGTAGTAGTTATAGAAACCACGTAATTCCGCGTCATAGATGCTTAGGATTTCTAGGTCATCATAATTAATTAATTCAGTTCTATGGAGTGTTCTCCAATCGTTACCATCCATCTTTAAAATTTTCTTTTCAAGAAGTTTATTTATCCATTTTCCCTTCGGCACATACAGCTTAATCTTCCCATTATTTTGTCTTTGAAGTTTGCCGTCTTTTCCTCTTTTCGCTTGATTACTTTTACTTACTGTAATATCGAAACCGAGGAAGCGTGCTTTCTCCCTATAACTATGGGTAATAAGTGTTTTTTCATCTGATAGTTCGAGATTTAGCTCGTTAAAGAGAAATTCTTTTATATCCCTTTTTATTTGCTCCGCATCCTGTTTACTTCCTATTACTCCGATTAAAAAATCATCAGCATATCTAGTGTAGTAAAGCTTACGAAAACTATTATCAAACGGATCAGTAGCATTCATGTTGTTTCTTCTTTTAATTAGTTCGTTGTATGCTTTTTTATGCTCTTTTTTCTCTTCATCATTCATCTGTTTCCATTCATCATCAGATTTCTTTAACTTTGTTAGTTGCCATTCTAAGGCTCTATATTCATGAGTTCTTTTGCGTTTTTTACCTCTGTTGAACTGTTCAGCATATGTCTCCATATACGAATCCAATTCGTGAAGATAAATATTCGCTAGAATAGGACTAATGATGCCACCTTGAGGTGTTCCACTAAATGTCCTATGGTACACCCAATCCTCCAAATACCCTGCTTTTAAGAATTTCCATATTAGACGAATGAACTTTTCATCTTTTGTTTTTTTCCTTAGCAGTCCTATTAGAATGTGGTGGTCGATGTTATCAAAGAAACCTTTAATATCCCCTTCAACAAACCATTTCACACCCGTGAAATTCTTTTGTATCTGGTTTAAAGTTGTATGACAGCTATGCTTTTGTCTAAAACCATGCGATGATTTTTTGAAAACTGGTTCATAAATGCCTTCGAGTAATCTGCGAGCAACTTCTTGAACTAATTTATCGTCTACCGATGGAATACCTAATGGTCTTTGGCCTCCGGATTTCTTGGATATATATTCTCTTCTTGATGGATTAGGTTGGTAACTTTCATCCTTTAATTGTTCAATAATTTTGTTGATTCTCCCAATACTCATCCCATCAATCGTTTTTCCATCTGTTCCTTTCGTCATATTTCCTTCTTTACTAGCTATGTGGCTATATGCGTCAAGAAAGAACTCCACATTATAAAGGTGTCGATAGATTCGATTAAATGTAAAATTTTGATTTTTAATGGACTGTTTAACTAGATTGTCCATAATTACTTTCGGGATTTGCATAGTGTATTACACACCTTCCTAATTTTATTAATGGACTGGATAACCTGACCCCTTCGCCATGTACTAGGCTTTCCCTAGCTCAGACTACTATGGGTTCTCCGTTGTCATATCAGATATTCAAACATCAGATATGTTATAGCCTTTTGATACAGGCATTCTGACTTAGACAATCCTCGCTTAGCATACTTAGTAACATAGGAATGATTCAGTGTCGGATACGACTTTCGCCATTTACCATTGATTATGGTTGGGAGACCACTGAGGTATAATCTTTAAGATGGAAAAGCAGTCTCAAAGATAGTAACCATTTGTTGGCCGAGCGGACAAATGGTATATGGTCAACAGACGTTTGTAACTATCTTCCGTCTATGTCTTCGCTAGGACCCCTCTGGCTATCATTCACGCAGTATAGCATTTATCCTCGTCTGAATCTTTTCATCTAGCCATTCAGTTGCACCGTGATAGTTAGGTGACTTATGACATTACCACCATGCTGTTGTCCCCGTTATTGGTTTCCCTCACGAGTAAGGTTGGTGATGATAGGTTCTGTTGATACCTCTACTAACCTACGATTCTCCTACAAATCGAATTACTAAGCACCCTTACGAGCGCACGCGGCCACCAAATAATGTACCTGTTCCAGCTACAACTTTCTTACAAACCTTTGCTAAACTTCCTAAGGCAGTTCCTTGTGCTGTTTCACTTTTTAATTCGTGGACTTCGTCACAAATTAAAGCATCAAAAAAGTGTTTCATTTTTCTACGAATATACTCAACAGTAGCTACCTTTCGATATGCTCTTCCTGATTGCTTCGCATCATATGGCTTCACACGATTCTCTAACTCTAGTTGTTTTTGCAGCGGTTTATTTCCCTCTTTTATTGCTTGCAATAATTTATTTTCATATTTGGTCCAATCTTTAAAACTTGCATATTTTGTTTTTACTTTTGGACTCCAAATATTTGAATTACAATCAGCACATACACTGTTTTTATTTGTTTTCGAATCTAAGTCACTTCCTGTAAAATCTTTATACTGACAGACTTCTTTCTGTTCGCCATTAGCTTGGTGAACCATGATAGAAGATGTTTTTTTACGTAACTTAGCACCACAATCTGGACAGTAATATCCATTCTTATAATATCTTTGCACCTCTTCCTCCGACTTCTTGGGAAGTGCAATTTTCTTATAAGGCAATGGCATTTGTTTGATAGAATCCCCTCGCATCGTTGTAAAACTAATGACAAAAAAGGTTGGTTTTTCTGGTTTTGGTCTTCCTGCCTGAATCCAAGATTGATGAATGCGTATTAAATCCTCTGTACGTTTAATCAGATGTACGTCTGCGTCTGGTATTAAGTGTCGTATTTCTTCTTTTGCCCACTTCTCAGTAAGAGTCGGTGGAACAAATACGCAGGTACGATACCCTTTTTTCCCGGTTAAATGGAAATATCCATCTACTGTCGCTGTCATAATTGCACTTTATGTGTGGCATCTCAATCCGTAAGGATTGAGGTAGCCACTACCCATTTCGGGTGCGATAGGTAAGACTTTGAAGTAATCTCCACCTTTTCCCCCGCCCCACACCGTACGTGCGATTTTCACCGCATACGGCGTTCCATCGGGAAACCATATTTCAAACTGTTGTCTCAGTTCTCCATAAAGACTGTTATAGCATTACGACTATAACCGCCATTACACTAATTTGTTCAAATACGAATAAGAGTTAATTTATCCTCGAAAGCCGTACTTACTTAACCTCTTTAAGCAACTTTCTAAGTTGCTCTATTTTCTTTCCACCTTTTGTATTGGTAACGGGATTTTCGTTGTGAACCAGCTTGTGGCATGTTTTGCACAAGGAAACCAGATTTATCACCTTATTGACTTTATTAAGCGGTAGTTTAGGGTTTTTATGATGTGTGTTAAGATTCCATTCATTTAGCTGAACCTTACAACAGTTACATTTTCCCCTATCTCTGTTAAATGCGTATTCTCTATTCAGATAGAATTCAAAGTTATATATCGGATAACGGTTGTTGAGTTGGTAGAAAGGAATCTCTTCTTGGAAGAAATTCGGTCTTTCTAGTGCCTCACGTTTGCCGGTTGTCCGTTTATAAATACTTCGGCCATTATCTGTATAGGGCGACATTAAGAGATTCACTTTCATCGCATTACGTTTTGGCGTAAATGCAAATTTGGTGATTCCTACTTTAGCTCCATGTTCTTCAATGAAGAATACTTTACTTTTTTGCTCTTTGTGTCTATCTCTTCTATTTAAGAGAGTATCCGCTGGAGTGGTTAGTTGATAATATCGTCCACGTCGATTGTTCATAAACAACCATGTTCTCCATTGGGCGTAATGAATACGTTTGTCAAACCCTTGAAATATAGTAGATACATTGGCGATTTTATAATAATTTGCTATGCCAACAATCTTTGAGTTGATACTCTCGATTATGGCAACCTGTTTGGATTTATTACCACGATGGTCATAAAGGGTTTTAATATTTTTATTAATCTCCTTTATTTTCAACTTGGCTTTATCCATGTTAGGGATAGCTTTTCCTTGTATGTTGCCTTTTCTAAGCCGATGTTCTTCTGCAAAAATCCAGAATCCTAAGAAATTGACTCTATTCGTTCTCACATCAGTAATTAAGGTCTTCTCTTTGGACAGCTCCAGTTTCAATTGGTGGTTAAAATATTTCTCCACTTTTTTGAGAATCCGCTTGGCATTTCCCTCGCTTTTACAAAGGATAACCCAGTCATCTGCGTATCGAATTAGAAATGTATCTTCATGTCTTTGTCGGACACGTTGTAGTCCATTTCTAGAAACGTCTTTGACCTTGTATCTAGCTGGATGCTCTTGGAACATTCTAGCAATCTCCCAATCAAAATAATTAAGATAAATGTTAGCCAAAAGAGGTGAGATGATACCGCCTTGTGGTGAACCACTAACGTTATCTCTGACCTTTCCTTCTTCCATAATTCCTGCTTTTAGCATTTTCTTAATCATCATAAGCACTCTTTTGTCTCGGATTCCTATTTTCCACATTATTTCAATCAACTTATTGTGATTGATGTTATCGAAATACCCTTTAATATCGCCTTCAATTACCCAATAGGTTTTGCTTCTCCTGATACGTTCAAGTGTTTCAGCAATAGCTTGCTCAGCTGAACGCATTGGTCTGAAACCAAAGCTATAATGATAAAATTTAGCTTCGGCTATGGGTTCAATGACAATTTTGGCTATTTCTTGTATGATGCGGTCTATCATGTTAGGAATACCCAAAGGACGTTGCTTACCATTTGATTTTGGAATGTACTTTCTTCTTACTGGACTAGGTTGATAGTTATTAATGTTCCTACGAATTAGAGACATCAACTTATCTCTGCCCATTTGAAGATAGTAGTCCATAGTCTTACCATCAGTGCCAGCAGTTTTGCTTCCTTTATTACCCTTGATATTATGAATGGCGGTCAGTATAGTCTGCTCGTTCTTCATAAGTTCAATTAGGTTATAGAAAGGTTTACTACTTTCTTTGGCTATTCGGTACATGCTATCGAGTGCTAGTTTTAGCTCTTTTTCGTTTTGTGGAAATTGTTTATTATCCTTCATTTTTATATGGATCGCCCCCTTGATTAGAGAAATGGACTATCCGAAATGAATTAACTCTTTTACTCTCACATGGTTCGTTTGAACATTTCCTCAATTAGTGCAATACTTCTCGACTAACACCCTTCCCTAGAATAGTTTCTCTCCTCTCCTACACTTCGTTGCAGAAGCAACTTATAGCAAGATACAAACGGCTATTCATCATAGGTACTATGGTGTCGCTGACTTCCAATAAGTTTCATAGGCTCCAATACCTCCGCTTATTGGCTCTCGCACGTTCCCTTTAAACCAGCCCTTCTTTTACATTCCTTAGATGCCCTCTATACTCCGACGCTACTTGTTCATGAGTAGACTATTCCTAACTCTCATGAATCTTATATAAACTCTGGAAAGACCTATATAAGCAATTTCTCCTCAGGCAAGAGAGAAATATCTTCACGCAAGACCCAATCATATATCTCGTTATTAGATTGGGGAATGAGTAACGGAGCGTACATACGAGGGTTCGATTTCGCTCATCATAGAATGTTTTTAAAGCCTACCGCCCTAAATCCACGTTTAACGAGTTCGCTTCAAGGACGGCTTCACCTAGCTTCAGACCCCTATCACATTGGAATGATAGGCGCATGTAGGAGTCTCATAGACATGACTTGAATTGGAATATTAGTCATGACAGGGAATTTTCACCCTGTAAATCGTTTAAAGAGTTGTAACCAATCTTAATAAGATTTGGCCCCCGCTTTTCGTGTTTAAGCTACACTTATAGCGGAACGTGCCGCACTGCCGGACGACATTTCCCCCTGTATAATGATTCCTTTTTGTACTTGTAATGCTTTTGCTGCACCTGTTGCTACATGTGCCTGTACAGGGAATAATGGTCTCTTGTATGTATCAAAATGAGATAATGCCTGATCTTTCATTGGTTGATGCAATGGCTCATCTAATTTTGTTACCTTATCAAGCATGACAGGTGAATATTCCAGTAGATATTCATTTAAATCTTGTATTTTATTAATTTTTTCGCCTGTACCCTCTTGTGGAAATTGACATTTTCCAGAGCGAATCATTTCTGATAAAAACTCTTTACAATCCTTTTCTTTTAGTACAACTTGTGCAATAGATAGAGAAGAAAATTCATTCTTATCAAAATATACCTCTAATGGCTGTAATAGATTTCTTGTTAGCATCTCCTCATAAATTGGCTTCGCCCATTCTTCTAAAATTGGCAAGCCGTACGGAGGGGCCATTAAGAAGTCTCTCACTTGCATTTCTGGTGCTTCGTCAATTGCAACAATGTATTTCGTCTCTAATTGTTTGGAAAACGCAATAATTGCTTTCTTTTTATTGATAGTTTGCGTATTAATAAATTCAAATTGTCCTTTTGAGATCACATTCACTTTTTTATCTAATGTGTAATGTGATTCTTCCCTTTTTCCTTCTCCAAAATACAAACGGCTAGTTCCCATCGATATGGCAGCCCTAAATGACTTTAATGTACTATCATTCGCCCCTAGTACTGCAAATTGTATTTCACGATGATGGTTTATTGCCATAGCAAAGCAAAAAGCTGAATGTGAAGCAGTTCCTGTCTCCAATTGCAGCATCGCTGGTGTTTGTTCCTGATCAAATGTATCTTTTTTAATTATTTCTTGTAGCATAAGTTTCCCTCCTAAAATAAAAAACGCATCATAATCGATACGTTTCGTGTCCTACTCATTTAATTTATGTTTTAAAAATCTATAAACTGTTTCCACTCTGGTAATGATTGTTCAGCTGCAGATAATATATCGTCTACACCATGGAATACTGAGAATTGCTCTAATACTTCCAAATGTGTACCTGCACCTAATTGAGAAGCACATAAACAAATGACTGTAAGTACAATAGCAATACGAAACATACGATTACTAAATTCCCATACGATAAATAATGCTCCTATTCCTAATAGTACAGACATAGCCTTCTTCCTTTCCTAGACAAGTTCTTTGACTTCACCTTTTGGTGTTGCAATGATAAATTTCGCGCGACGTTTTTGTAAAACAACTTCTTTTGTTGTTTTTTCCAATTGCTCAAATGAATGTTCATAATACACATTTTCAGATCCACGAACTGCATGGAGTGTATCACCTTCACCAAGCAAACCGTCTGCCACACCTGTTATCAGCAATAGTCCTAATTGTCCGGAAGCAATTGGCATTTTTGCTCTTTCAGCATCTGTTTTCTCCTCTTGAAGTGAGTAACCATTTCCTCTATTTAAACGCTTCTTAAATGTCGAGATACCTTCCGATTTCCCCACACCTTCATAAGCACTTTTATAATCCACGCGAGATGTGAAAATAAGTTTGTTTTGATGACGCAATTCAGGTATAGTCCAATCCTTATGACTCACCATTTGTGCTAATGTACTCACATGTTTTCTTACGAAAGCAAGATCGGACATATTTTCACAAAAATTCGCAAATCGATCATTGAAATATGTATCATTTTTCGTAGCTGCACGCTTACGGCCAATAAAAACACATTGCTTAAATTGCTCAAATTCTTCATTTTCATCACCAAAACGCATCAAGCCTATTTCCTCGTAATTCTTTGCTAAAAAATAACTGATATCGTCTCTAGCGAATCTGTCGTACGGAATGACATACACCATAATCCCACCATTTTGTAAATAAAGGTGAGCACGCTTTAGGAAGTTGAACTCCATTTTCTCTGATTTTTTATTTTCTGTACGAAGCTCCGTATTATAAGGGGGATTTAAAAAAATAAGCGGAAAGTAGTCATGACTAATCATCATGTTTTCAAAGCTTGAGCGTACCACTACATCTAATTGCTCTTTTGCTTTGCCAGATCTATTTTCATCCAGCTCTACACCATACGTATGAAACTGAACTCCCTCCTGCTTCATTTCATCTGCAAAACTTCGTAAAATTGTCCCTTCTCCACAGCATGGATCAAAGCAAGCATAAGCTCGCTCTGATTCCATTTGTAATAGTTGCATTAAGTGTTTCCCTTCTGTTAGTGGTGTTGGATAAAATCCCGCCGCTAAATCATTTCCTATTCTCATAATATTTTCCTCCAAGTTCTTTTTTTGCAATAAAAAAAGGAAGATCCAAGTATATACATCACTCAGTTCTTCCTTTTACCCTCTATACACTACCTCGACATAATTAGAATGGTAGTTCTTCATCTGTAATCTCCGTTAGCTCATCCAAACCAGCGAATATATCATCCGGTTCTTGAAATGGCCCCCTTGTTTCCTGCTCTTTTGGATCATCTAATATTGTCCAAATTTTATCCTTTTTCATACTTATACCCCTCTATCTTTCTTATTTTTCAGTTTCATAAACCACTTCTTCATAATCGAAGAAAAAATCTTTTAGCTTTCGCATGATTTTACGAAACTTCGGTTCAGCTACAATCTTTGTACCATGGTAAAAACTTTGTTGCCCGACAAAGCGCCATAAGATAACATAGCCTATCTTCATTTCCTGAATCCCTTCAATATATAACGCGATTTCTTGAGTGGCTTCTTTTTCATTAAGAGCATGTGGTTTGAAATATTGAAATTTACCATCTGGTAATATAATTTCTGCTTCAAAACACCCTCTCATTTGATTTACTCTTGCTCTGGATTCAGATGACATTGCTGGTGCAGCATATGACTTCTGATTATTTTCCATTCGTGTTTTATGCTCCTCTACTGTTGGTACTAGTTTTAAGTGTCTACAATCTTTTTTCATTTTACTATCTCCTCTACTGTTTAATTTGTTATTTTATGAATCATAAATAACCCCGCCTGCAAACTTGAAAACAACACAAAAAGGGCTTCTTCAAGTCGATTAATAATGTGCATAGCGAAATAAGCTATATATACACTAATCGGCTCAAAGAAGCCCTTTCACAAATGAAACAAGACGCAACTTGCTTCTACAACTCAACCACAACACAAAAAAAGGTGTGGGAATAAACGGAATCAAATAAACTAACAATATACCCATATATTACACAATTTAAATTTTTATATCAAGATTTTTTTAAAAATATGAAAATATTACTCTTGTACTATTAAAATACGACCCTTCGATAAGTAAAATATGCAAATAGAGAGTCTAGCTTTAGTTCCTAGCACTCTACTAACTAATTTATAAGGAGATGTAAACTATGTTGAAACATATCAAACAGGCTAAAAATGAAATCTTACTTATGGCGATTCTATTTTCTCTATTTTTTATAATGCTTTTATATAATGAGGGGGCTGCTGTACTTAGCGTATCTGCGTGTTTATTTAATATTATTGCAAAGGATTTATTCTCTCAGAGAGCATAAAAACCACATATAAATCATTATTCAGAAACAGGCATAATAAAAAGAAGAAAAAACATCCTACAAAATGTTTTTTCTTCTTTAATAATCTGGTTGATCACTACATTTTTTCTAATATTCCTTGTCTCTCATACCACTTAGACATTTTTTCTACTGCATTTGCAGATAACCGCTTGGTTTCTCTGTTACAAAATCTAGATAATGTAGGTGCCGATATTCTTATTTCTTTTGCTAATTCTCGTATAGACTTATTATCAACTTTGCGTTGTTTAAGTATTTTCTCTCGAACAGCCTCTTCATCAAAACTATTAAGCTCTTCACTATTTTTTTTCGGAGGCATATTAACAACATCCTTAGCCCTTTCAAAATACTCTACAGATTCTTCAGTATTATTTTCTAACTCTAGTGTTTTTTTCTTAGGTAAATTATACATTGACTTAATTAATTCTTCCGGTGGAAGTATAGTAATATTTAAATTCACCCAATAATCTTTAAACCAATTCTTCTTATTAAAACGTTCTTCATCTAATGTTACTGTATACTCCCACTTAGAAATTACGTTCTCTTTTTCTAAGTCAGTAAGAACATTCTCTAGGTGTTCTCTAATCCGACTCGGTTTCCACGTAAGCGGGATTGCCATAACAGCTAATAGACCTTTATCTCCTCCAATGGAGTATGGTCGCTTCAAAGTTGAATATATTTGTCGTATTCTCCATTGCCATGTTAGATAACGAATTAAACGTTTATGATACTTATGTCGATAACTATTATACTCAAGTGCCTTTTTAGATAATAATGCTGTGGTATTATTTGAACCATATAAATAACTTGTTAAAAAACTCCCTGGTTTGATACGGCAAGATTCAATGCCCATATATTCATTTGTTGTATTGTGTCTCCATAATACAACTGAATCCAAGACAAATAACCGTTTGACAACTTCTCTCTTTACTTTATATTTTTCATCATGTTCATTTTCTTCATTTAAGACTACTACTTCATTATCATCATTTAAATAAATGAAGATACTTGCTAGTGCTGCAATACGCTTAGCAACCTTAATTTTATCTTCAGGTCTGTAGTATTCTCCTTTACTTACTTTCTTTTTTGGTACATTGCACATATCCAAAACTTGCTCATATGAAAATTCTATAAATTCATCTGGGGATTTTGCTTGTGCTAGCCACTGTATAGTAATGGAGTCCAATACATCAGCTGTCAGATCATCCATATTGCTCATTACATCATTCACTAAAGTATTCCAACGAGATGCTTCATCATCTTTAATAAGCTTTAAATCTTCATCTCTGTGAGAAGAGAGTTGAGCTATTGCATTACTTTCCTTTGTTTCAATAGGATAAGATTTTACCCCCATACCTGAGTCTTCTTCAAAGTGATTTTTAGAGATTCCATCACGTAATTTAAAATAAACCGCGGAATTATTAACTTCGAAATATTCTTTATCAATTGGTTCATCCGTTTCATCGTCATTTACGTCTTCCTGGATGATTGTTCCTTCTTTAAACTTATTAACATTCTTAAACTCGTCTTCTAATACCTTTTCAATAGCTGCATGAATTTCATCTTTATATTCTTTTAACTTAATACCAATTTGTAATGAGGTAATTCCTTCTTCATTCTTTTTACTCAACCATGATACTAATGCCGAAAAAGATGGTGAAACATGTTGAGAAGTTACAACCTTAGTATTATCTTTTTCTACATCTGAACTAAAAGCAGTCCATTTTTTCCAAACTACTTTATTGTTTCCGTATAAAGGCTCAGATATTAATAATGCATCCGTAAACAGTTGTGTTAATCTCTCCACATTATCACTCCTTCCGTAATTTCCTTTCAAACAAACATTTAATCTATTACATATATGTAAACACTTATTGTTTTCTAGTTTTGGTAATATTCAAGCAAAAATGAAACGAATTTTCTTTGTTTACAACATAAAATAACATTAATTATACATTAGTTCTCAATAGGTCTTCAATCAATCTAATGAATTAAGATATGAAACACTTTTTACCATATAGTGAACCTTCCCTATAAATTATGAAACATTTTTATCTATTCGTTCCCATATTCTCATAAAAAGTTCATATGAATAGAATTTATATCGCATATACACCAGATCCTTTCAAATTTATTTGAAATAAATTTGCCATATCCTTAACCTAAATCCGAAAACATGAGACATCAATCAATTTTTCTTAATTTAAATACGTAACACAAATTTTTTTCAAAAACCTTATAAATCCATAGGTATCCACGTTTTATCTTTATTTTAATACATACAATCATTGAATTTTAACAACCCTCTTTTGCCATATCCTTGACCTTAATATACATATGGAACAGTCAAAAAACCTTATGTACCAAAGGTTCACCTTAGTTTTTTTGTAAATTTCATTATATATCAAACATGAAACGCTTTTGCCATATCCTTGACCTTCCAAAACTCAAAACATGAAACACCTTTTACCATATCCTTGACCTTAAAGCTATTACATTTTCTCCTATAACCCTTTATATAAAGGGATTTACAGTATCTTTCCCTAATGAACGACCTATGATTAAAACATGAAACACTTTTGCCATATCCTTGACCTAAAATTATAAACAATTCCCCACAATCCTCTATATATCAACAATCTTCCCGTGTTTCATTATCGTGTTTATACAATTAGGACATGAAACGTTTTTTACCATATCCTTAACACAATTTTTTTTCCATAGATTCTCCGATCCCTTATAATCATTGGGTTTATAACGTGTTTCATGTTTTAAAAATTCCTCTTAAAGGGGCACCTTTCAACATTTTTCATTTTGCTATAATCAAAATTGGTATATTTTATAGTATTTTGGCATATATTTCTGAATTTGTAGAACGGAGGTGAAAAAGATGGGAAAGTCATTTGTAATACGAAATCAACGTAGTTTAAATGGAGAAACAACCAATGCTGTGTTAGTAACACTAAAATCTTGGCAAAAATTTGTGGAAACATTTGAGGAGAAATACTACAGCTATAAAGATACATATTTAGAAGATATTCTACAGCACATGACATACGAAGATCGCATTGCTGACGTAGAAGGCTTTGTTGAAAAAGCTAAACCATCTTTTTCACGTCGCGCAATGTCTGCAATTGCAGAAAAAACCGGAAGAAAACATAAATTATACGGTATTACGAATGCAGATCTTGAAGTATTCTTGTACTTACATAAAAAATGCTATACAAATGGTGTCATTCCAAATGTAACAATACATATGATGTGGGAAGATTACAAGCAATATAAAGAAGAATTTGCTTATATCCAACACTCTCAATTCTATATTGCATTAAAGAAATTAAACTTACATAACATAATCTCTATTGAAAATGGCTTAGATGGCCGATATACAATCAAACTGACTCATTTTCTGAATGAGGAAACAGAAAAAGCAAATCCGTACGTATATATTAGTCCTGTTGTATTTACAAAGGATTTCTTTAAGCTATCTGTAGCAGCTAAGAAACTATTCTTAGACATTGCGATGCAACAACATACGGAAACAACACTAAAGCGTTCTTTG
>NZ_JBBOTS010000003.1:0-303444 GCF_038005705.1 Bacillus sp. FSL L8-0199 | reverse complement strand
TATTGCTGAAATAATTGATTATCTGTCAGCTTTTCTTTTTCTTCAATTGTCCACTGTAATGCATTTAGCGCTTTCTCTCTCGTCCAAAAGCCACTAGGTGTCACCTTAAATTCCCATTCTTTAAATTGATTCGGATATAAATCATTAATCATTGCATATGGACTATCATTCCAATACAATTGACAGGCTCCTCTCAATCCTAATTGAGTTAGCCATTTATTTTCGTATATATTCTTCAACTGATCCGGATTTAATTTTTCTTTTTCTTCAATCGTCCATTTCAGTGCTTGTAACGCTTTTTCTTTCGTCCAAAATTTATTAGGGGCCTTAGTAAATTCCCATTCTTTAAACCGATTTGGATATAAATCATTAATCATTGCATACGGACTTCCATCCCAGATCACCCTTAAAGGTGCACTTAGTCGCCGCTCATTTAACCATTTTTGCCCATAAATTCGCAAGAGTTTTTGGGGTGATAATTTCTCCTCTTCTTCAATTATCCATTTTAATAATTGTAAGGCCTTTTCTTTCGTCCAAAAATTTAACGGCGTCATTCTAAATTCCCATTCTTTAAATTGATTCGGATATAGATCATTAATCATCGCATATGGACTATTGTCATATTTATGCTTCAATACGCCACGTAATCGATACTTCGCAATTACTGCGTTATTCCAATTCTGTTTTATCTCTTCTTCGTTCCAATTTAAAATTTTTGTTACTAAATACCTTGTTACCCTTTTAGCCATTTCATTGTTTTCATCTAAATTCCAAGTATTTCGTGGGAATCTATTTCTTTTTCCATCTAATATCTCCTGATAGATGTCCTCTATAGTAATTGTGTCCATCTGTATCTCATAACCTTTCTCTGAAAATATACGTATATATAGTTAAAATGATTTTTAAACAATTATTAATATTGATAAGATAAGTTTTTAGTGGATTACAACCTGTGTACATCAACTAAAAACACATATAATTTTGCATACATGTTACGTCAAATGTTTTTATTTAATGCTATGTAGCGTTTAACGGTTTTCACATAGAAATGTATTCTCCTGTTCATTTTCTTTCGTTAGAAAGGAATAGGGACGGCCGTTTTTCGAATTTGTCTCAAAAAAATAGGTGTTTTATCTATTTTAAGAAAATAATGCATACGTAGTGAATTATTTGAACTATAGATAATTCGTCAAATAAGAGGAATCCTCATATACTACGCAATATTTCAATTCTTCACCATTTTCCTTATACCATATCGACTACTTTGTTTATATTTTATATTTCTTCAAAAGTGGACTGCTTTAAAATTTGTAACACCTGTAAATCTGGATTTTACTCCCTGTTATATAGTGTGAGTACGAAATATTACTTATAGAAGAAACACTTCATCAATCAATGCTCTGTCTATATCTACCTTATAAGCTATCTTGCGCCATTTCATTTACATCTTTATAATAATACAAGTATACATTTATAATAAGAGGTGCCTTATGAACAAATCAGAATTAATAAAACAAGTCGCAATACAATCCGAACTAACAAAACCGCAAGCAAGTCTTGCTGTAGATGCAGTATTAGAATCTATTCAACATGCACTACAAAATGGGGAACATGTACAGCTACTTGGCTTCGGCACATTCGAAGTAAGAGAACGTGCTGCCCGTGAAGGACGCAATCCACATACTGGTGAAGCTCTTACGATCCCTGCGGGAAAAACACCTGCCTTTAAAGCGGGGAAAGCATTAAAAGAAGCTGTAAAAGCTAAATAATATTTCTTTAACAGTAGCATGACTTCCAAGGATTTCATGCTACTGTTTTATTTTAGAATCGAATCGTGGAGATGGCATGTTTATATACAAGCTGTTGTTTCCCTTCAAATTCTATTAAAATAGAAAAAGTATCATATCCTCTTATTATTCCTTTTATATGTAGTCCTTTTAACAGAATTAACGTGATATCCTTCTTCTTTTGAAACGCTTCTTGTAATAAGTGTTCCTGTGAAAATAGTATGTTCTTACCTCTATCCTTTTGAAATGCTTGTAATTTCGTTTCCAAAGCGTTCGCCCCCTATTCTTCTCATACCGTTACTTTGTATTGTTCTAGTTCAGCTAACAGTTGTTTTACACCCTCTGGACTCAGTGTCAGCTTTCCACCTATTAGTTTTACATTCCTTGAAGATATTTCTCCTGTGATAGGACACGTACCATGAGGTGTATATTTTTGTAGAACAATCGCATCTTCTTCTACAAAAAATTCTAAAGCATCGCTTGTTTCCACCTGTAAAGTTTTTCTTGTTTCTTTTGGTATTACAATTCGTCCCAAATTATCTACTTTTCTTACAATACCTGTTGCTTTCATAAGCATGCCCTCCTTTTTTACAAATACAATATTCCACATATCTCGTAATCGTTTACATTATTCTAAAACCATATATAATATAAAAAGTTTATCTCAATCTGTAGAAATAGAGAGATTTTACATGTCTTCTTACGTACACTGTTGCAAATCTTCTATTTCCTTCATACTCTCAATCACTTTTTCATCACTCACTATATAATAAACCTCATTTCCTTTTCGCTCATAAGAAACCATCTTAAACTGTTTTAACTTTATTAACTGCTGTGACATTGTAGATTGTGGAACACGTAGTAACTTCTGTAACTCAGATACATTTAATGGACCTTTCGAAATTAATTCTCGAACGATCATCAAACGCATAGGATGTCCAAGCATCCGCAATATATCTGCAGGTCTCTCGTAATACTCAATATTCATATAAAAAGCTTTTTGCATAATCTTTCCCCCTTTTTTAAATGAATGGTTTTTGCACCCTAATATCTTCCATTTGTTCCGCCGATGCTTTATAAATGCAAGGACTTCATTTAAGTATCTATATTCTTATAACTATATTATTCCTCAAAATTCTCCCTATGTCCTCTTTGTATCTTACATTGCTTCCGATGTTTTTTACTAAATAACTCATTTACTTCACTCTGTTTTATATTCTCTGGTATTTCTAAAGTGCGTCCATTTTCCTCCAAGAAATTTTTAATACTTTCATTTTTTACGTAGAGACCGGAGTTCGAAGTTTTTCCTTTTTCTGCTGTTCCTTCAGATGCTCCAATTGCAATAGTCTCTTTTTCATACATAAATAATCCTTTGGAATATCTTCTTGCAGACTTAAATCATATAGTAAACTGTTAAAATAGTTCCGCTGTCTTAATGTAGACTTTCTTCTACGCATAGAGTGTTCCATCTGTTGCAATAGCTCCGTTAGCTCAACAGTAGAAAAATCCACTTCTATCCACTTCTGAAAAAAACGTGTTTTTTCTAAATAGACAATTACTTGCTCAACAAACGCATCCGTAATAATAGATTTATCTTCCTCTACAACAACATAGTCCATATCTTGAAGAAGCGTACGAACAATTCCTCGAATATCAGTGAGAAATCCCTGTTGTAAAGGGCGTTCTAAATCTGTAAATACCATTCTACCAACAATCCTTTCTTACAACCACGTAGTCTAATTAAAATAAAAATTTCAGTACGTATTTCTTTTAGTCTAAAAAACACATAGTAAATGTATAATAATAAATATAATGTAATAATATCAAAACCGGTATTGAGAAAATAGTAAAATGACTATATGTTATTCCTATTTATTGTATACTATAAATAATCTGTCATTAAATCCCTTGTATATAAGAAAAGCGAGATAAAAGAGCTCGCTTTTCTTTTTGTTTGCATATAATTTCATGAAAAAGCCTCAATACATGTTAAGGAGGGCGAAATAGAAATGCAATTGAAAGAGGAGCCCTTTAGCATAGAGCGATGACAGTTGCATATGTAATTGTTAACTAGGCACATTCTATCATATATATTTTATCTACTTACATATGAATAATTTTAATTTCTGAAATATTTAACCGCCCCTACAATAAATACTACAACTATACGAAGGGAAATGGGAAGTTGAAAACGAGAGAGCTTCTTACTGTAGAACAAAGGGAATACTTTTATGAAGTTCCTAAGCATATGGACGAGAGAGAAATTCTACGATATTACACAATATCTGATGAAGAAATGCAAATTATAAATAAACAACGCGGTGCTGCCAATCGATTAGGTTTTGCCATACAAATTGCTTACTTACGCTTTCCTGGGAGACCATTATCTGCAAATGAAAAAGTACCAGATTTTATTGTACATACGATTGCTAAACAATTAAGGATTTTACCTTCAGCTATAGAGAACTATGCACGTGGACGTGATACAACTCGTCGAGAACATTTGAGTAAAATCAGAAGTATATTTGGATTTCGGACATTTAATTTAAAAGAATATCGAGAGCTAGCACGTTGGCTCCTCCCAATGGCAATGAAAACAGATCAAGGCCATCTTTTAGTAGATGCTCTTATTACAGAAATGAGGAAAAGAAAAATCATTCTTCCAGCCATATATGCAGTTGAACATGTAGCATGGGCTGTACGTGAACGAGCACATAGAAAGATTTTTAAACAATTAACAAGAAATCTTACTTCTTCTCAATGTAAGCAATTAGACAAGTTATTAAGTGTAGGAAAAGGATATAAGTTTTCATATTTATCATGGCTTCGACAACCTTCAGGTGTTGTTTCCGTAAAAAATTTCCACAAGATTATGGATCGAATAGAGTTTATCCAAAAATTAAATTTACCTTTAGAGAACGGCAGAGAAGTTCATCAGAATAGATTGCTACAGATGGCACGTGAAGGATCACGTTATTCCAATCAACATTTATCTAGGTTTCATGAGTTCAAACGACATGCAACTCTTATGGCCTTTCTCATTCACATATATGCTTTTTTAACAGATCAGGGAATAGAGATGCTTGAGAAACTAATGGGTAGAATGTTTAATCGGGGAGAAAAGAAACATAAGGAACATTTTCAAAAGGACGGGAAAGCGATAAATGAAAAGGTTCGTTTATACGCGAAAGTTGGAAAGGCTTTAATTGAAGCAAAAGAATTAGAACAAGACCCATTTGAATCTTTGCAATCCATCATTTCATGGGAACAATTTGTACAATCAGTGGAACAGGCAGAAGAATTAGCTAGACCAGCAGAGTTTGATTATTTAGAACTGCTGGATAATCACTATGGACACTTTCGAAAGTTTGCACCTAGATTATTAAGCACGTATGTATTTAAAGCCTCTAAAGCCAGCCATACTTTATTTCAGGCTCTAGAGATGTTGAAAGAAATGAACCAAACAGGAAAAAGAAAAGTCCCAGAAACAGCTCCGATGGATTTTCTTAAATCGAAATGGTTCAAGCATGTAATGAAAGAAAATGGTATTGATCGTCATTACTATGAGTTCGGTATCTTTTCAGAATTATGTAATCATCTTCGTTCTGGGGACATGTGGGTTGTAGGAAGTAGACAATATAAGGATTTTGAAGAATATCTTTTACCTCAAGAAAAATGGAACGAATTAAAGGAGAAACATCAAGTTCCATTAACAATTCCAACCAACATAGATCAGTATTTACAGGAACGATTTGAGTTAATGGAAGAGCAACTCTCTAAGGTAAATCATTTAATTCAAAAGCAATTATTGCCGGATGTTGAAATCTATGCAGATAAAATACAAATTGCATCTTTAAAGAAAATGATTCCGGATGAGGTCGAAGATCTAACTAGACTTATTTATAGTGTATTACCGCGCATTAAATTAACAGATCTATTGGTAGAAGTAGATAGCTGGACCCATTTTAGTAAACATTTTGTTCATCTTCATACCCAAACTGAGCCAAAGGATAAATCTGTATTATTCGCAGCTATTTTGGCTGATGGAATTAATCTTGGTCTTTCAAAGATGGCAGATGCATGTCCAAATATATCTTATACACAATTAGCTTGGATATCGGATTGGTATATAAGGGATGAAAATTACTCCAAAGCGCTTGGAGCAATCACTGATTTTCAGCATAAATATCCATTCTCTTCTCATTGGGGAGATGGTTCAACTTCATCTTCTGATGGACAATTCTTTAGAGCTGGTGGGCAGTCTAGTCCGTTAGCACAAGTAAATGCAAAGCATGGTAGAGATCCAGGATTAAGTTTTTATACCCATATCTCAGATCAATACGCTCCATTTTATGTACAAGTTATTAGTTCATCAGAAGAAGCGCCACATATTATTGATGGCCTATTGTATCATGAAACAGATTTGGAAATCGAAGAACATTATACGGATGCGGCAGGATTTGTAGATCATGTCTTTGCCATGTGTCATATGTTAGGGTTTCGATTTGCTCCTAGAATTAAAACGTTTAGCAAAAATAAAATTTATACGTTTGAAAAGCCCTTCAATCAACCGCATCTCGAATTTATGATTGGTGGAACAATTCATACAAAGAAAATAAGAGAAAATTGGGATGATTTATTACGATTAACTAGTTCTGTTCGTAATGGAACAGTCACAGCTTCTCTTATTCTTAAAAAGCTTGCAGCCTATCCAAGGCAGAATAGCTTATCCGTAACGTTGCGTGAGATAGGTAGGATTGAAAGAACTTTATATACATTAGAATGGTTGCAGAGTCCTGAGCTTAGAAGACGTGTTCAGGTTGGTTTAAATAAAGGTGAAGCAAAACACGCACTTGCTCGAGCTGTATTTTTCAATCGATTAGGAGAAATTCGTGATCGTTCTTATGAGGATCAATTACATAGAGCAAGCGGTTTGGAACTTCTTATTTTAGCAATCGTATTATGGAATACGGTATATATATCACGTGCAGTAGATGCATTACGTGCAAAAGGCGTGGACATTCCAGAAGAATATTTACAACATATATCTCCACTTGGATGGGAACATATTACGTTGACAGGTGATTATGTTTGGAATTTAAAACAAAAAGCAAGCTTTAATAACCTAAGACCATTACGAGAGAAAAACTCTATAAAAAAATGATAAATTGAATAACCGATTCCTTAACGTACAGGGAATCGGTTGATTTGTGTCCAAATTGTGTCTAAACGTACAATTTTCTTTTTTTGATATGGTGACCCCTTCAATACCAGATCTGCTCCAAAATCATTTGACTGCTTTGTGACTGTTGGAGAATAACCCAACTCTCGAAAGAGAGCTTTTAGATATACTTCAAATTGATGTCCGTCCATTTTATCTATATAACGAATACCGGACTTAGCCATTCGCTTTAATATTCTTCGCTCCTGGAACTTCCGGTACATAAATTTACAAATACGAAAAAGAACATAAAGGATAAAACCATACATCAAAATTTGTAATATGTTTGGCATTTCTGGTAGATTAGACACTTCGCTCCACCTCTTTAATTGGTTTCATTTTCTTTGGTTGGGCTGTTTCTTTTGTTTGTTGCTCATTCACTTGTTTCTTCCGGACATCGTTCCAATCTTTTTCATTCGTTGGAATATCCTCTTTAAGATCTACAAAGCATTTCATTGTTTGAATGAAGTCTTTCCCAGCCTTATCATTATCAACTGCCATTATGACCTCTTTAATATCGTGCCCTTCTTTTTTCGCATCCATTAAAGATTGAATCACTGTTTTTGACTTCAATCCATGCATAGAAACCAGACGAGCGTTTTGTATCTTATTTTGCTTAATACTCCAATGAGATAACATGTCGATTGGATCTTCATAAAAATAAATCTTATCCGGTTTACCTACATCAACCGTAAAACCGGCATTGATTCTTTCATAATTTGGGACAATTTGCTTAAAACTACCTCTTTTATTCTCCATTTTGACCGTACCTTGTCGGTTCATTCCAATGACTGGCCCTTTGCCTCCTTCTTCCCTCCATTTGAACACCACATTATTTTTCTTATCTTGGGCGATGAGATCCTTTTTAATTAGCCAATTCACTAAGCGAGGATCTATTTTCCGTTCATGAATTAGATATTCTTTTATCTCTGTTTGCTTATTTACTTCCAGGTGTTTGGGATAACTAAAAGGCTGCTGCTCCTTTTTGCGCTCCTCTTCAGCTTTTGAACGATCAAACTCTTTGTAGTCCCCCTTCTGAATGTCCATCACAGCTTGTGGGAATGTCATGTCATAGTACATCATGGCAAAGCTAATCGCTCCATATCCTTTTTCCCCTCGGCTATTCCAGGCGTACTGATTCCCTTTAATGATGAGACTATCATGCTCCGTATGACGATAATAGTTACCTTCTTTCTTAAACGTTTCTCCTTTTGCTTCCAGATATGAAATCAAGTCAACGTTTCTTGCTTTCATCGCATCCTCCGCACTGACATATGCCATTACGGAATCCCCCCCTTTACTCTATAGAATGAAATAAAAAAGAGGACTATTCCGTTTCCTAGTCCTCTTTTGCTACTTATAGTTGTTACATTTCATTTTTATTTGCCGAATAAGAATTTTAATCGCTTCTCCTGTACGCTGTATGATAAACGAGCGTCAAATTTCTTCCCGTTTTTGTTTGAGATAAACCCTTTAATCTGATCCGTTACATTCTTTTCTAATAACTTTTTCACATGGTTACTACTTAAATTTTTACCAGAGAATGTACCAAAAATAATGAAGTCACAGCCTTTTTTGTATTTCTCACATAGGTAGTTACTTTTCCCTACAAGAACCCTACTTTTACACAATGGACATTTACCAATGGTACGATCTTCAGTCGTTGGAAAACGGAATTTCAAACTTCCGTCCGCTTCCATATAGATAGCTGCTGTAAATTCTCCCTTTTCTCCTTGAAAGCCGTTGATAAAATCCGTTGTTTTATACTGAAGTAACTTTTTCATCTGATTACCAGGGATTGCTTTCCCTTTCATCTTGGCTGGTAACATAAAATCACATCCATTTTTATGCTCTGTGCATCCATAAAATGTTTTACGATGAAGCATATCCCCTTTTTTACATTTTGGACATTTACCAAATGACAGCTCCTCTTGTGTTGGGAACTGAAATTTAACTTTTCCTTCATGTAACACGAGATAAGCGGAAAACTCCTTCTCATTGGACTTAAATCCTTTTAAAAGATCTGTTTTCTTATCTTCAAACAGCTTTTTCGCTTGCGCTTCCGGAATCGCTTTTTCTTTAATTTTTTTCGGTAAGGAGATTTCACATTCCGGATAATTACTGCACCCGTAAAAATTGCCTTTATGAAGGATTTTTCCTTTTCTACAAGGGCATTTGCACACCTCAATTTGCTGATTCCAAGTATTAATAATGCTATCCGACACCTTATCATCCATTGCGCCTAATTGTTCCACTGTGTCTTTTACAAACGTATTCGTTTTCTCCACAAATTCCTCATATTTCATTTCATTCTTTTCGATCATGTAAATCATCCCTTCCATTTCAGCCGTATAAGCTGGATTTTTGATTTCATCTACCGGAAAAGCATCTATAAACGCACGACCAATATTAGTAGTTCGAATCTGACTGTTAGTAACATCAATATAGCTTCGCTCTAACAATTTTGGGATAAACGTTTCTTCCGTTGCGACTGTCCCAATCCGTTTTCCTTTCATAAGTTCTTTCAAATGTTCATCATCTAATTTACGCCCTGCCGTCTCCATAAAGGTTAAAATAGAACTTTCCGTATGAAAGGCTGGTTTCTTTGTTCGAGACTCAATCAAGTCATACTGAACAATTCTGAAAGAATCTCCTTCTCGTAAAATAGGTATCTGAAATGCTTCAACTGACCCCTCTTCTATATCCTCTTGAAACACACTTAGAAACCCTTTCTCTTGTAGGATTTTTTCTTTTGTACTGTATGTGTTGCCCTCTTGATCTATAAAATGTACTTCTCTTACCAGGTAGATTGCTGGTTTCATAAAATTCCCGATAAATCGTTTTACAATTAAGTCATATAACTGTTTTTCTAATGGTTCTCGGTTGGTCCCGACATATAATTTTGTTGTTGGGATGATGGCAAAGTGACTACTGACTAATTCATCATTAAAAGTAGAATGTTTTTTCGTAATAGAAGATGGAGATACTTGTTGTACAAGATTTGCATAGGCGCTTTTTTCTAATGCTGCCATTACTTCTTTCACTCGTTCCACTTGTTCTGTAGGTAAATGCCTCGATGAAGAACGAGGATATGTGATAAAGCCTTCTTCATACAAACTCTGAATATGTTCTTTTGCTGTTTCAGCATTTATTTTCAGTTTGGCGTGAGCATCTTTGTAGATATCCGTTAAGTTATATAATAATTTTGGTTTCTTTTTTCTCGTACTTTCTTTAAATTCCGTTACGATTACATTCGTTTCTTTCAAGCTTTCTCCAAGCTTTTGTAGTGGCGATGGATCTATCAATTGATCTTCTGTTTTCATTACTGGTGATAAACCATTTTCCGTTAGTAGCTTTAAATTGTAATAGGTTTGTTCTTTGTAATTTTGAATAGCAATTTCTCTTTGTCTGATTTCATTTAAGATACACATTTGAACACGACCAGAAGCCAATAAGAACTGGTTTCTGGCTAGTTTTGATGTACTGCCCCTTGTAACATTAATTCCTAAAATATAATCCAGGTATTGCCTTGCTTTAGCGGATTGAGCAAGTCCATCATAATCCGTTAATGGTTCCAATCGGTTCAAGGCTCCCTCTAGTTCTGCGGCTTCATAAGAAGAGATAAACAGGCGTGATTCTCGCTTGTTCACACCTGCATATTCAACTATTTCACGATAGATAAGCTCACCTTCCTTATCCGCATCACAGGCGTTTGCCACATGATCTACATCGGGACGATTTAACAACTTAACCAATATTTCAATTTGTTCAAGACTATCCGATTTTTCTTTATACTCCGGCTCTAAAATAATGGGCAAGTGCTCAAATTTAAACTCTTTGTATCTCTCATCCATTTCTTCTGGATATTTTAGTTCTAATAAATGTCCTCGGCACCAACTAATAATGTAATTTTCATTTTCATAGTATCCATAATATGGCTTACTCCCTGAATACCTTTGTGAGTTTCTAAACCTAGGTGATTTTAATAACTCAACAGCTACCTTCGACTTTTCAGCAATAAACAATGTTTTCCCCATACGTATTACCTCCTATTAATCTGCAATTTCAGTTTTACGCTTCCATTTCTTATTTCTCCGCTTTTTCATCAATCTGTGACCAAATAATAGCAACATGTTTAAAAAGACAGCTACAAGGAACATACAGCCCGCAAACAGCCATACATTCATGGCATTCTCTCCTTTTGTTCTATAAATAAGAAAGAGGGCTTTTCCTTTTACCCTCTTTCATTTTTAGATATAAAAAAATCACTCTCCGCTATCTCAATTGAGTAACAAAAAATGATTTAATCTGGTATTACGGCTATACAATTTTTCATCGTTCCATTTCCATTGTTTCTTTTTTTCTACCCGATTTCTTTGTAGACTTCGACTGCTCTACATTCCCAGGATCTATTTCTTTTTCTTTATCATTCGTTTTTTTCCCATTCACTGGCTGAACTTTTTTATCAAAATCCATTTCATTTGAAGTTGTATACTGATTCACCATTATTCCTTCTTTCCCAAGTTTCTCATCCACCTGGTTTTCTAATTTCACTATATGTTCCTGGCTTACTAGCTCATTATCAATCGAAACATACTTTGTTGTATAATATCGCTCTTCAGCTTTTACACGAGTGACAATGCTATCAATATTATCTGGTGTCTCTTCATATTGTGAACGTCTGTATGCTTCGAATTTTCGGCTTAAATCTTTATCTAATGTAGTTGGCTCCTTTTCTTTTAAAGGCTGAATATGTTGATCTAGAGAAGCAATAGGTGCATATCCTTCCTTTTTCATTTCTTTATATAATTCCACTTCTTTTTCATTAAATGAGTAATCTTTTTGTGCCTCCGCTTTATCAACTAAGTGTCCATATCGTTCATCTTTTACCAATTCATCTAGACTCATATTTGCATCCTTTTCATAAACAACAAATGACAAATTTCCTCTCCCATCAAAGATAGAACTTTGAACCTTTTCATATAAATCTGGTTTCAAAATGTTATCTAAGGGATAATCTTCCCGTTTTCCGTTCTTTTCCATGAGGAAAACAGATAAATCTTCCCGATTTGTTGAATCTTGATTCCATACAGACAAATAATCAATATCTTTCGTAACAGCATCCATCATGTGGATTCTTGCAACTTCTTCTTCATCGTGTATACCGTTTGCTAATACTTCAATTGTTACTAAGTGATTGGGTGTCTCTTTTGATTTTTCTAATGGATTTTCTTGTACTTTTTCCATCGGTATTTCTTTGTTATTTCTATGATTCACTACCTCATCTCGTAACGCTTGTTTTACTTCATCCGATAAATGCCTTTTCTCGTTTAATACTTGTTCATACGGTGTCTTGTAGTCCCCATCCCCCATATTCATACGATCCATACTCACAAGCTCCATTCTTCCAAAATCCCTATCAACTTCTTTTGGAATGGCAATATGATAACGAGCTTGATCGTAAGGGATGGTTTCACCTCTTTCTCTAGCTTCTTCCCTTGCTTTTTCAATACTTGCAATAACTTCAGCCATTTTTTCATTTGCTTCTCCGAATGGAATCAGTTGATTATTCTTAAAAGCTTCATTGTCGCTCCATTGAACTAACATAGTTGGACGATTAATTTCGTCCTGATTTAGTGCTGCATATTTTTCTTGATTCGCCTCGTTAAATGCATTAATAAATTCTTTATCACTCAATTTCTCTGCACCTTCTACAGGTTCAAACGCATGGTTCCTATCTGCTTGTTCCCTTAGCTCTGCAACAGAAACAAGCTCTTGTGTCGTATTACTTAAACTCATGTATTCCACTAGTAAAATATTTTTTTCACTTTCATTCTGTTCTCTATTTTCATTCTGTCTTTCATTTTCTTTTATTTTAGCCGCTTCATATTTTTCTGTATGAAATAAAATAGCGTATCGATCATCTTGTTCTAACTCACTTAAAGGAATAAGTATATCTTCTTCACGTACAGTAAATGACTGACTTTCGTTTCTATCAAGGAGAGTATCTTTTACTTTTTCATAAACATCGCCTTTAAAAATATGTTCAATATTAGAAACGTCCCTTTCGCCATTATAAAATTCATCACGGTCTAATACGCCTGGATCATAAATTGCCATTTGATATACTTCTTTGGTTTCTGCATCCACCATGTGTAATTTTGCAATCTCACCGTCTTTGATATCCTTATCCAATATTTCAACTGTTACTATATGCTCTTTCCCGTTATCAGACACTTGTTTTGACATATTATCTACTCCCTTTTCATTCGTATTTTCTTTTTCCTTTTCTAACGTATTTTCAATTGTTTCAATAAATTCAATTGAAGTTTCATGTACTTCTTTCAACAACTTGGTTTTATCTTTCATTTCTTTTCCTTGTGTCCAACTCGCTAAATATCCTAACGAATATTCGCTTGTATCAATCCCAAAATAAGAAGAAACGGCATAAGCTGTCATTTCTGCTTGAAACTCTTTTTCTGGTGCTGTGTAATTCATATGTGTGTCTGCTGTATGAAGTTTGGCATGTGCCAATTCGTGAAGAAGTGTTTTTACATTTTGTAATTCACTGTTTCGTGGATTCAAAGCAACTTCTTTTGTTAAGGTGTAACTAACTCCCTTTGCGACCCCAAGTTCTTGCTTCGGCTCAATAATTTTTACACCGTTTTTTTCCGCAATGGCTTCCATTCCTTTATACAAACTCTGGTAATCTGTAACACTCCCTTCTAGCCAACGATTCGGAAAAATACGGGGTAGATCTTCCGCTTTTGCGTTTGTTTGAGACAGGTCAAACACATGACCGACAGCAAAATATAAACGACCAGGCATCACTTCTACGCTTTTAGATTCAATTTGTTTTTTCTCTTGCTCACTCGCCTTTGTAACGGATTTCCATGTCCCATCTTTGTCTTTAAATTTTGCTACAGTTCGGTTTGGAACAAGAATTTTGATTCCTTTCTCACCCTTCTTAACCGGAAATCCTTTTTCTTTCCAAAAAGAAAAGGAACCAACTGCACTGGCTCCCTGGAATTGACTCTGTATTAATGAAATATTAGATGGTGAATAGTGATAAAACTTTGCCATAAACGTTAAATACTCTTTCAAATCTCCCGGTGTACGAAAATAACCTTCTACACTTTTTTCCATCTTTTTTGTTAAAGCTTGCACCGCTTCTTTCTTTTCTTCTGGTGATTTCGTTTGGTACTTTTTCTTATAACTTTTACTCATGATCTTCTCCTACTCTTTCACTTGCTTTTTGTAATTCCTCCATTTCCTCTTCATTCCATCTCTCAGCTGTATCAAAGAAAAGCTCATGAGTTTTCACATTAACTGGAACTAACATATTTTCTTGATTCATGACATGGACTGCAAGTTCTTCCTCTTGTTCTCGTGTAATTTTGATTGTTAGTTCTTCCTCTTTTACAAGTAAAACAAGTTCACCTTCTCCAACCTCTTTAATGACTCCTAATGCGATATCTTCATGAAATAATAACATCCTAATAACCTCCTGTTTTTTTATAAAAAGAAACAATGTAGCTTACGTTACATTGTTCTTTGATGCCTCATGATCTAAACGTTTTTGTCTTGCGTTACTAATCCGTTCGGCTACGACTTCTTTTGCTATCTTCACACTTCCCATCTCTTGTTTATCAGTCGTAATAAGACTATTTACACCCTCTAAAAAGAAATAACCATTTAATAACTCAATTAAAATTTGCGTATTTCTATCCGCACTATTTGCACCAAGACGAATTTTTGTTAGTTCACTTTTCAACACATCATGTAGATTCTTTGATACAATTTCGGAAATATAATTCAATGACCATTCTGTATTTTTTGATGCTTGATGCTCCATACAAATTTTCGATATAGCATCACCAGGATGAGTAATATTATTTTCATCCATGTAGTCTTGAATGTATTGATGGACATTTTCATTCAACGATAACTTCATTCGTATTTTTTTATTCTCCATGATCTAACCCCTCTCATTTTCATATGCATTTTCCCTTTGCATACGCTCATAATACTTTTGATTTTTCCAACTTTCATATTCACTTTTAAAAGCGCCTTCCACTTTTCTCATAGAATACTGAATAGATACATTCTGCTGAAATTTTCGAAATGACTTTGATTTTTTCATATGATGGATTCTTTTTTGTTCTTTATCATATGCCTTCATTTCTTGTAAAAAGGCGTTACCCATTCTTTTATATAGGTCATTAATTTTATTCGTCTTGTAATTTTCATATTGCTTCTTATCATACTTTCCTTCCCCATAAGCTTCTTTAAAAACTTGCACTTCTTTATCTAACTTTTGGAGAAACTGATCGTAATCTTTTTTATGATGATGTTGAATATACCGACTGCTTAATTCATCAATTTGCGGCTTTAATGGTTGAATCGTATTGTAGCTATATTGCCACTGTCTTTTATCACTTGGTAACTGTTTATAGATTTGTAAAAACAATGGTTTCAAATGTTGATTACGCCAATCAAAAACGGAATCTTCTTTTTTCCTTCCCACCATATTGTTTCGAATCAAATCATTAATTTGTTTTTGTTCCTGCTTACGATCTAACAAATTATTCACAACTTTTCCCTTCATCGCATCTAACGTTTTGGGTTTTCTTTTACCACGTTCTCTCGTTGGAAATGGTTCAACAGTTGCCACATGAATATGAATATTATCCGTATTAAAATGAATGGCTGCCGACCAAATAGAGCTTTTTTCCAACCCCTCTCTTTTCTGCATTTCCTTCATCGCAAGTCGTGTTACATCCATTAACTTTTTTTCATCCAATGTTTTTGTTTTCTCATCATAAATTCCTTGTTTCTCTAACCAGGGATTATGAAAAGAAATGACATCTTGCCACATGATACTTCCATTTTCATGAGCGGTTTTAAACATTTCCTTTAAGGACTTTTTCTCACTTTCTGTTAAACGATTTGCGTGTTCCGTAAATAGTGCTGATGTCTTTTCTGAATTACCCATGTAGTCTTGATACGTTTCGAACATTTTCGGATTCAGCTTCACTTCACTTTTCGCTTCCTCCCGATCTACATAATCAATGTAGTTCTGAAAAGCATCCGAACTTGGCAACACAAATTTCGTTTTTAATACAACACCTGGTGTGACGGAAGACTGAACAGGAACCGCATTACTCATTTTCAACATCCTGCATCATCATTTGAATAAACTCATTCATTTTCTCCATTGCGCTATAACAATCACTCATCATATGGATATTCTTTTCAATGAGATTTTCTAATTCCATTTCCCTTTTATTTTGTTGCTGAAAAAATGCCAGCATTTCAATTTGAGCTTTCAAAAATTTTTGCCGGGATAATCCGTTTCTCTTTGCCATTTCATCTATTTTCTTTACGGCAATTGGATCTACTTCTCTTATTCTAATTTCCACTTTTCCCTCTCCTTTCTGCTATTCTGGGTAAAGATCAAAAAATAGCGAGAAGAGCATAAGGGGTTTTTGTTCCCACCTAAGGTGTGAAGCTAGGCGGAGCCTAGCAAAACGATGGGAACAAGGAAAGAAGTTGAATGTCCCCATTACGTCCCTATCTTTTTTATTAATGTCTCCATCATGTCCCGTTATTTTTTCTTAACGTCCCTTTCATGTCCCCTTATTTCACCTCAATGTCCCCATTGTGTCCCTATATCTTTTTTCACTTTTTATTAATTTCTTGTTCCTTTTGCTCTAACTTTTTGATTTTATCTCGTGCAATTTTTTGTTCCCCTTTAAACAATTCCACGTTCTTTTCTGATGATTTTATTTTTGATTCTAGTGATGCTATTTTTGATTGTGTTTCCGTTTTTTCTGCTTCCGTTTGATACTTCATTTCATCTTGTAATTCTTTTACTTTTTCATAAACTGTCTTCGCATTTTCTTCTTCCAGTTTGATTGCTTTCCCATAATTTTTTATCTTTGTTTCAATATCCTTTTTGTCTCTTTCTATAAAATCTCGCTCATATGTTTTTTTATCTTCAGCTATCAATTCGTCATTCGCTTTTGTTTTTCTTTGATCGGTAAAAATCGTCTGAACTAATTTATTCGGACTTTTTGTTGCTGTATTTTCTTCCTCGTATTCGTTAACATCTTGAGTGAATTTACGAATATCCATTTGTTCTTTCTCACCATTTTTATTGTAAATATCGAAAGCTAATGCTCCCCAATTCGGAGATAAATCTTTTACTTCTACTACGTATTTTCCGTTCTCCTCATACAATACTTTGACAGGTAATTGAACACCTGGATTTGTTTTTTGCTGTGCTTTAAATGTATATCCTGTTTCCTCATATCCTTCTAATCGAAAGTAAATTTGTATAAAGTTTTTGTGTGGATTGTATCCCCTTTTCTCTACAATCAATTTCCCCATACCCGACAACTTAATTACTTTATTTGTCTCTGTATGAAATAGTTTTTCATCGTTTGGCATGTAAATTTTAGATGTTAAGAAAGCGAAAAAACCTAAAAATAGAAAGCTGATAATTGTTAAGTAGATCCACGACTTATTTTTTCTTAGATTGATTCTTTCACTCTCCTTACCAATTGCACCTATCACACTCTCACCCCACCTTTTTCGTTATAAAACTTTCATATTTAACTCTTCCACACTTGTAACTCGCCATGTTTCCTTTTCTTTTTTCATGATGATTCGTAACACATTGTTTACTTTTTCTTCTCGATTTTGCGTTGAATCTGTCGTGACATTTATAAATTCAGCTAACACATTTACTTCCTCTTTATCCGGTTCATTTTCTTGTAAATAAAACTTCATTTCTATTGGTTTTGTTTTATACGTATCTCCTACTTCGTATTTATCAGTTGGATAAAATTGTTGTAAAAGTTCTTCACTCATAATGGATTTTGCTTTTTCTTTTCGCTCACTGTAGCCTTCTTTTTCTCGATGAAATGATAATTGAATAAACGTTTCGGCTGTCGATAAATACGCCCTTCTCTGTTGTTCTTGTGCGGAAGGAAGCACCTTATCCAGTCGTTTTTTTAAGTCTTCATTTTGCTTTGTTAGTAATTCATTTGAAAGTTTTAACTGCTTTTCTTTGCCATCACTCATTGATTTTTTTCTCAAATAGATATTAAAAGCTGTTACACCTACAACTAAAATGACAAACACAATAAACAAGGACTTCCGTTTATCTTTCATTCTTTTAGTCTCCTATTCTTTCGGTTTTTAGAACCTTCTTACATGACCAGAAAAGACCTTTTTCCAATACGGATTATTTAAATCTTCAATAGATACCCCTTTATTCGTTTGACAACCAATGAAGTGATCCTTATCTATAACCAAACCGACATGCCCATCTTTTTTATAAGTATCAAAAAATATTACATCACCAGCTTTCATGTCATTTGGTGATACCTTCTGACCAATTTTATTTAGTGATTCTGTATTAACATCTGTTACAGGTCCTAGATCTCTTCCTACTTGCTTAAATGCCCAATGCACAAAACTTGAGCAATCAAATATATTTCTATCAATCTCACTTTGCTTTCGTCCTCCACCGAAAACATAGGTACTTTTTCCTATCAATGGACGACCAACATCTACAACTTTTACACCGCTACTTCCTCCGCTTCCGGAATTGCTTCCACCACCAGATACAACAGAACCAGGCTGATAATATTTCAAAACCGCATCAACGTACAAGATATCCCCATAACACGCTTGAAACGGTACAGCTTCCGGCCTAAGGCAATGATACATACCAGTGTGAGCTACTTTTTTGTATTGTTCTTGCGAAAATTTTATAGCTATT
Organism: Bacillus sp. FSL L8-0199; assembly: GCF_038005705.1. Taxonomy (NCBI): domain Bacteria; kingdom Bacillati; phylum Bacillota; class Bacilli; order Caryophanales; family Bacillaceae; genus Bacillus; species Bacillus sp. FSL L8-0199. Next base: position 284,645 of record NZ_JBBOTS010000003.1, on the reverse strand, counting down.
TCTTTTGTATATTTACCACCATTTGAAGCAACAAAATCAAAAAATCCAGTACCAAAATTGTAGGCTTGTAGGGCTGTTTTTATATGATCCATGTCACCAGGACTCGTTACACCAGCTCTTTCTATCGCATGTTTAAATTCTTGTACACCAGCCCAAATACTGTAGTCTGGATCTGTAATACAATTAGGCTTTTTACAATACTTTGTATTAAATGCGCCTTCGGAACTCTGCATCGGATCACTACCACGTCCTCCGCTTTCTTGCATCATTTGAGCAAGCATTAAAGCAACAAATGGTTCCACACCAAAGGCTTTCGCATGCTTCCGAATCGTAGGTTCCCATTTTAGAACTTCAGGCGAAACATTCATGACTTGCCCTTCACCTGTATACGTAATATCACCTGTGTCTGTTCCACTATCGCTCCCCATTGCTGCTATGAAAATACTAACCACTCCAAGTAAAAGAAAAGAAAAAAGACCCATCACAAGTAGCGCTAAAGTGATGAGCCATTTCTTTGGTATAACCTTCAAAACTAGATGCATGGTATTAAGCACCTCCCCCGAATAACATCAATTCTTCGTCTGTTACTTCTACATGAAAATGAATATTTTTTACAGCCCCAATACTTAAGATGACATCCCCTGTTGGCAAATGTGGAATCGCTGCAATTTCACTTTCGCTTAACTGTCCTGCAAATACTTTTCGTAACATATCTAAACTGTTATTATCTTGCTGCATAATAAATTTGTACTGTGTAAGTTCAAATAACTTTTTAATTTCATCAATCATTTCTTGTGAAGATCCTTCCGGTACAAAATCTCGAATTGTATGACTTGCATATAAAAGACCAGCAAAATATTTTCGATCTTCTCGGCTAAATTTAGTTAAAAATTGTAGGGCATGAGCGCTTTCTTTTTTCGTGTTGATAATATGATGAGCCTCGTCAATAATAATGAAATAACGAATTACATCTTCAAAAGCAAGTTGTTGTTTAGTATATGCCTCTAATTGTGGCGCACCATTGGATATCATTTCATCCCATATTAAATTAAAAACATTAAAAATTTGCGCTTGGAATACTTCCGGTTTAAAATTTGAAATGTTTCGTAAGGAAAACGATACAACTTGTTCTTTTTTAAAGTTTTCAATAGTGGAATGACCATCAAATAATTGTGCATATGCTTCTACTAAATTCGTAAGATTTAATTCAATTAATTCTAAACGATGAATTCTACTATCTCCTAAATTATCATGATGTTTTTTAGCTTTTACATCTTGATATAATTCTTTGCGAACAAACATTAAAAAGTCAGAGAAAATCGGATATTCTTTTGGTTTTCTTGTTGTAATTTCATTTTTCGCTCCTTTTTCATCATTCCATAATCCCATACGAATATATAATTTACGAAGCAAGTTTTCATATTCTTTAATTTCATCATCTTTTGCTTCTGGCGCAATGAATCGATAAAAAATTGTGAGTTTAGATAAATGCTGAGTGAAACTAACTTCCTCAAGTTCTGCTGTCTTATATACTTGAAGTGGGTTAATTTGACCTTGTGAACCATCTAATGCAATTGTTTTCCCGTTCAGATCACGTACTGTTTCCTCAAATTCACCTACAATGTCAAAAATACGAATAAAATGACCTTTACTTGCATAGTCTACCGATTTCTTTTTTAGTAATGTTGATTTTCCAGCACCAGGCTTTCCAATCATTACACCGTTATAAAACTTTCTTTGTTCGTCTTTATGAAAAATATCAAAAATAACATTTCCTTTTGTTTTCGTTGTTCCATAATACGTGCCGTATGGATCGTGCAAATAGGAATAATGAAACGGACACCCACCAGCCAAACTGACTGCCGGAATTTCTTTCCCTTTTCTTCGGTTCACATAATTTTTTTGTGTATCAAAGCTCGTTACGAGTGCATCCCATTCATACTCTTGTTCATTTAAAAAGACAGCTCCTCGAAAGTTATAAGACTCTAATGTTTCCATGATTTCTTTTACTTGTTTTTCTAACTCATCTAACGTTCTAGCGGAAACATAGATACGGATATGAATACGTTTCATAACCTCACCTTGTTTCAAATCCGTATAGAGAGCTTCCAGCTCTAAAAATTCATTTTTTGCATCGATCCGATCTATATTATCCTTCGCTGTATCATGCCGAACACTTTGTTCACTCATGGATTTATTAATCGATTCAATAACTTCATTTCGATTATCACTCATGACATCTAATGTTGTGATCACATTCGGCATATTCATAATTTGCTCTAACCAAAAATCATTTACTTCTGTTGGATAATCATAGACATGAATGCAAGTACCTAATCCATCACCTGTTTGAAAATAACTTTCTTTAAAACTAATTCCCCCTTGTGGCTGAACTCTAGCCACTAAAAAGGGGTTATAACCTTTCTTCTTTTTTAGTTCCTCTTGTTTTTCTTTTTTAGATTTTTTACTCTTGAACGCAAACATATTGTTGCCCCCTTACTACCATATATTTTTCGTTCCTAATTTTGCATTTTGATTGAACAATTTAAACATAAGCTCTAACTTTTTCTCTTCATCCACCTCTAATAGTTCAGTAGAGCGCTTGATATATCGTTTTGCTGCATCTACACGTTCTTTTACGATTAATTCCGTTTCTCCATAAATAAATAAGAAGGCTTCCCGATTGGTTCTGCCCCATTCTAAAAACTGAAGTTCTTTTAACTTTTGATTTAAAATTCGTTCATACAAAGGACTGGTACATTCTTTAATTTTCTTCTCAATATATCTTTGTTGTTCGGTTGTTTGACATGGGAAGTTTAAAAAAACGAGTTTAATGGACTCTTTGTAGGCTTGATAAAAATACGCATGTGAGAAGATAACAAATGCTTGCTCGTCGCTATTCTTAGAGAACATATCATCACTTTCCACTTGAAGAATTTCTAGAAACTCCTCATTTTTCAGTTCAAATATGCCATCCTCTGTCATGTCTACAATTTGCATAATTTCCGCAATACTTTTCTTTACCTTTGGTGGTGCTTCTTTCTTTTTTCTAGATAAAAAACCTAACAGTTTTGGATTTTTCTTTTTCGAATCGTCTTTCTTTGGCTTTTCTTTCTTCTGTTTTTTTACTTTTGGTTCTACCTTTGGTTTTTCTTCTTTCTTTTTGTCGGGTAGCACCTTCACAATTTCTTTTGGTTCAAAAATTGATTCTTTTACATTTTTTTCGTTAAATCGAAAAGCATTTTTCTTCGGTCTTTCTAGTTGTTTTGGCTTTTCTTTCTCTATATCTTTTTCGCTGAATAACGCCATATGTGATCCCTCCCTTATTGATCGTTATCAATGGCGCAATATGCACCTTTCCTTCTTAGCAATGTAATAATCAATACTTCATACATTCGTTTTTGTGGATTCGTACTTGGTCGCCAAATCATGATAATTGCAACAGCTACCATGAAAAGAATAAATGGTAGCTGAAAGGACTCATGTACGAAGTTCCTAAGAATCATCGTTACAACTAATAAACCAATTAGTAAAAAGAAATCTATTAAATAAAGCACTTTATTAATCCGTAATTCTGTACTGATTTCCTTCGGAATCCGATAGCTTCTCATCGGGATTCCCTCCTTTTCGACAATAAAAAATAAGCGTACGATTACGCTTATTTTTTATCTGTATTCTTTTTATTTTTGTTTACAATATCTCTCCAACTTTTACCCGTATTTTGCCCCATCTGATAAAAACGCTTTGTATTCTGTACCGTTTCAGAATTATGAATGCGCTCTTGCACTCCTCTTACCTTTTGTTTCATGGATGATGTTGTATTTTTAACTTTATCGGTTGTATATTGTCCTAATGTCCGTGTTTCTTGACTTCTACTTGCTGCCACTTCTTTATCACTTTCATAAGGAATAATTGGGCTACTATGTGTCACCGTTACGATATCGGCTGGTACCGGGCTTCCTACACTTGATGCTGATCTTGGTGTTTCCATTGGTGCCGGGCTACTTCCACTTGGTACTAATCTTGGTGTTTCCATTGGTGCCGGACTACTTCCACTTGGTACTGATCTTGGTGTTTCCACTGGTGCCGAGCTACTTCCACTTGGTACTGATCTTGGTGTTTCCATTGGTGCCGGACTACTTCCACTTGGTACTGATCTTGGTGTTTCCATTGGTGCCGGACTACTTCCACTTGGTACTGATCTTGGTGTTTCCATTGGTGCCGGGCTACTTCCACTTGGTACTGATCTTGGTGTTTCCACTGGTGCCGGGCTTCCTCCACTTGATGCTGGTCTTGATGTTTGACTTCCTTCACTTGCTCCTTGTCTTACTGTTCCTGGTGTTTGAACTCCTTCACTTGTTCCTTGCCTTACTGTTCCTGGTGTTTGAACTCCTTCATTTGCTCCTTGTCTTACGCCTCCTGGTGTTTGACTTCCTTCACTTGCTCCTTGTCTTACTGTTCCTGGTGTTTGACTTCCTTCACTTGTTCCTTGTCTTACTGTTCCTGGTGTTTGACTTCCTTCACTTGTTCCTTGTCTTACTGTTCCTGGTGTTTGACTTCCTTCATTTGCCCCTTGTCTTACTGTTCCTGGTGTTTGAACTCCTTCATTTGCCCCTTGTCTTACGCCTCCTGGTGTTTGACTTCCTTCATTTGCTCCTTGTCTTACGCCTCCTGGTGTTTGAACTCCTTCATTTGCTCCTTGTCTTACGCCTCCTGGTGTTTGAACTCCTTCATTTGCTCCATTTGATTTTCCAGCCTCTTTCATTTCATCTTGAAGACTTGTTGTTCCCGATTCTTGCCCATTCGCTACCCCAGGGTTTTCGTTCCCTCCTTTTTTCATGTCTTCTTGAATAGATGGCGTACCACCATTCTTTTTATCTTTTTCCTTATTTAAGTTACCTTTTTCTTTTTCTTTTTTTGCTAAATCATTACCTTTTTCTTTTTTCTGATCCGCTTTTTTCATTTGATCTTGCAAGGACTCTTTATTTTCAGACTCATTCCCTTTTTTCAAACCGCTTATAAGCCCTGCCACGCCACCTGTTGCCATCGCTGCCGCACTTGCTGTTTTAGCTGCTGCAACACCAGTTCCTTCTGCTGCACCTTTCGCTCCTTTTCCAATCATATTTCCGAGACTCTTCATAGGTTTTGAATTTGCAAGACTGCCAATTCCTTTGCCAAGTGCGAAACCACCTACTAACATACCCCAACTGCTCTTTAATCCAATATCTATACCGAATAACCTTTCTACAGCTGCTGGACCATCTAGAACAGCCATACTAAATGCGGCTAATGCAATCAGATACGGTACACCATTTAATTTGTCATGGAGAAAAGCTGTTCCTATTAGGTATAGCTTCAAAGATAGGAATATCATAATCGTTGCTATAAATATATTGAGGATATTAGATAATACAGCTTTTAACTTTTGACCATTCGCAACATCGGCTGGTGCTAATATGTTCGCTAACAAGTAGTTAAATGCTAATTCATAAAATAACCTAGCTAGTTTAATACTCACCAATAACAAAGTTAATCCTGTTATCAGTAAAGTAAAGAATATATTCCAAAAGTTCCAGTGCCAGCGATAATACTTTTCTGGAAAGAAATCAAACCATCCATCCTTCAATTCAGCTAAAGATGCAACTCCTAACGCATCCATCACCCTTTTATTCTGTAGAATTTTTTGACCACCATCTGATAAATCCTTGTCTTTTGTAAATTTGAAATCGGAATCAATTTTTTCTGTAATATCTATTTGTCTAATATTTTTTTCTGGAATGTGATTCTTCGGATTCATATCTTCTTTCTTTTTCCATTTATTTTCATCTATTACTGCAATATCTGTTATGTTCTTCTTAATAATTTCATCACTTAAAGAACCCTTTTGTTCAGATTTCACAACTGCTATGGCATCATCGGTGAACTTATCAACCTTTGTCATACCCGTACTTAATAAACAAAGTACACTCAATGTTACGAAAATATTGATGATAATTTGAGAACGATTCATTTGTTTGTTCATAATAAACATATAGCCAATATATAAAAACGAAATGGCTAAAAGAACGACAAACAATGGATATAACATATCAACAAAATTTTGTATTTCCGGTGAATTAAAGAATCCTTTAATCCCCAGTATGGCATCTGTCACACCTTCTAAAGCATCTACAACTAAAGATAAACCTACAATTAGAAACCATCCTAGCCAACGTAATACATAATTCACGATGTCTCCTACTTGAAGATAATCCGAGAACGTTTCTAAAACCTTTAAAATCTCTTCATCTTTCACGATTTACCCTCCTCTCATACTTGCTATTGTCCCAATACTTCTTTTGCTGTCCAACTCACTCTTTCATTTAATCTGTCGATACGAATAATCAATTTCCCTTTTTGTTCCCGATCTACTGAAAGGAAAAGAACCGCATCTTCTAGACCAAGAATGACCTCATTTTCTTCTGTCACAAATGGCGAGTAGCTATCTAAAATCAATTGCATTTTATCCGTTATTGTCGGTACACACATTCCCTGTTCCTCCTTTATGTTTGGAATCAAAAAAGCACTCAATTATTTGAGTGCTTTCTAACTTGTTACTTTTTCTTCTAAATCCCGTAAGATTCGATTAATCTTGTTTTCGACTGCTTGATAAACACTTTTGTCGATGTGGTCATTGTGAGCTAACATTTGAAATTCACTGTAAAACTCGCCCATTTCTTGATTTTCAACTTCAACTATTGATTTACCTAATTGCTCTAAAAAGAACTTATCAACTAGTTTCAAAACTGCTAAATCAGATTCAAAAAATTCATTAACCGTTTTTTTCTTCCAATTTTCAATGGAGAGAGAATCAAACGGGCTATCTTCCTGCTGAAACGCCTCTTCGGGAATCTCTTCATCAATTCCCATCATGGTTGATTCTTCTATTGGCTGCATTGTCTCTACTGGTGGTAAATCTTCCTGTTTCGGCTCTGATGGTTTTTCCTTTCTTTCTCCTAAAAAATCTACAATGAGTGAATTTGGATTTACGTCATCATGTAGGGAATCAATATCTATATCTAAAATAGATTTATCTGTATCGAATTCTACGCCTAAGTACTCCCATCTGTATTTTAAGGCTGTTTCTCCTGTATTATAAATTGGGCGAGGTCTAATCCGTTTTCTGTTATTATCCTGACGTTTTATAACACGAATAACGGCACTTTCACCTTCTTTAAAATTCATAAGTTCATTTGCTGTTAGCAGTGGGCGTTGATCTAGACCTTCCGTTTTATTTTTATCAGTAGAAAGACCTTTTCCGCTTCGAGAAGGTAGGTTAATCGTCTGATTCCCTAGTTTTTTGGACACTTTTTCGGCGGTTTCTTGATCGTTAGTTAGAATGTAAATGGTATTCCCACAGTTTCCATCAATCGTATCTGCATCCTCACCATACTTATTTTTTAATTGTGAATATGCTTGAATGATAAGATTAAAGCGAACATTTCTACCGAGACAAACCGTGATAATATTCGCCATCCCTTCAATACTTGGCATATTACCAAACTCATCCAGGCAAAAAACCACCTCACGGTGACATTTCCCTCCACGAGCGAGGGATGCACCCTTTGCCAATATAAAATAAAGCTGCCTTACAAAAATAGAAGCAATCACATGGTTCGAAGAATCAAAGTCTGGTGTAATCATAAAAATAGCGACTGGCTTATCGAAATAATCCACTTTTGTTATTTTCATATCTTCATTTTCTTCTACCACTTTAAATTCTGTATAACCCGTTTTTTCATCTATTTTTGTAATAGTAATAGATGTTTTCTTTTGAGGGTTTTCTTTTTCGTTACATTGAATGGTATCTCCAACTTGTATTACTTGTTTGAAATCTAATGCAAAACGTCCTGTAATATCTGCCTTGATAGACTCCTTTGAGCCATCTGGAAATACAATGTCTACTCGTTTTCTAGGTGTCACTTTTCCTTTTATCGTTTTTCCAAAACCGACACGTTTTAAATCCACACTATTTTTTGCTGTCATTTTAGCGATCTCATCAAATGTAAAAATAGAAAGTCCGTTCATTGTTTGAGTGAAAATCCCACCTCGTGTCGTTCCTTTTGAAAAGTTTGAGGTTGCATATTGCATCTTCGCAACACTATCCGCTGGTAAACCTTCAAAGTATAAATCTAATGCATTTTGGGGATCAGATTCCGGATCTACAATTACTTCTTTTGAACCAAGTTCTGATAACATATTTGCAACTGCATACATTGTGATTTTTTCTTCTGTACCTTCCGCAATACATTTATCTGTAACGGCTAATATCATAGCGTTACACAAGCTCATAGCGCACTGTTGCCAAAAAGGATCTTTTACAGTTGGGTTGTAATACAAAGTGTGTGAGAGTGTCTTACATAATGCCTGTGCCGTTGAATAATCTCCATCTTTATAGGCATCTTTGACAAGCTGCAATAAGTTATAGCTCATAGAATCAAGTGGAGTTAACAGGTTCAAAACTTCAATGTGATAGCCTCGTTCTTCCAGCGTTTCTTTCGATGCGCTGAACAATTGTGCGTGATAGGTAAAGCTTTGATATCATCTCCACCTTTTCCCCCACCTAACACCGTACGTGACAGTTTCCCGTCATACGGCGTCCCATCATTTTCAGCTAATTGATATAAGTCAATTTATACAGTTATCGGTTCATTTTCAGCCTCAGTTCTGAGTGTATTCAATTTATTTAATTGCTTATCGTTCAATTTCAACGCCAAGAGCGCAGCTCTGATTTTATTCTTATCTGTCATGTGGATTAATTGGTGTATATATTTATCCACAATTATTAAGTTGTGATATTTATCAGTTCCACCGCTTTTCAAAGGAATTTTATGATGACAATGTACCCTATCTATACCTATAACTTCTTCAGTTACATAGCACTTTCCGTATTGTGCAACATATCTCGATATCCTGTTATCATTGTATTCAATACTCCTATTTCGGGAGTATGTTGCCATGACTTGTTTTAAGACATCCTTAGGTATAGCTTTAAGATTCTCATGAATTTTATTACGACCTTTTGCGGTGTAATTGCATATATTTTGTGAGAAGTTCCATGGATTCTTATGATGTACGCCTGTAACTGGAAGTAAAGGTGTGGCACAAACTGTATATATTTTAGTATTAGACTGAATTCCTTTGGCACGTAGTTGAAATTTCTTAGGAGTTTCATAAAATTGAATTACTTTTCCATTTTCACTGAGCCTGTTTTTCATGGATTTGAGTAGAGTGTAGTTAATTTTTGTCAAATCTATATAAATTTTAGTAGCGTACTTGTAATAATTTTGAATGCCAATAAGGGTAATATTAAATTTAAGTACATTTTCTGATGTTGGATGCCTTTGGATTTCTTTTACCTTATCCTTTAGAATTCTTTTGGTGTTTTGCATAGCTTTGTCCGTCATACTACTTTTGGCAACATAGCCATGTTTAGATTGACCTTGTTGAACCAACTTCACTTTAAACCCCAAAAAGTTCGAAGAATTCTTTTTAAGATTAACTACTTTAGATTTTTGCTCATTAATTTCAAGTCCTAATCTCGTACGCAAGAAATCAATGGTGGCATAATAATATCTTTTGGCACCAATATATGTTCTACACATGATTTTAAAATCGTCAGCATACCGCACAATAAACCCATCTTTAAGATTTGTGTATTTACGAGCATAGCCCCTAAAGGCTATAGCCGTCTTATAGTTCTTAGGCTGAAAAGTTTCCCATTGATTGCTAATCCACCAATCCAATTCATTTAAAACCACGTTGGATAATAGGGGAGATATAATACCACCTTGCGGTGTTCCTTTAGTTGGGATACCTTCTCCTTGAACTTCAGATTTTAAGATTTTCGAGATAACACTTAGGAGTGATTTATCACGCACACCTAAGGTCCATAACTGCTTGAGTAATTTCCCATGACTTACGTTATCAAAGAAACCTTTGATATCTATGTCTACACAATAATGCTGACGCCCTAGATTCATTAGACTCACCATTCGACTGAGCGCATGATGAGTACTTCTGTTTGGCCTAAATCCATAACTATGATTATGGAATTTCGCTTCACATATGGGTTCAAGCACTTGTAAAATGCTCTGTTGGACAAGTCTATCCCAAATAGTAGGAATACCTAATGGGCGCATCTTATCGCTTCCCTCTTTTGGGATGTATACTCTCTTAACGGGTTGCGGTCGATACCATTTCAATCTTTTTCTGACTTGTTTTACTACCTGTGTATCATTTAAATGCCAAATATCTTTAATAGTTAATCCATCTACACCAGCGGTCTTACTACCCTTATTTGTTTTAATGTTTCTATACGCTAATCTAATATTTTCTTCTGAACCAATCATATCCATTAACTTATAGAAATTGTTACCGTTAAGACTATAGGAATATAGTTGATCATATTTCGTTTGCATATCGTAGTATTCGCTATGTCTTAGCTTGGTTTTCTTTAACATGGGCTGTAGCCTCCTTATGGAGAAACACTACATCTCTTAGTCTTACTCGAATCCATGTTAACCGTAAGTAACAATTAGCCTGCAATTGACTAGTGGCTATCCCTCCACGTTCATTAGACGTTTCATAGGTACTATGCCACCACCTTCACTACCATAAATCTAGGTTATACGACTAACTAATCTCATTAGTGCTTTCCCTAGAAACGCTTCGTCAGAAGCAAGTCCTCTGCGTTGGTAGCTTACCACGTTCCTTCATTCCTATCTGTACATACACTTTTAGGTTTCTCCTATGAGCCTGCTACCTTGATGTTGCCTGTAACAACATATGGACGTTCATAAAGGAGAGTCTTACTAGCCCACAATAGCGACACTAATTGTGTCAACATACCTTTCGATATGCTTCCGATATAGACCCGTACCATCAGAGATTCGTCTGCACTTTCAAAGTTCGCGATTGCATCATCGTGCATTCTAACCATAAGTGTTTTGTAGACCCCCGGCCTATAAGCTACACCACCCACCTCTGGACAGCTTTCGTGTATTTTAACTTACGGTAGCTCTCAGCCGACTTCCCCGAGCTTCAAACCGTTAGACTCTTGCCAATCTAACCGCATGTCGGAATATTAGAGGTGCCCTTCAAGGCGTTACCCTATCATTTGACAACTCGGAATGAAAGTTCACTGTTGAACAATTGTCCGACAGTGCCTAAGCTTTTCACTTAGGAACGTGTCGCACCCCCCTTTGGATCATTAAAAATTAGGGAGGGTTTATGTTCCGCTCTAGAATAGACATCAATTGTAGGAAATACATAAGTTTCCCCTTTACCAGAGCGTGTTGTACCAATAATTAAGTTGTTTACCGGGCTATCATCAATGAATACCTTATCACCTAGTCGGGAGATAACAACACCACCGCCACCTTTAAATGATTCCTCTCGATCTGGTACAGCTCGGTATTGCTTTTTCAACTCTTCAACTGTTGTAAAACGACTAGAACCTTTCTGATGATTATTTAAGTTTTTAAAGGAAGATTTCAGCTTATACACCGTTCTTGCAATAGTTCCAATCACTACAAGGAAAACAAGCAAGTAGTAAATTGGATGCTCTGCAATTGGCATCCGAAAAAGAAATCCTATCTCCATATGAAACGGTTTGGGATGTAATAAATCACTAAAAGTTGTTTCTATCAGTTCTAAAGATAAGTTGAGTAAAAAATTAGCGATCAAAAACATTCCAACAAACAAAAAAGCACTCAATGGAATGAGTACTTCTTTTTCAGCTAATTTATATTTGATTGATATCTTTTCACTATACATATCAAAGTATCACCTCTGTTCAATCCAGCTTCAAATTAAAAAGGTACTCTTTTTATGAGTACCTTTTTGGCAAAATTAGTTGTTTTCTCTTTATTTACTCGCTACCATCTTTTCATTTTGTTTCAGAACTGGCTTTTCTTGATTCGTTGTTTTCTCTGGGTTTGTTGGTTTTTCCGGTTCTGTTGGCTTCTCTGGTTCTGTTGGTTTTTCCGGTTCTGTTGGCTTTTCCGGTTCTGTTGGCTTTTCTGGATCTGTTGGTTTCTCTGGTTCTGTTGGTTTCTCTGGTTCTGTTGGTTTTTCCGGTTCTGTTGGTTTCTCTGGTTCTGTTGGTTTTTCCGGTTCTGTTGGTTTCTCTGGTTCTGTTGGTTTCTCTGGTTCTGTTGGTTTCTCTGGTTCTGTTGGTTTCTCTGGTTCTGTTGGTTTTTCCGGTTCTGTCGGTTTACCTGGATCTGTTGGCTTTTCCGGCTCTGTCGGTTTCTCTGGATTTGTTGGTTTTTCCGGTTCTGTCGGTTTACCTGGATCTGTTGGCTTTTCCGGCTCTGTCGGTTTCTCTGGATTTGTTGGTTTTTCCGGCTCTGTTGGCTTCTCTGGGTTTTTTGGTTTTTCCGGTTCTGTTGGCTTCTCTGGATTTGTTGGTTTTTCCGGCTCTATTGGTGGCTTTGGTTTTTCTGTCCCTGTATTTTCCGTATTACCATTCTCACCCTCCGTTATAATTGGTGGGTTTACAATTGTATCTGGTTTCTTCTCTGATGGAAGAATATCACCTATACTCGCTACTGAAGAATCAATATTTTGATCACCGAATGCAAAATGATCTCCATTCACGGTGACTTGTGGCTTATTATCCGTAATAGCTGCAATCACATTATCTTTTGTTGTATCTTGAAGTGTTTTATCTGTTGTTTCTTTATCAAAGAGTGCTAGAACACGAGAAGTGGTGTCATCCCCATTTTGAAGATTACTTACAATAGATTTTTCTTTAAAATTAATTTTTGATTTATCCAGTTCTTCGAGTACATAAGCAACTTCATTATCCTTACTTTGAATTGCATTCTCTGTAATTGCTTCAAAATCTTGTTTGTTCAGATCTTCTTTCTTTTCCTCCGGCTTATTCTTATCTACTTTTTTTGTAATAGCTGATTTACTTTTTGATGATTCCTTACTTCCAAACCAACTGCAACCTGTCGTACTTAATATTAATGAACCACCAAGAAAAACAATTCCCATTTTTTTGTACAGATTCTCATAATTTAAAGGCATGTTATTCTCTCCCCCTTAGATGTTCTGTAGATCTTTATCAATTTTTTCAATCTTAGCTTTCTTTTCCTCTTCACTTATCGTAGATTGTTGAATATCTCGTTTTTCTAATTCTTTGACCTCTTTCATTACATTTTTATTTCCTTGCGTTTTAGCAAAGGAATAACAATCTTCATATTTTTTTAGATTTACAAAAGCTTCAACAATGAGTTTTTCACGTCTACCGTCCATATTGACTTTATCCTTAAGCTTAATTACCTCCTCATATTTCTTATTAAGTGCTGCTTTTTCAAAATCGATTACATCATTTTTGACATCAATTTCATTGATTTTATTCATGTTGTCTATCCCAATAAAATAAGCAACCACACTTTCTGCAAATTTCGGTTCATATTGTAATGCCTTATTTGCCTTTCCATTTAATAAATAAGTAAATAGAACTGCCTTCTGACTATCTTTATCTAATTCTGTGTAATTGACCTTATCGAAGTATTTAACGGCTTCTCCATACTGCTGAATGGCTGCCTGTTGTAATCCTTTTACTACATATTGTTCAGAGCCAGCATTTGCACTTGAAACTGGTTCGGAGGAGAATAACTTAAAGGCAAATATGGCACCAGCTCCAATTAACACCACACTTCCTATGACACTCGCAATAATCTTGAATCCTTTTCTATTTTCCTTTCCAGGCTTTACTAGTGTTTTTACTTCATTCGCTGAACTATAAGAGGATTCTTCCTTCCTTTCTGATGATTCTTCTTGATATTCATATTCTTCATGAAAGGGAGAATCATTGATTTCCCTTTCTAACGTTTCTAACAGCTCCTTTTTTTGTTCCTCTTGTTCTGGATCTAATTGCATCACATTCATTTTTTTAGAAATGTGATCAAAAATGTGATCTGCATATCTCGAACCAAGTGATAACGTACCGTTATAAATTTCATTAGAATGACCATCTAGCAAATCGAAATCAATATGTTCTTGCCGCCCTGCCTCTCTATAAACTCGTTCTAATCGCCTCGTTAAGATATAAGCTTCATGAAACGAATATTGCTTACCCGACTCAATTTCTGTTCCATTGCTACTCTTAAAAATGACAAACATGGCTTCTCCTTTCTCACATCTACTTTAAATTCCAATGAAAAAAGGCAACAAAAAAAGCCATACCTTTTGCATAGCCTCCTCATTGCCTTATTTATATTTTTTCACTATTTCATCCAGAAAAACGGGAATAAGATTTGACCAAATTTTACATTGCTATTTACGCTCTCTGCTAAGTATTGGCATCCCATTACGATAACAAGTCCGGCTGCTCCACCAAGAAACCACCAAATACATTTATGTCTTCCTCGTTCACCGCCCCAAATTAATAGATAAGCGCCCCAGCAAAATACAATCGCTGTACTAACCATTGCCCCTCTTTGCATCCATGCAATAAAAGAATTACCTGTATTAATTAGACCATCCATCGCATCACCTAACACTAACATTTGAGATAATGTTTCCAACATTGACATATACATTCACTCCCTTTTCATTTTTAAATGCTTATACGTTACTAAGCTGACTTGATTCATTCGCCTTGCTATCTTCCTTTACTTCTGTTGATGTTGCTTTATAAGCTTGCAAAGCCTTCATTACTAGATCTTGATTTTCTTCAATGTATTTCTGATGATGTAAATGAAGCCAATGGTTATAATCCTGACCATTGGCTCTTAATAGGTTTGCTACCATATCTTTTTCTTTTTTTAATTCCCTTTGTGTAATCGCCACTGTATCACCACCTTTCAATGATTATGTGATTACTTCTGATATTGCTCTTTGCAATTTTGAACAAAATAGGTAACTTCTTTTTCAAGTTCTGGAAGTTTATCAATTGTAAATTTAATCTCTTTTTTCACCTTACCTTTTTCATAATATGCAAGAGTATCCCTTCTTTGCGATAATCCCCAATCATGAGGGTTACTTGTACTTGGAATATCGTCACGATTTTCATCTAAACCTTTTACTTCAATTTTTTCTTTTTTAGCTATTTTTTTTACAAGAAAGATCCACTCTTCACTATGCCTCATGTTAGACGTTAGCATAACAAAACCTGTGCCATCCTCACTCATGAACTTCTTCATTTCTAACGGACTAAGCTCCATTACTTCCCCTTTTCCCGAACTAAAGACAAATGTTGAACCAATACCAATTGCAATTAACAGTCCAACAACAGCGGAAATGATCCACCCTTTACGACTCATGTATGTTCCTCCCTATGTCATATTTTTATAAGCGATTTTGAAGTGTGATGAGACACTTTTAAACTCCAACATCTGTCTTTATTTTATAACATTTAAAGGAAAGTGGGATAGAAAATGGAAATACCATTTATGGCTGGAATGACGAACCCTGTATTGGTATGCGTATAGAGACTAATCCCGACCTAGCTTCTATATGCCCAATACCGCACTACGTATTTTGGCGTGAACGTAGAACCTTATGTATCTACTGTTGTGATGTTCCTCGCTTCTTCAGAATGTCAAAATGGGATATTCCTCACGAGTACTGACACAAACAGGTCTTTGATACACTGCATTTCCCAGTGGTCACAGATGAGTTTTACGATCTTACTCACCCAACGATAATCGTATACCTAACCCCTCTAGTGACCTTTCGAAGGGAGGCACGCATATATATTGTATATTTCACCTTTCTACATCATTACTGAAAGGAAGAGATACACAATATATATCTAAATTGTCAAAGAACAACTTACTTTGTGCTATGTTCTCAGCACACTTCAAAATCGCTTTTTTTATTTACATTTTTGTTTGACAGCTACTAATTCCGCATGTTTATTTTTTCGTTTAGCAATTAAGTTTTGATGTTCATCTCTAACCGAGCGCACTTGATAATAAATTTGAGCCACCTTTTCAATGCTTCCTGTGCTATTTTCAATTGCGATGGTGCCTTTCAGTTCGTATGTTTTTCCATCAAAAGTTTTAACACTATGAGCTTGTGATGCCGCAATATCATAAAATGTGAGTCTTTTTTCTTTTCCCATATGAACGCCTCCTATTTTTGATTAAGAAGGGAGAAAAACGATTCTCCCTTGTCTAGTTTTCTAGCCATCTAGATAGGATGAAATAGTGAACGAGTGCTTTAGATCATGCTAGGATTGTTGTGTTATACGTGGTTATGATGCGTTGCGCTGCTTCTTTTCCGTATATGTGTTGTAATGCGGATTGAGATTCAACTACGATTGAATGCTGAATGTGGTATGTTGCGCTTTCTTTCAAAAACTGCTCCATATGAGGGATCGGGTACAAATCATATTGATGAAATACCAGGTGAATTGGTCTTATGTTCTTGCATTCTGTTAGATACTGAAGAAAATTAGATAATGCTTCTCCTCTCTCTTGATACGTACTTGTTTCCGTTTCTACACTGATGTACACAACAGATTTTTGTTTTAGATCCATTTGTAGCGTTTCATAACCAGTTAGTAAATCATGTTTGATGATGTGATACCCTTGTTTTCGTTTTTCGTGATGGGTATCTTCATAAAAGATACCTTTTGGATCAAAAATGAAAATAAAATCGTTGGCGTTTTCTTTTACACCTTCTATGACCGTTTTATACGCCCCAAATCGGGCTTTTATCACACCTGCAACCTTTTCCCCTTCATTCAGTTCTTTCAACGCTCTAATCACCTTTGTATACTTCTTAGCTACGCCTAACATGTATTGCACTCCTTCCTATTTCATTTTCCTCTTCTGACTGCTACTGAAACCAAAAATACTCTTTTTGTTCCCCTTGCTTTTCACGTTGATGTTTTTCAAGAATGTATAGCAAAGTGACAGTTATCGCATCCCTTGTTTCTTTTGAATAAAGACCTAGCTCATGAAAAATATGATATGCTGGATGCTCATTTTCGAGCGAATTTATTACCTCTACCAAGTTCGCTTCACTCTCATACATTTTTTCCGTGAACTCAATAACTTTTTTCACATCTAGGTAGTATAGTTTTTTATGCCGTTGATCCAGATATAAAATACTTCCTGCCAATAATTTTGTAGCGGATTCTATCCAATAATCATGTTGCTTTAATGGTTTAATTACAGTTTGAGCGATTGAAATTGCTTGCATCAATTCTTCAGACAACCAAGCACTCTTGCGCTGCATAACGTCTTCCCCAAGTTTCCCTATTTTTTTCATTTTACCGACGTGGATTTCTGACATCTCATTTCATCTCCCTCTCGGTTTCTTATATCTTGCTCCCTATCCAAAAAACAACGATCCAAATGGGAATAACGAGTATACATGCATTCCGACATCCAATAGCAAAGCCTAACGGATTTTCATCTGATTCACTAAAATGAGCTTCATATTCTTTCATATCATGATTGAGCTTTCTTACGGTTTCTTACTGCAAATACAGCTCCAATTGAGCCAAGTACGACACATGCAAGACCGATCCATTTTATGTATGGATTTTCGGCTTTACCGCCTGTTGTTGGAAGATACGTTTCGATTTTCTTTGGTGTTTGTTCTAGTTGTGGTTTCATAACAATCTGCTGTGGTTTCTCTAGTTGTGGAATGACAGGTTTTTCGGTTACTTTTGGTTGTTCCGGTACCTGCGGTTGTCGTGCTTCTGGTTGCTCTGGTTTTTGTGGTATTTCTGGTTTTTGTGGTTGTTCTGGCTGTTCTGGTTTTGGTGTCTCTGGTGTAGGTGGTGTCGGTTTCTTCTGATCCTTTACCGTATGCTTAATAATTTGACCATCCTCTTTAATTTCAAAAGGGAATATCTCTTCATTCAGTAAATAGCCGTCTGGTGCGAATGTTTCTTTATACGTATACTTTCCATATGGAAGCTTGAATTTTGCAATGCCGTTTTCATCCGTTTTTCCTTTTGCAACTTCTTTTCCTTGTTCATTAAAGATAGTAAATTCAGCGTTCGGAAGCTTGTTGTTTCCATCCGCAATATCTACCTTACTAATCTCTAACTCTCCTGTGATTTTCTTATTTTTTGCTGTTAGCATGATTGTCTTTCCTTGTTCCGAGATACTAAAAGGAATAGATTCTTTCGTTAAAACATAGCCAGTTGGTGCTTGCTTCTCAACAAATGAGTATGCTCCAAATGGTAAGTCTTTTACTTCAATCAAACCGTTTTTATCACTTTTGTGTTCACTAATTTTCTTACCTTTACTATCTTGAAGAATGAACACCGCACCTTCTAATTTTTTATCTGGATTCTCTCCATCTACTTTTAGAAGTTGCACGTTTCCTTTTACTTCTTTATTTTCAACCGTAAATGTCAGTGTTTTTCCTTGCTCTTTAATCTCGAATGGATATTTAGTTTGATTAAGAAGGTATCCTTCTACCCCTTTTGTCTCAACAAAATAATACTTTCCATACGGAAGATCCTTCACTTGTGCAATCCCTTGCTCGTTTGTAATTGTTTTTGTGATTTCTTTTCCCTCTGCTGTATACACTGTGAACTCTACTTTTGGAAGTGTTTTTCCACTGTCACTTGATTTCTTAATCTCGATGTTTCCTTTTACCTTCGTATTTTGTACTGTAATTGTTGCAACCTCACCTGTTTTAACTTCAATTTGTTGTGGCTGCCCATTCAGTACATAGCCAGTAGGTGATTTTACCTCTTTAAGAGTATAAGTTCCGATTTCTAAACCAGAAAGGCTAGCAATTCCTTTTTCATTTGTAGTAATAGTACCAACCTTTTCATTCTTACTATTAAACACATCAAATACCGCATCTTGTAATACTTCTTTTTGTTCTCCTACTTTAATAACTTCTAATTGACCTACTGATTTCCAACTCACATTTAAATCCGTACTTACTTTTTCTTCACTACGCTCTAATAGTACGGTAGCATCTTGAATTTTATCAGTTCCTTTGTAAGCAACTGCATGTAAATTGACTAGGTTAGAAGTGATTTTTAAGGAAAGATTACCTGTATTGGAGGATTTCGGAACCAAAATACGGAATTTCTCTCCTAATTGGAATTGTTCTTTCATTTCTCCATTCTCAGCTACAATTTTTGTACCATTCGGTGCATTTTTAAGGTTTACAGTGAATACACCATTTTTAGCGTTACTTTCTACTTGGTACAAACTCGTTTCAAAGTACTCACCATTAAGTTTTGCTTCTTGTTTATCAGTTTGAATTACATTCATGTAAGTTTCTTGTGTTGCGTTACTATGATTCACCGCATAAATAATTTCCTTAGCTGCTTTTTCAACATTAGCATTACGATGCTCAAGCTCCCAAATAGATAATTGTCCTAATGCATTCCAAACCGCTAATTGCGTTGCATAATGAGCTTCCTTCCAATTCGAAACACCTAATTCTTGTGGAGATTTCTGTGGGTATCCATTCATTAAAATTCTATATACCACATTATCTGCTCGCCCTACTTCTGGAAGATCCTCACCATTCGGTGAACGTAGTCCATATGTAAGACAGTACGCAATTTGCCCATTAGAATTTTTGAGGAGTTCCGTTCGAACATCTTTCCCATATTGATGGCTATAACTCCAATCCATTTTATATTGCTCATGCTGAATTACTTCAGCACTTACCTTAGTAAACGGAAATAGGAAGTTTATTGCTACAAGAAGCGTACTCATTGTAATGAGTATCATTTGATACGAACGTTTCAACATGACTAACAGCTCCCTCATATGATATACAATTTTCAAAGATCATTAAAAACTAAATTTTCAGTTTTATTAACTTGAAAAATACTAATTAAGTTATCCTTTTTCTGTATTGTTCATTTACAATATAGATGTATAATTATTGTTTAACGAGTAAATGAAATTTGTTTCATTCTAATCTTGCTCGATAGTACGTAGCAAAAAAAAGTTTTTCAATTGGTTCATTGAAAATATCGGCAAGAAGTTTGGCCCTATTTTCAATAACTCCTTTTGTACCAGTTTCAATGTGATACAGAGTTTTCACGGGTATTTCAGAAGCCTCCGACAGCTCTTGAATTGTTAACCCTTTTGATTCTCTAATATTGCGTATAACAGTCAATTTCTCACCCCCTTAATCACATTCTATTCTCCTTAAAGTAGAATGTCAATCCTTTCGGGAAACTTTTTTATCCCAACGGTGAATTACTATCCCAAAGGTGAATAAATCGATTGGAGTGAAATAAATGATACAGAATTATTTCGGGGAAAATGTTAGAATTCTAAGAACACTTAAAGGATTAAATATGAAGGAACTTGGTGATGTTTTAGGAGTCGCTAGTAGTACTATTTCCAACTGGGAAAATAACAGGAAAGAGCCAAGTTTTGAAACGCTCCAAAAGATCTCCATTTATTTTAATGTAAGTACTGATCGACTCCTAAATCATAAAATTGGTGATAGTGAAGCTCTTACAACAGAAGATCGAAAAATAATTGTAGAACGTTTAGCCCAAGATTTGTACGAAAGTTATAAAAATGTTCCTGATAAAGATAAACCACTATTAGAAAATGAATTGATTGAGTATGCAAAATATTTAACGCATAGAATTGAGACTAAAAATAAACTAAAAGATAGCTGAAATCCATTATTCTTCTTGGAAATTTCCAATTAACAGTAATAATTCACGATAAGTTTCTAAAATTTGATTGTCCTGGTCAATCATTTCATTAAACCATTCTTGATTAAGATTCATTATGTAACCCTCCCGTATTTACGTGAATTTTTTATATTTTCATGTGTTAGTGGCACGAAATTTTTACGCTTTTAAATAATGAACCACCATTATAAAGTACGAAAGACGCTACCTTTTAGTAGCGTCTTTCTTGCTTAAACGGCTTAACCACCGCCGGGGTCGACCATTCTTTGCATAACATATTTATTTGTATCTTGCACTTTTGCATGTTGTGAATCTGGTGTTTCTAATTGAAAAAACGATGTCAATAGCATTACGGTATATAACGTAACCGCTAAAAATTTATTCACTTGACTTCACCTCTTCTTTTAATAGCTCTTTCTTGACGTATTGCGAATAAAAGATATTACCTGTCAATTCAAAAGATTCTAACGATTCTTTTAATCCTATTATATCATTATTTATTTTCGAAAACGAATACTGTTGAAAAGCCGTGAAATTTTTGCCATCTTTTCTCAGTTCTTCATATAGCTTAATTCCTGTTTCCCTATCACCATGCATACATTCAAAAAAAGCTTTCTCAGATAAATGAATAAGATCAAATCTTATCTCATCCAAATTAACACCATTTTCTATATATAAATGCGCTAGTGTAGTATGAAACGCTACATATTTTTGTGTTTTTTGTGGAACTTGAATACTTTCACAAAGAGAAATAGCTTTCTTAATATACTTCTCAGCTGTAGATGGGCATTCAAATGTGAAACTTTCTCCTAAACAACACCACGCTGTAGCTTTAATAATAGAAATATCTAATTCAGAATCCAGAATTTCATAGCATGTATTGCGACATCTTTCTAAGTCATTTCTCATTAAGTATATATAAGCCAAACGCTCTTTATATTTCATTTCCAAGCATTGCTTAACGTACTCTTGTTTTACTTCTTTTAAAATAACATCTGTGCGATCAGCATAAGGGATAACAGCATTATAATTTTGCTTATCATACATAGCTTCCATATATAAAATGTTTAAGGCTGCTTGGCACACTGTATCTGAAGAGAAATCTTTAACATACATCTCATCCAATAGTTGCTGACCTCTTGCTATGTTTTGATTCCTTTTGTTCTGTATTTTATAAACCGCTAAGTACTTCTTTAATCCTTTTGTATCTGAATGTTTTTCTATAATATCTGCTATTAATTTGTATTCTCCCATTGCTTGGCAATAGCATAATGCTTTTTGTACATTTAATGGTGTTTTACAAAGAAGAATATATTCATGAATGATTTTTCCTTGCTCTTCCGAACTATCACAAATGGCTTGAACTAACTTTAAGAAAATCTCAAATTTAAACTCTTCTGTTTTACATTGAAGTCCGTTATCAATTGTTGTTTTACTTGTTCCAATTTCCTTTGCTAGTTGTCTACTACTTATTTTCTTTTCAGTTTTAATTTTCGACAATTTCCCCATTAAATTCTTCAATGTAAAGCCCCCTTCCAAGCACAAGACGTATCACCCAATATAAATTATTTAAAAGACATTTTAATCTATAGTGTAGTATTTTGATATATTCTTGGAGGTTAATAATTAATTTTTATAATCGGGTAATCAAAACTTGTCATTATATAACTTAATATTTTTCTCATAAATTGTATAATTAGAAATATTTTAACACGAAGGTCTTATAGTTATGTGTAAAGTGCTCATTATAAAAATTTTATATTTATTTATCAGAAAATTAAAAAATAATAAGAAAATACAAACTTTTAAATTCAGATATGCTTTTAGCGTGAATAAATCCACATGTTTTTTACAGATAGGATAACAAAGGCTACTTGAGGGGATTGATATTATTTTAATAACAATATAAGATAAAAAGAAAGATTGTATTTTGAAGAAAAAATGTTTTTTTTAATATGTAGACAGAAAAAAAACCCCACTATACTCAGTTTTAAATTGGTCTCTAGTTTGGCGACATGAACCAATTTAAAACTCCTAGAATAGCAAGGGTCTTATTTAACATTTTTAATGTTCACTTATGACGATAATTATAACATAAGGTGAATTTAATGTGAATAAGAACCTCTATTTTTCCATGTTTTTTCTGTATGTGTTTAGTGGGAGAAATAGGAGGTTTTTTTGTGATTTCACGAAACTTTTTGTTAAGTCGAGCAAAAGCGGAACTAAGTCCCCACATTCATCACTTATCTAAAACTCCTGGAGCTATCAATCAAGAAATCAAGAAAATAATTTCTTATATTGATAGTATTGTCCTAGAGTGTGAAGGTGCTACCACAAAAGATTATCTTACCAAAAGGAAATACGAAGCTTTAGAGACTGTTTTATCTTATTTAGTACAAGAAGGCTATAGTCAAGTTAGACAAGAACACATCAGCAAAAAATCTGGAATTTCAAAACCTATTATTAATTACGTTTTTAATTGGCTGCAAGATTTAGGAGTATGCCAACAAATAAAGGTAAGACGACATGGAAAGATCGCCCCCTCTGTTTACATCTTAACAATACATAATAACTATTTAAAGATTGTTGAATATTTCAAGATAAAATGGGCTGTAGCAATTGATGTTTGTGCTACTTTTACTAGATTTTTAAAGAACAAAATTAGTAAAAACTCTGATGTAACAAATCTTGAATTTATGCAAAAAAACAATTTTAAACCTTCACCTTCCTTAGATTTTTTCAGCATTGAAGAGCAATCAAAACCTGCTGTCAATCATGAGAAACAAGGAAAAAATAATAGATTACAAGAATTAAATGATTATTTGAGTGAAGATCAGAAAAGAGCGTATTACTACATTTTGAGTCAAGAGCTAACATACCTATCTGAAAATGATGCGTATACAATTGTTTTAAGATTGCCACCGGATATTGATCGCTACACAAGATGGGATTTTGAAGAATGTGTGCAATGGTTCCAGTTTAATAAAGCTGAAAACAGTAATCCTGCACATTTCATAAAAATGTTTAATCAAAAATCTAAACAGAAGCAAGAACGTAGAAAACGTAATGCACAAAATACAAGGTCACTCTCAGATACAACTAATAGTCATACATTTGTTTTCTATAATTTTCTAGAAGAACACGATTAAAATCAAAAAAATCCAATTACAAATAGCCTTGCTGAAAAAAAACATATACAGCAAGGCTATTTGTAATGTCTTCCTATAGTTCTTTATGACCTTGTTGGTCTTCAATTAAACAACTCATAAATCATATATATTTTCTATGTACTATAGTTTTTTCTTTTTAATTCAACTATAAAATTTAAACCTTATGAATACAGTATATTCAATTATTATTTACTAAACTATTTACTTAGAAATTTACTAAGTAAAAATCTCCAATACCTTGATACAATAACCATTATGGCCCAAATATTAATTCTAATGTTTTTATTTATTTTAATTTCTAAAACAAGATTTATTAAATATAGTACTTTGCATCTATTTGTAACTTTTTAGGGAGGCTTAGCATATTTTCTAAAAGATTCCCTAACTTTTTATATAATTTGGCATAATTCATATTTTAAACAATCGATTAAAATATGATTCTATTGGTTATATAACTACACTGGTCTTTTGTTATTCATCAAAATTGTTCAATAATATTGAATTAACTTTTTCTAAATTACCTATGTTCTTTAAAATCTTCGTACTCATTGATTTCACTCTTTAAAAGGTATAATAACTTATTTTACGAATTGTCTTAACAACTGATTTCATTATACAAGCGTCTTCGTCCCCCTCTTCAACTATAGTACAATCTACATTTTGTTCTAGCATCTGTTCTATTACTTTTAACGACTCTTGAAATCCTTCACCCTAATTACTAGTAAGATTAATAAACGTCTAGATTTATTGCCCCCCTTTTCATCTTCCTATACACATCTACATTTCATATCAAATTTATAATGTATATTATTCAGAAATCTGGTCCATACTAATACAAATGAAACCTCAAATTAAGTTTTTTTAGCTATGATTATTTAATATTTAATTAATATATTTCATCTCCCAATATCCTCATTACTTTTCACTTATAAAAATAACCCTGTTTGAGATTCAAAACCCAACAAATAATATCAGCATCTTTTAAAAATTCAAACAATACCTATACATGCTTTCATACAACAATAAAACGCTACTTTAACGCATAGCGTTCACATATAAATAAAGCTTTTTAGGCATATGTACTATAAAAACCGTACTTAATTGCTAATTCTATTAATGAAAGCTTTGATTCTATTGCAAATATCTAGTAAAATTCTTATATCAGCAACAAACTTCTAATATTAATAGTTAGTTTTAAAATAGTTTCCTATGTACATTAATGTTGTATAAATACTTGTTCACTTCCAACAATGAACGCTATTAGAACGAATAGCGTTCATTGTTGGAAAAATATTAACGCTAGATGTATAGACTGACTTAATATATAAGTATGTATACAAACAAACTGATATGAGTACAAATGATTAGATGGCTGCCTATAAAAATTTCTACTCTTAAAGGAAAGATCTTTTCAAGAACGAATCAATATCTAACATACAAATAATGGAGGTGTGAAGTTTGGAATATGGATATTTTGCACAAGAAGTAGCAAAACAACTAGATATAAACACCAATACACTTCGCAGATGGTCAATTGAACTAGAAAAAATGGAATATATATTTGAAAGAAATGAGCGTAATCAACGAATTTACTATGAGAATGATATAGATATCTTAAAGCAAATGAAAGAATACTTAAATCAAAACTGGAAACTAGAAGAAGCTGCAACAAGAAGTATGGAAAGCATGGAAAATACTGAAGAGAACGCTCAGAAAACGGATAGCGTTCATGAGGAAAATGAAGTTCAAGTAACGCTCAGAAAACGTTCAGAAACTGATATTTTGATGATTCAAGAAAAATTTTCTCACATGCTTGAGCAACAAGATAAAATTGTACAACAAAACCAAGATATCATTAAATTGTTATTACAGGAACGCTCAGAAAAAGAAGACAAAGATCTACAGATTCAGTTATTACAAGAAAAACTGGATAAAGCAATTGAACTATTAAATGAAGATCGCCAAGAACAGCAAGATAACACCAAAAAAACGTTCATTCAACGTTTATTTAATTTAAATTAAATCAGATATACGTTTTTTATCAAATATATCTAATTGAGCAAAAAAAGCGGTAGCTACCGTTTTTTTTTTGCTCATCCTTACAACACGAATATGTAGTTTTGTAAAAAAAAATTCTATGATACGTTTTTTCTTGTTAAATTTCGAAGAGTGTAGTTTTTTACAACTTGTGTTACTAATCCTAACTAGAATAAATAGCCTGTGATACATGATGCTATTATAAGGGTTGATTAATTACATAAACTTTCTACTAAAATCATCAAAAAGCATCATGTCATTGGTAAAGAATACTTATAATTCAGTGGTATGCTCAAAAATAGAAAGCTTGTAAAAGCGATTAGTGACATGTCTTGGTCACAATTTCAAACAATGTTGAAATATAAAGTAAAGTGGTGTAGTGAACAATTAGTTGTAATATCTAAAACATTTGCTTCTAGTCAATTATGTTCCAATTGCAACTATAAAAACATAGATGCTAAAAATCTAAACATTCGTGAGTAGGATTATCCTTATTGTGGCACACGTCATGATAGAGATCGTAACACAGCGCTCAATCTTAGAAATGAAGCTAAACATAAGAACTATCGGGATAGCCTACTGAATTAGAAACCGTTTGGCTTCTGTACTTAGGTATCCATTACCTCAAGGATACTAGGTACTCAGTTGTCCAATATATTTTTCTTAACATATCTTATTGGACCTTTCTTATGGATTCAAAAAACTCTTTATATCGCTAATAAAAACATGTTAATCCTATTTCCTAAAATTAGTTAAGTGTTTACTTTGTCAATTTTTAGGTAAGATTGACAAATCCTCTAATTTCTTAACCACATAATAAACCTGTATAGGAAACTCCATGTTTTTTCTAGTCTTCTTTAATTCATTTTGCCAGACTAAATTTTTTCATATAAATGTCATCAATCACAGCATTCATTATTATTAAATCCTATGCGTTATAAACGCTATTATTAAAGGCCATATCTTTTACTTCTAAAGTTACATTATGTCGTCCTTAAAGGAAAACTACTATATTTATGCACTGAATCTCTAATGAACGCATAGCGTTCATTATTTACAAAACGTTAAATTAACGTTTTGTAAGCGCTCATAGCGTTTTTTTATTGTATTAAAATACTTGCCATCTAATATCCTTACAGATCGTTTCAAGTTCAAAACACTAAACAAAGAAAATTTTCCATTCTTTAATTTGTTAGGCCGCTATCACATAGCTCCTAGGCCTTTTAGACGATTCTTATCGCTCTTATAATTTAAAACTTTGCTAATAAGATATGTGCCATAGGAAGAACACGCCAATTAATGTCTATATTTCCGTAATCATACTTCGAACATAGTCTACTAACATCAACTATTTTTAATTTAGCAACTACTTTATTTCATACCACTTGCTTAAAATACTTTATAACATATATAGCATAGTCAGGGTCGTTATTATAACGTTCATTAATTAGTACAACATAGAAACATCCAGCTTTATTATGGACTATTAATTGATACACCCTATCAGATTTTATATATTGCTTTAGCATATATTGTATCCTTTAAACAACTCAGGATATTGATATTAAAGAGATAAACGCCAAAAAAACGGGTAGTGTTCACATAAAAAACACTTAATAACACTTAAGTTAAAAAGATTTTAGCATAATCACAACTACTTATCCCTTTGTCCTGCCTTATGGATTCCAAAGATACTTCATATATCTCCAGCCTACTTTAATAAATTTATCAGATTGTATTTGTTATATTAAGCTTAACATTAACTTAGGATACATCTTAAGATTTGTAATGATAAAAAAGCACCATACCATCGCAGCGTTCATTATTACTAATTTATACGCGTTATCAACACTGTTAAATAAGACATATCTATCCTAAAGCCACATTATACGTTTAGATATAAATATATCTAAACGTATAATATTAATGTGCCGAATTCCTTGTGAACGCTATGCGTTCACGTTTTACGAATGGTTAAATTAACGTTTCGTAAGCGTTCATTTTTTTATTCCTACAGTATTAAACATCTTGCGCCTCAAACAGCCTGTAAGGATGTTTGGAGATGCAAGATTATTAAATAAAAAGACACTCCATTTCTTATTTGTTAGGTGGCTATTCTCGTAATTCATATACTTTATAAATAAAATACTTCCTTCTTATGATTTAAACTTGTGTTAATACCTTTATCATAATGTGTGTTATAAGAATGAAACTCTCATGAACATCTATAACACAGCTAAAATTAGTGGATTTCTTGAAATACGCCCTTGGAAGATTATACTTTGCTCCTTGCAAGTTGATCCCTGTTTAAAGAATTTAATACGATATATTTTTACTTCATTTAGTTGAAATTGTTTTTATAACATTTAGTACTAATTATAAAATATATTATATTATAATAATTAAGTAATATATAGAATACTAATTTATGTATAGATATATTTTATTTTTATCATTCAAATGGAACAAAACATCATATGAATCCTTATTTTATTTATTCATACATCTGTTAGGTGTAACACTCTTTAAATAACTCCTAACGTTGTAGTTAAGGGATTAGTCGGTAAAATAACGGATAGCGTTCACGTGAAAATAAACACTAAAATAACACTTTGATAACGTTTAGATTCTCCAAGAATCCCGATACCTTAAAATATTCACTTAACCTTTATAGATTATAGTTAGGATTAATAATTTAAATTTATAACATCTTCGATTTGGTAACATCATTTAAAAGCATAGTTGCTTAAAAGTAGCACTCTCAAAATTATTGCATAAATTTTATCAATCTCTGACAAAGAACCATTTCCTCAAAAATGTGAACGTGGTAGGTGTATGCCAATTGACGTAAGCCAAAATGCTTGGCTTGTTATCATATAATTGTAGATATTGCTTTTTATGAATTCTTAAGATAGGATGTTGGTTGCAGAAAACTCATTGCAATTGTAAACTATCGTCCCATGCTTGACGAAATTATGAAAAACAGGATAAAACAGTAATCTCATATATTAAATAGATCGCAATATTGTTAAGAGGTCACAGTTTCACATAAATAGTATTCTCATATTAAATACATCCTATACAAAAAATTGTTAGTAGTGTTAAAAATATTTTCTGAGGGTTTCATGACCGTTTTTATAACGTTCATGAAACCCTCAATGTGTGATAGTAACTTTCGTTACACTCATAAATCCCATTATAAAATTTTTCTATTTTTTTATAATTATATTGTAAAGCTAGAAATGAATTGATTTATTTTTTTAGTTAATCCTTGATTAATATATCTATTATAGAATATGCCATAATAATGAAAAATTCATTCGTAAAACCTCTAAAATAAATGCCTAAAGCATGCGATTAGATATAACTATAACTTTCTCCTCATTACATTTTGCCTTCGACTCCAACGTTATTGAAATTACATCTAAGATACATCAAAAAATTATTGCCTTCTTTAGACTACATATGCCAGTTCAAAGTATCATTCGTTCTTCTGAAAAGAATACGTTTTGTTTTTATTAGCTAGTTTCTACTGTTGGAACAAATTTAGCTTTTTTATAAATAAAAAGACTTCTTTTATTCCTAATCCCACATCATTCTCAACAGAAGTACCAATTTTCATTAATTCTTTTATGTATCATCTAACAGTCGTACTAATTCATAGGCTTTACAAACAGCGTTCCACTATAGATTATAGATATTTTTGTTTGATCATCTATTATAACCATATTTCCGTTCGTTTGTTTCTTTTGTAGAATTTTATTTTGTTTGGACTAGAGTAATTCATTTCAAAAAACATATGCTTATATCCATCGTACTTCTCTCCGGACTAAGATTTCTATCTTGAATCTCCTTATATAAAAAAGAAGATTCTTTTAAATTACACTCATATTATCTCTTTACCGAAGCTTCTGCTCTATCCATCAAAAACATCGAATTAATTAATATGTAAATATGCAACTAAAAATTGATTCAAGTAGGCCCCATTACAAAATAACAACGCCTAAATAACACTTCTAAAACGTTCATATAATAAAACTATTGTATTTAATGTAACTTAAGAAACTTAAATATATAATTTTGGTTAAAAAATTTGATGTCTTACCACAAAAATTTAGAGTTAATTTCAAAAATAAAACAAGAGCACTGAAGGTTATTCATTATCTATTTAAATATCTTACTTTTAAACTTTAAGCCAGCATTCCTGTGATCCTCTGTGAACGCTATGCGTTCACGGAGGATCACTTACTACATTCCTACTATAAACAGTAAAAGTATGTAAATCGATTAACACCCTAGATATATATCCAATCCCAAATCATATTATATTAGTTGCTTCAGAAAGTAGTTTTATTTTTCAAAGTATGTTACCAATGAACCTCCTAAAAAACACCTTTTCAACATAGCTTTATATTGCCACTATGATTTAAGTATGTATGTAGAGACTACTTTAATATCTATGTGATTTTTTATATAGAAATACTTCAATTGAAATTCTTTACAGCCTATATAAACTACTTTTTTATTATTGAGCTCGAAAAATAAATTTATAGGTTTTATCATTACGTAAACCATTTTCTCTTTAAAACCACCTTTAAATGTTGCTATTACAATGTTTAACGCTTTAAAAACGCCTAGTGTTCATCTGCTAAGTTCGCCAGATAAACACCATAATAACGTTTGTTTAGCAAATATATATGAATCTGTAATTAATCCTGTTCAATTTTTATATTCAAATCAAATTTCATAGATTCTCTATTCTTTTAAAGGAGTGCTGCAGATACAAATAGAACATATACAACAAAATACATATTGTAACTTGATATGTAGAGGGTTAATTTGCATACTACTTTTTTAGTCTTTTAGTTATAGTTATCATCAAAATAGCCAAAAACAAACTTATATAGTAAAGATCTCAGTTTAAAACCGTCTTTCAATGCGTTACTACACCAAAAAACATCTAATCTTCCAATCTCATTTCTTTTATCAGCTATTTGTTTATAAAAAACATTGAAATCGTTGATATAAAGGGGTTTAACGCATTAATAACGCCTAGCGTTCACATAATATCAAACACCGAAATAACACCTTTATAACGTTTATTCGGCTAACCATTTTAACTATTCAAGTATGTATAAGTCATATTCGTAATTAATCTTATTTGCTTTCTAATTTTCTTCCTCCTGATTAAAATGTATACCTCATTCCACTAGATATCCCTTGGATTCCCAAAATATATCATCAATAGTCTATTCGTAAACCATAGAAACAACATGATATTTTAAAAGGCATCTTCGACAAACGTATTCCTCCCACCAATAACGCCTTTTATATTTTATAGATATCCAAAAGATATCTAATACATATCTAAAAAATACAAAAGATCAGAAATCTCCCGAAACAACCCAACACATCTCGATTTATTATCTATTTTTATATTTATTTTATATTTATTTTATATCTATTTTATATTTTAAGTATATTTTTTATTCATAAACCTTATAAAACCCTTGTTGTTAAAGGTTTTATAGGTTATAATATATTTATTAGATATAAATTAGAAATAAATTTCATAGAGGTGATGTATAATGGCAAGTTTAAAAGGCAAAACTCTTCATATAGACATAGAAGGTGATATTGGGAACGATTCATTTAAAGGTTACATCAATGGTGAATACATAAAAATGAAAAATGTATATCAAAGTGTTTACTCAATGCCTAATGTTACAGAGACAAACATCCAAAAAAACGTAGTTAATTTAGTAGATAATATGTTCGTGAATATTGCTAGTAAATCAATTCGAAGATCCGGAATGTATTTCATTGGTAATCGAGCGATGTTAACAGGGAAAAATCCTAAAAACATGAACATTAAAGTCGGTCAAAAATACAATGATGATTTGCCTCTAATTAATATGCTAGGATTAATTGCAAACAAATCAGTTCAACTTGAATGGGAACGCACAGAAGAACTACCACAATCAATCAATGTGACTGTCGACCTTATTTCAGCTATCCCAGCAAGCCAATGGACACCCGTAAACGCTAAACATTTAGAACAGCGTTTTACTAATTCAAATCATGTTGTAGTGGTTTATGTAGGAGAAGAGCAGGTAACGGTTAGCTTAACATTTAATAGTGCAAACATTACACAAGAGGGTGTTCCTCCGTTATTTGCAATTCTTGAAGGGGAAGAGGAGATGTTTACTGATTTCACTAAACTATATGCAAAAAAACTTGAAATCAAAAAAATTGACGGCTCTTTCTTTAAAAACAAAAAGATTCTACATGCTGATATTGGGGATGGAACAACTGAGTATATCTATACAGTTGGCGTGAACCCCGTAATTGATGCTTGTAGCGGTGAAAGACGTGGTGTCGGTCATGCTACAGAAGAAGCTGTAAAATTATTAAATCAAGAACGTGGCACAAACATTAAACGCCAACAATTCTCTCAAATTCTTCAAGATATAGATCATAAATACCATGAAGAGGCAACAACCCACTTTAATATTACAAAAGTGGAACAAGCTGAACTAATCCTAGAAGATACAGATGAAAAATATGTAAACAATACAGCCAGTGAAGCTGAAGTTTTATGTGTGTATGGTGGGGGAAGTATTACTTTTAAAGATGAATTATATAATCAATTATTAGAGTATTGTGAGCGAGTTGGAATGTACTTATTGTGGATTCCAGAGAAATACGCTGTAGATATGAATGCTAAGGGGATGCAAATTATCAAGAAAATTCTTTCTCGAAAAAAGGTGAAATAGTATGTCCGACAAAAAAAGAGAATCCTTCTTCTGGAACCTCAAGAAGATTGAGAATGAAGAATTCTTTAAATGGTTCGAGTCACAAAGCAATATAGCCGATTCTTTGTATAAACTTGTTTGCTATTTTATTGATAAACACGGTTTACAAGACGTGGCTGATTATAAGATACAGCAACAAATGCAAAAAGAAATTTTACTTCAAGATAAAGACTTTTTAAATGATGTTAAGCGTATACTTTTAAATAATTCAAACCTTACTATTCAAAAAGAAAGCCAAGCAATTGAAGAAGAGGTAGCTGATTCAAATAGAATAATCTCATCTAATGAAAAGAATTCTACTTCTAAAGATACACATATAGAAAATGAATCAACAACTGAAAAAGCAGTACTAAAAGATGAATATGAAGATCTGGATACGGCCAATTTATTTGGTAGCTAGCGTTATTACTCCATGATAAAAAAGAGTCCCTATTTTAGGGACTCTTTTTTATCATGGAGTTAAGCTTTTTCTACATCTTATCGATAATAATTTGTCTTTTATACCACTGATTTAATTTATCTTTAGCCGTGCCTGAAAGGCGTTTTGTTTTCTTATTATAAAACCTAGAAAGGGTAGGTTGTGATATACCTATTTCTTTTGAAAGTTCTCGCATTGTAATATTTTTATTCACATGGAAGAATGATATTTTTTCTCTAATTGAATTTTCATAATCATCAACATCTAAAGTGTTATTTTCTATTTTCACTGGAGACTCTTCTTGTATGATCTCTACTGTTTTTTTCTTCGCTATTTTTTCTATTGAATTCATTAATTCTTTCGGCGGTAAAATGATTATACCTAACTGAGCATAATAGTTCTTAAACCAATTCTTCTTTGTTAACATTTCCTCTTTTAAATCTTCACTGTACTCCCAATGTGATATTACCTTTTCCTTCTCTAAATCAATAAGAACATTTTCTAACTGTTCACGGATACGATTTGGCTTTTGATTTTGATTTATACCCATGACAGCCAGTAATCCCTTATCTCCTCCTATAGAGTAAGGCCTTTTTAAACTAGAAAACATTTGACGAATTCTCCATTGCCAAGTTAAATAACGAATCAATCTCTTATGATATTTATGTCTATAACTATTATATTCTAACGCTTTTTTTGATAATAGTGCCGTTGTACTACTAGAACCATATAAATAACTTGATAAGAAGCTCCCTGGCTTAATCCTGCAAGATTCTATCCCCATATATTCGTTAGTGTTAGTATCTCTCCAGAGTACCACAGAATCTAATACAAAAAGCCTCTTAATAACTTCTCGCTTTACTTCATAATGTTTACCTGCTTCAGCTCGATCATTTAATACAACTACCTCATTATCATCATTTAAATAGATAAAAATACTTGCTAAGGCAGCAATACGTTTGGCAACCTTTATTTTATCTTCTGCTCGATAATATTCTGTGTTATTAGCCTTTGCTTTAGGTATGCTACACATTTCTAATACCTGATTATATGAAAAATCTATGAATTCATCAGGAGACTTTGCCTCTTTTAACCACTGAATAGTAATTGCATCTAAACAGTCAGCAGTTAAATCATCCATATTACTCATTACACCATCAACCAATGTATTCCAACGAGCAGCTTCTTCAATATTTATTAATCTTAAATCTTCATCTTTATGTGAAGAAAGTTGTGCAACTCCACTACTATCTTTCGTTTCAATTGGATAAGATTTCAACTTTGTATTTTCATCTTCTTCAAATTGATTCTTTGCTATGCCATCTCTTAATTTATAATAAACCGCAGAATTATTCACTTCATAGTAATTCTCGTGCTCTAAACTTGTATTAGATTCCTTTGGTTCCTGCACGGTTTCATTGTTTGCTCTTGAAAACTCTTGCTCCACAAATAATCCTATCGCCACATCAATTTCAATTTGGTAAGCTTCTATGTTGGTGAATATTTCCAAAGAGGAGATTCCCTTTTTTTGTTGCTGTTCAAGCCACTGTACAAGCATTGAAAATGATGGGGAAAAATAGTCCGAAGTTACGATCCTACTAGTATCTTCTTTAACTTCTAAGTAATAAGCATTCCATTTATACCACAATTGTTCATTATGTTTA
Source organism: Bacillus sp. FSL L8-0199 (assembly GCF_038005705.1). Taxonomy (NCBI): domain Bacteria; kingdom Bacillati; phylum Bacillota; class Bacilli; order Caryophanales; family Bacillaceae; genus Bacillus; species Bacillus sp. FSL L8-0199. Next base: position 249,888 of record NZ_JBBOTS010000003.1, on the reverse strand, counting down.
TAGATAGGTGCTGATATTACTAATGCATCTTTAAACAATTGTAGAACATTATCCATATATATCCTTCTCCTTATTTAATTTACAATTGAGAATGATTTAAACTTAAATCTATATAGCCTTATGATGTTCCTATTCATGAAAATAAAAAAGAATACAGTAAGTTCTAGCCAACCATCCCTTAGTGATAATCTAGCACGTATGCTTATAACCACTTCTTTTACTGATTATACAAGACTGTATCCATTTGGAAAAGGCAAGACGTTATAAGAAACCTAATATTTTTCAAGGAATTAGCTGAAACATGAAATTTTTTTGCGATATCATGTCCCTTTTGATTAAACATGAAAAAGCTAGGTTATTCATGTTTTAAAATTGCCCTTGTATATATGGTAATACTCATTAAAGTTTACATACAAAGTGAAAATTTATAGCGGTATCATGTCCCTTTTGACTAAAACATGAAAAAATCCAGTCTTACATGTTTCATGAAATTAAACTATATATTTTTTTTCATAATCTTTTCTACCCTTGATACAAAAGGGTTTCTTCTATATTCAAGGTATGAAACAAGAAAATTTATAGCGGTATCATGTCCCTTTCGTGTTTAATAAATCTTCTTAAATCCCTTATATACCATGCATTTATACAACATCTCCTCAAATTTCAGGGAATTATAGAACATGAAAATTTATAGCGGTATCATGTCCCTTTCTATCTGAAAAGATGAATCAATCCTAGCGGTATCGCGTCCCTTTTATAGATAACAAATTTCATATAAATCCCTTTAACATCAATGTTTATTAACGATTTTCACGTGAATTGTAATAAATAGAAATATGAAAATCCACAGCCCTATCATGTCCCTTATGTTTTTATGAAAATAAGCTTCCAATCCCATTAGGACAACGTTTATTAGCAGTTTATAACTCATTTCCTTGTTTATTTAGAACATGAAAATCCATAGTGATATCATGTCCATAAAAAAAATAGAACAAAACCCGAAACCCCTTGATATGAAAGGGATTAACGTACATTTCATTTTTTCATGTTTGCTCTTAAAGGGACCCATTTCATCGAATTTTGATTTGCTATAATTAAAATCGGTATATTTTATATTGTACGGATATGTATATTTTAATTTGTATAGGAGGTGAAAAAGATGAGCAAATCATTTGTTATTCGTAATCAACGTAGTCTGAATGGACAATCTACTAATGCGGTTATCGTTACATTAAAATCTTGGCAAGCACTTGTTGATGCATTGGAAGGAAAATACTATAGCTATAAAGATACATACCTTGAAGATATTATTAATCAAATGTCGTATGAAGAACGTATTGCGGATATCGATGGATTTGTTGCACAGGCAAAGCCATCTTTTTCACGTCATACTATTTCAAAGACAATGGGAAGAAAACATAAATTGTACGGTATTACAAATGCAGATCTTGAAGTATTCCTTTATCTACATAAAAAATGCTATACGAATGGTATTATTCCAAACGTAACAGTACATATGCTTTGGGAAGACTATAAACAATACAAAGAAGAATTGGCATGTATACAGCATTCTCAATTCTATATTGCATTAAGAAAATTAAGCCTACATAACATTATTACGATTGAAAATGAATTAGATAGTCGATACACAATTAAAATAACTCATTTTATGAATGAAGAAACAGAAAAAGCAAATCCTTATGTTTACATTAGTCCTGTAGTCTTTACAAAGGCTTTCTTTGAACTTTCAATAGCATCTAAGAAGCTATTCTTAGATATTGCTATGCAACAGCATAGAGAAACTACATTAAAACGTTCTTTAGACAAACAGGATGAAAGAGGTAATAAGACTCACTTTGGTGGAATGTACCGCTTTCTACATAAGAAGTATCCACATCAAATTCGTGCAGTTATGAAAGAACTAACGACTGTATTGCCTTGTACAGGAACTCCACTATTCAAAATCTGTAAACTACAAAAAGGGGTTCAAAACAAGAAAAAATACACGACTTTATTTTTATCTATTCATCCAGACTTCTTATGTGGAAAAGAATCAGGCGAACTACAGTATCGTGATCCTTTTACTCCAAAGGTTACATATGCCCGTAAAGCCCGATTTATTGAATCTACACTACAAGAAATGCATATTGGGGAATTTACACGAGACATGAATAAATTTATTCATGTACTTAAAAATACCTGTCATCGACAAATCCGTAGTGTAATACATAGTTTGCGTGACATGATTGATCGCACTGAAAAATATCCAAGTAAGTTAGTATATACACTGAAAAAATTACTGAATCAAACATCACAGTATCATATTCTTGATACCGCAGCTAAAGAAGGGATTTATCCTCTTATTACACAACACGTACCAGCAAAACAAAAAGAACAAGCTATATTTGATTTCGGATTGCATTTCTCTATGTACTCTCGCCGAAGCATCAAGAAGCTGTTCCGTAAAACATTTGAGTTATTAAAGAACAAATTTGCCGTACCTGTTACAGAGGAATCTTACCATCGTAATTATCTAAGATATCAAGAAGAAACATTATTTAGAAAATACGCTTATGAACAAGGTGCAAATCTAAATGCTTATATGGCTTTAGAAATAGAAATGCGTGAACTTCTAAAAATAAAAGGACATAAGGAACGCTTTATTCCTAGCGATGTACGTGAATTGTTCATTGAAAAGATAGATAAATTACCAAAAGAAAAGCTAAGGGTAATTGAAGTACCTGGTAGCATAAATTTAATTACCTTTATACGTGCCTTGGAACAGCTGATACGTACTGGAATTCAAGTAACATCAACTGAACAGGTATTAAAAGTAATGGAAGAAATGTAATCATTTTCAGCTCTCTATATTTGAAAAAAAATCAAAGTAGAGGGCTATTCGTGTTGGCTCTATCATTCAAAGTCTTTCTATTAGATACATTTATATACTTTTCTAAAAGATTCTATTGAAAATAGAGTCTTTTTTTATGCACTTTTATACAATAAAAGTTATTCATCATTCTTAATTTCCACAATAGTAACTTGAAAAGGTATCCAATACCTATATAAATAGAGATTTTACTCTACATAAAATCATAAGAAAAATTAAATTTTTAGTGGATATGTTTATAAAAAGTATCATTTGTGAATAAAAATATCATACCATTGTTGTTATATAAGGGTTCCATAAGTAAATCTACTAAAATTCATCAAGTTTTATGTGATTAAATATGAATAACTGAATTAAGTGGACTAAATTATGATTATTGTGTATAGATTGTGTACAAATAACTACAAATTGGGGACAACTATCGAGAATATCTTCTTATTTATGGGTGAATAAATATACTTATCAGTGAATTATTTTTCTTCATTTTTTATGTAGGAATAGTGGTATTATTTTATGATTTTATGTAGAAAGGATGGTACAACAAAGTCTATTTTTACACTCCCATTACATACCATTTATGATTTTTTACAGTAGGGCATGTTAAAAACATTGTCATAGCAAGCTTTATTCTATATTTCATGAACCTATATAAGTTTTATCTTTATATTTTTAATATATATATAAGATATATATTTATATAAGATTTTAAGAAAAGGGGGAATATTTCAGATAGGATGGGGACAAACAATATATTTTTAAATAAAAAACTATTTATATTATATATACTAATGTTTTTAAAATTTATTAATAAAAATTTTTAACTACTAAACACATTAAATAATAATAACTAAATTACATATAAGTGTTAAATATCATTTTAGGTATAGTTACCACCACAAAGAGATTTACGTACTATAACAAATTAATAGTTCTTTACACGGAGATGAATTACTGTTGCTTTAGGAAATTAATAGTTATAAACTTATAGGCAAAGTCAAGATCCTAGCTATAAGTTTGTAAAAATAGAGTATAAATTTATTATACTTTATTAAATTTTTTATACATGAATAGGAGTGATATTTATGCAACTAAAAAATGTAACACCTATGGGATTAAATGATGATGTATTCAAAACAATTATTAATAAAACTGAAAATACATTTCCATCATTTTTTTTCATTAATCCGTCAGGTAATGTTGTCATACCAAAATATTTGAACAAGGATATATGCATGTATGCAGTTTTCGGTGAAACAATGGTTATAATTGATAATGAAATTGAGATATTAAGGCATCAACAAATATTGTATTTTAATGCTGAGGTGTACATTGAATTGAGAAATAATACAACTGAGAATGTAATTGTATATATTGATGGTGTAAATAAGTAATTATTGATTAGAATTATTATAAATATTTGTGAAATACTTCACAAAAAGTACACAATAAAAAATAGTCATTTCATGTATAGTAGGAGTAGTTGAAAATTTCATATTATTATTTGTGAAATACTTCACATGATTTGAGCTTTTACTTAATAGGCAAGATGAAAACAATAAGTTCCAACATTTTAAATCTATTTTTATAGTGATCTGGAGGCTTTAATATGACAAACAAGACAGATGAAAAAGAAGTACAAGCAATGGTCAACGTAGTAATTAAAGATGAAAATGATGTACAAGAAGTTGTTAATACTTTAGTTGAAAATGGAAAAGAAGCACTAAAAGCACTAGAATCTTATACGCAAGAGCAAGTAGATCATATTGTTCATGAAATGGCACTATCTGGATTAGACCAACATATGCCATTAGCAAAAATGGCGGTAGAGGAAACTGGTCGAGGTGTGTATGAGGATAAATGTACAAAAAATATATTTGCAACTGAATATATTTGGCATAGCATAAAAAAAGATAAGACTGTAGGAATTATTCATGAAGATCCACATGAAGAAGTCATTGAAATTGCCGAACCAGTAGGTGTAGTTGCTGGTGTGACACCAGTAACAAATCCCACTTCAACTACTATGTTTAAAGCAATTATTGCAATGAAAACAAGAAATCCAATTATTTTCGCTTTTCATCCATCTGCTCAGCGTTGCTCTGTTGCAGCGGCTAAAATTTTAAGAGATGCTGCAATTAAGGCAGGGGCACCAGAGAATTGCATTCAATGGATCGAAAAACCTTCTGTTGAGGCAACAAAAAGATTAATGAACCATGAGGGGGTTGCACTTGTTCTTGCAACCGGGGGTGCTGGAATGGTGAAATCAGCATATTCTACAGGGAAACCGGCCTTAGGAGTAGGACCTGGGAATGTACCTTGTTATTTAGAGAAATCAGCACATGTAAAACGAGCTGTAAATGATTTAATTTTATCAAAAACATTTGATAATGGTATGATTTGTGCTTCTGAACAAGCAATCATTGTAGATAAAGAAATCTATAATAGTGTAAAAAAAGAAATGCAAGACAACAATTGTTATTTTGTTACCGAAGAAGAGAGAATAAAATTAGAGAAGCTTGTTATTAATGAAAATACATGTGCAGTAAATAGTGATATCGTTGGGAAATCAGCACATTATATTGCATCATTAGTAGGCATTAAGGTACCAGAAGATACAAAAATACTTGTAGCTGAAATTAAGGGAGTGGGTGCAGAATATCCACTATCACGTGAAAAATTGAGCCCAGTATTAGCTTGTATCAAAGCAAATTCACAAGAAGAAGGATTTAAATACTGTGAAGAAATGTTAAATTTAGGTGGCTTAGGGCATTCAGCGGTTATTCATTCTACAAATAAAGAAGTACAAAAACAATTTGGTTTAAGAATGAAAGCTTGTCGCCTTATTGTAAATTCACCATCAGCACAAGGTGGGATTGGTGATATATATAACGCATTTATTCCATCTTTAACATTAGGTTGTGGATCATACGGTAAAAATTCTGTTTCTCAAAACGTAACAGCTACACATTTAATAAATGTAAAGCGTTTGGCGAATAGAAAAAATAATATGCAATGGTTCAAATTACCACCTAAGGTTTTTTTTGAAAAACATGCGACACAATATTTAGCTAAGATGCCAAACATTTCACGAGCATTCATTGTAACGGATCCAGGAATGGTAGAACTGGGATATGTGGACACAGTTACACATTACTTACAACAGCATTTAAATGATGTAAAAGTAGGTGTTTTCTCAGAGGTAGAACCAGATCCATCAGATGAAACAGTATTCAAGGGTGCTGAGATGATGAGAAGCTTCAAACCTGATGTAATTATTGCATTGGGCGGAGGTTCAGCAATGGATGCAGCAAAAGGAATGTGGCTATTTTATGAATATCCAGAAACAAAATTCTTTGGAATCAAACAAAAGTTTTTAGATATTAGAAAACGTACATGTAAATTTCCAACACTAGGGCAAAAAGCACAATTTGTTGCGATTCCAACAACATCAGGAACAGGGTCAGAAGTGACACCATTCGCGGTTATTACAGATAAAAAAAATAATATAAAATATCCACTTGCTGATTATGAATTAACACCAGATGTAGCAATTATTGATCCACAGTTTGTAATGACAGTGCCACCTCATGTAACAGCAGACACTGGAATGGATGTGTTAACACATGCAATTGAAGCATACGTGTCTATTATGGCAAATGACTATACAGATGGATTGGCCTTAAAAGCCATTGATCTAGTATTTAAATATTTACCAAGAGCATATAAAAATGGAAATGATGAAGAAGCACGTGAGAAAATGCATAATGCTTCTGCAATTGCAGGTATGGCTTTTGCAAATGCATTTCTTGGTATTAATCATAGTTTGGCGCATAAGCTTGGACCAGAATTTCACATTCCACATGGACGCGCTAACGCAATCTTAATGCCGCATGTAATTCGCTATAATGCTATTAAGCCGAGAAAACATGCATTGTTCCCAAAATATGAGCATTTTGTGGCAGATGAACGTTATGCATATATTGCAAGAACATTGGGGTTGCCAGCAAGTACAGTAGAAGAAGGGGTAGAATCTCTGGTACAAGCAATTATCAGCCTTGGAAAAGAATTGAATATTAATATGAGTATTGCAGGACAAGGAGTAAAACAAGAAGCATTTGAAAATGTTGTGGATGTCTTATCGGAAAGAGCATTTGAAGATCAATGTACACCAGCAAATCCGAAACTCCCATTGATTTCAGAATTAAAAGAAGTCTATAAACAAGCATATAAAGGTGTGTAATAAGTTAAGTAGGTATAACTTTTTAAGTTCATAGATTTTGTATTTGATATTTGTAAATATATTGTATATGGGTGTTAAGGGGAAATATATATTATAAACAGCATTGTTTTAAATAGAACATCTAACAAAAATGCTGCCTAGATGACCTGTATGAAGGTAAGATGGGAGTGTACAAAGCTATGTCTAATTATAAGAAGTTAAATCAAGTAATTGAAAAAAAAGAGGAATTAATATCGCTTGTTAAGCAGTATGGATTCACTCATGAAAAGGTAATTTGTTATAGTAGAGAATTAGATTTATTACTAGATGACTTGATGAAATCTAATAGAAATAATAAATAAATAAAATTTATATAAAAAAAATATAAAATATAAATTTTTAAGATATTTTTAAAATAAAAGCGCTCTCCTACTTATAGGTGAGTGCTTTTTTATCTTAATTTGATCTATTTGGTGAGGGATTTTTAATTGCTAAAAACTTATGCGTGATAAATCTCACAACATAAATGAACATATAATTTTACAATATAGTATGTAAGTTGATGGGAGGCTTTCGTTTTGACAAATCGTGATTATAATAAAAACCCATTTATTGTAATATGGGAGTTAACAAGAGCATGTGAATTAAAATGTCTACATTGTCGTGCTGAAGCTCAGCATTATCGCGATCCTTTTGAGTTAACATTAGAAGAAGGAAAAAAACTAATTGATGATATATATGAAATGGATAATCCGATGCTGGTTTTTACTGGTGGGGATCCATTAATGCGTTCGGATATATATGATATTGCTGAATACGCGGTGAAGAAAGGTATTCGGGTTTCCATGACCCCCAGTGCTACTCCAAAGGTTACTAAAGAAGCGATTAAAAAAGCAAAAGATATTGGGATTGCTAGATGGGCATTTAGTATAGATGGACCAACAGCTGAAGTACACGATCATTTTAGAGGAACAGAGGGGTCATTTAAATTAACAATGAATGCAATTCATCATTTAAATGAATTAAAAATCCCTATTCAAATTAATACAGTTGTGTCTAATTATAATTTGAGTGTACTTAAAGATATCGCAAATTTAGTAGAAGAATTAGGTTGTGTGTTATGGAGTGTATTTTTCTTAGTCCCAACAGGACGTGGTAAAGAGAAAGATATGATTTCACCAATTCAACATGAAAGAGTGTTCCGCTGGCTATATCAGCTTAGTAAAACTGTTTCTTTTGATATAAAAACCACAGCTGCTCAGCACTATAGACGCGTTGTTCTTCAAGAAAAAATGAAGGGAATTAAAAAGATAGATCAAATTATTCAATATAGAGATGTATTGATGGAAGGGATGACGGACGGAGTTAATGAATTTGGACGCGCTCCAAAAGGAGTAAATGATGGAAATGGAGTTGTATTTATTTCTCATATTGGAGATGTATACCCAAGTGGGCTATTGCCAATTAAAACCGGGAATATTAAATCAACACCGATAGCTGAAATTTATCGAAACTCTCCTGTTTTTCAAAGTCTTCGTAATCCAGACAATTATAAAGGAAAATGCGGTGTTTGTGAGTTTCGATATGTTTGTGGGGGATCTCGTTCTAGGGCATTTGCGATGACGGGGGATTACATGGAAAGCGAACCTTTTTGTATATATGTTCCAAAAGCATTGCGGAAAAAGTGTAAGAATTGAGCATGTCTCTTTTTTTTAACCTGTTTTATAAATTTTTTTATTGTATATTTCCAGTACTTATGAGCAGATACTTTCCGCTCATAAATACTGGATTAGTGATGACTAATAATTGAAAAAAAGCAAGGGAATTATACTTATTTTAGGCGTATAATACGTTGATTTGAGCTTCCGCGAAATGGAAGAGTCAAATCTCTTTTTTTGATTTCAAATCTTCCATCAACTAAAACATCTCCATAATGTAACAGCTCAATCATATCTTTGTTTTGTGAGTTTTGTATCTCTTCTAGTGTATAGCCAGTGTAAATCCAAAGATTTTTGTTTAAACTTTTTACAGCCTTTGCAACTTCTTTGACCTCGATAGCTTGAAAAAATGGGTCACCACCTGAAAATGTTACATCAGTTAGAGGATTTGTGGAAATTTCTTTTATAATTTCTTTCACACTCATCTCGGTACCATTATAAAGATTCCATGATTTGGGGTTATGGCAACCTAAACAATGATGCGGACAACCGGCAAAAAACACAACTGTCCGTAATCCTTCACCATCTACTACACTATCATGAATAATATTCATTACCTTCATTTATGTTTCACACGATCTGCTTCTTCACTACGCTTTGCATTGTTCCATTTTGACATGTCCCCTACAAGATATCCAGTAATACGGCGAATTCTTTCAATATGATGATCTTCTATATTTCCACAGCTAGGGCACTCATTTTCAATCACTCCATTATAGTCACAACATTTACAACGATCCACTGGGTGATTAATTGAACCATATCCTACTTCATACTGTGCCATTGCTTGAACAATTTGTTTTAAAGCCATTTGATTATGCGCTGCCGCCCCATCTAGTTCAATATACGTAATATGACCACCGTTACAAAGAGCATGAAACGGTCCTTCTAAACGTATTTTATTAATTGCTTGAATAGGATAATAAACTGGAATATGAAATGAATTTGTATAGTAATCATGATCGGTTACACCTGTAATAGTTCCAAACTCAGCACAATCCTTTTTGATAAACTTCCCTGATAGTCCCTCGGCAGGAGTTGCAATTAAAGTGAAATTCAAGCAATGTTCTTCTGTTGCTTGGTCCATCTTATTTCTCATAAAGGTAACAATTTCTTTTCCAAGTTGCCATGAATCTTTATCTTCCCCATGGTGTTTTCCTGTTAAGGCAACCAAGCATTCCGCAAGTCCAATAAAACCAAGGCTCAATGTTCCTTGCTTTAAAATCTCAGTAACTGAGTCTTCCGGTTGTAGTTTTTCTCCATTGCGCCAAATCCCTTGTGAATATAGGAATTGAAAGTCTCTTGCCTTTTTTGTGCATTGATATGAATATCTTTCTAGCAATTGACGAATGCCAAGTTTGATATAATGATTTAACGATTCGAAAAATCCCTCTTTTGAATCATTTATTAAAGCCAATTTTACTAGATTAATAGAGGTAAATGATAGATTTCCCCTGCCAATTGCTGTCTCCTCACCATGAATATTAGACATCACACGAGTACGACAACCCATATAACATACTTCACTTTCTGGGTGCCCATTATAATACGCTGCATTAAATGGCGCATCTAAAAATGAAAAGTTAGGGAACAATCGCTTTGCTGTTGTTTCTAATGCAAGTTCAAATAAATCATAATTTGGATCTTTTTCTTCAAAATTCACACCTTTTTTTAACTTGAAAATTTGAATGGGGAAAATAGGAGTTTCACTTTTTCCTAATCCCGCTTGTGTTGCCTGTAGTAATTGTTTAATTAATAGCCTTCCTTCCTTTGATGTATCTGTTCCGTAATTAATTGAAATAAACGGAACTTGTCCACCACCACGGCTATGCATACTATTGGAATTATGAATAAATGCTTCACATGCTTGATATGTATCGTTTTCTGTTTCTTTCCATGCAAACACTTCGATTTGTTCCTTTGTTAGCGGATAGTCTTTTAACTTTTTCTTATTTTTTTCAAATGTTTTCCTCACATATGGTGCTAAATCTATATCAAACATGGCAAGAGATTGCCCACCATGCTGCATATTTTGATTAGCTTGAAGAATAATAGACGAGAGTGCTAATGCACTTTTAATATCTTGTGGTTGTCTCATATGGCCATGTCCAGTGTGGAACCCTTTTTTCAGCAATTGTGCTAAAGGAATTTGTGAACAAGTGGTTGTTCCTGTTGCATAAAAATCTAAATCGTGTGGGTATAAAATATTTTGATTAATAGCTTGTTTTACTTGTTTAGAAAGCAAATGTTCCCTTACATAAAGTTTTGCGCTCTCTGATGCAAATGTTCCCATCATTCCCATTGGAGATCGACCATCAACATTTGCATTTTCTTGCATTAAGTCTTGATCGTTACTGTTTATAATTTTATCAAAAGTTGTCCATAAAGTATTTTTTTGCTGTTTTACATTGTCTGAGTTGTTCATAAAATTCACTCCTTCTCAATATATAGTATTTAACATCGATAAATAATACTATATACAGTGCATTTCTGCAATGGTACTAATAAATGAAGTATGTAATCTTTTCTGTTTAGAAGAGACTAAATCTAGAAGTTTATCGTATTACCTTGCTCATAAAAAATAAAAAGATATAGAATGATTCAATTATTTATAGATAAAAATTCTTTTGTTTTAGGTTCAAAGAGTGAGGATATGAATAGAGAGTAAAAACACACTGAACAATGTTTTATTTTATCATTTTAGCCAAGAAGACTCCTTCCTCAAGGAGCGTGAAGGGTCACAGCACAGTGAGTAGGTGGGAGATGAATTGTTCGACATATAGAAAGTGTTACTCCACTATCTATCGAATATACGTTCGGTGTATAATAGTCATATACCGAAATGGAGGTGAATGAAATGATGATTAATAAAGCCTATAAGTTTCGTATCTATCCAAATCAAGCACAAGCAATTCTAATCAACAAAACGATTGGTTGTTCTCGCTTTGTATTCAATCATTTCCTATCCTTATGGGATCACGCATACAAAGAGACAGGAAAAGGCTTGACCTATGGTACATGCTCTGCCAAACTACCTGCCATGAAGAAAGAGTTTGTTTGGCTAAAAGAAGTGGATAGTATTGCGATTCAGTCGTCTGTCCGCAACCTTGCGGATGCCTATACACGCTTTTTCAAAAAACAAAACAGCGCCCCGCGCTTTAAATCTAAGAAAAACAACGAACAATCTTATACCACAAAACAAACAAATGAAAACATTGCTGTTATAGAAAACAAAATTAAATTGCCAAAACTAGGGCTTGTTCGATTTGCCAAAAGTAGTGAAGTAAAGGGACGTATTGTAAATGCTACAGTTAGACGGAACCCTTCTGGTAGATATTTTGTGTCATTGTTAGTTGAAACAGAAGTACAAGAACTTCCGAAAACAAATTCTTACATTGGAATAGATGTAGGACTAAAAGATTTCGCTATTTTGTCAGATGGAAGACCCTTTAAAAATCCGAAGTTTTTCCGATCATTAGAAGCTAAGTTGGCGAAAGCATAGCGTGTTCCTTCTAGAAGAATGAAAGGATCTTCTCGCTGGAATAAGCAACGAGTAAAGGTAGCTAGAATTCATGAATACATTTCAAATGCTAGAAAAGATTACTTAGACAAAATCTCAACTGAAATCATCAAAAACCACGATGTTATCGGTATTGAGAATTTGCAAGTATCGAATATGTTAAAGAATCACAAGTTAGCAAAAGCAATTAGTGAAGTGTCTTGGTCGCAATTTCGATACATGTTAGAATACAAAGCAAAATGGTACGGCAAACAAGTCATTGTCGTATCGAAAACATTTGCTTCCAGCCAATTATGCTCTTGTTGTGGATATCAGAACAAAGACGTTAAAAATCTAAACCTACGTGAATGGGACTGTCCTTCTTGTCGTACACACCATGATAGGGATATTAATGCAAGTATCAATATAAAAAATGAAGCGATAAGGCTTCTAACCGCAAGGACTGCGGGGTTAGCCTAATCAACTAGAGTTCGATAGAACTCTTTACTTAGGAATCCCTCACTTCTAAACGAAGTGAAAGTGGGGGTAGTTCAAAAAATAAAAGGTATAAAAATAAAATGCAGTGATTTCACTCACAGTATTTTTTTAAAACATGGTTTATCTTATAAGAGAAGAGTGAGTATGAGAAATTCATTATATTTTACTATTTGGGATGGGTATTCCCTAAATTGGTGGAGTATGATTACCAGTGGGGGGGATTCTCTCACTGGTAAAGTTTTTTATCTATAAATTTAATGATATACATGCTAATTCTTATCATTCTTACGTAACATTTTGATAAAAAATTAAATGTGAGGTGTGGAAGAATGAAGTTAATTATTCCAAAGCAGCATGGAGCCTGGGGAATGCTGCTTATTCCATTTGTTTTAGGTATTTTAACTGGTAAATGGACATGGTATCATATACCTCTTTTTTTAGCGTGGTTTTTTGTGTATTTAGCTACATATCCCTTATTAATGTATGTAAAACAGCCGCGAAAGAAGTATTATTTGTATTATTTTTTTCTGTACTTTGGTGAGGCTTGTATATGTACAGCTATTGCTCTTAGTTATGAATGGCGTATAGTTTACTTTTCTATTATTATGCTCCCGTTTTTTTGTATAAACATTTATTTTTCTAGCAAAAAAAATGAACGAGCCTTATTAAATGATGTATGTGCAATTCTTTTGTTTTGTATAGGGGGCATTATAAGTTATTACTTCACAATGAAAACAGTCGATAAAAATATATTGATAATAGCGACTATAACATTTTTATATTTTATAGGAAGTACGTTTTATGTAAAAACAATGATACGTGAAAAAAAGAATCCAACGTATCGCATTCTGTCATGGTGGTACCATCTATTACTTGTGATTGTTACACTTATTTTATCACCAACGATTACCATTATTTTTATCCCAAGTTTGATACGGTCTATAGTACTGTATGGAAGGAATATTTCAATCTTAAAAGTGGGGATTTTAGAGAGTATAAATGCTATTTACGTTTTTATTACAACAATAATAGTATTTAAATATTTTGTCTCGTAAAGACTAATAATGATTCATATTGTTTATGTTATATTCATATATTAATTTGTTTGGATTAATTGTTGTATTAATGTTTTCTCCAATCCTGGATGTAGAAAGGAATGTATAAATAATGACTTTTTACCAAAAATTAATGCCGTATTATGATGAAATTTTTCCAGAAAATGAAAAACAATTGAATTTTATTGCTTCATATTTACAAGAGGGGGACTCCGTAATTGATGTAGGTGCGGCAACAGGGAATGTGGCTAATGCATTAGTTGAAAAAGGAATGATTGTAACTGCGATGGAACCAGAGAAGAAAATGGCTGATAAAATTTCTGAGAAGGCTATAGCCCATAAGGGAAGACTTTTTGTAAATACACTTAGAATGCAGCAAATAGACGATGTGCCTGGGATATTTGATGGTATTTATTGTATTGGAAATACGTTGGTTCATTTGGACAATGTACAGGAAATTACTGATTTCATTCAACGTTCTTTTAAAAAACTTAAGAAAAATGGAAAGTTCATAGTTCAAATTGTAAACTATGAAAAAGTATTAAATCAAAAAAATTTCATATTTCCAGTAATTACGAAAGAACATTTCTCATTCAAACGAGATTATGCAATAGTGAGAAAAAAGGTACTATTTACTGTAACATTAAATACAAATGGTGAAGAATTCTCAAATAGTATAGAGTTATATCCAATTACAAAAAAACAATTACTTCCCATATTAATAGATTGTGGATTTGAGTCAGTAGAAACTTACGCTAATTTTGATAAAAAAATATATTCACTTGATGGTCCGGCATTAGTAATTGTAGCAACAAAATAAATTTTAAAAACACCTGAGTAGAAAGCTGTTACTCAGGTGTTTTTTTATTAATTTTTTTAAAATGTGATTCTAGTCCTCTTTTAATTATAAAAAAGTTTATATAATTCAGTGGTAAATCGAATCTGATTGAGGAGGAATTGAGTTATATGGGCAAAGAAATTCAGTTAACTAAAGATATATATTGGGTAGGAAAAGTTGATAATAGAGAAGTTCCATTTCATCGTTTAATCTTAGCAAAAGGAACAACTTATAACGCGTACTTGCTAAAAACGGAAAAACCAACAGTGATCGATACAGTTGATATAGAGTTTGGAAGAGAATTTGTAGAATCATTAAGTAAATTAATTGATCCACAAGAAATTCAGTATATCGTAGTGAATCATACAGAACCCGACCATTCAGGGGGATTGGCAGCATTAGCATCAAGAGCTACTAATGCAACGATTGTATGTACAGAAATTGCAGTACCAGAAATACAAGAGATGTATAAACTGCATAATCGAAAGTTTTTAGTAGTAAAAGACGGTGATACATTAGATATTGGTGGAAAAACATTGAAATTTAAAGAAACGCCATACCTTCATACTGAAGAAACAATGATTACCTACTGTGTAGAGGATAAAATTTTATTTCCTTGTGATATTTTTAGTACTCATATAGCAAATGACGAGATTTTCAGTGATAAAGCGAATGTAGATATTACGGAAGACTTTATTGGTTATTATAATGCCATTATCCATCCACATAGAAGATATGTAAGAACATTAATAGAAGCTCTAAAAGATTTGGATGTACAAATGATTGCACCATCTCATGGCTACATTTTACGTCAGGATATACAGAAGTATATTAAATTATATGCGGATATGAGTAGAGATACGAATCAAGATAAGAAAGTAACAATTGTATATACAACAATTAAAAATAATACAAAAAAAGTGGCAAATATTATTAAAGAAACTTTAGAAGCAGATAATATTCATGTAACAGTATTTAACGCTGATAAATCAAAAAAATTAGAGGTTTTAAAGAGTATCCAAGAAGCAGATGCAGTCTTCATAGGATCTTCAACTAGATATGCAGATATAATTGGTAATTTAGAAGACATTTTAAAAGAAATCACAGAAATGAACCTAGAAGGGAAAATTGCAGCTTCATTCGGTTCATATGGTTGGAGTGGAGAGGCAATTGAAGTGATACAAGATTACCTCAATGAAACAAATATGAATGTACAAAGCACATCAAAAGTTATCAAATCTACAGGTATGACTCATGTTGAATTTCCTATTCGGATTAGATTCTCTCCAAGAGATGAGGAGAAAGTAAAAAAAATCCAACATGCAACAACATTTGTTACAGATTTATTATTGAGTTCTATTTAATAGAAAAATGGAGGTGAAAACATGGAAAAGAATTTTGTTATTATTGGGAGTGGTGTAGCGGCTGTAAATGCCGCTAAAACTATTAGAGAGTATGATAAAGGATCAAATATATTTATTTTTGGTGAGGAGCCATCACTACCTTATAAAAGAATTAAATTATCAAAGGATCTGTATTCAGATTTACACAGTGAAAAAGTGTTAATTAAAAAGAAAAAGTGGTATCAAGATAATCACATATCAGTTTTTATAAACACAAAGGTGGTAAAAATTAATACAGATGAGCAATTTATTGTTACATCCAATGAAGCGGTATTTTCTTATCATAAACTATTAATTTGTACAGGAGCGAATAATAGAAGATTAGAGATAAATGGAATTAATAAAAAAAATATTTTTACTATTAGAGACATGAAAGAAGCAGATGAGCTTAAAGGTCATTTAGAGGACAAAGAAAGTGTTGTGACCATTGGTGGGGGTGTACAAGGGTTAGAAACAGCATGGTCTATTCTGAAAGCTGGTAAAAAGGTATCCATTGTAGAAGTAGCTCCTTTATTAATGAGAAGACAATTAGATACAAAATCTTCGCTTCTCTTGAAACGAAGAATTGAAAAGGAAGGAGTAAAGGTGTATTTAAATACTTCTATTGATTCTATTCTCGGGAAAGAATCTGTAACTGGCATAAAGATGAACGACAATTCTCAAATTAATTGTGATAGTATTGTTTACTCAATTGGCGTTACTCCGAATACTAAACTTGTACATGATACGGCTATTAAATTAAATAGAGGAATTGTTGTGGATGAGGAGATGAGAACAAATATAGACTCCGTATACGCCGCGGGAGATGTTGCAGAAGTAAATAATGAAATTGAAGGCTTATGGGGGACTGCCTTGGAACAAGGCAGAGTAGCAGGTAGTAATATGGTCTCTAAAACTGCTATTTATAAAAAAGAAATTCCAACCACTATTTTTAACGCATTCAATGTATCTTTATTTTCAATTGGAGTTGTTAATGAAGAGCAATGTGATACAACAATTGTTGAAGAAGACGGTAAGGAGAAGTATACAAGGTTATTTATTAAGGATAATAAAATAGTCGGTGTGATTTCATTAGAAGGAGTTGCTGCATCTATTTCTTACAAATCTGCGATTGAAAAGCATGTGTCGTTAGAAGGAATAGATTTATTAAATACAAACATAAGTGAAATAATGAACAAGTTAAAAGAAAAAATATAAATCTGTACAAAAAGGAGAGGAAATCATGAAAAAATACATTTGTTTACCATGTGGATATATATATAACCCAGAGGTAGGGGATCCAGATGAGGATATAGAACCAGGAACAAGTTTCGAAGATTTACCAGAGGACTGGGTTTGTCCTGTGTGCGGAGAAGATAAAAATCATTTTGCACCACTAGATGAATAAGAAGGAAAAAACAATGAGAATACTGCACAGTATTCTCATTGTTTTTTATATTTTTGAATGTGATTCTGGTCACAGAAATATTCTTTGAAAAATCCTATAATAGTTATGTAGCAGATACTTATACCGATACAGCCATTTTCGGTACACTCTATAGGGCCCTGGCGCCACCCTTTCTCCTCAGGGCCTTATTTTTCTATGCCATATTCAAAATATGTTTATGAAGATAGTGTATATCACTGTCTTTATAAACATATAGTTGTGATTGGGGTCACTGCAATATTTGATAAAAATGTCTATAATAACCTTGGATATCATTATATTTTTAATTCTATAGTTAAAGTAAGGTGAGAAAATATGGACGATAATCATAAAAAATCAAGAGAGCTTTGCCCAAGAAAAGTACTAATTTTTAAGACCCTTTCCGAAGAGGAAATTAGTAATATAGCTTCAATGACAAAACATAGGAAGTTTAAAAAGGGTCAGCCATTAATTCTTGAGGGAGATAAATCAGATACATTATTTATTATTAATAGTGGACAAGTAAAGCTATGTACATTAACTCTTCAAGGGAAAGAGCAAATATTGCATATACTAACAAGTGGTGAATCCTTTTGTGAATTAAATATATTTAATTATGATGAAAAAAGTAATTTTAGTGCGTATGCTATAGAAGATACTCATATCTGTATGCTAAAAAAAGAAAATATGGATTATATAATGGAACGAAATCCAAGTATTGCATTAAAGTTGTTAAAAGTTGTCACAAAACGTTTAGCTAAGATAGAGAATTTAGTGCAAAATTTAGCTACAAACAATCCTGAAGTTAGAATTGCTCACATATTATTGGAGTTTTGTGATAAATATGGCAAAAGTACTGAGGATGGAATACTTATTAACTTGCCATTGACACGAGAGGAATTGGCAAATTATGCGGGGGTAACAAGAGAGACTATTAGTCGTAAATTGAATAAGTTTGAAAGTTTAGGACTAATGGCCTCTGTTGGAAATAAGAAAATAATAATAAAAAATCAGTTAGCTATTAGAAGACTTATCAGTTTCTGACAAAAGCCCCCTTTCTCAGAATATAAAAGAGGAGTTATTACAAATTAGCAAGTATTTTAATTGTATAAATTCTTAAAATCATTATATATGAGGAAATCACAAAAAGGGAATATGTGTTACCAATCGGTTTAATTGATAAGGTATGGATTTTTTGAGTCACAGAATATCACATGCCTTATAATCAAACGTGAACTACCCGCCACTTAACTTCCTAACGGACTGTTTGAAGTGGGGGCTTCTCGGTTAGTCGTTACTTTTGGTAGCTAACGAATTCGTCCTAAGACAGCCGAGCTAACTCCCTTGTTCCAAGGGTTATTTTATTGCTATCTATGCTAACGCCAATAGGCGTATTGCTTCATTTTTGATATTGATAGCTGCGTTATAATCTCTATCGAGATTTACACCGCATATACAAGAATAGACTCGCTCAGACAATGACATATTTTTCACATTTCCACAACTGCTACATGTTTTTGTGGAAGGAAACCATTTGTCTATTTTCACAAGCTGTTTGCCTTGTTCATTTAGTTTATAAGCTAAGAAAGAAGTGAACATACCCCAAGCATTATCAGCGACGCTTTTTCCAAAATGAAGTGCTTGCGATATTCCCTTCATATTTAGATCTTCAATAGCTACAACATCAAAATGAGTAGCTAACTCTTTAGACTTATGATGAAGGAAGTTCTTACGTTGGTTTGCTACTTTTTCATGCAGCTTAGCTACACGGATACGTTGTTTATTCCAACGCCCTGAACCTTTTGTACGTCTTGATAATACTCGTTGAGCCTTTGCTAATCGGTCTAACATTTCACGATAGAACTTAGGATAATTGGCTCTCTCATCCTCAGAACTGACGTATAATTGATCCATCGCAAAGTCTAATCCAACAACTGTTTCTACTTCTTTTTGTACGATCTCTTTTTCGTATTCAGTCAAAATGGACACATAGTATTTACCAGTAGGTGTCATAGAAATCGTACATGACTTGATTATATGGCCTTGTGGTATTTCTCTATGCTGTTTGATACGTACCATTTTCAGTTTTGGCAATTTGATATGACCGTTAAGCAACATAATATTTCCGTTCACTACATTCGTTGTATAAGACTTTCTGTCTTTTTTGCTTTTGAATGTTGGGAAGTCATTTTGACCACGAAAGAAATTTTTATAGGCAGTTTGCAAGTTTAGTTGAGCATTTGCCAAAGCTAATGAATCAACTTCTTTTAACCACTCAAATTCTACTTTGTATTTCGCAGGAGTGGGAAGCTTTTGTTTCTTTAGTTGATCCTTATCATTTTTATGTTTTTCATACGCTTCTTTCCGTTCAGCTAACATTCTGTTATACACGAAACGTACACAACCGAAGGTTTTACGCATAAGATGTGCTTGGTCTTCTGTTGGATACAAACGGAATTTATATGCTTTATTCTGCTTTGTCATATCATTTCACCTCACTTTTCACTTTGATTTTCAATATATGTTTTTACTACGTCTATTGGCGAACCACCAGTAGTTAGCAAGCAAAAACTTCTTGACCAAAACATCTCTTTCCAAAGTTTCTTTTTCACTTGTGGAAAGTCTCTTTTAATAAGTCGAGAACTTGCACTTTTATAAGCATTGATGAATTTTGTCATTTCTGTATTAGGGTGTGCCTTGAACAAAATATGAACATGGTCTACATCATGATTCCATTCAACTAATGTGATGTTATAGTTTTCAGATAGTCGAACAAACATATCTTTTGCATAGTCTGACATATCATCATCAAACACATTTCTTCTGTATTTCACGACCAACACAAGGTGATAATACAACAAGAATACTGAATGGTTATTACTATCTAATTTCATTTATATACCAACCTTTATCATTTATAAGACTGATTATATCAGAGGCAAAATAAAAAGGAAAACCTTTTGGCTACGCCAAACCGAAATTCATCTCCCACTTACCGTTGGGCTACGCCCTTCACACGCTTGAGGAAGGAGAATTCTTTCCGGAAATTCGTTAAATTAATACTTTAATTTAATACGTAACGGGGTTGCAAATGTGTCAATATTAAGGTGTTCTCTTTAACAAGTTTTCAAAGGTTTAAAACTCTTCTTAAACAATTATTAAGAAGAGTTTTTTTGATAAAAGTTATAAAGAATTAGTTTTAATTAACTAAGAAATTATGCAAAAAGAGTATTTGTCTGTACATTTGTTATATGCTCGGCCAATACAGTAGCTTGTGCATGGAGGGGAGCTGGAAATCCTAATGTAATCCCATTGTGTTCAGTGCATTCACCAATTGCATAAATTAATTTATCATTTGTTTGCATATACTTATTAACAACTATGCCACGTTTAACATATAAGCCAGCTTTTTTTGCTAAATGTGTATTAGGTCGCCTACCAATAGGTATTACAATTAAATCGTATTTTTTAATAGTGCCATCTTCGAATTGGATCCCCTCTGCATAGTCTGTACCTAGGATTTTAACCGTGTTTTTTTCCATGAGAAATTGAATCCCTTTTGCTTTTAGCTTGTTACATAGTAATGAACAAGCCAAGATATCTTGTTTTGCCATTAAGTGTGAACTGAAATGAACTACGTGGACGTCTATTCCAAAATCAAGTAATTTTTGTGCAATTTTTAGACCGAGCAGGCCATTACCAATAATAATAGCTTTTTTTGCATGCTTCTTAATATTTAATAGAAATTGGATTTCTTCAGTTGTTCTAAGTTTATTTACTCCCAATAATTGCAGTCCTTTAACGGGAAAAATAAAAGCAGTAGATCCTGTTGCAATGATGAGTTTATCGTAGAAAACAATACGGCGTTTATCTGTAACAATGACCTCGTCCTCACGATCAATTTCTATTACCTTTTCGTTTGTAAAAAGCTTAATATTATGTTGTTTGTACCAATTATATCGCTTTTGTATTCTATTTTTAATATCTACTTGTAATGAAATAGTGTTTATTTGATTGTAGAGAGGATAGAGTTCATCACTGAAAATAGAAATGCTATACATATTAGGATTTTGTATTAAAATCTCTTCAATACAGCGTAAACTAGATATACTATTACCGATTATTACTAAGCGTTTTCGTTTTCTCATATCAATTTCTCCTTTCGATTGTGAAATATTGAGCAATGATGTTCGTTCATATTATAACAATTTTAAAAAGCAGATTGCTTGATATATAGTTTATTTTAAAATATGTCACAAATTATCTTTATTCGGGTAATGAGATACAAAGATGATCCCATTAAACTCATAGGTTAGAGGAAATTTTAAAAATGTTACTAAGATATTTCAGATGGAAAATGTTGAATATGTTTGCTGCTAGTAGCATTTCTTCAATTTTTAAAGAATAACGCATACAAACACACTGTAACCTTATAATTAAAGTTTTTTTATGTATAAGTGCGAATAATTTCCTGATAGGTCACTATACAAGTAAGTAAAAATTAAGATGGAGTGCTTTTCCTAAACATGATAAATTAAAAATTTTTATACCAGATTAATTATTCTTTTATTCTATATTGACTAGGTATATTCGTGTATTATGCACCTTCTAGGATTTAGTGAATATAGCAGATTGCACATCATTTGAATCATTTTGTAAAGTGAGTATGTTTATTTTGTGAAATATTGAACAAAATCTTGAAAGTGAATATTGAAACATGTAGTTTATTCTTAGGATTATTTATAATAACCATGAACTAAAGGAGTGTGTAATTTTATGTTAGAACAAGGGATAGCTGATGCTATAAAACTTGCACAAAAGAAGAAACAAATATTAGATATAAACCCAATACAATATTTTGTTCGTGCATTACTAGCCGGCATCTATATTGGATTTATTATAGTATTATGTTTTAAATTAGGGGATTTTTTTCACGTTGTAAATTCACCTGCAACTTATTTAAGTGCTTCTTTATTTTTTGGAATTGCACTTATATTAATAATATATGGTGGAGCGGAATTATTTACTGGGAATACAATGTATTTTACAATTTCGACCTTACGAAAAAAAACAACGGTCTTAGATACTTGTCGTAACTGGGGTGCTTGTTTTTTAGGTAATCTGGTAGGTGCAATATTTTTTGCGTTATTATTTTATGGTACTGGTATTTTTGATCAAATTGAATATGAACATTTGATAAGTAATGTTGTTGAAGTAAAAATGAATACACCGGCAATACAGCTATTTTTCAAAGCTATTTTATGTAATTGGCTTGTTTGTCTAGCATGCTTCCTTCCTTCTCAAGTAAAAGGGGATACAGCAAAAATAATTGTTATGATGTTATTGGTTTTTACATTCTTTTTATCTGGATATGAACATAGCATTGCAAATTTATCGCTATTTGCAATCTCCCTGGTATCGCCACATCCCAATACTATTTCTTTTAGTGGGGCTATTTATAATTTAATTCCAGTTACAATTGGAAATATTATTGGTGGATCTGTATTTGTTGGCATGGTATATCATTATATAACCCAAAACAACCCTACAGCTGAACAGAAGGGCGATTTAGTTGAATCTCAATGTGAGGAAAACATCCCATTACAAACACAAATAAAAATTTAAGCTACTAATATAATCATTTTCGTATAAAAATAACATAATTATTTTGAATGTTATTTTTATATCAGTTGGCCTAATTAGCCGGAAATACCGTTTTAATAATTCTTTTAAATATATTTTTTTCTTTTATAAAATATATTATTTGTTTTTGTTAGACATATAAGGGAAGGGAAATATACAAAAAACATTCACAACTTATGTGACCTAAATTTGTTAATATAAAATGCAAGATCACATGTCGAATTTATTACAGAAAACTCTAAAAAATCAGTGGGAGGTTTACTAGAAAATGAATTTTGAAAAAGTTTGTTTGGTATAGAAGTGCTTTTAGGGGGTTATTGCTAAAATAGGTGAAATAACCTTCGATATACAAAATAAAAATTTGCAGTAATTAGATTTGAATGAAGATAATATAAGCATGAATGTCATTATGAAAAGTGATAATCCGTTAGTGAATCTTAATAAAAATGTAAGCGTTAACAATTTTATTTAACTAGATGTATAAACTAGATTTTTCACAGAATATCAAAGAATCTTTGAAATGTAGATAAAGAAAAATTATCTTATCTAGTGAAGCTATACATAATATTTTTTTGAGTTAAATAAGAAATAATGTTGGAGCAAAATTTGCTGGAAATACATATGAAAAGGAATTTAAGTTTAACTATGTGGTATTGAACATTAATGTATTTCGAGTTCATTATTTGTTTATTCAAAATCAATTAAATCTCTTTTTATTAGAATAACAACAATGCACAAAAACATAACATAAATAGTGAGGGATCTATAAATGAATAAAAATATTAATCGTGTAGTTTTAATTGGTACAGGGGCCGTAGGATGTAGTTATGCATATTGTATGATTAATCAGGGCCTGGCAGAAGAATTCGTTCTTGTGGATGTAAATGAAGCAAGAGCAGAAGGAGAAGCAATGGATTTAAGTCATGCAATTCCTTTTTCACCATCACCAACAAAAGTATGGAAGGGTAGCTGTGACGACTGTAAAGATGCGCAAATTGTTGTAATAACAGCCGGATTGCCACAGAGACCAGGTGAAACACGTTTAGACTTAGTTGAAAAAAATACTAAGATTTTTAAAGAAATTATACGTAATGTCATGTCAAGCGGATTCGATGGTATTTTCTTAATTGCAACAAATCCAGTGGACATTTTAACATATGTAACTTGGAAAGAATCTGGGTTGCCGAAAGAACGCGTAATTGGTTCAGGTACAACGCTTGATTCTGCACGTTTCCGTTACATGTTAGGAGAATATTTTGAGATTGATCCTCATAATGTTCATGCGTATATAATAGGTGAACATGGTGATACGGAGCTTCCAGTTTGGAGTCATGTGTCAGTTGGCGTTCAAAAGCTACAAACCATTTTAGAAAATAAAAGTCAGTATAATCAAAGTGACTTAGACGAAATTTTTGTTCGTTCACGTGATGCGGCCTATCATATAATCGAACGTAAGGGAGCAACCTGTTATGGAATTGGAATGTCTTTATTACGTATAACAAAGGCAATTCTACATAATGAAAATAGTGTGTTAACAGTATCTGCATACCTTGAGAATAAATATGGTCATAATGATGTGTATATAGGGGTTCCTGCTGTTATTAATCGCGAAGGTATTCGAGAAATTATAGAAATTGAGTTAAATGCGGAAGAAAAGTTTAACTTTAATCATTCTGTACATACATTAAAAGATACCATGTCACCAATACTATAAGATGAATTTATCGTATAACATTATGTCGAATATATAAATTCTTAGCAACAGTTTAAAGGTACCTCATCTAATATACTCTGAAAGCAAATAGTATAGAAAAAATGTTTGTTTAAATAGAAATAAAGTACTTTCATCTTGTAAAGAATCATTTTCTAAACATTATTAAGAAATTAAGATTCTGTACGACATTAGTTCATAATATATCAAGATTGAACGTTTTTAGAAGCGACATAATTATTTATAGCTAAATATGTTATGATTTTCACAAAAGGTTGATACCTTTTGTGCATAGTTTCCTTTAAGTCACTAAAGACATATATATTTTATTAAATAAAAAGCACTTTTTTAGAAGTTAAGAAAGTGCCTTTTTATTTGTTAATAAACATTAGAAATCTATTAAATTACATACATTTATGGAAGAGAGTTATTTCTATGTGCATCTGGCTATCGTTTAATTACATTCTTATTGGACGTTTATAAAACAACGAGCATACAGTAGGAAATGTGAAAATTAGGGGGATAATAGAGCATACAAAGTTGGTAATAAACCTTAGGGAAAGGAGGGAACGAGATGAGAAATTTCTTTGAAGAAAAATATACAAATTTAGAATTTAAAAGAGAACTAATAAATATTATAAGTAAAATCAGTGAATATAAAGGAGCAATATCAGCATATCAAACTCAAAAACCAGAGATATTTAATCTTTTGGAAAAGAATATATCACTGCAATATATTAAAACTTTTCCTAATATATATGAAAAGTTTACATTCTCAAATAAACAGTTAAAAAAATTAGTTGATCATCATGCTAGCCCTCAAACATTGGAAGAGGACGCTTTATTTTGTTATTGCAAAACATTAGAACTTGTGCGAAAAGAAAACCACAAATTACCTATTAAACCGCAAACAATTCAAGAATTGCACTTCCAATTAATGAATTATTCAACTTCTGAAAGTGGTAATTGGAGAAAAAGCGAACTTGTATTATCTTCTGTTCCAAAGTTAAAAGATCAATTTAAATTACGTACAGTTGTTTTATATGATATGGTTCCGCAATATTTGTATCATCTATGCGAACAATATAATGCATTAAGGGCTAAAGGGAATTTTCATCCGCTCCTACTAATTCCTCAATTTATCTTAAATTTCCTATGTATTTATCCATTTAATAAAGGGAATGGTAAGTTAGCAAAAATATTAATTCAATGGTTATTAATTGAAAGTGGATTTACATTTGTAAAATATACATGTATAGATAAATATTTCAAAGAATATGAATCAGATTATTATGATGCTCTGTATAAATCTGCAGCTCACTGGTATCAAGGCGATCATAATGTAGTTTTCTGGATGAAAATTTTTTTAGATATTGTTTTAGTTGCATATAAAGAATTATATTGTGTAATAAAAAATTGTATTAGCACTCATACTAAAAGAAAAAGAATTGAAAAATACATAGACAGACAAGATAATCCTTTTACTAAAGAAAATATTCGAAACATGTATCCAGACATAAGTGAAAGTACTATAAATAAAACATTACACGCTTTAAATTCACAGGGATACATTAAATTAGTTTCTAAAGGTAGAAATGCAACATGGATAAAGCGTAAATTAACTTAGGGTAAAAAACTAGAACACTGGCAAATAATAAACAAGGAGAACCCAAAAAGGGTTCTCCTTGTTTATTATTTGTTAGACTAATGTATCTTTTAGAAAGATAAAGAAGTAAAATAGACTATTTATTAATTGCAATCTAATCATAAAAATTTGTATCACATCTTTAAGAAAGACTGGTCTACTCGTTATGATTTTCTAAACCAAATTGTCCCTTTTTACGCATAGTGTAATAAATAGGGAGGCCGAGTGCAGTTAGACCTATTCCACATAAAGCTAGCAGAGGTTGAGTGAATAAGGTATTAATAACAATGAACAATCCGCCAATAATAGCAACTAATGGTATAAAAGGATACAATGGAACTTTATAAGGTCGCACAAGTTCGGGTTCCCTTTTTCGTAAGATGAATACAGCAAGGAATGTCATTGTGTAGAATATCCATATTACAAATACCAACATATCAGTAAGAGTATTGAATCCGCCGACGGCCATCATAATAATTGAAATAAATAGCATAAATAGACCAGAATTATAAGGGACCCGACTATTTTTAGATAATGTAGCAAACCATTTACTAAATGGTAGTTTGTTCTCAATAGCCATGGCATAAGGAATTCGCATTCCTGTCATAATATAACCATTAATCGTTCCAAATACGGAAATTAAAATGCCAATGGTAACTAGTTTTCCTCCCATAGCTCCAAAAAGAATTGTAGCTACTTGAGAAGCGGGTGTATCAGTACCTGCGAGTGATGTTGCAGACATGACCATTAGAAATGCGACATTAATTAATAAATAAACAACCATTACTGTTGATAAGCCTAATACGATTGCTTTAGGCAAGTCTTTTTTAGGGTTTTTCATTTCTCCAGCAATATTCCCTACATGAATCCATCCATCATAGGCGAACATTGTTGCGAGTAAACCAGATCCAAGGGCAGATATCATAGATTTGTTCGGCCCTGCCTCAATTGGAAAAAGCTGAAAAGTAACGTCACTTTTGTGTAGTAATCCAAAAATAATAATCAATGCTAATGGAACCAATTTGCATATAGTCGAAGCCATTTGGATTCCACCAGCTGCTTTAGCTCCTAAAAAGTTCATAAGAGTTACAAATGTTGCTGTGATAATTGCAATTGCGATAATTAGCATTTTGTGTTCATTAACATTTAGGCCAAATAAACTAACCGTTTGTGTCCCGAAAATAATAGCAAGAGCTGCAATATTTGCAGGGAAGTATATGACAGTTTGTGCCCAGCCAAGCAAGAAAGCAGTTAAGTTTCCATAAGTCCTCTTTAAATATGCCATCATTCCCCCCGTTTCAGGAATAGCGGCAGATAGTTCAGCAGCAGTTAGTCCTGCGCAAACGGTCAAGATACCACCAATTACCCATGCAAGTAATCCTAGGCTAGCTGTTCCTGTTACTCCATATAATGCAGTGGGCTTGAAAAATACTCCGGCGCCGATAACGGTACCAATAACTGTGGTTAATGCTGCAAAGAAACCAATATCCTTTTTTAGTTGTTGTTGTGACAAAATAATCACTCCCAATTAGAAAAATATATAAATTCTCTTATGAATTCTTTATCCTGTTTGTTAAATTATTTGATAGTATATCCTGTATCCATACAAATAGCCGCCCCTCATCCTTACCAGCTATAGAATTTGAATACATTTCAGATACTAAATATAAAAGAAATTAAACGTATAAGTAAAGAAAGTTCAATTTCGCCTCAAATCATGTGAAAATTTTCACATGATTTGAGGCGAGTAAAATTCCATGAATTATACATTAAAAGAAATTCTTTAATTTAACCCGAAACATGAAGTTAAAAACGAGATTTCTTTTATATGAATAATAAGAATAAATGAGGTATTTTAATATTGTGATATAGTAAAATAGTAAATCGAAATTCAAAAGAGAAGATATATTCTTGTGAAGAATATCACAAAGTATTGAGGGATTCAATCATATTTTCGATATAAAATATAGAAAATCAACTAAATAAAACATTTTGTGAAATGTTTCACAAAATTGTTGACCTCTTATTTTTACTAATGGTATCTTGTAGGTGCAATCCAATGTTATAAATTAAATTATATTTGAAAAATATTGTAAGGGTGAATATTTAGAATCTTATATTTATCTGACAATAATTAATTTAATTTATAACTCACTCTAAAAAAGGATGTGTAGATATGAAAATTGGTGTAGTGAAAGAGATAAAAAAAGGGGAAGCTCGTGTAGGGATGACTCCAGAAAATGTTCAAAAATTAGTTTCAGCTGGAAATGAAGTTTTAGTACAAAAAGATGCTGGATTAGGTTCTGGTTATACAAATGATGAATATATAAATGCAGGAGCAAGCATAGTAAATCAAGGCCAGGCATGGGATGTTGATATGGTAGTAAAGGTAAAAGAACCACTACCTGCAGAATACCATTACTTTAAAAAGGATCTAATTGTTTGGGGCTTTTTACATCTGGCTGCGTCGAAAGAGTGTGTAGAAGCAATGAGAAATGCTGGTACTACTGCGATTGCTGGTGAAACTATTAGTGAGGATGGAAATTTAGCATTATTAAAACCTATGAGTGCAATTGCTGGAAGACGTGCGGTATTTATGGGAGCTTATTATTTAGAAAAACAACATCAAGGAGAGGGGATTTTATTATCAGGTATTGAGGGAATCCCAGCCGGAAAAGTTGTAATCCTAGGTGGAGGGAATGCTGCAACTAATGCCTGTGATATGGCAATTGGAATTGGATGTAGTGTTACAATCCTAGAGGTTAATCAAGAAAGAATTGCATATTTAAGAAAGCAATACGCAACAGAAGAAGTAAATATAATTGAATCTAATACTGAAAATCTAGAGCGAACGATTAAAGAAGCAGATTTATTTATTTCAACAATTTTAATACCAGGATCTCGCCCTCCTAAAATTGTTAAAGAGTATATGGTTCAATCTATGAAGCCAGGAAGTGTCATTGTGGATATCGCAATAGATCAAGGTGGTACAGTAGAAACTATTGATCATTATACAACTCATGATAATCCTGTATTTATTAAACATGACGTAATTCATTATGCAGTACCAAATATGCCTGGTGCCACCCCACGTACTTCAACTATGGCGTTGGCAAATGGAAATATTGAGTATTTACTAGCAATTTCTAAAGATGGATTAGAAAATGCAATTCAAAATAAATCATCATTAGCATCTGGGGTAAATGTATATAAAGGTATTATTACCTACGAAAATTTAGGTATGACGCTAGGTTTGGACTTTAAAGAATTGAAAGAAGTGTTAGTATGATTACCAAAAAAGTATTGTTAGATATCACTGACATTAAAAAAGCCAAAGAAATTCTTGATGTAAATGCCCGAAAAACACCTTTGGTTAAATCTTTCTATTTAACTAGTAAAACGGGTGGAGAAATTTATTTGAAGTTGGAAAATATGCAGTTAACGGGTTCATTTAAATTTCGTGGTGCATTTAATAAAATTTCCCAACTAACAAATGAAGAGAAAGAACGTGGTGTAATCGCTTGTTCAGCTGGAAATCATGCACAAGGTGTTGCATTATCTTCCCATTTACTGGGAATCAAAAGTAAAATTGTGATGCCAACCTCTGCACCGCAAGCTAAAGTGGATGCGACGAGAGGATATGGTTCTGAAGTTATTTTATACGGTGATACGTTTGATGATGCAAAAGCGAAGTGTGAAGAGATTATAAAAGAAACAGGCGAAACATACCTACATCCATATGATGATGTAGAAGTAATGGCTGGCCAAGGGACAATTGGGTTAGATATTCTGGATGATATGTGGGATGTTGATACTGTTATTGTACCTATTGGTGGAGGAGGAATTATTTCAGGAATTGCTGTAGCGCTGAAATCATTTAATCCTTCCATTAATATTATTGGGGTTCAAGCAGATAATGTTCATGGAATGAAAGCTTCTTATGATGCGGGGAGAATTTTAGAACACTATGAAGCACCAACAATAGCGGATGGTTGTGCGGTAAAAATACCAGGAAATTTAACTTTTGAAATTGTAAAAGACCTAGTAGATGAAATTGTAACTGTATCGGAAGAAGAATTAGAAGTAGCGATGAAAGACTTATTGCAACGCGGAAAGGCTGTCGTAGAAGGAGCGGGAGCGTTAGCCACAGCCGCACTTCTGGCAGGCAAAGTTGATAAATATGTACAGGGTAAAAAAGTAGTAGCGGTTATTTCAGGTGGCAATGTGGATTTAAAACGTATTTCAACTGTATGTGAGCATTTCTTTGTTGCCAATGAGGTAAAATAACGATTGAATAATCTTATAAAATAAAATTATTTTACTTAAGGGGAGCTAGGAGACGATATCTTAGCTCCTTTTTTAATAAATGGAGGCGTGTGTTATGGCCAACTTATTTAGGAAAAAATCAGTAAGGAAATTATTAGAAGATGGTGAAAGTAAGACTTTGACAAAAACATTGGGAGCATTTGATCTTACCATGCTAGGGATTGGTGCAATAATTGGTACAGGAGTACTTGTATTAACTGGATTAGTAGCCGCAAGAGATGCGGGTCCAGCAGTTATTTTTTCATTTATGATTGCTGCAATTGTTTGTGGGTTTGCAGCCCTATGTTATGCGGAAATCGCATCTGCTCTTCCAGTCTCTGGTAGTGTATACACCTATTCATATGCGACGATTGGTGAGTTTGTAGCCTACTTAATGGGATGGACTTTATTGTCTGTATATATAGTTACAACTGCCGCAGTAGCGGGTGGATGGACAGGCTATTTTCAAAACTTATTAAACGGGTTTGGGATTGAGATACCAAAATCACTTTTAACAATTCCAACACAAGGTGGAATCGTTAACTTACCAGCAGTAATCATTACTTTGTTATTAACTTGGTTATTATCAAAAGGAACGAAAGAAAGTAAGCGAGTGAATAACGCAATGGTATTAATAAAAATTGGTATTGTTGTTTTATTCATTTCAGTTGGTATATTTTACGTAAAACCAGAAAACTGGATCCCGTTTGCACCTTATGGTATAAGCGGAATCTTTGCCGGAGGAGCTGCAGTATTTTTTGCCTTTTTAGGATTTGATGCGTTAGCAACGTCTGCTGAAGAAGTAAAAAATCCACAACGTGATTTACCGATTGGTATTATTGCTTCGCTCGTTATTTGTACAATTATTTATGTTATAGTTTGCCTTGTTATGACTGGTATGGTTTCTTATAAGGAATTAGATGTACCAGAAGCAATGGCCTACGTATTAGAAGTTGTAGGACAAGATAAAGTAGCGGGTATAATCGCAATTGGAGCTGTAATTGGTATTATGGCTGTAATTTTCGCTTACATTTATGCAACAACACGTGTATTCTTTGCGATGAGTCGTGACGGTTTATTACCAAAATCGTTTGCGAAAATTAATAAGAAGACAGAAGCACCAGTATTCTCAACTTGGTTAACAGGTATTGGTAGTGCTTTAATTGCTGGATTTATCGATTTAAAAGAATTATCGAATTTAGCGAATATTGGAGCGTTATTAACATTTGCGATGGTTGGTGTGTCAGTTATTATTCTTCGTAAAACACATCCAAATTTAAAACGTGGTTTCATGGTACCACTGGTACCAATTTTACCGATTATTTCAATAACATGTTGCTTATTTTTAATGGTAAATCTACCTTTAAAAACCTGGGTTTATTTCGGCATTTGGTTATTTATAGGGATAATAGTATATTTTATGTATTCTAAAAGACATAGTCAATTAAACAAACTATAAATGAGATATATTAGAGACAAAAGTTATCACGACCTACATGTTTGAGCAAGTAGGATCCTTCTCTTTTGGGAAGTACCTTTTCTTTTTATAAAAAATTCAATTAAAAGAACTTGAAAGTTTATGTTATACGTAAAAAAGCGAATCTATTTTCAAAATAGATTCGCTTTTTTATCTCCTAATAACTTAAAAAATTAAACTGAAATAGAAAAAGGAATTAATTATTCGGATGATAGTAAATGTCTTAGTGATTTCAATGTATATATGACAAATCAATTTGTATTTATTTCCTTGATAGGATTTTACATAATATTAATTTTTTGTGAATTATTAATCTGAAAATAATTTGATTTAAAGTATTATTCATACGAAATGAATACCTTTATGTAATTTATTTGATTTATAAGATAGTTAAGAATACCAAATCAAAACATAAAAGCTCATTATTGATTGATATTTTATAAAGTTGTATTAATATGTGTCATAAAATAATATCAAAATATAATTATAAATAGAATAAGGGAGGACTATGTAAAAAAGTAATAAATACAAGTTCATGAACTGTTTTTGCACGTAAGTACATGCTAAAGAAACCAAAACTATTAAATTGATCAAGGAAATGAGAGGGAGATACTATGGGGAATAAATCAAAGTATAAAACCAAAAGAATACTAGTAGCTACTGCAACATTAACTATAATTGCTTCTGGAATGACTTCTTCATCAGATGTCTTTGCAGAGGAAACGCAGCAGCAAAAAAATTTATCGACATCACTGCAAAGTGAAAAATCAGTTAAATCAGAAAATAGAACATTTACAGTCCCAGGAAAAGGGGATGTTGAGGTACTGAAACAACAGGAAAGAAAAAGTATGGCATTTAGTCCATATGAACCAACTGGTTTATATGCAAAGCCAAATGAACAAATAACGATTAATGTGGAAGGTAATCAAGATATTCAGGTATATATTGGAACGTATTCGTATGATGCTTCTTGGAGAGAAGATTCAAAGATAAAATCATTTACATTAAAACCTGGTATAAACACAATCCAATCTCCAAATGGGGGGATGATTTATTTTTATAATAAACAACAAGGTGGTACCATTCGAACAACAATTACAACAGGCGGAACGACTACGCCTTTCTTTGAACTAGGAAAGCATACGAAACAAGATTTAATTAACATGCTGGACCAATATCCAAATGCACATGCAGTGGAGTTAAAAGGCGAACGTGTATTAATTACGGCCACCCCTGCACGTGTTAAGAAATATTTGTTGGGTTCTAATACAGATCCTGTACAACTCTTAAAAAAGATGGATGAAGCTACTCGAATTCAAGACAAAGTAGCTGGATTATCTGAAGAACAAGTAGATAAACATTATGTTCATTACGTAGAAGAAAATCATTCTCCTGATTATTATATGTATGCAACTTCTTATCGAACAGCATATGTAGGAGATGCAATCCAATACGTGTTAGATATTAATAAATTTATAACAGATGGCTGGGGCCCTTGGCATGAGGCAGGACATTTGAGACAACAATCGCCCTGGAAGTTTTATAATATGACAGAAGTACAAAATAATATATACAGCCTTTCTGTAGAAAAAGCATTTAATCAACCATCCAACTTAGAGAAAAGTGGAATTTATCCAAAAGCATTTCAATATCTAGAGCAAGGGAATAAAAATTATGATGAAATTAGCGATGTTTTTGTAAAGCTTGTTATGCTTTGGCAACTACAGTTAGCGTATGGAGAGGATTTCTATCCTAAATTGCATCAATTGTATAGAGACATGCCTTCAAGTGAACTTCCACAAACCGATGAAAATAAAAAACAATTATTTATGATTTCAGCATCAAAAGTAGCCAAACAAAATTTGATTCCTTTCTTTGAGAAGTGGGGATTACGTCCAAATAACGATACCATTCAAAAAGTAGCTGCATTAGGATATCCAATTTTAACAGCAGAGATTTGGAAGGGGACGGATTCTAATCCAATTAAACCAGATATACCTAATGTAAATAATATTTTAGAAGGAAACCAGTTTGCATGGTCGCTGAAAGGGATTGGAGATTTTGAATTCGCAAAAGTAAATTTAAATAAATCAACAGAAGAAATGCAAATTGATTTAAAAGCAGGTGTACCACATAACTACTTTGATAGTACATATGCAAGTATTAAAGTGCAAAACACATCAGGTAAAGTGGTCTATAATAAAGAGATTTATGGAAACAAACAACAAAATGCTGAATCGCAAAAAGTTTCGGTCAAGGTAGGAGACTATATAGAGTTAACACATCTAGAAGGTGTGCATAGAGCTACTCTCACAAATGTAGATAATAGTAAACAAGAGAGCTTTGGAAAAAAAGCCATATACGAAGTTACAAAAGAAGGTCTAAAGAAAGTAGAAAAAATGCCAGAAACAACAGTTTTAGATGGAAATCAATTTGCATGGTCATTAAAAGGATATAGTGATAGAGAAATTGCAAAAGTAAATTATGATAAAACAGTAGAAGAGATGAAGGTAAAACTAGAAGCAGGTGTACCCCATTCCTACTTTACTAGTACGTATGCGAGTATTAAGGTCCAGAATGCTTCTGGCAACGTTCTGTACAATAAGGAAATCGTGGGAAATAAACAACAAAATGCTGAAAGCCAAACTGTGCCCGTTAAAATAGGGGATTACATTGAACTTACTCATATAGAAGGGGAAGCAACAAAGGAAAAGACGCGAGCGACTTTAATTAACCTTGAAAATAACAAAAATGAAACCATTGGAAAGACAGCAAGATATCAAGTTACAAAAGAAGGCCTGAAGAAAGTAGAAAAAATGCCAGAAACAACAGTTTTAGATGGAAATCAATTTAACTGGTCTTTAAAGGGATATAATGATCGAGAAATCGCAAAAGTAGAGTATAACAAAGCAACAGAAAAAATGCAGATTAAATTAGAAGCGGGTATCCCCCATTCCTATTTTACTAGTACGTATGCAAGCATTAAAGTTCAAAACTCATCGGGCAATATATTGTACAATAAAGAAATTGTAGGAAATAGACAACAAAATGCTGAAAGCCAAACCGTTCCAGTTAAGGTAGGGGATTATATCGAGTTTACTCATATAGAGGGAGAAGCACAGAAGGAAAAGACCCGTGCCACACTTACTAATCTTGAGAATAGTAAACAGGAATTTGTAGGCAAGAAAAAAACATATCAAGTTACTCCTACAGGATTATTAATAAAATAGATAAAAAGGATGTCTAAAAAAATAGAATTTTTTTAGACATCCTTTTTTATTATTAAAAAATGCTAATTATTAATAGTGATATAGGATGAATTCTATAGCCCACTAACTATTATATATACTCAAAAAATCAAGTTATAGCTAATGTTCCAAGGATTGACACATCTATTCTTAGTTAATCATGTTATACTTTTCACAAGTGAAATGCTACAATATCAAATCCTAGTTTTATGACATCCTTCTGTTGCCACGGTTTATAAAAGGTCAATTCCAATGGGATTGACTTTTTATAGTTGTAGCACAAAGTTATAAACGCCCATATTTATTATAAGATAAATGTTGTAATTTCACGTACCGTATTTATGAATGTATAAATAATTACAATATGAAGAACTAAGGTATATGATTGTGATTTTTTTCACAAATATATACCTTAGTTCTTCAAAATTATTTCAAAAGGAGGTTATAAACAATGAAAAGAATTATAACACTGAGCACTTGTAAACTGCAAGATACTATAAAACATGGTGGGTGTGGTGCATGTCAGACATCTTGTCAGTCTGCTTGTAAAACCTCATGTGGAGTTGCAAATCAAAAGTGTGAAAATACAATAAATAGATAGGAAACAAGTAGTATTGTACTCAGTTATATTTTATATGGGCGGCAATCTTTATGAAAAAGGAGTTTGATTATCCAGTATGATTCATCAATATAAATTAAATGGATACAATATCGTGTTAGATACTTATAGCGGTTCGGTACATGTCGTTGACGATCTTGCTTATGAAATAATTATGCTATATGAGAATACTCCTATGGTAGAAATCCTGTCAATGATGCAGGAAAAGTATAAATATGATTTCCACGTTTCCGAGAAGGAAATTCGAGAAACAATTGCAGATATTGAAGAACTAAAAAGAGATGGGAAGCTTTTTACCGATGATGATTATAAGGACCTTTCAATTGATTTGATAAATCGTCCCACTTATGTGAAGGCTCTTTGCCTTAATGTTGCGCATACATGTAATCTGTCGTGTGAATACTGCTTTGCTAGCCAAGGAAAATACAATGGAAATAGGGCCATCATGAGTTATGAAGTTGGAAAAAGAGCCATCGATTTTCTATTAGAAAACTCAGGTAATCATCAAAATCTCGATGTTGATTTTTTTGGTGGGGAGCCACTCATGGCGTGGAAGACTGTCAAACAGATTGTCGCCTATGCAAGAAATAAAGAAAAAGAGTACAAAAAAACTTTTCGTTTTACCTTTACTACAAATGGTATGCTGCTTAATGATGAAATTACTGACTTCTTGAATCAGGAAATGCACAATGTTGTATTAAGCCTTGATGGAAGAAAAAAAGTTCATGATTATCTACGTAAAACTGTCAATGGGAAGGGTAGCTACAATCATATTGTTCCAAAGTTTCAGGAATTTGTTGAGAAGCGTGGAGATAAAGAATATTATGTACGTGGAACCTATACCCATAATAATGTCGATTTTACCAATGATATTTATCACATCGCTGATCTAGGTTTTAATAAGATATCAATGGAACCCGTTATCTGTAATCCAAGAGAACCATATGCGCTCGGTGAAGAAGATCTTTTGGAAATTTACAATCAATATGAAATTCTCTCGAAGGAAATGCTAAACCGTGAGGAAAAAGGAAGCGGTTTTACTTTCTATCATTACATGCTTGACCTTTCAGAAGGTCCATGCGTTCAAAAAAGAATTTCTGGTTGTGGTTCTGGGACTGAATACCTTGCTATTACCCCATGGGGGGAGATATTTCCTTGTCATCAGTTTGTTGGGGAAGAAGAATATAGTATGGGGAATATCTGGGATGGCATTACAAAAACAGAGATACAGTCTCAATTTAAGAAGAGTAATTGCTATTCAAAAACGGAATGTCAGGAATGTTGGGCACAGCTTTACTGTAGCGGCGGTTGCCCAGCTAATACAATACATGCAACGGGTTCCCTTAAGGGAACACATGAGTTCAGCTGTAAAATCTTCCGCAAGAGGATAGAATGTTCTATGATGGTTAAAGTAGCTCAATCCATTAGAGCTATGAAGAAGGAAGAACAAGCCATAGTTCAGTAAATACAAAAGTGCACAAGCGTTGTTATAGCATAAATTTATAAAGATAGTTACAAACAAAACTTCTTTAGTCCAATTTAGAATAAATGAGTTTAAAAGAAGATAGCCATTTGTAAGGGCTATCTTCTTTTGTAAAAAATATACAATTTATTCAATTATTTTTTCGATAACAGGCATAACAGCGATTGGTGGAATAGAGTGAGTCCATCCTACGGAAAATATATTTAGTTTTTCACCTACGCTATAGTTATCTTTGCTAGTAATAGGAACACGTAAAATTTTATTCTGAGAAGCTAATTCCCACCAATTATTTTGATAAGAAAGTGCCTCCTCTTTTGTATTAGTGTCAGCTACAACCAAATAATTATCATCTGCTGAAATAACATATCCAGTGAAAGGTATTTGTATTCTTACTTGTTCTTCCTTAATAGGAGTAGGATTACTTATAGAATCTGCCGAAGTAGGAGTTAATCCGAAAGCTAATCCACATCCTAGCGTCAGAGTGGTAACCACTGTTACTAATTTTTGTTTTTTTGAAAACATAATATAAATCCCCCTTATATTTTATCCGTACACCATCACCTTTCTATTTTTTTATATAGAAAGCCTTTTTAAATCCCTACATTTAACAATTATGTCACAAATAATCCATTATTTTTTTGAATAGGTATTATTTAAAGATAATATATGTTATAATTCACCAAATTAACTATTAATTGTACCTTTATCTTCTAGTGAACCTATATTTTTGAAAAGAATGATAGCGTTATCTTTTGTAAATGTTCCTATTTGCATGATTACCTAATTTTTATGTACAATAAAGAAAAGAGAGTTTCTTAGACAGGAAGAGGAAAGTCATGACCAAGTCATTAGTAAATTTACGAATTGATTTTGCTTTTAAGCAATTATTTGGGACAAGTGGTAGTGAGGATATTCTTATCACATTTTTAAATGCCATGCTAAAGAATTCATTAGAATCACCTATTATGTCACTACAATTAGAGGATCCACATTTACATCGAGAACACGAGGATGATAAATTATCAATTTTAGATGTCTCAGCCACATTAGACACAGGTACTAAAGTAAACGTAGAAATTCAGCTGAATAATAATCACGACATGATTAAACGAAGTTTGTATTACTGGGGTAAATTATATACTTCACAGTTACAAAAAGGGATGCCTTACAGCTCTCTTAGTAAAACAATTACTATTAATTTGTTAAACTTCGTACTTTTTCCCGAATATGAGGAATTTCATACAACGGGAAAGCTATGGAATGTACAACAGCAAAAGCAGTTTAGTGATGATATAGAGATTCATGTTATAGAGCTTCCTAAATTAATGGAACAATGGCGGGAAGAGAAGGTTAATCCGTGGGAAGATTCATTTGTTCGTTGGCTGTTATTACTTCCGGCAAATGAAGATGAACACTTAACTCAAACATTGGAGGACATTGCGATGAATCAAGATCCGATTTTACAAAAAGCAATGAATAAGTGGGAGCGAATGAGTCAAGATTCGACTTTCAGACAAGCCTATGAAGCGAGGGAAAAAACCCTAATGGATGAAGCTGCAAAGTTTGCTCATGCAGAGGAGCAAGGAATCAAAAAAGGTATTGAAAAGGGTATTGAAGAAGGGAAAAAAGCCGAGCGTATACAATTGGTATGTGGTATGTATAAAAACGGAATGTCTGTAGAGGATATTGCGAAATTTACGAAGTTACCTATAGAAGAAATAAGAGAAATTATCCAATTATAAATAAAAAAGAACACCTACAGCATTTTTAGGTGTTCTTTTTTATGATCAATAATGCCCATAATTATTAGTTGATGTATCGTCAGGAAAATAAGAATTTACAACATTAAATATTTTTTAAAGAACTATACATGGATGCTACGCTAAATACATGCTCTATATTCCATCATAATATTGTTAATAATTGTTTGGACGGGCAAAATCTCTTTGACTTCATTTACTCGTGCACCTGCGAAAACAAGACCATTTTCACAATCACCATCCATAGAGGTTATCAAAGAATCTAGCGTGCAGAAACGATAAGAACAGTTTTTTAAGCAATTTATACACTTTTTTATTTTTATTTTTTTATTATTATCAGCTATTAATTTAGTAAAGTTATTTTTTACCGCACGACCTTGGAGACCGACAGTTGTTTTGACTAATATAGTATCTTCTAATCGAGCATTTATATATTTTTCCTTAAAGGATAGTGGTGCGTCACACTCATTACTTGCAACGAATCTTGTCCCCATTTGCACACCAGATGCACCCATTTTTAAGGCACGAGCAATATCTTTCCCGGTCATAATTCCTCCAGCAGCAATTACGGGAATTTCGACTGCTGCAACTACTTCCGGTAAGATATCGAATAAAGGTCGCTCGGTACCCAGATGTCCTCCTGCTTCATGCCCCTCTACTACAACAGCGGCTGCACCTAATCGTTCAGATAATTTAGCGAGTTTGGCTGAGGAAACTATTGAAATAACTGGTATGCCGGCATTTTTCCCCCAAGTATACATATCTCGCGAAATGCCAGCACCAGATATGATGAAATCAACTTTTTCCTCAATGGCTGCTTTCATTTTTTCAGCAAAATCATTCATTGCAAAAAGGACATTTACTCCAATATAACCAGTATTCCGAATCTTTTCTTTCGCCTTCCTAATATGCATTCTCATTTCATCTATGGAAATACCAGTTCCTGATATTATCCCAATTCCTCCAGCATTTGCAACTGCAGATGCAAGTTTACTTAATGAAATGCCTACGCCCATTCCTCCCTGTAGAATTGGGACCTTTGGCATCATATGCCCGATTTTTAATTGTGGAAAGTTCAAGTAAATACCCCATTTCATTAATGTTATTAGAGTAGATCTGTTAAACCCCTTCAGTTTAACACGGTGTTTGGAACAAACACAGGAAATTAATACCTACTACTAGTAGTTTGTGATGTTTTTTGGTGGTTTTCACAAAATGTTCGAATAGTGCGCTATAAATTTTAGAATAATATCAAATGTATATTAAGGCTTCTGGATAAAAAACAACGAAATTTAGAATTTCTAATAAAAATGTCTTTAAAGAATTGATTTGTCAAAAATGAAGTGGGATGTAATCATTAATTATTTTAAGCGGGGATATGAACAGAGCTAAATAGAAATTTATCTCCTTTTTAATAAAAGTAATTTTTGTATTATAAGTGTTAAATAATCAATAGTTATAAAGGGGAAAATCTATGTTTTTAGTAATCTACACGATTGGATTAGAGACAATTAGATGTGTAGTACATTCTAGAAGTTTTAAATATCAATATTCCAAAAATCCTGATAATCAATATGCTTATCAAATTTTTTTAGTATTCTAATGATTTTAGTTGCAGATGTTAAAGTGGGAATACGATCCTTTTTATTTGCTAAATCACTTATCAGAGATTTACTTAATCCAGTTCTTTGTACAAGCCATTGTTGTTTGATTCCTCTGTGATCTAAATAATCACCAAATGGAGTTCTTTTTTTTCCTAGACCAAACATAAAGAATCCCTCCTAATTAAGAATGATGTATAAATAGCTTGTACAAAATTCCATAAATTTAAACTTTTGTCCATAAATATGGAATTATAATTTAGAACAAAGCATAGAATAATATAAATATAATGAAAAAATATGGAATAATTTTGAGGAATCTAGCATTCATAGTAATAGCTACCAGTTGCTGATACACTATCCTAATGGCAACTTGTTGCAAAGGGTATTACTAAAATAAAAAAATCTGAAACTCCTTATGCCAGAAGGGGTTTCAGATTTTTTCTTTTTTAGGTCTTTGATTTGTAGATACGTATTTTATAGATTATGATGCATAATATGGCGAATGATTAGAATGGATTAGCCGCTTATATAGTTTGATCGACCTTGTCACTAAGAAAATAGCTCTGTTTTAGATATGATGAAAGGAAATACTAACAAAAAATGTGAAATAAACAGATCAAATAATGGACGTTTAAAAATTTAGCCGCCTTTCGGTGGTTTTTTATTTGTGCTTACCGTGTGGGGACTAGATGTATTGGGAGTGGTAAATGTGAAGAAGAAAAATAACCACATTGTTATTCCATGAAAGAGGCTTATTTTCCAGTTATAGTTTTTCATCCTATACTGTGGTTATAAATGGAAGGTGTTATCCCATGTTTGTATGCATTTCCCTAGTTAATCAAGTTGGTGACTAAATTTATTCTATTAGTATTTCGTTTGTCCTCATTCACTATTAAATGGACTACTTCTTATCAATCTTCAAAATAAATTAAGTATTTTAA
Organism: Bacillus sp. FSL L8-0199; assembly: GCF_038005705.1. Taxonomy (NCBI): domain Bacteria; kingdom Bacillati; phylum Bacillota; class Bacilli; order Caryophanales; family Bacillaceae; genus Bacillus; species Bacillus sp. FSL L8-0199. Next base: position 207,927 of record NZ_JBBOTS010000003.1, on the reverse strand, counting down.
CTTGTATTCCAGTTTTTCTTACCTATTTTAACGAAACACCACATATACACTCCAGATAAGCCCTAATATCTCTAGATAAACTCCAGATAAGCTTCATATAGACTCTAGATAACCTATATAAAATACAAATTATCAAGGAGGTAAGGAAAAATGAACTTTATGAAACGTGCAATTCTCAGTATGAAAAAAAGAGTCGGGACATCATTAATTTTGATGGCGGTCTTTCTGATTGTTACAAATTTAGTATTGGCCGGATTCGCAATTCAAAATGCATCAAAAAAAGCTGCGGATGCAGCAAGAAAAAAATTAGGTGCAGATGTCACTTTAGGTCTTGATTTTGATAAATTAGGTCAACAAACTAGGGAAACTGGAGAGATGCCTAAGCCACCAAAGCTCAACATTAAAGAAGCAGATCAATTAGCGAAGTCCAAGTATGTAAAAGATTATAATTACATAACCAATACTTTCGGAATTTCGGATGGATTTAAACTAGTAGGTGCTTCAGAAGGAGAAGATGAAGGAAAAGGTAGAGTTGGAATGGTGGCAGCAGCGGGTGGATCAGGTTCGGGCTCAGAAATAGATATGAATTCTTCTCTTATGATAGAAGGAGTTCGTAAAACTGTATTACAAGAAAATTTTAAAAATGGAAAAAGTAAAATCATTGATGGGAAACCAATTACAGAAAAGATGAAAGATCAGAATGTAACTTTAATGGAAAAACGATTAGCGGAACAAAACAATTTGAAAGTAGGAGATAAGATTAAAATTCAATCAGGGGATAAGAAGCAAACTCTTGAATTTGAAATTATTGGTATTTATGAAACAAATGAGCAACCAATGGGTCAGCATGCTCCTCCTATGATGGATCCAGCTAATAAGCTATATATGCCTTACTCTACTTTAAAAAAATTAGAAACAGATGACGGTATGGGTAATAGTTTTCAAGCCGTGTACTTCTTGAACGATCCACAATACATTGATGGATTTAAAAAAGAAGCAAAAAAATCTGATATTGATTTTAATTATTTTAAGTTAGATGCACATGATTCGTTGTACAAACAAATGATTGGTCCTATCGAAAATATCGCTTCTACTTCTCAAATGATTATCTATATGGTATCTATTGCAGGTGCAATTATCTTAGGATTAATTATTATGTTATCGATTAAAGCACGTCGTAAGGAAATGGGAATTTTATTGTCCATTGGAGAGAAAAAATGGAAACAGATGGCGCAGTTCATAGTAGAAGTAGTATGTATCGCTATTTTAGCATTTGGATTATCTCTAACAACAGGAGCTAAAGTTTCTCAATTCGTAGGGGATAATTTACTTTCGAGTGAAGTTGCTACAGCAGGCGAAGAAACAGACACTTCACAAAATGGGGCTGTAATGGTGGCTGGACCAGGTGGAACTGTACAAAATCAAAAAGAGGATCCAATAGATAAAATTAACGTAAGTGTAACAGGAGAAGACGTAGGGAAAATGGGAGGGATTGGACTAGCTATTGCTATATTAGCAACTATTTTGCCAGCATTATCTATTCTACGCTTAAATCCAAAACAAATTCTTTTAAAAGATGAATAAGGAGGCTCGATATGGAGACGATTTTACAATTTAAAAACTTAGATTATTATTATGAAAGTAACGGAAAAAAAGTAAAGATACTAGATAATGTTAATTTTTCTTTTCAAAAAGGGCATTTCTACACGATTTTAGGACCATCTGGATCTGGTAAAACCACCACGCTTAGCTTAGGTTGTGGGCTTGATATACCTAAAAATGGTTATGTACTTTATAATGGCAAGGATATTCGAAAAATTGGTTTGGATCGATACCGTAATCAAAATGTATCCGTAATTTTCCAATCCTATAATTTAATTACCTATATGACTGCCATTCAGAATGTACTAACGGCAATGGAAATTACAGGTGTAAAGGTGAAAAATAAAAAAGCAAGAGCATTAGAATTATTAGAGAAGGTAGGACTCACAGAAGTAGAAGCGAAAAGAAATGTCTTACAACTAAGCGGTGGACAACAACAACGTGTAGCAATTGCCCGAGCACTATCTTGTAATGTTGATTTATTGATTGCGGATGAGCCGACAGGAAACCTTGATGAAGAAACAGCAAATGACATTATTGATTTGTTCCAGGAGCTCGCTCATCAAGAAAATAAATGTGTAATTGTTGTAACGCATTCTCAGGAAGTTGCAAAAAAATCGGATCGAGCTGTTTATTTAAGTCAGAAAAAATTAGCAGTAAAAGATGCACCTAGCATCTAAAAAACAAATACCACGACTAGAAGAGTGTGTGGGGTATGGAAATCGTGAAAATGATAAATAACTAGTTAATTATTTTCCGAAAAAATATATGATTAATTTAAAAAGGAATGGAGATAAAAATCTCCATTCCTTTTTAGATAGATAATTAAACCTTATTTAACAGCCTCTTTTAAAGCTTTTCCAGCTTTAAATCCAGGTACTTTTCCTCCTGGGATATGCATTTCTTCGCCCGTTTGGGGATTGCGACCAGTACGTGCAGAACGCTTACGTACTTCAAATGTACCAAATCCAATTAACTGTACGGATTGCTCTTTTTGAAGAGATTGCGTAATTTGATCTAGGATAGCTTGTACAGATACGGTAGCCTCTTTTTTAGTAAGTGATGTTTTCTCAGATACTTGGTTAATTAGTTCTGTTTTATTCATTATGAACCTCCATTAAATAATATTTGTTAATTTAATTTTATAGTATAGTATGTTTTCAAGAAAGGGAAACTTCTATATAAATATAATATAAAAAATGAAGATACTTTTAGAGTTTTGTATGGGGGATTAGGTAATCTATACAATATAAATAGTTAAATAGGGGGGATTGTATTGTAGAGAAGATACAGGCTACCCATTTGCATAATTTTAAACTAGAAATAAAAATTAATTAATTGAAGTAGTAACACTTAATTATAAATTTAAGAGGAAATAGACCCAAACAAAAAATTCACACCTTTTAATTAAAAGTGTGTGAATTTCTTGTTTTGGGTGCTTAAAATTTTTAAGTCAATGATTAAACGTCGGAAATTAAGTTATATATTAGACTTCTCAGCAATATTAAACATATATGGCGTAAAGATTAAAAAGAAACCCAATATCACCATCAAAGAATTTAATGAAAATAAAGAAGAGTTGTTAATGAAAGATGATTCAAAAATAATTACAAAAGTCATACCAGTTCCACGCAAAATAGATTTAAAAGAAACAGAATTTGTCATCATTTCAAATGATTTCAATTGTAAATTTTGAATTGATTTAGCTACTTTGGTTTTCGTGTTCAATCCTTCTTTCTAAAAAATAAGGTATATACTATATTCATTGTATTCCTGGGTGTTTTGAAATTCAAATTTTTATTTTTGTGTAACAAATCAGTGGGTATTAGGAAGCAGGGTAAATTGCTTTATATGTAGGAGGGAACCGAAAGATATCTATATCTTCTTTAAGATAATGACTTAGCTTTATAGAAAAAGAAGAACGCTTTCTCTTAAACTGAATCTCTCTAATTTCGACTTGATAGTAATAGGATTTTCTCTTTAATTTAGTGAAGAAATAGACGTTCTCTTGTATGAAAAGAAGCGAGCTTGATATAATCTATAAAATTAACCGATTGTACTTGTAAATAAAAATAGCATGATAGCAATTGATAAAAACAGGTATATTATATAAATTGTCAGCAATATATATCATCCCTTTCTATTGATATACGTATCATACAAACATAATCTGTAGTATATATGGAGTTTATGGGTAGTTAGTGTAATGATTATTATAATAATTTTTTAGTTGTGAGAAAGAATAGGAGAATCAACTATTACTTATTGATTTTATATCGTTATTTTAAGAAAACAGAATATGTTTTACAGTCAGTTTTTCTATGCTATAAGTATCATTAAGATACGGTAGTTACTGCTCATTGGTCATAAGTAGTTATTTGAAATCAAGAAGGAACGCCTTTACTATAAATAAATTATATATAGAAAGGTGATATGATTATGTATTTATATGAAAGTAACGGGGAACGAAACCAAGAAATGTTATTTTCTATATAATGTGTTTCCGCGAATAAAGTTGAAATAAATCAATTACCAACATGGAATGAAATTGTAGTTATTGTACTTTTACTTTTAGGACGTTCAGCGGTTTGTTAATTTGTATTTTAATTATTTTTATAAAATAAAACATTTTAATCTAAATATGAATTGTTTCCAAAAACAAAAAAGAATCTAGTGGAATTTCTAGATTCTTTTTTATTTTATAATCCTAAAGATATGTCACATGAAATTTTTTTAAGTTCACTGGATTCTTTATTTCCTTTAATATAGCATACCTGGAGAGACTGCTCTTTTGATACATAAGGTAATTGAACTTCTTAAGCCGAAGGAGGGATAAAGAAATCCTTTAAAAAATTTAATTGGTGATAGCATATACTTTTACTGTAAATGGGTGATTCACACCACTTGGATTTGCGATATAATATTTAGAATTTGTATCTGCTGCAGTCCTGGACTCATTTGAAATATTGCTCCAACTAACACGATCTAGACCCAGAGAAACATCGACCATAATATTGAAAGAGATACTGTCAGAAGTCTCTCCCTGGGTAGGTTCAATAATCCATTTTAAACCGATTGTCCCTGGGGGTAAATTATTTATACTAAAGTTTTGGCTGGATCGGTTCTTTTCTCCAGGCAATGGCTTAGAGTCAGAAGAAATTTGGGAAATTAATATCTCTTTTTCATTAACGTTTATCCCATTTAATTTAATGATACTATCTATTAAACCTGGACCTGGAAAATCAGCTGCAATGATACCAGAATGTCTGATACCACCTTGTAGTATGAAATCTGTCCCCATTGTATTCATTCCACCATAAAATACTTGACCGTTTGTATCACGAGGGAAGTCTTTCCATTCATTTGTTGTGTTTTTTTGAATTAACTGTGGGTTACTACCAGTATCTCGATTTTCCTTTCCACTTGCAACAAACCAAGGATAATAATTATTCCATAATGCTGTAGCGCCACCTGTACCACTAAAATGGTTGAGATAGATATGATTATTGTTAGAGTCGTTATTTGCCTTTAGAAGCTGGTTTTTTACTGCACTCCATTTTTCATACATTCCATCCGGTCCAGCGCTAACTTCAAAATTATCTTGGATATTTAATGATTCATAATTAATACCGTATTCTTGAGATGCTGCGAAGTTTTGTAGTATTACAATTTTTCCGCGGATATCTCCTAACTTAGGGTTATTTCTTTCTGAAAATGGAACAGAATTAGGTTCCCAAAAGTAGGACACATTACGGTCTTTATAACTTTTAAATATCTCCTCGAATGACTGTGAGCCGTTCTCTGGATCAGTTTCCTCTTTTAAGCGCATTAAAATTGTTTCATGAGGGTTGTCTCTTAAAAATTGGATTGTTTCTTTTAATACATCTTCAAACATTGCTTTTTGATTTACAATACCATGCTGCATGGCAAAAGAATTTTTCACACGTTTAACACGCATGTCTACATACCGTATTCCTGCATTGAACTGCTGAGGTAGGGGCATTGTTTGATTTCTTGTCAAATTCTCATCAATAAAACTCGCTCCATGTAAAGCCATAGAACCATGAGTACCTGGAATAGATAATTCGCTTATTCTTTTTGTATCTTCCAATTTTGACATCCAGTTTGGATTTCGATAACCTAAATCGGAGTCATATGAATAACCTGAATGTCTATCAGCAAATACTATTGAAGTTGTACATAAACTCGCTAGTGTAAAACAAGTAAGAATCCCGAATTTTAAGTGTTTTATAATCTTTATTTTCTTCATTATATCTCTCCTGATTTTAAACAGATTAGTCTTATATAATAATTTAGGTGCTTTTACCATATGCATAAAGTCCAGCATGAGAATAATAGACTGTATTAATTTGAAAATTTAGTTTTTATAAATAGTGCCAAATTTATAATAGGTACCAAAAGGTTTGTAAAGTTAAAAAGAAAGTAAGTCAAATAAGATAATATGTTAGCTACCATCAGATTTACTATTTTCATTTGCCTTAAAATATTGTGTTAGGTTTAAAATTTAGAGTGGGATATTCTCATTTAGATTTGCTCAAAAGCCATCGTGCACTGGGAACATAAGTTTAGAAATGTAATCATAAAAGGGTGGAAAGGCCAAAATAATCATGTGCAAGTTTAGTGAAATGATGACAAAGTATATTATCATACTTCATGTACTTTATAAGGCATACAATTCAAATCTAATATTATACAAAGAAAACAGAAGTCTTAAACTAGACGTCTGTTTTCCGAAGTACAATGAATTATTAAAATTGGTAATGTTTACATAATTATTAATGTAAATTTTTATTTGTTAAGATATTATGTGACAAAATTATATGAATTCCATATCTGAGATCAAAAGACTTTTGGGGAGAGTCTCTCTCTTATTACTGCATTGAATTTAGAAATGGATTTGTTACATATAATATCATTTTAGAAAAACTTACGAATAATACTTCTCTGTAACCCTAAATAATGCCTGTAAGCTTATTTCTCATTAAAGCTTAAACTAACTGCAGTAGCAATAGATTGTCCTGCATGTTCCCAACTACCATCGATAACTTTTCCAAGTTGTTGACCGAGTGAATTTAAATCATTTGGATTAACAGGAATTCCGTTATATGCAGCAAGAATTGATAAAAGTGGAGCTACAATCGGTGTCCAGCCCCCTCTATCAATATGGAATTCGAATCCCGTTACCTCACCATCTTTTTTTGTGAATTTATAGTAAAGTTGATCATCTGGACGGAAGCTTAAATGATGAGAGATTTGTCCGTATACATCTTTACCAGCTGCACCTCGATCCACAACTTCAATTTCTTTTACATTAAATTCATGCTCAAATACTTTTATTTTTTTTACTTCGGGGCCATTTAATGCAGCTTGAACAGCCGTTTCTAGATTACTTTGTGCAAACGGTTGAATACTAACTTGTGATTCCTGTTGTTGGATAGGAGCAACTGTCTCAGCAGCAAATACTGATGTTGTAGGTAATGCAGCTGTAGCTAATGTTGCAGCCAGAGCAGTTGCTGTAATGATTTGCTTCTTCATAATTTTACTTCCTCCTTTTTAATATATGATAATTAACTATAAATTACTGACAGATAAATTATTTCTATACATAGATAGAAAAACATTATTGTGGGTAATGGAAGTTAGACTGACAGATAATTTATATGATAATAGTATCAATATGCATTTGATTTCTCAATTTTCAGTCAATGTATTCAATACTAACCAATTTTAAGTAAGTTTTAGAAGGTAAATCTCTAATAGCAATCTACAAACATGGTAATATTAGAGTGAAAATGCAATGATAATAATAAAATATTTTATGATTATCAAAAAAAATATAAAAAATTTCACATATATTTTTATTTTTATATTATTTTTATTATAATGTATAGAAATTAACATGTTTATGTAAATTAAAAATGAAGAATATTAAAATAATCGTTAAAATTAACGAAATGTTCAAGGTTTCAATCTCAAAATATGAATATTAGTTATATAATCATTTTAAAGGGATAATTCACCCTTCCTTTAATGTTGTTGTTTACAAGTCTATAGTTCCAATGTGTTGAAGCTACGATAAAAAGAACTTGTAATTATATATTACAAGTTCTTTTTGTTTTGATTTTTTTGAAAGGTACCTTAACTAGTTATGTTTTTCATATTTTATTAAGAGAACGGTAGAATTCTATCGGAAGCATATGTACATTATCGTAAAATAAATAGTAATGTGTATATAAACTAAGTGATTCTTAATCGTATTCTAATAACAAAAGGAAAGACCAACTAAAAATATAGTTGGTCTTTCCTTTAAGTTGGTGTAAAAACAAATAAATAAAAGATAGGTGAGAATTAATGCTGCTAAGCAGTATTGATTCTGAATTAACTATAACACACTTCCTAAGAAGTAGTTGTGTCGGTTGATTGAACATTCATCCTTCCTTTTTTAACAAATAAGTATCTAAAATACATCACTTAATTGACAAGGGATGCATTTTAATCGAGACATAGATCAATGCTCAAGATTTAGAAAGTAAATAACGAAATGTTCGAAGTGACAGATACCTGCGAACATCGACGTATTTACCAGCTTTCTTAGTAGGTTTTGTCAGTAGTTCCTACGCTGAGAACTGAAGTATCTTGTGCGTTGACGTAACTTCGATAAGTATGGGACGATAAAACATATTTTTTAAAATGCCCCTTAAACTAATTATAAATCTTTTTTTGCATATATCTTCAGTGAAATTATCATTGATATAATGCTAATAACTATTGAAATGAGACAAGGCATCCATGCCATGATAATTGATGGAAATGGAAGAGGGAGTGTAAAATTTAGATGGCTCAACTGAATTTCTTTTATAAGAGTAGGAGCTACAAAAGGTGTCAAAAAGACAACAATAAAAGAAATCATTTTTGTTTTATCAAAACCAAATTTAAATTGGAAAGGGAGTAATATTCCAAACAAAATACTAACAACTAAGAATGTTATTCCGAGAGCGTTTATACTAAGATTCTCGATACCAGATGGTATAATAATTGAAATTATCATTCGAATAATTGAGGCACAAAGAAAAACTACCAATAGAAAGAGATATTTTGCTTTTACAAAGGCACTTCTAGTATATGGTGTTGCACAAAGTAAAGCTGCTCCTTTGTATTGGTCTTCGAATTTCGATATTGTACCAAACAAAATATGCTCCATAAAAACTACTGTTAAAAGAAAACCAATAAGTCCACCATCGTTGAGGTGTAACTGAGTAGAAAGATAGATTGGTGCAATAGCTGCGAAAACGAGTAAAATAAAAAAATATCTTTTTACTAATAGTATGTCTTTTACAACAAGATTAATAAGCATATGTATTTCCTCCAATATAAGAAAGCATTATATCTTCTATAGTTGGTCTTTCCATCAAAACACCAGGCATAAGCCGGCACACATCATCTATTTTATGAGTAATCCCTTCAAATCCATATTTAGTTTGACTCAAATTCAAAAAGAGTTTTTCTGTTTGATTATTAATCAATTGATTATCACCTTTTACTAATGCATGTGTTTCCACTAGTGCATCTTTTTCTTCATCAATTAATATTTGACCATCATCTATCAAAATAATCATGTCTGCTATTTTATCTAGATCTGAGGTAATATGAGTAGAAAAAAAGACACTCTTTCCTGGTTCTTTCATAAAATCTAGAAGTATGTCTATTAGTTCACTTCGAACCAATGGATCAAGTCCACTTGTGGGTTCATCCATTATTAATAGATCTGCGTGGTGGGATAAAGCTAGAGCAACTGCAAATTTCATTCGCATTCCTTTGGAGAGGGTAGAAATTTTTTGTCCTAGATTTAAATTAAATCGTTTAATATACTTTAAAAAAACTTGCTCATCCCATTCAGTATAGGAAGGGGCGATTACATTCTTCATTTCTTTTAATGTTAATTCATCGTAAAAGTACCCTTCGTCTAACACGACACCAATTTTATTTTTGGATTTTCGTTCATGTTTATCTATATCCTTTTCTAAAAAATTAATTTTACCCGAATCTTTGAGTACGAGCCCGAGGATAGCTTTAATAGTAGTAGTTTTCCCAGAACCATTAGTACCAATAAAACCAGTTATACAGTCCTGGTTAAGTGAAAATGTCACGTCTTTTAATGAAAAATTCTCATAAGCTTTGTTTAGATTCTTCACTTCTAACACTGCATTCATTCTTCATTTTCCTCCTTTAAGATTAAATCTAACATCGAATAGAGTTCCTCATTATGGATTCCAATACTTCGAGCCATTTTGCACACTTCTGTCAATTTTACTTCAACCATATGACGCTTAGATTCCATTAATAATTCCAAGTTTGTAGATGCTACATAAGTACCTTTTCCAACCCTGGTAACGATAAAACCTTCGGATTCTAGTTCCGCATAAACTCTTTTTGTGGTTAACATACTTACATGTAAATCATTAGCCAATACACGGATTGATGGTAATTGTTCACCTTCCGTCAATTCATTATTAAATATAGAATCTTTAATTTGTTCCTTTATTTGTTGATATAAAGGTTGATTTGATGCATTATTTAAAATAATTTTCATTTAAATACCTCTCAATCGACAAGTGTGACTGTCTATGATGCACACCATACACACCATACACAGTTAAGATTATAAGTTATTGAAAATGGTTTAACAAGTTATCTTGTTATAAAGTTCACAAAATTTTCATTTTAGAAAAATCTATAACGAAATCCTCATATAAATTTCTTACTTTTTTTATTAATATAATGCTAAAATCTTAAGTTTTAGATACTGGGGCAGAAGAGCTTAAATGGTGGAATTATATTAATGACTTGTGAGACATATGAAAAGGAGTAATAAATATGTAAAAATGGGGGGGAAGGATAGATGAAAACAAGCTATTGCTTCATTGCTGAAGTTGCTAGCTTGTTTTCATCTATAAAACTTTGTTTTTTAAAATATTTCTAGTGAACCTTTCAAGAATGAAAGGAATTGAAAAATAGAGATAAGATAATTGATGTGTAAAATAAAAGAGAAGAAATAAGATAACTATTGCTAATAGCCTAATCACTTTAAAAATAAATAGAATTTTTTTTGCTTGCATAAATATCCTCCTCTAAAACCTTAAATTCATTTTTAAACCAATAGCATTTTTTACTGTTTTTCTATTGTTATTAATCGTGCCAATTAGTTATTAGATATTTCTCCCATCAAGAAAATATAGTTTGCTGTTTATCAAGTTAAGCTTTCATTTTAATTAAGTTAAGTTTAATAATATTAAGCTTTATTTATATATCCTCTGAATGAACTTTTTATATATTTATTTGGATATAAATCATTAATCATTGCGTATGGGCTTCCATTCCAGTATCTTACTACAGGTGTCCATAGTCTATGGCTTTTAAGCCACTGCATTGTGTATTGCTGTAATAATTGATTATCTGTCAGCTTTTCTTTTTCTTCAATTGTCCACTGTAATGCATCTAGCGCTTTTTCTCTCGTCCAAAAACCACTAGGTGTCATCTTAAATTCCCATTCTTTAAATTGATTTGGATATAAATCATTAATCATTGCATATGGACTATCATTCCAATATAATTGACAGGCTCCACGCAATCCTGATTGGGCTAACCATTTATGTTCGTATATATTCTTCAATTGATCCAGATTTAATTTTTCTTTTTCTTCAATTGTCCATTTTAGTGCTTGTAATGTTTTTTCTTTCGTCCAAAACTTATTAGGAGCCTTATTAAATTCCCATTCTTTAAATCGATTTGGATATAAATCATTAATCATCGCATACGGGCTTCCATTCCAAATCACCCTTAGAGGTGCACTTAGTCGATGTTCAATTAACCATTTTTGCCCATAAATTTGCAAGAGTTTTTGAGGTGGTAATTTCTCCTCTTCTTCAATTAACCATTTTAATAATTGTAGGGCCTTTTCTTTCGTCCAAAAATTTAATGGTGTCATTCTAAATTCCCATTCTTTAAATTGATTCGGATATAAATCATTAATCATCGCATATGGACTATTATTATATTTGTGCTTCAATACACCACGTAATCGATACTTTGCAATCAATTTGTTATTCCAATTCTGTTTTATCTCTTCTTCATTCCAATTCAAAATTTTTGTTACTAAATACTTTGTTACTCTTCTGGCCATTTGATTATTTCTATCTAATTTCCAAGTATTTGGTGGAAATCTATTTCTTTTTCCATTTAATATCTCCTGATAGATGTCTTCTATAGTATTAGTGTTCGTCTGCATCTTAAAACCTTCTTTTAATTATATATATAGTTAAAAAGATTTAAATGTTAGGACTTTCGTCCGAACTATTAATAATGTAAACTTTGTCTTAACTTAGAAAATATGATGCTTAATCAAATCATAGTAATGTAAAATAAGAATTACCTATAGAAAATATATAGTCTAGGGCAAATGAAAGAATAGATTTGTAAAATATAAATTTCAATTCATAAAAGACATCAATCTGAAAAGAAAGATGTCTTTTATTTAATAGTATTACGGTTTATTTAATTACTTTCCATAAAGCTAATGAGAAAATCCAATTTGGATCACCGTATCCTTGATAACTTTGTACTGCTTCATAAATTTTACCTTGATGTTCTACTCTATCTCCTTTTTTATATGCAGCATACGAATCCCATGCCTTATACTCAGAAGAGGGGGTATCTTTTGTTGTGATTTTGATTTCATTACTCGCAACTGAAACTTTTCCTTGAGTATCTATAGCTTTTACCATATAGCTATATTCAGTACTAGCCAGTAAATTTTCATCTGTATAGTAAGTTGAAGGACTTGTAGCTATTTTCGTACCGTTACGATAAATCTCATACTCTTTTATACCAACATTACTTATGGATTCTTCCCATATTAAATGAACACTGTTTGTAGTAGTTTCTGATGCTTGTAATCCAGTTGGAGCTGTTGGAGCTGTTTGTTCTGGATTCTCTTCCTTTGTTGTAACTGAAACTTCATTGCTACTTTTTGACTTATTTCCTGCAGCATCTGTAGCTTTAATTGTATAATTATATTTTGTATTGGCTTGTAATCCCGCATCTTCATAACGTGTTGTTTTTGTTGTTCCTACTTTTTTTCCATCACGATAAACTTCATATTCTTTCACACCAATATTATCTGTGGAAGCCTCCCACTGTAGCTCAACAGTTGTTGTTGTTTTACTAACAGAGCGTAGGTTAGAAGGAGCTGTTGGAGCGATTACGTCAATTTCAGTACTACTATTAAAAGCAGAAAATAGTTTAGAAAAGGCACCGTCGTCTACATCGGGTAATCCAGAAGCATCTCCAGTTGCCTGACCAATTTGCCAACTTTCAGTAGCCTTTTTATCACGATACACTGACCACATACTAATTTCCCCAATACCTTTTTCTTTGGCAAATTGGAACAATTCTTTTGCATTATTTAATGTGAAAGTTTCATTTTGAGTATCATTTTTTCCTATCATAGGTGTAACAGCAATCATTTTCCAAATGTCAGAATCTTTAATAGTACCTTTATATAAATTAGTTAACTGTCCATGCAAGCTATTAATAGCATCTATTGCAGCTTGTCCCATTTGTTGGTTTTGTTGTCCGTAATCCATAGTCATAATATTAATAGAATTTAAATCTACATCATGTTTTATAGCGCTTTGAATCACATTTATCCCATCATTAGTTAGGCCATAAGGCATTACTGGTAAGGTATAACCAATTTTTACATCTTTACCTTCAGCTTTTAATTCCTTTTGTAATAACGCAATTGCTTTTGATCTTCTTTCGATAGATTCTGGGTGAGCGACTAAGACTCCTTCAATATCAAAATCCATGTGTGTTAAATGTAATGTGTTAATTACACTTTTATAAGCATCTTTTAATTTATTTACATCTGTAATAGCTGCGGCAAGATCTGCACCTAATCCAGGGATATTACCGGCATTTGCTCCACCAAAAGATACTTTAACATCTCCACCTATTTTTCTAATTTGTTTAATTTGATCATCTAAGTTACCATCTCCAATAGGGGTATGACTTCCTCCCCATACTGGATTTCCATTTTTATCAGCCACTATAAAGGAAAGCGTGAAGAAACTAGTATTTGTTTCTTGGGCATATTTTAATAGATTTTGAGGATTCATGCCGTTATCTACATATGGTGCAAAAACATGAGTTGGCCAAGTGATTCCTTCACCAAATAAATCATTTGGATCGCTATTGTCAGGTATATATTCTGAACCAGTATATAATTCCCAACCGCTAAATTGTTGGGTAGGTAGTGTACCTGCATTTACCCAATATAAAGAATGATAAATCTTACCTTCATATGTAACGTAAGATTCACCTGGATAATCTTTGTTTTTATTCCAAAATGTTGCTACTTGTTGTTGAGATTTGGTTATATTTTCTTGAGCATACGCAAACGGTTGGCTAATGGCTTGGGATGTAGGAATAATAATAGTTAATGCAACAGCTGTTTTTGCTAGAGTACGAAATGGGTGTTTTTTTATAATCATAATAATATCTCCTCACTTCTGATTTATAATTTTAAAAAAATTATATTTGGCAATATAAAAATCCTTTTAAAATATATTCTGAAGAATTATTGCCGTAACCTCCGATACTGATATAAAAATTATGAATGTCTTTGATATTTTTAGTTAATGCTAATTTTTATATGTGATGATTACCCTCATTTAGTAGGATAACAACTTACAAAAAATGAAACAAATTAGGGGGAAATGTAATGATATTCATTCAAAAATAGTATATTTCTTCTCATAAACTACAGGAAATCGAATTAAAATGTATATATATATACCATTTTTGTAAGGTGAGAAATAATAGTAAGCTAGAAGTAATAGAAATGTACACAAAAGTGTCAATTCTAATAATCTAGTTTAGCTAAAAAATTGTTATCTTAAGTAGAAGACTAACTACTATTTTGACTGAATCTAAACAATATGTTGTATTTTTTAGTAATAAAATGAGATTATTCTTTCTAGATCTTCTAAAACTGTCTTAATTTAGTTAAATAGGTAAACTGGAAACAGCATAAATTAAGTCTATTACTTCTCCTACATTTTTTATTAGTTATATCTTTTTAGTATTCTCATATAAACTATAGGGAGTTTGAAAAATTGACACATAGACTTTTTGTTTTTATATGTTAAGATGGTGTTGCTAACCTATTGTTTATAATAAAAACAGCTTATTTTATTATTAAAAGTATAGGACTAGAAAAAACCTCATAAAGAGGTTTTTTCTTATTTCTATATTTATCTTTGATGTGAAAGTTCAGTTATAAAATTAATTTTGACATAATGCTATGATTCATTTAAATATTTCGTGCTCTTATATGTTGGATGAAGTCTTCAGATTATTTCATGATATATACAATTTTAATGCTTATTTAGTTTCTAATATATAGTATTGTAATTTTGCTAAATTCTTAAAAGGACACATACAAAATTAAATAATGTGTAATATACACTTAATTAATTTTTTGGATTGTAATTTTGAACTAATTTTTTTAATTTATACTCAGTAGCATAAGCATCAGCAGCAATAATTGCATCAAAGACCATTTCTGGTGAAATTTCAAATGGCATATTATGTATAGTTTCACCATCTTGACAGGCAGCTTCAGCCACTTTCATCAATTCTTCTTTACTTGCATCACCTAGGTTCAAATCTTCAAGTGTAGTAGGTAAGCCAAGCTTGATACAGAAATCAATGTAGTTATATAGTTCTTCAGTTGTCCAAGATTCCAATGCCATTTGTACTAATGTGCCAAATGCAACCTTTTCTCCATGCATCAAATCATGAGTCTTATCATGTAAAACAGTAAAACCATTATGGATGGCATGAGCTGCAGCTAACCCCACACTTTCAAATCCAAGGCCACTAAGCAAGGTGTTTGCCTCTATTACGGCTTCAACTGCTGGAGTAACAGTTTTTTGTTTAACTGCTAAAAGAGCAGCTTCTCCATATTGAAATAAGGTATCCCAACAGAGTTCTGCAATCTTAGCAGCTGCTAGGGTAGAGAGTCCTCCAGCCATAGCGGGTTTTCGAGATTCTAAATTTGCTCTAGCTTCAATCCATGTAGCCATTCCGTCTCCAATCCCAGCAGCTAAAAATCTGGATGGAGCTTGTGCAATGACTTGGGAATCTACTAAAATAATATCCGGATTTTTTAAATAAAATTTGTATTTCTCAAATACTCCATCATCAGAGTAAATAACAGAAAGAGAACTGGTTGGTGCATCTGTTGAGGCAATAGTGGGAACGCTTACAACTTTGGCCGAAAGAATTTCTCCTACCGCTTTTGCTGTGTCTACTGATTTACCACCACCAATACCAATGATTACATCAGCACCAAATTCTTTTCCTATTTTCTCAATTCTTGCAATTTCATTTTCAGAACTTTCACCATTAAAACCGACTTTTTCAAAGCTTAGATTTTGTTTATGAAAGCTTTCCATAACTTTTTCACCAACAAGATGCCAAACACATTCATCTACAATAACTAATAAATTGGTTCCTAGAGGTTTTACATACTCTCCAATTTTTTTAATTACATTTCTTCCCTGAATATATTTTTGCGGGCTAATTAGGATACGTTCCATGATAATCACTCCTTGATTTTTTTGTAAGTAAGCTGAAAATC
This sequence comes from Bacillus sp. FSL L8-0199, assembly GCF_038005705.1. Classification (NCBI taxonomy): domain Bacteria; kingdom Bacillati; phylum Bacillota; class Bacilli; order Caryophanales; family Bacillaceae; genus Bacillus; species Bacillus sp. FSL L8-0199. The sequence goes on along the minus strand of NZ_JBBOTS010000003.1, from coordinate 191,600 downwards.
TAGCCTTGAATCTAATGTTATCAAAATTCTGAGTACAGAATTATGAATATTTTATGTATATTTTTCGTCTGTTATATGACGGATTAAAAGATAGTGTTATGATTATCAAAAATCAAATACTATTTCTTAAGAAAGGTGAAATGGGAAAATTAGTATTAAAAACCTATATTATCAGGTTTTGTATAAAAAATCTTATTATGTAATAGTTAGAGTTTTAATAATGAAAATAAAAATACATAAAATTCACTGGTTGAATTTTATGTATTTTTATGCACATATTATTATGAAATAGGTTCTTATGATACAAAGGATTGAAATTAATATTCATACTAAAAATGGTCCACATGCTCGAGCCGTAGCTACACTTATAGCAAAATTGAGCGGAATACTTTTAACGATGAATCTATTCATGAAACACAATCATTATTAGACCAATTGACTCTTGAAAAGAAAAGAATAAAGTATTTAGAATGTGAATTGTCGAAATATAAAAAACTAAACAACTCTTTTCCAGACATTATTATTTATAGTGACACTTTAATGAAGACGCTCTTTGTTGCGAATGAAGTGGCAGAATTAGATTCTACGATTCTTATTACTGGAGAGAGTGAAACAGGAAAAGAACTTATAGGTAAAGGTATCCATAAAGCTGTTTTCAGAAAGGATAAGTCGTTTATTCTAGTAAATTGTGCGGCTATCCCCCCTAATTTAATTGAAAGTGAGCTATTTGAGCATGAAAAAGGAGTATTCACTGGAGCACTTCACATGAGGAAAGGGAAATTTGAGCAAGCAAACATTGGTAGAATCTTTTTAGATGAAATTGGAGGCTTAAAGCTAAATGTCTAAGTGAAATCATTATAGGTTTTTATAATAAAAGGGAATTGTAGGAGGGGATAAAATTATAAAATTAAATTTAGGGTACTAGCGGCGACTAATGGAAAGGAATAGATGCCATGAAAAAATTTATTAATAATCCAGAAAAAGTAGTTAGGGATATGATTGACGGAATGTTGTTTGCACATTCTGATAAACTACAAAATATGGCTGAAACAAATATAATTATTCGAGCTAATAGTCCATTTCCAGGAAAAGTGGCAATTGTCAGCGGAGGCGGGAGTGGTCATGAACCAGCGCATATAGGATTTGTTGGTAAAGGAATGCTTGATGCTGCTGTAATTGGTGAAATTTTTACTTCTCCTACACCAGACCAGATTTTGAAAGCAATTCAAAAGGTGGATACTGGAAGTGGGGTTTTGTTAATTGTAAAAAACTACTCAGGAGACATAATGAATTTTGAAATGGCTGCTGAAATGGCTGAAGCACAGGGAATTCCAATTGCTACAGTCATTGTTAATGATGATATTGCTATTAATAATAGTTCACAAACTATGAGAAGAAGAGGAATTTCTGGAACAATATTTGTACATAAAATAGCTGGAGCAATGGCTGAGAAAGGTGCATCGCTTAAAGAAGTTGAAGATGTTGCAAATAAAGTAATTGCTAATATACGTAGTATGGGCATGGCATTAACAACGTGTACTATACCTGGATCTGATACAGTCGGTTATAAAATTGGTGAAAATGAAGTAGAGGTTGGTATAGGCATTCACGGTGAACCTGGAACACATCGTATTAGTATGATAGCAGCTAATGAAATGGCTGAACTCCTTTTAGAGCATATTTTAAGTGATATGCAATTGAAAATTGGTGATAAAGTTGCAGTAATGGTAAACGGCTTAGGTGGAACGCCGTTAATGGAATTATATATTTTAAATAAGATGATTAACATAATATTAAACAAAATTGGTATCGATATCTGTAAAACATATGTTGGGGAATACATGACAGCGATTGAAATGGCCGGTTTTTCTATTACTTTATTAAAACTAGATGAACAATTAACTGCTTTGCTTAATGATCCAGCAAATACGACTAACTGGCGTGTACAATAGGAGGGCCAACATGTATATTACACCAAGACATATCATTAATTGGATGCAACTTACTGCAAAACAACTTGAGTATCAAAAAAAAAATTTAACGCAACTTGATCAATTCATAGGTGATGGAGATCATGGTATTAATATGAATAGAGGGTTTAAAGAGGTTGAAAAAAAGATATCATATACAGCCTATGATGATATTGGAAATGTATTTCATGATATTGGAATGATACTTATTTCAAAGGTTGGAGGTGCATCAGGGCCTTTATATGGAACAGCATTTTTAAGGGCTGGTAGTGTTTTAAAAGGGAAAAATAAAATTACAATTAATGAATTAGGACTTGCTTTTCAAGAATCTGTAAATGGCATTTGTCTAAGAGGAAAAACTCAGATAGGAGATAAAACAATGCTTGATGTTTGGGATCCTGTTTTGAAGTATATCCAAAGAAATGGAGAAAAAATAAAACCTATTGGTCTTATCATTTTTGCAAGAGAACAAATGGAAAAAACTAAGCCATTATTAGCTAAAAAAGGACGTGCTTCTTTTCTAGGAGAAAGGTCTATTGGTCATTTAGATCCAGGAGCAGTCTCATCTTTTATTATCTTTGAAACTCTATGTTTATCTCTTATAGGTGAAAAAGAAATTGTTAATGAACTTAGGGAGCAATTGTGATGACTAATGCAGGAATTGCTTTAGTTTCTCATGTTTATCTACTAGTTAAGAGATTTAAAAGCTTTACTCGCCCGATTAAGTTCCAGTGTTTTTAAAGTTTCTGCAGGAGTAGTAGATAACGATAAGTAGGTAGAAGCGTCAGATAAATTCAAGAGGTTATTTATAATGAACGAGTTGTAATTGTATTCCTAAATTTGGGAGGCGCTCTAATTAAGAGTGATTAAATCAAAATAGCAGATTCACTATTAATAGAGGGTCCTACGTAGCACTTGTTGAATTAGGGATTGGCAAAACTTTAGAAGAAATCTTTAAGATTTAAGGCTGTACTTGAAGCGAAAACCATTATAAAAATATAAAAGGAGCTAATCTTATGAGAATCGAAAGAAAATTGATTGTAACTCGTAAGGATGGAATTCATGCAAAATCAGCAAGTGAAATTGTAGATGGCTTAAGGGATTATTATTGTTCGGTTAAGTTTATATTTAAAGATAAAAAAGTTAATGCAAAAAGCACTCTTCAATTAATCGGTTTAGCAGTAAAAAGAGGAGCGGAAATACATGTAATTCTTGATGGGGAAGATGCTGATGATGCCCTTGTGTTTATACAATGGTATTTGAAATAACAAAAGGGGGTCATAAATATGTCTCCATTTATGGGGGAATTAATTGGAACCTTAGTTCTTATTTTATTAGGAAACGGCGTTGTAGCAGGTACTTTACTAAATAAATCCAAAGCACAAAATTCCGGATGGATTGCAATTACTCTTGGCTGGGGATTAGCAGTTACATTTGCTATATATATAGTAGATAACATAAGTGGAGCACATTTGAATCCTGCAGTTACAATTGCTTTTGCTTGTATAGGGTTATTTCCTTGGAGTGAAGTTCCTTCCTATATTGGTGCACAGTTGATGGGGGCTTTTTTAGGTTCAATATTTGTCTGGCTCCAGTATTTTCCGCATTGGAAAGAAACTAAAAATCAAGAAATTATATTGTCGGTGTTTTCTACAAGCCCTGCAATAAAAAGTTGGCCGTCCAATTTGTTAAGTGAAATTATTGGCACTGCAGTATTTGTATTTTCAATTTTAGCTATGAGTCATAATAAAGTTACAGATGGACTACTTCCAATAATAATAGGAGCGTTAATAGTATCTATAGGTTTATCTCTTGGTGGAACAACTGGATTTGCTTTAAATCCAGCTCGAGATTTTGGCCCAAGACTAGCACATCAAATCTTACCAATATGTAATAAAGGCTCTTCGGATTGGGGATACGCATGGATTCCCATAATTGGTAGTACCATAGGAGGAATCATAGGAGCTATATGTTTTCAATTGATTTATTAAGCAATTAATATATTAAACTTCAATTAGAAATCAATTAGTTAACTACGTTTACTATCGATCATATAATGCAAAGGGGTATTTAAGTAAAAAATGTATGCTAAAAAAAACACTATATATTCCTTATAATGTGGAATTGTTTTATTCATAAAATGTTCAATTTATATCCATTGTGAAAAAATTCACAATGGATATAATGAATATATAACCGTTGTAGAGGGTGATAGTGGTTTTATTCATTTGAGAACTGATAAACGAGCTGCTTTTATATTGTTATATTCATGTGTTTTTTTACAAATATTATTATTATTTGATACATACTCTCTTTAAAGTTGAGCAAATATCCAATCTAACCAAGATCAAAAATACCAATGCCAAATATTCTTTTTGCGACGAATCAACTCTTTTATCAAATTTCTGTCTACAACTACAAACTGTTTTCTAAATAGCTATCTTTAGCAAACTTCTGACTCGTAAGAGGGGGTTATTGTTTTTTTGTTTGTTATTTTGTATGCAGGCGATATAAATCATCTTCTCAGATAGAACGGCAATGTTTTTAGTAAGTGGAATCGATTTCATTATACGAATAACAGTGCTTTTCTTTATTTGGGAAAAGGATAAACATGTATAGTCTGTCATTCCATTGAACTTTTGGTGAGTAACATATGCGTAATTAAAAACTTGCATGGTATTTTTATCATTCGAAAGAACTTTAAATTGATTTCTGTCATGTTCGTTTGCATTGATAATCATGTTTTTCGAGATAAACGCTTTCCTTATCAATGAGGCAATTCGCAAGTGGAATTTTACTCCTATTTTGGTTTGACGCAACTCAGTCTATTTATAGTTGATTAGGTTTAGAGTAAGTGTATTTGAAACAACGATTTTCAACGGTATGTTCTTTCTATATTTTGAAAGCGTTTTCTTGTATTAGGTTATTTTATAAGATTATGAACCTTTTACCCAAGAAATTAAGTGTTTTAAGTAATGATTTGAAAAATGATGAATTGGAGATTTACAAACTCATTTTTAGTAGTAAACAAAATTTTATAAAAGAAGTGAGATTTAAATAGCCTAGGAGGTGGTTTTCTCAAGGATAGAAAAAGTTGGTTTTTAATAGTTAAAGATTGATGAAATGAAGAAGAAAAGTTGTATTGGTTGCGTCAATTCAGAAAAAATTAGGATGAAATATTTAGGAGGTAGAGAGATGGTAGGGATTATCCTAGCAAGCCATGGCCAATTTGCTGAAGGCATTTTACAATCTGGCGCAATGATTTTTGGAGAGCAAGAGAATGTTAAGGCTGTTACCTTAATGCCAAACGAAGGGCCAGACGATTTGAGAGCAAAAATGGAAGCAGCAGTTGCATCTTTTGATAATCAAGATGAGGTATTATTTTTAGTCGATCTATGGGGCGGTACTCCATTCAATCAAGCTAATGGCTTGTATGAAGAACACAAAGACAATTGGGCAATCGTTGCTGGTTTGAACTTACCAATGGTGATTGAAGCTTATGCATCCCGTTTATCAATTACGTCTGCTCAAGAGATCGCAGCACATATCATTAAAACAGCGAAGGAAGGGGTCAGAATTAAACCTGAAGAGCTGGAACCCAAAGAAAATACTGATATCGCAGTTGCAAAAGATGGAAAAGCAAATGGCAGACTTGCTCCCGGTACAGTAGTTGGTGATGGGAAAATCAAGTTCGTTTTAGTCCGTGTGGATTCTCGTTTATTGCATGGTCAGGTAGCGACTGCATGGACAAAGTCTACACAACCAAATCGTATTATCGTAGTTTCAGATGCAGTGTCTAAAGACGATCTTCGTAAAAAATTAATCGAACAGGCGGCACCACCAGGGGTTAAGGCCAATGTTATTCCAATCAGCAAAATGATTGAAGTAGAAAAAGATCCCCGTTTTGGTAATACTAATGCACTGGTATTATTTGAAAACCCACTAGATGTCCTGAGAGTTATAGAGGGTGGCGTGGATATTAAAGAAGTTAACGTTGGTTCTATGGCTCATTCAACTGGAAAGGTTGTTGTTAATAAGGTTCTTTCTATGGGAAGAGAAGATGTAGGGGCTTTCGAGAAAATGAAAGCAAAAGGCATTCATTTTGATGTACGTAAAGTACCTAATGATTCTCGTGCAAATATGGATGATATTCTAAAAAAAGCGAAGGTTGAATTATCGTAGTTACATAGCAAATTTAATGAAATGGGGGATCATAATGTCTACTATAGAAATAATTTTAGTGATACTAATTGCATTTCTAGCCGGTATGGAAGGAATATTAGATGAATTTCAATTCCATCAACCACTAGTGGCATGTACACTAATTGGTTTAGTAACAGGTAACCTGGAGGCGGGTATTGTTCTTGGCGGTACACTTCAAATGATTGCACTTGGATGGGCAAATATTGGAGCAGCCGTAGCGCCGGATGCTGCATTGGCATCAGTTGCATCAGCAATCATTTTAGTATTAGGCGGACAAGGTGTTAGCGGTGTTGCATCAGCAATTGCAGTAGCGGTACCACTTGCAGTAGCAGGACTTTTTTTAACAATGATTGTTCGTACACTTGCTGTTCCTATTGTACACATGATGGATACGGCAGCTGAAGAAGGAAATATAAAAAAAATTGAAGTGTTACACATCGCTGCGGTGTGTTTACAAGGTATCCGAATTGCGATTCCTGCCGGAGCACTTTTATTTATCCCTGCACAAAGCGTTCAAGGATTCTTGGAATCAATGCCTGCATGGTTAACTGATGGAATGGCTATTGGTGGCGGAATGGTTGTTGCTGTTGGTTATGCATTAGTTATTAATATGATGGCAACAAAAGAAGTATGGCCATTCTTCATTATTGGTTTCGTAATAGCTGCAATTTCTCAATTAACACTTATTGCTCTTGGTGCATTGGGTGTGGCTTTAGCTCTTATTTATTTGAGTCTTTCTAAAATGGGTGGTTCTTCAAATGGTGGTGGAGGTAACTCTGGTGACCCGCTTGACGATATCTTAAACGATTATTAATTCAGGAGGAGAAGACAAATGGCAGAAAAAATTCAATTAACAAAAAGAGATCGTTTAGCCGTTGCATGGCGATCTACATTTATTCAGGGTTCTTGGAACTACGAACGTATGCAGAATGGTGGTTGGGCCTTCTCGATGATTCCAGCGATTAAAAAGTTATATAAATCAAAAGAAGATCGAAAAGCAGCATTAAAACGTCACTTGGAATTCTTCAATACACACCCTTATATTGCTTCACCAATTCTAGGAGTTACATTAGCACTTGAAGAAGAACGTGCTAATGGTGCAGAAGTTGATGATGTGGCAATTCAGGGGGTTAAAGTTGGAATGATGGGTCCTTTAGCTGGTGTTGGTGATCCGGTATTCTGGTTTACTTTACGTCCAATGTTAGGGGCTTTAGGAGCATCATTAGCAATGGGGGGGAATATCCTTGGGCCAATCCTTTTCTTCTTAGCTTGGAATCTGGTTCGTTGGGGATTTATGTGGTATACACAAGAATTTGGTTATAAAGCCGGTTCTAAAATTACTGATGATCTTTCAGGTGGGTTATTACAAGATATTACAAAAGGTGCATCAATCCTTGGTATGTTTGTACTTGCAGCCTTGGTGGAACGGTGGGTGTCAATTAAATTCAAGCCAGTTGTATCTGAAGTTCAGTTAGATAAAGGTGCGTATGTTGAGTGGGACAAACTTCCTGGAAATGGTGAAGGGATTCGTCAATCTTTTGAACAAGTAAACTCAGGAATGGCACTGTCACCTACGAAAGTAACTACCTTGCAAGATAACTTAGATCAATTGATTCCTGGTTTAGCTGCATTACTTCTGACATTCTTCTGCATGTGGTTGTTGAAGAAAAAAGTCAGCCCAATTGTTATTATTCTTTCATTATTCGTAGTTGGGGTAGTTGGTCACGTAATCGGACTTTTATAATTTAAGTTGCTCAAGAATTCAATTATTAAGATTTATCATTTTAGCCAAGAAGGCTCCTTCCTCAAGGAGCGTGAAGGGTCACAGTCCAGTGAGTTGGTGGGAGATGAATTGGCTTCGAACAAGGGATGGCAGAAAGCCATCTTAATTGTTCGACATATAGAAAGTATTACTCCACTACCTATCGAATGTACGTTTGGTATATAATAGTCATATACCGAAATGGAGGTGAATCAAATAATGATTAATAAAGCCTATAAGTTTCGTATCTATCCAAATCAAGCACAAGCAATTTTAATCAACAAAACGATTGGTTGTTCTCGCTTTGTATTCAATCATTTCCTATCCTTATGGGATCATGTATACAAAGAGACAGGAAAAGGCTTGACCTATGGTATATGCTCTGCCAAACTACCTGCCATGAAGAAAGAGCTTGTTTGGCTAAAAGAAGTGGATAGTATTGCGATTCAGTCGTCTGTTCGCAACCTTGCGGATGCTTATACGCGCTTTTTCAAAAAACAAAACAGCGCACCGCGCTTTAAATCTAAGAAGAACAACGTACAATCTTATACCACAAAACAAACAAATGAAAACATTGCCGTTGTAGGAAGCAAAATAAAATTGCCAAAACTAGGTCTTGTTCGATTTGCCAAAAGTCGTGAAGTAAAGGGACGTATTTTAAATGCTACGGTTAGACGGAACCCTTCTGGTAGATACTTTGTTTCATTGTTAGTTGAAACAGAAGTGCAAGAACTTCCGAAAACACATTCTTACATTGGAATAGATGTAGGACTAAAAGATTTCGCCATTTTGTCAGATGGAACCCCCTATGAAAATCCGAAGTTTTTTCGATCGTTAGAAGAGAAGTTGGCAAAAGCACAGTGTGTTCTTTCTAGGAGAATGAAAGGATCTTCTGGCTGGAATAAACAGCGAATAAAGGTAGCTAGAATTCATGAATACATGACGAATGCTAGAAAAGATTACTTGGACAAAGTCTCAACTGAAATCATCAAAAACCACGATGTTATTGGTATAGAGGATTTGCAAGTATCGAATATGTTAAAGAATCATAAGTTAGCAAAAGCAATTAGTGAGGTATCATGGTCACAGTTTCGAGCCATGTTAGAATACAAAGCAAAATGGTACGGTAAACAAGTCATTGTCGTATCAAAAACATTTGCTTCCAGTCAATTATGTTCTTGTTGTGGATATCAAAACAAAGACGTTAAAAATCTAAACCTACGTAAATGGGACTGCCCTTCTTGCCATACACACCATGATAGGGATATTAACGCAAGTATCAATCTAAAGAATGAAGCTATAAGGCTTCTAACCGCAAGGACTGCGGGGTTAGCCTAATAAATTAGAGTTCGATAGAACTCTTTACTTAGGAATCCCTCACTTCTAAACGAAGTGAAAGTGGGGGTAGTTCAATATTTAGGAATTGTTGAAATTGAAGTGTAGATTAGTAGCCTGTGAATCGATAATAGTTCGTATACAAAAAGTGGCTGGGAATTATCGTTTCAGCCACTTTTTGTATTGACTTAATTGTTTGAAGTTACGAATTATAAATAGGATAAATGAAATGGAGTGGATATGATGGTTCAATCAATTAATACAAAGGTAGATTTAGTAATAGATGCTACCGCTTTTACGGAACTTACAGACTATGGAAAAATTATGATTGGTGATAAAGGGTTTGAATTTTATAATTCTCGTGATACGCATAAATTTATTCAAATTCCGTGGGAGGAAGTAGATTACGTTATAGCTTCTGTAATGTTTAAGGGGAAATGGATTCCACGTTATGCTATTGAAACCAAGAGAAATGGGATCTTCACCTTTTCTTCTAAGGAACCTAAGAAAGTTCTTCGGGCTATACGAGAATATGTAGATCCAGGTCATATGGCACAATCTCTAAGTTTCTATGATGTTATTAAACGTGGTCTTAAATCGCTAGGTAAAAAGAAATAATATAATGAAAAGAAGGGGGGATTTTTTGCTGCAAATACAAACAATTGATATATTAATTGTTTGAGTTTTGGACAGACTGGTTCAGTAGTAGATAAATCTGTTCTTTTTAAGAAGATGCACGGATTCTACTTCAGAAAGAATTAATGTAGTTGTTTCAAAATATTTGTAGTATAAAACAAGAACATTGCTTCTTAATTAGGCAATGCTCTTGTTCTACTATGTTATTCATGTACTTTTTTTGTTTAAGTCGCATTCCATCAGGTTACGGAAGCTCAAATTGTACCGTAGGTACCAAACTTACTATTAATTGGATTAATTCAGGCTGATAATGCCTCCATTTAAACAAATTTTCCTTTTCTATACCAATCACGCACCTTTTTTAGAATCATACATATCAGTGTTCAAGATTAGGATATTACTTGAAAGAGCCTTGGGATTTTTGCACCAGAATCGTTTTATACATTATAAATTATTCATGTTATTTAATTATATTTTTGCAATCGTGCTGTGTTATAATTCTGAAATACTGATATATCTAGTAGGACTTAAAGGTTTCGGTTTATTATACGAATTGGAAAATCAATCTATTATCTTTGAGGGTCAGGCTATGATTATTTAAACTATTATTCACACTATTATTTAGACTAAAAGAAGTACAAGGAGGAAGGTATATCTATTAAAGTAGTAAGATATACCAAATTCAAAATGAATATTAAATTTAATAAAAAAGTAGTAGCATTCACGGCAGGATTAACGGTATTATCTTCACCATTGGTATCGTTTGCAGAGGAAAAACAATCAGTAAACATTAAGCAATCTACAAGCCTTCAAGTGCAAGGTAACACAGACCAAATTCAAACAACAGATGAACAGGCTTTAAAAAGTATTGAAGCTAGTTTTGAAGAGGTAGACGGACGTGGTGGAGGTACTGTCGACAATAAGAAAGCAGATAGTCTTCAACGCTCAGAGGATATTCATGAAGAAACAGGCACATTAACTGTTCCTAACAATTCAAACAGAACAAAACGTAGTCTGTCTCCCATATCACCTAGCACCTCTAGTACAATAAACGGTGTTCCATTCACTGAATGGATTGTTCCAACAGGTAACGATAATATTCGCCCTCAAAACTACATGAGTCCAAAGTATATTACAATTCATGAGACTGATAATACAAGTGTAGGAGCAGGTGCTAGAAACCATGCTCAATACCTATATAACCAAGCAGTAGGTAACACGGAACGAGCTGCATCGTGGCATTTTACAGTAGACGATAAAGAGATTTATCAACATCTACCATTAAACGAGAACGGATGGCACGCAGGAGACGGTGATGGTCCAGGTAATAGAGAATCTATTGCAATTGAAATCGCAGTTAACAGTGACGGAAACTACAGTAAAGCAGTAGATAACGCTAAGAAACTTGTAGCTTATTTAATGAAAGAAACTGGTGTACCGTTAAATAACATTGTAAAACACCAAAAATGGAGCGGTAAAATCTGCCCTGCTAACATGATTAATAATGGGCAATGGGATGTATTCGTAAATAGCGTTGAGGGATATTATAATAATCTTTATCAACCAAAAGATGACATTACAGGAGGTTGGTATGAAGAAGCTATTCGAGAGTTAAATAGAAGGGGTATTATGATAGGGGAAGGAAACGGAGTTTTCGCACCCAATAGAGCGATAACAAGAGCCGAATTTGCTCAATTAATCTCTAAATCTCTAAACCTGCCAGCTGGAGATGCTTCATTTAAAGACCTAAACGATGCAAATTCAACTTTACGAGATGGTATTAAACGTACTGCAAGTGCAGGTATCATTCAAGGTAGAGGAGATGGTTATTTTGACCCAAACACACCTATTACAAGAGAAGAATCAGCAATTATTGTAAACAAGGCTTTACAGTATAAAGGTATATGGGGACCAGTTGTAAACCTACCATTCTCAGACAAAGACCAAATTAGCTATAAAGAAGATGTACAAAGATTGTATGGCTTAGGTATTGTCAAAGGTAAGGGTGAAAATCAATACGACCCTAAAGGAACAACAACTCGTGGTGAAACAGCAACATTCATTCTAAATATGCTACAAGTAATTGAAAATGGCAGTGTTGAAAAGGTAGTTGGAACGGCTCAAATTAATGGTATTGGGGTAAATGTTCGAAGCGGGTCAGGTACAAACTATTCTATTGTTAGAAAGACAAGTAAAGGCGAAAAAGTTACAGTATATGAAGAAAAGAATGGTTGGCTAAGAATTGGAACAGGTCAGTGGATTTACTATGACTCTAGTTATATCGACTATAACAGATTATAAAAGACTAAATAGTTAAAAGAACAGGTCATATTTGGATATATAACTTACCCTCAGGTTGTGAAGAAGACTTTCTCCACAACCTGTTTTTGTGCCTGGCCCCCTTTACCTAACAATACTGATAAAAAGAGGAGAAGGAGGGATTCATTATGATACTGGCATCGTTAAGTCATTGTAATTAACGTGTATACAATTATAGGCTAATGTTTTTTTGATAATTAAGTAGAGGTCACCTTACATACCCATCGAGGAAATACCCTAAAACAAAAAAATGAGCTGTATTGTTACAAGTTAGTACAAATTTCCGTTCTGTGTGGGTATTATAAAATTTTAGCTTGATGACGATGTGGTGTAGCACCAAAAAAGCAAAAGTGGAAGACCAAGCTAATATATATAGTATTGCATCAAAAATCCACGTTAGATAATCTAATCTTAACCAAATATCTACTTAAGATATTTAACACTACATTTAATGTTTTTTTCTACAAAATATTATTTTTAGTTAGCTGCGTATTTTTTATTGTAAAATTAATCGTATAAGCGTAAATTTGTATCTATTATATGAAAAGCCATAGTAATGCTAAAAACTAAACTGCAACAAGGCATCAAAAAGGAAATTATTTTAGACGTAAACAGATTATAAATAATTGTCGCCAAATAATTGATAAGCTAATTGAACACGGTAATCTATAGCAAATTATCATAAAACAATCACGTATCTCAATTTTTTGCGCTAATACGCCATCTTTTCTATATATTTCTACAAAAAATAGAGTGTTTTATTATTATTATTATGGGGAATTTTATCATTTTAGCCAAGAAGACTCCTTCCTCAAGGAGCGTGAAGGGTCCTAGCCCAGTGAGTGGGTGGGAGATGAATTGGCTTCGAACAAGGAATGGCAGGAAGCCATCTTAATTGTTCGACATACAGAAAGTGTTACTTCACCATCTGTCGAATGTACGTTTGGTGTATAGTTATATACCGAAATGGAGGTGAATGAAATGATGATCAATAAGGTCTATAAGTTTCGTATCTATCCAAATCAAGCACAAGCAATTCTAATCAACAAAACGATTGGTTGTTCCCGCTTTGTATTCAATCATTTCCTATCCTTATGGGATTACGCATACAAAGAGACAGGAAAAGGCTTGACCTATGGTACATGCTCTGCCAAACTCAAAGAGTTTGTTTGGCTAAAAGAAGTGGATAGTATTGCGATTCAGTCGTCTGTTCGCAACCTTGCGGATGCTTATACGCGCTTTTTCAAAAAACAAAACAGCGCACCGCGCTTTAAATCTAAGAAGAACAACGTACAATCTTACACCACAAAACAAACAAATGAAAATATTGCCGTTGTAGGGAACAAAATAAAGTTGCCGAAACTAGGCCTTGTTCGATTTGCTAAAAGTCGCGAAGTAGAGGGACGTATTGTAAATGCGACTGTTAGACGAAACCCTTCTGGAAGATATTTTGTGTCACTATTAGTTGAAACAGAAGTACAAGAACTTCCGAAAACACAGTCTTACATTGGAATAGATGTAGGACTAAAAGATTTCGCTATTTTGTCAGATGGAACACCCTATAAAAATCCAAAGTTTTTCCGATCATTAGAAGCTAAGTTGGCGAAAGCATAGCGTGTTCCTTCTAGAAGAATGAAAGGATCTTCTCGCTGGAATAAACAACGAGTAAAGGTAGCTAGAATTCATGAATATATATCAAATGCTAGAAAAGATTACTTGGACAAAATCTCAACCGAAATCATCAAAAACCACGATGTTATCGGTATAGAGGATTTGCAAGTATCGAATATGTTAAAGAATCATAAGTTAGCAAAAGCAATTAGTGAGGTGTCTTGGTCACAGTTTCGAACCATGTTGGAATATAAAGCAAAATGGTATGGCAAACAAGTCATTGTCGTATCGAAAACATTTGCTTCCAGCCAATTATGTTCTTGTTGTGGATATCAAAATAAAAACGTTAAAAATCTAAACCTACGTGAATGGGACTGTCCTTCTTGTCGTACACACCATGATAGGGATATTAACGCAAGTATCAATCTAAAGAATGAAGCGATAAGGCTTCTAACCGCAAGGACTGCGGGGATAGCCTAATCAATTAGAGTTCGATAGAACTCTTTACTTAGGAATCCCTCACTTCTAAACGAAGTGAAAGTGGGGGGAGTTCAAGCTTTTAAGTTAATGGGCGTGCTGTTAGGCCACCTTTTAAAATCAATATTTACCAAACAGGCCTTAACCTAGGTGATAAATTACATTCATTTGCTTCATACACTAATTTAGTTAAATCCTCTTTCAACATTTGCATTCGTTCGGTACCTATGTTTGTAATCCAACGTTGTTCAATTTCAGTTAGTATCTTCTCTTTCGCTTTTACAACTAACCAACCTCGTTCGGTCAAAACAATAATTTTCCCTCTCTTATCAGTAGGATGAGCTTCTTCGGTGTAAAAGATATGGAGAAAGTAGTGATTGAAGGTCACATCCAATTCCTAGATAAAGCAGACAAAATTATTGCCACAGGTCTTGAAAAGGCTGTTAAAGTAGCATGTACGTTCTAACTAATATAACATTTGTTACTTATATAGCAGTACTAACACTTTTATAATCGCTTGTTTTACTACTTTTTTACGCTTTATCCGTATAGGGGAATTGCCCAAACTTAGCAACTTAAGAATTTTATAACACCTCAAGCTGAAAAGTTCATGTATTTTTGACAGAAGACAGCTTATTTTTTCGTTTTGGGGGGGATTTGTATTTCTTAGCTTAATGGTGATGTGGTGCTACCTATTAGAGGATACTTCATAACCTTAGCTTAATAGCGATGGGTACTGCTCCTTTATGAAGATTTTTGCAGTTATACATTAAATCCTAACAAAGGCCATTATACATTCGCTGAAAGAGTATCAGTACATTTACTATTTTAGTTTAGTTGCATTCGGATAAATGTTCCAATCCTGTGAACTTTCAGGCTTGAATATAATTAGATAATAGCTATTATCTAATTAATTTATCATTCCAAATGGAAATAAATCAACAATTATTATCTGAATTAGTTTCCCTCAAAGATCCAAACAAGATTGTGGTTGCTGTCTGTTACTATTTTCACTTAGTTATCACGTATAATAACCAAGAATATTTTGATGGTAGTATGAATGATGTTTGAGGAATAAACAGAAAAAACAATTATGAAGTGAAAGTAATTTGAGCATGTATATCATATGCATTTAGATCTGGGGGTTTGTTTAATAAAAATATTTACGTCATCTTACACATAAGTATTAGAATATTTGCAAAATTGAAAAATATGCCAAATCCATATACACCATAATAATAAAATCTTAGGAGTTGGAGGATTTCGAAAAATTCCTAATATCATCATTAAAACTAAGAAACCTGAATTCTATATTTTTATAGATTCAGGTTATTTCATTTCTTTAGAAACCTTTGGTAGTTACATATTTGCGTAAGGAAAATTCATTTCATTATCTATACATCGATAGTTATTAAATCAGTGAAAGACACTCATTAGAGTGCATATGTTACAAAAAAATCTCCTTCATTTTACTGAGGACTTAATATTTTTTGAAATTAAATTTCAAATAAAAAAATAATAATTGAAATTAAGTTTCAATAATGCTATTCTATATTTGTAATAAAGAAAACGTTTCCGTGAAAGGATATAAATAAAAAATTTCCATGAAAAAGGGTGGTATATATGTTAGAAAATTTAACAACAGAAGCTCGTAATGATAAAACCATGAACTTAGATGAGATGTCGATAATAGAATTTCTTACAATCATGAATGAAGAGGATGCAAAAGTAGCTGACAGAGTAAAGTTGGAACTCCCGCAAATTGCAACAGCAGTAAAAGCGATTGTAGAAGCAAAAAGAAAAGGGGGCCGCTTAATCTATGTTGGTGCTGGAACAAGTGGTCGCATTGGTTTGCTAGATGCTGTTGAATGCCCACCAACTTTTGGGACAGACCCTGAAGAAGTAGTTGGATTAATTGCTGGTGGTGAGAAAGCTTTTATCAAAGCGGTAGAAGGTGCAGAAGACAGTAAAGAATTAGGAATTCAGGATTTAAAGAACATTCAACTAAAAAATACAGATGTTGTAGTTGGAATTGCTGCTAGTGGACGTACTCCTTATGTAATTGGCGGTTTAGAATACGCGAACTCTATTGGGGCGCAAACAGTAGCTGTAAGTTGTAATAAGGGTTCCGCAATTGGAAAAGAGGCAAAAATTAAGATTGAGGTTAATAATGGACCAGAGGTATTAACTGGGTCTACTCGATTGAAATCTGGTACTTCTCAAAAATTAATTTGTAACATGCTGTCAACAGCATCCATGGTTGGATTAGGGAAAGTATATGGGAATTTAATGGTGGATGTACAATTAACAAACGAAAAACTCGTAGAACGTGCAAAACGTATTGTAATGGAAGCTACATCCTGTGACTATGAAACAGCGGAGTTATATTTATCTAAGGCTGATAATAAGCCAAAGGTTGCAATTGTAATGATTTTAGCAGGTTTTTCAAAAGAAGAAGCTATACAGCGATTAGAAGAGACTCAAGGTTTTATTCGTCAAGCAGTTAAATAGCCAAAACGAGCGAGGTGTTTATCATGAGTAAATATAATAATATAGCATTAGAAATATTAGAAGCTATTGGTGGAAGTAATAATGTATTATCTTATACAAATTGTATGACACGTCTTCGAATCACACCGGTAAATCGGAAGCAAATAAATGAAGAAGCTGTAAAAAAAGTTAACGGAGTTCTTGGAGTTGTTGATGATGAGACATATCAAATTATTCTTGGGCCAGGTGTTGTTACAAAAGTAGCAGAACAGTTCAATATTGTTGTAGCACAAGGGAAAGAAGCGGTTGTTACCTCAACAGCACCTTCAGCTGAAGATTTACAAGCAAAAGGTGCAGAAATGAAGGCGGAACAAAAGAAAAAAAATAATACACCTTTCAAATCTTTTTTAAGAAAAATCGGAAATATCTTCATTCCCTTAATTCCAGCTTTTGTTGGAGCAGGTTTAATCGCTGGTATTGCATCGATTTTGTCAAATAATATTACTGCAGGAAACTTAGACAGTACTACATGGCAGCAGTATGTAACGATTTTTAATGTTATTAAAAATGCGATATTTAGTTACTTGGTTATTTATGTAGGAATTAATGCAGCAAAAGAATTTGGAGCAACTCCATCCCTAGGTGGAGTTATTGGTGGGGTAACTCTTTTAACAGGAGTAACATCAGATTTTCCGATAAATAACATATTCAATGGTGAGCCATTATCACCAGGTCAAGGTGGTGTACTTGGTGTTCTATTAGCTGTTTGGATATTATCAATTGTGGAAAAACAATTACGTAAATTTGTTCCAGATGCGGTAGACATTATTGTTACACCCACAATTGTATTGTTAGTAGTTGGGTTGATTACAATTTTCTTGATTATGCCATTAGCTGGTTTTATATCAAATAATTTAATTGGTGCAATTAATTGGGTATTGATACATGGTAGTGTATTCTCAGGATTTGTGCTTGGAGCGGCGTTTTTACCGCTTGTTATGTTAGGTCTACACCAAGTATTAATACCAATTCATATTGAAATGATTAATTCAACAGGTGCAACACAATTACTTCCTATTCTTTCAATGGCAGGTGCTGGACAAGTTGGGGCCGCAATTGCATTATGGGTTCGCTGTAAAAAGAATAAATCATTAACAAATATGATAAAAGGTGCACTTCCAGTTGGTGTCCTTGGGATTGGTGAACCACTTATTTACGGTGTAACATTACCGCTAGGACGTCCGTTTATTACCGCTTGTATCGGCGGAGGTATTGGTGGAGCAGTTATAGGTCTATTAGGGCATGTTGGTGCAATTGCAATTGGACCTTCTGGTATAGCATTAGTTCCATTGATTGCAAACGGAGCATGGTTGAACTATGTTATTGGATTATTTGCAGGCTATGCTGCTGGATTTATTCTCACATATTTCTTTGGTGTACCAAAAGAAGCAATGGTGGAACAAGAATAATAGTGCGGAATTTTGTGAAAGTACGATTAATCCTTTGGATAGTCGTACTTTTTTCTTCTACAACAGTAGACTCCTTCCTCATAAACGAGAAGGTGTGAAACACCAATTTTAGGTGGGAGATGAATGTCGGTAGGCATAAATCTACGTTTTTTGTATACTATAGATATCTGATAAGATCCAATTACAAAAACTTGTTCTCGTTACATTGCAAAAAGTCGTAAAATAGTAAGTAAATCAAGAGAGAGTAATAGGTGAACTTTTTATAGAAGAAATAAATTGATGGAGTTAAATAAAAAAATGGAAAGAAGTTGGAATGATTGACGGTAAATAGTATTCGAACACAAATAGAATTAGTTTTAGATGAGCTACCTGTCTCCGAGAAAAAGATAGCACAATATATGCTTTCTCACACTAAAGAGGTAACTCAAATGACAATACATCAATTAGCAAAAGAAGCAGAGGCAAGTAGTGCAGCTGTTGTTCGCTTTTGTCGGTCATTAGGGGTAACGGGTTTTCCAGACTTGAAAGCACGTTTATATGCTGAAATACAGCATATACATCATGTCGGTTATTTTGATATTGAATCTGATGAAAAAGTGCAATCGATAATTGATAAAACATTATCTAATACAGTACAAACACTTCATGATACAGTGGGGCAATTAGAAACGAAATCTATTGAAAAAGCAGTCGAATTCCTAAAAGATGCAGAAGTTATTTACATTTATGGAGTAGGGGCATCTTTTCTTATCGCAGAGGATGTAGCACAGAAATGGATTCGTTTAGGTAAAAAAGCTTATGCAATTTCAGATCGACATTTGTTAGCGGTCGCCTTGACTACTCAATCAGAAAATGCCTTGTTTTGGGGGATTTCTTATAGTGGAGAAACAAGTGATGTAATAGAGCTAATGAAAGCAGCCCGAAAGCTAGGATTGAAAACAATTAGCCTTTCTCGTTCAGGAAGCAGTAAAATTTCTGAGTTAGCAGATGTATCTTTATTTACGGCACGTGCCCCTGAGGCGAAAATTCGAAGTGCGGCAACTAGTTCTCGATTTGCACAACTGTTAGTAATTGATGTTGTCTTCTTTGCATACTCATCATCTCAATATGAGTTAACAGTAAAACAATTAGAAAAGACAAAACAAACTATACAGCAACTAAATGAATAAAAGTATTTTCGTAGGAAAGGCTGAGTTTAGATGCCTAAGGAACGGAGAAAATTTAAAAATGAAAATAAAACAACAAAAGCCTAAAGGTTTATGGAAAAAAGAATGTTTATATTTCTTATAATATTTTTGGCGTTGGGTCTCGTAGGATTCAGTTATTGGAACCTTTCACCAGTTCCAAAAGCATTTATAATTAAAAAAGCATTTGAGGGTGGGATGTTTGAACCGGCCACTAATTATGAAAATGCCTTAAAAGAAACAATAATCGTTAAGGATATCAATTATAATTCTAAATTTCCAGATGGCACATTAGATCTTGTTTATCCCAAAAATCATAGAGAAACAACTCCTGTTATTTTTTGGGTACATGGAGGTGGATTTGTCGGAGGTGATAAATCAGATATCACAGGCTATGCAGTAGAGCTGGCAGCTCGTGGTTATACAGTGATAAATATAAACTATGCTCTTGCTCCTAAAAAACAATATCCTACACCAGTACTGCAATTAGGTGAAGCTTATGAATATATAAAAGCAAATACTAAAAAATATGACTTGAAATTAGATCGTGTATATTTTGCAGGAGATTCTGCTGGAGCACAAATATCTGGTCAATTCGTAAATATTCAAACATCTACAGAATATGCGAAGTTAGCTAGAATTGACCCTATTGTTGACCCTACAACAATAAAGGGTGTATTGTTATTTTGTGGTCCATATAGTATGTCTGGATTAGCTAAAATAGAATCAACTAAAGAAATACAAGAATTTATGCGTACTGCTGGTTGGGCGTATTTAGGTGAAAAAAATTGGGAAGGGTTAAACGAAACGAAAATAGCCTCAATTTTAGATCATGTTACAAAAAATTATCCACCAACTTTTATAACGGATGGTAATACTGCATCATTTGAAAATCAAGGGAAAGCATTAGTTTCTGCTTTACAAAGTGAAGGTGTAGTAGTAGATAGTCTTTTCTTTGATAAAAATATTTCTGGTAAGTTAGGACATGAATTTCAATTTAAAATGAATACTTCAGCAGGTCAAGATACTTTCAACAAGGTTCTTGAATTTTTAAATAAAACTAACTAGTATACATATGATTAATATAAAGATAAAGCCCACTCTATTTTTAAAATAGAGTGGGCTTTTACTATAGATTTTTCTTTGAGATTAATTGCATAGTCTTTCATTTTTGCTGTGCTACAAGTGAAAGTGTTACTTAAATACTTTAACTTTTAATTGTGCCCGTATCTATTATTTTAACATTTGTTTTAACATTTATTTTTGCCTTTGATAAAACATGTAACCAGTCTTTTTTTACTTTTTTCCATTCTTGATATTGGAAAGCTCTAGCATATAAAGCAAGGCCTAGCGGATCAATTTGGTTTTTTTGTATATCCTGTAATATGTTTTGTAATTTATTATCCAACTCTTGTTTGATTTCTTGCTCTAATTTAATTATGTTTTTCTTATTATCGAAGCGATTCGTAATTAGATTCCCATTGGTTTTTTCGATTAATGCTACATTCATGTTTACATGTATATTAAAGATAAACTTCCCTTTTTTAAAATTAACGTTTATCTTTCTTTTTGCATCTTGTACAAGAATAGAAGCGTTAGATTTTTGATTTGACTTTTTAGGAGAAAGAGCTAAGTGTAGTATCATCCGACCAGTTTTTTTTGATTTATTTAAAAGATTGAACAACTTCACATCCTTTTTAGAAATTCTAGTTAAGTATCTTCCATACTGATCTAAAAATGCAATTCCTATAGTATCAATTTCATCATTCGTTTTCTTAATTATAGGCAGTGATTGTGTTAGCCCCTCTTCATTTTTTTCCCGCATTAGTTGTTCAATTGTAGGAGAAACAGCCTGATTGTTTTGAACAGAAGAGTTTACTAATTTATTGATATAAGAGGGAAGAGCAGGTTTATCGAGGCTTTTAACTTTAAAGAAATCTTCTGCTAATCCATCAATGAGTATTACCTTAGCATTAATGTTGGAATAAGGATCTCGATAAGAAGAATCAAGTTGCCTTATCCAATTTGCTTCTTGTGCGAAATTTTTCCCAATTAAAATGATTTCAGCTTTAGATGACGTGACGAATCCTGTTAACTTTGTATCTATTTTACTTATTCCATTATATACAGTTGATGCTTGAACCCAATGTTCTACAGTATCATTTTTCTTCTGAGGATGAAAGATGGGGATACTTGTGCCTATCCGTATTTGCCCATTAGCTGTCTTATCTAGGGCAATTAAGAGAATTAAAGAGGCTTTTTCTAAGGGAACCCTCTCGTTACAACCGATTAGATACACACAACAAATTGCAATAAATATGCTTTTCCGAATCATAACTCTTCCCTCCTATGAAACCAAGTAAAAAGAATGCTGTAAAAGTAAAAGAAGATTGGTAATAGAACAAAGAAAATAAAATTTAAAATATCCATAGAAAAATATATGGATTTTAGCTCACTTACATCAGGATTAAAAAGGATAAAAAAAATAACTATTAGTAAGACAGAACTCAAAGGAAGCAATTTACTAGTTAGCTTATTTTTAAAATTTGTTATGGAATGTAAGCTGAAAAATAAATACGGATATACAGTGGTAGAAAACACTATTAAATAGTAAGCAATATATATAATCTCTAACCTTTCTAAGAAAGAAAACTGAATCCCTTTTAATAGATGAAATACAGGCCAAATGACTGTTTTTATACCTTCAGGACTAAAGTATGTATAAGAAAGAATGGTAACATATAAATAAAAGAACATCGTTCCCGTATTGGCTAGGATGATTCCTTTTATTGCCTTATCTTTTTGTTTTAGAAATGGATATATAAAATACGCAATTTCTAATCCAGCGTAAGGGGTAATGGTTTCTTTTACGCCTTGTACAACAGGATATAAGCCGTCTTTTAAGATTGGTAAAAGGTGTAGTGGATAAAAATTTTGTTGTAATGAAAAAATGAGAAATATTGGCATCCAAGCTGTAAAGAAAAAAACCACCATAGAATAATTAACAATACCTCTAATGCCATTTGCTACTAAAATAATAAAAGGAATCAGTAATAATATAACAATTTGATAAGATGGGGTAGAAGGGAAAATCCATACCTTTACAATTTCAGTTGCTTTTAATATAGTGTTAAATCCAGCAAAAAATAAATAAAAAATATATAGAATAAAAAATATACTTCCGAACCATTTTCCAAAATACATTGTAAGAATCTGTAGAAAGTTCTTATCAGGGTTTTTTTGTAATACTAAAATAATGAGTACCCCAATCATAGAAGTAACCATCCATCCTAAGATAATAGAAATCCAACCATCTGTGCTAGCGGTATTGGCAAGTGGGCTTGGCATAATCAGCATACCTGATGCAAATTGCAGTGAATGGATAAAAACAATATACTCAAATAAATTTAAGTTGCGAAATTTTACATTTTCCATATGGACCACCTTCTTTTAATGTTAGCTTTGTCGCTTTTTCTGTTTGGGTTGTCCTGTACTAGAGCGGTTAGTAAGCATGGAATTGGGAAAGCGCACAAAAGAGTCTTTTAAATTTTGTAAACGAAAAGGTGCAATAGGAAGACCGTATGGTGTACCATATGAGTTTATTGTCGAAAAATGGGCTAATAAAATCATTAACCCACTTACCACACCAACAATCCCATAACAGTAAGCAAGTAACATTATTGGAAAACGAATAAGACGAATACAGCTTGATAATTCATAGTTAGAAACGATAAAAGATGCAATGGCAGTGATAGATACAATAATAACCATAATATTGCTGACAAGTCCTGCTTGAACAGCTGCCTGTCCAATTACAATCCCACCAACAATCCCAATTGTTTGTCCAATAGGTTGTGGGAGACGTATCCCAGCTTCTCGAAGCATTTCTAATGTGACCTCCATGATGAAAGCTTCTAACAAGGGTGGAAAAGGAACTTTTATTCTTGAAGATGCAATAGAAGTGTATAAGTCTAAAGGAATTGTTTCAAAGTGAAATGAAACCATTGCTATATATAGTGCCGGTAAAAATACAGCTATAACAAATCCTAAAAATCTTAATAAGCGAAAAAAAGATGCAATGAGCCAGTGCGTATTATAATCATCAGGTGTTTGAAAAAAACCAATTAAATTCATTGGAACAATCATTACACTAGGAGATCTATCAATTAACACTGCTATTTTTCCATCAAGAATATGTTGAGAAATGGAATCAGGACGTTCACTTAAATATGATTGAGGAAAGGGAGTCCAATTTTGATCTTTTGTAAAGTTAGATAATTCTCCAATACTTAAAATTGTATCAGTTTTAATTTTCACAATCCGTTTTTCAACCTCCTGTACTACTTCTTCGTTGGCTACATCCCCTAAGTAAATTATGTATACAGAAGTAGTAGCACGTTCTCCAATTGTTAATTTCTTAATTTTTAACTCAGTAGAAGGAATATATCTACGAATTAATCCTATATTTTTAGAGGCATTTTCAATAAACCCATCATGGGAGCCTTTAATTGTAACTTCTGAAACAGGTTCTTGAATTGATCTTTCTGCCCATCCTTTTGTATTTATAAGAAGAGCTTTTTTTTCTCCCTCCATGAATAGTACACATTGTCCCTCAAGTATTCCCTTTTTAATTTCATTCCATGTATATACTGTTTTTGAATAGGTAGCAATTACATTAAAATTAAATACCTGTATGTCATCAGTTATTTCTTGTAATAGTGGTGTAATAACATGTTCTTTCAATGCAATCCCGTCTGTAAGACCTTCAAAATAATAAAGTGAAATGCTGGTTTTAGTTTTTAACTGTAGAGGATGTTCAATTAAATCCGCACAAATATCAAAAATTTCTTCCAGTGTATTCTTAACTTCTTGCAAGGTGTTTATTTTTATGTTTTCAATAATTTCATTATTTTTATTTAAGGACATGATTCACACCTTCTTTATTTATAGATATAGGGTATCTTTATTATTTTTATATACTCACATTTTATTCATAAGATTAGTTTATTTTCAGAAAGAAAATTACTTGATAATGAGGAATTGAATCAAATGGCATCGGTACTAGTGATGGAGGGAATAGAATATATTTACATGGCAGATACTCTAGATCTTTAATATTCTGCATTTCAACTCAAGTTATTTCGACAATGAGTAATAAGAGAGACTGTTCAGTAAGAAAAATGAAATATAAGGTACCTATACTTCATCCTGCAAACAAAGTAAAAGAATTCTGTACAGAGCAGAATTCTCTTACAAGAACATTTTTTAGCATTCAATTTCTTATGTAATGGAATAACATTATGTAAAAGGGTGATGTTTTTTGAAATATTTAATTTATAAAAATAAATTGATAATAAAACTAGTTTTTATAAGCTTTATGGGCGAAACTGTAGTAAGCACTATTATAGGATAATGAATTTAGGGAATGTAGTACTTTGTATATTAGTAATAGGGATTAAGTAGTAAATGTTTGAGTGGTGACAATTTGGGTCATTAATACATTTATTGATCATGATAAGAACATTTTGGAGGTGTATTATGTTAAATGGAAAATGTTCAAAGGATTTCATAATGGATGAATATTTGAGTGGTGCTGGATTAGATCCAAGTTTAATTGGCCCACGTTACCACCAATCCCATCATTTATTTTACCAACAGGACCAGTTATAGTTGGAACATTTTTTAGATCATCAGATTTAGGTAGTGTAGTAGTACTTAATGGTGGTCTTTATCCTTTTGTGACTATGGATGAATCAGTACTAGGATCGTTTAGTCTTGCAGGAGATTGATTACAACTAATGTTAGTAGAACATATTTAATAGATAGTTATGTACAATTACAGGTAGATAGTAATTCTGGAAATGCTAGGTTATTTAATAACGGAGTAGCAATAACAAAAAATATTACAAATAAAGCACGCCCAAATGTTAATTCTATTTTTTAGATTTTCATTTTCTAAATGCTGGAGATGTAATTACATTGGTAGCATTAAATTCTACTGGAGGGGTAACTTTAGATGTTGTTTCGATTAATAATCTTAACTTTTTTCAAACGTATTTAAGGTTAATATTGCTATAAAATAGTATAAATATTGTTATTTTATAGTAAATGAATTTTATTTTGGATAGGTCGGATATCGATGAGATGTGGTTTTTTGTTCATGGATTTTTTAACCTTTTTATTTACAGTGTTTTGAATGTATACTTTAGTTATATAAATTGAGGATATCAAGAGAATTAGAGGAAAATCAATATTTAAAGGAATTCGAATGCAAATTAATATTTATTAGTTTACATTTATAAACAAAAAAGTACGAAGTCTTATAAAAGACTTCGTATCAATAACAGACTAAAGTACAGTTCATCGGAAACTGAAAGGGAATTTCATTTATATTATTATAATTCATTTATTCCCATTTTTGTTAATGGATTAGATGATATGTACAATTTCATATTTTATTGTCGCTATAAGCAAAGAAATATAAGTTGTTGTTGTTGTTTTAAAAAATTTTCTTTTTATTGTCGGTGAGCTAGCTTATGTAAGATCAAATTCTTTAAGCGCCTAGATATATTTCTATTCATTATACGCAAAAAAAACAATTCAGCCAATACAGCAACTTGAACCCATATCTTCAAATGTAGTCTCATTAATTTTATCGTAAATTTAAATGAATAAACATAAAAAAGTTCTTTATATAAAATATATAAAGAACTTTTTTAAAAGGATATAACCCTTTAGGTAGATTAAGTGATGGATATTAATTGTAACATAAATATTCATCATTTAATAGAAGAGCACAAGAAAGATAAACGTAAGAGTCAATGGTAAGTGTACTGGAATGGATCAGCGGTTTATGCTGATCCATGAGCAAGGAAAGAAAAAACATAAACTTCCTGTTTATATGTTTTAAAAGAATACAATTTATTATTGTATTCTTTTTTCTATGTTTTTCTATTTTTTAGTTGTCATGAAAACATGACAACTAGTATCTTATAAACCCTTATTATTACTGGCTTTCTTCACTTTGCCCTTCACAATTTTATAGATAGGACTAAAAGTTCTGCAAGGAACAGGTCATATTTTTAAGAAAACCATACAAAAATCTTCACCCTTAATATCAAAAAATTGGTTTTATTTTAAGTTGAAAATGCTCTTTAATTGTTTATTTTTTACACTTGTAATGAAAATTTTTTGCATTAAGGGATTTAGTTTTAACGTACAGAATCTGTAAAATATTGATGATGATTCATAAAGTAACAGGTATGTATAAATAAAGTAGGTATTAATGTACACCTTTTTAAAATATGTTTCATACATATATTAAGTATCGATTTATTAAATCAAGTGCAATTAATTCAAAAAGTTGGTGGAGAAATGAATAAGTTCGATAAATGTAATCATATTCCTTTTCCATGTGCATTTCCTATTCCTGAACAAGGACCTACAGGTTCTACGGGCCCACAAGGGCCAACAGGTCCCGCTGGGACAGGAAGAGGACCAACAGGTCCTCAAGGGGTTCAAGGAATCCAAGGAGAACCAGGACCAGACGGACCAACAGGTCCTCAAGGGGTTCAAGGAATTCAAGGAGAACCAGGACCAGATGGACCAACAGGTCCTCAAGGGGTTCAAGGAATCCAAGGAGAACCAGGACCAGACGGACCAACAGGTCCTCAAGGGGTTCAAGGAATCCAAGGGGAACCAGGACCAGACGGACCAACAGGTCCCCAAGGGGTTCAAGGAATCCAAGGAGAACCAGGGCCTCAAGGAGATATAGGCCCAACAGGCCCAACAGGAATAGGTATAATAGGGCCAACAGGTATTACAGGAAGTACTGGCCCAACAGGACCTTCAGGTGGACCACCTGGGCCAACGGGGCCAACAGGACCTTCAGGTGGACCACCTGGGCCAACAGGATCTACAGGAGTTACTGGCCCAACAGGACCTTCAGGTGGACCACCTGGGCCAACGGGACCCACTGGAGCTACTGGACTACAAGGGATTCCAGGAGTTACTGGTCCAATTGGGCCAACAGGACCCCAAGGAGTTCAAGGAATTCAAGGGGAACCAGGACCAGACGGACCGACAGGACCCCAAGGAGTTCAAGGAATCCAAGGGGAACCAGGACCAACAGGACCGAATATTCCCCCTACATTTCTTAATGTAGGTAAATTATTTACGGAAACTGTTGAATCTTTAAATTCAATAACCAATTATCAAACACCTGTATTAATAACTCAATCTACTTTATCATTTGATTCCTCAACTGGTATTGCAACAATTTTCAATTCAGGTATTTATAGTATAGAATGTTATATTTCTACTAGCTTAGAAAATACAACTACTCCAATAGTATTTGCAATTGCTATTAATGGAGTAACTAATGTGAACCAAAGTACAGGAATTCATGTTCCTGGTAGTCAAATTTCTTTAGGAATTGTTCGCAATTTAGCTGCAAATACTACTATACAATTACTAAATATTAGTAATGGACCAGTTATACTTTCTCCTGACATAATGGTAACTGGTTTAAGAAGACCAATTCTTATATTTAATATAATTAGACTTGCTTAAAAAATGTTTGTAACTATGCATAGAATTACCATTTTTACCGTTTAATTCATTCAAAAAACTTTTAAAAGGAAACTTAAAAATCTTATCGTTTAAAAATGATAAAAAGCATAAATTATTAATTTATTTATTTTAAACACAATATTAAAATAAAACATTTTATATTAATAAGGTTTACTTTATTTGTACTTTAAATGATTTTACTCCAAATAAAGTTTGTGAATCCTTTGTAATTTATCTTAAAATTATTTTCGTTATTAAGTTATAGAGTGTTAGAAGCAATCTTCGATATACTATAACTATCTATCACTAACTAATTTAAGGACTTTACCTATTAAAAAACCTCTTTATATATGATGAAGTGACCCAATGAAATAAGACAAGGAAAAAACACCTCTTATACCGTATTTAATTTAAATACGAGTATACGGAGGTGTTTCTTTTATGGGAACGAGAAAATCTTATTCAGAAGAAATTAAATGGAAAGCAATCGAGCTGAAAAAACAAGGATACACAAATAAAGAAATTATGGAACAATTAGGAATTAAAAATAAAGCACAGATTAAAACTTGGATGAAGTGGCATCGTGAAGGTGAAACGTATCGTTTTAGTCGCCCTGTAGGAAAACAAAGTACGCTACAAAAGGCTAGTGAAGAAGGTATAACTGAAATCGAGAAGCTTCAGATAGAGAATCGGAAATTAAAAATGCAACTAGATATTTTAAAAAAGTACCAAGAAATCGAGAGGAGTTTGTTAAAGAAGTAGTTGTAGAAGTAGTGGAGTTGATGAAAGATGAGTACTCCATTAAAGAAATATGTATATTAATTGATATACCTCGTTCTACTTATTATCGATGGAAAAATAAAGGGAAAGATATAAAGGAAGCAAAATTAGAACAGGCTATTTTGACAATTTGTATGACAAATCACTTTCGATATGGACATCGAAAAATTTACAATGTAGGGTTAAAAGAAAGAGAAGAACCTGGATCAATGGAGAAAGTAGAATTGTTGTAGAGAATCTCTTAAATAGAAACTTTCAAGCTAACAAGCCAAATGAAAAATGGGTTACAGACATTACATATTTGCCATTTGGTACAGCGATGTTGTATTTATCAAGTATTATGGATTTATATAACAATGAAATCATTGCGTATGAAATAAGTAACAGACAAGACGTAACACTTGTCTTAAACACAGTTGAGAAGGCGATCAAACTAAAACAAAATACTCAAATTATACTACATAGTGATCAAGGGGCCGTGTATACCTCCTACGCTTTCCAAACGTTATCTAAAGAGAATGGCATTACCACAAGTATGTCCCGTAAAGGAAATTGTCATGATAATGCCGTAATAGAATCTTTTCATTCCTCATTGGGGTACCGCCACATCCCCATCAAGCTAATAGTTTTAATTACCCCCATAACGAAAATTTTATGCATCGTTAACTATTGATAATGATAGGTTATGTTAATAAAAATTGTATGGGTGATATATCATAAGTATTTGTATTTCGAGTTATAAATTGTTATGATAAACTGGTTAATTTAGGGAAATAAAGGAGGGGAAATATGGATTTAATCAAAGAAGTGACTTTATTAAGATATCAATTTAGACTTATGCAAAGTATGATTCAGTCAGATGAATTCCCATTTTATAGATTTGTTATAGATCATGAATTTGAAGAAGAACAAGTAAATGCCTTAAGAAAAATTTTAATTGCATTTCATGATCGATTAACTAGAGAAGAAGTTTCGATTTTTGCCCAAAACGATCATTTATTTTCTAAATTTAAACTTCCTTTAGATATGCTATACAGCCCAGAAAAGCCTAATTTAGATGAGTTTAAACTATATATCACTAAGATTTTTTATCAAGAATTTGAATTGAAATACTTATTATTAAGTTTAAAAAAACAATGTATTTTTGTGAATGTCTGTGATTATCTTTTAGAGCAATTAAAAATAATTAATAACGTTTGATTATATAGATATATAAAGGTGATATAAATAATTATTAAACGGCTATTTGGTACCGTTACATCGATATAAAACTAAGGTTTTGCACTATCCATAAAGCAAAAAAGGCGTTATCCTTTCTGTAGAATTATAGGAAAGGATGGCGTTTTTTATGTCTGTTTCTGTGTCTGATGAATTACAACTATTTGCTCAAGAGATTCAAAGTTTTTTATCTCCAAATACCTTACGGGATCTTGCTAGAGATGTTGGTTTTGTACAACGAACTAGTAAATACCAAGCAAAAGATTTAGTCGCTTTATGTATATGGATGAGTCAAAATATCGCTACAACCTCTTTAGCTCAGTTATCTAGCTGTTTAGAAGCATCCACAGAAGTACTTATCAGTCCAGAAGGACTGAATCAACGGTTTAATACATCAGCCGTTCAGTTTTTACAACATATATTGACTAACCTTCTAAATAAAAAATTAACTTCATCTATGCCACTTTCTTCTCCATACACCTCTGTTTTCAAGCGTATTCGCATTTTAGATTCCACTGCATTTCAGCTTCCAGATATATTTTCAACCATTTATCCTGGGGCTGGAGGATGTAGCCATACTGCTGGGATGAAAATTCAACTTGAATATGACCTATTAAGCGGACAATTCCTGCATATCCATACAGGTCCAGGGAAACAACATGATCGAACCTACGGTTCTCTGTGTGTTCCAACTGTAGCACCAAATGATTTATGTATCCGTGATTTAGGGTATTTTCATTTAAAAGATCTTCAACATATACAAGATAAAAAGGCTTACTATATCTCTCGTATTAAATCCAATACACGTATTTATCAAAAAAATCTCACACCTGATTATTTTCAGGATGGAAGCATCAAGAAAGGTACAGAGTATATACAGATAGATATGGAGGTATTAATGAACTCTCTCCAACCAGGAAAAACCTATGAAATATCCGATGCTTATGTAGGAATGACTGATAAAATCCCAACTCGTGTGATCGTTCATCGGCTAACAAAAGAACAACAACAAAAACGATTACAAGATCAAACTGTAAGAGAAAAAAAGAAAGGAATGAAGTACTCTGCTCGTAGTAAAAGACTTAGCGGTATCAATGTATACATGACCAATACCTCTACAGATATTGTCCCGATGGGACAAGTACATGATTGGTACTCTTTACGTTGGCAAATCGAGATTTTATTTAAAACATGGAAATCATTCTTTCATATTCAGCATTGTAAAAAGATAAAACGAGAAAGATTGGAATGTCATTTGTATGGGCAACTGATTGCCATTCTACTCTGTTCGTCTACTATGTTTCAAATGCGACACTTACTTCTTATGAAAAAGAAACGAGAACTGAGTGAATATAAAGCCATATATATGATTAAAGATTATTTTCTTCTTATTTATCAAGCTACACAGAAAGACACCCAAGAACTATCAAAGATTCTCATTCGCCTGTTCAACCTCCTACAGCAGAACGGGCGAAAATCCCATAGATATGAGAAAAAAACCGTCTTTGATATATTAGGTGTCGTTTACAATTGTACCATGTCTGATGATCAAGCGGCCTAATTCAAAAAATGAAACCCGATAGGGTTTATTTCGCATGCAACTCTTTAAATTCTCTACACCTAGTTTTTAGAAAAAAGAAACAAGTTCTACTATACTTGACGTTGTAAGGGCTTAGCTTGATAGCGATGGGGTACCGCCACACATCCATCAACTTAAGGTATATTTTTATACAAAATGTGTTCTTTCCATATAGTTTTTTATTATCTTTTCTGGATTTTATAAAAGTTGGCATATCAAATAAACCCTGACGGGCTTCAATTTTTTTACTATGCTACCTGATGAGTAGAAGTGGTATACTCATATACAACACCCAAAATATCAAAGACTGTCTTTTTCTCATATCGATGAGATTTTCGTCCGTTGTGCTGTAGGAGGTTAAACAGACGAAGGAGAACCTTTGATAATTCTTGGGTGTTTTTGTGTAATGCTTGGTAAAAAAGTAAAAAATAATCCTTAATTATGTACATCGCTTTATATTCACTTAGCTCTTTCTGTTTCTTACGTAACAGGAGTTCTCGCATTTTAAACATAGTAGAAGAACATAATAGAATACTAATGAGTTGCCCATACAGGTGACATTCTAAGCGTTCTTGTTTAATAGATTTACAACGATGAATTTGAAACCAAGATTTCCATATTTTAAATAACAGTTCAATTTGCCAACGCAGTGAATATAGATCATAAATTTTCTCTTTTGGTACCCATTCCGTAGGAATGTTTGTCATATATACCGTAATGCCTTGTAAAAGTTTTGTACGCTCTGTATATGTAATTCCTTTTTTCTTTTCGCGAATAGCTCGATCACGTAGGCGTTTCTGTTTTTGCTCCTCGGTACATCTATAAACTACAATGCGAGTAGGCAGTTTGTCTTTACTCCCCACATATACATCATGTAATTCATACACTTGGCCAGGTTGTAATTGTTTCATGATGTCTTCCAAATGAATTTGTATATATACCGGTCTCAATTGAGCGGGTTTTGTTTTAAATACGACTGTTTCGAATTCTTTTCTATATATTTTAGTTGGTAACTTAAGACGTGATAAATAATATCCTTGCTTATCTTGAATAGACTTAAAATCTTGTAGACGAAAATATCCTAAGTCACGAATATATAGTTCATTCTTTTGTGCCATGCCTGTTCGAGTCGCACTATATGCCTGATCACTTCGTTTTCCTGGTTCAATTTCCACATCAGAAAATTTTCCACTCAACAAGTCATACTCTAGTTGAATTTTCACACCAGCTGTATGACTACATCCTCCGGCACCAGGATAAGTAGTTGCGAATCGATTTGGAACTTGGAAGGTTGTAGAATCAAGGACGAGAATCCGTTCAAAATAAGAAGAAAGAGAATGAGAAATCTTAGATACTCCTCCAATTTTAGCTTGTAGAAGTGTAGTAAATACAGTGCGAAAGAAGGCTACTGAAGCCGAATTAAATCGTCGATTCAGTCCCTCCGGACTTAATAAAATTCCTGTTGAAGTTTCTAATTGACTACAAAGTTGAGTAAGAGAGGTAGTAGCGATTTGTTGATTTAACCATACACACAAAGATAAGAAATGGTGCCCGTGGCACTTGCGTTTTCGTTTCATCCCGCCTGCTTCTATAGCTAATTGATTAAGTGTAGCGGGAGACATATATCGATATAACTCTTCGGCAAATAAAGACAGCTCTTGTTTTTGATGCATATTCATAAAAAGCACGTCACCCTTTCTCATTAACATAAGAGAATAGTAACGTGCTTTTATGTTTAAGAATAGTCTAAATCCTTAAGTTGATGGATGTGGGGTACCGCCACATCGCTATCAAGTTAAGATTTTGCACTACCTATAAAGCGAAAAAGACGTTATCGTTTCTGTAGAATTATAGGGAAGGAGGGTGTTTTTTATGAACCTTTCAGTTTTTGACGAACTTCAACCGGTTGCTGAAGAATTGCAACGACATATGTCGCCTCATGCACTAGAACACCTAGCCAAAGAAAAAGGATTCGTTCAGCGAAAGAGTAAATATCAAGCACAGGAGTTAGTTGCTTTATGTGTATGGCTTAGTCAACAGGTTGCAAGTACATCACTCACACAATTATGTAGCTGTCTTGAAGCATCTACAGGTGTTCTTATCAGTCCTGAAGGACTTAACCAACGATTTAATGCTTCCGCAATACAGTTTCTTGAACAAGTGCTAGCTAACCTTCTAACTCAAAGAGTTCATTCAATAAAAGAAATAATTCATCAATATACCACGACCTTTAAGCACATTCAGATTCTAGATTCTACGACATTCCAGCTTCCAGATAAGTTTTCTCCACATTATCAAGGTTCAGGTGGAAGTAGCCATACGGCAGGAGTTAAAATTCAATTGGAGTATGACTTGTTGAGTGGAAAGTTTCTGCACGTTTATATAGGAGAAGGAAGAGAAAATGATAAAACCTTTGGTTCAACAAGCCTACAAACCGTTCAATCAAAAGGCTTGTACATAAGAGATTTAGGCTATTTCGACTTACATGACTTACAGAAGATCCATGATAAAGAAGCTTACTATATCTCACGTTTGAAATTAAATTCTCGAATCTATCGTAAGAATGATAAGCCAGAATATTTTCGAAATGGGATTGTGAAGAAAGGAACACTCTATATTCAGTTAGATATGGAAGAACTCATGAATCAATTGCTCCCTGGTCAAACAGTGGAGATTTCAGAGGCATACATTGGACAGTATCAAAAATTACCAGCTCGTGTTATTATTCATCGATTAACAAAAGAGCAAACAGAGAAGAGATTGAAGGAACAAGCTAAAAAAGAAAAAAAGAAAGGTATTACCTACAAAGAACGAAGTAAACGATTGAGTGGAATCAACGTGTATATTACGAATCTTTCTGCAGAAAATGTTCCAACGGAACATATCCATGACTTGTATTCATTACGATGGCAAATTGAAATTTTGTTCAAAACATGGAAATCTTTCTTTCAAATTGACAAGTGTAAGGAAATCAAGAAGGAACGTTTAGAATGCCATTTATATGGGCAACTCATTAGTATTTTACTCTGTTCATCGACGATGTTCAAAATGCGTCAGTTACTCTTGGATAAGAAAAAGAAGGAGCTAAGTGAATACAAATCCATCTATATGATAAAGAATTATTATCTATTGTTTTATGAAGGATTAAAGAAAGGCATCCATGAATTATTAAAAGTTTTACTGCGTTTGTTTTGTCTTTTAGAGAAAAACGGGAGAAAATCTCATCGGTACAGGAAGAAAACAGTTTTTGATATCTTAGGTGTCGTATACGACTTTACTATGTCTCACAATCATGTAGCATAATCAAAAAAATGAAACCCGATAGGGTTTATTTCGTATGCAAATTTTTAAAGAACTTACACTGGACCTTTAGAAAAAAGAAAAAATCTCACGTAAAATTAAACTTATATAATCTTAGCTTGATGGGCATGTGGCGCTCCCCCTAGTAGTTAAAATTTCATTGTGTTTGCAGCTAGTTTTAAAAAGTACCCACTTGGTTGTTGTCTGTATGTGAAAAAGTATCCATTTTCTTGTCCCGATATGCGGACAAGAAAATGGATACTAAATAAACTT
This sequence comes from Bacillus sp. FSL L8-0199, assembly GCF_038005705.1. Classification (NCBI taxonomy): domain Bacteria; kingdom Bacillati; phylum Bacillota; class Bacilli; order Caryophanales; family Bacillaceae; genus Bacillus; species Bacillus sp. FSL L8-0199. Next base: position 156,423 of record NZ_JBBOTS010000003.1, on the reverse strand, counting down.
TCCCCGTAGATAATTCAATATATTACACTATAAAATAAGTTCCTACTTTCATGTCTTTTTACACTTTTCGTGAAAAGACAACGTTATTTCACTCACGCTATCTTTGGGGTCTGTGTAGCAATGGAACCAAATCACGCAATAAACATTAGCGGACATGAAGGGGTACGGCAACGATTCAAAGAATGACCCGCCAATTAGTACAGAGTACAGAAACATCTAAAATAAAAATAACAAGCAATAATAGTGATGTTACGATTTTTGATGCTTAAGATATGGATTCATACAAATCTATTAGTATTTTGGTTGTGAGCATTTTAGAGAGTAATTAAGCAGAATGAACTAATTTGACTCAATGACTTGTTTTTTATTCAAATCAAGAGCTAATTAAATGAAAAAACAAACAAAACTGAAAATGGCATAAAAAGAAGGTTTTGTTATAATAGCAGATGGTATATATCTGGAGGTGAAAAAATTGGGTGCTTATTTATTCCCGATTAAGACAGCGATAATTACATTTCCAATCGCTGGTTTTATTTTATTAATTCCTTTTTTAATTTGGCAGTATCGGAAGCATGGGTATATTAATTATTTACGTATGTTTGTTTTGTACTCTTTATTATTATTTTCAATGACGGCTTATTATTTAATTATTTTACCGTTCCCAGCAACGTTTGATACGTGTAGTATGCAACGTCCAGGAACACAGCATTATCAAATAACACCTTTTACTTCAATTATGGACATCTTTAGAGAAACAAAGGTGAATTTTGCGAACCTGATGTCATACATTGGTATTTTGAAAGAGCGTGCATTTTTACAAGTGGCATTTAACTTTCTTTTATTGTTACCATTAGGCGTTTATTTACGATATTATTTCCGTCGTAACTTGTTACAAACAGTTATTATTACATTTTTTGTTTCCTTATTTTTCGAAATTACACAATTAACTGGATTTTATGGATTCTATAATTGTCCATATCGTTTGTTCGATGTTGACGATTTATTCTTAAACACGCTTGGTGGATTTGCTGGATATATGATTGCACCAATATTTACTTATTTCCTACCAGATGTACATGCGATGGATGAAAAAGTTGATTTTGAAAATAAACCAGTTCGTATGACACGACGTTTCGTTGCTCTTTGGATGGATTGGTTTGTTATTGGTATTGTGACTTCTTTAATATTTAATGTTAAAGTTTCCATAGCATTTATATTTAACCCTTCCGAGAAATTGGACGAGCTTTTATTTGTATTCGTTTGGATATTCGTTTATTTTATTCTTTTTCCTTATTTTACGAATGGGAAAACAATTGGAAAATGGATTCTTCATATTAGGGTAAGAGGGCAAGGCGAAAGACTTACTTTCGTTGAATTATGTAAACGCTACGGTCTGTTATACTATGGAATTGGTGGTATCAATTATATATTAATTGCTGCTAGGGTATTGAACGAGAAATTAGAGATCATTTTCCTTTTACTATTCTTTATTTTCAATGGCTTAATCTTATTGCATTTTGCACTGCACATTTTCAAGAGAGATAAACGTTTATTCTACGAGAAAATGAGTAGAACATATAATGTGATAACCTTTAAAAAGAATAAATAAAAAAGGCTAGGATTTCTCCTAGCGCTCAACGTATGGAAAGTTAAAAATTTGCATCTTGATTATATAACTTTTGCGAAACAAATGATGCGAATGACAGTAATCTTAACAAGTGTTTTACGTTGTATCCATCAGATGTTTGGATTAGCAAAAGAAGAAGGGTTCCTATCGGAACCCTTCTTCAGAGTGTTGAGAAACCCTTTAGGGTTTCCAACACTCTGGCATCTTTTAAATTTTATTTAACGAAAACAATAATAAAATGATAGAAACTAAAAAATAGCCCTTCACCTAACCAAAAAGGGTCAGGTGAAGGGCTATTTTTTTCATATTTTGACAGGTTGCTGTGAGGTATGCTTGCATTTGGACATACTTCAGCCCACGAAATCGAGCGTATCGATAGCTATGTAGTTCTTTGGCGTCCGCAAAGCTTCGCTCTATAGTCGAACAGCGTACTCTAAGAGCTTTTTTAACATCTCATTCTCCGCTTCTAATCGTTTAATCTTAGCCTCTGAATCTTCGGTGGCCTACCTAAACCTGGCCCTTTTGCTTTCCCGCGTTTTTCCTCTAGTCCCTTGATACCTTCAGTTTCAAAGTGTTTCACCCAACGACTTGCAACTGAGTGATGAATGCCCAATTCTTTCGCAATAGTTTTATAGCTCATGCCTTCTTTTAAGTATAAATCTACTGCTTTTTTCTTAAATTCTACATCGTAAGTGACTCTAATTTTACCAATAGAAAAATCTCCTCCACAGTAAACAGGTTAATGTGCTTTCTTTTTCTTGTCTACTATAAGGGGATCATATCATATAATGAAGCCTTGTCTTTTTTTATAATTAATAAAAATAAATTATTTCAATAAGAATTAGAATGAAAAGTTGGATGCACAGAAATACCACGGTCTTTCAGAATTTCAGAGACATCATGATAACTTAAAGAAAAACGACAGTAGTAACCGACGTCTACCAAAATAATATCTTTCTTGAACTGTTCTCCTTTAAAATATTGACTTGTGATTCTACTCACTTCTTTTTTCTAGTTTGTAAATAGGTTTAAGAAACTTTGTAACAGAATCAAAATGAGTGTATGTTTTTTAGATAAACTTAAATACCCAGCCATTTAATAGGAGAGTTTTATGTTTATATCATACATTCAATAGGTTTTTTATAGCTTACAAAATTGTAAGATTAGACTACATTTGTTGTAAGAGTATATTTTTTTATAGTTGTTATAATAGTCGTATAGCACCAGCACCGAAAGAACATACAAAGAAGGAGAGAATAAAATATGAAGAAAAGATTTTGTATATTAATAATGGCCATGGTATTTAGTATTGGATTAGTTGGTTGTGAACAATGGGATCGTTATAGTCCTTTTGCAAGTAAAACAGATGTTTATGGAATGGTAACAACGGAACCTGAATTAGACTCTAAAGCAAAAGAGAACGATGTTGTAGCTTATGACTATAATTTAAATGGTTATGATAAAGATTTAAACAAGGTTGAATTAGGGTTTGGTTCACCTGTGAAACACCCAATTGGCACTTATATTAAAGCAGTGAAAAAGGGAAGCGATACAAGAATGCATGATGTAAAAGTTGTCAAGAAAGAAGATGTTCCGAAAAATATAGTAAATAAATTAAATGAAAGTCAAAAATAGCTTTTATCAAGAAGACACAGCAATTTTGCTGTGTCTTTTTATGCAAAGTGATTTAGATTAGATGGAACGATATACTACTATTTGTGCAAAAACTTGTGCAGCCTAAAATAATAAAGAATTTTTAATTCCCAATGTAGACTACAGAATTTGCTCAAACTTAAATTTAAAATCATTACTGGTAAATATTTATGTATTACAAAAATGTAAGAGAACTGTAATGTTAGTTGATTGCAGATTCTGTTGAAAAGATGCAAAATGGGTTAAACAAGCTAAACTTTGGAGGATAAAATAATGAGCAAATCAGTTGTAGACGTAAAGAACGTCCAAAAAGTGTATGGCAAAAAAGGTGAAAGTCAATCTCATGCATTAAAAGGTGTTTCATTTTCCATTCGTGAAGGTGAATTTGTTGGAATTATGGGACCATCAGGTTCAGGCAAAACAACGTTATTAAATGTCATTTCAACATTAGATAACTTAACGGGTGGTAGTGTTGAAATTGCAGGTACAGATATTACAAAAATGAAGCAAGGAGAACTTTCTGATTTCCGTTCGCAAAAATTAGGATTCATCTTCCAAGACTTCAACTTATTAGAAAACTTAACGGTTTATGAAAATATTGCTCTACCACTTTCGCTTCAAGGTGTTTCATCGCGTAAAATTGGACCAAAAGTAGAAAAGGTAGCAGAAATGTTAGGAATTTCAGCAATCCTACAAAAATATCCATCTGAAATATCTGGTGGACAAAAACAACGTTCTGCTGCAGCGCGTGCACTTGTTCATGAGCCAGCAATTATTTTAGGTGACGAACCAACAGGATCACTAGATTCTAAAAATGCAACCAGTCTTTTAGATGCAATGACAAACTTAAATGAAGAACAAGATGTTTCTATTATGATGGTGACACATGATCCATTTAGTGCAAGCTACTGCCAACGTATTTTATTCATTAAAGACGGAGAGCTATATAAGGAACTTCATCGTACGACTAATCGTGAACTATTCTATAAAGAAATTTTAAATGTACTGGCAGACTTAGGGACACAAAAAGCTTAACAACGGAGGTAAACACATGTTATTCAAACTATCTATGTCAGGTCTAAGAAGTAAGCTGAAAGATTATATTGTCTTACTTGTTGGCCTTATTATGTCGATTTCTATTTTTTATATGTTCGAAACTTTAGCACTAAATGAAGCATTTCTTAAATCGAATTCTCCAATTGGAGCTATCGGATTCATCTTTCATGCAGGTACAGCCTTATTAACGATTCTCACTTTCTTCTATATTTTGTATGCAAATTCTTTCTTACTATCGCTCCGCCAAAAAGAATTCGGTATGTATATGATGTTAGGAGCAAAAAAACATAAAGTGACAACTCTTATGTTTATGGAAACCATTGTATTAGGGCTCGTGTCTCTTATAATCGGGATTACGATTGGTATAGGACTATCTAAAGGGGTGGGGCAGTTATTAATGAAACAGCTTGATTTTACTGCCAGTGGTTATCAAGCACTTTATGCTCCATCAGTAAAAATTACTTGTCTTTTCTTTTTTGTATTATTTGTTCTTTCAGCGATTATGAATAGTATTAAATTATCACGTATTTCGGTCCTGCAACTTGTACATGGAGGTTCTAAAACAGAACGCGTGTCTATAGGAGGAGCGAAAACGGCAGTTATTGCAGTTTTATCCATTATTTTGTTAGCAATTGGTTATGCTTCAATGATTTATATGGATAAACTAAAGCAAAATGGAATTATCATAGCACTAATCACAGTCACATCCGGAACGTACATGTTATTTGGAACATTCCTACCACTCATTATTAGAAGATTAAAGAGTAATAAAAAATGTAGTGAAAAAAGACTGAATGCCTTTACTTTCGCACAGTTAAGCTTCCGTATTAATAGTTTAACGAAAGTACTTGCGACAGTAGCAATGTTAGTAGCGCTTGGAGCGGGTGCGATTTCAGCTGGTATGGCATTTAAGAATGACGTTACGTTTAAAACAGATGGTTTTAACGCTTATGATGTAGTTATTCATAATCCAAACGCTGAAGAAAAGAAAATTTTAGGTGGTATTACATTTAAAGAGAAAAATGAATATCGTTACAAAACAGATGATAAATTTGTTTACTATTTAAAAGAAGACTTAGAGAGGAATCGTCCGCTAGTACGAGACGGGCAAGGACTAGAAAATGCAGGTAAATTCAAACGTATTTCCGAAGAACTTCCAATAGGAGCTGTTTCAGGAACCAATGTAGAACAAGGGCCTGATGTAAAAGAGATGCCACAAATGTGGAATGAGGGATTTCGTACAATAGAGCCTGGTTATATTCACCCAAATCATACCATTAAAATTGTCAATCAAAAGATGTATGATAACCTAAAAGGTATAGAGGGAATCGTGTTACTTGGAAAATCAAATGATTTTATAACATATAAAAAAGAATGGAAAAAAATTGATGAGTTGCAGTTAGTCAAATATAAAAATGTGAAAGAGAACTCTCTAGAGAGTAAGTACAATTATTATACCCTAATTGACGGTATGTTCACCGGAATTGTATTTATGGGTTTCTTCTTAGGCATAGCGTTCTTAGCAATGATGGCAAGTTGTTTAATGTTTAAAGTTTTATCTGGGGCATCAAACGATATTACGCGTTACCAAATGCTTCGAAAAATTGGTGTTCGCCAAGAGTTATTAACGAAATCAATTTATAAAGAATTATTCTTAGTATTCTTATTCCCTGCAATCGTTGGTATCACTCATGTATTAGTTGGTATGAACATCTTCTCATACTTTTTAGTTAATCCGTATTTCCGTATTTGGTTACCCATTATTATTTTCATAGTCATTTACGCGATATACTACTTCATTACTGTTCAATTATATAAAGGTATTGTTCTTCCAAAAAAAGATTAAGGTTTGAAATTGAATCTGTCCAAAAGGCTATTTAAATGATGCGCCTTTTGGACAGATTTTTGTCATTATAGATAATAATCAATTATAAAATTAAGCATGGTTAGAAGAATGGAGAAAACTAAAATAAAACTTACCACATTTAAATGACGCTTACGATTTATTACAACGAGTGCAATATATTCCCGAATCATTGCATTTGGCCAATAATAGAAGGCTGTTTTCGATCCAATTCCTTGACTACTTAGTCCGGCTTGTTTTGCGTATAATCCAGCACGGAATAGATGGAAATTATTTGTTGTAAATATGCTATTATATTTGCTTTTTAGCGTATCCATAATTTGTTTTGAGAACAGCATGTTTTCATACGTATTAACAGAACGGTTTTCCTGAATGGTATGTTCAATTGGAATTCCTTTTTCAATGGCATATTTTTGCATTGCTTCTGCTTCCGGAAGGTTTTCATCGGGGCCTTGTCCACCAGAGAAAATGATTGTTGGTGGCGAACCGACAGACATCTGTTTCCAATAAAAATCAATTGCTTTATTTATTCTGCTTGCTAAAAGTGGTGGTACTTTATCATTAATTAATCCGCTACCTAGGACGATAATAAAGTCTTGGTTGTATTTTGGTTTGTTAAATTGATACAAAAAGTAAGATGTTAAAAAAGTTAATACGTGGATAAAGAAATATAAGCATATTAAATAAATACCACCAAAAATCGGGCCGAAGTTCGAAGGGATAAATCGTTCTGGATCAACTATTGAAAGGACTAGGTATAATAAAATAAAACTACCCAAAATTAAAGTTAAAGAATTGGAAAAGCGCCTGCCTTCTTTTTTTCTTAAAACTCTTGCATTGAGAAAAAGTCCTATCATTAAAAAGAATGCACCAAAGGTTATCATTAGCCCAATGATTACAAGTGGTACAAGTGCGATAATTCTCCAAATTATATGTTCGAAAGAGAAACCTATGTACACAGTAAGAATAAGAAATGAGCAAAAAAACAGATTGAAGAGAAAACCAATAAGTAAACTTCTGGGATCTCTTAAATAAAAGAATAGAAAAATAGCGAATAAAGCAAGAGTAATAATTAATAAAAATAACATTTTTTGTATACACCTCAATATATAGAAAAATAGAAAATAGATGACTTTTTGTAAATAAATACAGATTTTATTGTACATTAATGGATGCTATAAGGCAAAAGACCTCTAGTCTTATGCTGGAGACCTTTTACAGACGGAGCCTATATGTGTTAGGGACAAATACAGGTAGAATTTTGATGTAAATATATAATACTTCACGAAGGGGGATCCGATTTGATCAATCATTTTTCAAAATGGATTCTGTTGAAAAATTTTAAAAATGAGGCTAAACTCTAAAAAAGTGTAAGGGAATCGTATATGCGATATGGTTCTGATGCAAAGATTTCTAAACTGAGATGGCCTATAAGGGGTAGCACCCCACATCCATCAACTTAAGGTATATGTTTATACAAAGGCGGATCTTTCCATGTAGTTTTTCATTATTTTTTATAGATAACCTAAAAGTAGTCATATCAAATAAACCCTGACGGGTTACAATTTTTTCACTATAATTATGCTACCTGATGAATGGAGGTGGTATACTCATAAACAACACCCAAAATATCAAAGACCGTTTTTTTCTCATATCTGTGGGATTTTCGTCCGTTTCGCTGTAGGAGGTTAAACAGACGAAGGAGAATCTTTGATAATTCTGGGGTGTTTTTTTGTAATGCTTGATGAAACAGTAAGAAATAATCTTTAATCATGTACATCGCTTTATATTCACTTAGCTCTTTCTGTTTCTTACGTAACAGAAGCTCTCACATTTTAAACATAGTAGAAGAACATAATAGGATACTAATGAGTTGTCCATAAAGGTGACATTCTAGCCGCTCTTGTTTTATAGTTTTACAACGATGAATTTGAAACCAAGATTTCCATATTTTAAATAACAGCTCAATTTGCCAACGCAGTGAATATAAATCATAGATTTTCTCTTTTGGTACCCATTCCGAAGGAATGTTTGTCATATATACCGTAATTCCTTGTAAAAGCTTCGTACGATCTGTATATGTAATCCCCTTTTTCTTTTCACGAATAGCTCGATCACGTAGGCGTTTCTGTTTTTGCTCCTCCGTACATCTATAAACCACAATCCGAGTAGGAAGCTTGTCTTTACTCCCTACATATACATCATCTAACTCATACACTTGGCCAGGTTGTAGTTGTTTCATAATGTCTTCCAAATGAATTTGTATATATACCGGTTTCAATTGAGAGGATTTTGTTTTAAATACTACTGTTTCGAACTCTTTTCTATATATTTTAGTTGGTAACTTAAGACGGGATAAATAATACCCCTGCTTGTCTTGAATAGACTTAAAGTCTTGTAGACGAAAATATCCTAAGTCACGGATATACAGCTCATTCTTTTGTATCATGTCTGTTCGAGTCGCACCATACGCCTGATCACTTCGTTTTCCCGGTTCAATTTTCACATCATAAAACTCCCCACTCAATAGGTCATACTCTAGTTGAATTTTCACACCAGCTGTATGACTACATCCTCCCGCACCAGGATAAGTAGCTGCGAATCGATCTGGAACTTGAAAGGTTGTAGAATCGAGGATGCGGATGCGCTCAAAGTAGGAAGAAAGAGAATGAGAAATCTTAGATACACCTCCAATTTTAGCTTGTAGAAGTGTAGCAAATACAGTACGAAAGAAGGCTACAGAAGCCGAGTTAAATCGCCGATTAAGTCCTTCCGGACTTAATAAAACGCCTGTTGAAGTTTCTAGTTGACTACATAGTTGAGTAAGAGAGGTAGTAGCGACTTGTTGATTTAACCATACACACAAAGATAAGAAATGGTACCCGTGGCACTTACGTTTTCGTTTCATCCCGCCTGCTTCTATAGCTAGTTGATTAAGTGTAGCGGGAGACATATATCGATATAACTCTTCGGCAAATAAAGACAACTCTTGTTTTTGATGTATATTCATAAAAAACACGTCACCCTTTCTCATTAATATAAGAGAATAGTAACGTGCTTTTAACTTCAAGAATAGTCCGAATCCTTAAGTTGATGGATGTGGGGTAGCGCCACATCGCTATCAAGCTAAGCCCTTACAACGTCAAGTATAGTAGAACTTGTTTCTTTTTTCTAAAAGCTAGGTGTAGAGAATTTAAAGAGTTGCATGCGAAATAAACCCTATCGGGTTTCATTTTTTGAATTAGGCCGCTTGATCATCAGACATGGTACAATTGTAAACGACACCTAATATATCAAAGACGGTTTTTTTCTCATATCTATGGGATTTTCGCCCGTTCTGCTGTAGGAGGTTGAACAGGCGAATGAGAATCTTTGATAGTTCTTGGGTGTCTTTCTGTGTAGCTTGATAAATAAGAAGAAAATAATCTTTAATCATATATATGGCTTTATATTCACTCAGTTCTCGTTTCTTTTTCATAAGAAGTAAGTGTCGCATTTGAAACATAGTAGACGAACAGAGTAGAATGGCAATCAGTTGCCCATACAAATGACATTCCAATCTTTCTCGTTTTATCTTTTTACAATGCTGAATATGAAAGAATGATTTCCATGTTTTAAATAAAATCTCGATTTGCCAACGTAAAGAGTACCAATCATGTACTTGTCCCATCGGGACAATATCTGTAGAGGTATTGGTCATGTATACATTGATACCGCTAAGTCTTTTACTACGAGCAGAGTACTTCATTCCTTTCTTTTTTTCTCTTACAGTTTGATCTTGTAATCGTTTTTGTTGTTGTTCTTTTGTTAGCCGATGAACGATCACACGAGTTGGGATTTTATCAGTCATTCCTACATAAGCATCGGATATTTCATAGGTTTTTCCTGGTTGGAGAGAGTTCATTAATACCTCCATATCTATCTGTATATACTCTGTACCTTTCTTGATGCTTCCATCCTGAAAATAATCAGGTGTGAGATTTTTTTGATAAATACGTGTATTGGATTTAATACGAGAGATATAGTAAGCCTTTTTATCTTGTATATGTTGAAGATCTTTTAAATGAAAATACCCTAAATCACGGATACATAAATCATTTGGTGCTACAGTTGGAACACACAGAGAACCGTAGGTTCGATCATGTTGTTTCCCTGGACCTGTATGGATATGCAGGAATTGTCCGCTTAATAGGTCATATTCAAGTTGAATTTTCATCCCAGCAGTATGGCTACATCCTCCAGCCCCAGGATAAATGGTTGAAAATATATCTGGAAGCTGAAATGCAGTGGAATCTAAAATGCGAATACGCTTGAAAACAGAGGTGTATGGAGAAGAAAGTGGCATAGATGAAGTTAATTTTTTATTTAGAAGGTTAGTCAATATATGTTGTAAAAACTGAACGGCTGATGTATTAAACCGTTGATTCAGTCCTTCTGGACTGATAAGTACTTCTGTGGATGCTTCTAAACAGCTAGATAACTGAGCTAAAGAGGTTGTAGCGATATTTTGACTCATCCATATACATAAAGCGACTAAATCTTTTGCTTGGTATTTACTAGTTCGTTGTACAAAACCAACATCTCTAGCAAGATCCCGTAAGGTATTTGGAGATAAAAAACTTTGAATCTCTTGAGCAAATAGTTGTAATTCATCAGACACAGAAACAGACATAAAAAACGCCATCCTTTCCTATAATTCTACAGAAAGGATAACGCCTTTTTTGCTTTATGGATAGTGCAAAACCTTAGTTTTATATCGATGTAACGGTACCAAATAGCCGTTTAATAATTATTTATATCACCTTTATATATCTATATAATCAAACGTTATTAATTATTTTTAATTGCTCTAAAAGATAATCACAGACATTCACAAAAATACATTGTTTTTTTAAACTTAATAATAAGTATTTCAATTCAAATTCTTGATAAAAAATCTTAGTGATATATAGTTTAAACTCATCTAAATTAGGCTTTTCTGGGCTGTATAGCATATCTAAAGGAAGTTTAAATTTAGAAAATAAATGATCGTTTTGGGCAAAAATCGAAACTTCTTCTCTAGTTAATCGATCATGAAATGCAATTAAAATTTTTCTTAAGGCATTTACTTGTTCTTCTTCAAATTCATGATCTATAACAAATCTATAAAATGGGAATTCATCTGACTGAATCATACTTTGCATAAGTCTAAATTGATATCTTAATAAAGTCACTTCTTTGATTAAATCCATATTTCCCCTCCTTTATTTCCCTAAATTAACCAGTTTATCATAACAATTTATAACTCGAAATACAAATACTTATGATATATCACCCATACAATTTTTATTAACATAACCTATCATTATCAATAGTTAACGATGCATAAAATTTTCGTTATGGGGGTAATTAAAACTATTAGCTTGATGGGGATGTGGCGGTACCCCTATGACGGTGACAGTATCAAGTCATTATGCGAAACAGATGGAAATGGAAACGTCCTTCGTCACTATGTATACTCAATAGACGGTGTACGTCTCGCAATGAAATCACAAGGAACAGACGTTATTCTATCACTATAGCCCACGTGGTGATGTAGTAGCGATAACAGATGTATACGGACAAGTAGTCGCAAACTATGAACACGATGCATGGGGCAATGTTTTAAAGATTGACACAAAAGGTATTGCAGCAGAAGTGAGGGAATTTACAGGAAAAATCTAAATAGTCTGCGGATGGGATTAATTATTTAATCAAATCTATTCAACAAGATACTCATGATACAGTTCGTGTCATGCAAAAAGAAGAACAAAAAGCAGCAGAAGGATAAGAGGAGGCCCACAAAGCGGATCAAACATTCTCATCTATTATGAGAGATATTGATAAAATTATAAGTCAAATTCAAGAAGTCTCTGCAGCAACAGAAAAGATGTCTGGCGGCACAGAAGAAGCAAATGCGTCTTTTTCACTAATAACTGATACTGCAAACACGAGTAGAAAGAGAAACATCTCAAACAGTACAATCAATTCAATCACAAGCAGTTTCAATTCAAGAAATTTCAAATCAATTCAACAAGATGAAAGAAAAGGTGAATGCATTAACAAAATTGCTTTGAAAATTTATTATTGAAGAGAAAACAAACGAGAATTAAAATATATCATAATAAAAGTTGTGAAATAAATTTCTGTTTTGTTTATTTTTTCTGAATAATACATATTGACAAAACGACAGCGTCAATATAGAATTGGTTTTGTTCACCGGTGAACATTTTGTAAGATTTTTGTTTAGTATCATTTTTATTAATTATTTTTAACATCAAGATATTCTATCTTTTTTGCATATAGTTTGAAATATTATTGGTTATTTAAAATCAATAAAACGGTTTATATTGATAAAATTATTTAAAGGGATGATTTTATGACAAATGCTATAGCGGTAAGAAATGTACGAAAGTTTAGTTCTCACCCCTTATCTACTAATTGTGCTGAAATATTAAAACGTAGTAAGCATGCAATAATAGGTATTAGTCCGTTTAATAGTAGATTTTCTGATGAATATATTAATAAACTCATTGAATGGGCATTACATACTTTTGATGATGTTAGTGTTTTATTAGCTGGAAAAGAAGCTGCAAATTTACTTGAGGCTCTAGGAACACCAAAAGGTAAAGCGGAAAGAAAAGTTAGAAAAGAAGTATCTCGAAATAGAAGATCAGCTGAAAAGGCACTAAAAGAGCATGGTGGCAATGTAAATGCTATCCATACTTTTTCTGATTTTAATGACAACAATGCATATAACTGTATGAGAGCAGAAGCGGAAAACATTTTTTTAAACGAAATTCATTTTCGAAATGCTTGCTTAGAAATGTCACATGCAGCCATTTTAGGTAGGGCAAGAGGTACCAATATAGATGTTGATCACATTTCAAATGACATGCTAAATATTGCAGTAGAATATGTAATTGCAGAGCTTCCATTTTTCATTGGAGGAGCTGAAATTTTAGGAACTCAAGAAACTGTACTTATTTATCATAAACCATGGGAACTTGGTGAACAGATAGTTAGAAATGATTTTTCTATCAAGATGAAACCAAATCAAGGATATTTAATGGTACAAGAAATGGAAGATTTATCTTAGCAAATGGGAAGTAACCAATACAAGGGGGAAGTAATATGTCAAATACTATGCAAACTGTAAATATATTAACAGAGGAATTTCAAGAAGATCCATATAAGTATTTTTCATACCTACGTCAGAATGACCCAGTACATTATGAACCTGAGATTGATAGTTATTTTATTAGCAGATATCAAGATGTCCGTAATATATTGAATGATACTGAAACATTTACAACAAAATCATTAGCTGAACGTGCTGAGCCAGTAATGCGTGGACCAGTATTAGCACAAATGCGTGGAAAAGAGCATGTTGCGAAAAGAAAAATTGTTTTAAGGAGCTTTATGGGAGATGCTTTACAAAAATTAATGCCTTTAATTAAAAAGAATGCAGAAGATTTACTATCTCCACACCTTCCAAATGGAAAGATAGATTTAATTAATGATTTTGGTAGAACATTTGCTGTTTATGTAACAATGGATATGATTGGATTAGATAAGAAAGATCATAAGAAGATAGGAGAATGGCATAGTGGTGTGGCTGAGTTTATTACCAGTATAAATCAACCACCAGAGGCCAAAAAACATTCTCTTTGGTGCAGTGAACAGTTGGCTAATTATTTAGAACCAATTATTAAAGAGCGACGATTAAACCCACAGGAAGATTTAATTTCTAAATTATGCAGTGCTAAATATGAAGGAATAGCTATGACTGATACTGATATTCTAGCATTGATATTAAATATATTATTAGCTGCAACAGAACCTGGTGATAAAACTCTTGCTTTATTAATCTATAATTTAATTAACCAACCGAAACAATTGCAAGATGTATTAAATGATCGCTCATTAGTACCATTAGCTATTGCAGAAACTTTACGTTATAACCCACCAGTGCAATTGATTCCTCGTCAATTGTCAAAAGATACAGAAATAAATGGTATTCAATTATCCAAAGGAACTACGGTATTTTGTATGATTGGTGCAGCGAACCGTGACCCCAACGCATTTGAAAGACCTGATGAATTCAACATTTATCGTCCTGACCTTGATATTAAAAAGGCATTTAGTGGTGCTGCAAGACATCTTGCATTCGGATCAGGTATTCATAATTGCGTAGGAGCAGCGTTTGCAAAATCAGAAATTGAAATAGTTGTAAATGTAGTCTTAGATAATATGAAAAACATTAAATTAGAAGAAGATTTTCATTATGTTGAAAAAGGACTTTATACACGTGGACCTATTTCTATGCCTATTTTTTTTGATAAGTTAGTTTAAAAAAAGATTGCTATTTTAATTACTAATATAATTCAATTTTACTAAGGGGCTAAAACCCCTTAGTCTTTTTTTATTTTTATCAAAAGGTCAACATTTATACCTTCTAAGCTAATATAATAAAAAGTTAAATACATTGTTTCCATGCTTCTAAAAATTTAGTTACAACTTGTAACTCGGAATTATCAAATTGTTGGAATAACTCACTGTAACGCTTATGTGCAATTTTGTGCAACTTTTTATGAACAATGGCTAATTGTATTCCCTTATCAGTTAAAGTATAAAAGATTTCCTTCTTATTATCTGTATTTTGATGCGTCAATAAAATTTTATTATCAATAAGAACGCGAATAGCTTTAGAGATGGTTGCTTTAGAAATATTAAGTTCCATAGATAATAGAGTGTTATTCATTTGTTGTTTACTCTCATGAATCACCGAAACAATATGTAGTTGCGTTAGAGTCCAACTTTTATTTATATTTTCATATTCACTAGCTAATTCTTTGATCATCTCTTGAGATGCATATTTTTTCTTTTCTCTTGTTATGACAAAGTCTTCAATAGCTTTTAAGGTTTGTTTATGGACCAAATTTGTCATAATAATTTCCCCTATCTAAAATTATTATTTACCAGTTAACAATATAAAGTTTACCAGTAAACAATAATTAGGTCAACAATTTAAAAAAGGACTTTTATGCATTGGAACTAATTCTTTAATATAATAGGGCTTTATTAGGGTGAACTACCCGCCACTTAACGTCCTAACGGACTGTTTGAAGTGGGGGCTTCTCGGTTAGTCGTTACTTTTGGTAGCTAACGAATTCGTCCTAAGACAGCCGAGCTAACTCCCTTGTTCCAAGGGTTATTTTATTGCTATCTATGCTAACGCCAATAGGCGTATTGCTTCATTTTTGATATTGATAGCTGCGTTATAATCTCTATCGAGATTTACACCGCATATACAAGAATAGACTCGCTCAGACAATGACATATTTTTCACATTTCCACAACTGCTACATGTTTTTGTGGAAGGAAACCATTTGTCTATTTTCACAAGCTGTTTGCCTTGTTCATTTAGTTTATAAGCTAAGAAAGAAGTGAACATACCCCAAGCATTATCAGCGACGCTTTTTCCAAAATGAAGTGCTTGCGATATTCCCTTCATATTTAGATCTTCAATAGCTACAACATCAAAATGAGTAGCCAACTCTTTAGACTTATGATGAAGGAAGTTCTTACGTTGGTTTGCTACTTTTTCATGCAGCTTAGCTACACGGATACGTTGTTTATTCCAACGCCCTGAACCTTTTGTACGTCTTGATAATACTCGTTGAGACTTTGCTAATCGGTCTAACATTTCACGATAGAACTTAGGATAATTGGCTCTCTCATCCTCAGAACTGACGTATAATTGATCCATCGCAAAGTCTAATCCAACAACTGTTTCTACTTCTTTTTGTACGATCTCTTTTTCGTATTCAGTCAAAATGGACACATAGTATTTACCAGTAGGTGTCATAGAAATCGTACATGACTTGATTATATGGTCTTGTGGTATTTCTCTATGCTGTTTGATACGTACCATTTTCAGTTTTGGCAATTTGATATGACCGTTAAGCAACATAATATTTCCGTTCACTACATTCGTTGTATAAGACTTTCTGTCTTTTTTGCTTTTGAATGTTGGGAAGTCATTTTGACCACGAAAGAAATTTTTATAGGCAGTTTGCAAGTTTAGTTGAGCATTTGCCAAAGCTAATGAATCAACTTCTTTTAACCACTCAAATTCTGCTTTGTATTTTGCGGGAGTGGGAAGCTTTTGTTTCTTTAGTTGATCCTTATCATCTTTATGTTTTTCATACGCTTCTTTCCGTTCAGCTAACATTCTGTTATACACGAAACGTACACAACCGAAGGTTTTACGCATAAGATGTGCTTGATCTTCTGTTGGATACAAACGGAATTTATATGCTTTATTCTGCTTTGTCATATCATCTCACCTCACTTTTCACTTTGATTTTCAATATATGTTTTTACTACGTCTATTGGCGAACCACCAGTAGTTAGCAAGCAAAAACTTCTTGACCAAAACATCTCTTTCCAAAGTTTCTTTTTCACTTGTGGAAAGTCTCTTTTAATAAGTCGAGAACTTGCACTTTTATAAGCATTGATGAATTTTGTCATTTCTGTATTAGGGTGTGCCTTGAACAAAATATGAACATGGTCTACATCATGATTCCATTCAACTAATGTGATGTTATAGTTTTCAGATAGTCGAACAAACATATCTTTTGCATAGTCTGACATATCATCATCAAACACATTTCTTCTGTATTTCACGACCAACACAAGGTGATAATACAACAAGAATACTGAATGGTTATTATTATCTAATTTCATTTATATACCAGCCTTTATATTTTATAAGACTGATTATATCAGAGGCAAAATAAAAAGGAAAACCTTTTAGCTACGCCAAACCGAAATTCATCTCCCACCTATCGTTGGGCTACGCCCTTCACACGCTTGAGGAAGGAGAATTCTTTCGGGAAATTCGTTAAATTATGAAAAATAGATATATTAGGGGTACCGCCAGCATTTCGGAAAAAAACCACGCTAAGCAAATTCATATAAGAAAAGAGCCGCATTTTATCCCGTTAAGAGTAAATCGGCTCTTTGATATGTAAAGGGTTCATTATACCAAAAAGAATTGTGGTCATTAAACATTAGGGGTATGTGTAGCAATGGAACAAAATCAAGCAAGAAGTATTAACGGACATTCATTTTAGAGGTATTTCGTATATTAGTGGACATAAAATAGTTATTTTTAATGACTTGATGTCCGCTAATGATACTTATCGGACATTACCAGTAATATTTTCGTTCTTATAAAACTGAACTTTTTTGTTTCATAAAAATGTACTTTTTATATCTAAAATTAAACCATTTTCATATAAAAAATACATTTTTATCATGTCTAATATCCGCTAATGCTTGTTGCATTATCCTGTTCCATTTCTACACAAAGACCCATATTAATGATAATTCATAAAGTATATATAAATAAAATAAATATTAATTGTAAACCTTTTTAACATGTATTTCATAAATATATTAAGTATCAATCTCTTAAATCAATTGCAAATAATTTAAAAAGTTGGTGAAAAAATGAATAAATTCCATAAATGTAATCATATTCCTTTTCCGTGTGCATTTCCTATTCCTGAACAAGGCCCTACAGGTTCTACGGGCCCACAAGGACCAACAGGGTCTTCTGGGACAGGGGGAAGAGGACCAACAGGTCCTCAAGGGGTTCAAGGAATCCAAGGAGAACCAGGACCGGACGGACCAACAGGTCCTCAAGGAGTTCAAGGAATTCAAGGGGAACCAGGACCAGACGGACCAACAGGTCCTCAAGGAGTTCAAGGAATTCAAGGGGAACCAGGACCAGACGGACCAACAGGTCCTCAAGGGGTTCAAGGAATCCAAGGGGAACCAGGACCAGACGGACCAACAGGTCCTCAAGGGGTTCAAGGAATCCAAGGGGAACCAGGACCCCAAGGGGATATAGGTCCAACAGGCCCAACAGGAATAGGTATAATAGGGCCAACAGGTATTACAGGAAGTACTGGGCCAACAGGACCTTCAGGTGGACCACCTGGGCCAACAGGACCAACAGGACCTTCAGGTGGACCACCTGGGCCAACAGGATCTACAGGAGTTACTGGTCCGACAGGACCTTCAGGTGGACCACCTGGGCCAACGGGACCCACTGGAGCTACGGGACTACAAGGGATTCCAGGAGTTACTGGTCCGATTGGTCCAACAGGTCCTCAAGGGGTTCAAGGAATTCAAGGGGAACTAGGACCAGACGGACCAACAGGTCCTCAAGGGGTTCAAGGAATTCAAGGGGAACCAGGACCAGACGGACCAACAGGTCCTCAAGGGGTTCAAGGAATTCAAGGGGAACCAGGACCAGATGGACCAACAGGTCCTCAAGGGGTTCAAGGAATTCAAGGGGAACCAGGACCAGACGGACCAACAGGTCCTCAAGGAGTTCAAGGAATTCAAGGAGAACCAGGGCCAACAGGACCGAATATTCCCCCTACATTTCTTAATGTAGGTAAATTATTTACGGAAACTGTTGAATCTTTAAATTCAATAACCAATTATCAAACACCTGTATTAATAACTCAATCTACTTTATCATTTGATTCCTCAACTGGTATTGCAACAATTTTCAATTCAGGTATTTATAGTATAGAATGTTATATTTCTACTAGCTTAGAAAATACAACTACTCCAATAGTATTTGCAATTGCTATTAATGGAGTAACTAATATGAACCAAAGTACAGGAATTCATGTTCCTGGTAGTCAAATTTCTTTAGGAATTGTTCGCAATTTAGCTGCAAATACTACTATACAATTACTAAATATTAGTAATGGACCAGTTATACTTTCTCCTGACATAATGGTAACTGGTTTAAGAAGACCAATTCTTATATTTAATATAATTAGACTTGCTTAAAAAATGTTTGTAACTATGCATAGAATTACCATTTTTACTGTTTAATTCATTCAAAAAACTTTTAAAAGGAAACTTAAAAATCTTATCGTTTAAAAATGATAAAAAGCATAAATTATTAATTTATTTATTTTAAACACAATATTAAAATAAAACATTTTACATTAATAAGGTTTACTTTATTTGTACTTTAAATGATTTTACTCCAAATAGGGGTACCGTCAGGAAAATGCGGATTTACAACGCTAAGCCCATTTTCAAGCCGATTCCCCCATTTTTAACAACGTTAAGAAAGTTTCAATGGTCTTAAAGAATCTAACGAGACCATTTTTTCTGAATTAAAATGGTATTCTCCAAGTAAATTAATATGTTCCCAACCTAGAGGTGACATATGGTGCAATAATTCTTCATTAAAACTATCTGACCATTTTTGATATTCAACTGCTTTTGTTAGATGTAAGGTATTCCAAATACTGATGGCATTGATAATTATGTTTAAAGCACTGGCTCTTTGTAATTGATGCTGTATGGTTCGTTCCCTAAGTTCTCCTTGTTTTCCAAAGAAAATAGCTCTTGCCAGTCCATTCATGGCTTCTCCTTTATTTAATCCTCTCTGTATTTTTCTTCTTAGAGATTCATCCGAAATATATTTAAGAATAAAGATCGTTTTTTCTATTCGCCCCATTTCACGTAAGGCTGTAGCTAAGCTGTTTTGTCTTGAATAAGAACCTAATTTCCCCATAATAAGGGATGCTGAGACTGTTCCTTCTCTTATTGAATGGGCTAATCGCAAAACATCTTCATAATTTTCTTCAATAACCTTTGTATTTATTTGTCCACGTAAAATAGCTTCTAGTTTTGGATACTCACTTGCTTTGTCTATTGTAAATAATTTTGAGTCCGATAGATCTCTTATCCTTGGAGCAAATTTAAATCCTAATAAATGGGTTAATCCGAAAATTTGGTCTGTGTAACCAGCTGTGTCTGTATAATGCTCCTCGACGTTTAGATCCGTCTCATGGTGTAATAAACCATCCAAAACATGAATTGCATCCCTTGAATTAGTATGAATAATTTTTGTGTAGTAAGAAGAGAATTGATCACTCGTAAATCGATAGATGGTGGCTCCTTTTCCAGTTCCGTAATGTGGGTTTGTATCTGCATGTAGTGATGAAACACCTAGCTGCATTCTCATTCCGTCTGACGAAGAAGTTGTACCGTCTCCCCAATAGGAAGACAATTGTAATTTGTGATGAAAATTTACTAATACGGCTTGGGCTTTATTCATTGCGTCTTCATACATGCGCCATTGAGACACATTGGCTAGTTGCTTATATGTAAGTCCTGGTGTGGCTTCAGCCATCTTACTCAATCCAATATTCATTCCCATTCCTAAAAGGGCAGCCATGATAATAATTGTTTCTTCTTTACCTGGTTTTCGATTATTGGAAGCATGGGTGAATTGCTCATGAAATCCTGTTATATATGCAACATCCATAAGTAAATCGGTTAATTTTATTCTTGGTAGCATTTGATAAAGACTTGCACTAAATTTCTTTGCTTCTTCTGGAGCATCCTTTTCTAAGCGTGAAATTGACAGTTTTCCTTTTTCAAGAGAAACCCCATCTAATTTATTGAAATTGGCAGACAACCACTTTAGTCTTTCGTTAAGGCTGCTGGTTCTCTCTGTCAAATAGTCTTCGTATGATAAACTAACTGATAACCTCGTATTTTCTTTCGTTTGATTCCATGTATCTTCTGAAAACAAATATTCCTCAAAATCTCTATATTGTCTACTGCCCACAATGGATACATCACCAGCACGAACATGTTCTCTTAGTTCTGTTAAAACAGCCATTTCATAATAATGACGATTAATTGTACCGTCATCCCCATATAAGTGTTTTTTCCAACGCTTCGAGATAAAGTCCACAGGTGATTCATCAGGCACTTTTCGCTTCCCAGATTCATTCATTCTTCGGATAATCTCCACAGCTTGTAAAAGTGGTTCATTTGCCTTTGTGGAATCAAATTCCAATACCCTTAAGAGCGTTGGCGTATATTTTCTAAGCGTATAAAATCGTTTTTGTAGTAAGTCTAAATAATCATAGTCGGCAGGACGTGCAAGCTCCTGAGCTTCTACCACCGAAGAGACGAAAGAATTCCATTCAATAACGGATTCTAAAACCTCAAAAACGTCTAATTTTTCCTCCTTTGCTTTGATTAAAGCTTGTCCGATGTTCGTAAAGTGTATAACTTTCTCATTTAGCTTTTTACCGTTTTGTTTCTGAATCTCCTCTTGAGCCTTGCGGCCTTTTGATAACAGACTGAGTA
Organism: Bacillus sp. FSL L8-0199; assembly: GCF_038005705.1. Taxonomy (NCBI): domain Bacteria; kingdom Bacillati; phylum Bacillota; class Bacilli; order Caryophanales; family Bacillaceae; genus Bacillus; species Bacillus sp. FSL L8-0199. The sequence goes on along the minus strand of NZ_JBBOTS010000003.1, from coordinate 134,992 downwards.
TTTGTCTATCATGAATTTCAAAAGCTTTATCCGTTAACTCCTGAGTAAGATGTAATAAATAGACGGTTAATATCGAATAACGTTTATTTTCTTGAAAGTCACGGAATGCATAAGGCTCATATCTTGAACCTAAGCGAGATAGCTGTAACAAGCGATTGCGATGCAAATGACTAATTTGTACCGTTTCTAATTCCATTCCCCGTATATATTCAAGGCGTTCTATTAATTTTAGAAATGTTTCGGGTGAAGGATGACCCGGTGGTTCCTTTAACCACCCCAATATAGTTTTATTGGATTCCGATGGATGCTGCGAAGTAATGATCTCTTTAAGCTTTTCTTTTTGCGTATTTGACAGAGATTGACTAACCGTATTAAATAGCTTCTTTTCAGCCATTGCTCTTGCCTCCCATACCATCCTTTCAAGTGTAGTGATAGCAGGCAGTATGATTTTGTTTTTTCTTAGAAAATCTATGCATTCATGTAGTAGATGAATGGCATCACCATTTTCCAAAGCTAATTGATGAAGGTGCTTAAATGTCCTTCGATATTCTTTTAGAGTAAAAGTTACAAAGTCGTATTCATTTCGAATTTCTTTCAAATGATCCCAAAGTGTATTTTCTCTTTGAGGATACAGACTAAGCGAAGATGGAGTAGAACCGACTTGTTTCGATATATAATGTATGACTGAATCTGGGATACTTTTGATATGAGTATATGGCCAACCGGGATACCGAAGAATGGCTAATTGAACGGCGAACCCTAAACGGTTTTCTTCTCTCCTTCGCTTATTTATAATTTCTAAATCTCGTTTGGAAAAAGTGTAGTAAGTTCCTAGCACCCACTCATCTTCAGAAATTTGCATAAAGGCTTGTCGCTGTTCCGGTGTAAGCAATTCTCTACCTCTCGCCATTTTCATATAGTATCATCTCATTTCTGTGATTATTCAGTTAATTAGTTCAATTATATATCAATAGAGTGTACCCTATTGAGAAGAAATCATTTCCTTGATATTATTAGTCTCATAGACTCTCAATAACACTTATCAAAAATATGTACAAAAAGAGGGATGAAAATGGTCTATGGATACGCACGTGTAAGTGCACAAGATCAAAATTTAGATACACAAATTGAACAACTTATAAAATATGGAGTAGATAAAATCATAAAAGAGAAAATTAGTGGAGTAACAAAACAAAAGCCGGAGTTAGACACTTTACTTTCAAAATTAACTACTGGGGATACCTTAGTCGTAACTAGAATGGATCGTTTAGGTAGAAATACCATTCAACTGTTACAGTTAGTAGAACAATTTCGGGAAAAGGATGTTCACTTTGCAATTTTAAATTTAGGAATTGATACAAGAACTCCAACGGGTAAGTTCTTCTTAACTGTCATGGCTGCCTTTAGTGAATTAGATCGTGAAATGATTAAAGAAAAACAACATGCGGGAATAAAGCTAGCAAAACAAAAAGGAGTATATAGAGGAAGAGTGAAGAAATACACAGATAAACATCCTGGCATGAACCATGCCATTGAATTACGTCAAACTACCGATAAAACTATAAAAGAGATATGTACAATTACAGGGATCAGTCAGGCTGCGTTTTATCGTAGACTAAAGGAAATTGAACAAGATATTTAGATCCTGATTTATAATAAATATTTTATAATCGTAAAGGGAGAATATAATGTACTCTATAGGCAAATTTTCTGAAATATGTAATATTCCTGTTAAAACATTACGCTACTATAGCGACATTGGATTACTAAAACCTTCTTACATAGATCCTGTAACAAACTATCGGTATTATGACTACGAAAAAATTCAAATTATGAAAAAAATTATGCTTCTAAAAAGCTGTCAATTTCCCTTAACTACGATTAAGGAATTTATTGAAAACCCTGATCAAGTACAATGGAAAAGCATATTAGAGCATAAAATATATGAGCTTGAGGATCAAAAAGGACAAATCTCCAAACAAATAGAGGAGATGAATCGGTTAAAAATACAAATAGAAAAGAAAGCATCTATAATTCCTGGGCCGGTTATATCTAGCTGTTATATTGAAAATCGAGAGGGAATAACAGTTTATTCTGTTCGTGAGAAAATAAAGATAAAATTTATAGATAAGTTGGTTAAAAAATTATTTGATCGAGTTTATGCTTTTAATCTTGTGATAAATGGAAAACTAATGGCTATCTTTCATGATAGAGATTTGAATCAAAAGGAGGCAGACGTAGAACTTCTTCTTCCAGTAAAAGATACGAATAAAATAGACAATTGTAGGATTTTAGACAAAGGGATATACGCATGTCTGACTGTTAAAGGTCCCTATTCAGAGTTGGATGTAGGATATGAAATATTGAAAAATTGGATACTAGAACAGAATCTAATCCAGAGCGGAAAAGCAATAGAGATTTATGAAAAAGGTATTGTTCCTTCTAATATTAATTTAAGAGACATACGACCAGATTTAAACAGACATCCATCAGAGTTTATTACGAAAATATGTATTCCAGTTATCAAGAACTATAGTTAAGTAACAGTTATTTATATCGAAACAGGGTAAACTCTCCACTTACTGGAGGGTTTATTCTATATATATACAAAAGTATAAACGGAGGGAGTTACTATGTATCATCCGAGATTAAAAGGAAATGTTTATCAGGCAGGAAAGCATTATGCAGAAATCCTTTATAAAAATGGGTTTCGATTTCCAAAAATAACAGAGAAAAAATTAAAATTTGGGGAGTTATGCAAACCTATTCTTACTGAATTTGACCCTTCTATTGTTAAGGAAATACAAGGATTTGCTGATGGCTGCCATTCTTCTTTTGAAGAAGTAAGTGCATTTCTATTAAGTATAGGTGTATTTGAATTGGCTGGTCAATGTAGCATCTTTTCAGCATTCAATGGAGGAGAAATGATTGTTGGACGTAATTATGATATGCTCTTAAATTTAAAGAAAATAACAGAGTCCTCATTAGTTTGTTTTGAAGGCAAAAATAAATATGTAGGTCATTCAGATTGTTTTATTGGAAAAGTTGATGGTATAAATCAACATGGTTTATTTGTAGGAATTACATCGGTTCCTCATGAGGAAATTAAGCCAGGATTGAATTTTTATTTTGCTGTTAAATATATTTTAGAAAACTGTTGTACCGTGGAAGAAGGAATAGAAGTGTTAAAAAGATTCCCAAGTTCGGTAGCTAATAACTACTTGTTAGCAGATCCATTAGGGAATATGGCTGTTGTAGAAGTTACCCCTAATGACTATCAAGTGCGTCTTCCCACCAATAATTATATTCATTGTACCAATCACCATGAAAGTACATCAGTATCTGAAAGCTGGAATTGGAGCAAATCAAAAGAACGTTTTGAAACATTAGATATACGTCTTAAAGAAAACGTCAATAAAATGACTCTTTCCATTGCGCAATCAATTATGTCAGAAACAAAGGGACATGTTTGTTTAAATTTAAAAGAACATAATTTTGGTACGCTCTTCTCTGTTGTAGCAAACTTAAATACATTAGATATAAACAGAGCTGAGGGACAACCAAACAGAGCAAAATATATATCGGATAGACGGTTGATAGATGTCGTTTCAATAGGGACACCTTATGTATTACCACGATATTAATCAATAAATTGGACTGGAGAGAGACAAATATGAAAGATTCAATTCAAGGTTATTTTTCTTTTCTTGAAGGCAACAGCCACGAGATTGGTAGAAGGCAAGGAGAAGAAATAAAAAAGATTCCTAATGCAATGAATGTAGTTTTATTATCCGAACCAATAGATGAGGCGAAATTTAAGGATATGGAAAAATTAATGAACCAGTATTGTCCCGGTTTAATCGAGGAATTACAAGGGTTTGCAGATTCACTAAATGTAAAGCCTAGTTATCTTAATTTCTTTGATGAAGCTTTGCTACAACCAGGTGGATGTAGTTTGGGTGCTGTTTTACCGTCTAAAACAAATGATAGTAAAACCTATGTCCTTAGAAACTACGACTTGTCACCAGCAATATCTGATATGAGACTCTGTACAACAAAAGTAAAGGGTAAATACAGTCATACCGGATTCTCCGTTTCTTATTTTGGTCGAAGTGAAGGCTTAAATGAAAAGGGGTTCTGTGTAGCTTTTGCCTCTTGCGGTATGCCAGTTGGAAAACATCTAGGAATGAAAAAGCCTATCATAAAAGGACTACAATTTATGGTAATAGTCAGAGCTTTACTTGAAAATTGTAAAGACGTTGAGGAAGGAATTTCTTATTTAGAGGATATGCCTATTGGAACAAATATGAATTTGCTTCTGGCAGATGCCAATGGTAACGCAGCTTTAATAGAAACTTATGATGGAAAAAAGGTTGTAGAAAGAGGCGATAAAAAATCAGGATTTTTTATTGCAACCAATCATGCTGTAATGCCAGAAATAATTAAGTTAGAAAGCGGAAAATTAGAACAATCTGAAATGCGTTATAATTTTTTGAAAGACAACTTAGAAAGTAATAATTTTATTACAAAGAATGAATTACAACAATTAATGTTAAAGGAATACCCTAAGGGTGTAACAGTACACAATTTTGAAGAAAATTTCGGAACTGTTCATTCTATACTATTTAATCTTAATGACAAACAATTAGATATTTCTTTCGGTTCCCCTATAAATAATAAAATCTATAAATTAAAAGTAGGGGAAACCTTGCCTTTTAACGAATTAGAAATTTTTATTAAGAACAATAACTATGGGCCAAACTTTTGGAAACTAGTCAAATAATACTTCCAATATCAGAAGGAATGGATAACTCTAAGCATCCTTTTCTAAATAACCTAATACTAATTAAAATAACAAACGATTCCTTTCAAATAAGAAAGCAGTTCTTTAGTGAATATTATAATATTTATAGGATGCGGAGAGATTATCAAGCCCTTTGTAACTAAGAAAGCATGTTCAAAAAAATTAGGGAATCTAGTTTTGGATTATAAAGAATCCTTGTGGAAGGAATTAAAAAATGAAAATATCTGAATTACAAAGAAATGTTAGAGAGTTTAGTAAAAATAAAGGTTTTGAGCATTCAACGATTGAAGAAAGAACCTTATTTTTGGTTACAGAAATAGGAGAAGTAGCTCAAGAAGTTTTAAAAATCTCTTCCAAACCTGATGCTGATAATATTAATGAACTAAAAGAACATTTGAGTTTTGAAATATACGATGCGGTATGGAATCTTTTTGATCTTGCCAACAAGCTCGATATTGATTTAGAAGAGGCGTTTAGAAAAAAGAGTGAGATAAATAAATATAGAAATTGGGATTAATAATTTTAAAAGTTTAAATGGAATCCGGTTTTCGTTTTGAAGGCCGGATAATTTACGAACATTTTCTTATCGTTGTAAATCCGCATTTTCCTGACGCTACCCCAAATAAAGTTTGTGAATCCTTTGTAATTTATCTTAAAATTATTTTCGTTATTAAGTTATAGAGTGTTAGAAGCAATCTTCGATATACTATAACTATCTATCACTAACTAATTTAAGGGCTTTACCTATTAAAAAACCTCTTTATATATGATGAAGTGACCCAATGAAATAAGACAAGGAAAAAACACCTCTTATACCGTATTTAATTTAAATACGAATATACGGAGGTGTTTCTTTTATGGGAACGAGAAAATCTTATTCAGAAGAAATTAAATGGAAAGCAATCGAGCTGAAAAAACAAGGATACACAAATAAAGAAATTATGGAACAATTAGGAATTAAAAATAAAGCACAGATTAAAACTTGGATGAAGTGGCATCGTGAAGGTGAAACGTATCGTTTTAGTCGCCCTGTAGGAAAACAAAGTACGTTACAAAAGGCTAGTGAAGAAGGTATAACTGAAATCGAGAGGAGTTTGTTAAAGAAGTAGTTGTAGAAGTAGTGGAGTTGATGAAAGATGAGTACTCCATTAAAGAGATATGTATATTAATTGATATACCTCGTTCTACTTATTATCGATGGAAAAATAAAGGGAAAGATATAAAGGAAGCAAAATTAGAACAGGCTATTTTGACAATTTGTATGACAAATCACTTTCGATATGGACATCGAAAAATTTACAATGTAGGGTTAAAAGAAAGAGAAGAACCTGGATCAATGGAGAAAGTAGAATTGTTGTAGAGAATCTCTTAAATAGAAACTTTCAAGCTAACAAGCCAAATGAAAAATGGGTTACAGACATTACATATTTGCCATTTGGTACAGCGATGTTGTATTTATCAAGTATTATGGATTTATATAACAATGAAATCATTGCGTATGAAATAAGTAACAGACAAGACGTAACACTTGTCTTAAACACAGTTGAGAAGGCGATCAAACTAAAACAAAAGACTCAAATTATACTACATAGTGATCAAGGGGCCGTGTATACCTCCTACGCTTTCCAAACGTTATCTAAAGAGAATGGCATTACCACAAGTATGTCCCGTAAAGGAAATTGTCATGATAATGCCGTAATAGAATCTTTTCATTCCTCATTGAAATCTGAATTGTTTTACTCCCAAGAAAAACAAATACATTCAACTTCTACTCTCAAACAACTCATTCACGATTACATTGAGTATTATAATACGGAACGTATTCAAGAAAAGTTTGTAAATGTCAAGCTAAACATGTACATTTTCGCTTGTTTAAGCATGTACAAAATCAATCATTTTCTTTGCTAAAATGATCTTTAATTCGATAGGGTTGTCCTACAATACTGACCACTGTGGCATGATGTAAGACACGATCCAGTATGGCATTGGCGAGTTTAGGGTCCTGGAATACTTCGTCCCAAGACTTGAAGTTGATATTGGTCGTTAGGATGGTACTACGCTTTTCATAACGCATATCGATTAATTGAAAGAACAATTTTGCATCCTCCGGATCAATAGGCAAGTATCCAATTCCATCAATAATAAGTAATTTATATTTTGTATAGTGCTTTAAACGAGATTCTAGGCGATTTTCAATCTTGGCACGTTTCAAATTTTGAAGTAAATCATGACATTTAATAAAATAAGTACTTGTTCGCTTTTTAGCTGCTGCTATACCAATAGACGTGGCCAAATGGGTCTTACCAACACCACTAGGTCCTAAAAATACTATGTTTTCTTGTTGCTCTAAGAAACGTAGAGAAATAAAATCTAAGATTTGTTGTTTATTAATACTCGGCTGGAATTCGAAATCAAACTCATCACCCTCCTTTCGATGGGGAAATGCGCCCATTTTCACCATAGAATGAATCATATTTTGTTCTCGTACATCAATCTCATAGTTTGTCAGATTAACCAGTGTTTCTACGAAGGATAATTCATTATTAATGCTAAAATCGACTATGTCGCCTAAATGTTGTGCCATTTGTTTTAATTTTAAATACTCTAGGTTTGTTGTTAATTGTTGATAGCTATTCTTAATTTCTATATACCTCACCAATTACTGATAAATTTTGTTTCGCCAAATTGTCAATGTTCGGATATTTTGGTAGTGACTTAGCCAATGCTTTTTTATAATGTTCTTCTTTATAATTGAGCTTAGATTGGCTGATTTTATGTTGTACAATTAACTTCATGTTATGATAAACATATATTTGATTATCATATACTTGTAGACCGACGTTCTTACCTTGATATTCAGCTGGAACTGAGTATTGATTCGATTTGTAAGATATCATGCCTGATGTATTAATTTTTACAAGTTTATGCTTAATCATATAGGAATCTCTTATCGCGCTCTTCGGGAGTGGTTGTAGGAGGTTCTTTTCCTGTTTTAGGGCAAACACGGGAATCTTACCAGTCCCTTGATGAAATGTTTGATTAATTCTTGCACATAATTTTTGCACAAATTCATGTAAATCTTTAAAAGTGAATCTTCCTTGATAAGCGTGAATTTCGTCTAGAAGTTTCATTGGCGCTTCTACTTTCCCTTTGGTATTTGGTCGCCCTGCGATACAAGGTTGTACCTTAAATCCAAAATCCTGAGCGAATTGGGCAAACTTATTGTTAATCGTTCCTGTAAAGTGTTCTGTTCGAGCTTCATCCATTACCGTCTTCATATTATCCCTGACAATTACCTTCGGTACACCACCAAACATTTCAAATGCCTCTGTCATAAATGACATTAAAACACTTTGTGATTTTGAAATATCCAAATGAAAGACTTTAAATCTCGAGTAAGACAATAAAAGTACAGCTACATTCACATATACGATATCGCCACTTTTGGTTTCAAATCTTATACTTTCTTTCCAATCTAATTGAGCTTGTTCTCCTGGAGGTGTCTCATAACGGACACCCACTGAATGACCTGATACAATACGCTTTCCCTCATCAAAATATTTTCTAAATTCAGGCTTTCTATTAATATAAGAACGAAATGCAGACTGTGAACATTTTAAACCGTGATTGTCTGTTAGATACTGCCATAACACTCGTTTGTAGTAGAAGATTTGTTTAGAATCACTAGATAAGAGAGCTGCAATCACTTCATAATATGTATCGATTTTCGATGTTTTATTTTTTGTTCCTTTTGGTGTAAAACCATTCAAATACTTATCTATGGTACGCCGATCCACATTCAATTCTCTGGCTAATTGACTTTTATTTATCTTCATTTTTAAGTTCCCCATTAGTTTTTTCAAATTTGGTAAGTCTGAAAGACTTTTAACCTCAAATTCTGTTTGAATATCTAGCTTAATATACATACTAACCACCTCAGGGTCAGTATGGAGAATCTAATTGAAAATGTACATATTTATTCAAGCGTTAATGTACATATTTAAGTTAGCATTTATAAAAAGTTAAACTACCTGTCTCCTATAGAATATAAGAAACAGGTAGCATAGGTGTTTTTTTCATGTACCAAATTCGTGGGTCAGTTCAGATTATTCAAATCGTATAATTATGGAGAAACTCGGAATTAAAAATGTTTCCCAAATTAAGACATGGATGAAATGGTATCGTACAGATCAAACGTATCGTTTTCAACAACCTGTAGGAAAACAATATTCTTATGGAAAAGGACCAAAAGAGCTCAGTGAATTAGAACAACTACGTCTAGAAAATAAGCATCTAAAAACAAAATTACTTGTATGGGGAAAGTATCTGGAAATCGAAAGGGGCTGAAACCAGAAACTGTAGTTACTTTATGGAAAAATGTAAAAACAAAAATAACGATAAAAGAATTGTGTAACGTATTAGAATTACCCCGTTCCACATTTTATCGCTGGTTACAACGAACGGAAGATTGGAAAGATGATATAGAAGAGAAAGTAAAGGACGTCTGTCTTAGGCATAAATTTCGGTATGGATATCGAAGAGTGACCGCTACTCTTCAAAAAATGGGACTGTGTGTCAATCATAAAAAAGTATTACGAATCATGAGACAAAATCACATTCTTTCAAAAGTACGTCGAAAGAAAAAGAAATATATCAATGGTGCGGAACCAATGGTAGCCCCTCATCGATTGGAGCGTGAATTCGATGCATCCAGACCAAATGAAAAGTGGTTTACAGATGTGACGTATCTCTTATTTTGGGAGCGTACCTTGTATTTATCAACGATCATGGATGCCTTTAATCGTGAAATTATTAGTTGTGTCATCAGCGAATCACAAACACTGACATTAGCGATGAAGACATTGAAACAAGCAATGAGAGGACGAAGAGTAAAAGATGTCCTTCTTCACTCGGGTCAAGGAAGTATTTATACAGCAAAAGAATTTCAAGCGTATGCCAAAGAAAACGGCATGATCACCAGCATGTCCCGGAGAGGAAATTGCCATGATAATGCCGTCATGGAAAGCTTCTTTGGTCATTTGAAAAGTGAAGCTTTCTATTCACAAGAGATAACAAAAGTATCCAACACAACTGTGCGAAAGATTGTGCTAGAATACATTCATTACTACAATTGTGTGCGAATTCAAGAAAAATTAAACCACCTATCCCCTAAAGAATTTAGGGAACAAGTGGTTTAGGTGTTTTGATTGGTGTCCCGTTTTCGGGGTTCACTTCATTTTTACCCATCCCCTCGAAAAGGGGGAATAAGAAAAAAGACCCCTAATCAAAGTGTTTTCTTGACTAGGAGTCTTCCCTTTACAGGTGATAATACAAAAAATGGCGAAGACTTATAAATTAAATTTAAAAATAACCCAAATACTTAATTTGATGGAACCTCCTCAAAATATTATTTGAAACTTCTTGTTTCCACTAACTTAGGATTTGATTTATCTGTAATATCATAAACCTTTACAATTAGATTACTACCAAATATGCCTTCGACTTTAGCTGTACCTTCTGCCTTTACATCATTATTTTCAAATTTAATTCCATTTAAATTATTTTTTTGAGAAGTTGTTAACTTATTCCAATAATTTTTTGTTTTATCACTAAAAGGGTATTGTTTCCAAGCACCCATACCATTTGGAGCCCAATATGATGCAGTTCCCTTTATTGTAGTCACAGGATTACTCCCTACACCGGTAAACGTAATATCTCCCCAAAAATTCCTTTGTTCCAATATAACGTCTGCTTTATATGTTTTTTGGGGTGGAACTTCAATGGATTGTGAAGGTGCTTCTATTGTTTTTTGCTCAGCTTTTGTTTGTGTCTCTGTAGTAGAAGAGTTGAATCCTGCGTTTACTGTTATACCGTTATTTAAGATCAATGGAATGTTAAATATGTTACTCGAACCTCCCACATTAAAACCTTTTGTTGTTGCTGTCGCTATTGATTCTGTTACACTTTTGGTATATTTAGCTGTTGAAAACTTATGGGTTTGATCAGTAGTATTCTCAAACACATTTTCTCCCATGTATTCAACGATTTTACTATCAAAGTTCAATTTATTTGTGGTATCCGTAATACTAAAATCAACTTTTGTCTCAACACTATCTGGCTTTGCCTTAAAAGTTAGTGTAGGCCAGGATTCAATTTTTGTACCTGCAATTTCATTAGTATAATAGTATGTCCCTATTTTCTTTAATTCAGATTGGACATCTGTAATACCAACTCTTACATTTTCATTAACACTAGTTGGAGTATTTTCTGCTGCTAATGCACTACCAGGTACAGATATACAAGGTATGCCAATCGAGGTGGCTAACATCAATGCTACCATAGGCTTCTTCATTTTTTTCTTCATCTTGAACTCACTCCTAATACTTCATTTTTTGAAATCGTTTTCAATTAGATTTTAACACAATATTCAGTTCTGATTTATTTTGGTATTTGAATATTTTGTGAAGTATAAAAAACGGAACGTGAAAGGCATTCTCCTACACAGTGATCAAGGATTCCAATAAGGGGTATCTTTGCCTATCCCCGAAAAAGACCTGCGGTATTATTTTTCATTTGACATACTACCGCAGGTCTTTTCGGAGCTTGGGCAAAAACATCCAAAATAAAATTACTAATTTGGGATATCATAAAATTAGGTGAAATAAAGAATTCAAATAGGGGGTAAATAGTCATGGTTTATATAAAAAATATGTTGTAATTTTGTTAAGTTGTTTACTTAGTGTAATCTTCCCTTTAACAATACTTGCTAAAACGGAGATGAACGCAGAGCAGCGGACTTTTTTAAGTTTTGAAAGTAAAATTTCAGATCTAATTATTACTAGTATGGAATTATTAGATAACATGGAGAAAATGAATGGGAAATTGAGTGAGGAAGAATTATATAATTTAGCATTAAATGTGAGGGAGGAATTTGCAACACGTTCTAAAGTCTTGTCCCAAATTAAGGTGCCAGAAGAATTACAAAATAATATACAATCTTCCTTAGAGACGGTTAAAAAGGACTTATCAATTGGACTTACGGAATTAGAAGAGAGTATGCTCTGTTTTGCTAAATATCTTGCAGGTCGTGATCAAATTGTTTATGACGAATATATTCAAAGAAAAAATACTGGATTTCGTTACATAAATGGTGGGTTAACTTCACTATCTACGGTAGCCCTACAATTAAATATCCCAACATCCAAATCTGGCAGTATAAAAAAGGCCTGGAAAAAACATTTAAAATAATTGGTGGGATATTAATCCCCTCCAATTTAGTATCGAATGGAATCAATAGTGTGTATTTGGTATAGCCACCAAATATCATCATAATATAATTATGGTGATTGAATGTTACTTGGGTGTTTTCACATCGAGGATTTGGGCAAAAACACCCATTACCGAATTTATCAACGAAATTCCAGAATAAAGGTATCAGGATGAACATTTTACCAGTTGCCTGAAAACATATCAATTTTTATGGGCGTTATGGATTTAGTAAGCCTTCAACGGTCGTAAATTTAGAGACAATCATTAAGAACATCAATAAAGATGATATTTTAACCAGGTTAACTTAAGCAGATTTGGGCGCAGCCGAGATACATGTAATTTTTGAGTTATGGTCTTATTTTTACTTCCAGACTTGATTTTTTGAACTTATAAGTATCGTCTTATTTATTTTTATTAGTCGTTGTAGTGATGGAAGGGGCCTATTGTGAGAGTAGAAGCAGTCATTTTGTCTTATTTTCCCGAAGGATGGACAAAAACACGCGTAAAGGGACCTTCGTTTTTTAAAACAAAGATCCTTTTACGGGATATACCCTTACTAACAATCATTTCAATTATATTTTACAATTGTTTATATTATGTCACATTATATAAACAAGGTCCTCTACAATGGATAATTTGACAATCATAATTATTTTCTAAAGAAATCCATGTATTTGATTGAATAAAATTATAATTCATTCAGTTACCCATTCCCTTCTTCAAAATATCAAAAAATTTAAAAGCACCCTATAATGGGTTAATGTGGAGTTAGGGCGTTGTATACGTTACTTTATGTTCATCATATAAGTGTGTGTATAACTAAATAAGCCTTTTTTTATTTTTGGGCTACTAAAACCCCTGCTTAAAACAGAGATCCTTAAATAAGGGGATTAAGATATCAATCTCCATTTTAATCACACTATACACTTCGTTCCCCCTATTCATTCTAAAAAATAGATTGTATTAAGTATTCCTAAGAATTTTTGAGCCATTTTGGTGTACAATCGAGATACGTGTAAAAATAGGTCATAGACTTACTTTCATTCCCAAAAGTCTTTGTTTTTTATAAACTTTTTTATTCGTCTAAATGAGAACCAGGGCAAGATAACCGTATGACTATATTAACTAGCTGTAGGAATGTGGCTATCATTTCGGAACTCCCGCACTAAGCAAATTGGAATAAGAAAAGAGCCGTATTTTAAAATCGGCTCTTTCATATTTAAAGGACGTAAAGGTCCTTTAAATATTGACTTCCTACCATTTAACATTTCCTTTCAGCTTTACTTTTATATGTAAGAGAAAGCATAGTATAGGGATATAAATCAAAATAAGATACAAAGATAACCTTGAAATTTGTGTAATAAAGTTATTAATCGTGTGTCTATCCTTTAACAAGCTTGAGATGATTACTGCCATAATAAGGGAGATCAATAAAATATATTTTTGTTTCACATGAAAAATTTCTCTCATGCCTCTTGTATGTGCCCAAAGCGGTAAAATTATGCTACTAACCATAATTAGTGCATACCCGCATACTACAAGATATTCTATCCTTTCGAGAAAGGAAAACTGAATTACCTGTGTCATAGAAAGTTGGGACCAAATTTCATGGGATAATTGACCTTCACTAAAAACTGCTAAGGCAGAAATCACGCTTAATAGATAAAGAAAATTGGAAAATAGTACACTATATTGTGCGAATTTATGCGACTTTGTTGGGGATTTGATAAATGGATAAATCATAAGAATAATTTCAAAACCAGTCATCGTGTATACAGATTCTTTTGCAGCTAGAAAAACTTTTGATATATCGTGGTTAAACATCGGTAAAAAATTTTCGAAATGTCCCAATTTTATCAAGCAATACAAACAAAGTATCATATAACAAATAGATGCAAAAATTGAAATTACACATATGCCAGTTATAACTCGAAAACCTGACGAAATAATATAATAAATTAAAATAGAAAATATTGTGGTCAGAATAAGAGTAGATGCGGTAGGAAACAACCATACTTGTACAATTTCAACATAGGTACGTAGAATAGAAACACTCACCATCAAAAAGTATAACATAAATCCTATATTAAACAGCTTTCCAAAAAAGATGTCCATACATATGTATGGACATCTAAAATGCTTCCGTCAACAAGAGATAACATATAGTACATAATCCAAATAAGACAGTGAATTACAATGCCCACAAATAAAACCCCTACCGAAGCATCATAACCAGCTTCTTTCGCAATAATTCGTGAAAATCCAAGTGCCCCAGCCCCAAATTGTTCACCATGTATTACAAAAAGCACAAAGAAAGGAGATATCATATGACTCACTTTAACTTTCATTATCCCCACCTCAGCTATTAGTTTTCTTTATTATTATCTATATTATTTTAGCTTCTATTCATATTTGGGTAATAGGTTCTGCATTTCAATATACTAAAGAACTTTAAGTAATTAGAAACAGGTAGGCTGAAAGGTGTACCTTTTAACATAGAGTATAAAGAGTAAATAACTTAAGCTTATTCCTCCATTTCGGGAATTTGGGCAAAAAGCACCCAAAATGGAATGAACACATACGAAATTCTACCAAGATACGTGTAAAAATAGGTCATGGATTGAGCCAATAAAAGAATTGGTTCTTCTATTGGTTGGAGAATTCCTTGCAAATTAATTACATAATCCCCAAAGCTTTTTATATGTAATATTTTTTACAACGGGATAGCATTAATAAAATATCAAAAATTTTATAATACGAAAATAGCATACCAAATTGATAATAGACACATCCATCCAACTGCAAGTGCTATGTATTTTAAAAATTCCATAAGAGAATTCATAACTACTCCTTTTAGGTCTAGTGTATACCGTACAAAAGAATTTTATAAATTAGATTGGAAGTAAAAGTAAGTCCGTGACCTATTTTTACACGTATTTCGGCTGTACCCTAAGCGCCCTAAAGCCTAATAAAATTCCTGTTGAGGGTTCGAATTGTCGACAAGGTTGGGGAAGGGGAGATAACGCATTTTTAATTTTAAGGATAGTTTTAATCCTTAAGTTAAGGAGTATAGGATACAGCCCCATGAATAAGTCGGAGTTTATTTTTGGAAGTATCCCTAAATATTAACCTAATTAAGTATAAGCTGTTCCTTCTTTCCAAATTCCTACCTAAGTAATGGAATACATAATCACCTTTTTGTCCTTCACATGTAAGTTAAACTTTAACAATTTGTGAATTTTACAAATGGTGTGACAAATATCACATTTCCATTTTTTGTTATGTATTATAATGGAAATGCAAGCGTATTTTCATTATTCCGTATAAAGGGAGGAAATGAATATGAAAAAACATTTGGTTATGATCGGAAACGGAATGGCCGGCATACGCTGTATGGAGGAAATTCTAAATCAAGATGGCGATTTATATGATATTACTATTTTTGGGGATGAACTCCATCCAAACTATAACCGTATTATGCTTTCCCACGTTCTACAGGGTAAAACAAGTATACAAGATATTATCATGAACGAATATAGTTGGTACGAGGAAAATAAAATAACCTTATATGCAAACGAGAGGGTTCAGGGAATTAACCGAAAGGAAAATGTTATTGTTACGGAAAAGGGTCGTACCCTTACGTACGATAAACTTATTATTGCAACGGGCTCTAATGCTTTTATATTACCTATTGAGGGTTCCACACTTTCCGGTGTAACAGGATTTCGAACTATTGAAGATACTCAATTTATGATAAATGCAGCTAAAAAATATAAAAGGGCCGTTGTTATTGGCGGTGGATTACTTGGTTTAGAGGCTGCACGTGGTCTTATTGACTTAGGAATGGACGTACATGTTGTTCATTTAATGCCTACTTTGATGGAAAGGCAACTAGATTTCAAGGCAGCTTCCTTACTTCGGGAGGATTTAGAGGCACAGGATATGAAGTTTCTTATGGAGAAGAAGACTGTGAAAATTCTTGGTACTAATCATGTTGAGGGTATTCAATTTGAAGATGGCGAAATTGTAAATTGTGATTTAATCGTAATGGCTGTTGGAATACGCCCGAATACGCAAATAGCAAAAGATGCTGGTTTAATTGTAAATCGCGGTATTGTAGTCAATGAATATATGCAAACGAGTGATAAATCTATTTATGCAGTTGGGGAATGTGCCGAACATGATGGTATTGTTTATGGGCTTGTCGCACCCCTTTATGAACAAGGTATGGTATTAGCAAAACATATAACAAATTCACGAACTAATGGATACACCGGAAGCATTTCTAGTACACAACTTAAGGTTGCCGGTTGCGATTTATTCTCTGCTGGTCAAATTCACGAAGATGATCAAACAAAAGCAATATCAATTTTTGATGAATGTAAACGTTCTTATAAAAAAGTATTCATTCGTGCCAATAAAGTCGTGGGTATCGTTTTATATGGTGATACTGCTGATGGTACACGTCTCTTTAGCATGTTAAAGAAAGAAGAAGATATACAAGGATATACAGCCGCTTCCCTTCTTCACAAAGCCGGTGAAGAAAGTGAACTTAACGTTGCTACAATGAGTGCCGATGACACGATTTGCGGATGTAATGGTGTTACGAAAGGCACAATCGTTCATGCCATTATAGAACAAGAGTTAACTACTTTTGAAGAAGTTAAAGGCTGTACGAAAGCCGCAGGGTCTTGTGGTAAATGTCGTCCGCTTGTGGAACAAGTTTTATCTCATACACTTGGAGATGCTTTTGATGCCTCAGCGCAATCTGCCGGTATGTGTGGATGTACACCTTTATCCCGTGATGAAGTCGTAGCGGCCATTCACGAGAAAGGCTTAAAATCTCCAAAAGAAGTACGAAACGTCCTTGGTTTTGTGCATGAAGACGGCTGTTCAAAATGTCGTCCTGCCTTAAACTACTATGTACGTATGGCGATTCCAGAAGAATATGAAGATGATAAATCGTCCCGTTTCGTTAATGAAAGAATGAATGGTAACATCCAGCACGATGGTACATTCTCTGTTATTCCACGCATGTACGGAGGCGTTACAACAGCTGATGATTTAATGAAAATTGCTGAAGTTGCGAAAAAGTACGATGTTCCTCTTGTGAAAATTACAGGTGCAAGCCGAATCGGCTTATATGGTGTTAAGAAACAAGATTTACCTAACGTATGGGCCGACTTACATATGACTTCGGGATATGCATATTCAAAATCGCTTCGTAATGTAAAATCATGTGTTGGTTCTCGCTTCTGCCGTTTCGGTACGAAAGATTCATTAGGACTTGGTATGTTGCTTGAACAATCATTAGAAATGGTAGATACACCTCATAAAATGAAGATGGGTGTAACGGGCTGTCCGCGTAACTGTGCGGAAGTACTAACGAAAGATTTTGGCGTTGTTTGTGTCGAAAATGGATACCAACTTTATATTGGCGGAAATGGTGGTACGGAAGTACGCGAAGCTGATTTTGTAATGATTGTCCCTACTGAAGATGATGTCCTTCGCGTTGCTACAGCTTATATGCAATATTATCGTGAAACTGGTATTTACGGAGAGCGTACTGCTTACTGGACAGAACGTTTAGGCTTCGATCACATAAAAGAAATACTGCAAGATGCAAATATGGTCACTAAGTTAAATGAACGTTTCCAAAAAGCTCGTGGCACATATAAAGAAGCATGGGGACAAGCATTAGAAACGAAGTCATTAAAAGTGATGTATGAAGTAGAAACTGTGAAATAAGGAGCGTGATTCATATGTTACAAATGGGAGAAAAAATCAAAGTTATGCGTGTAGAAGATCTTCCTATACAAATTGGTAAAGAGGTGCAAATCAAAGATGTGTTTATTGCTCTATTTCATCTTTCAAATGGCGATATTCGTGCTGTAGGAAATCGCTGTCCTCATAAAAATGGACCATTAGCGGAAGGAATTGTATCTGGGGAATTTGTCTTTTGCCCACTGCATGATTGGAAAATTTCATTACTAACAGGTGAGGTTCAAAAACCCGATAATGGTTGTATTCAAACGTATGACGTAGAAGTTATTGACGGGGATATTTATATATATATGTAATTTACAAAAGGAAGCCTCCCTTGGCTTCCTTTTAAATAAAAACAAATGAGGTGCGAGTATGAACGGATATGTATATTTAGTTGGCGCAGGACCAGGTGATGAAGGACTCATTACAAAAAAGGCGATAGAGTGCTTAGAGCGTGCGGATGTTGTTTTATATGATCGTTTACTGAATCCTACTCTCCTTAGTTATACGAAGACAACATGCGAGTTTATTTATTGCGGAAAAATGCCCAAAAATCATACGATGCGACAAGAAATGATTAACGCCCACCTCCTTCACTTTGCGAAAGAAAACAAAATCGTTGTTCGCTTAAAGGGCGGAGATCCATTTATTTTTGGGCGAGGTGGCGAAGAGGCGGGCATTTTAGCAGCAGCAAGTATTCCATATGAAATTGTACCAGGTATTACCTCTAGCATCGCCGCTAGTACGTATGCAGGTATCCCACTCACCCATCGTAACTATAGTAATAGTGTCACTTTACTAACTGGACATGCAAAAGGTCCTTTAACCAATTATGGAAAATATAATTTATCTCACAATAGCGACACAATCGCTTACTACATGGGTATAAAAAACTTACCTACAATTTGCGAAAACTTACTACAAGCAGGAAAAAAAGAAGATACACCAGTAGCAGTTATCGAATGGGGTACAACTGGTAAACAGCGCGTTGTCACAGGTACACTTTCAACCATTGTTCTTATCGTCAAGAACGAAAATATTTCTAACCCTTCTATGACAATTGTTGGTGATGTTGTTTCCTTACGTAATCAAATCGCTTGGAAAGAACGTAAACCATTGCATGGCAAGAAGGTTTTAGTTGCATCTGCAACAAATAAAAAAAGCACAATCAAGCAAATGTTACAAGAGTCCGGTGCAGAAATATATCAAATTCCAACTTTTAAAAAGAAAGAATACACATTAACACCTAAACAAACCAATGAGATTTTTAGCGTTGATCGCCTAGTATTTTGTTCAGCTGAAAGTGTAGAAATCTTGATGCGATCATGCAGTAAACACCAGAAAGATATTCGTTCCTTACAGGCGAAACTGCAGTATATAAACGTTGCCACTCAAGAAAAGCTTATGCAATATGGGCTACTAAGTAAACAAGCAAAGTTCTCTTCCCATACAACTGTTTATTTAGGCAGAAATATTAACCGAATTGCTTTTATTCAAGAGAAAATTGGTGCTGGCTCCTATATGATGACTCATGAGTATACAATTGATCATCGTTTCGATGAAGTTCATTCTCGTATACTTTCTGAATTCTCATGGGATAGCATTGTGTTTGAAGGGCGTGCCTCAATTGATACTTTTTTATCAGAAATAAAACGACTTGGTTTTATTGATATTCTTACTCTTCCCTTCTCGTATACCGACGTTCCAACTTTACACTATGCGAATAAAGTCGGATTACATAATGTAGATGAGCAATTACAAGACATTATTATGAAGAAAGATTTGGTGCTACGATGAAAGGCATTGTATATGTTGGACACGGTAGTCGCCTGCAAGAAGGCAATGAACAATTTATTCGCTTTATTCAATCTGTCATGAAAGAACGTAACGAAAGAATTCAAAAAATAGCTTTTCTAGAACTAACAACACCTACCATTTCGGATGCAGTTACAGAAACAATACTAGAGGGAGCAACTGAAATAATGATTGTACCTGTTTTATTATTTGCAGCAGCTCACTATAAACGTGATATTCCTCTTGAAATAGAACAAATACAAAAGAAATACCCACATATAACATTTTCAGTTGTACCACCTTTTAGTACGCATCCACATATGGTTGAACTTGTAGCGAAAAGAATACGTGAAACTATTCCAATGCAAAGTAGTAGCGTTTTACTCGTAGGACGGGGTAGTAGCGATCCTCAGCCTATATATGAATTACAACAAATTGGAGCAGCTGTCGGGCAGAAAATTGGTATGCCGGTATCTTGTTCCTTTTTAACAAAAGGAACGCCCTCTTTTACTTCTGAGCTTAAACATATAACATCGATTGCGTCCCATGTATATGTCATGCCGTACCTTCTCTTTACTGGATTATTACTTCAAAAAATTAAATTGTATACAAAAAAATACGATCACGTGACGACTTGTAACTGCCTGCAGTTTGATACATATATGAAATTAACATTGTTAGAACGAATGGAGGAATGGGTGTATGTATCGTATGGACCTTTCCATGGAAAATCTAGATAAAAGGGGAGGCATATGTACAATGATGCAAAATCACGCAACAAGCATTAGCGGACATTAGGGAACTGTTCCTATAAGGAATCAGGGTCCTTTTTTGATTTGGTTGCTTTCTTCATATATTAATGTACATAATTGTCCGTTTTTTACTTCTTCTGGGAGAATAAATGAATACCTTCCTACTATAATTAATATGTTTATGGTCTAATGATGAAAGTCTAGATATATCATCATTATCAATCATATGACTGCGATTTTGGAGTACTTGTAGCGCGGATTCTATATACCGGGTATTCCATACAACAATTGTTATTACTAAACCTAATGCTCCTAATTGAGGTAGAAGGAGCAACTGTGCCGGGAAGTGTAAAGTGGTTTCCAAAAAATGTATAAAAAAGAAACGCAAAGTTTTTTTACTTCTGTGTTTCTTCAAGTTTTCGTTGATTGATTGCTCGATAAAGAGAACCTTGTGATACACCAGTTCCTTCTACAATCTCTTTAATTGAGTATTCTTTACTGTCATACATGCGTAATGCGATTGAGAGCTTTTCTTTTTCTAATTTTGGCCTACCTAACTTTTTGCCACGCTTCTTACTTGCTTCTAAGCCTTCTTTTACTCGTTCTGCAATCAAGTTCCTTTCTAATTCAGCAATAACACACATCATCTGTAGCATGGCCTTACCTGTAGGCGTGCCTGTATCCATACTCTCTTTCAATGATACAAATTGAATCCCTATTTCTTCGAACTGTTGGATAATATTCAGGATATCTAATGTTTTGCGCCCTAAACGTGAAATACTTTCAACTACAACAGTATCATCCCTTCTTATCACATCAAATAATTTTACAAGGCCCTGTCTTTCTCGAATTGTTCCAGTAAATTTTTCCTGAATGATTTTTTCACATCCGTATTTCTTAAGTGAATGAATTTGACGATCTAAATTTTGCTCAAAAGTAGATACACGTGCATAACCAATAATCATTTGTTTCCTCCTGTACAATCATATAAATCCATTGTACCGAAGGTTCATTTATTGTAAAGGTATTTGGTAATGTTTTTGGTAACTATTTTTGGTAATCAGAAAAGCTTTATAAATATGAAAATATAAGTAAGGTACGCAAAGTTACAAAAATATTGGTTTTTGGTAATGTTTCTTTTAATGGATTTATTTATAAAATACATATGCGATTAAATTTAATTAGTAATAAATAACCCTTTGAAAAATCTAAAACTTATTTTTAATGAATTAAAAAACTGTTTCTTTCGTGATTTATAGTATGTACAAGCCCTATATTGAATAAATTTTTTAAAGAGAAGGGAGGTATATTATGTCAGATGAGAATGAAAAATATTCAAAAGGATTAGCCCCAGATGATTTCATATCTGCTGGGGCACTTGATCCAAGCCTTTTAGGCCCTACATTACCACCAATTCCACCATTTACATTACCGTCGGGACCTACTGGGGTTACAGGACCAACCGGAGCTACTGGTCCAACCGGAGTTACAGGACCAACCGGACCTACAGGACCAACCGGAGTTACAGGACCAACCGGACCTACAGGACCAACCGGACCTACAGGACCTACTGGAGTTACTGGTCCTACTGGAGTTACAGGACCTACCGGACCTACAGGACCAACCGGAGCTACTGGTCCAACCGGAGTTACAGGACCTACTGGAGTTACTGGTCCTACTGGAGTTACAGGACCAACCGGAGTTACAGGACCTACCGGAGTTACAGGAGTTACAGGACCTACTGGAGTTACAGGAGTTACAGGACCTACTGGAGTTACAGGACCAACCGGAGTTACAGGACCAACCGGAGCTACTGGTCCAACCGGAGTTACAGGACCAACCGGAGTTACAGGACCTACTGGAGTTACTGGTCCTACTGGAGTTACAGGACCAACCGGAGTTACAGGACCAATCGGAGTTACAGGAGTTACTGGAGTTACTGGTCCTACTGGAGTTACAGGACCAACCGGAGTTACAGGACCAACCGGAGTTACAGGAGTTACAGGACCTACTGGAGTTACAGGACCTACTGGAGTTACAGGACCTACTGGAGTTACAGGACCAACCGGAGTTACAGGACCAACCGGAGCTACTGGTCCAACCGGAGTTACAGGACCAACCGGAGTTACAGGACCAACCGGAGCTACTGGTCCAACCGGAGTTACAGGACCAACCGGAGCTACTGGTCCAACCGGAGTTACAGGATCAACCGGAGTTACAGGACCAACCGGAGCTACTGGTCCAACCGGAGTTACAGGATCAACCGGAGTTACAGGACCAACCGGAGCTACTGGTCCAACCGGAGTTACAGGACCAACCGGAGCTACTGGTCCAACCGGAGTTACAGGATCAACCGGAGTTACAGGACCAACCGGAGTTACAGGACCAACCGGAGCTACTGGTCCAACCGGAGTTACAGGACCAACCGGAGCTACAGGACCAACCGGAGTTACAGGACCAACCGGAGCTACTGGCGCTACCGGCGCTACGGCAACAGCTTCTACTAAGGCTATCCTTTTTGGTGGTACTAATGCGGGATTTCAGCGCACAGCAGGATCACCAGGTGCTGATTCACAAACAATTCCTTATGTAACTGCTGGTGCTGGTAGTATTGTTGGTTTTTCCGCTTCTATTAATGTGAATAATCTATCCACAGGAATATACTTGATACGAATATGTGATAATGTACCTACTAACCTAGCTGCACCAGGTGCTGGTCAAATCGTATCTACAATTACTCTCACACTTACAGCTAATATTACAGGGACTATTGTATTTTCAATCAAACCTACTGATGTTGGAGCACAACCTGTAAGGGTATTTAATCCGAATCCAGTAGTGGCACCCGCAACTGTTACATGGACTAGTACAATACCTGGTAATCCAGTCGCAAGAACAGATGCTATCTCACTGTTTATTACTCCAGGAATTACCCAAAGCGCTGTATACTCTGTATTTATATCTACTGCAATTTAAAAACAATTAATACCTTAAACATACAATATTAGCTGTAAAAGATTAATATTGTATAAGAATTTATGGAGGAGCCCAAAGAGTATAGGGCTCCTTTTTTATGAATTTCACTCTAAATAAATGACTTTACATATAATATATGCGCTAATTAAATTATCTTAGATTAAGTGCTATAATTAGCAGTAAGATACAGCTATAATATAGACTATTTTAAAATAAAAAAATTAATGTTTAAAATAACTTCACCCTTTTTATATTCCCCTATAGTATCTACAGAAAGCTTTCAACAAGTAATTAAAGGATTAACCGTACATACAACATTGCGCTCCATAACTTTAAACGATTTAAACTAAAAAATAAAAATAAATTCTTAAAGAGAGGAAAAAGGAAAGAATGGGAGTTAAGCAATTACTGTCGGAGGCACAACGAAATGAGTTAATGGATTTATCACGTTTAACAGAATGGGATTTGGTAACATTTCATACCTTTTCTAAACATGACTTACATTTAATATTCAAGCATCGTAGAGGTTATAATCGTTTAGGTTTCGCTCTTCAACTGGCATTAATTCGTTATCCTGGATGGGCTTTAACTGAGTATAAAGATATTCCTATGTCAGTAATCCAGCATATCGCAAGACAGCTACAGATTCCTGCAGAAGAGTTTTCTAAATATGCCAATCGTAGCAACACATTATGGGAGCATCTTAGTGAAATTCGTGAAGAGTATGAGTACAGTAATTTTTCTTCTAAACATGAAGAGAATCTATTGAAACATATTACACAACAAGCTATGGAAAACAGCAATTCACTTCATTTAATTGAAATAGCACTGTCCATGTTACGGAAATCAAAAGTTATTCTTCCTGCCATGTATGTAATTGAAAATATAGTTTGGGAAGCCAAACAGCAAGCAGATCAAAAGGTATACAGTATTTTGTATGATGACTTAACATCTGAGCAAAAGAAAAGAATAGATGCTTTACTTCTACCCACAAACAATGGAATTTCGCCATTGGTTTGGTTAAAACAACTTCCCTCTCAACCATCACCAGAGTCTTTTCTCAAGGTTGTGGAGCGATTTGAATATGTAAAAGATATAGGGCTTGTAGTTGATACGAGCAAGATTAATTCCAACCGCCTTCGGCAGCTTGCAAGATTAGGATCAAAATATGAACCATATGCCTTTAGAAGGTTTGATGAAGTAAGAAGATACAGTATTTTAGTTGCCTTTATGCTAGAAATTACACAAGATTTAATCGATTATGCAATTGAAATACACGACCGTATCATGATGAATCTTCAATTAAAAGGAAAAAAAGCACAAGATGAGATGCAAAAAGTAAATGGTAAAAAACTGAATGAAAAACTTGTACAATTTATCAAGATATGTGGAGCACTTATTGAAGCGAAAGAAGTAGGGAAAGATGCTTTTACAGCTCTAGATGACGTTATGCCATGGGATAAAATGGTGGAATCGGTTGAGGAAGCCAAACAGTTATCAAGACCTATAAGCTATGATTATTTAGATTTGTTGGAGACTAGATATTCCTATATCAGGCGGTATGCGCCTGCCCTATTAAGGGTCTTCCAGTTTGGATCAACTAAATCGGCAGAGCCAGTACTTCAAGCGCTTCATACTATACATGATTTAAACATAAACGGAAAGCGCAAAGTACCGATGAGTGCCCCTTTGAATTTTGTATCAAATCGTTGGCAAAAACATGTGTATGACGACGAAGGTAATGTTAACCGACATTATTACGAACTTGCAGCATTAACAGAGTTGCGAAATTACATAAGATCAGGAGATATATTTGTTTCAGGAAGTAGACAGCATAAGGCATTTGATGATTACTTAATATCTGAAGAGGATTGGAGAAATATAATAAATGCGGAAAATTACTTGGCAGTTCCTTTAACGGTCGAGGAGTACTTAACAGAAAGGATTACTTCGCTAAACCAACGTTTGGACTGGTTATCAAAAAACAGTGAAAAATTAGAAGGTGTTGATATCAACCAAGGAAAGCTATATGTGGAGAGGTTAGATAAAGGGACTCCAGAAGAAGCAAAAGCATTTAGTATCCGTCTACATAATATGTTACCAAGAATAAAGCTCACAGATTTACTATTAGAAGTAGCCAGCTGGACTGGATTTCATGAGCAATTTATTCATGCTTCAACAAACAAATCTCCTGATCAAGAAGAGAAGAATATAGTATTAGCAACTCTAATGGCAATGGGAACAAATATTGGTCTTACAAAAATGGCAGAGGCTACTCCTGGAATCTCTTATAGACAAATGGCAAACACTGCACAATGGAGAATGTATGATGATGCTATGGTTCGAGCTCAGTCTGTTCTAGTTAACTTTCAACACAGGCGACAATTAGCAACATATTGGGGAGATGGTAATACATCGTCCTCAGATGGAATGCGGGTACCTATTGGCGTTCGCTCTTTACATGCTGATTCTAATCCGCATTATGGAACCGGAAGAGGAGCAACTATCTATAGATTTATAAGTGATCAATTTGCTTCCTTCTATTTAAAAGTAATTAATACAAATGCCCGAGATGCACTATACGTTCTTGATGGGTTACTTCATCATGAAACAGACCTCATGATTGAAGAACATTATACAGATACCGCCGGATATACAGACCAAGTTTTCGGATTAACACATCTTCTAGGTTTCCGCTTTGCACCACGTATTCGTGACTTAATGGATACGAAACTTTTTACTATTAATGGTGTGCAAGAATACCCTAATGTCCAAGCACTATTAAAAGGTAAAATTAATTTAAAGGTTATTCAAGACAATTATAATGATGTTTTACGTTTAGCATACTCTGTAAGAACAGGTAAAGTATCTAGTTCGCTTATCATGGGGAAACTTGGATCTTATGCAAGACAAAATAAATTAGCAACCGCCCTTGGTGAAATGGGTCGAATAGAAAAAACAATCTTTACCTTAGACTATATTTCAAGTAAATCAGTAAGAAGAAAAATACAAAAAGGCTTAAACAAAGGTGAAGCCACAAATGCCTTAGCCAGAGCCATATTTTTCGGAAAAAGCGGAGAGTTTAGAGAAAGAGCCCTTCAAGATCAATTGCAACGGGCCAGTGCACTTAATATTATTATTAATGCGATAAGTGTATGGAATACGGTCTATATGGAAAAAGCCGTAGGAGAATTAAAAGTTACAGGCGAATTTCGAGAGGATTTAATGCCGTATATATGGCCTTTAGGTTGGGAACACATCAATTTCTTAGGTGAATATAAGTTTGAGGGATTACATTCAACAAGTTTACAAGCCTTACGCCCTTTGAATATAAAAGAGCCGATTTACTCTTAACGGGGTAAGATACGGCTCTTTTTTCATATAAATTTGCTTAGCGTGGTTTTTTTCCGAAATGCTGGCGGTACCCCTATTAAAGGTGTTTACATAATTAGTTAAATTCCAACTTAGCAATTGACAATTGCTAAGTGAAGATATAAAATCAAAATAGTTTACCGGTAAACAAAAAGAATAAAATAGATAAAGAAGGGTAGAAGCATTTAAATGAATAAGGGAATAAAACAGAAAATTTACGATAATTATCTACATTTGTTACACCTCAATGAACAAAAGGCAGATAAGGATATTGAGACTTTTTTTAAGCAAGCAAAAATGGATGAAATAGAACATGTACCGACAAATATGACAAGTATACACGTAATTGCCTGTATTGGTGAGAATCAACCAATAAATAATATTACAATTGCAAGGAAAATGAATTTATCTAAAGCGAATATCACAAAAATTAACACCAAATTAATAAAAGAAAATTTAATCACTCGTTTTCAGTCAATTGATAATAAAAAGGAGGTATATTATCAACTGACTCCGGCAGGACAATCACTTTGTGAATTACATCAGAAAATTCATGACCAGAAAGAAAATGAATTTTATCAGTTCGTTGATTCATTTTCTGAAATTGAACAAAGTGCAATATTGAAGTTTTTACAAAATATAAACAATAAAATGTTGGGGAAATAAAGTTATTATAATTTAAATAAATTAGCTAATTATTAATAATTTTTTAGGAGGGATAGCATGAACCGTGTTAAATCAAGTGCTTCTTTTCTTTTATATTTGTTGTGTATTAGTGCTTTTTTCGCTTCTTTAAACCAAAATATATACTCTCCAATAATCCCCATAATCCGGGATTCATTCCAAGTATCTATAACAATGGTTAACCTTTCGGTTTCCATATTTATTTTTATTACGGCAATTATGCAAATTGTTTTTGGTTCTATAATTGATTTTAAAGGTGCTAGGACTATTCTTATTCCGAGTATTATTTTAACAATTATAGCGAGTATTGGTTGTGCAATTACAAGTAACTTTACAGTGTTTTTAATATGTAGAATTTTACAGGCTGTAGGGACAGCTGCAATACCACTTATTGCGGCAACTACAATTGGTACTGTATTTCAAGGAGAACAAAGAGGAAGTGCAATGGGTACATATCAAACCATGTTATCCATTGCCCCTGCTGTTGCACCTGTGTTAGGAGGTTTTATTGGGGAAAAATATAATTACCCAGGTGTTTTCTGGCTACTTGTAGTAGTATCTATAATTTTATTTATTACTAATTGGTTATATTTCCCTGGAGATCGTAAGGGGAGTAAAAAAGAAATGAGTGGAAAAACACTTATATCTCACTATGCTTCTATATTTAAGAGCAAAGTGGGAAGCTCCATATTAATATTAAGTTTCTTTGCATTTTTCCTTTATTTCTCCTTCATTGTTTACTTACCAATTTTATTAACAGATCATTATCAATTAAGTTTACAAGTAGTGGGTTTACTTTACTTACCAATGGCTATAAGTTTAATAATTGGCAGTATGACCTTTAAAAAAATTCAATCAAAAATTTCACAAAAAAATCTTTTTATAACTGGAAATGTAGTCTTAGCTTTAAGCGTAATATTATTTGCTGTGACACACTCGAATACTTTAATTGGTGTAACAGTTGCTTTAATTCTCCACGGAATATCAATTGGTATCCTCACTCCTTTATTCGCTACTATGATTGCAAATGAATTTGAACATAATAGAGGAAGTGCAATGGGAATGTTTAATTTTATTAGATATATGGGAATGGCTGTCGGACCCATTGTTTCGGGATTATTATTAGCACATTTCAAGCCTACAGTTGTATTTGCTCTATTTGGCGGATTTTTTATTTTTCTCTCTTTTTGCATGCTTATAAGGATTAGTAAGAGATCTATTAAAATCGTGCAAAAACAAGAAAATATAAAATAAGAAAATGATTTATTATAAAGAATTAATAGCATATAAACTTTATAGTTAAAACATTATTCATAATAATATTATGGTAAGCTAATAAATGATCTTGTTCATAATAAAAGGTGTAATACATTATTTCTTTTTAATTTTGAATAAGGTAATTAGAAATTTCAATAAGAGAAATTAGATTTAGTAAAGTAATAAAGAAGGTTTAGAAAGGTTTTATCGTAAAAAGACAATCAAGTTATTTAATTTTAAAACCTAAAACAAGCATAACCCCGTTCTAATTTTAGAACGGGGTTAAAATATAGTTGTTTAAAAATCTATTTTTTGCTCAACAATAGCGCCCTTTTATTGAATAATTGGTTAAAGTTTTATTTGGAAATTAATTAAAGACAGTGGTTCTCTAGGATAATACTAAGCATAAATAATATTGTAAGTCGGTTTGACAACTCCACTAGGGTACTGTTTCATGTCCACTAACTTCAACTTAAGACGCGGCTTTACACTTCCGAATAAAGAAATACCTTCACCGACTATAATTGGATTAACCTTCAATACCAATTGATCAATAAGTTTATGTTTAATCAACGACCCAGCTAATTCTCCGCCTCCACATAGCCATATTTTACCGTTCCCTTGCTTTTTCAGATTCTTAATATATTTTATAGCATCACCTTTAATAAGTTCAACCTCTTCGTTTGACTCAAACTGCATGGAGTTGGAAAATATGTAATGTTTTATGCCCTTATAGCCAGGTTCACCTGGTTTAGCACCGAATTGAAATCCAAACTCATATGTTTTTCCACCCATCAATACGGCATCGTATTGATGAATATCTGATAAAAAGTCTGGGACATGATCTCCATCAAATAAAAAGCTAGAATTATTAATATTTCAATCAATCATACCTTGATCTGCAATAAAGTTATCTAGTGAAACTGCAACATGATAAATCAATTCGGCCATTCAGTTATCCCTCCTGTAAAATGAATCACCTAATTAATTCCATAAAACTGATTTTATTTCCTTTTCTTATTAAACAAGCTGTCCCGGTTAAATCAATTAGCTTTATTCCATTAAATGGCCCAATTATGGAATAACATGATTGGCGTTTTTAAACAACTTTATTATCTCTGTACATTTATTTTTACGCTTTTTTATTTTAATAACAAATTTATTGCTATTCTAAATTTACCATATAAGATTTTACAGCTTGCAATAGGAATTCTTCCTGTCCCATACCAGTATCCGCTGCCATTTGCACTACTTTTTGCTTGAATTCATGATCTGCATGAAAAGTTAATGGCTCTACATTATTTTTAAAGTAAACTCTTTCTACATGTGGAAGGACCGTACCTGATTTCATATGAGAATGTAAGTTATTTAATCTCTTCTTGAAACTGTAATGGATCAACTTGTAATACGAAAGGTTTAATTTCTAATTTAATAAATATCAGGTGAAATACTCAATCGCATATTTGTGACACCTAGCTCTTTGTAAAATAAATTTATTAGATTATAAATAATGGAATTAAATAGCTGCGTTTTTTTTTATAAAAAACATAAATACCCTCGTTTGGTAATTACACCTTGTATATGGAAAGGTTCAAAGGAGTAATCATGTTCCTTATAAGTGGATAGAGGCAAAATTTCTTCGTCTTCTGTAAGAATCTTGCCGTCTGCTCCATTGATTTCTATTACTCTAGCGGTTTTCTCCAATTTTTTCGCGATTACTATAGGTATATTTAAAATAAGTCATATGTTCTCCGTAATTAAGTTCGGCTAAGTTTATTTCTATTTTCATAGCATCTAATATTATAAATAATATCATCATGATTTAGAATATCCAAAAATTCGACTCAAAAAAGTTTGCAATATACACCTAGATTGTAAATGGACTTAAGAAACTTTGTACTAGAATTACCTATTTACACAATGGCTGAGTGATTATGTATGAAATTGGCTGGTTTCTATTTTAAATACAAACTGTATTATAAAGATATAAATAAATAGATTAGGGAGTTACTAGTAATATGAAAGAGATAGAAATTATAAAATCAACAGAAAAAATAACCATTACATGGCAAAGCGCAACAATAAGTATCCCATTAAAAGATATAATTGAGGTTAATAAAAATAATACGTGCAAGAATACTAACAAAGCAGTGGAAATCGGTAATAAGTTCAAGCATTCAGAAACTATCTTTATTAGAACAAAAAAATTGGATTATATATTATTTACAACTAATAAATTAACGCTTCTAAATAAAATCGCATTCTAACTTATGATTAGTTAGAATGCGATTTTTTCTAAGTATTTTATAATAGTGCATGTTAAGGTTTCTGAAAATATTACATATTTATAGGAAACCTTTGCGAAGAACTAATGAATGTGATTATGAGAAAAGTAAAAATAAATAGAAGGTAAAACGGTTTTAATTATATAAAAAATACATAACTATAAATAACAACATTTAACTTATTTAATATTAAATTATAAAGGGACAATTTAAAATTCGTCTTCTAAAATTAAATTACCGGCATCATTATCTTTCGTCAATCGCTGATTTAGGTAATTTTCTTTCGTAGTACGATCATTTTTATGACCTACTGCAGCTGCAATAATATGAGGTGGTAATTTCTTGTAATCATATAAGTACTGCACATAAAAATGTCTAAAGAAGTGGGGAGTAATTCCAATATCCACTGTAAAGGATAACTGGGTATCCTTTATGATTTTAGAAATATATTGTGACAAATAATTCTCTCTATAAGGAGTATGGTTTTTAGTTTGAAATACTGCTCCACCATTTCTATTTCCAATGTCTATAGGTAATCTTCGCCGAATTCGAAATGCTACAATCCGATTAAAAATCTCCTTATTAATAGAAACAATCCGTTCACTATCACCCTTTGTATCAACCTTTAAATAGTATCGTCCTCGTATGGCATCATACTCAAGATCTTCCCACTTTGCATGTGCTACTTCTGCAACACGTAACCCTGTAGTAGCTAGAACTGACAATAAAGCGTAATTGATTTCATTATCCTTGTAGTAATGAAGTAACTGTTTTACTTCCTCATATGATAACTCACGTTTAGGTTTATGTTGTTTATTTACAGTTGTACTTAGTATTTCAACATGTAGAGGATCCTGAATATATTGGATTTCATATAGCCATTTCAAATATGAACGAATAACTCCAAGCTTTCTACTAATTGTAGATGGCTTGTATTTATCTTTTGACTGATAGGAGATTGCCTCTTGAGATAACCATTTTTGATAATTACGGATATGTCGTTTTCTAAGATTTCTCCATACTTGACCAAATTTATAATCCTTTACATCTTTCTGTAGAAATTCCTCACTTTGTTTAATAAAGAAATAAAATTGACTTAAATCACGTGCATATAGGATTCTTGATGCATCCTTGATTCGTTTTCCTTGGTCAAAATGTGTTTGTCGATTCAAGTAGTAGTACAGTATTTCTTCATCTGAAAATCCTTCATAAGTATATGAATCTTCTCTTTCGTTATTTTCCTTTTTTACTTCCGCTTCATTTATATAATCAGGGTTCCATAATGCAATTAGATTTGTGAAATTTTGTTTTTGTTTCTCTATGTTATTTAAAGAAGTCTCACTATGAACAATATCTAATTCAAATTTCAATGTTATTCAACTCCTTATAACTTCCTTTTATATTAAATATTATACCGTAAGCAATTATAAATTAAATTACATATTAAAATTAAATTTTATGAAGTAATAAGTATATAATAACTGTAGAAAATCTCCCATTTTCTATGGTTATTATTAAATTTAAAAAATACTATTTTGCTAATATATTTTAATCTTTAGTGAAATTGAATTTTAAAATAAAATTAAATTAAACATCATTATAATTTATAATCTAATCTACATAACGTTGTATGTTATAATTTATTTAAAATGTAAATACTATAAATTTTAATTTACATAATATTATTATGTAAATTACGAGGTGTGAGGAGGAATTAGAATGATTAGCGCATATGAAATGACTATGACTACAAATGAAGTAAAAGATTATTTAGATATAAGTCACTTTATTTTTAATAATTTAATGAAGCAAGGAAAGCTAACACCAATCAATAAGGATACGTGGCGTTTAGATGGTAGTTTTTTATTTAGTAGAGAAGAAGTAGAAAAAGTAAAAGAAGAACGTAAAATTGAGGGGATTACTTTATACCAAGCAAGTAAAGAGTATCATATTAGTATGAATCAGCTTGAAAAATGGATAGAAGAAGGAAAGTTAGTTTATTTTTTAATAGAACATCGTAATCGACAAACAAAATTTGTGAAGGAGGAGGATGTTCGTGAACTTGTTCAGCAAGTAGAACAAACTAATCATATATATACATTTTCGCAGAAATATAATGTAGTATTATTTCAAAAGTTTGTAAAAGGCAATACATTGGCACGTGTTATTTCTATTCCAAAACGTGGTGATATTATAGTTCTTGATGAATTTGGAACTAATATGACACTTAGTGAGGCATTAAAAGCAGGATATGAGTCCGCTTATAAACTGTCGGATAAACCTAGAAGTCATCATCAAAGGTTTGTTAAGTTTCGTTTTCCTAAATCTGCGCAATTACGAAACAACATTTTTCACATAATCGATAATATATTACAGTACGTATCTCCAAGAAATATAAAGATTTTAGAAGAAGAGACATTTTGGTATTTTGAAATTCGTCAATCATTAATTACATTACCACCAGGAATTCAAATGGAATGGATTGAGGAGTTAACGCCTTATATAATAGAAGGGAAAATTGTTCCAAGAATGAATCATAGCGTATATTTAGATAGTAATACAGTAACGAAGTCTGTCATACTTACAAGTAAGGAATACAAATACTTAAAAGAAATTACAAATGAAACAAATAGCTCTATTGAAGAATTTATAGCTATTGCTATTAGAGACAAGATTAATCAGCACTTACTTAAGTGAAATCGAATTTTTTAATGAATTAAAGCTAAATCCAGGTATTTTCTCTTTTACTTTTATTAAAATGCTTTAGGTGAAAAGGAATAAATGCCAAACGTTCCTATTACTAAAATAATAGTGGGGATATAAAATCTGAATGTCTAGTTTGTATATCTTAAATACTTCCTATAAAGTCTGTTATCAGACTTTCGGAAGTATAGAGAAAAAATACAAAAATAGTTGTATGAATAATGTAGCGACAAATTCTCTCTATATGTATTATGTAAAAATATCTATTGTGTATGTGAAATAAATTTATATGTATGTTTTAATCATTAATGTTAGAAAATTACCCTATATTTTTTTGATATTATTTATATTTTTGTTTTAGTCCAAACTGCATTACGGCCTTTTGATATTAGTTTAATTAATTTTTCTTCTTGTAAACAAGCAAATGCTTTATTGATTGTGCTTGGTGAAACATCTGAAAATACCATTCGTATTGCTTCTTTTGTAAAAGGTAGTTCTTGTTTTAATATATACTCTTTAATTTTATAGCTTTTGTTCCCTTTCAGTTGGTAACTTGTAATATGTACGTCTAGTTCTTTATATGCTTCTAGAATAATATGTAATAGACATTTTAATATAAAGGATACATTGTGTTCTTGAAAATGCCAATTTGCTGAAGATTTATATAGGGCATCATAATAATCTCTCTCGTATTTTTTTATTATTTTATCTAGTGAAATATATTTCACTAGTGAATGTTTACTTTGTAATAGTAATAAAGATAGAAGTAGACGTACCATTCTTCCATTTCCAGATTCAAAAGGAAAAATACATATAAAATTAAGTACAAAATTACAAATTAAAAGTAGTGGATCAATATCTTTTTGATTTAATAAATAATTGTATTCCTCACATAAATTTTTTACTGCTTCTGGGATTTCTTTAATCGTTAAAGGACGATAGCAATAAAATGAGAAATTAAGTTGCTCATGTTCTTCAAGTAAGATGTCCTGTTTTCTCCACGTTCCACTATCCGAAGTAGCATATTTAAAAAGTTGAAAATGTATTTCTAAGATTGTGCTTGGATCAATAGTAAGTCTTTCATAGTTATTATGAATGAGTGATAGCGCATCAACGTAACAAGATATTTCATCTTCAATCATTGTTTTTGGCGACAGATCATATGTAATTAATTCTTTTAACCTTTTATTTGTTATTTTTAAGTTTTTATACATTGCGACAAAATCTTTGGTATGTTGAAGCTGAGTAGATTTTTGCAACTTTTCTAATGTACATGGAAATTCCTTCTCATAGACCTCCAATCTCCCTTGGTATTGCTTTATTTTTCCAATTAGGCTTACTACATCTAAATTTACCAATAAATTTGTGAATTTTTCGCCAAAAAACGACATATTTTTCCCCTCCTATCATATAAAACTATACAATACTTAACTGGATTTAAAGTGTTTTTTTGAATAATTTTCTAAAAAAAATTAAAAATATAGTTTTTTATGTGTGAAAATTACAATAATTAGGGTCTTTTTGCCTTATTTTGTGACAAGATTTAACATCAGATTAAATAGTTTCGTGTTAAAAAGCAGAGTTTTATATTGTGTAATTGCTTTTTATCAATAAGTGAGTCATTGCATATTGGGAAGGGGGAAGTCCTTACTAATGAAGACTATTGCTTTTTACTTACCACAATTTTATGAAATACCTGAAAACGATTTATGGTGGGGAAAGGGTTTTACAGAATGGACCAATGTAAAAAAAGCAAAACCACGTTTTCTGGGACACTATCAGCCTAGGGCTCCATTAAGGGATTATTATTACAATTTGTTAGATTTAGATGTACATAAGTGGCAGATAAATTTAGCAAAACAGTATGGTTTAGATGGTTTTTGCTATTATCACTATTGGTTCAAAGGGAAAAAATTACTAGAAAAACCAATAGAATTGAGAAATCAATGTAAGGAGATTGATTTCCCATATTGCTTATGTTGGGCAAATGAATCTTGGACAAGATCATGGGATGGAAAAGACCAAGAAGTATTAATGCGACAAGAATATGGGGATGAGTCTGATTGGAAAGAACACTTTAATTATCTTTTGCCATTCTTTAAAAACAAAAACTATTTAAATATTAAAGATAAACCGATATTTGTAATTTACCGACCAGCTTCTATACCAAACCTAAATAAAATGTTGAGTCTATGGAATGAATGGGCTCAATCTGAAGGGCTTCTGGGGATACACTTTGTAGAAATGTTAACAATTTTTGAAGATAAATCAGATTTTCTTTTTGATGCTGCTATAGAGTTTGAACCTATGTACACTTTAAAAAAACTAATAGGTAATACAACTTCACTACATCAAGAAAAAAAAGATTTTCACTTAAGTTATGATTTTGTATGGAAAAGAATATTAAACCGTCAAATTAAAGAACGTGAAAACATATATAAAGGGGCATTTGTAGATTGGGATAACTCTCCAAGGAAAAAAGAAAGCGCTTTAATTGTGAAAGGGGCTAATCCCGATAAGTTTAAGAAGTATCTTTTACAACATAGTAAGGACACTGACTTTTTATTTATTAATGCTTGGAATGAGTGGGCAGAAGGCACATACCTAGAACCAGATGAAAAGTATGGATATAAATACCTTGAAGCTTTAATGGAGATAAAGAAGAGTCACTTCTAATAAATTGTAACAGCAAGAAGAAGGGGGAAACATTATGACTGATATAAATACTATGATTTCCATTCGATACATTAAGAAATCATATGGAGATTATACAGTTATTAAGAATTTAAGCATAGATATCCGTAAAGGTGAAATTATAGGATTACTAGGACCGAATGGAGCTGGGAAGACAACACTTATATCGATTTTATCTACTCTTACTCTGCCAGATGAAGGGTATGGTACAGTATGTAACTACGACTTGTATACTGAACGGAATAAGATTAAAAAAAATGTGAGTGTAGTACCTCAAGATTTAGCGCTATACCCGACTTTAACTGCATATGATAATTTATCTTTTTATGCCGATTTATATGGATTAAAGGGAAATAGGAAAAAAAGCCGCATAAAAGAAGCTTTGCAATTCGCACAGCTTGAGGATTGGGCACATAAGAGAATTGATACATTTTCAGGTGGTATGAAAAGAAGAATTAATTTAGTGATCGGTTTGTTAAATAAGCCAAAAGTTATTTTCTTAGACGAACCAACAGTGGGAATTGATCCGCAATCAAGAAACCATATTTTTAATTGTATTCGCCATCTCGTAGAAGAACTAGGAATCACTGTCATATATACAACTCATCATATGGAAGAAGCTGAGATGTTATGCCATCGTGTAGCAATTTATGATAAGGGTGAAATATTAGATATTGACACCCCAAAAAATTTAATAACAAAGTATGGGGAAAATTATTTAGAGATTGTAATATCAAATATTCCAGAAGAATTTATACATAAAACAAAAATGATTGTTGATGTGAAGTCCTGCACTTTGGTAGATAAAAAAGTCATCATTCAATGTGTAGATAGCTTTAATGTTACAAGAGAAGTTATGAAATTAATTCAAAAATATAATTTGAAAATCGAATTATTTAATGTTAAAAATTCTAATTTAGAAAATGTATTTTTACATTTAACGGGCAAAAATTTAAGGTCTTAAATGAAAGGAGATGGTAAAAATGAAAGCTTGGTATATAGCTAAGAAAGATTTACTTATTCTTTTAAAGGATATCCCTGGTCTAATCTATTTATTTATTACACCTATTATAGTTATTGCAGTTGCTAGTTTTGCATTATCAAATGTATTTGATAGTAAGACGGAAAAATTCAAGATTCCTATAGTAGTAAATGATAATGGAGAACTTTCTAAAAGGGTTATTGAGGAATTGAAAAAAATCCCTGCCCTTGAGATAGAAGAAACTTATGAACTAAATGGTAAAAAGAAAGCATATACAGAAGAACAAGTGAAAAAGGAAGTTCAAACTAAAAAAGCAGCAATCGTAATTCCTAAGGATTTCACACAAAATGTATATTCAGGGACAGAGGCCAAAGTCATCATCATAGAAGATGAAGTTGATCGCATTATTCCAAGTGTTGTTTCAAATGCTGTAACTCAAATTGTATCAGAAATACAAAGAGATATGACTAAAGAGATTGTAAAACAAGCCTCTGCCCAAATGGAAGTAAATGTGAAAGTAGAGTTTAAAAAATTAGCATCAGATAATGAACATAAACCCACTCCATTTGAATCTAATGTACCAGGATATGCCGTTATGTTTGTACTTTTAGGTACTGCAGCAGCTGCAGGTGCATTAGTAGAAGAGAGAGAGAATGGAACGTTAAGAAAAATTCTTACTTTACCTATTAATACATTATCAATCATTTTTGGAAAGATGCTCTCATGCTTTATAACAGCTATTGTTCAATGTGCAGTCCTTTTTAGCGTAGGACATTTTGTATTTGGAATGTGGCTAGGGAAAAGTGTATTAGGAATTATATTACTAGTGATATGTACTGCATTTGCAGCTTCAAGCCTGGCAATTTTATTAGCTTCTATATGTCAAACAAGATCACAAGCAAATGGTATTTCTATTTTAATCGTGTTAACTATGTCTGCTTTGGGTGGATCTTGGTGGCCACTTTATATAGAGCCTGAATGGATGCAAAACCTAGCGCATATTACGATTACAGCTTGGGCAATGGGAGGCTTTAACGATTTATTAGTATATAACAAAGAGTTCTCCTCTGTTCTTATTCCATCCGCTGCATTAATTGGTATGGGAATTTTATTCTTAACAATCTCCATACAAAAATTTCGACGTTCTTATGAAAAGTAGGTGAAATAAGTGTACTTAGTAAAAAATGAGGTGAATGTTCGTTTTGGGGAATGCGATCCTATGGGAATTGCTCACCATTCTCATTATTTTCATTGGTTTGAGCTGGGTAGGTTTCAAATGCTAGATATGACTGGTATAAACCAGTATTTAAAACAGGAAAAATTGTATTTTCCAATTATTGATATAAGATGTACCTACAAAAAATCAGCTCGTTTTCAAGACGACTTAATTGTAGAAACCTATCTTAAGAATGAAAGTAAAGTTTATATAGAATTTGTTTATAAATTATTCCGCAAGAGATGTAGAGTTTTGTTAGCGGAGGGATTTTCAAAACACGTTTTAACAAGGTCGAATGATCAATTAATCAGTAGATTACCAGAAGAAATTTTAGAAAAGCTTCAATTTGAAAATAGCGGGGGTGTCATATGATTACATTTATTTTTCCGGGACAAGGGTCCCAATCCGTAGGGATGTGTAAAGGGTATTTGGATAAATACCCAAACATATTTGTCCCATTATTTGAGGAAGCAAATGATACGCTAGGATTTGATTTAAAGCAACTATGTTTATATGGACCAAGTGAAAAATTAATAGAAACCAGTGTTACACAACCAGCTATTCTTACGGTAAGCACAGGGATATCAAGAATTTTACATTTGCATGGTATAAGGCCATCTAAAGTAGCGGGGCATAGCTTAGGACAATTCTCCGCACTGGTAGAAGCAGGATCTTTACAATTCCATGATGCATTATCCATTGTACGAAAGCGTGGTCAGCTGATGAGTAATGTAAAGCAAGAGGGGTGTATGTTAGGAATTGTATCGAACACATATCAAACATTATTTGAAGTTGTAGAGGAATCTAAACAATATGAAATTGATATTGCTGCCTATAATTCCCCTACACAGGTTGTATTTTCTGGTGAGAGTAAGAGCATTCTTAAATTTCAAAAGGTACTAGATCAAAAAAATGGTATAAAAACTAAAATACTCTCAACTAGTCATGCATTTCACTCACGTTTAATGGGAGAAATGGTTCTTGAGTTTAAGGAGTATTTAAATTTATTTTCGTTAAAAAATGCTCAAATACCAATTGTTTTAAACTGTTCAGGAAAACCAACTACAAATAGAATCAATATTTTACAAGATATAGAAAGACAATGCGTAGATCCAGTTATGTGGCAAGACACTATCTACACTTTATTGAATAATGGTATGAAATACTTTATAGAAGTAGGTCCCGGAAATACTTTAACCAAGTTATGTCGCTCCTTTAAGCAGAACATATCTGTATCCTCTACAGAAACACCGATGTATTTAAAAAGAAGCCTTACTACAATAGAGAAAGAATTTAAGGGGGAACGGGTCTATGTTTAATGGAAACGAAGTGGCATTAGTTATCGGAGGATCACGAGGCATTGGTAAATCAATAACAATGGACCTAGCCAAACAGGGCTTAACTGTTTACTTTACGTTTCAAAGTAATCAAAAATCAGCAAATGAAATAGCAAATACTATAGGAGAAAAAGGTGGAAAAGCGTTTCCTATGCATGTAGATATTACAAATGAAGACTCTATTCATAAATTGTTTCAACACATACGCTCAAAAGAAAAAAGAATAGATATTTTAGTAAATAATGCAGGAGTTATAAATGATGGATTTGCTGCAATGATGAGCGAGGAAAAGTGGGATCATGTGGTTGATTTAAATTTAAAAGGAACATTTCTTTGTTGCCGACAAGCATTAAGAATAATGATGAGACAGAAAAGAGGTTCTATTGTAAATATTACGTCGACAAGTGGAATAACGGGTGCAAGAGGTCAATGTAATTACTCTGCCTCAAAGGGTGGGGTTATTTCCTTAACCAAGACCTTAGCATTAGAAGGTGGGGAATACGGGATTAGGGTTAATGCTGTTGCACCTGGTTTTATAAAAACAGATATGACAAAAGGAATGGATCAACAGACATTAAAAAGGATGTTAGAACTAGTGCCGCTTGGCAGAATTGGAGATCCTAAAGAGGTAGCATATCTAACAACATTTTTATCCTCTAACTATGCAAGTTATATCACCGGGAAAGTTTTTACAGTGGATGGTGGATTAGTTAATGGCTAAACATTAGATGATTTAATGACGAATTTTGAGTTAAACAAGGAAAAGGGGAAAACAGATGTTTACGTATGTAGAAACAAAAATTATTGCTGAAAAAAGAAAACAATTAACTACTAGAATTAAAGAAATTATTACTGAGAGATTAGATTTAGAAATCGAACCACATTTCATTACTGATGATCAGCCATTATTCGGAAGAGGCTTAGGAGTTGACTCCTTGGATGCGTTAGAGCTATTTCTGGCAATTGAAGAGGAATTTGGCGTTGCAGTATATGACGAGAATATGGCAGTACTGGGTTCTATTAATAAAATTGCCGATTTTATTGAAGAAAATAGGGAGGATGATGTGCAGTGAGACCGATATTAAATGCAGATCAAATCCGAAATATCTTACCGCATAAATGGCCATTCCTTTTCTTAGATAAAGTTATTCAACTTGAGCCAGGAAAAAGTGGAATTGGTATTAAAAATGTAACTGTAAGTGAACCTTTTTTTGAAGGGCACTTTCCAAATGAATCAATAATGCCTGGAGTGTTAATTATTGAAGCTTTGGCACAAATGACGGCTGTTGTTTATGTTACAGGAGAACTAGCAAAAATAGATACACATGGTGCATGTTCACCTAAAATAGATCCAAGTTCATATGTGGGTTATTTAGTTTCTGTACGTAATATGAAATTTTTAAAACCTGTAGTACCAGGAGACCAGCTAGAATTACATGTCCAAATTGGAAGATCACTTGGGGTAATCTCACAAGTGGAAATCACGGCTTATGTAGATAAAAAGAAAGTTGCTACTGGTAGTATTCAAGTTTCTAAAAGAGTTGAGGAAATATGATCCATGGTATGGATGTTCAAGTTCGTGAGTGTACAGAGGCAGATAGTGAGAAGTTAGCTCATTTTTATAATAAATATCAATATGGCCCCATTAAATATGGGTATCCCTTAAATAAGCAGGACATCAAGCAATTATTTCGAGAGCGGAAGATACAGTTATATTTAATTGCTGAATATGAAAATGAAATTATAGCTTCCTTATTATTTTCTAGTTTGTCAGGTCAAAGGGCAGCAGTTTCAGATGGGACCTGGGCAGGATTCTTTTTAATTCATCCAGAATTTCGTTCGGGAAATATACCAGATAAATTATTTGCTTATGCGATTAAAAACCTTATCCAACAAGATATTAAATATATTGATACAGAAGTGAATCCGGAAGATAAAGTAGCCATGGCACTCTATAAAAGAGTGGGGTTATATCAAACAAGTAGGTCTTATATAGACTATGATGGCTACCTGAATTTAAGGAGCTATTTACCTTATGTTATTAATTACCTGTTAGATGCATTTAAACCAATTATTTCAAAAAGTGACCAAGATATATGGCTATCTAGAGGTTGGAAAACAGTTAGGGGATTGAAGTCCCTACGTTCTATTCAGAGTAACGCCATAACAAGAAATGGAATTGAAGTTGTAAAGTATGCTATTAATCTTGGAGCAAAAGATGTGAATTGTTGGGTTGATATAAAAAGTGAAAAAATTACTGAGGTAGAAACAGAACAAGTAAGATTCACTAGTTATATTTTAGAAGGAAACAATTTAATTGTTGGAGAGAAGATTCATATCTGTTATGTATATGAAAATCACTTTTCAAATCCTATTGAAGTTGGTATTACATCGAAGATAGGGGACGATTACTTAATTGATTTAAAGAAAACTTTTTATCCAAATAAAAAGTACGAGTGGGAAGAAGTTATAACAGTTACTAAGGAAATTGAGGGAGAACTTGTTACTAAGTTAAAAGCAAAAGAACTAGAACTAACGGTTCATTTTGGAGTAACCATAGCAAATCCGTTAGAAGTAAATGTTGCTAATTATCCTAAGTTAATGAATGGAAAAGAATCTGCATGTATCGTTAATGTAAAAAATAATTCTTTAGATAGATTAATTTACAAACTACTTATTCAACAAGAAAACTCGAAAATACTAGATTTCAAACCGCTAGAAAAACACCAAATCTGTATCATAGAGCCGGGTGAAATAAAGGATCATATTATTGTATTGAATCCTAAAAAAATTGGTATCACTAATATGACATTTTCGGCTGTTAGTCA
Source organism: Bacillus sp. FSL L8-0199 (assembly GCF_038005705.1). Taxonomy (NCBI): domain Bacteria; kingdom Bacillati; phylum Bacillota; class Bacilli; order Caryophanales; family Bacillaceae; genus Bacillus; species Bacillus sp. FSL L8-0199. The sequence continues at coordinate 92,273 of NZ_JBBOTS010000003.1, read as the reverse complement.
TCAAAATAAAAATATTGGGGAATTAAAGGCAATAATTCCGATTCATGCGCATGGGAAAAATCATGTTTATGAAACAAAAGAATACTTAGTTCTAGAAAATATGTATATAACTGTACAAATAAGTAAAAGTACCGGTTGTTTATATATATATGACCTTAGAAAGCAGCAGTTATTAGCAAAAGAAGCATGGCCAGATCTAGATTATCCATTTTTAAATGCAGTAAAAGAACCGAAAGTAAATGAGCTGTCATGGGAAATAACATCTGATTCATGTTTTGAAATTATTCATGAGGCAACAAGATTAAAGAGAAGCATTTGTTTTTTGTCAGATAAGATAGTTCAAATAAATGATTTCGCACAGGAAGGAAAATATATAAAAATATATCCTTGGTGCATGTTATATGATGCGAAAATGACGGTACCACTAAAGAGTGGGCTAGTTTCTAAACCTATGGTATATGGTGAGTATCCATATGCACTACATGACTATGAATTTGTAAATCAATTTGATCTACCTAGTCATCCAAACATGTATGAGCGAAATTATACATTGTTTGAATCGCAAAATATTAATATTGGATTTATATGGAAAGGAAATATAGAGCGTATCCTATTTGGATTAAGATGGATGCCAGCGGTAATATTTAAACGGAATGATAAAGAAAAATGTATAACAAAAACGCACTATTATACTTTATGTTCCCATGATAGCAAAGATGAAGTGGAAGAAATCTATAACGATATTACTAGTCATACATCCAAATTCATATCTAATAAGATTCCGTACTCAATTGAGACTGACCAATTTCATATTATAAATGAAAACGGGGAATTTCATATTCATGGAAGTCTAAAAAACTTATTTTCTTCCATATTAAAGGGGAAATTAACCTTGTTTTTCCCTCAGACATCTTACGAACAACAATTGTTTATACAAGACATAGAATCTATAAGCAATTTTAATTTTGAATTTAGTGGAAAGGTTAATTGGTCAAAAGCACATTATGCCGTACTTACGTATCAAGATGAATTAAATAGAAATGCGATAACTAAAAAAATATATCTTTTCCTTAAAGGAAGAAATAAATTAACATATAGCGAAAAAAAACAAGAATATCTAGTTCAAAATAATGTACTAAATTTAAAGATTAAAGTAAACCAAAGTAGTAAAATAACAGAATTTATGTATAAAGATAAGGAGATTATAAAAGAAAACTCAGTATTAAGTTCTTATAATTTTTTACCCGGTGTAATGATACCAACAGCTAACTCTTATACTCCAGATTGTAGGAAAGATTTAAGCATTAATTCAATATATCTCAATAAAAGTAATCATTCAGTAGTAGCAACGGAAAATACATATAAGGAATTTATTAATCAGATTTTCTGTCAATCTGATGAGTGGAAAGTTAAATATACAACTGTATATGATCTACCTGTTTTACAAATACAATTGAAAAGCCTACAGAAAGATAAAATAAAAACTAGTGTCTTTCACTTATTCTGGGAGAAAAAAGGAAAAACAAAAATTAAAAAGATGTATTATTGGCAGAATGGAGAGCAAAACACGTTATTACCAAATGGCAAACAAAGAAAGATTTATGTAGATAATAAGGTAATTCTCGAATTATCTAATGGGTTATTTGTATCTATTTTAGCATTATCACATAGTACAAAATGTTTTATATACGAATGGCCCAAAAAAGGGATACAAATCGGAATATATGGTAATCAGAATGAATTTAATGATGGAGATATTCGCTTTAATATTGCAGTTGGAGAAACTTTACTTGATAGTGAATACTTTTCGCAAATTTTATTAGAGGGGAATATGACATGAAAGTATTGTTTATTGCACCTAGTCACTTTAGCATTGGTGAGTTGCACAATGCCTTATGTCTAGCGAAACAAATTGAAGAGGATGGAGAAGTATATTTTTTAACAAGTGAAAAATTCTTATGGTATGCCAATAAATCTGTAGCAAATGTTAGATCACTAACAAAGGGGCTAAAACAAAAAGGGGTTATAAAACAAATCAATAATTTATTTCAACCTGATGCTATTGTTTTAGCTGATTACCATAATTTATTTTTAGAGTCTCCAATTATTGATCTTGATTATCTATTAAACCTAAACATACCTTGTTTTTCTATTGATTCTTTAGCTTGGGGTAGTGAGGATCGATTATTAGAAAATAAACTTTTTAAAAATGCAAATTACAATAGCTTAAAGAAAAGGTCATTGATAGAACTACCTAAAATCCCCTCTCAATTTAAGCTAATTAGAACTTGTCCAGTGAATAGTTATAAACAAGATAGTGAGAATATTACTTCTGTCAAATTATATAAAGAGGCTTTACAAATAGATGAAGAAATAAGAATGAAAATAAGAACACAACTAGGTTGTAGGGAACAAGATAAATTAATTATGATTGCGAAATCATCATGGGCCAACCTATTAGTAAAAATGAGGCTCATGGAGAAGAAACAGTACAATGATGCAAGGTTTAGTTATGAATATATATTACAAGAACTATTAAGCCTATATCTTCAGGACTTTCCAAGCGATACATGTATTAAATTAATTGGGGTTTCAGATGAGACCAAATTTGTTTCTATGAAAAATGGAGGAAAAATAGAATTTGTTTCACTACCATTTCTTCATTTGGAAGAATATGAGCAACTAATATTATCATGTGATTTATTTATCACCGATAATATTACATCCTGCTCAATGGGAAAAGCGGTATTTGGAAAAATACCTGTAATTAGTCTGGTAAACCATTTGGAATATAAAGAATTAAAGACTCAAAGAGATAGCCATAATCCTACCTTAAGAAGCATTATAGAAAAATGGAATTATATACTACCTAATGGACTTTATCCATTTCTTGTATTTCCAAATGGATGGCATAAAGAATTAGCACCATTGATGGATCAAAATGATTATTTTAAATGTGTGCATACTTGTGAAATGTTTGATTTAAAAGAAACTAGTCAAACAATATTTAATATGCTGTATAGCAAAACGGAGATTGATAAATTAAAGAAAATGCAACAACTGTATATAAATAATGTATGTAATCTACCGACAATAAAAGATGTGGTAAAGAGAGAATTGGGGGCGCTTAATCATGAGTAATCAAATTAATGTACAAGAAGAAACTAATGAAGCATATGATGCAGTACGTAACGGAATTGGTGTAATAGATTTATCAACAACAGGAAGAATTGTTGTGAAAGGTGAGGACCATGTAGAGTTCCTAGATCGTCTAGTTACGAAGGATATTATATTTATGGAAGAAGAAACAACACTCTTTACTTTGTTATTACAAGAAGATGGGACTGTAATTGATATTATTAATCTGTTTAAAAATGAGGATTCTCTTACAGTTATTACGACACCGCATAAAAAAGAAATGGTACTAGCCTGGTTGCAAAACCAAAAACCAAGCGGAGTTGAGATTATAGATATAAGTCAAACACATTCTCAAATTGGATTTGAAGGTCCGTATGCATGGAAATTAGCTCAAAAGTTTTTAGACTTCGAAATATCATCACTGCCATTTCAATCATTTGTTTTAAATCAATTATTTGGGAAAGAATTTCTATTAGCAAGAACAGGTGTAACAGCAGAGTATGGTTATCAATTATTGTTTGAAAAATGCCTAGAGCCAATAGTATTAGAAACTGTAAATTCTTTTAAAGAAGATATTAAATTGAAGAAAGTAGATTGGGAAACATTAGAGACGCTAATGTTAGAAATTCGACATCCATATTTTGAATTCAAACATTTAGAAGAACTAAATATTTTTGAAGCTGGTTTAGAATGGTTTATTGATTTTTATAAAGACGAATTTTATGGAAGAGAAGTCTTAGAACAGCAATCGGAAGCTGGCGTAAATAAAAGAATTGTGGGATTCACGACAGGAATAGAGAGCAAAATTACAGTTAATGATGAGATTTTTATAGAGGAACAATTAATTGGTAAAGTTATTGAATTTAAAGAAAGTCCCGTTTTAAACAGGAGACTCGGAATTGCTTTATTAGAGGAACCATTTGCTGTTTCAGGAATTGGATTTTATGTGAAAAATAAAGAAAATGCTTTGTATGAGGCACATACTCAGTCCTCACCATATATTCTACCTAAATCATGGTCAATCAAAATACTGTAAAGGTGATGGCATATGAACATGAATAATCAACGAATCGTCGTAACTGGCATGGGAATTATTTGTTCAAACGGAAATAGTGTAAAAGAATTTTGGGATAATATTAAATCTGGGAAATCTGGTATTAAAGTAATCCAAAATATCGATATGGCTGAAATGGTAACAGATTATGGTGGAGAGATTGAAAACCTTCAGGTAGATGATTACTTCTTTAAGGATGAAATAAAGGATATGGATCGCTGTGGAAAATTAGGTGTCATGGCGGCAAGAGAAGCGGTAGAAAACGCAAAATTAAAAATAGAAAACTTTAATCCATACCGAATTGGAATATCATTAGGCACATCTTTAGGAGGCATGTTGAGCGGGGAAGAATTTCATAATCAGTGGATTAAAGATGGAATTGAAAAAGCAGATGAAACGTTACTTTTTAAGTATCCAATCCATACGCCCTGTGACAATATTACGCGAGACTTAAAAATAAAAGGGCCAAAAATGATTATTTCGAATGCATGTGCCGCTGGTACAAATTCAATTGGATTTGCGCTGGATACAATTCGAAATAACAAAGCAGATATCATGATAACCGGTGGTGTAGATCCCTTATCTAAATTGTCAATGAGTGGTTTTAATAGTTTACAAGCACTAGCACCAACGCCACCATCGCCCTATAGCAAGAGTAATGGCGTGGTAATCGGAGAAGGTGCAGCTATTCTTGTTTTGGAATCATTAGATCATGCGATTAAAAGGGGTGCAAATATCCTAGCTGAAGTAGTAGATTACGATTTATCTTCAGATGCATATCATCAGACAGCACCAGATCCGGGCGGGGAAGGTGCTTTGAGATCCATGCGAGGTGCTTTAAAAAAAGCCAGCATAGATGCTAAGGAAGTAAGTTATATCAATGGACATGGTACAGGTACACCAGCAAATGATGTATCAGAGCCAAAAGCAATTCGTACATTAATTAATGAAAATAAGACACCAGTTTCTTCAACTAAATCAATGATAGGACATATGTTAGGAGCCGCAGGGGCAGCGGAAGCAGTAACAAGTATTCTTGCTATTCAACATGGATATTTACCCCCAACTATAAACTTTGAAGTTGAAAGTCAAAAATTTAATCTAGATTTTGTACCTAACATAGGTAGGGTAAGTGATTTGAGTTATGTACTATCAAATTCATTTGCTTTCGGAGGGAATAATGCAAGTATTTTATTCTGTAAGTACAATGAGAACCACGTATTATCAGAGGAAAAGGAAACGCTAATTAAAGAAAAAAAAGTCGTAATTACTGGTGTAGGTGGACTTGCTGGGAATTCTTCAAACCTTCAAGAAATTAAAGATTGTATGTTTAAGGGAAAAAGTGGTACCTCAAAGATTAAACATTGGAACGACAATCCTAAATGCATACAAGCCGGGAAAATACCAGAACAAAACTATCGAAGGCTGATACATCCTAATTTATTAAGGAAGATGGATTCAATTAGCAAACATGCAGTATTGTCAGTGAAAATGGCTATAGAAAACGGGAACTTAAAGATAGATAAAAATAATAGGGACAAGATAGGAATTATTTTTGCAACTGGTACTGGACCAGTTGGAACGGTAGAATCATTTAACCGAATTATTATCCAAGAGGGTGTTAAGGCCGCCAATGCTAAATTATTTCCAAACACAGTTATGAACGCAGCAGCTGGACATATTTCATTAAACTTTAAAATAAAAGGGCCTACTTCAACTATTTCATGTGGCGGGGTTTCTGGTATTAGTGCACTATACTATGCCTATGCCATGATTCAATCTAGTGATTATGACACATTCGTTGTGGTAACGGCAGATGAAGTAAATAATCCAATAATAGAGGGACACTCAAAAATAAAAAGATACTTAACAACTGAGAATATAAGTCCTTTTGATTGTAATAATAGCGGTACCATACTTGGTGAAGGGAGCGTTGCCTTTATTGTAGAAAGTGAGGAGGCAGCGTTAAAAAGAAATGGTAATATTTTAGCTGAAATTAAAGGTTTTGGGTTAACATCTGATGATAGTAAAATAGGGGACTTAAATCATCTAGGAAAGGCATGGGAGGAATCTATGCGTTTAGCAATGAAAGAGGCGATGATTTCTCCAGGAGAGATAGAATATATTTGTGCAGCTGCCAATGGTCATACATATTTTGACCGTATTGAAGAGAGAGTTATAGAACGTATATTCGGAAACAGAGCTCCTGTTAGTGCCACAAAATCTATCTTTGGGGAAACTCATGCAACTGCAGGCCTTCTTTCTCTCATTAGTGTAATATGTGCATTTGATGGTGAAATACCGACTACGCAAAATGTAAAGAGTCATAGAGGAAGAATCGATCTCGTCACAGGAAATGCTCGTAAGGCTCCGGTGAGCAATGCCTTAATTAGTACATATTCTTATGGTGGTAATTATAATTCTGTTGTAATAGGAAAATATTTAAATTAATTATTTATGTAGGAGGCCACTTTTATTAAGTATGTATCGGTCTCCTGCAAAATAAGCTATATAGTTTTTAAAGCTTAAGCTCTTAATTGAGCATATCAGAAAAACTATGAAGGAGCATAATGCCATGAAAGGTATCATTCTTGCAGGTGGGAACGGTACTAGATTGTACCCCCTTACCCAAATTGTATCGAAGCAATTATTACCTATCTATGATAAACCCATGATTTATTATCCTTTATCAGTACTAATGTTGGCGGGTATAAGAGAGATACTAATTATTTCAACGCCACAAGATATTAATAAATTTGAGCAAATGTTAGGTGATGGTTCAAAATATGGAATTACCCTTTCATATACTGTTCAGCCTTATCCAGAAGGTATAGCACAAGCATTTATTATAGCTGAGGAATTTATTGGAAATGATAATGTAGCTTTAATTCTTGGCGATAATATCTTTTATGGTCATGGACTAACAGAATTACTAGAAAAGGCTGTTAAGAAGACTAGGGGAGCTACAGTTTTTGGTTATTATGTCAATGATCCAGAGCGCTTTGGGGTAGTAGAGTTTGATTCTAAAAAGCATGTGATTGATATCATGGAAAAGCCAAAGGAACCAAAATCAAACTATGCAGTAACTGGCCTGTATTTTTATGATAAACGTGTGATAGAAATAGCAAAAAATATTAAACCATCTAATCGTGGGGAATTAGAGATAACAGATATAAACAAAGAATATCTTGAAATGGGAGAATTAGAAGTTGAATTATTGGGAAGAGGCTATGCATGGCTGGATACAGGTACACACGAATCATTATTAGAAGCAGCACAATTTATAGAAACAATTGAGAAAAGACAGAGTTTAAAAGTAGCTTGTTTAGAAGAAATTGCATTTAAAAAGAAATATATAACCAAGCAACAACTATTAAAAATGGCAAATTCGGTAAAGGAAAATCAATACAGCCGATATTTACTAAGGGTTGCCCATCAATAGCATTTAAATGAATGGAGAGAGAAGAATGCGTAAAATTCATACAGCATTAGATGGTGTTTTTATTATAGAGCTTGATAAATGCAGTGACAAACGTGGTTACTTCATAGAAACATATAATAAGAAAAAATTTGAACTTTTAGATTTACAGGGAGAATTTGTACAAGATAATCAATCATTATCTGTTCACACAGGCACGATACGTGGGCTGCATTATCAGTTGAATCCTAAAGCCCAAATAAAGGTAGTGAGCTGCATTGCTGGTTCTATTTACGATGTAGTGGTAGATATTCGAAAGGGTTCCCCCACGTACGGGCAATGGTTCGGAACAATTTTAAGTGAGTATAATAACCGTCTACTTACCGTTCCTAAAGGGTTTGCACATGGTTTTTGTACAACAGAACCTAATACTATCGTTCAGTATAAAGTAGATGAGTATTATTCACCTAACCATGAAGGCGGAATTCTATGGAATGATGAAACGATAGGAATATTTTGGCCAACTAATCAACCAATTTTATCAGAAAAAGATAGAAAACTGCCTAGATTAAAAGATACTAATATCAACTTTGTTTATGGAGATGATTTTAATTGAAATTATTAATAACGGGTGGGGCAGGATTTATTGGTAGTAATTTTATTCGGTATATGTTAAAGAAATATCCTCAATACCAAATTGTAAATGTAGATTTATTAACATATGCAGGAAATTTATTTAATTTAAAGGAAATATCACTAAATCAAAATTATAAATTCATCAAAGGGGATATTTCAAATGAAATATTCATAGATAAGCTATTTAAAAAAGAAAAATTTGATTATGTATTAAATTTCGCAGCAGAATCTCACGTTGATAGAAGTATTAAAACTCCCCATATCTTTGTCCAAACTAACATATTAGGTACACAAGCCTTATTACACTCAGCATATAAAACAAAAGTGAAAAAGTTTGTACAAATTTCTACAGATGAAGTATATGGGACATTATCTCAAACGGGTGCGTTTACAGAGCATACACTAATAGCTCCTAATAGTCCTTATAGTGCAAGTAAAGCTAGTGCAGACTTCATGGTACGAGCGTATCATGAGACATTCGGTTTACCTATGAATATAACTCGTTGTTCCAATAATTATGGTCCTTATCAGTTCACGGAAAAATTAATACCATTAACAATAACTCATGCGTTAAATAATAAAAATATTCCTCTATACGGTGATGGATTACATATAAGAGATTGGCTTCATGTAGAGGATCACTGTGTAGCTATTGATTTAGTTCTGCATGGTGGAGCAGATGGGCACATTTATAATATCGGAGGAGATAATGAATATACAAATCTAGATATTGTACAAAAAGTACTCAAATTCCTAAATAAAGATCAATCGCAAATTACATTTACCTCAGATCGCTTAGGACATGATAGACGTTACGCCATGGATGCTACTAAGTTGAAAGAAGAATTAGGTTGGACACCACACTATCTATTTGATGATGGACTTACCCAAACAATTAAGTGGTATATAGATAACCGTACGTGGTGGGAATGAATTTTATTAACTAAAAATTACATAAGTTAAACGAGGAATTTTAAAATGAAGATACTGATAACGGGAGTAGATGGGCAACTAGGACAAACTTTAATGCAAGTACTCAGCAGAACACATCATGAGCTATATGGTGTGAATCGTACCACGTTAGATATTACAAATAAAATAAGAGTTAGCTCTTATCTTGATAGGTTAAAGCCAGATGTAATTGTACACTGTGCAGCATTTACAAATGTAGATGGGGCAGAGAAAAATAAAGGACTGGCATATGAAGTAAATGTATTAGGTACCAATTATATTGCTCAAGCTGCAGGAAGAATAAAATGTAAATTTGTATATATTAGTACGGATTATGTGTTTGATGGCGAAAAGCATACACCATACAATCTTGTGGATCGTCCTAATCCATTAAATATATATGGAGAAACAAAATTAGCTGGAGAACATTTAGTAACAAAATACACGAATAATCATTTTATTATTAGAACTTCGTGGATATTTGGAAAGGGAGACGGTCACTTTATCGCTAAGATAAAAAAAATAGCAAATCTATACGGTGAAGTCCGCGTGGTATCTGACCAGTTTGGTTCACCTACCTATGCACTAGATTTAGCAAATTTTATTGCAGAGTTATTAGCGACGAATCAATACGGATTATATCATGTGACAAACGAAGGAATATGTTCATGGCATGAGTTTGCAGCTGAATTTTTTAAAGACTTCAATAAAGACATCAATATAATTCCCTTAACGACGGAAGAATTCCCGCAAATAGCCAATCGACCTAAATATTCAGTGTTAAGCAAAGATTGCATTATCCTGAATGGATTAAAACCATTAAGACATTGGAAAGAAGCATTAAAAGAGTATAAGGAACAATTTAATAGTAGATAATCATTTTAATTTATATAAAATTAGCCAGTAAATATAGCTTTATTTTTTAGTAAGTTGCAGTTGAATTTTTTAGAAATTTGTCGTTTATAAAGTATTAACTGTAAAATAAAAAACCACTACTTAAAGTAGTGGTTTTTTATTTTACAACTATACATTAAATCGTAACAAAAGCCATTATACATTCGCTGAAAGATTAACGGTACATTCACTATTTTAGCATAGTTGCATTCAAATAAATGTTCCAATCTAGTGAACTTTCAAGTTTGAATAGATTTAGATAATACCTATTATGTAATTAATTCATTATTACAGATGGGCATAAATTAATAATTAGTATTTGAATTAGTTTTCCTCAAAGAATCAAACAGAATTTCGGCAGCTTGCTATTACTATTTTCCCTTTGTTATCACGTATAATAACAAAGAATATTTTGATGGTAGTATAAATGATGCTTGAGAAGCAAACAGAAAAAACAATTATGGCGTAAAAACAATTTAAACATGTATAAACATTGAAATCACAGGAGTAATGCTTTAATAATTTGAAAAGCTTATTATGTAACAAATATTAATAATTAAAGATTATAATTTTTCACCAGTAGATTCCCTCCTAAACTTTCGTGAAGGTAGATAGCGCCAGAACCTTTCCAATTTATTTAATTATTTGATTTCAATGGAATATTATGTTAGAAGAGGGAATTACAAAGAATCTAGTCAAAAGTTTTTAAGCATTTTTATTAAATTATACTCTGCGGTCTATAACAGCAAACCTGTCACTCTAAATTAATAGCTTCAAAACAAAAAAAGCCGCTTACTTTAGTGGCTTTTTTGTGGGTAATGAAGATCAAATACTAAATTGAAACACAATCCGTTACGCATTCACTGAGAGGTTGACCGCTTACATTAATTATTTTAGCATAGTTGGATTCGATTGAATGTTCCAATTTAGTGAACTTTCAAATCCCAATTCGATCAGCACATGCTAATAGGGGTCACCATACATGCCCATCAACTTAAGAGATTTTAATACCCCCAAGTACCAAAAATCTGTTTCTTTAAAATAAATTTTTATCAATCATGTGCTAATAACCATGGATAAATTAATGAATTTGAATTTTGAAAAACATGAATATTTTGGAGTATATGTTATTGGGCATTAGCACCCTTTACCTGGGTAAAGAGAATGTTATTCATGTATGTAATTCATAACTGCTCGAATGTAACTTTCTAAAGGCTGTTTAGTATCTACAACTAAACACTTATATTCAGAAGGTTTTTTACTATTCTTGATAGTATATTTAAAAGATTCTTCAGACTGTATCTCTTTAATTTGGCTTAGCATTCTATCACGGTTTTTTAATCTGAAATTTATTTCATTACTATCATCTAGGTAACATTCAATATATTTATATTTAACATTATATTTTTTTGATAAATCTGTTCCTTTTTCAACCATTTCTTCATACAAGCAAGGACTATCAAATATTACAGCCTGTCCCTCTGATAAGTGAAATTCAATTAAAGACCAATCAATATTGTATGAAATCTTACCAGCAAGCTTTACATCAATTGGAGCTTCCTCAATGGAAAGTAATAAAGCGGTTTTTACAATATCGTGGTCAATAATAACTGCTCCTGTTCTCTTAGCGATTTTTCGAGCAAGTGTTGACTTACCAGAGCCAGGGAAACCTGACATTTGAACAAAAAACATATAAAACACCCTCTCATGTATTCTCTTTTAACTATCCTTCATCCGTCAGTTTAACCGAGTGAAAATTCCGAATTCTTATTATAGGATTTTAACCAAACCTTATTACAAACGATCAATTTTTATTATACATTAACAAACTTTATTCAAAAGCCTCAAAAACGTTATTCTTTCTAAAGAAGCTAGATTAGAAAGGATGACATTTTCTTATGAATCTCTCGATACAAGATGAACTACAACCATTTGTGGAAGAATTACAACGATATATTACACCTGTATTTTTAGACGAACTCGCAAGAGAAATCGGATTTATAAAGCGAAAACGTAAGTTTTCTGGCTCAGACTTAGCTACGATTTGTATTTGGATCAGTCAACGAGTAGCAAGTGATCCCTTAGTACGATTATGTAGTAGGCTTCATGCAGCCACTGGTACTTTACTCAGCCCTGAGGGCTTAAATAAACGTTTAAACGCTAAAGCAGTTTTGTTTTTAAAACATATTTTTTCTTTACTATTACAACAAAAAGTATGTGAACAAACACAAATCTCTAACCATCTCTTCTCTTATTTTCAACGAATCCATATCCTAGATGCTACCGTATTTCAGGCGCCAAGTGCTTTAGAGGATGTATATCCAGGCTCTGGAGGCTGTGCTCAAACAGCCGGAATCAAAATTCAATTAGAATATGATCTGCACAGTGGAGAATTTCTTAACTTTCAAGTTGGACCAGGAAAAAATAACGACAAAACATTTGGCACGGAGTGCTTAAATACTTTACGACCAGGAGATTTATGTATTCGTGATTTGGGTTATTTTTCATTGGAAGACTTAGATCAAATGGATCAACGAGGTACATACTATATTTCTCGTTTAAAATTAAATACGAATGTATATGTGAAAAATCCAGCTCCAGAACACTTTAAAAATGGTGCCATTAAGAAACAATCGGAATACATACAAGTCGATGTGAAACAGATTTTGAAACAACTACAGCCTGGAGAAACATTTGAATTAAAACATGCTTATATAGGTGATAAACAACAACTATTTGCACGTGTTATTTTTAATCGATTAACAGAAGAGCAACTTCAAAAAAGACGGGCGAAGATTGCGGAAAAAGAAAAATCTAAAAATAGAACGTACTCAGAGAAAAGTAAATTGGTAGCTGGATTAAACGTGTACGTGACGAATATACCTTGGGAATGGGTTCCGATGGAACAGGTACATGAATTATATACTTTACGTTGGCAAATAGAGATTATCTTTAAAACGTGGAAATCACTTTTCAAAATAGACCATTATCGTCATGTAAAACAGGAACGATTAGAGTGCCAATTATATGGAAAGCTAATCGCTATCTTCCTGTGCTCCTCTACTATGTTTAAAATGCGTCAACTTCTTTTAAAAAAGAAGAAAAGAGAATTAAGCGAATATAAAGCGATTGGAATAATTCAAGATCATTTACACCTGTTGTATCAAGCTATACGACAAAGCACCATAGAAATGACAAAGATTCTAATCCGCCTATTCCACCTCCTAGAGAAGAATGGACGGAAATCTCATAGATATGAGAAAAAGACAGTCTTTGATATTATGGGTGTTGTCTATGAGTATAGTAGGCTTGGAAAACAAAAGAAAGCAGCATAATTTTTAAAAATGATACCTATCTAGGTTTATTTGGTATGTTCATTTTTAAGGACACAAAATATTTTAAGTTTTTTTCGTTCATATGAACGAAAGTTAACTTTATTTTCCTTCTTAAGTTGATGGGCATGGGGTCACCATACATGCCCATCAACTTAAGAATTTAGAATTACCCCAAAACGAAAAAATGAGTTTTTTTTGTTACAAGTTAGCACAAAAATTTCGTTCTGGGGGTACTATAAAATTTCCGCTTGATGGCGATGTGGTAGATACCCCAGTGTACAAAATGACAGTATTTCTTGCACCAGAACCAACGAAAGTAATTTAATGTAAAAAATAGTTAAAAATCCAAGCACGTGTTATTATTATATAGGGAATTTAAAATTAAAGTTGTATCTGGAGAGGAAGTGTTATAAATGAAAACAACAAAAGGGAAACTATCTTTTAGCATTGATATTATAGGCTTTATAGCTTCTATAATAATGATTATTGTAACTTTGGTTAATTTTAGAACATGGCTACATCCACTTACATTCTTTACCGTGGGACTAGTCTTCTTTATTAATATAGTAAAGACCCTTAAGGGAAAAGGGCGTAATTTAAATTAAAAATTTGATTCTTAAATGCTTATATTTTATAAAGCATGTTAGTATCTTTTTAATAGTGGTCACCATCCATCACCATCAAATTAAAATAAATTTGTATCCATATAGCAAAAAAATCACTATTCTTTTTGTAGAAATATACAGAAAGGATGGCATTTTTTATGAATCTTTCGATTCAAGATGAACTCCAATTATTTGCTGAGGAATTATATCAATATTTTACTCCTTCATTCTTAGAGGAGCTTGCTAGAGAATTAGATTTTGTTCAAAGAAAGCGTAAGTTTTCAGGGCATGACTTAGCCACTATCTGTGTTTGGGTGAGTCAACGGATAGCGAGTGATTCTTTAGTTAGACTGTGTAGTCAACTACATGCAGCTACAGGAACTCTTATTAGTCCAGAAGGACTAAATAAACGCTTCAATAATAAAGCTGTTTGCTTTTTAAAACATGTTTTCTCTGCATTATTAAAAAATAAAGTTTATGAAACTTCAGTGATTCCAAGCTCTTCACTAACCCATTTTCAACGAATTCGCATTTTAGATGCAACGATTTTTCAAGTACCAAAACACTTAGCTAGTGTGTATCCCGGTTCGGGGGGGTGTGCACAAACAGCAGGTATAAAGATTCAATTGGAATATGATTTACATAGTGGGCAGTTTTTAAATTTTCAAGTTGAACCAGGGAAGAATAATGATAAAACTTTTGGAACAGAATGTTTAGCGACATTACGACCTGGCGACCTCTGTATTCGAGATTTGGGTTATTATTCACTGGACGATTTAGATCAAATGGACCAACGCGGGGTATATTATATATCGCGGCTGAAATTAAATAATATGGTGTATATCAAAAATGATTTTCCTGAATACTTTCGAAATGGGACAGTAAAAAAACAGTCTCAGTACATCAAAGTTGATTTAGAACACATTATGAATACCTTAAAACCAGGACAGGTCTATGAAATAACAGATGCTTATATTGGAAAGGATAAAAAACTATTTACACGCGTTATTATATATCGATTAACTGAAAAACAACTTCGAGAACGTAAGAAAAAACAAGTGTATACCGAAAGTAAAAAGGGTATTACGTACTCAGAGAAAAGCAAACGATTAGCTGGTATGAACATTTATGTTACCAATACACCTTTGGAATGGGTTCCGATGGAACAAATACATGATTTTTATTCCCTCCGCTGGCAGATTGAAATTATCTTTAAAACTTGGAAATCCTTATTTCAAATTCATGATTTGCACAATGTCAAACGAGAGCGATTAGAATGCCATTGGAATGATTCAAGACCATCTATACATTCTTTATCAAGCTATACAGCAAAACACCCGAGAAATAACAAAGATTTTAATCCGCCTGTTCCATCTTCTACAGAAGAATGGACGGAAATCTCACAGATATGAGAAGAAGACTGTCTTTGATATTATGGGTGTTGTCTATGAATATAATGAATTGAGAAAACAAAAGAAAATTGCATAATTAAAAAAGTGAAACCCGTTAGGGTTTATTTGGTATGCGCATTTTTAAGAATATACTGCTATTTTAAGAGTGTAACCCGGCTGAACAAAAGTTCAGTCTGGTTACACTCTTAAGTTGATGGGCATGTATGGTGACCCCTAATATAGCTGGAGGTTCATGGATATGGATAAAAATTACTTATTAATATAGGAACTATATTGTCTTCTAAATGTCGTTAGATTTATTATTACAGTTATTAAAGGGGCATCCTTAAATTGGCACCAATCTTCTTTTTCTATAGGATATATCTAAAATGAAATGAGAACAAAAAAATTAAAAGAATTGTTCTCATTTATCCGGGAATACTCCTTAAGGAAGACTGACAAGAATGCTAAGGAGTTGTACACGATATGGAAAATGCAATTGGAATTGTATATGATGGGCAATTTTATCAACTTTTACTTCATAAAAGCCCAACTGTTTTTAAAGAAAATATCAGACCAATGGAAGCGCGCTTACCACTACCTTTGATTTTTTCAGATGATCAAAATGGACAGATCGTAAATGTAGCCTATGTTTCTAATAAGCCTGAGGTAGTAGGGAATACCGTAGCATTATCAAGTGAAATGTTAGAGATTTTACATGTTAACAGTACAGAAGAGCCATGCTCTTTCTTACCAGGTACTGTGGGCGGGGCAACCAACGTTCGTTCTTGATATAAAGAACTATTGATTGAATTAAACTGTACGAGAAGGAAGCGAAATCTACATTAAAACATTATGATTAAGCAGATGTTTTTTTAGTAACGTATAATGAATTAACCAATACTATTATATTAAGGCTGCTTTTGTACATTTAGTTGAAATCTCAAAAATCTATATGACAACAGCCTTAATTTAATATTGTTTCATTTTTTGTTTAATTAAGTAGAGTGCGTTGCAAATTCGATTCAAGAGTTTATTTTTTCTCAGTTAATATGAGATAGAATAGTTTCTAAATCAATCATTAAAATTGTATTATTAATATATATTAAAAAATATAAAGGAGATAAAGAATGACAATTAGTATTAAGCAAACTGGACCTACTTGTGGAATTTATGCAATGTTAAATGGTTTATACAACTTAAACAAGATTAAGAGTGTTACTAAGAAACAGACGGATGATGTAGTTTGTAATTTATTAAGTAAAAATGTAATAACAAAAAGAGGAATTGCTATTAATGGTAATACATTTTTAGGGGAATTTTTCGATTTAAATTTGTATAAAATGTTTTTAGTTAATAATTTGGAGATAATCAATCAAGCAACTGGATGTGATGATATAAAATATGATGTAAGTATAAAGAACATAAAACATCTAAATTCTAAAGAGTTAATTACGAAGTTACAACAGAATAAGTGTTTTGTGCTTTTTAGTTTATGTACATATAAACGCCGTACAAAGAATCATATAATTTCTCATTGGGTTTCTATAGTTAGTTATGATAATAAAACTAGCAAATATATTGTAGTAGATAGTCTAAAAGGGAAAATCAAGAAATACTCTTTGGAGCGATTATATGAAGGAAATCACCGGCTGCAAGATGCTCAGTTTCAATGGAGAAATTTTAAAATCGGTAAATTCCAATATTGGGAACACCCTTGGGGATTGCACCCTGTTAAGAAGCGTGTAAAAGAACAATATGATAAGAAAAAGGTGTATTTAAAAGAGGGGATTATTAAGCATGAAGTAGCTCATACATCAGGAGAAATGATAGTGATTGAAAAATTATGAGCGCTTAGAGATTATTCTGGATTGTACAGAAATTGCAACTTCCCCTAGTTGCCCACTTACGATATTATAAAACTTTTCCTCGTAAAAACTAGGGTATTAGTTAATAAGATTACTTTTAAAAAGTAGTATTTAGTCGCAACCACTCCCCATGTGGTAGTAGTTACTGGAAGAGATGTTAGCGCATCTCTTCTTTTATTATATACGTACAGAAACTTTGAAATACCTTTAAAGAAATTATAACAATTGTTAAAACAAAAAAAAGACGCCCGGATTTCGAGTGCCTTTCCTTTTGTTGAAATTCGATAAGATGTTAGTTTTCCAATCTAACATTGATAAGAGTGACAGCTTTGATTTAATTATATTATCAAATTTAATATCTCACCAAAAAATGAAGAATAATAACAATCATTTCTATTCAAATTGTCTTTTTTCTAAACGATCAATCGCTTCTCGTTTCTTTTTATTATTTATATTTGTATAGATACTAGTAACCTCAACAGAAGTGTGACCAAGTTGATCTCGTAGCAATACTAAGTCCTTGTTTTCCTTATAATGATTTGTAGCATACGTATGACGTAGCTTATGTGGACTACGCTTTTCATCGAATGCACTTGAATACTTCTCTACTAAGTTCTGTATAGCGCGTACAGAAAGCTGTGTGTATTTTCCCTGGTACCTAGTTACAAATAGAATATCTTCTTCAGGTGGACACATATATTTCTCTAAACGTACTTTCATGTATTCTTGTACGTCGTCTAAACACGATTTCGTTGCGAGTATTGAAGATTTTTTATTACCTTTACGAGTCACCTTAATGGTTCCCTGTCGAAAGTTAATACTTGAGAGGGTAAGACTAGCTAATTCTGATACTCGAAGCCCAGTGCCTAAAATAAGGCTTATTAATGCTATATCACGTTCTTTGTCACGTAGAAAATAATTGTATTTACGTGTAGAGGTCTCTTTTAGGATCGTTGCATAATCATTTATCAAAAATCGTAAGAATGCTACATCCTCATTATCGTTAAAGATAATATTTGCCACTTCATCAGCTCTTGCTGCAGCATCAACTTTTTCTTTATGTAGTTCAATTTTCTCCATCACGTTACGTGAGAGATAGCTTTTTCCATGCTCATCTTCTGAATTCTGCACTAAATATTTAAAGAGAGATTTTAAGGCAGAAAAGGTTCTATTTATAGCTCTAGTTTCAATTCCTTCACCTTGTAAGTACATGTGAAAGCGATTTACATCATTTAAGGGTAATGTTTGTAATGTTTCAATAGGTATATCAGTTATATTAGTAACCACGTTACCATTTACGACAGCTAATCGCTTAAGAATAATCCATTTAAAGAATTTTTCAAATTCAGTTATATATGCGTATAGAGTAGCAGGGGAGAGAGCAGTCTTCATTTCTAGGTATTCTATGACATACCAGGGCATATTATTTTTATGCTTTTCTACAAGAGCCTTAAAACGTTCTTTTTCTCTATTACTCATGGTGTACACCTCAAATCTTTTAATTAAATGATAATATATACTATTAAAATACTTCATAAATATGTATTAGAAAACAAGAAAGGTATCAATTTTATATTGATACCTTTACTATACATAATTCTATTATAATCGACAATCTTCACGTTAAATACATTTTTAACGAACAGTTGAAGGTGTATTTATTTATTGCAATCGCTGATTATTTCACATGATAAGCGTTTTTGTACTCATCAAGAGTATAAATGGTTTTAATATCTCGGAAGGGGATTGATACATGTCCTTTTAAGTGTGAAAAACAAGTTTCTTCATATCCATACCTTTGATTTTCTAATACTTTGTTTATGATCCAAATCCTTTTTTCTAATTCTTGATCGTCAGATTTAACACTTCCAAAGCTCAAGCAATCAAAATTACTTAAATGTGATTGAAACTTAAGTACATAACAATAATTCTTTTCCTTCCAATCATCGTTAATATCAGGAGCATCTAATAATTCTGATAAATTCTTTAAAAATTCTGGTCGCTCGTGAACTTTACCGAGGTATTTTGTAGCATCGTCAGTTGTAAAAAATGAAGTTATTGGATAGTCTTTAAATAACTTAAAGATAACCCAATCTAGATTATCATATACACTAGTAAATCTTTTACCTATATCAATTATTTTTCCATTGTAGACAATGACTTTCCTTTTAATATCTATCGAAACACCTTTGTTTAATAGATATTTTTGTAAAGGCGTTTCTAAGGTAACAGCTTGTTGCAGATTTACTAGTCCAAACTTTTTAATTGAGTCTAGTTGATCATTTACTGTTGTTACGTGGAGAGAAGTAAGATAAATTTCTTTTTCTAAAACTCTAGCACTATCTATTTTAAAATATTTAAGAAAAGATTCTGCATTAGATTGAATTCCTTTTAAAGCAGTTGCATTAAAAAAATCTAAAATATCCAATTCTTCAATATCGAAATGTGTGCATAAACCTTTTAAATCATACGTAGTGATATCATATAGAACGTTATTATTCATACATTTTCTCCTTAATGTGCATTAATAATAATAAATGCCTTCATCATCTATAAAATTATGAGTTGCGAATTTTTTTCTTTTCCTTTTCTTGTATGTATCTATTAATTTTTGAAGGGGTGTTTTTTGACTTTCACTTTTTTTAAAAGAGCAGACGTTACATATACAATCATTATACTTAAATATATTTAAAGTTAAGCTGTCTCGCTTTAATGTTTTTGCGATGCAAGTCCGATGCTGACCGCTAGCCAATGCTATATGTCCACATTTGTAGTGATCTGCATTAATTAAAGTATTCCTCTCAAACCAATTTTCCTTAATCATGTGAGAAGCAAAGAGTCTACAGTAATCAACTGATCCATCATTGAAATCTTGATTTTTTTCACGTTCTTTTGTTTTTTGATACTGTGCATTAGTTAAATGTAAAGAACAAGTTCCAGTTCGTACTTTAAAACAGTCGTATCTGCTAAATCTAAATGCATACGAGTAATCTTGAGGATTAATTCTAATGTCTTTTTCCAAAAAAATTTCCACCTCTATATATGATTTTAATAGTTTAATTATAACATATACCTTTTCACCATCCAAGTGTTCGTTAAATAAGGATTTAACGTGAAGATGAAATTTGTAGTTGAAGTTTATTTTGTCCCCTCCTGTACTGTAGTGTAGAAAGACATGAAAATGGATACTTTTTAGACAAGAAAGTGGGTACTTTTTTATAAAGGAATTGCTTTAGTTATATATCTACGTGCATTTTTACCATGATTTTCAATAGCAAATCTATTTATTAAAAGCGAACTTTATTTCGGTACAGCTGCGTATAACAATACTATCTAAAATAAAAATACAACACTATTTAATAGTGTTGTATTTTTATTTTAGATAGTAGAATAGGAATACTGGCGAATTAATAAGGAAAAGGTTACTGCATAATATTTCTATAACAGGGTATCAATTAAAGATGCATGCTTTATTCCATAATAGAGCATTTAAATCCTAACTTCTCGATTGTATCTACACTTTCTTATCTGCCAACGAAACATTAGATACAATTATCAATCCATTTCCCTTTTAGGCTCTACCAACATGATGTGGGATTCCTTTTCAGTGAAAGGTTTATGTTCAACGCCTCTCGGGACAATAAACATCTCGCCCTTAGAAATTTTCACCTGTCCATCACGAAAATCGATGAACATCTCCCCTTCAAGCACAATAAATAGCTTATCCGTATTAGGATGCTCATGCCATATAAAATCTCCATTAGCTTTAAAAAGCTGAATTTGATCATCATTCATTTCACCAATCACTTGTGGATACCAAAAATCGTTAATTTTAGATAACTCGTCATTTAGTTTAATAGGTTGGTAATGGATAATAATCCCTCCTCATTTTTAACTTCCACTATATTACAGTAATCTAAGTAAAAAAGTCGTCATTACGCTTAAAAAGAAAATGCTCAGCTCAGAACTTTCATTCAGATAGTACAATGAAGTAATTTCAATGAAAGTTCTTTCAATCCAATGTTTCCTTTAACTCTCCATAAGTATAGAACAGTGGTTTTCAAATAAGAATGGACCCCTGTTGACATTAGTATGGATTATTGATGAACTTCTCGCGATATTTAGTAGGCGAAATGCCAACTCGCTTCTTGAAAACTCTACTAAAATAAAAAGGGTCTGCGATTCCAATAGCTTGCGCAATTTGTTGTACAGGCACACCACTTGTACATAACATTTTTTGAGCCATCTTTATACGATAGTTCAATAAATATTCTGCTGGCCCCATACCTGCATGCTTTCTAAACACGTAAGAAAGACGATTTCGATTTACATTATTTTGTTCTGTAAGCATATTTATTGTAATATCTTTATAATAATATTTATGAACGTAACTAGATATCCGTTCGAATAAAGTATGCGACTCATAGTTGTTATCTCTATTGACAACACTTAATAAAGCTTCATTCAACGCTTCGCGAAACAGCATTTCGGTCTGAAACATTGAAATGCCTCCACGCTGATTATACACATCCCAAAGACGCATAAGTAATTCGACAAGACGGGGAGATTGTCCTGTAAATAATTCAAAATGCTGATGAGTAAAGCCAGAGTCTTCTCGTTCCAAATTGCTTATCCGATATAAAACAAGAATATATTCCCAGTTTATTTCACCAAGCATTCTATGGGCTAATGTCATTTTTGCACCCCCATGTATAACTTTTCCTGGGGAGAGGGTATACGGCGTACCATTAAATTGAAATTGCGTCTTCCCTGCAAGTGGAAATACAAATCCCGGGAAAGAATCTGTAGACTCAGCACAAGGCACACCTGGATTTTTAGCATAACGATATACTCCTTCTACTCGGAAAGGATTATTGGCAAGATACTCTGCTAACTCACTCACGTCCAACTTCACAATGCACGCCTCATTTCAATAATAGTTTTCTTGTAATTCGCGAGATTAATTGGTGTACATTCTGGGCAACGCTAAACTAAAAATAGTACATACGACTTAACAAGATTTGGTTACTAACCTATAAATATATTTTTTTCATTTATTGACAAAAGTATCCTCCCTATATTATTGATAATGATTTTCATTGTAGTTTGATAAAAAAACATTTGTCAAGTTAGATGACCTAGAAAAATGACGAAACAAGGGGTACAGAGGGACGGTTCTGTTGCAAATAATACCTGGTCTTTGTTAACTAATTCCCCTCAAAACTGGAATGATCATGTACACACCGGGTTTCATCAGCCGATTCGAATAATGGTACAGCAGATCAACGAAGCTAAGTCGAACTCTGATCTAATACAACTTAGTAATTCCCCCTATTGCAAATGAAACAAAGTATACAAGAGTTAGCTAATGAGATAGAAGCGTTTGGATATGAAGAACCAAAAGTTTTTTTGCACTACGTCAATCTATTAGTACATACTTAAAATCTCATGGCATAAAAGCATCACCTGATTCTATTCTTATCGTTTCAGGTGCTCTACAAGCTCTAGATCTTATATCTGTAGGTTTATTGAAACCTGAATCGACAGCTTTACTTGAAAGGCCATCTTACCTTTATTTCTTACATGTATTTCAATCTGCCGATATGGATTTTTCAGGATTACCCATAGATAATGAGGGCATAATAACAAAGTCAATTTTAAATCAAACGCAAAAATCTCAGCAAAATATTCTATACACTATTCCATCTTTTCATAATCCTACGGGATTTATTATGTTAGATTCTAGAAGGCCTGAGCTTTTAAAGGTTTGCAAAGAAGAAAGAATCCCCATTATAGAAGATGATATTTATAGAGAATTATGGATTGATAAGGAACCTCCTCTAGTCTTAAAAACAAAAGACATGCATGGTCTGGTTCTTTATCTTGGAAGTCTTTCAAAAAACCTCACTCCAGGATCACGAATTGGATGGATTGTAGGTCCACAATCTGTTATTAATTGTCTAGCTGATATCAAGATGCAATCTGATTACGGATCGAGCACTTTATCCCAACGTGTTGCATTTAAATGGATGAGTAGTGGCTTATAACAATAACATTTATCATAATTTTCAATAGTATTTCATCAATAAATAGAGAATTTTTTTCTGTACAGCTGCGTAGAATGATTCTACCTAAAATAAAAAATAGAGTCTCAAGACTGGGATCTTGAGACTCTATTTTTTATTTTAGACAGGAAACCATAATTTTCTCTAACTCTTCTCTACTTAAATTATCTGCAAGAATTGTAACTTGATAAGTATTATTCTTTCCTTTTGCAGGAACAATCATTCTCATCACTTTAAATTTATCCTTTGTGCTTTCAGATAAAGTTATTTTTGTACTAACTAATTCATAATTAGTTATCTTTTCACTAGTCCCTACTATCCCCTTCAACGACTCTTCTCCTTGATCTCTAACTGCAGATTGATACACCATATATACGGAATCTTCATTTCGATATTCATAAACAATAGTGGGATCCATTTTTTTAATAGCCAATGGTGTTTGAATATCTTCTCCAGTGAATTTATACCCTTTTACTACATACGTTGGTCTCTTAATTTGAAAACCAAGATATTCCTGTGCTTGCTTTTTAGTCAATTTTAAAGACGAATAAATTTTCTGTCTAAATGGTCCAATTTCTTCAACATTTTTCTCATATTTTTTTTGCTCTTCTGGTTCTAATTTTTCAGGGCTTCCTGCTAATTTTACTTTCTTATACAAAATCTGTGATTCTGTTTCTAAATTAATAAATCGCTCAAATTCTTCCTTCGTAAACAGATCCCTCGCCACTCCAAGCTCCGTAAGTAAAGTATTATATTCTCCTTCTGAAACAAAAAATTCTGATTCTGCCTGTTCTTTAGTACCAATCATTTTTTCTACAATTTGCTGTATAGAAATATCAGGTTGTGTTTTTAATTCTTTCATATTATCTTTTACTTCTATTTGTTGTTTCTCAGAATTTTTCGGTATATCAGCACGGGCATTTAATAAGGATACAGATGATACAGCAATAACTGCCACAGCTCCTAGCGCAGACCAGCGATATGATTTTTTTTGGAATTTTTTAATCATTAGAATTCTCCTTTTTAACATTCTTTTGTTTTTACTAAAATTCGCCACACCGGGTACTTGATAATAACCTGAGTAATGTTCCAAAAGACTAATAATAGTATGGCCATATGCAATTTGTTCCTCTGAATCTATACATGTAAGAGCTAATGCATCGCATGCTAGTTCTTGATCTTCCCGCATACATGAGTAGGCATACCAAAGAATAGGATTAAACCAATTTAAAATGAGTAAGCCATGCATTATCCAGTTCACACCAACATCTCTTCGCTTGATGTGAGCTAATTCATGATGAAAAATATACCGTAATTGTTGTTCCTCTAATATTTCCATATGTACTGTTGACAACAGCAACTTGGGCCGAATAAATCCGAACACTGTTGGACTGGAAACCTTTCCAGATACAAGTAGAGGGATATCTCGTTGAACAGACATAGATTGCTTACATTTTTCAAAAATCCGGATAATTTTCTCATCTGTAATATCAGGTTGTTTTTTTATGTAAAGTAGTAAACGCCTGTTCATAATAAATGTAGCAAAGCTTAGAAGAATAACGCCAGTAAGCCAGATGTATATACAGATTGTATAGAATGGAACCGTCCCATCATCCTGCTTTTCATTATTGTGTGTTTGTGTCTTGTTTGCCTGATTAGTTTGTGTTGAACTTGAGGTATAAGTATCTTCTTTTGTAAGAACCTTTGTATCGTCTATACCTTTCAATTCTTGCATACGTTCTTTTGAAGGAAAAATAGCTACAGGGGTTCGGCTAGAAATGAATGCATCATTATTCTTGTAAGTAAGAACAGAATAGATACTATAGGAACTATCTGGCGACCAAGGTAATACAAGTCTTATTATTAATATAATCCATAGCATGTATTGCCAACGTGGAGTTAACTTATTTCTAAACAAAACCTTGATACATAAGATTAGACCCACTAATATGCTCGCCATAATAGTGGTTTCTATCAACCAATCGAAAAAATGAGGCAGATAGACATTAATAAACATTTCTATCATTATGATCTATCCTTCCTCTGGTTTTCCTCAGTCTTCTCATCCAGGATACGTTTAAGTTCGTTAATGTCTTCTGAAGACAGCTTTTCTTCTTTCAGGAAATTTACTAGTAAGGGCTTAAATGCGGCACCATAGAAACGTTTAAGTAAAGATTTCGTTTCTACTTGTAAATAACTATCTTGTGAAACTAAGGGATAATAAGCGTACATACGCCCCTTATCTTGATGGTAAGCAACTGCTTCTTTTTGAACTAATCGATTAATCAGAGTTCGAATCGTTTTGGGTTTCCAATCCATTTTCTTCTCTAACTCTTCAATCACTTCATTTGCCGTTTGTGGAGATTTTAACCACAATACTTTCATTACTTCTAATTCAGCTTCCGAAATTTTAGGTAATTCTTTCATTCGTTTAAATTACACCTCCCGCGGATTACGTTTGTAATCCACAACTGAATATTACACTTGTAATCTCTCTGTGTCAATCTTATTTTATATTTGTGAAATCCTTTCCTATGCCCATTAACATAAGAACGAAGAAATTAACATCGCTCAGATTGCTCCATCTCTTCCTAACTGATAGCTATCTCTCTCATTTATACAGTGTTACAAGATTTTTCTTCTAGTGGAATGTATTCCGCCTCTTTTAGCTGATGAAAAGGACGTAATTGTACACTGTATATCGTGTTTCCCGCTGCTCTCATTCCCGAGAAAAAATAAATTTCTCCTTCTATTTCGTAGGCAGGACGTATGATTAGCCCTTTTTGACTTTCATATTGGACATGGCCACTTTCAACGATCCCTTCATTTAACAAGGCATCTCGAGCATTTGTATAGTCATTTCGAAAATCGGTATGAATTGTTCTATAAGACATTGTATCCCTCCAGCGGTTTGATGAGTTGCGTTTAGCTGTGTGCAGCCAGGTGTTTGGCATCTATTTTGAATGACATGTACGTTTAAATTCGATGTAGGAAAACATAATTCCTAGTTTGTTCCTGTTCTTTTATGGAAAAGTAACATTTGTCATATTGTGTTTATAGAATCAAAAAAGAGTAACACCCTTTCTCAGGTACTACTCTATCTTTGTGTTATTGTATATACGGTTTAATATCCGAGTATGCCGACAATTTGAGTTGCTTTGTTGTTACGAATTGAATAATAAATTTCTAAGCCTTTACGTTCAGCTTTTAGTACTTTGCCCTTCATTTTCGATAAATGTTGTGAAACAGATGATTGGGGTATCTCTAAAATTTTTGTTAGTTGGGAAACATTAAAAGTATTATGTTTACTTAGTTCGTTTATAATACGTAAACGAATTGGATGCGCCATTATTTTCAAAATTTCAACATCTTCTTCTGTAATATTAGTTTTTTTTGATTCTAGAACCGTGATTGTCATCGTTATTCTCCTTTATTATTTTCTTATGAAAAGTTATTTACCCTAGTATCCTATGTTTGATTTTATATTTTATATATTTTAATAGATAAAAATTAAAGTAACATTAATAAACTCTATAGTTATTATATAACGCATTTTGTATTCGAGTGTGAAGTTCATCTGGAGTTTACGTGATTTTTATATATTCTAATGTGCAATTAAATAAATTCACATCTGATATCTAATGTTTCAAAATTGTAAATAATAATAGATAGGCTCAGTCATAAATGAAGGAATTTTCTACAATTCTATTACATATACTTACGTTCATACACTATAAAATTAATTACTATTTTCACGTCTTTCTATAAATGTGAGTTGTAGCATACATCTGTCACAATTTGAGCCATAACTTTACCCTTTTGGCAAGATTATGTTTCAAGTAACAAAGAACAAGAAAATGAATACTAAATGTTACAGGTAATATAAAAAGATTATAAGACCAATACTCTTCAAACAAATTAACCAGCTCCTCAAATTCAAGAACTGGTTAATTTGTGTTTAAGTATTTCATTAAATAATAAATATATATAAATTATAAAATTTATTATACACTTGAAACAATACATATAGAGTTACCTACCAAATCGTATCTTCCAAAGCAATTAGGTATTATAAAGTGGTCTCCTTTCTTAAAGAAATAGTGCTCACCTTCTTTAATTAGCTCACCTTCCCCCTTTACTACACTAACAAGAAGGAAAGTTTTTTGTTGTTCCAAACGAACTGATCCATCTAACTCCCATTTTTTAACTGAAAAATATGGACATTTGATAAAGTTAGTTATACTCAAATCATCTACTTTTTCATGTTTAACCGTTAACTGATTCGATTTAAAGGGAGCTTCTATTACATCAATACTCTTTTCAAGATGCAGATCACGTAAATTCCCATCAGAATCTCTTCTATCATAATCATACAATCTATAGGTTGTATCAGAGTTTTGTTGTGTTTCTAATACTAAAATCCCTTTACCAATTGCATGGACAGTTCCACTCGGCACATAGAAGAAATCTCCAGGTTTCACCTTCACACGATGTAACAGTTGGTTCCACTCTTTTTGTTCAATCATAGACATTAATTCTTCTTTTGTTTTCGCATGATGCCCATATATAATTTCTGCGTCTTTAGTGGAATCGATTACATACCAGCACTCTGTTTTTCCTAGTTCTCCATTCTCATGCACGCTAGCATATTCATTATTAGGATGAACTTGAACAGATAGATCTTGATTGGCATCCAAAATTTTTGTAAGAAGAGGGAAACGCTCCCCCTCCATATTTCCAAATAAATCTCGATGGTTATCCCACAGTTCACCCAAGGATAGCCCTTTATACTTTCCGTTCTTAACAATACTTTGTCCATGTTGATGCGCTGCAAAAGCCCAACACTCACCAGTTTGATTTGATGGAATTTCATATCCAAAAGAAGTTAGATGTGTCCCACCCCAAATTCTTTCTTTAAAAACAGGTACAAAAAATAATGGCTCCGTCATAATTATAATCCTCCGTTCTATATAATTTCACCTAGTAGCTTGTATGCTTCTTCTTTTGTTTGGACGGATAATAACCGCTCTCTATAACTGTCATCCATTAGTTTTCGAGAAAGCATTTGAAGGATTTTCAAATGTTGATTTCCCTCATTTTCTTTTGGTACTGCAATCATAAATATTAATTTTGCTTCCGTTCCATCAAGACTCTTCCAATCTATCCCTGATTGTTTAATTCCAAATACCACGCTCGGTTTCCTAACAGCATCTGATTTTCCATGCGGAATAGCAATGTTTACACCAATCCCTGTAGTACTTTCTTGTTCACGATTCATAATAGCTTGTTTAAATTCTGTCACTGAATGCAATGCACCTACCTGCTTTAACTTTTGAATCATTTCATCAATGATGTCATCTCGTGTTTCTCCTTTTAAGTCCGTTTCAATTAATTCTAAACTTGTAATATCTGTTAATTTTTTAATTTCTACCTTGTCTACTTGTTCGCCTCTTACTTGAGTCTCTCGTTCCAGTTGTTGCACTTCTATTGTTGCTGATACTTCTTTTATTTGTTCATTTTCTTGTTTTTCTAACTTTGAAACGTCTTTTTTCAATACATTTACTACAACAGCTGTCACAATAGAGCCTACAATTACAGCTACAAAAAACATAAACACATTATCTACTGCCCCTAACACTGCAACAATCGGACCACCATGTGCCACTCTGTCTCCTACATGACCGATCATCGCAATCACAGCACCTGTCATTGAACCCGCCATTATACTTGGAATAACACGAAGTGGATCTTGGGCTGCGAAAGGAATTGCACCTTCCGTAATACCGAAGAGCCCCATTGTAAATGATGCTTTACCCATTTCTCTCTCTGAATCTTGAAATTTCCCCTTACTTATAAAAGTAGCTAGTCCCATACCAATTGGTGGGATACATATTGCCGCAGCTATTGGACCCATAATTTCATAGTTTCCTTCTCCAATCATTGCTGAACCAAATAAGAATGCTACTTTATTGACTGGACCACCCATATCAAATGAAATCATTGCACCTAAAATTAATGCTAATAGAATTGAACTTGACCCTTGCATACCTGCTAACCAAGCTGTTAATGATACGAAAACTTGTGCGACAGGGGCACCAATAATAAATACAAATGCTAAACCTACAATAAGGGAAGCAAATACCGGAATAATAATAATCGGCATAATTGGTTGAATCGCTTTTGGAACTTTTAATTTTTTAATTCCTAATGCTATGTAACCAGCTAAGAAACCAGCTATAATTCCACCGAGAAAACCAGCACCACTTTCACTTCCGTAAAAGCTTCCTGTTGCTGCAATATATCCACCAATCATTCCAGGAACAAGTCCAGGTTTATCCGCTATACTATATGCAATATATCCAGCAAGTATTGGCACCATGAACGTAAATGATGCACCACCAATTTGTTCAATGGTTTTCCAAAAAGAACCCTCTGGAATCACTAGCCCCCCAGGAGTTTTTTCTCCCCCAAGTGTTAAGGCAATAGCAATTAATAATCCTCCAACTACGATGAATGGGACCATAAAAGATACACCATTCATTAAATGACGATATATCGGATTTTGCTTTTTTTCCTGTTGGTTACTTTCTACTTTTTTTGACTGTGAATGATAAATAGATACATCCCCGCTGATTACTTTCTCAATTAATTCTCCTGGTTTACGAATACCATCCTGTACTCCAACAACCAACAATTTTTTTCCTACAAATCTATCTTTATTTACGACTCTATCCGCAGCTATAATAATGCCGTCCGCCTCGCGAATATCTTGTTCAGTTAACTCATTTTCTACCCCTATTCCACCTTGGGTTTCAACTTTCATTTGGACTCCTAATTTATCCGCTGTTTTTTGTAAATTTTCAGCTGCCATATAGGTATGGGCAATCCCATTTGGACATGATGTAACCGCTAACAATTTCATTCTTAATCCTCCTCACACTTTTTACTAAGCGCCTACATTTACTATAAATTAATATTAAGACGTCAAAAGTTTCATTTTTTACCGTAACTCCCGGAAAATAAATCTTTTACCTAAGCAAATAACAGTTATTTGGGTCTCTACTTTTCGGTTAAGTATGTAAAAAGGACAAAAATTTCATTACGTTTGTTTCTTTCGTAAGTTTTTGAATAAAGGATGGTTGCTCACTTATAAAGGATAGTTCCTGAAACAATTGTTTCGTTACCTCTTGTCCATCACTTTTAACTGCTAGCATAAATACAAGTGATACCTTCTCTGCTCCCCAATCAACTGGTTCTTTTAATGTAGCGATTGCAATTACTGATTCTTGAATAAATTTCGGATTTCCATGAGGAATTGCAATTCCTCCCCCAATTGTTGTTGCTGACATTTTTTCTCTTATAATTGCATTTTCTGCATACTCTTTATCTACATAACCCTTACTATGCAAAGCATATGCTAATTTTTCAATTAACTCATATGGATGTTGTATATCCTGTTGTAAAAACACTAAAAATGGAGATGTATAATTGAGCATAACAAAGTCTTTTTGTTCTTTATAACTTGGCTCATCACAATTTTGTATAAATTCTCCTAGCTTCTTTTCTTCCGGTCCTTCTAATAATGGGGATACTACTATATAAGGAATGTTTAATCTTGAAAGAGTAGTAGTTGAAATAACAAGATCTACATCACGATGTTTCAAAATATAATCTTGTAAATCAGCTTTTGAAATACAGTCCATCACATGGATATGACGGAATTTACGCTCAATTTTTGTACGTAACAATTGCGACATGCCAATTCCCATATGACAAACAATAATTACATTTTTAGATTTCCCCTGGTAATCTAATCGTTCAACAGATGCTTCAAAGTGTAGAGTAAGATAAGCCGCTTCTTCTTCTGGAATATATATAGTTAGAGATTCATTTATTTCTTCTAATACTTGTATCAATATATTAAACGCATAGGGATACATTCTTTTTATATCGTGTAACATTGGATTCGAGACAGAAAGGTCATAGTTTAGACGATTCAATGCGGTATATAGATGAATAGTTAACCCTTCAATTAAAATATCGTCTTTACTGAAATCAATTCCATACAACTTCGACATACGTTTAACTAATTGCTGTATAACCATAGAAAGCATTGGATTACTTTCAGTGAGTGTGCTATCCTGCATTGGTTTATCTTGATAACGGATTTTCCCACCTAAAATATGAGCTGTTAAATATGTAACTTCCTCCTCTGTAAAATGAACAGAAAAAACACATTCCAGCTGTTTTAAAAATTCCAATGTCCATATATATTCTTTTGTTTCTTTCAGTATTTTAATTTCCTTTTCGGCATTTAAAATAGGTTGCTTAAGCTTCATTCTCCGTACCATAAGCAACGTATGCACTAATAAACTTTCAAATGTATCATCTGTAAAAAACAATGCATTTCGTTTTTGTAACGCTTTCAATTCATTCGTAACAAATTCAACCTCATGATATTGAAATTGCTCTTTAATAAATTGATTCGTAAGATCAGAATTACCAATCAAATCTGATAATCTAGCCAATGCTCTTCTTTTTTTCTTTTCATTTCCATCAATAATAAGTCCAACTCGCTGTTTTGAGACAATGGTTAAATCAAAATGATGTAACCATACTTCAATTCTATCTAGATCTTTTTTTATAGTAGTTCGACTTACAAAATGTTGGGATGCCATTTCCTGTGCAGTAACTGCCTTAACATTCATTAATAAGTTGTATGCAATTTGTAGAATTCTTTCTTCATCTGATTCATACTTTGTGCGATTATTAATACAATAAAGTTTGTTAAACAAGTCCACCTTTTCATATTCCTCAATCTCTAAGTACACACCTAGTCCCGGTTTCCTAACAAGAATCGCACTTGAATAATTCGCAAGTTGCTCCTCAATTATTTTAAAGTCATTACGAATTGTTTTTTCAGAGCAATTCACCTTATCCGCAAGGTCTTGTACTAATGAATAGTCGTTAGATTCAGATAATAGCAGAAATAAAATTTCTTTTTGTCTTGTATTCATAAATTTCACCTATCTCTTATATCTTTCTATGTTATATGCATTACTTTACAAGATACTTTTACCCTCTCTTATAACTAGTACTTTCGATTATCTATAATCAATTTCAAATTTTAACTAGCTTACGTTAAAAAATCTTATTTAGAATTAATTACTTTTCTCGCAGCATCTAAGAAGATAATTAATTCCAATATACAGTATAGTAGCCCCATTAAAAGTTTAATTTATTACCGAGGCTCCGGAAAAGCTGCTTTATTTCTGTAACGAAATAAAATTAGTTAAAACTAGCAGTGAGAGCGATAATCTAAAATAGATTATCGCTTTTTTGTTAAAATTCTATAAATCAACGGGCGGAATAATTCATTTATTATAATGACACAAATTTTGATAGCAAAGTACTTGCACTATGCATACCTCATCCTTTTTTGCTTAAATACATAAAACTCATATAACGCTAACTATTTTAATTAACGAAGATTGTAGTAATAACGAAACTCTTTAATAAAATAAAATCGAAAAAACATTCAATTTTTACCTTTAATAATAAAATCCTATATTAGTAGTTTTTTTATCTACATAATTAATTTTAATCTCGCTTCTAGAACTTCCCTATCCGATTGTGATTTTGAAATTATAAGACATGTATCATTCCCACAAATACATCCTACTTTTTCTTTCCAGTCTAAAGAGTCTAATAACACACCTATAACATGCGCATTACCCGGTAAAGTTTTAATGATGGTTAATTGATTTATATAAT
The DNA here is from genome assembly GCF_038005705.1 of Bacillus sp. FSL L8-0199. Lineage (NCBI taxonomy): Bacteria > Bacillati > Bacillota > Bacilli > Caryophanales > Bacillaceae > Bacillus > Bacillus sp. FSL L8-0199. The sequence continues at coordinate 59,144 of NZ_JBBOTS010000003.1, read as the reverse complement.
CAATCTTTACGACAACTTCCCTCAATTTTTTCTTTAACATCATATCAGTTTGTATACTATCTCCTGTGAAGTTTTTATATATAGTTAAACCATTTGAAGAAACTGTCTTTATTATATTTAATTCGCGAATATCTCGCGAAATAGTGGCTTGTGTTACAATTGTCCCCTTTTTTGCTAACAGCTCTACTAACTTTTCTTGTGTATCTATTTCATGCTCTCTCACTGCTTGTTTAATTAGCCTTTGTCTTTTCTCTTTTCTCATAAAAGACGCCCCTTATATCGTTATACTTTTATTATATCTTCCTATAAATTTTATTCGAAAGAGGCAAAGGAGAATGTTGCGGAAACGTTCATAGTTTTGAGTACTTTACGCCCCTATAGGAGCACACCACACATCCATCAACTTAAGGATGTGGACTGCTTTTTATGAATCTCGATAAAAAAAGAAATATCTTTATTCGCTTAAGAGCTATATTGATATATAAGTACTAACCTTCGATTACCAATCCTATCCATTGCAATAAAATATGATAGGTTGTAACATCTACCAGTATTTAATTAACGAACATTGTTTAAATCATTTCAACTAATATTTAAGAGGAGCATACAATGAATAAAATAAAAAGGTTACTAAAACGTAAAACGACTTGGATAATTCTTATCCTATTCGTATTTGTTTATGTAAATAACAGTTCTTTTTTTGCTGAGAGGGCCGATAGGACTCCTCTTCTTCTTGCTCACCGAGGGCTTTCGCAAACATTTAGCATGGAAGGGATTGAGGGTGATACATGTACAGCTGAACGTATAAATAAACCTGAATATCCTTATTTAGAAAATACAATTCCATCTATGGAAGCGGCATTTAAAGCTGGAGCTGATCTAGTAGAGTTTGATGTTCAACCAACTAAAGATAATAATTTTGTTATTTTTCATGACTGGACTCTTGATTGTCGTACAAATGGTAAAGGTGTTACAAGAGATTTTACAACAAAAGAATTACAAGCACTTGATATTGGTTATGGTTATACAGCTGATGGTGGTAAAACATTCCCATTTCGTGGTCAAGGGATTAATCTTATGCCAACACTTGAGGAAGTACTTAACCATTTTCCAGATCGCTCTTTTCTTATTCATATTAAAAGTGATGATGAAAATGAAGGAATCCAATTGGCTGCTTACCTTAAGAAACTACCAGCAAAACGTCTTGAGCAACTAACTGTATATGGTGGCGATAAACCAATTGCTGCGATAAAAGAGCGCATCCCTAGTTTACGATCAATGTCTAAAGCAACCATGAAAAAGGATCTTCTTACTTATATTGCGTTAGGGTGGACTGGCTACATGCCTTCAAGCCTAACGCATGGGGAGTTACATATACCAGACAAAGTAGCTCCTTGGCTTTGGGGATGGCCAAATCGTTTTCTTAATCGAATGGATAAAGCTGATACTCGAGTTATCGTTGTAGGAGGAAATGGATTTGGATTTTCAAGTGGATTTGACTCGCTTGAAGATATAAAACGTCTTCCTGACGATTATACAGGTGGAATTTGGACAAACCGCATTGATAAAATAGCACCTGTATTTCAAAAATAAAAGATGATATAACAATCAAAGTTTTTTCATATGTTTAACTATTTATATTTTAAAAGAAGACTTATTAATAATATTGAAGTTTTATACACCGATAAACACCGCTGATGACCTCTATTATTTATAGGAAATCAGCGGTGTTTTTTGGATGAATGTAACTCACTGTAATTCAAACCGAAGTACGACAACAATCAAAGAATCACCTGCTACATGTAAAAAATGAGCTAAATCCACATTAATAACTCATTGTAGATAAATTATTACCCTTGCAATACCCTCTTAAATTTAATTATAGGGGGTACCGCCACGTTTCTATTAAGCTAAGGCTTTCATATAACCCCTAAATGAAAAAACACAATCTATTCTTTCTATAAAAACATAAGAATAGATTGTATTTTTTATGTCTAAATTTATATTTAATATTCAAATGTATTTCAGTCCTATAGGTTTCCTACATAGAAGAATAGAATTTTATCTATTTATAGTGACTTTTAAGCATTGCAAAATAGAATTTATATATTTATATAGCATTCTATTTAGTTTAAAAGTAATTTATATTATACTTGTAATAAATGGATATGTGATATAACAATATGGAATGAACTTTCATATTAAATTTATCAAAAAAGAAAGAGGAAAATGAGAGATGAAAATCAGTTCAAACATAAATAACAGGTTTTATCCTTTAAATACTACAGTTTTAAATAATAAATCTCTAAGTACTACAACTTCACGTATAGTAAACAATAATCAAAAATATATTCCTGAAAGTAAGACTAGGGATAATCAACTTTCCGAAAAAAATATAGAACAACATATCAATAACAAATATAATGCAATTAACTCACAGGGTCTCAGTATATTTGAATTTCTTAAAATGTTATTGGATAAAGGTGTACCTATGTCAATAATTACAGAAATATTGGTGGGGATGTTAGAGGGGCATAGTAAGAAGAATGAAGAAGCGGAGAAAGAGACAGAAAAAGGAACGGAGAAAGAATTGGTAAAAGGATTAGAAAAGGGAATAGAGAACGAATTAGAAAAAGGGTTAAGTAATATTCAGAAAAAATAACAATTTTTAGATTTTTATGAGAGTGTAATATAAACCGTGTAAGTAACCTACCATCCTAGGTAGTGGGGTGCTTCACGTTTTTTTTTCTAAAATTATTACGAAGGAGTGGTTACACTTGTGGTTAGAAAGAAAAGAGATTCAAAATCCGTGAAGTTGGCTCAATCAAACTGAATTGAAGAATCGCTGGATGCAGATTTTTGGCGAACTCAAAACTCGCGGTGTCGAAGATGTATCCTTCATCTCTATCGACGGAGTTTCGGGTCTTGAAGATGGCGCGCTCGGGCTATCTTCCCACAAGTTGTCGTACAGCGTTGTATCGTTCATTTGGTGCGTAATTCACTTCTCTATGTGCTAAGTAAAGATTACAAGGAATTCTGTAAAGATTTGAACAAATTCTATGGTGCTTCATCACTCAAAGCGAGCCACGTGGCGTTTGACGCATTCGAGAAGCGTTGGTCGCGATTGACGTGTGGAAACGCAACTTCTCGCATGTCGAACAGTTCTTTGACTACGGCTCTGACATTCGCAAAGTTATATATACGACAAACGCTGTCGAAAGTGTCAATTCAAGTTTCCGTAAGGTAACGAAAAAAGGCACTTTCCCGAACGAAAATGCCTTACTAAAGGTTCTGTATTTACGTGTAAAAGAACTCCAAAACAAATGGAATGGCGGTCATATCTGTAATTGTTCAATGGTGTTGAATCAACTTATGGTTAACGATAAATTCTCCAAACGTATTGAAAAATATAGTATTTACCTACCGTAATTTAAATACTTCATTTGTTCGATAAGATAATTTGATATATCTGTGTTAGTGCCATTCCGCAAGAGGAATTCCACTAAATCTTGCTTTTGAAGAACAGGATTAATAACAGCTCCATCTAGCTGACTTAGGATCTCAACGATGCCATGATGTGAAAAACTCTTGATTGCTTTAAAAAGTTCTGCATCACGTTTCTTTCGCTTGGCGGATTCTTCAGGGTACCCAGTATTGAACGGTTCTTCAAATAGTTTCTCAAGCGTGAAGCGAAGATTTAATTCGCCCGCCCAACCGAAGTTCAATCCAAGTGGCAGTGATGCACAGTTTCCGTTATTTATCCTACCGAATAGGAAAGCATCTGTTGGAGTTGGCAGATAACCGCTAATGACATTCGGAAGTGTATTACAGGCAATCGACATACCAACACCGCTACTACATCCAGTGACGACAAAATCAACTGCATCTGAATTTAGAAGTAGACCAACAGCTAAGGACACTTGGATATAACTTAACTCGGATTCTTCAACTGTAACACCAAAATTGAGCACTTCATATCCATGCCTCGCCACAGCCCTTTTTGTCTCTTCAAAAATCAGTTCATTTTTGCTAGTTTGGGTACTTGCTTGTATCACCGCTATCTTCATTCTTCCACGACCTTTCGATTTAATTATCACACAAACCGAAAGTCAAAAGAAGATAAAAAAGACAGAAGCGATCTTGCCTTAATATTTGCTATTCTATGTGTTCGTTTCAAAAACTTACACAGATTTCTTGACAATCCCTTTTTATCTTATCAAGTATTCAAAATTCTTTTTAAATATCTACTTTTCTTTTGATTATTTTTCTTATTCTTCTTTAAAGTGTAAAAATACGATATTCTTTCTGTAGAATTATGGGAAAGGATGGCGTTTTTTATGCTTGTTTCTGTGTCTGACTAATTACAACTATTTGCCCAAGCAAGAGATTCAAAGTGCCCTATCTCAAAATGCCTTACGGGTTCTTGCTAGAGATGCTGGTTTTGTACAACGAACCAGTAAGTACCAAGCAAAAGATTTAGTCGCTTTATGTATATAGATGAGTCAAAATATCGCTACAACCTCTACTATGATTGACGTTGTATGAGCTTAGCTTGATAGTGATGGCGGTACCCCTTGTATAAGAGTTTGTTTTTAAACCATTCTGCCTCAATAGTATCCTGATATTACAAAAAAGAACTAAGATATTTCATCCTAGCTCTTTTTTTAGCAATATCAACTTATTATTTATATTCCTCAATCATTATTTTACTTCATTGGCAACAAAGAAATGTTCACATACACTTGAAATACGTTTTAAATCCACATTGCCACCTGAAATAACCGCTACTACTTTTTTACCCTGTACATATTTATCAACTTTGCCTGCAAGAAGAGCGGCTGTGGCTAATGCTCCCGCCCCTTCTACGACAGCTTTTCCGCGTTGCAGTAAGTCTTTCATCGCTACTTCTAATTCTTCTTCCGATACAGTTACAATGTCATCTACTAGTTTTTTTACAATTTCAAAGGTTAAATTTCCAGGTGTTTTAACTGCACAACCATCTGCTATTGTTGGGGCATTATAATGTGATACAATTTCTCCAGCATCATAAGAAGCTTTCATACCGTGTACGTTTTCAGCTTGAACCCCAATAATATTAATAGAGGGATTAAATGATTTCAGTGCTACAGCAATTCCTGAAATAATACCTCCCCCACCAATAGGTACTATGACAGTATCAACATCCCACATATCATCTAGAATATCTAAGCCAATTGTCCCTTGGCCAGCCATTACTTCTACATCATCATATGGATGTAGGTATGTTTCGCCTGTTTCTTTTATAATCTCTTCACATTTCGCTTTTGCATCATCAAACGTATCACCGTATAAAATAACTTCAGAACCATATCCTCTTGTCGCATCCACTTTAGCTTGCGGTGCAGAGGTCGGCATTACAATTTTGCTTTTAATTTTGAGTAAATGGGAAGATAATGCAACACCTTGTGCATGATTTCCAGCTGAACAAGCGATTACACCACGTTCTTTTTCTTCATTTGTTAGTTGGGAAATTTTATTAAATGCACCACGAAATTTGAATGACCCAGTTAACTGCATGTTTTCTAACTTTAAATAAATTTCTCCACCGGTTTTACTGGTTAAATAGAAAGATTTAACCAAAGGCGTTTTTCTAGCATTTCCATCTAAAATTTTTTGTGCTTTTTTTATATTCTCAATGTTCAGTGGTAAAATCTCATTACTCATACTAACACTTCTTTCAATGGCTTATAATCTAATTCTAGTGTTGTACCTAAATTCTCATAAGTTATTGTACCCTTGTAAATATTTACCCCCGTCACCAAAGCCGGTTTATTTTGGATTGCATTCTCTAATCCATTTTTAGCTATTTCTAGTAAATACTCAATATTTCCATTTGCTAAGGCCATGGTAGAAGTACGTGGAGTAGCACCAGGCATATTGGGTACTGCATAGTGGATCACATCATGTTTAACAAATACAGGATTATCATGAGTTGTATAATGATCAACTGTCTCTACCGTACCACCTTGATCTATTGCAATATCCACAATGACACTTCCTGGCTTCATAGATTGAACCATATACTCTTTAACAATTTTAGGAGGGCGAGATCCTGGTATTAAAATTGTTGAAATAAATAAATCTGCTTCTTTAATCGTTCGCTCTAAATTTTCAGTATTAGATTCAATTATATTTACTTCTTCTGTTGCGTATTGCTTTCTTAAATATGCAATTCTTTCTTGATTAACCTCTAGGATTGTAACACTACATCCAATTCCAATTGCCATATCACAGGCATTAGTTGCAGCATTTCCTCCACCTAAAATAACTACATTTCCGGCAGGGATTCCCTCAATACCTGATAATAAAATCCCTTCTCCTTGATGTTGTTTTTCTAAATAATATGCTCCCATAAATACAGCACGACGCCCAGCAATTGCACTCATTGGCTTTAATAATGTCAAAACACCATCTTCGCTAATTGTTTCTCCTGCAATTGCAGTAGTACCAGCATTTCTCATTGCTTCTACGCATTCTTTCGACGCAGCCAAATGTAAAAAACCCCAAATTATAAGATCTTTTTTAAAGTAACGATATTCTTCAGGTAATGGTTCTTTTACTTTAACTACCATATCGACTTCCCAAGCTTCTCCTTGTGCTACTAAATTTGCACCTGCGCCTGTATATTCATCATTGGTATATCCTGATCCAATACCTGCATCTTTTTCTACTAAGATTTGATGCCCTTCTTCAACTAACTTCCGAACATTTTCAGGAGTCATTCCTACACGTGCTTCTCCCTTTTTTATCTCTTTAACTACTCCAATTCTCACTTCTAACACATCCTTTTGTAAGCAATATAATACCTGGGATTAAAAAAGTAATACATGATTTACCAAACTTATTATGTCCATTCATGTTATTTTTATCGCCAAACTAGCTTTTAAGGTAGAAAACATTCAATATCAATTATTGTTATATGGATATGTAAACATTTTTGAAATCCTAGGTAATATTCCTCCTTCCAAAAGTATGTGGAATTGATTCGGCGACTAAAGAGACGATGCACTGAAAGAATGTATGTACTGAAATTGTCGCGATAACAACATTGCTACTTGTATTAATAACAGAAACTGTATTAGAATTCACATTGGCAAAATAATATATTAACTAATTCAGTCAATGATGACCTCATAAACGTAGATTTAAATTAAGAAACCTCTTTAGAGAAAAAACCCCTAATTAGGGGCTGTTACTGTGCTTTTACAACAAGGCTATTCAAGAAATTACGAATTGAAGAAGCTTGAAAAATACGTAGGCTAAAAGAGCTGATATTATAATACTTTTCAGTAATTATAAGTATTGATGGAAAGTATTTAGATTCTTTTGGCTGCCAAGATTCGTTATGCCATTCCTGACTGTGGAAGTATAATTCATACCTATTTATTTTATCTTGCATAACTTTTTTGCTGTAAACTGACCTCTGGACCTCAATGAAGAATGGAGATCTACGCCAAATTGTAAATGCATCAGGTTCCATGAATTCTTTACCGTACTTTGGCTCCACTTTAAACAGTTTAGGTTTTTCATAATAGATAAGCTGTTTATACACATCTACTATGCCAAGAAAGTGGGGAATCTTTTGACTAGTTTTGCGAAGTGTGCTGGATTGAGGGAAGTAAATGTATGGTTGTTGCGAGATATTGGCATCCACATGACCATCCCTTCTTAATCGCTTCATCACTGTATTACAGCATGTCACCGCATTCTTTAATCCTTGAAAATGCAAATCAATAATGTCATCACGAGACATGCATCTAAAACGTTTCAAATTGTTTAGTATGGCTTTGTCTCTATTCCTCATAATCTAACACCCCGAATAATTGATTTTCTTCTTGTGGTGGGTTTTGCAACTTTATATTCTCTTTCGGAACACGATAAGGTTCAACTATCTTCTTGGCTTTACTTAATTCTAAAAAAGGAGATTGTACTTTCTTTAATCCATTTAACTTTAATATCATTTGGCCAGATTGCTCCAAGCGTTCTGAACCAGGAGTACCCATAATATTACTGTTAATTGTACTATCACATTTAAAGCCCATTCTAACCGTCATATTGAGCTTTAACTTACCATCCAACACTTTTGCATCAGGGCGTTGCATACTTAGCATTAAAAAAACTCCAAGTGCCCTTCCGACTGCCGATATTTTTTCAACTATAGACATACATTCTTTTTCATCTTGCAACATGACCACTTCGTCGATAGCAAGTAAGATATATGGTTTCTGATTATCAGGATTTAATTTGTTGTATTCGTCAATATGATCTACTTCATACTCTTCCATCAATTTTCTACGTTCGCGTATTTCCTTCCACACTTTCTGCAGCATAATCTTCATTTCTATTTCTTCCATGCAAACCTCTTTTACGTGTTTCACCCTTCGCAAGAAATGAAATTCGGAATTCTTCAAATCACCCAGGTACAAATGTAATTTATCAGGAGACATATATTGAATGAGTGTGGACAGTACAACGCGTACCATACTACTTTTTCCGCTCCCTGTCTCTCCTGCAATTAGAAGATGCGGCGTGTTTGAAGCAATCATGTCATACGTAATCATATTTCCAAATTGGTCACGCCCTACAATTACGGGAAGATGATGTTGTATAAGTAATGGTTGCCACTTCTTATAACTGTAATTGTATGCTTGTAGCCCAGCATCCGAATGAAACACATTAAGTACAAACCTTTTAATATCACCTTCAATTGCTACATTACGCCCTAATATTTGTTGAAAGCAAAACCACTTCTTTTCAATGTTTTTCGGATCTAATCCGTTTGGAATGGTAAATATGTATCGAACCTTTTCTTTCGAGGGAAAAATGTCATGTATCTTCGGGTAAATGGGTACTTTTCCACCTCTTGTTTGATGGTCTACATATAAGCCTGCCTTTACAAATACCTCTATAAGTCGATTCTTCAAACTTTGTTTATGAAGCCAATCCTTTAAAATCCCCATGTAATTTCCTCCTTAAAACATCTCCACAATTTGAATGAATACATAACCAATGAAACAAACTCCACCTATCCTCATTCCATGATATATTCCATCACTTAAAAGTTTCGCTGCTGCAACATGATCGTTTTTCACAAGATGCTTTTCTAACAACGCCCCTCCAATTGTCGTTACTCCTAAAGCTCCTAAAGAGATAAATGTAGTTAACATATAAATTTCCCCTTTATAAACAGAATTTTGAATGTTGATGATACCTGGGCTTACAAACTCAGAAATTTGGTAGAGTTACCTTGATAGCTACTTTGGTAGCAACCTTGATACATCTTATTGTGAATAGCTTGTACAATATGCAAATTTTTCTTTGCAATTGCGTATAGTTTTTTGCATTTTGGACAAGGATGATTAAAAAAGATTATGGAGGAGATTAGCGTGTGGGGTAGAGGTATTGGGAGACATAGAACAAAGCTAGCTAAATTTTTAGCTAGCTACGATTACTCAATTCAGGATTTTTCTAAAGCTAGTAAAGTAAACAGAAATACATTAGGCCAACTGTGTAATGACAAGGATTATGTACCATCACCAAATACAATGCAAAAAATAATGAAGATAGTTAGAAAACATGATTCTCGAAAACAAGTAACTGACTTTTGGCATATATAAAGAGATTGAACTACCCCCACTTTCACTTCGTTTAGAAGTGAGGGATTCCTAAGTAAAGAGTTCTATCGAACTCTAATTGATTAGGCTAACCCCGCAGTCCTTGCGGTTAGAAGCCTTATCGCTTCATTTTTTAGATTGATACTTGCGTTAATATCCCTATCATGGTATGTACGACAAGAAGGACAGTCCCATTCACGTAGGTTTAGATTTTTAACGTCTTTATTTTGATATCCACAACACGAACATAATTGGCTGGAAGCAAATGTTTTCGATACGACAATGACTTGTTTGCCATACCATTTTGCTTTGTATTCCAACATGGATCGAAATTGCGACCAAGATACCTCACTAATTGCTTTTGCTAACTTATGATTCTTTAACATATTTGATACTTGCAAATCCTCTATACCGATAACATCGTGGTTTTTGATGATTTCAGTTGAAATTTTGTCCAAGTAATCTTTTCTAGCATTTGATATGTATTCATGAATTCTAGCTACCTTTACTCGTTGATTATTCCAACGAGAAGATCCTTTCATTCTTCTAGAAAGAACACACTGTGCTTTCGCCAATTTCTCTTCTAATGATCGGAAAAACTTCGGATTTTCATAGTGTGTTCCATCTGACAAAATAGCGAAATCTTTTAGTCCTACATCTATTCCAATGTAAGAATGTGTTTTCGGAAGTTCTTGTACTTCTGTTTCAACTAATAATGACACAAAATATCTACCAGAAGGGTTCCGTCTAACTGTAGCATTTACAATACGCCCCTCTACTTCGCGACTTTTGGCAAATCGAACAAGGCCTAGTTTTGGCAACTTTATTTTGTTCCCTACAACGGCAATGTTTTCATTTGTTTGTTTTGTGGTATAAGATTGTACGTTGTTCTTCTTAGATTTAAAGCGCGGTGCGCTGTTTTGTTTTTTGAAAAAGCGTGTATACGCATCCGCAAGGTTGCGAACAGACGACTGAATCGCAATACTATCCACTTCTTTTAGCCAAACAAACTCTTTCTTTATGGCAGGAAGTTTGGCAGAACATGTACCATATGTTAAACCTTTCCCAGTTTCTTTATATGCGTGATCCCATAGGGATAGGAAATGATTGAATACAAAGCGAGAACAACCTATCGTTTTGTTAATTAGAATTGCTTGTGCTTGATTTGGATAGATACGAAATTTATAGGCTTTATTAATTATCATTTGATTCACCTCCATTTCGGTATATGACTATTATATACCAAACGTACATTCGATGGATAGTGAAGTAACACTTTATGTATGTCGAACAATTAAGATGGCTTCTTGCCATCCCTTGTTCGAAGCCAATTCATCTCCCACCTACTCACTTCGCGTTCCTTGAGGAAGGAGTCTTCTTGGCTAAAATAATAAACTCTTTATATATCATTCCTTATGCAAGCTTAATATTAATTTTTATAGGGATACGGTAACGATTCCTTATAGGCATGTCCTTACTGCCCTCTCGTTCTCGCACTAAGCCTTAATTAATTTTTTAGTAGTGGAAGATTGTTTTCTTTTATTAAATCATAAATGAATTTTTCTAATACACTTTCAGCTGCTTCTCGCATTTGATCCGGTGTTGAATCATTAAACACCTTTTCTATCTCTCTAAGTAGTTGTTTTAAAGAATTGTTTTCCTTGCTATTTTCCAGGGATTCCTCACCTAACCCTTGAACAAATGTACTAATAACAATTATCTTTTCCAATTTAGTTAGTTCCATCTCTATGTCTCCTAATCAGATTATCATTCTCATCAAACACGACCTCTCCCCTAATTAATAAAGAGTTACAAAAAGTCTTGTTGTTATGACAAGATATGCATAGATATTGTCGATTCTCATGATTTAAGTATTATATATATCCTGTGGTCTAACCTTAACGATATGCTCAGAAACTTCCCTAAATCGTATAATTTTCATAATAGACAAGTAAAAGTCTCTAAAGGTATTACTTTAAATTCAAATCACACGTTTGTTAGGATCTATAAATCCACACTAGAGATAAAAAGTGGATTTATAGATCCGTATTTTGGGACAAATTTACCGGCTGAATTAACAGAAACTTTGTGTTACTCTGAACTTGTTGAATATCCCAATACATTCAACAATGCTCAAAATTGCATATTTACTATGCAACCATCCACCCAGATACCTTAGTTAATACTTCTCCCTAATTGTCGTTATTGCTTAGGTATCTTTTTAGATGCCCTGTGTGCAGGGCTTTTTTCTCTCAGTGATAAAGCTATTTCCCCCTTGATATAATCCATTTTTTTAGTACACTTTCTTAACAAAATTTAGATTTGGTATTTTTACTACCATTTACTTTATATACAGATTTTAAGTTTTGAAGTTTTCCCCTTACGATTTTGAAATCTTCTGCTAAAATCTAAACATATTTTTGCGATCACTAAACCAATATATAAAAATTAAGTAAAAGACTTTTATATCATTTTAAATGGTTGCCATAAAGATAAGGCAAATATCCAAGTAGGATCTCCATTTCCTTGATAGCTTTGAACCGCTTCATAAAATTTCCCTTGATACTCTACTTTATCGCCCTTTGTATATGCCTTCTTTGGATCCCATTTTTCATACGTTACATTTTGACTCTTTGTTGTTACTGTAAGGATGTTGCTTTGAACCGAGATATTTCCAGCCGTATCTACAGCCTTTACAGTATATTTATATTCTTTATTAGCTGTAAGGTTTTGATCAGTAAACTTTGTTTCTTGTACTGTTTGAATTAATTGTCCATCACGTAACACTTGATATTCTTTTACACCCACATTGTCTGTAGAAGGATTCCATTTTAGCTCTACACTGTCTGATGCAACATTGCTTGCATATAATCCTTGTGGTTGTGTTGGAGCTTCTGTGTCCGGTTTTGGATTAACAATTTGATTTACTTTCTTCAGGCCATCCTTTGTAACTTCATATATTACTTTTTTATCAAAGCTTTCGCGTTTATTATTATCCAGATTTGTTAATGTCGCTCTCTCTCCACCTTCTAGGTGTGTAAGCTCAATAAAATTGCCTACTTTTACTGGGACTGTTTTTGATTCAGCATTTTGTTTGTTATTCCCATAAATCTCTTTGTTATATACCACTTTACCTGATGTATCCTGTACTTTAATACTTGCATACGTGCTATCAAAATAATTGTGTGGTGTACCTGCTATTAAACTAACTTGCAATTCTTCTGTTGATTTATTTAAATCAAGTTTTGCAAATTCAAAATCTCCTATACCCTTCATCGACCATGCAAACCGATCCCCTTCTAAAATGTTTGGAGATTCATTTTTGATTTTCACCTTTTTTTCCACAGTTTGATCAAATATATCTGTTAATACAATTTTTGCATAAGTATTTGTTGGTAATGATATAGATTGACTGATTCCATTTTGGTAAGATTTAATATCATTAATTACGTTAATCGGTTGGCCCGTCATATTTTCATTATTATAAATTTCAATTTTTCCCTTAAATTGAGGTGTACTACTATCTTTTAATTGCCAAGTTATATTTAATTTTTCATTTTCATAATACATAGACTTTACATCATAATCTAGTTTTCCTATTTCAGGTTGGCTAGGTTGATTTAACGTAAATGTTTTTCCTGTTCCAATAGTTGATCGAGAGTCTCCCCCAGCCTTAAACCAAAGATATTCTGAAGTAGCTCCCCCATCCCAATTATTATTCAATGGCTCTTGCCCCTCTATTGATTGAGTATTCCAAGATGTCCATTTTTTATCTGAGATATTTCTTCCATATCCATTTTTTACACGTGCCTCTCTTACATCTTGTCCATTACCAAGCCAGTCTTCTTGAAACAGCGTTTGTCCATAGTTAAATGTAACGTTAGGAACTGGAAAGTCCATAATCCCAATAAGCTTCCATTGGTTTTTTGAAACATCTTTTAACCACTGTCCAAATTTTGTGTGTCCATTCTCTTGCCAAGAACGCATTGTCATACGATACCAATTATAATTCTTCCAATCATATGTCGTCTGAATTTTAAGACCTGTTCCTTCTCCACCAAAATTACTTGCAACTGATGTAGGTGATACATATTCTGCTTTTATCGCTTCCTTAGAAGAAATAGGATCCCAAACTGCAAAGTGCAAAGTACGCTTTCCATTTTCATCAAAACCGCTTTGTTGTTGGAATCCAGCATAACCACCAGCTTCTCCCCCCTGGTTCCAGTTATGTACAGCCCAATATGTATAAGGTGCTGTTTGAACAGGAGACCAGTCTATACTAATAATATCTGAAGAAACACTATTTTTAGGTGTAACATAAACTCCTGGAGCAGACGCCGCCTCTATGATAGAAATTGATGAGCCAAACATCGAAAACATCGTACTAGCTGCTGTAATTGCTAGGATTTTTTTGACGCCATTTCTTGTTCTTTGATTGAACATAATTTCCCCTCTCCTCCTTCGTTATTAATAACTATTTAAAATAATATCTCTATATATACAATTGAACAAATTTCTTATGAATGTAGTACTATCTTAATGAAATGGATATATTTAATTTTACTTTCACTGTTATTTAATAGGCAATTGTAGTATCTTATTGTAAATTTAAATTACATATCGCCAAATTCATCCTATTAACAATAGGAAAAATTCATAAAAATAAAAATATTTCATAGCTTTTTAAGCACTTATTAATAAAAAAAACCCATTTTTCTAAAAATGAGGGCGTAATGAGTTAAAGATCTTATAGTTTAGTTTCTATATCTTACTTGTCTAATAAATATTGAATTCATTTTTAAGTATTTGATGATATTGTTTCTCTGTTATTTCTTTTTTAGTTTTCTTTCCATGCCGGGTTTCTGTAAAACTTTGCTTAGTAAGCGCAATATGCCCGTGTTCAATTAATTTGCAAATAATATTCCCCTTATTTACTGGCGATTCTGGATGCTCTATAACCATGTTTTGTATAGCATTTACTTTCTTTTCATTAATTGCATTTAAATAAAAAGCATAACCGATAGACCAGGTATCACTAAGATCTGAATCAAAAAAATGTGAAGTTTCTCCATTTTTTCCTTTTTTCATTTCTAATACATGGGTTCCTTTCTCCGTATTTTGTTTACGAACACGATATTCGCCCGTTACAGAAGTCACGCTGGCACCATTAAAAGGTACAGGATATAAAGGAAGATAGGATGCGAAACCCGCATCAATTATATAGTTTTGATTTTGATGTTGTAAAACGATAAGTGCGTGGCCATCATCAGGGTTCCACTTTCTTGTTTTTGGATCATAAAGAGTTCCAGCTATTCGATACACATTAAATCCACAATCACACAAAAAATAATATAATAAAGAATTAATTTCATAGCATAATCCGCCACGTTTCTTTAAAAGTAACTTTTCTTCAATGTTTTCTCTAGAAAATTTTTTCGTATTTCCTTCCATAATGTCTATGTTTTCATAAGGTAATAAGTGCCCCATCTGTAAAAGAATTGTATGTAAATCTTCAAATTTCACATTTTCTCTTGGTGGAATTTTTAATTTTGAGAAAAAATTTTTTTGTAATTCAGTTAACATTATATATCTCCTCCATTTACAGAAATCATATATATACCTATATATTACGACCATTAATTATTTGTGGCGTACAGCTTGAATAATACACTTTAGAAGAGTGTGTAGCACTAAATATTAGCAGACATTAAGGATCAAGTGCTCAAAAACCCCTTAATATTTATTCAAATGTATGTTTTTAATATTTTGGTATCTGTACTAATCCCCCAAAGCTGAGTTGATAAGAATTTTAAATGTAATGTCTAAAAGTGTACTTTATGATAAATCGAAAAATAGAGAATCTTAGATGCAGCTATTTTTCAGATAAACAACTATATAGCCTTTAACCCTTCTATTTATACATATAATACTCTTTATATCGTTCAAACCTCGATTTTTTTGTTTTTGCTGGTATTATGGGTGATCTTAATGTTTTAGAGGGTGCTGCTTGCTTTGGCATTTCTAATACTCCACGTTTCTTCAGCTCTCTATACAAACTACTCACTTTGCACCCTACTATTTTCGCAATATCTGGATATTCAGTCCCTTGATTAAATAATTGAACTGCTTGTTTACATCTTTCATCCCATTTTTCTTCTGTCGTTCGATTTTTAACTGATTTTTTGTCTAGCTTGATACACTTTCTTTCTAGATTCCCCTGCTCGGCATTATACTCTTCTGTATCTCCTTGACGATTACAATGCTCCTCCCTCTGTAATCGTATCATTTGTGCTTTTTTCGCAACTTCTTTCATGTTTCATTCACCTCATTTTGTTTGATAAATTTTCACACCCTACTGCGTTATCTGCAATTCCTACTAGTATTTCAGATAATTCTTTTAAGAAAGCCATTAATACTTCTATTCCATATCCCTTCTATCACAACTTTTAATTAATTATTTACAATCCAAATTAAATTAGCTGTTTACTCAAACTACTTACGTAACATCCAAATTGGTATACATTTTTTATATGTAAATATCCATTCCTTCTTGATGGCAAATAAAACAAAAATTTCTTTAAATCTTTATTAGTGATAAGTTTTAAAGAACAGTCCATCTTGGTTATAGTTTTACATAATTGTAAACTATAGTAAATTGATATTATTGATATTGAATATTCTTAATATTAATTCTATTTATACACCTCAACAAACAAAACATTATTATTAATTTCTACCAGTTTTTGTAAACATACTAAATTATCGCCTTTTTATGGATTTACACACCTTAAATTTATATATTGTATTTTTATAGTATTAATACCTTTTTGTATTTAATATTTCTTTTACGAATACAGGTAATCTATCAAATATAGTGAATCTGAATAAGGGATATGCAGTTTATACATCTTCTTTAATTTCTATAATTACTAATTCAGAAAATATATAAGTAACCAACTATTTATCAATGTGTATAACAATTGCCCTCGACTCTTCAAGTAACCCATCAAAATTAATTTGTCTTTCAATAATTCCCTTTAGGCGTTCACCTACTTTTTCAAAAAGCATCTTTATCTTGAATAAATCCTTTTTACGTTCAAATAAATATTTTGTTCAAACTTGTGCGTGCACTAAAAAAATACAAGTGATTTTATCAGAGTCACCTTGAATTTCTTGCACACCTAGTGGAAAGAATCCGTTTTTTACTAACGGGTTCTTTTCATTATTCGTCATACTACAACTAGATTGTTACATTTTTTTACAGCTCACCCATACTTGAATAAATATTCCGTTCTTATAGATCCGTAAATCCTCTTTTCTTTAATGTTTTTTCGTTATTTGAGTCTATTCATGTAAATGTATTATTTATTTTCCCCGTATTCAATCGCCTTTGAACCTGTTGGTATAAGGTTTCTCTAGAAGTATAGTCTAGGATACATAGGATTTTTGTGTACAAAAGAAAGTATCGTAATTTCAACCAAAAACCATTTATTTACCTATGTTAAGTTTCTAAATTTGTATTGATAATTCTTGGCTTTAGAAGTATTCTATACATATTCAAACATTTGAAGATGTATAGAATACTTCTGAAATGTTAAATGTAAATAAATACTAGAGGTGTTTTAATGGGAACTGAAATGCAACAATTTAAAGCAGATTTCTTTAAAGCTTTATCGCATCCTTTACGAATAGGGATTTTGGAAGTTCTATCAGAAGGGGAAAAAAGTGTAAATGAAATTCAAAGCATTCTAAAAAAAGAAGGTTCTGCAGTTTCTCAACAATTAAGTGTATTGCGAGCGAAAAATATTGTTGTTGGCACTAAAGATGGAAAACGAGTATTATACTCCCTTCGAGATCCTATGATTATGAATTTATTGGTGGTTGCGCGGAAAATTTTTAACAATCATTTAATTGATACAATTTCTATGTTAGAAGAGCTAGATGAAGCAAAAAGCGAAATGGTAAAGGAGGAATACATTGAGCAATGAGGCTAAAAGAGAAGATATCATCCAACATGGAATTGAGATATTTCACTCTATAGGAGCTCATCACGTTTGTAATGTTTGCATTAAAAGTGGATATTCTTGTTGCTTTTCATGTCAACATTTACAAGATGGTATTGGATGTCAAAAAAGGAATACAGCTTGTACAGCATGGTTATGCGGCATTCAGAACTTTTTGTTTGATCAAATAGGATTATTAGAAGAATGGAATAGTTTTTGGGCTGATATTCCGGGACAGATGTTTCGTAGAGATATTACCCCAGATAAAGTAAAAGTCACATCGTTTATTGATACGAAAAAGCTAGATAGTCGGGCTGGAGAACTTCTAGCAGAAAAATTACAATTCCATGTACAACAAGGTGGAGATATAGGGAAACTAGAACGTCATTTAAGCAAAACCTATAGTAAATATTAGGATGTCGTTCTCTTTTATGAAAATAAAAATCTCCTGTATAAGCAAATTGAAAACACATTTGTAATCCGGGTTTATTAAAAATAGAAAAGAAGGGTTTGTAATGAGAGGTTTATTTACGGGAAGGTTTAAAGGATATTCATTAGGGCATTTTCAAAAAGATCTTCTTTCAGGACTGATTGTTGGAGTTGTTGCGATTCCTCTTGCTATGTCTTTTGCTATAGCTTCTGGTGTAAAACCAGAGTATGGAATATATACAACATGTATTGCAGGAATACTTATTTCTCTATTTGGTGGTTCAAGGTATCAAATTGGAGGACCTACAGGTGCTTTTGTTCCCATACTTTTAGGAATTGTCATTACTTATGGGTATGAAGATTTACTACTTGCTGGTTTACTTGCTGGAATTATCTTATGCCTTATGGGAATTTTCAAATTAGGTTCGCTGATTAAGTTCATCCCACGTCCTGTAACAATTGGTTTTACGTCAGGTATTGCTGTTATTATATTCACTGGGCAAATTGCTAGTTTTTTAGGTTTAACAGGCATAAAAAAACATGAGGCTTTTATAGCAAACTTGAAAGAAATCAGTACTCATATCGGTACCACTAATTTTTATAGTGTAGTGACTGCTCTGATTTGCTTTTTCATTATACTCATAACACCCAAAATTTTGCCAAAACTACCCGGTTCATTAGTAGGTATTGTGATTTCAACTGTAATTGCAACTATATTTTTCTCAGGTCATGTGCCTACTATTGGTACAGCATATGGTACGATTCCAAATGCACTACCGCAATTCAATATACCTGAGATTACAGTAGAACGTATCCAACATTTAATTGGCCCTGCATTTGTTATTGCTATGTTGGGGGGCATTGAGTCTCTTTTATCTGCTGTTGTTGCAGATGGTATGACAAGTAGTAAACATAACAGTAATAAAGAGCTTATTGGTCAAGGAATTGCTAATATTGTTACTCCGTTATTTGGAGGAATTCCGGCAACTGGAGCTATTGCGCGCACAGCAACTAATATTAAAAGTGGAGCTGTTTCACCCATGTCAGGTGTGATTCACGGATTTTTTGTGTTATTTACACTTCTACTGCTAGCTCCATACGCTTCGCACATCCCACTTGCTACCATGGCTCCTATTTTAATGGTTGTAGCTTGGAACATGAGTGAGCAAAAGCATTTTGCTCATATACTTAAAATGAAGACAGGGGATTCTCTTGTATTATTGGTAACTTTTTTCCTCACTGTATTTACCAGTTTGACAACAGCTGTGGAAATCGGTCTTATTTTAGCTATTATTTTATTTACAAAACGTATGAGTAATATGCTTGTCATGTCAAAAGTTCTTCCTGATCATACAACAAAGAATGAAAAATTATTACCGCATGTGGTAAATAAAGCTCATGATTGTCCGCAAATTAGTATTTATACAATAGAAGGCCCATTATTTTTTGGAGCTGCACAAACTTTTGAACAAAACATTTTAGCAACGATTCATTATAACCCTAAAATATTAATATTACGTATGGGCAAGGTTCCTTTTATTGATACAACAGGCGAATCCTACTTTAGAAATATTGTTCAACATTTTAAAAACCAAGGTGGCGTACTTCTTATTTCGGGGACACAATCAGAGTTGAAAACAACACTAACTAAAAATGGATTATACGCTGAGATTGGAAAAGAGAATTTTTTTGATCATACAGGAGACGCAATTAACTGTGCTTTAAGACATTTGAATACAGCAAAATGTGAAGGGTGTAAGCATTTTGCTTTTCATGAATGCGCTCAGCTCTCCCAGCAAGGCCAGGATATTAATACAATCAAAAACAAATCAAATGCATTAGAATTTTAAAAAATATATTTTATATACAAATTTACTTGTTTTGAATTACTCTTTTAAATATTTTATTACAAATAGAAAAGGATAATATTTAATTTAGTGAATGCGAAGAAAATTTTTATAAAGTTTGAACAAGAAGGATTTTCATACATTCAAAAAATGATCATTGCACAGCAAGAAGAGAATATATTCCTTACATTTCAATGCAAAAAAAATTGTACAACTAGTACCCTTTCAATAGATGATAAAAAGAATTACGAAAAAGCTATATTGTTTTTTTCTCATGTTTCTGGTGGTGTAATTATATGGGGAATAGATTCAAATAAAAATAATAATGGTGTTCACATAGCTAAAAAAATTCAACCTATCTCTAATGGAAAAGTATTTTTTAGTAATCTAAATGATTTAGTATTTAAAAATTCGAACACTACAAACCAGGATGTTAAGAATACATATATTCCTTTTCCTAAAAAAATAAACCGTGGACTTGTAATCACCTATGTCCCCAGGAAAGACTATCTGTTAAAACTTAATGACTACTATACAAAGACCAGGGATAACTTTGCAATGATGATGGGACAGATTCTATTAAATGATATGTTAGAAAATAAAAAATTATTAAGGGAATCACTATAAATCATGCATATAAAGGAACCCTCTTGCTTTTACAAGAGGGTCTCACTTTACATTATTTTATTTCGGTATAAAGATAAATAGAAAACTGTCATTTGAATAAAGAAAACACTAAATACAATGTATAAGGGATATCCTGGAATATACATATTAAAAATAGGAGAAAGCACTAAAAATCCAATTGCGATGATTAACACATACCATACTGAAACAAATGCTGTACGACAAGCTCTTTCAGTAATTAACTTTTCACGTTCGTCTTCTAGGGGAAACAATAGTGGATACATCAGATATGAAAGGGCGTTATATTTCTTCCGCTGTATTTTATAAAAAATTGTTATTACAATACCTATAACTAATAAGAATAAGACTGGTGTAATATTTAATGATACTTCAAAGGCTACTTTCTTAGCTTCAATAATATTGGCAAGTTCTATAATGCTGTAATAAAGTTCTATGAATACCCAACATGCTAATGCCATAATAAGTACATTAATCACATAAGAAATCATCAATCTATTCATCCTCTTCTTCCTCCTTATTTAATACAAACACTTCTTCCATCTTCAAATCAAACACATCACAAATTGACAATGCTAGTAATAATGAAGGGACGTAATCCCCTTTTTCAATTGCTGCGATCGTTTGCCTCGTCACTCCAACTTTTTCAGCTAATACACTTTGTGTGAAATTAAAACGAGCTCTAATTTCCTTTACTTTGTTAAAAATAGTCAAGTTCACCACCTCTTACCCTCAATGTATACCATAATTAACAAAATGTAAAGTTAACTTAACATTCATTCCGTTAAAAATCCAATTTTATAAAAAGCGGTACCACCACACATTCATCAATTTAAAAATTTTATAGTGCTCCTAAAACAAAACGCAGATTCCGTGCTCTAAGACTAAATTATTTGATATAGCAGTAAACTTCAAATACTCCCCACCTTCCAATAGAATCAATTAATAAAATGGAAAAATCAAGTGAACTCTTGCTGTTCGAGTCGTTTAGGTACCCGAAGCTCACAAGAAAAAGAAGGAACCATATTTAAATCTTAGGAAAGAGATAAACATTAGAAAAACTGTCATTAAAAATTCAAGTAAACTCTCTAAAAAGTTTTACAATTAAAGCACAGAGACTTTAAAATAGGAGGCACCAATTTATGAATCGAATTGAACGTGAAGAGAAAACAATTAGCATTATGATTGATATGTATTGTAAAAACGAACATAAACAAAATACTGTATGTGAAGAATGTCAAAAATTAAAAGATTATGCTTATTTTCGTTTATCAAAATGTCCATTTCAAGAAAAGAAACCAGCATGTCAAAATTGCAAAATTCATTGTTATAAACCAGATATGAAAGGTTTAGTTAAGGAAGTTATGAAAAAAAGCGGACCGAGAATGATCTTAAAACATCCATATCTCACGCTCATGCATGCTGTTGACACAATGAAGAATCCTCCTAGCTTACCAAATAGAAAAAAGTATAAAAAGAAAAAACGGTTTGTCTAACAAATTAGTTTTTTCTTTTTAGTCCTTTTCGACTAAAGAATTCTATATAAGTTTTAAACAATCTTCTTTTTCAAAATGCATTCATTTTATGTACCAGAGAACAAGGATTTGTAGACTATATTTAATCAAATCTTTTTTCAAAGCTACAAAGTCTAATAGAGCTTATCTATCACTATATCAAAGTAACATTTGCATTCTTTATTTTGACCATTTAATCTAATTAGATTAATATATTGATATAAATATTTTAAATTTTTATAGGAGGTCATATCTTGGCAAAAAAGAAACGTTCTTCAAAAACACAAAATGTTCAAAGCTGTAACCAAGGAAATTCAAACACTTCTTCTGTATCAACTGAAAATACTAACTCAAAAGAAAGCAATATGATTCTTACCACATTTAATCAAGCTGCTATTATAGTGCTAGTATTTACAGCTTTAGCCTACGCTTATGCTGCTTTATTTAAATATGGATACCATAGTTATTATGATTTAATCGATTATTCTTTATTAAAAATAGATACAAGTGATTTAACTCGATATTTTTTGGAAATATTTCCTTGGTTAGCAACTACTTTAGCTATTTATATTTTTGCAAGATATGTTTTCCTTATACCAGAATTACTGTTAAAGCGGAAAGGAGTTAAAAGTAAAATAATTCTATCATTGATGATTTTATTCTTTATCAGTCCTCTAATAGGGTGGGTCTTTATAATAGATATATATAGTAACTGGTACATATCAATCTGGTGTATTATTTATGTATTTACATTGGCATATTATTATCTTCCTCCCATTGTACAAAAATATATACAGGTGATTTTATCACCATTTAAACCATTTAAAACAATTGCAATTATAGTTTTTATTTTGGTGTTAGGGTTCATTTCTTTTAGATTAGGTGCAGAATCTGCTGAAAGACAAAGGAGATATTTAATCTTCAATCAAAACAATCAAGACCAAATTGTAATTAGCAGTAGTGGTAATTACTTAATAACCGCTCCTTTCAATAAGGATAAAGGAACAATAGAACCAACATTCTATGTTATGCCTATAAAAAATCAAATAATCTTAAAAACAAAAAAACTATCTAAAGCTCTAAAAGTTGCCTCAGTATATGAGAAATATTAATACGTCAAAAACACCTTAATGCAAATAAGGTGTTTTTCATATATTTCTTACTACAAATATGAACGATATTATGCTTTTTGCAGTTTTAAATTTAATCAAGTCTATTGTAATTACACAGATTAAAATATCTATTCGATTTCAAAAATAGTATAGGGAATGTATACAAAAAGATCACTTGTCTTGGAAACAAGTGATCTTTTTCATTAGATAAATTGCTACTTGCCAACAGCAGGTAGTTGTTATCCTATTCATATGTTCAATAGATATTATAACACATATTCTATTTATGTAGTCGGACTTGTTTCTAATGAAATGAAACAAAAAATATTTCAAAAGGTACCATTAATTATTTAGTAATTTAAAAATGCATTTTGTTACGTGAGAGGATTAGAAAAAAGACAACATGTATATTTGATTGTGGGCTATGCATTAAGTTAATCGTAGTTCTTTATGAATAAAAATAAATATTCTGGCAATGATGTAGACACATGGTTATCTTTCTCCGATTTCCTTATATGAGCAGTTAGCTTTTGCTAGCTGCTCTTTATTTGTACAAGATACTTAATTAACTGACTCACATATTAATATCCTGAGTTCCTGTCTTTATAAAATAGTCGTTATAAAATTTGTCCCGTCACGAGAGCGCTTTACTAAGTGCTTTTTTATGTTCCAACTTAATACAAAATGAATTTTTTGTGATGTTTCTCTACAATCCAATACACTTTTTCCTATCTACTATAGTTAGTGAAAAAATTTAAACCTCACTAACCATACTTGAAAGTGTTATAATTTAAATATTTTAAATATTTAAATTACGGAGGGTTAGAAAATGAAAATTTCAATAGTTTGTTTCGATAATTTCACTGATATAGATGTTTTTTTACCATGGGATTTATTAAATCGTGTACGTCTAGTTGGTGGTGTTTCTGATTGGGAGGTCCAACTATTAGGAACAGAAAAAACTCATGTATCTATGTCTGGTTTACGTATACCCATGACAGGAAGCATATCCGATATCCCTTCTGCTGACGCTGTAATATTTGCAAGTGGTAAGGATGTACAAAATTTATATAAAAATCAACAATATCTTAATAACATTCATGTAGATCCTCAAAAACAATTAATAGGCTCTATGTGTTCTGGTTCACTACTACTAGGAGCTAAGAAATTATTAACTGGCAAAAAAGCAACTACATATCCATCCGTAGTAAAACAACTTAAAGAATTTGATGTAGACGTTATTGAACAAAGTTTCGTAAACGAAGGCAATATTTCGACTGCTGCAGGTTGCTTTGCTGCACAAAATCTCTCAGCTTGGATTATAAGAACCCTAATTAATGAAGAAATGGTTGATACTGTGCTTGAAACTGTTCAGCCCGTGGGCAAAGGTTTATATTTTTAATTTCAAGTCATTTCATTACCCATTTGGACGAATTTACCAGGTTTTCTACCAAAAGATTCATGATATGGTTAATTAGTCGAGTACGTCATTACTTGACATTTACCCTTAGAAGCCCCGTTGATAAACGGGGCTTCTTTTATTCATGTAAAGATTTTAGTTTACTTTTGCTAGCTACCTTTCTCTTGTATAAACGCACCCTTTTTACATACAATATTAAAATCCAAATTAGTTCCTTTTAGGACGGTACCAATATGAACAAGATATTTAAATACATTTTAATCTTCTTTTGTGCAGTGTTTTATATTGCAATAACACCACATCACCATCGAGCAAAAAGAATGTATTCCTAAAAAGTAAAAAACGCCATCCTTTCTTATGATTTCTCAGAAAGAATAACGCTTTTTTTTAGGGGTTATTTTGTCTTGTCAAAAAGAGCTTATCTATCATTTTAGAAAGTTTTGGGACTTTGAGTATATTGCTTTATAGAAAAAAGGTTTGGGCTTTACAGGACTAGAAGAAGCAACTTTTAATTATAACATGCATAAATCTGATGAGAATTTAAAATTTCAAGAATGTTGGGTACATCGTGAATTTGTGGATGGAGAGGAATTAAGAACAGTTCAAATCACATATGAAGATAGTAAGATCAATAGAGCTGTTCGTTTATGGGGTTCTAAGAGAGAGAGATGGAAAAGTTCTTGCAATGACAATGGACTTTTTAAATATAAAAACCAAAGAACTTGAATGTGAAATTGATCTAATGAAAGATAAAAAATTTGAAGGTAGGAACCATAGAAATAGAGCCCTTTTTAATTAAGACTCTATTTCTATGGTTTCATTATAAACTTTTATATCCCACTACGTTTAAATAAACCAGATCGAAGCAAGCAAGAGTTAAAACGCTGGGTGTAGTTTATATCCCACACAGTTCAGATAAAACAATCTATCGATTTGCCAATATAGCATACGAACGCTACTTTATATCCCACTACGTTTAGATAAAACTTTGTAATTGCTAAATCTATTGAATGGGCAATTTTCTACTTTATATCCCATACAGTTCAGATAAAACCACAAGGGAAAAGATATTATGATCAATGATAATTTTATATCCCGTATAGTCCAGATAAAAAGCTACCTTGCTTACAAAGGTGGGTTAGCGCGTGGAGTCTTTATATCTCACATAGTTCAGATAAAACCTCTAAATCTGTTGATGTGAATGATAAAGCCTTTGCCTTTAAATCCCGCACCGTTCACATAAAACCACTTTATCCAGCTTGTGAGACATCAAAGAATAGCCTTTAAATCCCACATGGTTTAGATAAAAATGAATCGTCTTTTTTCTTTAAAGTTCTGTTATGATGTTTTATATCCCATACGGTTCAGATAAAACAGGACACTATGACCATGTACATGTAGGCTGGAAAGAGTTTACATCATACATAGTTCAGATAAAACGATATGAATGGAGCGTATGCGTTTTATATTTTTCACAATTTTAAATCCCACATGGTTCAGATAATACTTGGCATTTATATGGGTAATAACATAATGTTTAATGCCTTTAAATCCCACTAAGTTTTAATAAAACCTGTGCCGGTGCTGAAAATATACCAAAATCAGCAAACTTTAAATCTCGCATAGTTCAGATAAAACTCAACTTGAACAATGGCTTTACACCTTATATTGTATCCTTTATATCCCACATAGTGTAGATAAAACCTTCTCTATATACGGATGATACACATTATGTTAGCAATATTTTAACATATGTAGCAACTAACATTTTGCAGCGAATCATCGATCATGTTTTATAAAAACGAGGTTCACTGAAAATTACGGAAGTACAATTCCTATTCCCGTTATCTTTTCTTTATCAAAGTCATACTTACAATTTAAAGTGTGTATGTATTGAAGTCCGGGAATATCAATTTCCTTTATTTCAATTCCATATCGTTGAACCTGTTTTCTAGAAATAGAGGTTGTAAGCTTTTCGATTTGCATTCGTAATACTTTTCGCTGTTTCGAATCTTTTTCCTGTTTAAATGTAGTAAATAGCTCACGATTCTCTACATATATGGACCAGGGAATAACTTGATAATTATCAATATCACGCAGCAACCTTTGTGCTTCTGTATTTCCCATATCGTTTAGGGGAAGTGTATCCAGCACCTTTAAAGCTTGATAGAATTCATCTAAGTATTTTTTACTTAGATTTTCTGTTTTATATAATGTTTCGACGAGCTCCATTTTTGTTTTCTCACGTAGTTTTTGTCCGTTAAAAGACTCTAATAGTTTTAAACTGTTATGAACAATATCCTCATCGTAAACGAAACCGATCCCTTGTGCTTCTGTATAAACAAAGACATTTGGTTCTATACCTTCATAGGATCTTCCACGATAACAACGACCTAAACGCTGAAATAAGCTATCTAATGTAGAGATTTCAGTAAATAACAAATCAAAATCAATATCTAATGAAGCTTCTACAAGCTGTGTGGCAATCCAAATTCCACTTTGTTCTTCTCGGTTTTTATCATTTGGTGCGAAGTTCTTAATTTCCTCTTCTAATACGACGCGATCCTTTTGAATAAATTGTGTGTGTAACAGCCTTATATTTTCATTATTAAACAACGCATATATGCGTTTTGCCTCTTTTACGGTATTAGCAATAATCAATACACGTTTATTTCGTCCAGCTTCACGAATATGTTCTAAATCTTCGTCAATGATTGTTTTGCGTACAGATATGCGGTGACGAATTAAGTCATTATAGAATTCCTTTTTTACAAAATCACTTACCTTGATTTTGCCTCGTTTCTCCATTGTTTCCATAAAAACAGTAGGAAGTGTAGCGGTCATAATCATAAACTTCCCGCCTATCTGGTATATCATTTCCAATGCTTTGAGTAAAACAGCTAAGATTTTCGGAGAATAACCTTGTATTTCATCTAAAACTATCTTAGAGTACGCCATTGTGGCCAAGTATTTCTCATATCCTCGAAATAAAAATGGAAACTTCAAAATTTGATCAATTGTGCTAAATGTTAATTTTTTACTCAATAAACGAGACTGTTCATAGATAAGCTCATTGGTTTTGTGATCATTGTTTAATGTTTGTAGAAAATCCACACTACCACTGTGTAGCAACCCAGCAATTGCTTGCCCCTCTTCATCTACATATCTCATTCCATTTGTTACACGCTCATACAAGGCATTTAAACTTACACGGATAGGGAGTGTAATAAAACCTTTAGCTTCATCAATCCAAAATAAAGAAGCTTCTGTTTTTCCCATACCAGTTTGTGCGACAGCCACAATATTCTTGTTTCGATTCTCGTAAGAAAAGAGTTGTAGATTGAGTGGTTTATGGCCATTCTTTTTTAGGAATTTATCGACATAAGTCCCAATTCCATTGTCCGCATGATATTCCACAAGTTCTCCTGCAGAAGCCGCATGATCTACACGATTTAAAAGTCCCTTTACAAGCACAAGAAGAGGATATTCTTTATCTTTTTTCTTAATTGGCTTCCAACCTATAGTTGTAGTATCAAGATCTTTATTAATAGAACAGCACAATTCTTGCTCCAAACGGTCTATTTTCCCTTTTAAATCTGGTAAAACTGTATTTAGTATTTGAGCATCAAACATTACGTTTCGTACATGATGATGTGCAATTGCCTCTTTCACAACCCGTTCTGTACTTTTGGAATAATGTAATTCTAAAAATGGAACACAAAGCAAGGAAATAAAAGCATGAGGAACATTAGGATACTTTTTTTCTATTTCTTGCTTTGTTAAAGGAGATAATCCCATATTAAGTTTAATAATTTGTTGGAATCCCTCATAAATCTTTCCCGCATCATGGTATTGGGCAGCTACATGTGCAAGTTGCCAAATCTCTTCTGAAAACAGGGATTCATACGAGTGTTTTAGTAGAGATAAATTTTCTAATACCCGTCCTGTGTGTTCTTGTAGTGTTTCAAATTCTCCTGTTTGCTGGTCCCACTTTGCATAAATGTAATCCTCCATGTTTCCCTCCTTAAAAAAATCCATGCCTACTTATAAGGCATGGAAAAATACAAAATAACCATCTTCATCTTCCAAATACTTTGGTGAATTTAATCCTTCTCCTTTACGGAATAACTGCGTTTGAACCGTCTCCCAAGTACGAATTCCTTGTTTCACTTGATATACCGTATTTAAACGATAGGAAACCCCTTTATAATTCATATAATCAAGGCGATCAACAATGCAATGACGTGGTATATAAAAATCATTTTTGAGTTTGATAATTTCTTTTGTATGCCTTTCGTTCAACGTTACCAATTTCACGTTTTCAATGACTGCTAAATCTTCACGTCGGCCAAGGCTTGGTGCTTCATTGATATTTTCTAATGCTATTTGTAATTGTTCCATTACATCTTGTGCGGCACGTACATGGAAAATAAGGGAGATTTCTTTTAGCATATGAACATGCATGGGCATTGTTGTAACTTCTTTTGACTTGTAAAAATGGTGTGTTTGCAAATCAAACAGCTTTCCCTCATGAGTACCTTGGATGCTAATTTCCATTGGAATTAATTCATTTGCACCTAATACATAATGTAAGAACCCCTTTACCGTACTGTATGGTGGGAGAGGATAAGTTTCCTTTGCTTTTTGTGCCATTGGTTTCTTATAACAAGCGGTTTGTTGGTACAACTTTACTTGTAATGCTGCACTAGCCGACATAATAATTCTCCACTTGTTGCAATAGATAATCGAGCATACCTTGAATTGTATGGGTTGAGTCGCTTGAAACAAGGTTTCGTAGCTCCTCTTCATTCGCGAAAACACCAGATAACAGACCAACATGCGTTTGTTCTTGTACAGTATGACTTATACTGCGGCGCTCTAAAATTTCTTGTAGCATAATAGAGTCTAAACGGTATTCACGTTTTGCCGAAACTAATTGTGTACGACCTAAGAAATAGGGTTGATTAATAGCATATAGACCACCAATTACAAACAAAGGGGATAAATCCTCTTGTCGCCCTCGGATATTACGATTTAAGGAAAATACAATTTCTAAGAATTCTTTGATTCGTCTTGCCTTTTCTTCAGGTGGTAATTCAATTTCTCCATCTACACCAATTTTATCTAAATCAATAGTAATGGTATAAGAATACAAACTCGTATGCCTCTCAGATGTTGCAATATTTGGGTTTTCTTTGATACGTGAAGCATGTCCTAAATTTGTTAAAAATTCTAAGTCTCCTCGGTATGGTTCAAGAGAAACAGCATGAGACAAACGAACGCTAGCTGGACGTTTGTTCCCCATATCACCTTTTACAGTTTTCATGTAACCGAATAAATCCATTTCTTCTGATTCCTGAATAGTAGCACTAGGAGAATATTGAACTACGCTTTTGTTTTTTCCTTCCCCTTCCCCTTTGTCACGGCCAACTGTATCTAAGTTCCAAGCATAACGTTCAGCGCCTAAACGAACCATATCGTATCGAATAGCTTGTCGTGAAGCAAATGTATGAATATCTCCATTTCCACGATTAAACTTCTTTAATTCTGAGACGTTACCGATCCCTTCTCCATAATTTAATGAATCTCCTTGAAACACGATTGTTAATGTTAATCCAGTCATTAGTTTGTTTCCTCCCCTTCTTTTTTATAGGGTTTGTCATTTAATCCGGATAGTAAAGCACTTGCAATACCTTCAAATTCACTACTATGTTCCCTTGTAGCATCCACATACATAGAAGTGTTCTTTTCCACTAATAAAAAGGTGCGGAATAATGTTTCAAAGAATTGTTGACGGTTATTGGTAGTTAAGGCATTTAACAGACGGTAAGTAATGCCTGGAATCTTATTCTCCATTCTACGTTCAGTAAGCCTTCTACGTACTTCGCGTCCATCCATTAGCGCATAATGGATTCTCTTTTGCATAGATTCATATTGCGCTTCTCGTGTTTCGTTAGACATGCCATAACACTCCTTTATCCTATTTAAATGAAACATAGCCAAAGTGGCCGCATACGTATCATAACTGGAATAATTGTTATCTACGTTTTTCCTCAATTGAATAGTGATATCACGAAAAAAATGCTCTCCATTTAATAATTTACGTAGGATTACGTTCCGAAACTGTGGATATTTAATATGATCGATCTCTCTTCCTCCACGCTCTTGAAGGTATTGAATGGCATGTTCTGATAAAAAATTCTGTGTAAGGGTCGTCTTTTTTCCACTATTTTGGAATTCAACAATTAGCATATTTTTAGAGATCCACTTTGCTTTATCTTTGGCTTCTTTTAATGTGTTGTATAAAAACAATTCAAAAGGATTGTTTTGCTTTTTATTGGTAACAAATAAATCATTAATTTCCGCTAGTGTATCAAAATCCTCATCAGTTTGAATAAAGGAATAAACTACTGTATCTTTGTCTATATGATCTCTATAGAGCCCAAAAACAGAACAAAACATGATTAATCGATAAAGATTAGATATAGGAAACATTTTTTGATTATTCCATGTGTAATTCGTTGCATTTGCTATACTGACTGCATTTGGAAGAAATATCGCTTCCGTGTAATCGGTAAGAGCAAATTGTCCCTCAATAACAGGACAATACAGTAATTCATCCTTCTTCAGTTTCGTGATTGTTTGTTTCGCTAACTTTTTAATATCTTCATCATCAGATTGCTGTATTATTTTGTTTAAGTCTTCTATTGCTTCGTTAGTGCTGTTAGAAGAACGAAGAACAGAAAGAACCTCTTGTTCTAGTAAAATAGGTTGAACAAAGTCTCTGGCAAGGAATTCTTCATGCTCTGAACGATTCAGGGTACTGCGTGATCTTTGTAAGAAACTTGTTTGACCATGCAGTTCTCCTAAACGAAACCGAATCATATTTAATGTTAGTACTTCATTTACTTGTTCTTGCTTTAACAACTTTAAGTAATCTTTTGTGATTGTCTTTAATTCTTCAATAGTTGATACATCTTTTTTGCTGCTAAACAGTTCCTTTAAAGCTCTAGCTTCAATTGGCAAACGCTTATTCAACTTATTTTCTGTACCTTTAATATCAGTAAAGATAGAGTCTTTAGAACGTTTAAAATTGGATGTAGCGGATGTTAGAGAATTATTCATCTTATTTTCTTTTTCATTTGCAACAGAAAACATATCAAAAGCATAATTGAAAAACCATTTCGGAAAATCGTGAAGCAATATTGGATCAAAATCTATATATGTCTCTTCGTTTTCAAATAAATCTGTTTCAGCATGCTCTAAAATACGATAAAACCCCAAAATACCAGTGTTCGTAGCCCAATCTTCTAAATATAATCGAATCATTGGTACTCCACGGACACGCATCCGTATCCTTGTGATTTTTTAAAGGATGTACCGATTTGACGAAGGATTTCTAAGTCTTCCTGATTTCCTTTTAACAAGAATGTTCCCTTATAAGCCTCAAAGTGTTGGTAGTTTGGGATATTTTCAAATTTTTCTTTTACAACTTGTTTTGTTAAATTCATAGGTATGAATTGCAAAGGTCTTTTCAAGCCTTTTCCATGATAATTACGTAAAGTCATGTCACAAATGTAATTAAAACCCTCTTCATAACCTTCTTCTGTTGGAGCAAGAGGTTTCCCATCGCGGTTTTTAATAAAAATAGGGGAAAGGGTGCGGAACACTACTGTATCACTTTTCACTTTGACTTCCGGTAGAATAGATATGTTTTTCTTCTGTAGTTTGTATCCTTTGTACTGACATTCTTTAATTTCGTTTAAACCATCTACTAAGTAAGAGATAAATTCAGGATCAGGCGAACTAATAATCCAGTCCAATCCGTTCTGAAGGAGGAATTCATCATTTTCTAAAATATAGTCTTTAAGATAAACAGAAAACGTAAAATTCTTACTTTTTTTATTTGGTTTATTCTCAAAGATATATAGGTTCTCTGCATATACTTCGTTGGATATTTTTAGAGCTTCTTTTATAAAGCTCACAAACATAAAACGATATGAGAGAGGAATTACTTTGCAAGTAAAGCTCACTTTCAATCTCATCATCTTCCTCCTCGCTTTCTAATATAAAACTATTATAAATTATCAGAAAATTAAATTTCAATAAATGTGTAGGAATAAATGGAAAAATATTTTTGTTCAAATAAGGATTTTTTCCCGATTCGATATAGTAAAATTTAAAGTTTAGCGGCACTTCCGTAATTTTGTATTGATCATCCGCTATTATCAAACGTGTAGAAACTCTTACTATGATAAGGAATTTTAGCATGTTGTAAAAGAGTACAAAAAACACCATCGATGTTTTGTTGCAAGATGTTGGTTGCTACAAGTAGTAAAATGTTGCTATCATAAGGTATACCATCCTTGTGTAGATAGGATTTTATCTGAACTATGCGGGATATAAAGTTAACAAATATATAAAACGCATACGCTCCATTCATATCGTTTAATCTAAACTATGTGGGATTTAAATCAGTTATTGAATATCGCTGCCATTAGGAAGTTTGAACGTTTTATCTGAACTAAATGGGATATAAAAGGAGGAGATGCAAACACTAAAGGTGAAATTGAATTTTTTACCTGAATAATGTGGGGTATAAAGTGACAACTCTTTTCACAAAAAATTCTGCCATTCCGGTATTATTTGAACGATGTGGGATTTAAATTACGGAAATCAACTGGCTTAATTTTTTTGAGTTTTTAGGTTTTATCTAGACGTTGTGGGATATAAAGGTAATATAAGCAACACCTGTTATTGGTTTTGGAGCATTTTTATTTAAACTAAGTGAGATATAAAGTTGTGAAAAATATAAAACGCATACGTTCCATTCATATCGTTTTATCTGAACTACGTGGGATATAAAGTACCATAGCACTGTGAATGTCATTGTCGCATTTATTGTTTTATCTGAACTACACGGGATATAAAAGCATGTTTACCAAACTTGTTTATAACTCCCTCAAACATTTTATCTGGAACTATTTGGGATTTAAAATTAGTTGAATGTTCATATGATCCTCCCCATCTACCTTATTATCTGCACTATGTGGGATGTAAATATTGCCGTCTTAGCATCTCGCTTAGGGTCAACCATTCGTTTTATCAAAACATAGTGGGATATAAACTACGTATGGACAGGTAGGGCGCCACCAAATTTTGAGTTTTATCAAAACGTAGTGGGATATAAATTCTTGCCAGCCTACATGTATATGGTCATAGTGTCCTGTTCATCTGAACTACACGGGATTTAAAAGTTATACAAATCCAAGTGCCGATGTTTTCAATTTCTGATTTATCTAAACCATGTGGGATTCTTACAAAAAGGAATAAATAAAAGAAAACGCTCGGAAGAGATGGGATAATTTATGTGAGCAAGCTGTGGTTCTACCCAGAGAACAAAGATTAAGCTACTGGAAGATATCATTACAGTTATGTTGCGATTCAACTATGTTAGGAAAAGAGCTAAAGAAACGTGGACTGTATCGTAAATTTCACAAGGATATCAAACAAGATGATTTTTTATAAAAAGCTTTGCGAGATTTTACGCAAAGCTTTTATAATGCCATGTAATTATAATAATAATTTTCGTATTTCTTCCGTAGTAAGACCTGTGAATTTTGCAATATCTTCTAATGGCATACCATTCTTATGCATACCACGGATTAATTGGATTTTTCCTTCTTCAATTCCTTCTTTTCTTCCTGTTTGAATCCCTTTTTCTAAACCTTCCTCTAATCCTTCTTCACGAGCGTGTGCCAACTTGGCTTGTTCATCTAGAAGTAACTTTTCACGAGCCTCATAAGCCGTTCGGAATGAGGAGTCATGGCTCATATTTTCCCATTTATTCATTGCTTTTTGTAAAATTGGATCTTGATTCATCGCAATCTCCTCCAATGTTTGAGTTAAATGCTCATCTTCATGTGCTGGTAGTAATAACATCCAACGGACAAATACATTTTCCCATGGATTTACTTTTTCTTCATGCCATTGTTTGACCAATTTTGGAATTTCAACAAAATGGATTTCAATATCATCACTTAGTATCTGCTGTTTTTTGCTATTCCATAATTGTCCTATGGTATGAAATGAATCATCCTGGGAGAATAATATAAAATCTAATAAGTTAATGGTAATTGTTTTCCGAAGTGAACGATAGGGCATCCCCTCTTGCATTTGGGATGTATAGAGTTTACTCCAGTAATATAAAGATCGCTTCACCATATCATGTGTATTGCGAAGTTGTATCTCTATATTCACTTGCGTTTCGTTGTCTAATGTTGCTAATAAGTCTAATATGGATAACTTATCATCTTCATAAGATTTATGAAGATGTGGATCTTCTAGTTGTAGAGAGGCAATAGGTGCATCTAAAGATTCTTCTAGGATAGCGTTTAAAAATCCAATTAAAATTTCTTCGTTTCCCTTCGTTCCAAATAACTGTTTAAACGCGAAATCAATTCGTAAATTTACTAATTTTGTGGACATGGATTTCCTCTCCCTGTCTTTCATTTCTTCTTACTATTTTATAATGTAATTCTTTATATAAGCAAATGCTACTTTTACCATTGTATCTCCAATTCATCACAGTACACATCTAATTTCTTAAATTATCATTCAATAGGAAGGTATTTTTGTGAATCTCTTAAATGTAAAATTTGATTGTATTTTTCTTGCCTTTGTTCCCTCCAATGTTCTCGTTGATTTTTAATGATTTTTTTCACATGACACCATTCTGTAGAAGGATTTAGTTTACTATCTTTTATGTCTAATTTAGTAATTTCATTATAATTCTCGTGCCTGTTGTTATGCCAGATAAGTTCTTCTTGTAATTTAAATATTGGAGCTAATTCAAGCGTATCCATATTTGCAAGAGGTTCATGATATTCGGTAAATAATAGATACTTTACGATAGGGAAGTGTTTGCAATCAGAATCAATGGATGGGACCCCATTAATCAATCTATATTGTTGTTCCTTTAGAGATACATAATATTCGTCATTTGATGTGTTTTCTATTTTCTCTAAAAAAATATTTTCTGTAATTATGATAGGTTTGTTCCCCATAGAAAATCTGTCTTTAAATATATGAAAATGACAGTCACCATGCATATGAGCACTAATGGCATTAATGTTAGAGTTATGAACCAAATCAATTAATATATTACCTTTTGCTTTACCATCTTTAATTGTTCGAAATACAAAGATGCATCCATAAATAAAATCATTATGATAATCAATCCCCACAAAGTCATATCGGTATTTTGGGTTCAATTCTAATGGTTTGTTATATCTAAGTCCTATTGTTAATTCGTACATTATTTCCTCCTATAATTGAGTTCTACCTTCACCTTTATTAGAATCATTGTATCAATTTAATTCGGAGTATGGCCACTTGGAATTAAATTTAAATCAATGCTCCACGTTCTACGGAAATAATCCGAATAGATAGAATAAAAAATAATTTGATATAATAAAAGAGGGAAATTTAAACCTTAACAAGGATGGTGTTTTATTATGTTCGGGAGTCCGTTTTATCATGAACCACAAAGAAGAAACGTAGAAGAACTGAGAAGTAATAATTCCTTAGAAATGTGGTTAAAAGTGGGACAAAGGTTAGCACATCCACTGTATGTATATAAAATAGAAATTACAAAAATAATGGCATTTGAAGAAGAGACATCTTATAGAAGCCGATATTCTAGTGCGGAAATTTATGTGAAACCATATTTAGATGAAAAGGATGAAAAATGTGTGTTTAAAGAATACAAGATAGATGTTGATGTAATAAACAAGGATAAATGGTTTCTAATTGATAATATGGAAGGGTGAGTATTTTGGAAACGTTAAACATTCATAACGGATTGTCTGGAAAATTTTTATCAGAATGGCATCCTACTAAAAATCATGGGATTAATCCAGATGAATTAACTAATGAAAGTTATGAATATATTTGGTGGATATGTCCTGAAGGTCATGAGTGGGGAATGAGCATTTACGATAGACAAAAGAAAAAAGAATGTCCAAAATGTTTAAGGCTTAAAAAGGCCACAAAAAGAGCTGAAGTAAAAGAAGAAAGACAGATTAAAACTCTTGAGGAAGTAGATCCTGAGTTGGCTAAGCAATGGCATCCAATAAAAAATGAGGGTATTACTCCAGATGCTGTTGTATTCGATGAAGGAAGGGTACGTAGATGGTGGCAATGCAAAAGAAATCATGAATGGGAAGAAACGATTGAGAGTAGACATAAAAATAAAAGTGTTTGCCCATATTGTGCAAATAAGAAGGTATGCGAGGATAACTGCTTAGCCACAATTTATCCAGAAATAGCAAAGAATTGGTTTGTATTTGAAAATAGCACGTATTCTGAAGTTAGGACGGCATATAATGTGATGTATAATTCTTCAGAGGATGCGTATTGGATTTGTGAAAAGGGGCATGTATGGAGAGAAAAAATTAGTGAAAGAGTTAAGAATGGAAAAGGGTGCCGGAAGTGTGAACTGTTTCAAAATTCTTTAGCTCTTTTAAATCCTGAGTTGGCTAAAGAGTGGAATTTTACTAAAAATGAAGGACAGTATGGAGTTAAAACTCCTGAGGAAACTAAGATTAATTCTAGCCAAAGCGTTTGGTGGCTTTGTAGCACTTGTGGAAATGAATATAAAGCACAAGTAGGTGCTAGACATAGTGGAGAAATAAAATGTAAGGTTTGTCACCCATCACAAACAAAAGGAAGAATTGCTACTCAAAAAAGAAAAGGGAAATTTGAGATGTACACTGACATGGAAGATAGACGTGTTATTTTTGAAAATCAATTAAAAGAAAAAATAATACGTAACGAAAATGAATGAATTTAAAAATGGAATCGTTAGATAAAAGGCCTGATATCGCAAACAGGTCTTTCTTATGAGCTATATAGTACTTGATATACTAAAAGAAAAAATTAGGATGATATGGGTATGCCAACAAAGGAATTCAAAGATACAGTACAGCATTTTTCTTTATTCTTATTAGATAAAGGAAGAAAATCATCTACAATTAAACGTTATGTTTATGATATTGAAGATTTTGGTCAGTGGTTGCAAGAATCTAAAAGGCTTCCATTACACAATATATGGACGACACTTAATACAGAGGATTATGAAGAGTATTTTAATGTTTTAAAGAAGCAACGAAATTACTCAGATAAAACGATACATCGTGTTTACATTGTTCTAAGTAGACTTTATCAATATTTAGCCCTACCTAACCCAATAAAAGATATGAATCTTATAGTTCAGCCCAATCGTGCGTTACGTGATGAAGATTTTATTTCTAAAACAGAGGAAAAAAGGTTAAAGTACATTTTAACCTCATTAGAAGGATTAACAGAAAAACAACGCTCCGTTCGTCCAATACTTATGGATCGTAACATTGCTGTTGTGCATTTACTTATTAATAATGGATTGTCCTTACAAGAACTTGTAGGTTTACAGATGAAGAACGTCCATTTTGAAAATAACATGATCTTAATACCAGGAATAGTGGGGATAGAGAGAAATATTGTTTTAACTGAAGATGATAAAAAAATATTATTTAACTATTATAAAACTATTCCTGAACCTGTTCGTCCCAACTATCATAGTAATGATCCACTATTCGTAGCATTTGATTTTACTCGAAAAACTTATCATTGGTCATATGAAAACGATGCTCCAAAGACCTTAACAGAAATCGCTGTTCAAAAAATGATTCGACTTGAAGTTGAGAGAGCGAATATAAGAAAAGGAATTTCAGCACAACATCTACGGAATACATTCATTTTACGGCTAATCGAAAATAAAGTTTTAGAGGAAGAAATTATAAAACAGGTAGGTATTTAAATCTAAGCTTTCGTTAAAAAGATATTATGATTACATCCATTAAAAATAACGGAGGAAGATTATTTGAAGAAGAATAAAGAACGAAATTCATATTATATAAGAGAATATACTTTGCGGGATAAAAGTATAAAATCCATTAAAGTGGAACCCTGGCGTTCGTTTAAAGAGGAAATGAAGGTGCTTGGTATTAATGACAGTGACATTTTTCAAATTCAACTAATCGAAAAGCGAGTGTGAATTAAAAACCTTGAAAATATCAAATAATCATAAAAAAGAGTCCTTATTATTAGGACTCTTTTTTATAGTCTAATTGCAAACTTTTAGTCATTTCGAATAAATAATTCTAAATCAACATTAATTGTAATAAATTATTAAAATAACTTATTTGCATCTAAATCGTAGCCGGCATTTTTTAGCTCTTTAAATAACTCCATGTGCCAACCAGTTCCTGAATCATAGTTAACATATACAACTCCTGATATATCATTTGGTTTTTCAATATTATCTTTAACTAATGCACAAACATTGGATCTTCCCAATTTTGCAATTAGATATCCATGTTCAAATACAACATTTTGTCTAGCTCTTATTTGTAGTTCATCATCATTTTTAGCCTTACCTAAATCACAGGGCGTATAAAGTACAATTCCAAAACCTACATCTGTATTATTTTCTATTTTTTCAATTATTGTTGTGCCACCACTAGCTTGTTCATGTAAAATTATTGGTTTCAAATCTAACCTTTCTAAAAACCTAGCGACGGCAATTTTTACACTCACATCATGTCCATGTACTATAAATACTTTTTTATTATCAATTTCAGTAGATGAAGGGCTTGCTGATAGCTTTGGAAGTTCTTGCATTCTTACTTTAGCTTCTTTTAATATTTCTGTCGTTACATCTTTAGTATATTGATCACTGTCAAAAGCATCCTCTTTTTCTATAAACATAATCATATTAGATGGTAATTCAGCGTCTATTCTGCTTACTATAGCTTTTATAGGCAATTCGGTAGTTTTCACATTTAATCTAACTATATTTGGCTCTTTTAAAAAATAACCGTCGAATTGTAGTTCTTCTTTTTGTAGGTATGGTAAAATTATTTCTTCAATAATTTTATTTTTATCTTCTTTATCATATTCATATAGATGTAAGTTTTTGGTAGATCCAGAAATGTTTGTTACTTCCATGTGCACTTGGTACAACATTAATTTCAATCCCCTTTTTACTATAATTTATAGTTGTGTTAATCTGTATAAATCTATATTTGGCATTATAATTATACTTTCAATTCCATATTTTATATACCTATTCGTATTTAATAATCTATAAGGATGCTTATTTTATTTCAATGCTTGCTCTCTTCTTTAAATCTTGGTGCATAAATTGTCTCTCTTTTAATTATATTAATTAAATAAAAACATAACCTACTCATTTATTATTGCTGACCACTAAATTAGATGCGAAATGTATCAAGTACATTATCTTTTTCCTCTTTATTAATTCCAATGTATCTTAGGGTAATTTGTGGTGTACTATGATTCAATATTTCTTGTAACATAGCAATATCTTTTGTTTGCTTGTAAAACCAATATCCAAATGTTTTACGCATAGTATGAGTACCTAAAGATTCGACTCCGGCAAAATCTCCGGCTTTTTGTAACTGTCGATAGGCCTGTATTTTACTAATAGGTTTATCACCTTTTCGAGAAGGAAATAACCAGGTACTTTTTAGATCTTCAGCGTATGGAAGTACTTCCTCAAAAATGGATGTAATATTTATGATACGCTCCTTTTTTGTCTTTCCTTCCTTCACTTTAAATTCTTTCCGTTTTTTTCGCTTCAGTTTTAAAATTTCACTCGTTTCCATTTTAAGTAAATCACTTACACGCAATCCCGTATTAATTCCAATTAGGAACAAAATGTAATCTCGATCTGAACAATGACGTTTAAGAGACCATTTCATATCTTCGAGCTGTTTTTTGCTTCGAATTGGTTGTACATCGATTAAATGTTGCTTTTTATCCATC
The DNA here is from genome assembly GCF_038005705.1 of Bacillus sp. FSL L8-0199. Taxonomy (NCBI): domain Bacteria; kingdom Bacillati; phylum Bacillota; class Bacilli; order Caryophanales; family Bacillaceae; genus Bacillus; species Bacillus sp. FSL L8-0199. Next base: position 18,633 of record NZ_JBBOTS010000003.1, on the reverse strand, counting down.
TGTTTTTCAATCCCTTTATTTTCAATGATTTGAATGTATACTTTTTTGTCTATTTTTATAATATCAATGAAATTAGATAGAAGTCAATGTTTAAGGGGAAATGAAAGTAAACTTTTGCCTAAAAGTTTACATTGAGGTTTTGGATTATTTATAACTAATTTTGTAATAAATTTCTCAATATAGATATACTTGTTAATTATGGTTTCAATATTCAAAATTAGCAAAAAATAAATTATAATAAAAATATGATGGTTATCCTTTTGTTTACTCCTTGTGCTAAAGATAAGATCCTGTTCCCGGATCTTATCTTTTTATTTTTGGATTTTAGATACAAAAAAGGAATCCTTAATGGGGTACCGCCAGCATTTCGGAAAAAACCCACGCTAAGCAAAAAAACTAGCCTCTGCAAAAGAAGCTAGTTGACGTAAAATTCGTTATTGGAAGTTCTTCAGTTATATATTTTTTGTAGTAATACGTATATGTTTCGCATAAGTTTTCTCTAAATCTCGAAGCGTATATGCCATAGACTGTAATAATAATTGTATATCATGACCAGACTTAGAAAATCCTTTTTTGTCATTTCTATCAATGGGTATTATTGCTTTTAAATATCCATCGCGTACCTCTGTTTGCATTTTTACTTGGCAAAACTTTTCTATAGCGTTCACTGTACCAATTGTTATTGTTGAAACACTAGCACAAACAATATCTTCACCATAAGAGGAATAATTCGCATGACCATCAACAATAAATCCGTTAATGTAATCCAAATTGTTATGTAATATCGAAATAGAAATCATAAAAGATCAATCACCTTCTCCTTTTTTAATTCATGATAAACTCCCATCTTTTCCCTTATTGTATCATTCGGAAGAAAGGATGTATTGCGAAATTTTGGTTGTATAAGATATTCATGCCTGGTTAACATAACGTCTCATTATCGGTAGAGAAGAAAAAAGTGTCTCCTTACTCTCAAAAGGGATTTGCCTTTTTATTTTTCTATGACTCTATGTATCTTTTTATACATTCCTGTTCTAGAGCGACTTTTGGATTCCCTATGTCTCCCTATTTTTTGCATAAAACTTTGTATACTCTTAGCGTGGTTTTTTACCGAAATGCTGGCGGTACGCCATATAGCAATTGTGGTTATAGCTGTTTTGTAAATCAGTTGTTGTTTTCCATGCCCTTAACATAAACAACAATTTCTAATAACAATACTATAAAAAGACTTAATTTCCTCATAAGGATTAAGTCTTTTTTTATCTCCTCTTTATATAAATATAAAACAAAATATAAAAACAATTAGCCTATTTTTTGTTTTTGGAATACCTAATTTCTTAAGTTGATGGGCATGTATGGTGACCCCTTATAATATAATTTAACGGTATATAGTTTGATGGTTCATAACTTCCATTAAGATATCTGCTATTAATTTTCCATTTTCGAAAATAATTTGGTTTTTAGTGTATGGATCTATATACTGTCCCAATCCTTTACTCAACATAATTTCCAGTTCATTATTATCTAAAATTCGACAAGATAGTATGGTAGGGTGTTTACTAAAAGCTCGATAAAAGTTTAATGTTTGACTTAAAGAAGCGGCAAGCGGTCTAAGCATTTCATCATAGTAAGGAATCATATCTTCAGTTATTTTTTCGTTTAAGATAAAATCTATTCCATCATCTTTTATGTCAAATCGAAATAAAAAAATCAATATATCCCTCTCCTTTTATAGCATACAATCATTTTTTATATAGCAATTGTAGAAATGGCTTGTTTATAGATTAGTTGTTGTTTACCATGAACCATCATTAGGACGGTAAATTTATCTGTTGCAAGGATCTTCCCACGTACTGGAACGCCATTCTTTAAAAATACTGTAACTGCCTCTTTTTTCTCTTTCAATTGTTCATACATATCTTCTTGTAAATTAAACATGAAATGCGCCCCCTGGTTTGTTTGTATTTACTTTTCTTCTAATACCTGCTGCTTTTCACTGTTGGATATTTGTGATTCCCATTCACTTTCTATTTTTCTAAACCATTTTCCTATTTTGCTTAGATAATATCTTTTTACTTCACCATTAGGAATCCAAATTTCACGTTCCTGTATTTGATTCATCACTTCATGAAGAATCTCATCATGTTCATACTTTCTAGGTTTTCTATAATGTGTTTTTACAAACTGTGTATATTCTCTACGTAACCAATTAGAAATATGTTGTCTTTGTCTTTGCTTGAGATGTGACCATTTTTTATTTGTTTGAAGGATTTTTCCATTTACTTTTATGTGGTTTTTCATCGACACTCATCCCCTTTTACTAGCAAAACGAATATATCACTATCGTATCACATTTAAATTGAAATACTGCTCTAGGTACATATTTCGCAAGAAATCTATCCGAAATAAAAATAATATCTCCATTTCACATAAAATAGTATCAAAAACAGACGAGACGGAATTCATTAAGCGGATTAATTAGGCACAAAATGAAATGTAGACTATTGTTTATGTAGTTTTTTATTAAACATTACGGTACGTGAAATTATATATTCCCCTTACAAAAAAGCCCCTTGAAAGGAGCACTTATTTTACAAGATATTGTTCTACTTCTTTTAGTAATAGTTCTGCACCTTCTAGACTTAATGTTATCTTGCCATTTGCTAATGCTATATTACGATTTGACACTTCTCCTGTTAATGCACAAACATGACCAGGCTGATACTTCTGTAAAATGATGTCTTCCCCTTCTACAAAAATCTCTAATGGTGATTTTTCTTTTATACCAAGCGTATTTCTAAGTTCCTTTGGAATTACTACACGCCCTAATTCATCTATTTTTCTAGTTACTCCGGTTGCTTTCATCTAGCATATTTCCCCATTTCATTATCAATTTGTACCAAGTTATTCTTAACTATTGTAACAGGATTTCGCCATACATGAGAAACATAATAACCCAAAAACTGACGATCATAACAAGTACTTCTTTAACCCTTTGCTGAAAGGAAATACGACCTTCTTCCATTCTACATGCCCCTTTTCTCTACAACTTTTTATATGTTAAAATAAGAGGGAAAGAAATGTGCCAATTTCTTTCCCAGATGGTCACTCATGTCTTTGCTCTTTGTTTGCTTTTTGCAAATGAAGAGCTTTTATTTTGCATACTTATACTTACTTTCTAACATCGCATAGCGCAATAGCTTTAACTTTGTCTCTCTTTTCAATGCTTTCCACTCAGATACACCAATTTTCATTTTCTATTCCTCCAATAATTAAATTTGTTATTTATATAGCTTATAAGTTCCAGTTGTAAATCTTTCTAATTTGTTTATCGCTAACTCCTTCATGGACAGCGAAGATTTCTGGAAAATCCGAGAGACACAAATCAATAATTGTATTATCAGTTGTTCTTATATAATAATACTGAACAGCCCCTTCATAATTCGAATATAAATAGTATTTATGAATTTTATAATTTAATTCATTTTTCTCTAATACCTCATAAAGCTTATTTTTAGTTTCATCCATTACGTCAAAAATAGTTAACTGTTCCATCATTAACAGCTCCTCATTGCGTAAATTTACTAAACTAACTCTAAGAACAGGGTTGTTTCATTATGTTCATTGGTATGCACATTAAACTGTTTTCCCGTAGCTTCTAATGCACTAAAAAGCATTCTTTTATATCCTTGATCCATAAAATCTACACTTATTTGACCATGATTCATAATAAATTGAAGATCAGCCATCATCTTTTTAACTTTCCGTTCCATATAATAACCTCCTCAATAAAGTTATATAACTTATATAACTATTCTATTACTCATTTTTCCAGTTGTCAATATAAGTTATATAACTTATAATTATTTTTAAAGAGGAGGTTGTAATATGGCGGTTAATAAAGACAAGTACACACAAATTTTAGTGACTTTTACAAAAGAACAAGTAGAACAAATAGAAGATTATTGGCATGAAAATAAGCTGAAGAACCGAAATGAAGCAATTCGTCAGATTGTAGACAAAGGGTTAAGTCGTAAATAATGGCTACCCTTTTTATTTTTCCTAAAAAACCTAAAAACGCATTTAAATTCCCTCTCTACCTTTACATGCGTTTTTATAACAAATATGACTTATTGTATTAATAACCATATCAAAACCTCATACAACTAAATCTGAAGGTTCATTTTTTAGTTAAACTGATTTTTTTCATGCATTCTTTAAACAAATGAAAAAAGAGCCGGATTTTCATCACAGCTCATGTATGAATTGGTTCTGTATGTGTACATGTTGGATAGTAAGAACAACCAAGAAACTTATTTCCTGTTTTATTTGAATTCCAAAAGTCAGCTACTCTGCCTATTGATAAAGGAAGAAAATGAGTTGTAAACTCACTTTCTTTCTTTTTTTTGTTTGAAATCGATAACTTTTACCCCACTTGGACTAACATTATAAGTTATTGTTACAACATGATTAGGTGGATTGTGAGCGTTAGTATACGTTCTATATTTAGCTACTACAATAAAGGTGAAGGTATATTTTTGAAAACGCTCAATTTTTATAATTTTTGTATCCGTTAAACTATACTGGTGTTCTGGTCCAAGTTTACTTCGGATAATCTCACTTGCGTAAGGAGCTAATAAAGTATTATAAGAATCATAAAAATCTTTATTAGATATATTTTCTGCCTTTCCTTCTATTGGAGATGTAAATAAAACCATCATTATAACTCCGCAAAATGTCATTAACAGTTTCCATTTAAACATATAATTGACTCCAAACTTACTGCATAATATGGATTAGATTGCGTAAATAATAGAGGATTATTCATTTGCAGTATTTTTAACAGCGCCTAAATAAAAAGAAAAAGAGCTGGATTTTCATCACAGCTCATGTATTGATTGGTTCTGTATGTGTACATGTCGGATATTGTGAACAGCCAAAAAACTTATTTCCTGTTTGATTTGAATTACGAACGACTAAATCATGTTTACATGTTGGACATTTCCGTGCTGCAGGTGTTACCCCTTGATACACATCTTCAGCCGAATATTCGGGATTGATTTTATTAATCAATTTCTGAAGTTCTACACGATCTATTAGTTTTACATGACAAGCTTCCGCTAATTCTTTCGCCTGTCTTGTATACACACTGTTCGTTACAACCCAGCCCTCTTGTGCCTTGTAATAGGCTTGTGCTGCATATATCTCCTGTACGGCACTGATGCCGACTCTATTTTTCATTCCGTAGCGTTTCGCCTGGATTACAATACGATTTTTTCCCTTCAAGGGGTCACCATATCAAAAAAAGAAAATTGTACGTTTAGACACAATTTGGACACAAAACAACCAGTTCCTTGTACGTTAAGGAACTGGTTATTGATGTTGCAAATCTTTTACTAAACTTATTTATAATGACTTAATTTATTTACATTGGCATACCTGGTAAAAACTTCGCTAGTAATACAATAATTGCCGCTAAGAAGAATGCTTTAATAATGAATAGAATAATAATTGGAATCGATGCTTTCACTTTGCTTAATCCTGCTGTAATATGTAATCCAAGCCAAATTAAGACTAAATTCCATACATAGAATACTTCAATTGTATTACCAATTCCATATGCAAACGTACCTTCCGTAAATAATAACCCTAAACTCGTATATTGAGTCATTCCAGTACCAAAGATTAGACTTAAAATTGTATTCATAAGTCCACCAATAATAAGGACCATATTTGTATAAACTACAATGTTCAATAGGGTTTTATAAGGGGTATCATTCCCGAAAAACATCATAAACATCTTATAAATAGCTGCTATGAATAGTGTTCCAATCATCGCACTAGCAAAGCTTGATCCAATTCCAGAAATCACTTCGGATGTAAGTGAACTTTGTCCAGCCAATTCACCTAACTCTTTTTTCATTTCAAGCATCTCAGGTGAGGTATGTAAAACATACGCACTTAAACCACCTAGGAGTCCTTGTAACAGTGCTACTAAGAGGAACATACCCCAAACTTTCTTGTTTGTTTTCATTCTTTCAAATTGTACCCCAGGAGATGTAATCATTCCAAATAATGATGGCTTTTTCGCACCTACATCTTGTATATTCATATTCGCTTCCATTATAGCGCCTCCTTCGATTTATATAATCCTCTTCAAGGATGATTCAAACAATTTATTCGAACAATATACATGAGTAATAGAGGTACTTATCTCTACTACTCTAGTAAACTATTCGTAGCGAAGTGCTTCAATTGGATCTAATTTTGCAGCTTTATTTGCTGGAATTAATCCAAAAATAATACCAAGTGTCATTGAAAATAATACGCCCCCAACAACAACTTCCCATGAAACAAGTGGTGGCCATTTTGCAAATGTCGAAACAATATATGCCCCGCCATATCCAAGACCAATACCAATTAAACCACCAAGAAGCGTTAACATAACTGCCTCAATTAAGAATTGTAATAAAATTTTACTACGTGTTGCACCAAGTGCTTTACGCACACCAATTTCACGTGTACGCTCTGTAACAGATACGAGCATGATATTCATAACACCAATACCACCAACGACTAATGAAATACCAGCGATACCACCGATGATCATTGTCATAATACCCGTCATTTTTGAAATACCTTCTTGAATCTCTTTTAAATTCATAACTTCGTATTTACCAGTTGTATCACTTGGTTTGCGACTGTTTAAAACATCCGCAGCTTTTTTACCGGCTTGCTCTAAATGATCTACATTTTTTGCTTGAACAGAAATATTTTGAATCTCATCTTTTCCATACATTGTCGGCCATAATGAAATTGGAACGAGTGCTTCTGATGGTCCCATTCCCATAAATTCATTATCTGATTGATAGACACCAATAATTTGCAGCGGTTGACTTTTTATTTCAATGATTTTACCAACTGGATTGACATCTTTAAATACCTTCTCTTCCATTTGTTTATTAATCATGACAACGTTATTACCTTGATCCACATCTAATTCTTGCAGCGAACGTCCTTTAAGTACTTTCACTTTATTCACCGTGAAATACTCACTGTCTAATCCTGTAATATTCACCATCTCTTTTTTATCTTCAATATCAAGAGATTCCATACTTGAATTTGTTGTTACGATATGTGCAATCTCTGGGATCTTCTTGATTTCAAAAATATCTTCTTCTGTTATCTTTGGTACTTCGAGCATATCCATACTAAAAGAATCGTTTATATCAGGACTATAATGAATAGGAATTGTTTGATTTCCTGATCCAACAAATTGTGATTTTAGGGCGGCTTCCCCGCCTTGGCCAATCGCTACAACAGTAATAATTGAACCTACACCGATAATAATCCCGAGCATCGTAAGGGCTGAGCGCAATTTATGAGCTAATATAGAAGAGAGGGCAATTTTCATACTATCTAGTAAACTCATACTGCACACCTTCTATCTTCCGTAATTTTCCCATCTCGCAGTACAATGCGACGAGAAGAATAAGCTGCTACTTCCTCTTCATGTGTAACCATAACAATCGTCGTACCTTCTGCATTGAGCTTCGTGAAAATATCCATAACTTGTTCACCAGACTTCGTATCAAGTGCACCTGTTGGCTCATCGGCCATAATGAACGTTGGATTATTTGCAATCGATCTCGCAATTGCTACACGTTGCTTCTGTCCACCTGATAACTCACTAGGTAAATGTTGCACTCTATCTGACAATCCAACTTTCCCAAGCGCTTCCAGAGCTCTTTGACGGCGCTCTGCTTTCTTCACCCCACCATAGATGAGCGGAAGTTCAACGTTTTCCACTGCTGAAAGACGTGGCAGTAAATTAAAATGCTGGAACACAAAGCCAATATATTCATTACGAATTAAAGCTAGTTTTGACTCGTCTGCCGTTAAGATATTTACATCACTCAGCATATATTCGCCTTCTGTCGGACGATCTAAACAACCGATAATATTCATAAGCGTTGATTTACCAGAACCAGACGGTCCCATAATAGAAACGAACTCACCGCTCTGAATTGTTAAACTAATACCATGTAAAATTGGCACTGCCAATTTCCCTTGATAATACGTTTTAGCAATATGATTTAACGTAATCATTTCTCTTTCACTTCCATTCCGTCATACACGTTGTCGGAAGGATTTTTAACCACCTTTTGCCCCACTGTTGCGCCCTCAACAATCTCTGTCCAGTCTCCATCAGTAGCACCTTTTTTCACATGTTGTTTACGAAGCTTTCCTTTCTCTTCGATATAAACAAATGCATCTTCACCTTTTTCTACAATGCTCTTACTTGGAACAGCAATCATCGTCTTATTTTCTAAATTTACTTGTAAAGAGACGTGATAACCTGGAGATAAGCCATCTTGGCTATCAAGACTTGCTTTATATGTATATTGAGACATATTTTGAGACGCTTCCCCTAAGCTAGCCCCTTGAGCCATCTCTGCACTTGTTGGGAACTCACTTACTTCAGTAATCTTACCTGTCCACTTCTTCTTATTATTTGCTTTCGCAGTTACAGTAAACGTTTGATCCTTTTGAATTTGTGACTTTTGAAGCTCTGTTAAAGTCCCTTGAACTTGGAACGGATCTTTAGAAGCTACTTGTAAGAATGCTTTCCCTTGACCACCTAACGCTTGAGATGAACTTTGTGCTGCATCTTTATCTAACTTTTGGACAACACCAGTGAAATTACTATAAATCGTAAGATCTTTTTGTTTTTTACTTAACTCTTCTTTTTGCAACTTCCCTTTTTCTTTCTCAAGATCAGTTGTTTTTTGCTGCATTTCTAACTCACTTACTTGCTCTTCCATTGGGTCTGTTACTTCTTTCCCAGCCCCGCCATCTTTTGCCTTCTTAATTTCTTTCTTCAACGAATCAATCTTCTTTTTCCCTTGATCATAACGCATATCAGCCATTTTCTGATCAAGCTCAGCTTGCTTTATTTGAAGATTAATTTCTTCATTATCATAAGAGAATAATTTCATTCCCTTCTCTACCTCTTGTCCTTCTTTCACTGCAATATCTTTCACTTTTCCTTTAGTCGGATCCGCATAGAAACTTTCAATATTCCCAGGCTTCACCTGACCAGAAATTAACTTAGTATTATTAAGCTTGCGCTCTGTCACCTTCTCCAAACTTACAGCATCTACTTTTTTATTTTCTTTCTTCTTTCCTTGTATTAAAAAAATATTAATTGCTATAATAATAGAAAATAGTGTAATAACACCAATAATAATTCTTCTTTTCTTTTTAGTAGAACCCTGAACGTTACTTGATAACATAATTAATCTCCTTAAAAATATTATGTAGATATCTACCTACCCATGAATATAGTATAAGAAAACAGATTGAACCAATATTAAACTGATATAAGAAACAGCATATCGATATTGAGTTTTTAGTGGAACATCATTATTTAAATCATCTTTACTAACTTCTCCTTGTATCGTTAATAACAACTGTTCTCCATGTGGTACAGTTGATGTTAATTTAAACATATTAATCTCCTTATTTTTCTCCTGAATTGTTCCAATTAACCCTACGCCTGGATAATAAATATCAATCCCATCCGTATTATTTTCTGATTTATAAGTTAAAGATACTTCTCTTTTTTTTCTTGGAATCATCAAATTTTTATCTGAGAATATTGATTTTGATACTAACAACTTATTTTGTGAATATACCTTGTTTTTGTCCCCTTCTTTGCTTGCCCATGTTTCTATCAGAAGAAGCACATAAATAATGAATATTGTCCAGTTTTTAAAATAAATACTTAAACCAAAACCCATTAAAATAAATAAACCAAATAACGTTTTCTGGATTATGCTATTCTTATAGCCAACTATCTTTAAAATCCAATATCCATCCAAAGGCTTAAACGGAAAAGAATTAACTAAATTTATTAATAAAAATAAATTTAAGACCGCTAGCATCCATTCTTGTCTCACATAAGTTGCAATCCCCCAAAATATTAATCCACCTATAAATCCAATTAATGGCCCACCATAACTAATAAATGCTTTTTCTTCTAACGATAATCCTTTTCTTTTAGTTATAACAAAGGCCCCTAAAAAAGGAACAAACGTAGGGGCTGTAATTGGTATTCCCTTATATTTAGCAAATCCAACATGTCCCAACTCGTGAATAAAAATTAATAAGACTAATCCAATTGCAAATTGCCAAGGATACAATAATGTGTAAGCCCACATAGATGCAAACATACTAATTATGGTACCCCCTATTTTCCCCCATTTAATTAACAATATTAATCCTTTTAATTTGCTAAATAATACAAACACTGTAGCCCCAAATGAACAAAATACGGCAACAAGAAGACGACGTATCCTACTATTTTTTATTTTTTGAAACATTTCTTAATCACCTTTCCCTAGGTTTTAGTCACGATTGGTGTAATATTAGCTTCAATAAATCCGGCAATAAGTATAAATAATACTGAAACCATGATTAATATCAAAGAATCCTTGATAACATTCTTCCTAGAGTTACCTAACATTTTAGTAATTAACCAATCTGAACTTTTAAATCCAACAGCACCTGCAATAATTAATGCAGGTATCTCTAAAACTCCATGGGGCAAAATAGTAAGACATACTTCATACCAAGAAATATTATTCATTAAAGCAGAAGAGACTACCATGCCCACTATCATTCCATTAGCAATAAGCCAGAAAACACTTATGAAACCGAATGAGAAAAATCCTAAAATTATTGCGAAGATAGAATTTAAGTTATTCATTACAAGATTCTTATATTCCAGTTCGACATGCTTATTACTACTAAAAATAGAAATAAAATCCGGATAAAATATACCTATGGTAAAACTAACAAAATAAATTAGTATTGAGATAATAAAAACGACTCTATTTCTATATAAAATAGTCTTCATTTTATTCCCTCCATAGATGTGACAACTAAAGTTTCAAAATCTTTTTTTAAATTCTCCAGGTCATTATACTCAACATTAAGATTCCCATCGCTTAATACACCAACTCGATTACAAAAATGTTGTGCCAATTCTAATATATGTGTTGTAATTATTACTGCATTTCCTTCTTTAGCATAATTTTTTAAAAAATCCTTCATAAATTTTGCACTTGGTGGATCAAATCCAGTCATAGGTTCATCTAAAATTAATACACGTGGTTTTGTTATTAAAGCACCGGCTATTGCTAATTTTTGCTTCATACCATGGGAATAAGTTGTAACCATTGCATCTGCACTTTCTAGTAGTCCTACTAACTTGAGATTTTCTTCTACTAAATCTCTTTTTCTCTCCCGTTCAATTTCCCATAGATCACCCAAAAAATTCAAATATTCCCTTCCTGATAAATAACCATATAAAAATGGAATATCTGGCACATACCCTAACATTTTTTTATATTCACTTGGATATTTGCTTAATGAATATCCAGCCACTTCAATTTTCCCTTCATCTATACTTGTTAACCCTGCAATAACACGAAGCAAAGTTGATTTTCCAGCCCCATTTGATCCTAAAATGCCATAAACTTCTCCTTCATTAATTTCTAAAGAAACCTTTTTTAGTATTTTTCTTTCACTCAAAGATTTTTCAACTTCGTTCAAAATTAATAGGCTCAACGAATTCCCTCCCAATGTTTAGTTCCTTTCTTATTAATTAACGCAAGACTAATTGATACCATAATTCCGCCGATAACTAAGTACCAAATTATTAATAAACACTGCATTATTAAAAGTGAAATACTATTAAAATGATACAAGGCTACGAATCCTCCAGCTCCTTGTAATATCAACATCAAATAAATCGTAGACAATATATTCCCAAGCCACACTGCCCGTCTCGATCTTCCAATTTCAAAATAATGCTCCCAATCAAATTTAGGGTAGATAGCTGTTACTCCTACTTGAATACATCCATACGTTATAGAAAATATAAAAATTAAACATATACATGTAATAATCATACTTACAGAAAAAGTAAAAAATGGTAATGCAATTATGATAAATCCGAGATTAAATACCAATAGACAACACACATGTAATATTAATTTTGACCAAAATAATTTTTGTGGTTGTACTCCCTTATGTAGAAATAGATTGATGTTGTTTTTCTCTGAATCAATAGAGGTTATTGGTAATAAACCTTCTCCTAAAAATGAACAGAATAGTTTAGACAGCAAGATACTCATGAATATAACTCCCCAGTATCCAATATTAAATTTTTGCCAAATAACCCCTAATCCCATTACGCCACCAATTATAAAAGCAATCACATAAAACATTTTCAATAAGCGATAACGTACCATTTCGCTTACTCTCATTAAGCTCTTTATATCTTTATTTAAGATATAATTATGATCAGATGCACTTTTAGCAACTAAATTTTCACATAACTTATAGATCCAAAAATTATTTTTCAATGTTCCATCCATTACAAGACTAAACATTGGTTTTATATCTGCATATTTTGTTAACCTTAAAAAATAGCTAAAAACTAAAATAGAGCAAATTATCAATATGGCGAACCAAGTTAAAAATGTAATTTGATTACCTTTAATTAATGATTCCAAGCAATAAACATACCAGTTAGTTGGAATCATTATATTTTTTGCTAATCCTGTTACAAAATCAAATAAAACCTCTATGGTAAGTTCCTTATTAAAAAATAACCAAAAAACAGAAAGAACTACCGTACATCCCATTACAATAATAAAAATGACATTACTAACTATTCGAATAGCTGTTAAGTTCCACTGACGAATAACTTTGTAACCATAAAACCCAACTATGCCTGTGAATCCCAGATAAAAAATATAATATAGACATGTAACTATAGGTCCAAACAATAATACAAGTACATTTTCTCCAAATATCCAAGTAGATGCTATGCATACAGGCTCAACTATAAAAATAATTAAAAACACCATATTAAATAGTTTGGTTGAAACAAAGCGATTAATAATAAAAAGAAACTTAGGTGTAGGGCTACGAACTATAATTTCAAAATCTTCTGGTTGTATTGCACGTTCATAAGATTGTATAGTACCAATACATCCAGAAATAAAATGAAATAAAACAATGCTACTTATAACAGGTAGAACTATACTCTCATTTAGTACATCTTTAGAGAGTAGTTCAAATAGTAGGCAAATAAAAGCAATTACTGAAATGAACATTAAGGTTCCAAAAACAGCAATTGCAATAAATATATATTTTTTGGGTTGCCCCTTTATTAAATTACTAGGCATTACAGAAATAAGGCGATTAAATAGTCTTTTTAAATCGACAAGATAAATTACCCAAAATATTCTTATGTAATTAAGAATGTTCCTCAATGAAGCATTCACCTCTATACCGAATTTTTATAATAAAAGCAATTAAATGTTACTATCTTAATTACATAAGATAATTAGGATAATAATATTTTAATTACTAAAAGAATGATAGATATTATGGAAGCTTTTAACCAAGAAATTTCATGGATAACATTTAATGCAATAATTATTAGTAATGTCGTCCATATAGAGAATGGATCAAAGAGGCTTAAATAAATATTTTTTTCAACTAAAAAACCTTTAATAAATTCAGAAAAATCAGAGCCCATAACAAAACTAAAAATTATAATTCCTATAGCTTTAATTGCACTTGGGATACTAACAAACATAAACAATGAAGTTGTTTGTCTTATACTCCCTTTCCCTAACATTGGAATACACATTAGATGCAGGATTATTGCCCCTAAGAATAAAGCCATGATAGTCTGAAATATTGAAAATGAGCATACCAGTATATACATAAGAGATTTAATTCGACCTGATACTCCGAAATTCAAGTCTGAAAAATGACTTGTAAACATGTCCATCATATTAGGTACTATAACCATATACATTAATATGATCGGAATAGTCGCAAGAACAAAAGGCTTCCATACATTTGGCTTTTCTTTTACATTTTCAAAAAATCTTTTAGGGCTAATAAAAAAATCGAACCACTTTACACCACTTACGTTCGAACTACTTGCTGTTTGTATGTTTTCCATTCATAAATCTCCAATACAATATAATTAAAAGAGTTACCAAGTATATTCTTGATAACTCTCTTTTGTTAATACACAAATTTTAGTATAATACTGCTGCTTTTTTACCTTCTTTAAGAAGTTTTCTCTTCGCAATAGCAACTGCCGCTGAGATAGCTGCAGCACCAATTCCAGCTCCTAAAATTGCTCCCGCTAAGCCAATAACCGCACCCATATCAGAAGCCCACTCTAAAGCACTAACAATTCGACCTGCATTTACTGCGCTAATGTCGTACTGAAGTGTTAAATTGGCAAGACCACTACCAGATAATTGATTAAGCGTTAGTACAGAACCTACCACTCCTAAACCTAATGTACCTGCTAATACTTTTTTAATTTTCATAAAATAACTTCCCTTCAAATAAATTAGTATATTAGTATTTCGTGATTGATAATATCATAGAACCACGATAAAAAGAAATAGATTTTCAAGGAATATGCATTATTGCATATTTCTTGAAAATCTATTTCTTACTGCATTCTTCCAGCAAATCAATCCTGATTCTTTATTTATCAAGTATTAAAACTAAAAATTGTTTTAAAATAGAAATTATTTAAAAATAATAATAAACGCGATTAAAAGTTATCAAAATAAAACTTTATACCTGGTGTACATAAAATTTTTAAAAAAACAATACAACTGTAATATTTATATACTACGGTTGTATTGTTTCAATTTAACTGAATGTACATCATTAATTAAACAATTTACAGCTTCAGAGACTTCTGACCAATCATTATAGAAAACCTTTAAGCGCTCCAATCCTTCTTGGGTTAATTGGTAATATTTACGATCCGGTCCACTAGCTAAGGATTTTTTCATTTGCCCTACAATTAAACCTTCCTTTTGAAGACGTGATAATACTGGATATATACTATTTTTACTTACAAATAAAAAACCAAATGAATCTAACTTACTTTTCAATTCATATCCATAAGTCTCTTCTTTTGTAAGAATATGCAAAATACAACCTTCTAATATTCCTTTTAACATCTCACTGTACATTAATTCACACACCTTTAATTCTTTAATTCAAAATGATGTTATTTCATCGCAAAAAATGTTTAGCGTGAAGGATATCCAATCCATAGTTTCTTCCTCAAATGGAATAATGTTTACAACTACAGCAATTAATTGTACCCCCTTCTGAATCAACTATACAATATAAGTACATCCACTAATTCTTTACTTTAATATAGTTTCCAGGATTTATCTACTAGTTATATGGTGGTTTAAGAGAAAATATAGGTTAAGAAAAATTCGCCTCTTATTTTTTAGAAGCTATTTTTCAAATCGTTTACCTCGTATTCTTTCATTATTTTATAGAAAGTATTTTTCTTCAATTCAATTAACCCCATAAACTGTACCCCTGTTATTTCTCTATTTTTCCACTTTGGATAAGTTTCTTCTATTATTTGTAGTTGCTTTGGATTTAATGTTGAAAGGTTAAACTGAGGACGCCCTAAATGCTTTCCTTGAGATTTGGCTACAGCAATCCCCTCAGCTTGTCGCTGACGAATTTTTTTACGCTCTTGATCCGCAACATAAGAAAGTAAAGATAGAAATTGATCCTCCATTAACCTGCCCATATCTCCCATCTCACGAAACTTCCGGCTATCAAACAATGTTTCATTTTCTAAAACAACAATATCAGCTAGTAATTCTCTTGTTATGTATTTCCATTCCGAAATTACTTCATCATAATTACGTCCCATACGATCTAAAGCATCTATATACACAATATCACCTGGACTCAATATTTTTCTTAATAATTGATATTGTGGGCGATCAAAATTACGTCCACTTGCTTTATCAACAAAAATACGTCGAGCTTCCACTCCTCGTTCCATCATCTTATGTAACTGACGTTGTTCATTTTGTTCTTTTGTACTTACACGTATATATCCATAAATATTTGCCACATTTGGTATTCTCCTTACATTTGTTACCTCAATTATACCACACTTGTTTATAAAGGTATTCATTAAAAATAAACGTTTATAAAATTATTCGTATAACCTTTATAAACTTGATATTTCAATGTTTCATAGATATAGACCGCCTGTTTACAAAGGTATACCTTTGTAAACGGTTAAAAAATCTCAACCTAATAAAGTAATTTTTTTAGACTATCTTTATGTTTTCGCATTCACCAATAATAAGTATTCTGTAGATTTTATCAATACCTAAATACCTCTAAAAAATATATATTTTAGTAAATGATGCTTATTGGAAAAGGGGCTAATGAACATGAAGATAAAAAAGAGGCAATTGGTAGCAACTATATATCCAGGTCAGTTATTTAGTACTGCAACTTTACCCGAAGGCACGAGTTTTTTGAAATGGGAATTAGCAGGTAGCGGTGATTTAGATGATATTCTTTTTGACGTAATGGAAGATAAATTCTGGGACATAGATGACCTTATTTTTAGTGATGTTTTACATGAAAATCGAACTGAAGTAGTACAAAATAAAGAACTCTACATTGATAATGTTCGGAATGCTACATCATTAGTTGGAATAAACATATATGCTTTAATTTATGAATAAAGACGCCGCAATATTTCTCAATACCCATTTTTTTCTACAAATTGTATATTTTAGTTAGGTTGCTGTAGTAACCTAACTAAAATATATTTATTATGAAATGGGGAATGGATATGGAAACAAAAGCGACAGTAGAGATTGCAAGAGTAAGATCAGGTAAAGAGCCACAACCAGGACAGAAAAATCGTTCAAGTGGTAACTTTAGTACTGAGAATCTTCCTGCAGGAACAAAATACTTGAAATGGGAGGTTATAGGTGGCGGAGATCCAGATTTTATTAGCTTTAATGTAATGGAAGATAAGTCGGCTGCAACGGATCCTACTCATTTCTCGGGTGTATTAAGCGGCAATCGCACAAGTGTTATATCTAAAAGATCCCTTTATATTGCCAATCCTAAGAATGCTACATCTGAATTTACTGTAATCGTATCTGCCATGGTTCAATAAGTAAAATCAAAAAAGAGACTACGAAATATTTTTTTAGTCTCTTTTTTATCGGTTACTTCGTCGTTCTTTCTATTTAACTTATTTAGAAAGAATAAGATTTTTTGATACTTGGGAGAATAAAGTTTCTTATGTCGACGGACACGGGAACCTAATACATAAAGAATCTTCCTGTGATTTTCTCAATATAGGTGTATCTTATGATTAATAAGAAAATTCGAATGTATGTTACAGCTGTATGAGGAAAGGTTTTTGATTGAATAGGGAAAGATAATATAGGGAGGAATAAAACATGTCTTTGAAAAAGAAATTAGGTGTGGGAGTGGTTTCAGCCGCTCTTGGTTTATCTTTAATTGGTGGAGGGACATATGCTTATTTTAGTGATCAAGTTGTGACAAATAACGCATTAGCCGCGGGGACATTAGATCTTGCTATGCAGCCTACCACTTCTCTTAATTTAGATAATTTAAAACCTGGGGATAAAATTTTAAAGAAATTCAATTTAAAAAATAGTGGTACGTTAGATATTAAAGATGTTCTAATGAAAGTAGATTATACCGTGAACGATTTAAAACGAGATAATCAGGAAGATGATTTCGGTAAACATATTAAAGTACAATTTCTTTGGGATTGGGATCCAGCTAAAAGTCCTATATACGAAACAACTCTTGCAGAATTAAAATCACAAAATCCGGAAGTCACGTCCCATAAAATATTCCTTTCAAAATGGGCAGAGACGGGTGGATTAAAGGTGGGTAAGATGGATTGGTTCTGGATAAAGTTTATCTTTGAAGACAATAAAATGGACCAGAATATGTTCCAGGGAGATAGTATTGCGCTGAAAATGGAGTTCCAAGCGAATCAAACAGAAGGACAAGAAAGATAATATTACAAGACCCATATATGGAAAATCTAAGACTTCTAAGACCTAACATTTTAGAAGTCTTATTTTCATATTTCAAATCGGAGTAATATTTATGAAAAAAGAGTAAGTTACAAGAATATCAACGCTTTCTAGCTATAATATTATCAGTTCTGTTGCAAATTTTATTTTCGTTTATATAGGTCTCATCCAATTTCCAAGATAATTGTATTTTTTATTTTTTTCTTCCAAATTTGATAGCTAAGGTTTCCGTATTCATGAACCTAGCACATGATAGTTGTTGGGTGAATTGAGATTCCACGTTCTTTTAAAAATTTCAGAGACATCACGATAAGTTAAAGAAAAATGACAGTAGTAGCCGACAGCTATTAAAATAATATCTTGCTTGAACTGTTTTCCTTTAAAATATCTCATTTATGTCTTTCCTTACGACTTTTTCTAGAATGTAGTTTCATTTAGAAAACTTTAAAACAAAATCCTTTATTAATTATTCGAGTTATCATGTCAATTAAATTATGTTTAATAATATTAAGATTTATTTATATATCCTCTGAATGAACTTTTCAAATATATATTTGGATACAAATCATTAATCATTGCGTATGGACTTCCATTCCAGTATCTTACTACTGGTGTCCATAGTCTATGCCTTTTTAACCACTTCATTGTG
>NZ_JBBOTS010000002.1:0-539111 GCF_038005705.1 Bacillus sp. FSL L8-0199 | reverse complement strand
AACTTGCAACAGGTTGTTCTTCCTCTTACCTATTTTCCTTTACTGACATTCTTTTTGCGCTTTGCTTTCCTTAACTCTTTAACTTGCAACATTCTGCTCTTTCTTTTCCCTATTTCTTCTTCCTACATTTCTTTTGCGCCTTGCTTTCCTTAACTCTCCAACTTGCAACAGGTTGTTCTTCCTCTTACCTATTTTCCTTTACTGACATTCTTTTTGCGCTTTGCTTTCCTTAACTCTTTAACTTGCAACATTCTGCTCTTTCTTTTCCCTATTTCTTCTTCCTACATTTCTTTTGCGCCTTGCTTTCCTTAACTCCTCAACTTGCAACAGGTTGCTTTTTTTCTTACCTCTTTCTCCTTACTTACATTCTTTTTGCGCTTTGTTTGCCTTATATTTCTCAACTTGCAACACGTTTGCTCTTTCTCTTACCTATTTCTAATCAACTTGCAACACGTTTGCGGTATCCTTTCCCTATCTCTTTCAACTTGCAACAGTATAATTTATTTCTCAACTAAGTAATTCTAAAAAAAATCATGTCATTTTAAAGTTTTTAAGCTATTTTTCTCATATTTTTTATAAGTTACATACATAATATGCAACATGTTTGCGGTATCCTTTCCCTAACTTTTCTATCATCTTCACTCTAAACCTTTATATACCAAGGGTTTAGGTGCTTTTCCATTTACTTTTATACATATCATCCAACTTGCAACACGTTTGCGGTATGCATGCCCTTATTTTTCTCACAAGATGCAACACTGTTTGCGGTATCCTTTCCCTACTTTCATTCTATAAATGTCAACAAGTCCTTTTATATCAAGGGTAATTATTACAATTCATTTTTAATCATTACGTTCACTAACTTGCAACATGTTTGCGGTATCCTTTCCCTAACTTCCCTACCATTTTCACTATAATCCTTTATATACCAAGGGTTTAGGTTCTTTTTCACTTACTTTTATACATATCACACAACTTGCAACACGTTTGCGGTATCCTTAACACAAAAAAAAATCATGAAATTCTCTTATCCCTTGATACAACTAGCTTCATAAGCTGTTGCAAGTTGCTAATTTTCTTCTTAAAGGAGCACCTTTCATCATTTTTCGATTTGCTATAATCAAAATTGGTATATTTTATAGTATTTTGACATATATTTCTGAATTTGTAGAACGGAGGTGAAAAAGATGGGAAAATCATTTGTGATACGTAATCAACGTAGCTTAAATGGGAAAACAACAAACGCAGTTTTAGTAACACTAAAGTCTTGGCAAAAGTTTGTGGAAACATTTGAGGAGAAATACTACAGCTATAAAGATACATATTTAGAAGATATTTTGCAGCACATGACATACGAAGAGCGTATTGCGGATGTAGAAGGTTTTGTTGAAAAAGCCAAACCATCTTTTTCACGTCGGGCAATGTCTACACTTGCAGAAAAAGCAGGACGAAAACATAAATTATACGGTATTACGAATGCTGATCTTGAAGTGTTCTTGTACTTACATAAAAAATGCTATACAAACGGCGTCATTCCAAATGTAACCATACATATGATGTGGGAAGATTACAAGCAATATAAAGAAGAATTTGCTTATATCCAACACTCTCAATTCTATATCGCATTAAAGAAATTAAACTTACATAACATTATCTCCATCGAAAATGGAGTAGATGGCCGTTATACAATCAAACTCACTCATTTTATGAATGAGGAAACAGAAAAAGCAAATCCGTACGTATATATTAGTCCTGTTGTATTTACAAAGGATTTCTTTAAGCTATCTGTAGCAGCTAAGAAACTATTCTTAGACATCGCAATGCAACAACATACGGAAACAACATTAAAGCGTTCTTTAGACAAGCAGGACGAAAGAGGAAACAAAACTCACTTCGGTGGGATGTATCGTTTCTTACATAAAAAATATCCGCATCAGATCCGTGCGGTTATCGAGGAATTAACAACTGCATTACCATGTACGGGGAATCCCCTATTCAAAATTTGCAAAATGCAAAAAGGTGTAAAGCATACAAAACGATATACGACATTATATCTGTCTATCCATTCAGACTTCTTATGTTCGAAAGAAGCTGGAGAAGAACAACATAGGGATCCATTTACACCAAAAGCTACCTATGCTCGAAAAGCGAAATTTATCGAAGCAGTCCTACAAGAGATGAATTTCGGTGAATTGTCTGCAGACATGAATAAATTCATTCATGTACTAAAGCATACTTGTCATCGTCAAATTCGCAGTGTAATTCACGGTCTACGTGACATGGTTGATCGAAAAGAAGGGTATCCAACGAAAATTGTATATACATTGAAGAAACTATTACATCAGACATCTCAATATCAAATTCTCGATACAGCAGCAAAAGAAGGTATCTACCCTCTTATTGCGCAGCATATACCAAAAGAAAGAAATAGCGAACGTGAGCAAGCTATCTTTAATTTCGGCCTACATTATTCTATGTACTCTCTTCGTAACATTAAAAAGATGTTTAAAAATGTGCATGCATTATTGAAGCAGAAGTTTGCGGTACCAGTAACAGAAGAATCTTATCACCGTAATTATATAAAATACCAGGAAGAAACGTTATTTAGAAAATATGCATATGATCAGGGAGTGAATCTCCATGCATATATCGCTTTAGAAATTGAAATGCGTGAAAAACTAAAAGTTCGTGGTCATAAAGAACGCACAATTCCAAGTGATGTACGTGAATGGTTTATTGAAACAATTGATAAACTACCACAAGAACAACTGCGTGTGATTGAGCTACCAAAACAGTTTAATTTACTAGAGTTTATGCGTACCTTCGAACGCTTAGTACGTGCTGGTGTAACAATAACAGCTCCAGATCAGGTGCTACACGCAATGGAAATAAAATAATAGTAACGAGCTCTCTATTTTTGAAAAAATCGAAATTAGAGGGCTATTCGTAGTTGTTTCATTCATACTCTTTTTCTACTACTCTATTTATAAATACAAAATCAGAAGGACTTCATGTAAAATGAAGTCTTTTTTTATGCACTTCTATACAAATTCTCTTCTAGCACTATATAACTCTCCACATAGTGCCAGGGAGTATTCTTCTAATGTAATAAAACATACCTCATAATACCTACAAAAAATCAAAAATAAAATTATAAAAACAGTGGATATGAGGACAAATATACTCGAATGTGAATAGTATTTTTCTGACATCATTGTAACTACTAGTGTTGTTGTATATATCTAATAAAAATCATCAATAATAATGTGAGTTATGTGTAAATACTGAGTAATGTTAACAAATAACTACATTTTCTGAACAAAATGTGGATAATTGAACGTTAAATACTGCTTATTTACCAAAATCAAGTAAATGAAGCTTATTTCCGTAGTTGAATAAATATAAAGTAATTTGTATCAATTTCTTTCCGATTTCATGTAGAAACATATGATTTTCTTTCTGCTTTTTTGTAGAATTGAAAGTCTTATAATTATTGAATCTACGGATACATTTTTTACTATTTATGATTTTTTACGTGCTAACATCAAATTTTCCCTTGTGGGAGTAGAGTTCCCCCCTATTTTTGATAACCTATAATAGTTTTATCTTTATTTCTTTTTAATATATAAGATATATATTTATAATAGATTTTTTTATTAGTAGTATGAGTGTTAATAAAATGTCAGATCTAATCAAAAAAATTTAATAATAATGATCTTTAATAATGTCCATAGTATTTTTCTAAATGAAAAAATCCTAATAGCTGTGCTAGTTATTCACATTATTTTTTAGTTGTAATATCTAAATATAAGCCCTCGTGCCTATTTATTTTAATATCTTTACTACAGTACAAGCGATGATAGTAAATTTTCTCTCATTACATATGTCTTGTAATGTTCTTAATACCATTTGTCCATTATGCATAAATTTAATTTGTTCGGATGTATTTAACTTTTGAATGTTTAGATATTCCATACAATTGCAATCATAGATCGTTTCCTTTAAATAAACCCCTATTGTTTCATGAGAAAAACGAGCACAAATTATGTGCTTTTTCATTTAGTGTACTATTAGCCTCCGATGTTCTATATACAAGTGATTCCTAACTTGAATGCAACACAAAAAGAACTTCTTCAAGTCGATTAAATATGTGCATAGCAAAATAAGCTATATATACACTAATCGACTCAAAGAAGTCCTTTCACAATTGAAACAAGATGAAACTTGTTTATACAACTCAACTACAATAAAAAAAGGTGAAGCTCTTGATACAACTCCACCTTTTTAGTATACTTCCCTATTTTTTCGAAGAAACAGGATCCATTTTTAATGTTTTTATTCCTTCTTTTAATGTAAATGCATCTGCTCTTAATGTTTTCCAACTATCTTTTGCTGCATTCAGGTTAGGTTTTAAAAATTTAAATTTATTTTGATCTGCCTTTTGGGATGCTTTATCAATATGATTAAGTACTCCTGAATATTGAGAATCTAAATCATGCCATTGTGCTGACATATAGGTAAGAGCATTAATAGCTGATCCAATTGCATTTTGCATTTCAGCAATATTATTATACGCAACCCCAACTACACGATTTAATGTTATTTTATAGTCTACCGTTTGCCGTAATTGCGCTAATAACGGCTCTAACGTACCTAAATTATTTCTTGCTACCCCTATCATTACACCTCCAGCAATCCATGTAGGGATTGAGGGATATGATACAGTTATTATTCCATCCGATTCTACTTGTTTAAAATGTCTTATTTGCTCTAAAACATCATTTAGGCGTTTTTCATCTTCATCTATTCCAGATGCTTGATTTTTTAAAATCGATTGCAAGATATCTTTATGACCTCCAAATGCTCGGACATCTTCTCCAATACTATCTCTTAACTTAGCTAGTTCTTGTATTAAATTCTGTGTATATGCTTGGTTTTGTTTAATCTCACCTTGTAAATCTGTAATGCCTTCTTTTAATGTATCTGCATCTCCTTCATTAATTGCTTCTACTAATGTATCGTAATAATTGTCAAATGTGGTATCATACTCTACAATTCCTGTAAGGGTATCTAAAAGTTGTTTTTTTATGTGCGCATCCCATTTTGTAGCATGCTCTCTTGCATTCTTTTGATCTTGTGCAATTTGACTAGGTAGATTTGTATATCCTTTAATATCAATTCCTTCAAAGTTAACATCTGGATTATTAATTAACAAATAAGAGTAATCATTCATGGATTTTGCAAATACCCCAGCATCTTGCAAAGCTTTTTTCATCTTTTCACTGTTTACAGAAAGAGATATATCTTCCGTACTGGTTTGTTCTATTTTACTTTCACTTGCAAAAGCAGCTACTGGTGAAACTACAGTAGTTGTTGTCAGGGTTAAAAACGTCGATACAGCAAGTAGTTTATAAGGAAAATTATTATTCACTTTAATTCCTCCTATGAATATATATTAATTTTTAGTTTGTCTTTTCTTGTTTAAAAGCAATGTCTTTGGAAATGAATTCTGCGTCCTTATGAATATCATTCCAACTTTGTTTAGCAGCTTTTAAATCGTCAGGTATTAACGAAAGTTTATGTTCTTGCATTTGATCGATATTATCATATAAATCTTTATAATTAGCCCCCATTTTATTCCATTGTTGCTGAATACTTGTTAGAGACATGATTGCTTGGTCCACTGTCTGATACAAATATGTTAGAGTGTCCTTGGTATTAGTAAGTGAAATAACCGCTTGATTAGCCAAATCAGCTTTCATACTTAATTCTCCGATTTTATTCGAAATTTCATTATAAGAATTCATATGATTAGATGCCTCGACACCAGCAGCTGTTCCTAAACCGATACCAGCGGCTCCTAGAGCTGTAAGACCACCCACAACAGCTGGTGTAGCTGTACCACCCGTCACAACAATTACTACCGCTCCTGCGATCGTTCCAATAACTAAAATAGCAGCTCCTAATCCACCACCAATTGACCAGGCTAATACATTATCAAAATGTGATTTCTGTGTAGAACGTAAATTCTCAATTTCGGCCTGAAGTTGTGGGACTAGTGCTTGTTTTCCCGCTAATATAGCCGTCAATCCGCCCTGTCCATCTGGACCACCAACATTATTTTTAAAATCTACAGTATTTGTATACAACTTTGTTTTAAAAGCCTCTAACATCTTAATGACTTCCGTAACATCATTTGAATTTGTATGAATTGTATCGATTAAATCCCCTATTCCTTCTTTGAGGCTCACCTTATCTTTCTTTTTTACAGTGTCTACTAATGTGTCGTAATAGTTTTGAAATTGCTCATCATAATTTACAATATTACGTGCTGTTTTTTGAATGTTTGGCTTCGCTGTATCTAACCAGTAATTTGCATTGATTCGTGACAGTTCCTGATTTAGGTGAATATTTTTGATTAATTCTCCTCCTCCGGAACCTAAATCAATATTGGATAAATTTACATTCGGTTGCTTAATCATAGTTTTTGCGTACAAATCCATTACAAGAATATGAGAGCCTGTTTCAGCCAACGCTTTCTTTAATCCATCAGGTCCTAACGCATAATTTTCTATTTTCTGTTCCTGAGCTGTCTGTTCTTGTGCAAGTGCATGAATAGTACTACCATTCGTAGCAGTTATAACCGTTGCTAAAGTGGCTAAAGTTATAACCTTAAATGGAAATTTCATCATTTAATCTCCTCCTTATTTTCAGTTGCAATATAATCTTTTTGATAAACCTATGTTCTTAATATTAGAATTTACAAACTTGCTCTTCGAGTTGAGTCGTTACACTTTTTAATCGTCTTAATGTATCTTTTTGAGAGTGAGTGTTATTGGCATCAACTTCAGTCGATAATTTTGTAATACTATTATTTATTAGATCCAAATCCTCTTTGTAACGTTTCATTAGCTCAATTTCTCCATCTACTTGGTTAGCAAATGTATGCGAATCATTTTGCATGAAAAGAATCATTGATTTTTGTAAATCCGCTACAGTTAATTTAGTTGTTAAGTCATATAATTTCTGATTTTGTTTCTCTAAATCATTTAAATATGCACGTTGCTCTGCTGTTAGTTTATTAATTTCAGCAAAAGTATTATATGTTTTTTTTATTTTTTCAGGATCAATCACTTTCATAAGATCATACTCTTTCGTTTTTGTAACTGCAGCTGCAGCGATTTCACCTTTTTTACTTTTCTCTATTGCTTCACGTGCTTCTTTTTTTGCAGCCTCAATTTCTATAGCTGATTTTCCCTTTTCTTTTGCTTCTTGCTCTGCTTTCTTCTCTGCGTCTACAATAGCATTGTTTATTTCTTTTCCTTTGTTATACGCTAC
Organism: Bacillus sp. FSL L8-0199; assembly: GCF_038005705.1. NCBI lineage: Bacteria > Bacillati > Bacillota > Bacilli > Caryophanales > Bacillaceae > Bacillus > Bacillus sp. FSL L8-0199. The sequence continues at coordinate 531,773 of NZ_JBBOTS010000002.1, read as the reverse complement.
TACTGCTGTTTGAGCAGCCGGTTCAATGATATCTTTCGATAGACTATAAATTTCTTGGAATACCTTTAGCCCTTGTTCATTTAAGGCTCCTGGTAATAATGCTATTTGCTGTAAATCATTTTGAATTGATTTTTTTGTATCTAGCATTTCATTTTTTAACTTATCTATTTTTCCTGTTCCCTCTGAATTAAGGACACTCTGTGCTTTTGCCACATCAGTATCAAGATTTTTCACCTTTTTATCTAACTGTAGTTTTAGATCTGTTAACTCATTAATTTGACGTTGCACACTTTCTTGGTTTGTTATGGTCATGTCTTGAAGGACTTCCAGTCTATCTGTAAACCCTTCTTTATCTTCCTTATTATCTACAAATCCTTTTAATGTTGGATAATAACTATTAAATTTAGTTACAAATCCTTTACTTTTTGAATTTAATAGAATTAATTTGGGATAAAGTTCGGATGACCACTCTTTCATATCTTGTTTAATTAGAAATTGAGTTGTATTTAAAGATGGAACTTCTACAAGTTGTACATTCGGACTTGCTAAGGCTCCATCGACAAAGGTTTGTGTTAATTTGGAGTGTGCACCTATTTTTCGTAACGCTGAGGAAATATCTATATTATCTTGTTTTGTTTCTGCTTGAACGATTGGCGTTGCGAGAGTATTGATAGGAATAGTCGCCCCGGTAGCAATTGATGTTATTAAAAATCCTGTCATAATTTTATTCTTCATTCCTTACACCTCTTCACTATTGTTTTTTACAAGTTTTGATCGTAAATGTTGTACAACCTAACGTTAGGATTTCTTCACACACACTTGAGGATAAAAAATTTTTCAAAAGAGTAAGTGCATCTCGTTTTTTATTTGTTTTTGATAGAATATAAGGTCCTTACTTCCCCCCCATTTTAATCACTATGTTTTTCATAAGTAAACTAGAAAATTGTGTATCTAATGTTCGATTTTTCTGACATTAAATGTTTTATTTTTTTCTAATTATATTTAAAAAGTTTTTATACTATTATCACTTCATGAAGTGAAATAATTTTACTACTATAATTAAACATAAAATTTGTTGGTATCATTGAATCTTAATAAATATCATATAAAAAAATGTTATTACTATAATTTTATGGGATTTTATGTATTATGTACTTTATATGAATATGTACAATTGCATACTCATATAAAGTACTATCCTTGAATAACATACAAGGCAGTCACCATACATTCCTATCAACTTAAGAGTTTTTACTTCCCCAATTGTAAAAAAGTTGTTATTTCTAAAATTTAACTAGAAAAGATGATGTTTTTTATCCATCTTTCAATTCAAGATGAATTACAACTATTTTTTAAAGTTTGTTCGAACTGGAGAATACAACCAAATTAATCTAGATAATATAGTGACGAAGTTTTTTCTCAGAAAGCAGGAACTGATTCTAAAAATGCAATAACTTTATTGCTACTCAACAATTCCTAAATCGGTCTTTCCGTTCAGATTTTTTGGGAACTATAAGTATATCCCTTAAGATACACAGATCCCAAGGGACAAAACATCGCAATTTTTTTAAAACGTCGAGACTTTATTTAAAAAACGACATTAAGAATTTTCTTCAAATCCAGGGGCATAACTTTGCAGCAAACAAAAGAACCATAAGTTTGCTGTTCCAGAAAACTTATGGTTCATATTACACTTATTTTGAAAGTTATTCATGCGAATCTTATGTTTATTTTTCTTCAGCCTATATTACCTTTAATTAAATTGGAATAGTTGATAAAATCAATCATTCCAAATGTTCATTTAATGTTGAACCTTTTTTAGTCATGTTAAAAAATCCTCTCCAAGTAATGGTGTAACATCAAAGTGTGTACATGGTCTTTTTTACATTGTCTACCTAAAGAGGATAATATCGATCATTACTTTGATTAAGTCCTTTTGTTTATATATATTTATTTTTAAACCGTCGTTTACAGCAGATTAACTACTACCTGTCTTTCTATCCACTTATCTAGCTTATTTTTCGTATCATCATTTAATCGTTTTCTTTTACCGGATAACATCCTTGAAAGTGTTGAATACGAAATATCTATTTCTTTCGCTAACTCACGAATACTTTTATTATTCTTCTCTTTATACGTGTTCATCTTTTCAATATAAAACTCAATACTATTAGGGGGTTCTTGATTTACTATACTTATTGGCTTCTCTTCAATTACCGGTGGCTTTTCTTCCATCTCAATGACCAAGGGTACTTGCTGCTTACTTTTCTTAGTAATCAACTCTTGTTGTAATTTAACAAGTTCATTTGTAGGAGAAATGCTTACTTTTAATTTTAACCAGTAGTTTTCAAACCAGTTTTTTCCCTTACATTTTTCTTCATCAATTTCGGGAGAGTATTTCCACTCTTGAATTACTTGGTCGCTCATAAGGTCATCTAAAGTCTTTTCAAAAACTTGTCTTATTAGACTTGGTTTCCTATTCATGCTTATCTCCATTACTTGTAATAACCCTTTAGGACCACCAATACTATAAGAATGTGTTAAATGTTGATAGGATTGTTGAATGCGCCAACGCCAACTTAGATATCTGGTTAATCTTTTGTGATATCTCTGTTGCTTGCTGTTATACTCTAGGGCTTTTTTTGATAATAAACCTGTTAGCTTTTCAGATCCATAGAGATATTTTGATAAAAAGCTTCCTGGTGTAACGTTCATACTCTCTATTCCTAATGTTTTATCCGTATCAATATCTTTTGCAATGATAATTTCATCCATTACAAATAACCTTCGAATTCTTTGCTTTTTATAAGTTAGGCTTTCATTTGGATCTTTTTCATTTAATATCACGATCTCATTATCTTCATTGACATAAATAAAAATACTAGCAAGAGCAGCTAATCGCTCCATAATTTTTAATCTGTCTTCTTTTCGATAATAAGACTTACCATTTTTGATTTGTTTCATATTACACATATCTAATATTTGTTCGTAATGTACAGGCACAATAGTCTTATCATTTTCCGCACTCTTTACCCAAAGTTCAGTTACAATATCGAGGCAGTCCGCCGTCAAATCGTCCATTACTCTTGTTAAAAAAGTAGAATCAATCAGTGTATTCCATCTTTTTAATTCTTTTCTTTGTAATTTCATATCACCATCATCGTGTGACGATACTACCACTAGACTATTTTGTTTATCCTGTAATTGAGCAATCCGTACATTCTTATCTTGGTCATCTGTAAACTTATTCTTAGCAATAGTGTCTGATAAATGGTACATAAACCCTGCATTACTTCGTTCTATATAATCACTCTTAGCCTCTGAATGTAAAGGTAATTCTTTTGCGATAATAGGCAGTTTAATTCCAAACTCCATATATAAGTCATCTCTTAAACATTCAAAAATTTCTTCCCTATGATTTTCTAGTTTTGGAAGAATGTCTATCCCTGATAATCCTAAAGCTTCCTTTTTAGAAACCCATTTTACTAGCCTTTCGAAAGTCTGTGATGAATAAGATGAGTTGTAAATTTCCTGTAGATCTCTTTCTACATCTTGATAGAATTGTTGCCATTTATTTAAAACCTTTTCACTTCCCTCAACTCCAGTTAAAAGAGGGTAAGCTATATATAAGGTGTTTTGAAATAGTACTTTTAACTTCTCCACTAATAATCCTCCTAATTGCTTCTAATACAATTATATCAATTGCTACTAATCATTCATACCATGTTAATTCTAATATATCTTAATGTCGTAAAAAGATAGCATACATAGAATACAGCCATTAATTATTATGTATGTGACGGTTTTATTTAGTGCTTTTATAGACTCAGCTTCTCTTTCAAAAGAAATGTGGGGATTTGTACTATTAATAATTTTAATTTCAACTTCAATTTTGTTTCCATATATTTTTAACATTTTAACTTTTGCTAGAAATAGATGGACTAAATTAGTTTATTTTAAATTTCGTTTTGAGCAGATTTTAGATGAAAGAGAGAGTGAATGATTAAACATATAAGGGATTGTGAAATCTTTATTTACAGTGTTTTCAATGTATACTTTTATTATATAAATTGAGGATATCAGGGGGTTCGGAGAGAAGTTAATATTTAAGGGGATTTGAAAGTAAACTAATAATAAAAAGTGTACATTGGAAAATAAGAAAAAGAAACTGGTTTTTAAGGTCCTTTTTCTTATTTTGATAATATTTGTATCTTATTGTAGTTGATATATCTTGTAATTAGCTTATTGGAATTTATAGTTAAAGAGGGTGATTGAACATGACAGTGCAAAAAGAAAAAGTAACTAGGCGGGTTGTTTGTAGGAAATGTAAATCTGATCAAATAGTTGGTAATAAACGTGGTTATAATTTTAAAAGGATGTTTTTAATTCTGTTTCTTATGTTAGCTACACTTATAGCTATTGGAATAGTTTCTCGACATTCTCCACTTCAGGATATGGCTGCATTTGTTGTTTTTTTAATGATGCTCCTAGGGGCACCGATAACTTTATTCAGTGGATTTATTGGTAGAAAAAATATTGTCAATGGTTGTATGAATTGCGGACATACATGGATGCCTAAAAAATAGAATGTCTATAGATCAAAAAAGAAAAGACAGCTGATTGATTGCTGTCTTTTTGCCTATTTTTGAGTAATAAATTAAAGTTTCTTAATTATTACTTGTTCGCCATCCTTCATAATGTCCTGTCCATGAATTTTTACTTACTTCAGTTACTCCTTTTAAATACCAAGTTACTCCATTCCACTCTTTTACAGTGGGTATTTCCCCTTTTGATTTGTAACCAGGAAAGTCTTGTTTTTCTTTTTTCTTAACAAAACTTTTTTTATTATCAATTGTTTTTAATTTTACACTTGTATCAGTAGGTGTTTCCGCAAATACTCCTCCAGCACCAGATAACATAATTCCAGTTGCTAATGTTCCAATTATTACTTTCTTAAACATGAAAAATCCCCCTTTTTTGGAATGAATATTACATAAATAAGAATACCATATTATTTGTATTTTCTAACATTTTAATTTATTTATAAATATTTAGTTGAATATTCAAAAAATACAATCGTTGTGAAAGGTTTTAAAAATAATTAGTCCTATTAGTAGTGGATCTCAAGTGAATAATTGGAAGAAAACTAAATTATTTATAGGGTTAGAAGTATAGAATCCAAGCTTTTTCAACCTAAATTTATATTGAAAAGTTTACATAAAGGAATAAGCAAAAGAACCTGGTTTTTAGGCTTCTTTTGCTTATTTTCCAATAGTCTCTTTTTGTTTACTTCTTCGTTTTGACGATCATGGAGATTATAGTGTTCAAAATGTGTTTGGATTTACTTTTATAATTATTGTATTTTTAGGATTTCCTGTAACAATATTCAGTGGATTTATTGGTAGAAAGAACATTGTCAATGGTTGCATAAATTGTGGACATACGTGGATGCCTAAAAAATAGAATGTTATAGGTGTCAAGAAAGAAAAGACAGCTGATTTATTGCTGTCTTTTTCCTTTCCTCGAGTGATAATTGAAAGTAAATCTTTATTGATTTTTGGGTTTTGAAATTACTAAAAATAGAATTGTATATAGTACCGTTCCTAGTATTACTATCAATAAGGACATTGAAATATCTGAAAGGATGCTAACCCAATCTTTATTTTAAATATATTTGATAATGTCTTTATAAAATATTAAGTTCATAAGGATAAACATTGGTAGACTCCAAAATAAAAAAATATTAAATAAATGGAAACTAATATTCAAGAATTAACTTTCGTATCTGTAATAGCAACAATACACTTAGTTTTTATTAGTTTGTAAACCCTTTTCACTAAATGGAAGTAAAACATGCAACATCTTTCCCATCTTGCGTACCCTTAGTCCAAAACAAGCAACATCATTCTCAACTTACGTACTATTCCACTAGAATAAGCAACATTTTTCCCGTGTTGCGTACTTATTTCTCTAAATAAGCAACACTAAACATTTAAATTATTTAATTTCAGGTGAAAAAGAAGCAACATTCTTCCCATCTTGCGTACTTTTTTCTAAATAAGCAACGTTTTTCCCAAGTCGCGTACCTATCTTATTAGTGAAATCAGCCATAAATGCTGTTATATCAGGTGATCTAAGATGTTAAATCACAAGCAATTTATATATTACACAAAAATTCTTTCCCAAGTCGCGTACCCATTTTCCTGAAAAAGGAGCAACACCTTTCCAAAGTTGCGTACCAAAAATCAATTGAAATATCAATAAAGTATTGATATTAAAGGATTCCTCCTTTTCTCATTAAATAGCATCATACAAGAAAAGAGCAACATTCCTTCCCAAGTCGCGTACCAAAAATAAAAATAACAATTTTCTCTATCCCTTGTCGCTCTAAGGCCCATAAGGTGTTGCCTTTTTTGAAATTCTCTCTTAAAGGGCACATTTTTACAAAATTCGATTTGCTATAATCATAATTGGTATATTTTATAGTATTTTGACATATATTTCTGAATTTGTAGAACGGAGGTGAAAAAGATGGGGAAATCATTTGTGATACGTAATCAACGAAGCTTAAATGGGCAAACAACAAACGCAGTTTTAGTAACACTCAAATCTTGGCAAAAGCTTGTGGAAGCATTTGAGGAGAAGTACTACAGTTATAAAGATACTTATTTAGAAGATATTCTACAGCACATGACATACGAAGAGCGTATTGCGGATGTGGATGGATTTGTCGAAAGAGCCAAACCATCTTTTTCACGTCGCGCAATGTCTGCACTTGCAGAAAAAACGGGAAGAAAGCATAAATTATACGGCATTACGAATGCTGATCTCGAAGTGTTCTTATATATACATAAGAAATGCTTTACTAATGGTGTCATTCCCAATGTAACCATACATATGATGTGGGAAGATTACAAACAATATAAAGAAGAATTTGCTTATATCCAACACTCTCAATTCTATATCGCTTTGAAAAAGTTAAGCTTACATAACATTATCTCCATTGAAAATGGAATTGATGGCCGTTACACAATTAAACTCACTCATTTTCTGAATGGGGAAACAGAAAAAGCAAATCCGTACATATATATTAGTCCTGTTGTATTTACAAAGGCTTTCTTTAAGTTATCTGTAGCGGCTAAGAAGTTATTTTTAGATATCGCAATGCAACAACATACAGAAATAACGCTAAAGCGCTCTTTGGACAAGCAAGACGAAAGAGGAAACAAGACTCACTTTGGCGGGATGTATCGTTTCTTACATAAAAAATATCCGCATCAAATCCGTGCGGTTATCGATGAATTAACAATTACATTCTCATGTACGGGTAGTCCCCTATTCAAAATTTGCAAAATGCAAAAAGGTGTAAAATATACAAAACGATATACAACGCTATATCTATCTATCCATTCAGACTTCTTATGTTCGAAAGAATCTGGAGAAGAACAATACAGGGATCCGTTTACACCAAAAGCTACCTATGCACGTAAAGCGAAATTCATCGAATCACTTCTACAAGAAATGAATATCGGTGAATTGTCTACAGGCATGAATAAGTTCATTCATGTACTAAAGCATACTTGTCATCGTCAAATTCGTAGTGTCATTCGTGGGCTTCGTGATATGGTTGATCGCAAAGAAGGATACCCTACAAAACTTGTATATACATTGAAAAAACTATTACATCAGACATCTCAATATCAAATTCTGGATACAGCGGCGAAAGAAGGTATCTACCCTCTTATTGCACAACATATACCAAAAGAGAGAAATAGTGACCGTGAGAAAGCTGTCTTTAATTTTGGTCTACATTATTCTATGTACTCTCTTCATAACATTAAGAAGATGTTTAGAAATGTACATGCACTACTGAAGCAGAAGTTTGCAGTACCAGTAACAGAAGAGTCTTATCACCGTAATTATCTAAAATACCAGGAAGAAACGTTATTTAGAAAATATGCATATGATCAGGGAGTGAATCTCCATGCATATATCGCTTTAGAAATTGAAATGCGTGAAAAACTAACAGTTCGTGGCCATAAAGAACGCACAATTCCAAGTGATGTGCGCGAATGGTTTATCGAGGCAATTGATAAGCTGCCACAAGAAAAACTTCGTGTGATTGAGCTACCAAAGCAGTTTAATTTACTAGAGTTTATGCGTACCTTCGAACGTTTAGTACGTGCCGGTGTAACAATAACAGCTCCAGATCAGGTGCTAACCGCAATGGAAATGAAATGATAATAACAAGCTCTCTATTTTTGAAAAAATCAAAAGTGGAGGGCTATTCGTGTTTGGTTTATTCCCCCCTTTTCTACTACTCTATTTATAAATACAAAATCAGAAGGACCCCATGTAAAATGGAGTCTTTTTTTATGCATTTCTATACCAATCCTCTTCTACCTATAATAAAATTTCCACACTACACATTAAATATTCTTTACGTGTAGTAAAATATCCAATTTTATATCTACAAAAAATCAGAAGGATATTAATAAAAAAAGTGAATATGAGGACAAATATGATCAAATGTGAATATTATTTTACCAATATTATTGGGGATACTAGTGTTATTGAATTTATCTAATGAAAATCATCAATAATAATGTGAGTTATGTGTAAATACTGTGTAATGTTAACAAATAGCTACATTATCTGAACAAAATATGGATAATTGGACGCTACACACTGCTTATTTACCAAAATAAAGAAAACATGTCCTATTTTAAAGGTTGAATAAATATAATGTGATTTGTATCAATCTCTTTCCGATTTTATGTAGAAACATATAATTTTCTTTCTGCTTTTTTGTAGAATTGAAAGTCTAATAATTATTGAATCTACGGATACATTTTCTACTATTTATGATTTTTTACGTTATAATATCTAATTTTCCCTTGTGAGAGTAGGTCTTTTCTCTATTTTTGATAGCCTATAAAAGTTTTATCTTTACTTCTTTTTAATATATAAGATATATATTTATAATAGATTTTACAATTACTAATATGATTATTAATAAGATGTCAGACCTAATTGAAAATATTTGTAAAAACCGTTATAATAATGGTAATTAAACATATCATTACTCCCATGTAAAAGGACAAATCTATGAATCCTTATTAGGACTAGATTTGTCTTTTTGTCATTGAAAATAAAAAACAACATATAAAAAAGGAAAAGGGTTGTTTGTCCGTTTTCCTTTTTTATATGCCAGCAACCGAGCGCAGCAAAGGGCGGTAGCAGGTCTTTCACTTATTTTTTGTTATAATATATGATAAGAATTTAGGTGATTATAATGAACAAGGGTATTAGTTTAGAAGTAGCATTTTCTGCTTATTTAGCAGAAAATGGACATAAACAATCTAGGGTTGAACGTTATAATTACGATATTAAAGGTTTTTATAAGTGACTAAGAGTAAATGAGAAACTTCTACATATCAAATCATGGAGTGAACTACCTAAAGAAAATTATTAGGAGTATTTCTATGAGCTAGAAAATAAGTCACAGAATATGACGGTTCTTAAATAAATTGAACATGTTTAGACTTCAGTAGATGATTTTCACCTCTCCTTAATTCCTGATCAATCACTAAGTGATAAGGATTTTATAATCGAATCAGAAAAAAACTATTAAAACAAACTATACTTTCAACAAAAGGATTAACAGAAAGACAAGTTAAATACCGCCCTCTTATTATGGATAGAAACGCTTTTATAATAGATTTAGTAGTAAACTATGGGTTGTCCTTACAAGAGCTTGTATCGCCTAATATGAGCCATATACAGCTTGTTAGAAATACCTTAGTGGTTCGTGGTGAGAATGGCATAAATAGATATATCATTATAAAAGGATTATACGAAAATTATCTACAAGTACTATAAAACTATTTCGGAACCTTTAAGAGCTAGAAAGTATACAGATAATCCCTATTTGTGGCATTTAATTTTAATCATGGAACATATAGTTGGGTGTACGAAAAAGATGATCAAAAGGCTTTGTGTGAGGTTGCTACACAAAAGATGATTCCACTTGAAGTGAAACGAGCAGGGTTGAATAAACGTATCTTGACGCAGCAGATGCGAAATAAATTCATGGTTCGTCTTATTAAGCAAGGCTCTTAATTACTGTTATCATGAGAGGTTTAGAAGTGTATAAACAAGCGATTAGCTGCTTATTTATCTGTATTAGCCTAGATATTTTGTAATGTCAGTGAGATATCAGCCATCATAGAAGTGTTTCTACTCCAACCTAGGAAGCCAAGATATCAATAGGTTTTGTACGGTTCTCTAGAAGAATCTCAGCAATTGTATTACATAATAGTGTCAACGGACTATCTTTTCCCCACTGTAACCTACAAAACAACAATCTCGAGATAAATAGACTTTTTTCATTTCCTCTTTAATTTCTCTATATGTATTCATCATTATAAAACATGCCTCTTCTTTTCTACATAGAAAAAGAGAGTCCCTTACTATAGGAACCCTCTCTTATGTATATCCTCTATTTTTAATCAATCACAATTTCATGTATATTTAGCTTGTTTAATTTTTCATTATAGAAACTCATTACTTTTTGAGCATGTTGAGCCATTAATCCATCTTGGACAGTAAGTGCTTCAAAATACGGATAACGAATGTCTGTAACATAACCATTCAGCTTCACGTATTGTTCTAAAATCAATGAGAACTCCTCAACTAATTTACGACAAGATTTGTGCAGCAGTGAACTACCCGCCATTTAACGCCCTAACGGACTGTTTGAAGTGGGGGCTTCTCGGTTAGTCGTTACTTTTGGTAGCTAACGAATTCGTCCTAAGACAGCCGAGCTAACTCCCTTGTTCCAAGGGTTATTTTATTGCTATCTATGCTAACGCTAATAGGCGTATTGCTTCATTTTTGATATTGATAGCTGCGTTATAATCTCTATCGAGATTTACACCGCATATACAAGAATAGACTCGCTCAGACAATGACATATTTTTCACATTTCCACAACTGCTACATGTTTTTGTGGAAGGAAACCATTTGTCTATTTTCACAAGCTGTTTGCCTTGTTCATTTAGTTTATAAGCTAAGAAAGAAGTGAACATACCCCAAGCATTATCAGCGACGCTTTTTCCAAAATGAAGTGCTTGCGATATTCCCTTCATATTTAGATCTTCAATAGCTACAACATCAAAATGAGTAGCTAACTCTTTAGACTTATGATGAAGGAAGTTCTTACGTTGGTTTGCTACTTTTTCATGCAGCTTAGCTACACGGATACGTTGTTTATTCCAACGCCCTGAACCTTTTGTACGTCTTGATAATACTCGTTGCGCCTTTGCTAATCGGTCTAACATTTCACGATAGAACTTAGGATAATTGGCTCTCTCATCCTCAGAACTGACGTATAATTGATCCATCGCAAAGTCTAATCCAACAACTGTTTCTACTTCTTTTTGTACGATCTCTTTTTCGTATTCAGTCAAAATGGACACATAGTATTTACCAGTAGGTGTCATAGAAATCGTACATGACTTGATTATATGGCCTTGTGGTATTTCTCTATGCTGTTTGATACGTACCATTTTCAGTTTTGGCAATTTGATATGACCGTTAAGCAACATAATATTTCCGTTCACTACATTCGTTGTATAAGACTTTCTGTCTTTTTTGCTTTTGAATGTTGGGAAGTCATTTTGACCACTAAAGAAATTTTTATAGGCAGTTTGCAAGTTTAGTTGAGCATTTGCCAAAGCTAATGAATCAACTTCTTTTAACCACTCAAATTCTGCTTTGTATTTCGCAGGAGTGGGAAGCTTTTATTTCTTTAGTTGATTCTTATCATCTTTATGTTTTTCATACGCTTCTTTCCGTTCAGCTAACATTCTGTTATACACGAAACGTACACAACCGAAAGTTTTACGCATAAGATGTGCTTGGTCTTCTGTTGGATACAAACGGAATTTATATGCTTTATTCTGCTTTGTCATATCATTTCACCTCACTTTTCACTTTGATTTTCAATATATGTTTTTACTACGTCTATTGGCGAACCACCAGTAGTTAGCAAGCAAAAACTTCTTGACCAAAACATCTCTTTCCAAAGTTTCTTTTTCACTTGTGGAAAGTCTCTCTTAATAAGTCGAGAACTTGCACTTTTATAAGCATTGATGAATTTTGTCATTTCTGTATTAGGGTGTGCCTTGAACAAAATATGAACGTGGTCTACATCATGATTCCATTCAACTAACGTGATGTTATAGTTTTCAGATAGTCGAACAAACATATCTTTTGCATAGTCTGACATATCATCATCAAACACATTTCTTCTGTATTTCACGACCAACACAAGGTGATAATATAACAAGAATACTGAATGATTATTACTATCTAATTTCATTTATATACCAGCCCTTATAATTTATAAGACTGATTATATCAGAGGTGAAATAAAAAGGAAAACCTTTTGGCTACGCCAAACCGAAATTCATCTCCCACCTACCGTTGGGCTACGCCCTTCACACGCTTGAGGAAGGAGTATTCTTTCCGGAAATTCGTTAAAAAAAACCATAATTTTTCCTCCAGTTATATATATCGAATAGTAGCAAACAAACCTGACATTCTACCGAATATTATAATTTGCAAATGTAAGTATAACACACCTAAAACACTATAGGATGCCAAACAAAGCCTTAACCATTTGTTCCTCTATAGTTTAAAAAGAAAAAAGACATTGAAACAAACCGTTCAATGTCTTTTTTCTTTTTAAATGTTTGTATACTCAAAGTATAATTTTTCTGGTTTTCCATACATGTTAATTTCATTTTGATATAGGACAGCTAATGGCTGAGACATCTCAATGCTTTCCACATAGGATAATGAAGCAGTTGCTTCTATTTTTTCTTTAATCTCATTAGGAATGGCTGAGTAAGATAAGTTATTCATTTTACTTCCTAGTTTAGTATCTGTAGCAGCTTCATAATAAATCTCGGTAATTAAAAATTCATCATCTTCCGGATCATACATGTATCCTCGATTAACTGTAATCATATTATATAACTCCTCTCAAGTTTCATATTCTGATTCCTCGTGCTTTTAGCATTGCAACAAGTACTTTCCATATTTAGATTCCCTTTTTCTTCTCTTTCGAATGCCATTATGAATGGATACTTATTATCTTACTTCATCGTAAAATTTTGGAATTTCCAACAATATAAAGGTTTGATTTTATAGATAGTAAGTTCATAACTTTTAACGCGGTAATTAATTTTTTTCTTTTGAAAGTTTTAAATGATTTCTCCTATTGATAATGTTGGCTTATCTAAAGTAATTGCATGTTCATATTTCATCATAAATATCCTCTTTTCTAAATAAAAAGCACGAAATATGTGCGTTTATCCATATTTTTTTATGCTATGCTCTGTAAAACTTCATATAATCTCCCCTCTAAATTAAACAAAAAGCACAAAATATGTGTTTTCTCATTTAGCATACTTTTAGTCCTAAAAGTTTATGTATAAGTGATTCCTAACTCGAAGACAACACAAAAAGGACTTCTTCAAGTCGATTAAAATGTGCATAGCAAAATAAGCTATATATACACTAATCGGCTCAAAGAAGCCCTTTCATAATTGAAACAAGAATACAACTTGTTTCTAAAACTCAACCACAACACATAGGGTGTGGGAATAAACGGAATCAATTAAACAATAAATATAGATTTATATTAAACTATTTTTATATTATATTCAATTATTTTCAATAGAACAGGGATAAGAAGGAAGTTTATATGCAGATCCCACATGTATTGTATAATAATGCCCCTGAATCCCCTGCTATAAATCCCCTCTTATATTCAGTCCCTGGAGTTACTTCATGTACTGTATTTCAAAATATAGCTTTTCTGGCTTTTGATTTTGAACTAAATAACAAAGTATTTCCTTTATATTTTTTTCTTCTACTTCAACACTTTCCATATAGGTCATACTTTCGTTTTCCTGGACCTTTTGAAAAATAGCAACAGGTACTTTAACTGCATCAAATACACCCATTTTACTGCCTAACTTTTTTTCTGATGTACCATCATAGAAAATTTCATTTACTATTACCTCATTATCATCAGGATCGTACATGTACCCTCTTTGTATACGTAGCAATATAGTACTCCTTTCTTGTATATTCCTCCAATGAAATAACTATATTTGTATATAATGTTATTTTATTAACAGGTGTCAAAGAATATTATTTCGCAAAATCTGTGCTTTGTATAGAGGTAGATACAGGATTATTAATTTTGTTAAGTTTTTTTGAATACTCCAAGCTAATTATAAAATAAACAAGCCACCCTTAAAGCGAAAGCTTGTATGGTGGCTTAGTTTTCTATAAATAGCTTTGTATCTAATTGTTTGATCTCCCCTTCTGCAAGAGGTTGATAAAAAGCGTGTTGTAATCCTTGAAAATGTAAAGATTCCCCTATGCATAACAATACTTTACCAGGAATTAAATCAAGTAATAGTTCATTATTAATTTGCTTTGCTTGTTTTTTAGTAGAAACATAAATAACTAAGATTGTAGGGTTATTCCCTAAGTCCTGCATAATAACATCTTTTCCTGACTCTACAAAAGTCTTCCATCTAGCAATTATTCGTTTTAATCGATCCTTTTGATCAGATAATAAGGTGGAGTATACAACAAAGTTAAATTTACGTTCTTTTCCTCCATTTACTATAAAACTTAAAGAAGGGGTAAAAACCCCTTTACTAATAGATGGATGCATAATATGACCTAAAAATGAAGAAGCGTAGCGTAAATGACAAAGTAGGTCTATGTCATGCCAATAACGCAGGTGAACATATTTACCATGATTGTCAAGACGCTCTGGGGCAAAGAAGAACATATTTCCTTGCCAGTATTTTAGTAGTTTAAATCCATTATTTGATAAGGTATATGTTTCTTCAAAGATTTCTATATCCAAAATTTCTACTTGCCATTTTTCGATAAATTGATAGTAAAGTAATCCTTGAATTGCATTATTAATTTTCTTCCGCGAAAATTTATTCTTGAATAGATATAATAAATGATTAAACCGAACGGATGTATGAACACCAATAAAATTGAGTATAGCATATTGTTCCTCTGTTAAAAGCTGCTTAAACTTAACTAATTCGTCATAAGAGTGGAATACATAGGTTTTATCCAAATCATGTATCCGATATATTTGAAGTCCTTGTACATCCTCACTTGATAAATGAGGAATAGAAGGAATATAAGTATACATTTGTTTCTCTATTGTACGCATAATCATCGATTAAAATTGGTAAATTGACGAATTAGATTTTTTACTTTGGCCTTGCGGATAATTTAGGATACGTACAGTTCCTCTTCTATTTTTAGCATCAATATTAAGCAGCTCACATGTAACAATTGTTTGGTTTATTGCGTCATCCACGGTTGGATTTGCCAGATTACGACCTTTTAGCCCTTTAAACTGAATACCTGGTGCAACTTCTACGAAAATCCCAGCAATAGCATCTACACCTACAATTTTACCTACAAAGCGGTCACGTCGTTTGTTTAATTCTAATAATTTTTCCATTGGATCCGTTTCTAGTTTCTTTTTATTTCCTCTAAACTCGTAGCGCCCATCCTTTTCCACTACTTTATCGATGATAAGCTCTACAACATCACCAATAATAATATCCGCCGAGCGAACGAATGAATGGGACCATTGCGAGTATCTTACTCCCACTGTTACACCATGAACTTCAACCAGAATTGTTTGTGCAGATGGAATATGTCCAGAAACTGTTCCTGTGTATACTTTATTCCCCTCTTGTTCTACTATTTCTTCATATAATTTTCTTTGCAGTGCAAGTTCTCCTGCGGTGATAGATACAACAGCAAAGTTCCCTTCCTCAGTTCTTTGGAAATGCTCAATAATAACGGGTTTTGTTTTACCTATCAGCCATTGAGGATTTTTAGGAATATTTATACCTGCCTCTGTAAGTGGACAATATGCTGTCGTATGAGTACCAATTTGCATTGTGAGCACTTGTATCCGCTCAGATGTCCCGTTTTTAGTTGGGAATAATTTTTCAGATACTATGGTAATTAAGCCTTTCCCTACAGTACGTTCACGTTTCATACGAGCTAATTCTTCTAATTCATGTTCACGTATTCTTTCAAATTGATTGAAAGTTGATTCTATAAAGATGTCCTCTAGCGTGTTATCCGGTTCAAATGCCATCCCTAGTTCTTTTGTAATATGAGTATTTACCTTATCTTCAACCATTATATTTTCCTCCTAGAACGCAAAAAAGGACACACCTGTACCGTTGGAATGGTACGTAAGGTGTGTCCTTCACGTAAGTCATGTTTTATTTGTATAATTATTAATTAAAATATAACGTTTTTATGTAATTTGTGCAAGTATTATTTTTTGAAAAGGGAAAAGTTAAAATACTATATCTAACCTTTCCTCCTAATTTAAGTTAGATTTTCCCTAAAAATATAATCTTGAATAAAAATTTATTTTAGGTTTCTATAGGTATTAATCAAAAAAATCATCTAATTCCTTACTCATTACATTAGATGTATTTTTCTTTTGTTGCTGGTTTTTATTAAGTAGTGAATTTGTATTGTTATACGTATTCTTTTGTTTGGCTTTTAAGTTTTTTTTGCGTTCTTTATAGTCGATATGTTTATCTTCATGCTGCTCTTCATTATTTCTAGTGTTCTCTACCATATTCTTTTCTAAGTTTTGATGAACAGTAATGCTAATAGATTCGTAAACTTTTGCAACCTCTTCATCAAGTTTATTTTCTTTAGTGGGATTAACTGTTTTTGTAGCTGGTTTCAAATTAGTTTTCATATCTGTTTTTGTTTCCTCTAATACTGTGGTTATAAGTCCCTCTGTTAGAAGCTTTTTTTGCAATGGATGAGTTTCTACAGGAATTCCTAAATGAATTGGGTAATCTATATCCCTTTTTGGTTCCAACATAGTATTAGATACCTCTTTCTTCCGTTCTGCTAGCTCCATATTTTTTTTAGGACTTACAAGTTCCATATGTGTCTCCTTTGTTATATTCGGCAGCTCGTCATTCCGTTGTAAGGCATCTTGTAATCTTGAAGCACGTGTATAATCGATTTTAAATGCGTTCTGTAGTGCATTTATAGAAGCAGTCCCTGATTCCTTAACAAAGGATACTACATCATCGTATAGGATATCTTTAAAGAAGCTTGTTTCCTCTTGCTTGGCTTCTATGTCTTCGTTTGGAATGCTCTCTCCTCGTGAAGTTGTATTATCTAAATCTGTATTAGATGAAGGAGTAGTATTGATTTGAGAGCCCTTTAATAATATCGATGTACTATTATTGTTTGTTTCTATGGACTGATTTTGTCCTATTTTATCACCATGCATAGGTGGAAATGATTCTATCTGTTTTATATTATTTGCATCTACATGTTTCATAGGATTTGATTTTGCGATAGATTCTTCAATGAGTCGTAGACGTTCAGTTTCCCAATATTGTCCAGACTTAAGCTCTACTTGAATGATTGCTTGAGCAAATTCCTCTTTGGGTACAAAGTTACTAGTAATTTGTTGTACAGGTTGTACATGATTGTCTTGTACAATACGTGCAGCACAAATGAAGGCACCTTGTGCCATGATATCTCCTGGTGACATAACGACTTCTTTTAATTTTTGATATGTCGAACCTAAGCGACTAACGGGGTTCTCTTGCATAGGAGAGATCCCTTGTTCAGATTCGGATTCTTTAAATTCCTCTGTTTCACCAAACATGTCAGAGAAAATTTTCGCATCATATGGTGTTACATCACCAAATATCATCTTGTTACGGAACGAACCTAATAAAGTAAACATATACTGCTCTGTGAAATCTAAAGCTAATTGAGATAGTGTTTGACTTGCAATTGTCAGAATGACTTTATATTTACGAGATTGTGCAGGGAACTCTTTGAACGGGCGCACAAATGTGTAGCATCCTAGCCCGAGAGGGCTGGGGTAGCTACTAACCCTTACGGGTCGCGATAGGTAAAGCTTTGAATTTATCTCTACTTTTTCCCCCGCCCCACACCGTGCGTGCGACTTTCACCGCACACGGCGTTCCATCGGTTCAGATTGATAATCCCTAACAAATTCAGTTAGTATCATCCTTATACTTAACCTCGCGATTAAGATAAGGTGGACAATGGAGTATATTTCAAATATGTATCAGCTCACGGTATTTCGTTAGTTTCGGTAGTTCGTATAAGATACTGTCTTCTAAGTCTTTTTGA
The DNA here is from genome assembly GCF_038005705.1 of Bacillus sp. FSL L8-0199. Classification (NCBI taxonomy): domain Bacteria; kingdom Bacillati; phylum Bacillota; class Bacilli; order Caryophanales; family Bacillaceae; genus Bacillus; species Bacillus sp. FSL L8-0199. The sequence goes on along the minus strand of NZ_JBBOTS010000002.1, from coordinate 513,488 downwards.
TGTATAAGCTTATGGCATCTTATGCACATGGTGGCAAGATTGCTGAGTTTGTTGATTTTCTCTAAAGGTAGTCGATTATTAACGTGATGACAATGTATGTTAGTTGGGATCAACCCTGTCTTACATATGCGGCACTTTCCTTTGTCACGATTATATGCATAATCGCGATTAAGTATATATTCAAAGTTATAGAGCCGTTTGTTCCTAGTTTGTCTAAGCATTTGATACAAGACTATTTGGTTGATTTGATCGTTTGAATAAATGGTTGGTCTCATTTTCTTATCGCCCTTACCATGCCTTCTCGAATAAATCGCCCTTCCTATCTGTGTATAGGGAGTCGTATCGTAATTGTATAGGAGTGCTTTAGTACTAGGCGTAAAACTCATTTTGGTTAGTCCTATCTTAACTCCATCAACTTCAACGAAGGGAACTTTGGTTTTGTGCCCTTTATGTCTATCTTTACGGTTATCGAGGTTTTCAGCTGGGGTGAGCATTTTTTCAAATACCCCTCCACCATGTTTTCGTTTAATAGACTTGTAAAATGTATATCTTATTTTATCATCGCATCTAACAAAAATTCTGGCAGAATTTCCGATACGAAAATAGTTACTAATACCGATAATTTTGGTGTTTATAAGTTCTATTTTGGCGGCAACATCATAACAAGTGGTGGTTTTTCGAATATTGTAGACGTCTCGAAGAACTTCTCTCATTTTAGATGTTAATTTCTTTTTATTTGGGATAGCTTTACCTGCAATACGGTCTTTTAGTCTCATCTTCTCGGCTTTAATATCAAAACCGAGAAATCGAGCGGGCTTTTCCCTTAAATCGGTGATGAATGTTTTTTCTTTGGATAATTCTAATTTGAGTATGTGTTTGTAATATTTATCAATTTTGGTCAATAGAATTCTTGCTTGTACTGTATCCTCACATAAAATTATCCAGTCATCTGCATATCTAATAAGAAAACATTTCTTATGTCTTCTCCCTACTTTAGTAAGGCCCGAACGGAAAGCATGCTTGACGGTATAGCGGGCACGATGTTCCTCAAACTCTTTAGCTACCATCCAGTCAAAGTTGTTTAGGTATATGTTCGCTAATAGAGGCGATATAATCCCACCTTGAGGAGTTCCTATTTCTGTAGGAAGAATAACTTTATCCTCAAGCACACCTGCTCGCAACATTTTCTTAATGATAATTAGGAATCTTTTATCCTTGATGCCCATATTCCACATCATCTCGACGAGTTTATTATGATTGATATGGTCAAAGAAACTTTTGATATCCCCTTCAATAGCTATGTAAGTCTTTGATCTAGAGATGGTATTCAAGACCCTACCTATAGCATAATGACATGAGCGATAGGGACGAAAACCATAACTGTGATTGAAGAATTTTGCTTCTGCTATGGGTTCTAAAACAATCCTTGCTATTTCTTGGATTATCCTATCTATCATAGTTGGGATACCTAGAGGTCGTTTCTTTCCATTACCCTTGTTTATATATTCACGCCGAACAGGATTAGGTTTGTAATTATCTATATGTTGCCTGATAAGTTTAATAAGCTGTTTGGCTTCCATTTGCAGGTAATAGTTTACATCCTTTTTATCAATTCCGACTGTCATACTACCACGGTTACTTTTAATGTTATGAATTGCCGTTTTAATAGTTTGCTTATTTTTCATGAGCTCTATGATGCCATGAAAACAAGAATTTTCTTCTTTAGCCTTTTGATATATTAGGTCTAGTTTATTTTTGAGCTGAGTTTCATTTTCTATCAAATGTCCTTTAATCCTCATTACATCTCCCCGTTGTTTAAGTGATTGTAACGATGTGCTGTTTAATTCCCACTCTTGAAAGAGGTTCATTTAGACATTTGAAATACCCATTGTATTGTTCTGAATCGACTGGTCGCCTTCGCTCCACGGGCATTACCCCGTTTCTTCACTACTACGCGACCGCTGCCACTTACATTGCTTCAAGCAGGATCACACTCCCTATAGCAATGCAAGCTTCCCAAGTCCCATTAGTTCTATCCCTTGTTTTACAGTCCCTTAGGTGCCCACTTTACGCCGACGGTACTCACCAGTCTTGATTAGCTCAAACATACTGGTTCAACTCAATTAGCAACTACGAGACTAACTGAGCGCAAGGATTGGAATTACAAGCCTATCCTCGTTCCCGTTATTCCTTCCGTTTTCTCACATTAAGAAGGGATTCCCTCACGGCGCTTCTGACATGGATTTCTTTCGTCACCATAGGATTGTTTTTAAAGACCACCGCACCATATAGGCATTAGTGAGATATGCCATCAGGTTACGACCTTACCTAACTTCAGACCCTAACTCGTGTGGAAGTTAGCGCATGTAGGGGTATTATGGCTAGGATTAGTGAGCTATTATCCTAGAATGGGGTTTACACCCATAAAATTCGAACAAATAGTTAGGCTGTGTAAAAATTAGCCTCTCCATTTCACGCTACTGCGTTTATAGGAGAACTTGGCGTACCATAATCAGGGAATTCATCCACAATAATATGATGGTATGGTGAAATATTTGGTTCTCTTCGGAATACAGCATTTTGCATACTTAGTAATACGAATTTTCCTAGTACATTAGAAAGATCTGCAAGTTCTCCTTTGGCTGTATTTACTAGTAAAATACCACCTTGCTCTAAGTGAACATCAAAATCAAAATCTGATTTTCCAAATAAAACACGTCGTATTAAAACATTTGAGGCTAAATCTTTTAAGATGTTACGCAAACCTTTTACATATTCTTCTTCCCGGTCATAATGCATTGGTTTTCCACGATATTTTCCAGATTTATAAACGGCAGGTTCCCCATGGAAACCTGTTTTTTCACGAATGGTATTATCGAACCATTCATCGATACCTTTTATAATCTTATATTCGTTTTTTTGGTCACGTGAAGCAACACCACTTTGAACAAAATCATATAGTTTTTCTACCTGTACTTTTAATAGTTTGTGCATACAGTGTACACGTTCTACATCGTCGTACATATCTATTAAGTCATCAAAGGTCACATCTTTTTGTGGGTTATGTAGTTTTAATAAATAAATATGTTGCTTAAGGTGGTTCCGTTGTGCTTGTTCAAAGAATGCATTATTAGATTCCGACAAACCCTGGATAACCATTGCAAAAACCTCGGCTACTTTATCAACTGGTCCACGTAAAATATTAATGTTTTTGGTATCAGGGTTTGTGGGATCAATATAATAAATTGAACTTTCAGGAATCTTGTGTGCTTGTACTAATTTAAATACCTTTTGACATAAATCATTACTCGGTTCAATAACAGTTATCCCATTTAAAAATGTTCCTTTTACTTCTTCTGTATCATAATTATTCTTTTTATACGTATTTTCAAACTTATTTATAAAACGTACCATCCAGTGTAAATCTTGATTAATCATTGGAATAATTAAACTAGATGTCTTACCAGAACCAATAGGACCAATAATAATTTCATTTAGGGTTCTATCTTTCCCCTTAATTCGAATCATTTCTTTGTGCTTAATATGAGGACCTATCTCAACATCAGGATATATTTGTTCCTCTTGGCTATTAAACCACTTTTGCAACTTATGATTTTTATATTCGTATTTTTGTACCCACTTTAAGATTTCTTCTCTGTAACGGACAATATGGCCACTATACCAAAGAGTAAACAAAATCATAAATACGGTCGGTAAGAATACAAATATCATGGTGAGTGTATGGAAATTTCCTGTTAATACATCCCCCATTGCTTGATATTCACCAAAATTAACATGTTTTGCTTTATTCATAAGATAAGGAATAACTTTTGCATGGATAGGAGTAGTTGCAAACCATAAAAACTGAATATCTACTGCAATATGAGAAGCAATTAAAATTAATAACTTGCCATTTTGAAATTGCAAAGCTGGGATACGGCTGTAGAACCTAAAACTAAATTCTCCTAATAGCAAAGAGAAGAACATTAAAAATAGTGGTACATATGTAATTTCTATAGGATAAGACGGTGGTTCAAATGCATAGTAGAGTAACTGTATGTAGTTTGCCACACCAAATCCAAATGAAAGGATAAATCCGCTAATTAAGGCGATTGTAGTGTATAATGGTAATCTTTGCTTAGATGTCTCCATAAAGGTTCACCTACTTTTTACAGACATAGTTGAGCTTTATGGTGTAATGTAAAACGATTATGAAGTTCTGGCCTGAATTGTTCCTTTGATTTTTTTAGAAAGAACTTCGCTGCATCTTCAGTTTGTTTTAAATATAAGTCAATACTATCTCCTTCACACAATTGGTTATATTCTTCTTGAGAAAGTACTGCAATATTTATCTCTAGTTTGTTATTCGTCGCAGTTTCAATTATTACATCGTACCAATAATAATTAGGTTTCCCTGGAATTTTGATATCTTGTAGGGAAACGCAAAATTTAGCTCCCCCTTCTGTAATATGTTTAAGGACTAGTTCTGGAGTTTTAAATGCTTCTCTTGCTGAGAGCACTCCCCCAGTAGTAGTTGCAAATTGTAAGTTCATTGTCATTTTCCACTTCCACCTTTCTCCATACAAAAAAAGGTAAGCGACACCCACTGTAAAAACAGCGTGTGTCGCTTGCCTTAATTTCATATGTTCTGATTTGATTGTAGTTTTGAGTGTTTAGTTCAAACGTTATTCTATCACCTTAAATAATAAAAATCAATAAAGTTATATAAAATTATATGAAAAATAAACGATTAATATAATTCTACAAGTTTACGTCTTTTCGGATTAACGTTATTTGCAGCATGTACCATGATCTGTTCATCGGTTGCTATATTTGTATTTTGAATGGATAGAAGTAGTACATTATCATAAGTGTCCATCAGTAGAATATCTCTAGGATTTTCACGTTTAGGATAGATAACTACAAGCGGAATGCCTTCATCTCCATTCCTTCTTGAAAACACGACATCATCTAATCTTGCAATCATTCGGTAATCATTTTCATTTCCAAAAATAAAAAAGAAATCTTGAATAGAAGCTTTATCTCTCTTGTATGTGCGTCGAAGGCCACCATCTATTGATTCTTTAAACGTTTGAATTTTTTCGACAAAAGTGTAACGCCAATTAACATCTCCTACTGTACGTTGAGATAAAGGAAAAAGAATATCTTGTTCCCAGTTTTGATTATCATCTGTTCCTAGAATGATATCTGAAATAACATCCCCAGCATCTTTCAATGAGCAAATGTGTACATTTAGATTTGGTATATTCATTAATAATTCATGATGCTTCCGCATAGAAAATAATAGATTTTTCATACGTATGTATGGCGGTTCTGCATCTTCAGCAAGGAACATTGATTTGTCGTACATAACAAAGACAACCGTTACATCCTCATTTGTTTTTTTTGCATATTCTATGTACTTCTCTACTTTTTCAACTAAGGTAGAATTTGTCTCTTTGCACATGTCCATCTCAATATGGATATTTTTATCTTGGTATGAAATATGTTCATCAGGAATCAAGGTCAATTGGTTGTCCTCAATTTTTATATTTTTTTTCTGGTAAAAAGAACGAATATCCAATTCATATAATACTTCATTGGTTTGTGTCTTCTTTGTAGTCGCTAAAAGAGTACGGATCATGACTTCACGTGAACACATAGTGTGAAGAGAAGTTGTTCTTGAGTACCGTCTTTTTGAACTTTTTTTTGGAATTCTTCCTATTTCCAATAAGAATTCAATTGTCTTTTCTTTTAAGGAAAATAAAGCGCGTTTCGTAATACTATCAGCCCTTTTATCTATTCTTTTAGTTAGCATAGCTCCATATTGTGAGTAACGGTCAAGCTTTGTAAATATGCTAGCTTCAGAACATTCTCTTCCCTCAAATGCACTATATAACTGCGTGATTTGCCTTGTTGTAAGTGCTCTTTTGTAATATAAAACTGTAAAGACAAATATGTCAGCTTCTTTTAAGTGAAAATGTTTTTGGGTACCTGATCTTCTATATTTATACACTTTTTCGGACAATGCATACACCTCTTATATTGAATTAAACTAAATTAAATACTTATTATTTTTAATATACTATTACATTGATGTAGTGGTTGTAAAACCCGAAAAAATAAATAAGACATTTTAATTTTTAGAGGTACTTCATTTTGTACGTTGAAGTTGAGATGAAAACTACTCTTATAAATCTCTTATAAATTATTGATTTATAAGGCTTTATTAAATCGTTTGTTTTGTTAGGACGAGCTACTACTGGATACCTAACAATAGTTATAATGAAATTCTATTTATAAAATAATGTTATGACGTCCTAACATTTATTAGATAGCCAAACTACTATTTTAATTGATTAAAATTATTCAAGATTTATAAAAAGGTTTATTGATAATAAAGATTAATTTTTTCTATCCTTAATTCGAAATTTAACTTTTTATTTGTGATGAAACGCTCTTTTCAACTTCTGCTATTTGCTCAATGTAAAATTCCAACTTTTTCTTTTATGTTTTTTCTTGTATAGAATCATAAATTCACTTAGACAAATAATATTAATTGTTTCTACCAAATCATAAATAAGTTAACAATATGTCTATAGATACTTAACATATTGGTTTTAGTCACTTGAATTACCTTCACTTTTTCTTCGTTAAACAAGGAGTTATCTTAACTGAAATAATAAAATTGAACAGTTGTTAATTTTATGTGAGGTTGTAATTGCTATCATCATTCCTCCTGCATTACAAAAAAATTATTGTAATGTAAGTATCACTTTGATGTTAATAAGATGAGATTTCCCTTTTAATAATCTAGTTTGAACAAATGTTTCTTTTTTATAGTAGAGATGTGATTGTTAGCCTACTACTTTTAGAATGTCAAAGTTGATTTATCCTAGTCCTCCCTTTTTAATATGTAGAATATTGAGGGTATTGATGCTGTTCATATGAAATTAACAACCTCTTCTACTGGCTTTTGAGGAATGAATGAAATTGACAAGGAATTGAATTCAAATGAGGAAAAGAGGATAATTTTTCTTATAACATATATAATAATGTGAACTAACAAGTACTAAGTGAAGAACAGTACATTAACATAACATTAACAATGAGCGGTCTTATAAGTGATAAATCCCGTTAAAACAGCTAGGTAACAAAGAAAACCTTAGTGTGAATTGCTATAAGAATGTCTTGAAATCTCCCTAGTAATATAAATACACTCGAACAATATTTATTGTCGGAATATTAAAAAAGTTTTGTTGAATTATATAAGCTTTACAAATACGGTTTACATACAAGTTTTATATAAGAGTCTTATATAAAACTTGTATGTAAACTAGATAATTTGTTTTTCGATTTAACTACGATATAAAAGCATTATATTATACACTTTATATGTAAAGCTTATATATAAAGTGTATAATATTTACTGGAATTTTTACGCTAAAAAAATTGGTGGTTTTTAATCTGTTTTTTAGAATTTCGATTTGGTTTTTTTAATAATCTTTTTTGAAATGTCAATCACATGAAATTTAAGATTGATATAACATGTATACGCATTATATATAAGGCGTATACATAAACCCTTATAAAATATATATTAATTCTATTTTTAATTTTATAAGTCTTATATACAAGTCCTGTATATAAGTTTTATTTATAATGACTTGATATACGACGTGTAATGATGTACTATGTTTCTAGGAATAATTAACCAGTGTTCTAAGGGGGGGGACGACTTGAACGAAGTTTTAAGTGAAAAATATCAAACAATCAAGTTTGCAGATGAAGTAGTAAACATGTTTGCTGATATACTTGAACAAGATGAGATACTCTATAGTGTATTTCTATACATAGGAAACATAGTAAATAAACAATTTCAAGAGACGAAGTACATGAGGGGCATATCTATTAATGAAATAGTGGAAAATGTAGTTATTGATAGGAGAGTAAAGAAAAAAAAGGGAAAATCCTATTCTTTAGAGGTTGAACGTACGAATATATCTAGACGTTCAGCTGAAATAAGTGTGAGTACACTATCATCAATGTCTTTAATCTATGAAAAAACCATGCACCCATATAAATTTTTAATCTCAACTTATAGAGGGCAACAAGTACTGATTGAGTTAGGGAAAAGAAAAAAGATAAATAAGGAGAGATAAAATAATGGCAAAAAACTTCTTGAAGAATGAAGTGGCAGTTAAAATGACGATGGTCGGTTTTGGTCAAGCTGGTACTAGAATGGTAGATAAATTTGCGGAATATACACATACAGATGGTACAGCAGTATATAATTGCTTAGCACTAAATAGTAATGATGGAGATCTAGCTGAATTAAAAAATGTACCCAAAAGTAATCAAGTTTCACTGAAATTAGGTGGTTTAGGTAAGAATCCTGAGCGTGCAGTAAAAGTCCTTGATTCAAATGAGGAAGCAAAAGAAAAGCTAAAAGAATTTATTACTGAACGAGTAAGACCTTCGGATGAACTTGTTTTATTTTTTGCAGGTTTAGGTGGAGGAACTGGAACTTCTACAATCATTAAGGCTATTGAAGAATTTTCGGCTTTCCATAACAAGCCAGTAATCAGACAAGAATTACAAAAAGTTGCGCAGCTATATCCAATGTCTGAAATCAAGGCGAATCAAGCGAAGTTTGCGAGAATAGCCTTTGAAAATGCTATTGAGCGCAAAGACTTTATTAAAATGGGGATTGTTGTAACTCTTCCCGTCCGAGCAGATGGGCCTGATGTATTACGACAAGTAAATAAATTTTCACAGGAAATTTGGAAATTAGCAAATGATAAATCAAAAGGTGTAGCATTTGTTGTGTTTGCTGATAACCAGCATTTTTACGATGAATTTAAGGAATTGAATGAAAATGAGAAAAAAGGTATTGCTAATTCACGAGATTATGCAAATCAACGTATTAGTGAAATTATTCATGAGTTAAATACCGCTGCTAATGGATCTGGTACATCTGTAATACTGGATTCTCAAGATTTTAAACGTATTTTACTTGAGAAAACGGGCTGTTTAGTAATTAATAAGGTTTCACGTAATATGAATCAAATAGAAAATAGCCATGCAATTATAGAAATGTTCCAAGAATCATTAAGAGGAAGCTCTTTCCATCCCCCGATTGATTTGATGAAGAAGAACGATGATGGTTCTGTTGAAGCATCAAAAGTACATCATTTTGGTATGCTTGCTATCCTAGATGAGCAAAAGAATATTAATGATTCCTTTATGGATGACGCTAAGGTAGAAGTTTCAAATAATTTACCTATAAATGGTACAGTTTTTAATGGATATTTGGTAAGTAAGAATGATTTCTTAGGAACTGTATATACCTTCTATAAAACCGATGCATTACCATCGAGATTATCTAAAGGTTTAGTTGAAGAATTTAATGAATTTAAAGAAAGACAAAGCCAAATTCAGTATAAAAAGTCTCAAATTAGTACGATTGAAAGTATAGATGAGGATGAGGATTTAGGTTTTGCATTTGGAGATTTTATTGATATGGGTAGTGACGAAGAAAATAATAATGCTGGAGCAAATGAAGATGAAGATTTAGCAGATTTTCTAGATCCAGATAAGATGTTTGGTACTACAAAATAATAAAAAAGTCTGGACTAAGTTCCAGACTTTTTTATTATTCCACTGAATCCATAAGAGATTTTATATACTCAATAATATTATCTTGTATGTACTGCTCTATGAAGAGTTGTTTTTTACTCAAGTCTTCCTCTTTTTTAAACCAGCCTGCTTTTTTAGTGCGCTCTTCCTCAGGTTTATTATTCCATAAGCTCTCTGCTTGTTTTCTTAATTCCTGACGTGCCCTATGCTCAATAATAAAATTATCAAGCCTATCTTGGCGTTGACGCAATTTTAGCGTTTCTACATCTTCTGGTTGTGGTAACTGCTTTAATATACTTTCTACCCTCTCTTCATAATGAGATTCAATATGTTTTATTTTTTCTTCTAACTGTTTAGTTACCATTTTTTCAATAATTTCAGCAGTAGCTTGAAGGTTTAATTCAGTGGATACCTCATTTGTTTGATGTTCTGGTGAAACTGGTCTTAAATCAAATTGGTGTGGTAAAAGGTCAATAATTGCATCTAGAGACCATTTCTCATCCCTTTTCTGCTTTATAAATAGAGCAATTTCAAGATCTAAAGCATTATAGAGTTTTTCATTTGTATTTTGAGTTCTTAAAGTTTCATGAAGTCCCTTTTCTTCTAGGATATTGAACCAATTATAAACTGTATTATGATGACGTCCTACTAGTTTTGAGAATTCTGTTATCCGCCATGCTTTTTCGAAAACATTATCATCTAATATATCATCATCGTTAATTTGATGGTCTTGTTTTTCATTTTTTTGCTCAATCATTGTAACTACCTCCTCAAAAATCAACTCATAAATAACTAATTATAATTAACATGTGAGCTGAGATTAACATGTTAGCTAGTATTTCGATAATATTAGTAAAAATCCCTACCAATCCAGTGAATTACATGAAATATAGAATTAACATGTAAACGTATACTTGTTAACAAAACATTAACGTTTAGTATAGAATTCGGTGAATCAGTAACTTTATTACCAATTTGAAATATATAATTGGTAATGTTTTGTTAATGGGGATATATATATTATTGTAGTAGCGCTATTGATAGTTGCTATGAGATTAACAAATTAGGCTACTTAATATTAATGATAAGGAAATAAAGCTGTTTTGTAAATAAGTTATAAGGATATAATCCGGGTATATAACGGAAAATACACAAAGTAACGCCCAAAATCTAATTATCACGTATAAAAACTAGTAAAAAGTAAATAATATTAATGTAGAGTTAGTATTGTCCAATAAACAAAACGGTATTTAAGGATATAGGAGCACAATCATAATACTTCGAAGAGGTTCGTCCTACTCCCTATTTACTTGCTACATACAAGTTAGGATCTACTTATGTATATTAATTTAGTGTAGAATGTACAATTTAAGTTGTATATTGCATGTCGTGATAGAAATTTATGTAGTCAGTATCAACAAAATAATCTTTATCAGCATTAAAGAACAGATTGAGCCCGCGACTTGACATTAACATGAAACATGACATTGACATGAAATTAACACTACAACCACCTACTAATAACATACGAACACCTATTGTTAATGTTTTGTTAACTATAATAGATATAGATCAACCCTTTGTATACATGTTAATCTAAAAAGATTACCTTTTAACATGAAATGTGAACCATAAACGAAGGATTTTATAGATAATTTTGAGGAAGTTTTTAAGATACCAAGGTTCGACTTAGAATACTAGAATAATCCAAGTGATGTATTTTGTAGATATCCGATTTCTAGTATATGTTCGTATATATTAATAAGTTCATAAATAAGACAATGAGATTGATATGTTAACGAAAATTAGATAAGCATACTTCGAATATCCACAAAGATAACATTGACATGAAATAAGGTATTGCTATGAGATTGATACGACATTAACAAAAAAATATCCAAACAAAGGATAAATCATCCTAATTGTTAATGTTATGTTGATCAGAAATAGAAACCGCCATTTACATTTAGAGATATTAGTTATTCTAATGGGTATTTATGACTTAGATACCCATTAGAAAGTAATTAGTAATAAAATATAGCATGCGCTGGTTTGTTAGTTATTACATTCCAGTAACTAATGATAATAAATGTAAATCTACTAATTGGTTTTACGTTAATTTATATCTGAGTATCATTGGATTGATATAACATGTAAAATATCAATATGAAATTAACATCTACACATTTTTGTTTCGTTTCATATCAATGTCGGTTGATATGTTAATTTCATTCAAGGGTATTAGCGTTAGTTAATTGTTTATATGACATTAACAAATTCAGGTTGTGTACTTCAAATTGTGTTAAAAATTAAATGGAGATAGACTTTCTTTGAAACCTTCTTGATCAAGGAGGTTTATAAAAAGAACGTTGTAGCATATTGGGAGTTTTAGTTATAAATAGCAGTTGTAATACTTAGGTATACGACTTATTTATTTGGGCATACTATAAGTATGGGTTCTTTTCTATGATAAAAAAGTGCAGCTAATATCTTTACAATCTATAATTATAGATTGTAGTTTTTATAGTATTTGAGTAGAAGAAATGATTTTGTGCATCATTCCAATATAAGTATATACTAACTAGAAGTCATTTTAATTGTTACAAGAAAAATATGTTGTGGATGTATATTCATCATTAGCGTGCTTTTTTGTCTAATAACTAAAATAGGAACTTACAAGCTATTTTATAATATTTGTTTGCGAAATAATGTAATTAATAAATTAGCTTAGGTATGAACTGGTTGGGTTAGTTTAACTCGTATTCATCTCTCAATATGAAATTTCATGTCAATGTCAGTTGATATGTTAATATCAACCGAACGAGTTTGTGTCGCTTTATTGTTTACATAACATTAATATGCTTTAGTCGTTTGCTGTTAGTTATGCTATGAGTAATATAAAGATTATTTTATATTTAAAGTTCTCTAAGGTAAGGAATATATTAAATGAATGTTTTTTACTTTTGAAATTTAGTTGTTAATAAAAAAATCGAAATTTTGTTATGAAAATCCTATACTTAGATATACTAATAGTATTACCTGAATTAGGTTATTAAATGACATATGCAAAAAAGAAAAGGTTAATCAATTAGAAGCATTATTTTTGTGAGTTTATTTAATAATTGCGAAGTAGTATTGACATTTAGATATTATATAGATAATCTTATACATAAGTTTTATTGTTTAAAATTAATATACAAATCGAGAGATATTTAATTCTTGCTAAACGGACACACCGAGGGCATATACCTGCCATTGGTGTGTCTTTTTTTATTTAATAACTAGAAAATGATAAGGAGAGTATTAAAGAATGAATGAAATTATTAGTGAAAGTAAAAGAAGATTTGATAAATATTGTAAAGATAATCAAGTTTTTGAGGAGAGAATTAATTCTCTTATTAACTACTATTTTTTACTGCTTGCTGATCGTGTAAACATTTTACAAGATAGAGAATTTAATAACGAGGTCGAAGAGAAGCAATTTAAAAGCAATCTCAAAAGATTTGAAACATTATTCCCAGCTGCTGCTAAGAATGCATTTCTAAAAGGATATCAGCTTGGTTTAGAGTTTTTCAAACATCCAGAGACAGTGATTCCGGATTCTCTATTTATAAATCCTAATTTTGTACAAGATATTCCTTTTGCAATTGTAAATGCAGCGGAATTTAGCATTTATGAATTAGTTCGAACGGATGAAACACAAGAATTTAGTGTATTTGCTGTTCGAACGTATGAAGGCATTAAACCCATAATGGAACAAGTATTTTGTGAAATTGCATTGTTTGGTGCGGAAATTTCGCTTGAGCATGAACGTGAGGAAAGAGGACTGAAAGTAGTTGAAGGAAAAACAACTACTTTTACAAATGTTCCAGTAGATCGTTTATTTACAATTACTCCATCTGTAGCTGCTAATGTTGTGCATGCGGACGGCCGCTGTGAAATCTGGAGTCTAAACTGGAATACAAAATTAACTTTAGATAATCCTTTTATTGAATTAGCACAAGTAACCATTGTTTACAAAGACAAGACAGAAATACAAAAAAATCTTCGGGATGGATTTATATATGAACAAAGTTTATTTAGTGCGATACCGTTAGAAGAAATAGAGGATCGTTTAGAGGTTAGAGTCAAATATAACCTTATTGATAATATGCCATGTAATTTGGATGGATTTGAAATAGAATCACTTCTCACCGAACTATTAACAAAAATACAAAACGCAACAAAAGTGCCTTTTGAAAACATGCTATTACTTTAAATTGATTTTCTATCAAAGAGGAGTTTTTCATAATGAAAAAGATTGTATTAGCTATTAGTGATACTGTGTATACGGCATATTTACGTGAGGATTTTGTTGGTGCAGGATTTGAAGTAGCTGATAGTGATGTCATGCACATAAAGTATTTAGATGAAATTCTAGATACGGAGCAACCTGATATTCTATGTATTAATGACAAACGATTAAATATTGATGCGGGACACGAAGATAAGCGAGAATTAATTATTTTACAGAAGTTAAGAGACATTCGCTTTCAGCGGGATATTCGCATTGTAGTATTTACAGAGCGTGAAAATAATGATGAATTTTTATCGAAGCTGATTTATCTAGGTATCTATGACATTTTTAACTCTCGTAAAATTGATATTGATAATAAAGTCATCCCACAGCTGCTACAGGAATCGGATATTAAAAATGTGGTGGAAATTGTAGGAGCAAGTCAAGCACCGCAACATACGAAATTACCTGTAGTTCCTTTTGATGAGGAAGAAGAGAAAGTATCAAGTGAATTAGAGGAAGGTAACAACAGTGAATCACATTCTAATTTAAAATTATTTAAAAACAAACAAAAGCGTAAGTCTATTCAGGAAGAAACGCCAAAAGCGCCAATTATAAAAAAACAGTATAAATTGGCTTTTGAGCCAGTATATGAGAAACAAATTGGTATTGCTATTCCAAGAAGAACAATTGTTGTGGCCAACATGAATAGGAGAAGTGGTGCCACTTTTGTTTCACATCTTATAGCCGCTTACTTAAATGAGCTACAGATTGATGTGAATTATATAGAGAATCTATATGATGATGGTTATACGTATCCGTTATTAAAGGGATATACAGAAGCGCCAGAAAACTATCGTAGTGAATTTATGTTGCAGCGATATAAAGAGATGCTACAGAAGGAATCTGATATATTATTAATTCCAAAATGGAAGCAAGGAAGAATAAATTATATTGTAAAGAATCCTATAGTTGACCAAGAGCTTCAAAACGAAACAGAGCAGGACTTCGACCATTTTATTAAGGTTTTATTGGCCAACCAAGAAGCACCTATATCTATTATTGATGCAGGGAGCGATTGGGATAAAGATTTATACCATGAGATATGTGAAATGGCGGATTACATATTCTTTGTAGCGGAACCAGATCTGCATCAATTGCTAAAGATAGCGCATCCTCTTACACAAAAAGAGAGAAAGCTCGTTTCTTACTTAGCTTTAGAGAAAGTGAGGATCATTGGGAATAAGTTTTCTCCTGCACTTTTAAAGCATGAAATAGTAGAAGAATGCTTTGGAGATAAGGTATTAACTGCTTTACCACCATATGAAATAGAAGATGTGTTTGAGTCACAATTGAATAGTAATACGTTACTATCAAGTCGTAACTATTATAAAGAGTTAGAAGAAATAATGAAGGAAATAGCAGAGTTATTGCTACCAAATCAATTGTTGAATTCCAAAAAAAGTTCCATTTTAAGTGGATTTCGATTTCGAAAGTCTGAAAGTTAAGGAGGCTGAAGAGGAATGCAAAAGTTTATTGTTGCAGCAAGTATGTTGCTGTTATTTGTAGGTTGTCTATTCTTTGTAACTGATATGGTGATTGGAGATACAACACATACTGATAATAAATCGTCTTTAGAAAGGGGAGGCGAGATAGCTGTGGCTAAGTCTGTAAAAGTAGGTACTCTGCGTGCAGAAGAAGAAATAGCTATTGATCCAGAAAAAGCGAAACAAGAGTTTGAAAGGGCGTATAACGGTAATGCGGATTTTAAAGATCCCGCTTCAAAACGTAACTTCACTGTACATGATGTACAGGAAAAACCAGCAATGATTGCTGTCGAAGGTGATGCAGAAGCTGCTAGTTATTTTAAGCAATTTGATGAAAAAAAAGAAACGATAAAGAGTAAAGCGAGAAGTATTATTATTTATGATGCGAATGGAAAAGAAAAACAATTAGGTGGAAACGTAAAATAAAGAAAAAGAGTAGGTGCATTAAAAATGCAAAATACAGTAACTACGGCTCTATTCCTTACCTTTTCTTTATTATTAATTAGCCTTTTACCTGAAGGCGTTTTGTATGGAATACAGTTAGTGAAAGCACATAACTTTGCTGCTGATATAGTAGAAATCGCAGAAAATAAGGGTGGATTTCAATATGATTACAATGGAAAAAGGGTGGATTTAGTCCCTGGGATAGAGAAAAGAATGAAAGAAGAAAAGATGGATGGATGGAAGTATGAGTATACAAAGGGACGCATCGATCATAATCAATCCCTTTCTTTTAAGGTGAAAGCAGAACACCATTTCTTCATATTTAAGCTGATTGGTGTAGATGGCATAAAAGCTCCGATATGGGCGAGTAAAGAGGGATTGGGACAAGTATATTTTAAATAATGAAAATTCTAAGATTTATACTATAAAAGACTATGCTAAAAAGTATAGTTTTTTTGCCAGGAAAATATACCTATATAGAACAGAAGTTATAAAAAATGTTAATTAATTAATTTATATGTTAAATTATCTGGATTTTATGTTTAAATTAGGTAAAATAAAAGAATCTATGAAAAATTAATATATTTGGAGGAACAATCAATGGCTAACAAATTTTTAAAAACAGCAACAGCACTAACAATTATGGGTACATCATTACTAGGAGCAGGAGCATTTACTGCTAAGGCTGATAACACTGACTCATTAAAATTCAATGATGTTCCAGCAAATCACTGGTCTACAAAAGCAATTTATAATTTAACAAATCGTAAAATAGTGCAAGGGTACGGAAATAATATCTTTGGCTTTGGTGACAATGTAACTCGTGGGCAAGTTGCTCGTATGATTTATATGTACGTAAAACCAGCAGATGCAGATGCTAACTTCAAAAATCCTTTTACTGATATTAATGGACATTTGTTTGAAAAAGAAATCTTAGCACTTGCTAAAGCAGGACTTGTGAATGGATTTGGTGATGGGAAATATGGTCCAGATGATATTTTAACTCGTGAACAAATGGCACAAGTACTTACTAATGCTTTTAAATTTAAGTCAACAAAAACAACAACATTTACAGATGTTGATAAAAACTCATGGGCACTAAAAGCAATCAGCGCATTAGAGGAAAATGGAGTTACAATTGGTACAGGAGATAATATGTATTCTCCAAAGATGTTTGTAACACGTGAAGCGTATAGTCAGTTCTTATATAACTCTATTAATGCAGTTGAAAAAGAAATAAAACCAGAGGAAAAACCAGAAGTGAAGCCAGATTCAAAACCTGAAACGAAACCAGAAGAAAAACCAGAAACTAAACCTGAATTACCAAAGGGATTAGATGCAAGTCTTGTGGCAGAGGATTTCTCTTATTATCCTGAATCGTTAAATACACCGGTAGTACAGAAACAATTATCTCAAGAAGCACAGGGTATTTTGAAGGGAATTAATAGTAAATATAATACAAATCTTCAGTATAAAGATCCTGTACATATTGTAGATAAAAACATGTATCTTCCAGAAGGATCGATCGGAGCTCAATTTTCTGTAGCAGGGAGCCCAGATGATTTTAAAATTTTATTTTTAGATAACAATAAAGCAACAGTTGAATTGGCTAAAAGGTGGACTACTTTACTAAATGGTTTGAATTTAGATAAAGAGATTCAAGAAACGGTTGATGCAAAAACAATAAATAATTATCAAAAAGGAAACTACAAAATTCGCATAGGACAATCTATGACTGAACATACAATGTATATAAACGTTCAACCTAAATAATGATATAATAATTTATAAATATACTATGATTTCATAATGAAATACGTGAAGGACAAACCTTACGTACCTAACCAATGGTACAGGTTTGTCCTTTTTTATGTTTTAGGAGGGGAAATAGTGAAACTAAAAAGTAAAATATTGTTTGTTTGCACTTCAGTTTTGATAGCATTGCCTACAGTAGCTGAGGCGAAAAATGCTGATGTACCATTTTATAATGGGGATGATAATACTTTTGTAACATCGGATGACTTACAAATGACTGGTAAGTTTATTCGGCCAGGGAGTGGTTTTTCACCACCTGGTAGAGATTTATTATACAAAGGAGCTCTTCACTATCCAGCTGTTTATAATGGCTCTTTCAATTTTAGTAATCCATATGAAAATTTGGTTAAGAACGAAGACTTATCTGAACCTTATATTCGAATTGCAAATGAAGGTTATTGGAATAGCGCTGTTACAGTTGGAGATCGTATGGTTACAGAAGTAGAAAGAATGAATAATACTGTTATTGCCGATAAATATTGGGGAAATCCAGAGTTTGTACTAGAAAATATTAATCAACATTTAATAGATAATTTTAAAACGAAAGCACCATACGGTAAATTTTATTGGATTCGTGATGTTGCTTATTTATCAGGAGGATATGCTGGAGCAGGCAGTGTTAATGGAGTAAATAAATATAGCCTATGGTATGTAAGGACTAGTAAACCTGAAATAAAAGAATTTAAAGCGTCTAGTAGTAAAAAAAATGTGCCTGTTAAATTAACATTTAACGGTTTTGAGTATGTAAGTAAAAATAAGGGGTACAATGACCGAGATCCTAATGGAACAACAATAAACCCTTATCAAAAAGCTGCTGGAGAACGAAATCGTCTGAAATGGGTACTAGATATTACAAAAAATGGCGAAACAGTTCATCATCAAGAAATTTACCTGCGTTCAACTCCGCAAAAAGATAATCAAAAACCAAATGAAGGCGATGCAGGACGATTTACGAAAGAAGATGTAAGTTGGCAACCACGAATGTGCGGTCGTTTTACTGCGAAATTAAAAGTTCTTGATGCTGTTCAGAGGGAATCGAACGAGAAAACCGTTGATTTTACCGTAGATGGAAACTGTGGCACAGAAGTAACACCTAATCCAAATCCAGGTGATGAAGATGATTTTAAATATAAAATTGATTTCTCTGCTGACCGAATTGAAGGAGAAACAGCAAGAGAAGGAAAAGATATCAAAACAAGAGTAGATGTATCACGTGATACACTTAAACTAGAGCGTAATCAATATAGAGCAAAAGTAAACAACAATATTAATAAGTCTCAACAAGAAATAAACAGCACTGAATCTGATAGAGATAGTGCACAATCCAGCTTAAGTTATTGTCGTTGTAATCCAATTCATGAAGTAGATGCCGAGGGAAAGGACCACTATTATGATAGAGACTGCTCTTGGGAAGAAAATAAACTAGATAGTGCGGCAAGTAGGCTAGATAATGCAAGGCAGAAACTAGAAAAAGAGAAGAATAAAATTAAAAAGTTAGATGTATTAGAAGAAAAATATATGAATCCTGAAACAGTAGTTGTGTTAAAACATAACGGACAACAAGTAGCTTTACAAAAGGTAAGATTAACTGAGGGAGAAAAGAAAACCCTGAACCTTGACTGGCAACATAAAGGTAAAGGAACAATTCAAGCGGAAATTAACCCTGCTGGTAATCGTATAGACATCGAGGAAACTACGTACAAAAATAATCCTATTAAAACAGCAATCTATGAGCCTTCAAAAGAAAAGGCAATGTGTGGTGTAACGAGTGTAAAAGGTGTAGTAGAAACAGTAAGTGAACGTGTATCAAAAGAAGATATAACTGGGGAAATGTATTATGAAACTTTGACAGGGAGTATTGGTAATTTAGCTCCTTCTAAGCTACATTCTGGTTATGGATTTTCGTATGAAGTAAACGGTAAGTACAAAAATGATTGGAATGCGAATTACCCTGGTGTATTTACTGCTGCTAAGGCACAATACCCATTTGCAGACGAAGGATTAAAGTCTACTCAAGATTTAGAGAAGAAAGAACTTAAAGATACTACAGCAAAATTCCTACCTAAAAATATGTATTTATCTGAAGCAACAGGACATGTTTTTGATAGTAAAAGACCAACTAAGTCTTTATATTGGGATGGACAAGAGAAAATCATTGATGGTGGCCAAAAATGGTATTCACCACTGAAGACAAAAGATGGTGTATACACTTTTAATGTAGAAACAGCTCCAGCAGGTATCAATGAAATGAGTTTATGTTTAACTGAGCAAGTAGAGATTAAGGGTGTTGCGTATGATGATTTCATAAAAAGAAGAGTATTGCCTGACGATCCATTCCCTGGAGGAAGTGGAGTTGGTTGGAATTGGGTTGGTAAGGAAGAGGTACTTTATAAATTAACAGATTGGTATTACATGAGAAATAGGAAATGAGAATAAAATATAGTATAATTAGATGAATCAACACAATAAGATATCCTTCTTAAACTAGTAGCTGAATGGATAAACCAAAGGCACATCCCTTAATGGGATGTGTCTTTTTTTTGTAGAAAGGGGAATATTGAATGGATAAAAAGAAAAAACAACGTATGAAACATGTAATTTTGATTGGAATTATCGTAATGATTGCATCGTTATATATTGGAAGTGAATTTCAGGATCGGAATGGGAAAAGTTATGCTCCTGCAAAGTATTTTGAAACAGGAACAAAATTGATTTCGTTTTAATAATAATTTTGCCTCTTGCATCAACTATTGTGAACAGTATTTCCATGCGATCTCTTCTTTTCTCCATAAAATGAAAGAGAAAGGATAGCAACCGACACCTTGGAATATTCAGTTGTGTTAGATTAATTACAACATATTTTTGGGATGCTTAATAGGTTAGAAACCTTGTTATAACAGGGTTTTTGGAGCGAGGTTAATTATCGATTACGTGGTTTTTAAATAGAAAAAACAGATATTTTTTAGAAATGATTGACATGAAACTATATATATCATAATATTGAGATTGTAATATTAAAGAAAATAAATCCAACATTTTCATATAGACTTTAGATTAGCTAAAAGGACACACCTAAGGCGTTTTACGCCATAGGTGTGTCCTTTTTTGCGTTTAAAGGCTACATAAGGAGGAATATAAACATTGAAGCCGTCTAAGTTTCAAAAGAAGCAGATTACAGCGGTAGGTTTAGCTGCTATAACAGTAGCGGGTATCTATGGATACAATCATTTTGCAGTAGAAAATGCAGTAAAACCAACAAAAGTTGTTGTAGCTGCAAAGGATATACCTGCGCATACAGAGATTAAAGAAGAAATGCTAGTGGAACGAACATTACCTGGTGATGGGATTCCTCCAAATGCATTACGTGTAAGTAAAAAAGAGGTTATAGGTAAGTGGACAAATGATGGGCAGCCAATCACCGAAAATAGCTATCTTTTTAAAAATAAAGTAGTAAAGAAAGAGGAGTTACCTGACTCTGCCATTTTAAATTTGAAAGATGGAGAAGTTGCATTCCCGTTACTCGTTGATTTGGAAACAAGTTCAGGTAATAGTATCATTCCTAACACCTATGTGGACTTATATTTTAAGCAGGTTGTGAAGGACGGGGACAATGAGAAGGTAGTATTCGGTGGTCTTTTCCAACGTGTACGTGTTACTGCTGCAAAGGATAGCAATACAGAAGATGCATTTGTACTAGAAAAAAAAGAATCAAAAGAGGAACAAGAAGGAAAACAAAAGCCAAAAGTAACGCGATTATATACATTGGCTGTTTCACCAGAACAACTTCAATATCTAAATCGTGCGAAAACACTTGGAGATGTAATTCCTGTTGCAGTTGGACAAAAGGTAGAACAAACAGGGAAAGAATTAGAACCAGCAGAAGGATTTTCGCAAATATCTGATCAGAAAAATATTTTAGACTATGTAGAGAAGCATTCAACCAACCCCATATCTAAAAGTGTAAAAGAATATGTTGCACAGTATCTGAACGAATCCAAATAAGGAAGGGGCTTTTAAGATGGACCGGCAAGTAAGAATGGTTGCCTTTTATGCGACAAACGAAAACGTAGGAAAAAGTACGTTAAGTATTGCGATGGCAAATGAGTTAGCTCATTTAGGGAAAAAGGTGCTTTATGTAGAAGCGGACCAAGTAAGACCAAACTTCGCGGTTGGAACAGGTCTTAGCCATGAGAGTAAAAATATGCTAGGGCTTGTAAGAAAAGAAAATGAATACAATCTCTTGCAGTATATTTGTACCAAGCAAGATTTACTAGAAAAAAAAGTGAATCCAAGGTTGACGCAAAAATTACACGATAAGATGGATTTTCTGGTGTTTCCATCAGGTTATAGTTTAACTCAATTTCCAGAGATTCAAAACAAAGAATTGTTTGTAACGACATTTATCGAATCACTTGTAGATACAGAATATGACTACATCATCCTATCGGTACCAACTGAATTATCCGAGGTGCTTAGTTACCCAATCCTATACCAATCAGACCTTGTTGTTCATGTGCTAAATGGCAACCCTCGTGGTGCGTTAGCAATTAAAAGAGAATTACAACTAATAGAAGAAGCAAAGCTAACATTACCTCGTATGATTCATGTTTTGAATATGGGAGACGAGGACTATGTAGAAGATATTGAAAAGCTTTCTTCCCAAAACATTGCAGTGACAATTCCGTATGACAGAGATCGTACGAGTTATGAATGGGGGATGCAATTTGGTTCCCCGCAAATTAATGCAAAGGTCCATCATATTATGGAAGCAGCTGGCCTTGATATTCCATCCCAGCACTCCTCTATGAAAAAGGGTCTCTTTGGTTTACGAAATTAAAAAGGTGGCAAGTAGTATGTGGGGCTATTTACAGGAAAAACAAGTATCCTTAAAGCGAAATCGAGTGGATTTATATCACTTTGGTTATAGGATTCGTTCTAAATCGGTTCGAAAGTTAGGAACAACTACAGCTCAACAAATTAAAGATATTACAGATGAAATTCGTGCATTTTTAGTAAAAGAACATCGTGATATCTTAAGCGAATCCTTTATGAATAAAGAGAAGAGAACAGCTGTGGAGCAAATTATTAAAGGCTTTTTACTAAGCAATCAAGTCGTTGTTTCAGATGTACCTTCGGAACAGTTACTAAATATGGTGTGTGATGAAATTGTTGGATTTGGGATTATAGAACCTTTAAAAGAAGATAAGGATGTAACTGATATTTATATCAATGGCACAAAAGAAATCATTTACGAAAAAATCGGAGAGGGAGAATGTACATTTCCTTACCGATTTGAGACAGAAGAAGAAGTGAAAGCCCTAGCTTATAAGATGGTAAACAGTACATCAGAGTCATTAAATACAGCAAAGCCATATGTTGACTGCGTATTTCCGTATATACGTATCAATATTGCGTTAGATGAACTTGGGGGACTCGGAACAACGATAACGATTCGTAAGAATGCGGATCACCTTCGTGCTTCTGAAGAGCGGATGTTATCTACCAATCAAGCATCGAAAGAAATGTTGAACTTTTTGGCTGCAGCTGTGAAAGCCAAAATGAATATTTTAGTTGCTGGAGCTACGGGTACAGGGAAATCAGAGTTTATGAAATATCTTGCTTCTCACATTCCGAAAGGAAAGAAAAAAGAACGTACTCTTGTAGTAGAAGATAACCCTGAATTATATTTGCATCGCATTTTTCCAGAACATCATTTTGTTCCGATGCAGTGTAGGGCATCGGAAGTAGAAGAAAATGCAATCGACTTTGATAGATTGTTAACAAATGCTTTACGTCAAGGGCCCAAGCGATTAATTGTAGGGGAATCGAGGGGGAAAGAAGCGTTAAAAATGATTAACTTTTTCCAAACAGGACATCCTGGTTTCACTTCTGTCCATGCAAGAAGTGCAAAAGAAGCAGTTAGGCGTTTAATGCTTATGTGTCTGCAAAGTGGTGCGAATATTGATGCCCAGTATTTATATGAATTGATTTCACAGACATTTGATGTAATTGTCTTTTTGGAAAAGAAAGATGATGGAAATCGTTATATTACAGAGATGATTGAACTATTGGATTATCAGGAAGATATACAGTTTAATCCATTGTCTCAGTTTATGCCAACATATGAGAAACAAGATGAAATGAATGAAAGAATAGGGAAAATTCATGGCCAACATATTATTACAGCAAAAATGTCAGCTGAAATGGAGAAGAAATTCCGTTCTTCTACTGTAAATCCAGCTCTTTATGCGCCATTCCTTTCACAAAAGGAGGTGCAGTATGCATAGTTTGTTAGCCTATGGATGTATATTTTTAATCTTTATTAGTGTAGGATTGCTCGTTTTACTTTTTGCGAAATCTAAAGGTTCTGCTCTTTCTCAATTTGTTCAAGAAAATGAGAAAGAAGAAAGGCGCTTGGAATTAAGAAATATCAAAGGGATACGAATGTATTTGCCACAATCCGTTATCCAAGAAGCCCAAAAGTACGAGTGGAAATTAACAAAAAGTATGTACTGGGTATATACGATTCTTTCCGGAATGAGTATTGCAGCAGTATTCTATTTTTCTTTTGGTAGAGATCCTTTTACACTGATTACCGTTTTATCTGGATTTTTAGTTCCAAGGTTTCTTCTTTATCGAAGAAAAAAATGTTACTACTTGGTTGTCATTGACCGTCTTTCTATCTATATGAAAGCTGTAGCAAATGCACTTCAAATTAGTAACAATGCAAAACGGGTATTAGTTCAGGTGAAGCCAATGATGCATGAAAGCATTCAAGAAGAAATAGAGAAAGTTTCTCTTTTATTAGAAGGTGGAACCACAATGCATCGTGCATTTAGAGGATTCAATGAAACGTTTAACTTTAGAGAATTGGTTTTCTTCCATGAAATGTTGGAAGTGTGCAGCCGAGAAGGTGGAACAAATTCAGTTCAAGTCTTACTAGATATTGCAGAAGATTTCGAAAAACAAAAGCTATACCTGGCAAGATTGCGTTCTAGTTTGTCGCAAGCGCAACGTGCCTTTGTACAGAACTGCTTAATTGTCATTGCTATGCCGATTGTTATTATGTTGATGTCAAAAGAAGCATATGGATTTTTAGCAGGTTCTATGATGGGAAAAATCGCGTTAGCGGTAAATATGTTCATTGTCTTTTTCTTAGCAATCCGTGTAGAAAAGATTGCAAATTATAACCCAACAGAAAGAGGGGAATAAGGTGGCTACGATTTTAGCTGTAGTGGTATTCGTTGTCATGTACTGGGTATTCTCTACCTTTCTACAAAGTAAAAAAGATAGCGGTAGCTTACTTACGAACTATGTAGAAAATGCAAAACGAATTGAAAAGAAGAATTTAAATCAGATGATGCTCGCGCCCTTCCAGTCGTTATCACATAAGTACCTGACAGAAGAAAAGAAAGAGCAGATTCAGAAAAAATTAGAAGAAGCTGGCCTGGATACGAAACCAGAAGAATATTTAAAGATGAAGGTAGCATATCCCATCATTTTCACCTCTGTTTTCTTGATATGTACGGTGTTCCATGATTACTACTTATTTAAAGTGGGAGTTTTGATTTCACCACTGCTTTACTTCTATCCTGATTATCTATCAAAGAGAAGAATCAAGCAGGCGATAGAAGCTAGGAAGTTCGAATTACCAGAGTATCTAATTCCTATGCTGCAGCTGTTAAAAACACATACAACATTAGAAGCAGTAAAAAAGGCAGAGATATATGCTGGAAGACATCTTCGTCCGTATGTATCTACACTTACTGCGGAATTAGAAATGTATGCTGGCTCGGATCAACCATTTCGAAACTTTGCTGCTGCTTTAAATAGTCCAGAAGTAAATACCTTTACGATTGCATTGCAACAAGCGCAAAAAACGGACAAGGTACAGAGTCTTCGTATTATGGATGCACAGATTAAAATGCTGCGTGAGTTAAAACATGAGAACTATAACCGTCTCATTCAAAATAAGCCGATGGAAATGAATAAATTTAACGTCGCAGTTATTGGATGTATTGTGATTTATCCAATGGTGATTGTTATTCAATCCTTAATGCAAGGATTTGCAAGTTTATAGTAGATGTTATCAAAAATGGAATAGGTAAAGGAGCATTACACATGTTAACAAAAATGAAGAATTGGTTAAAAAACGAAGACTCACAATTATCATCAGAAAACGGTATGTTAATCGCGTTAGCGGTGATTATCGTATTAGTAATTGGCCCGTTTGTATGGAAAGCAATTCAAGGCGGGTATGATACAATTCTAGCTCGATTTACAAAAGCATCAAACAATGCAGATGTGAATTCTTGGAACAAGTAATAGAAGTTTTAGATGAATGATGTTTATTACGTATAGCTCAAATAAATGGAGAAGGGAGATTCAATCATGTTAGCAAAAATGAAAAATTGGTTAAAAAATGAGGATTCGCAACTATCATCAGAAAACGGTATGTTAATCGCTCTGGCGGTAATTATCGTATTAGTAATTGGCCCATTTGTATGGAAGGCGATCCAAGGTGGTTATGATACGATCCTGGCAAGATTCACAAAAGCATCAAGCAATGCAGACGTAAATTCTTGGAATAAGTAATTAAAGATTTAAATAGATAAGTTCTAATTTTAGTAGATACTTAAAATTGATATATAAAGGAGACGAAATGAAATGTTAGCAAAAATGAAAAGTTGGTTAAAAAACGAAGACTCACAATTATCATCAGAAAACGGTATGTTAATCGCGTTAGCGGTGATTATTGTATTAGTAATTGGCCCGTTCGTATGGAAAGCAATCCAAGGTGGTTATGATACAATTCTAGCTCGATTCACAAAAGCATCAAGCAATGCAGATGTTGATTCTTGGAACAAAAAATAAATATAAAAATAAACGAGGGGGCTACTCTAAAAGTGGTTCCCTTTTTTACACAGTATTTTTATATGAAATTAAGAGGGGAGTAAAGAAAATGAGCCTGTATATCATGGGATTATTTCTAAGTTATATGGTACTTAATGTATTTACCGACTTAAAGTATAGAAAAACAAAAAATATATGGCATTTCATTTTTTTAGTAGTAGGTTTAGGTATCACGTATTTTGCTGGAATACGAACGGGAAAAGAGATTGTAATTGTACTAACTATGGCCTTAGTATGTGGCTTATTGTTAGAGACATTTAAATTTTCTTCACCCGGTGATACGAAAATGCTTGTGGTGGCAGCTCTATATGTTAGCGATGTAGCAGAGGAATCGGCTATGCTTACCGCTATTACATTAACAGCTTTCCATTTACTATTCTTTTGGATTGCTAGCGTGTATCGTTTAATTAAAATTCTAGGGTTTGTAGGAGCGATTAAAGACCAATTGGAGCATGCTGCTTAAAACTACCAAAGAAAGAAATACAGCTGATACAGAGCTTTCCAGGGGCTTGTTCTATTTTATTAGGAGCAATTGTGTATATTGCTTTCACTATTTATCAAAATGGAGGTATCTTGGCTTGAACAGTAGAATCATTCATCAAAGAGAAACCTATATTTACTTTACAATTTTTGCGCTAATAGGCATTATTATTTTAAACATGTTTATTAATATATTGTTTGTATTAGCATATCCTTTACTAATAGGATTAATTGTGCAGGTTATCTTGTTGCAGAAGATAAAGGAGCCATTTTATCGGAGCGGGAAAGAATTAACAGAACAGTTAAAACTAAAAAATATGTTTCTAGTAGAATCAAATATTTTAGGAGATGAAGAAGGAACAGTTTATGAGGTGCATCAAATGCCTTTTACAATCTCTAATGGATTAATTAAAAAAGATACGACTTATAAAGTGATAAAACAAGAGTATGAGAGAAAAGTCAAAGAGGATTTAACGAAAATTTCTAAATGGCAAGTTACAACAAAAGCTAGACTTGTTACGACAACTCATTTTCGTTTATATACAATTTGGCAGAAAAATAGTACCGGTTATCAATTGAAAAAAATTGAGGAGTGTGTTGATCCATACGCCAAGATGAACCTTATACAATGGATGATTGCTTCATTTTGTACGACTGGTCGTATTAAGTACGATAAGAAACCAAAAGAGTGGGCAAGCTATGAATGGATTACTTTAAAGTAAATAAAAAAGACAGAAAATAATAAAATGTACCCTATAGAATTGACACTTGAAAAAAGTCTATTCTATAGGGTACATTTTACATTGTATGAGTTTTTTCTCTTTGTGTAGTTTTTCAATAAAAAGAGTGCTTTTAAAGGCGCCCAATGAACAAGATTTATATAAAAAAGGTGCACAAGATATGGTATATATGCGTCTTAAAATTGGTGCAGATTTAAGACAAAATCCTTATTTGAAAACAAGAAGCCCTAGAGTTAGGGCTCTAGGGCTTCTTATTTTGGTATTCTCACATGGTTTTTCAAAAAGAATAGAACATATTGAAGATAACATGTGAATGTTTCATAAATGTATCAAAAAAGTGAACAAAATTGCTATTGCAGAAGAAGCAGAAATAAAGTTTCTAATACGTAAGTACGTGAAAGGTATTATTTCCAGGGGATAAAATGCGCGTGGGACACCTAATCATTATTTTATCAGAGGAAAAGAATATGTTATGAACTTGGTTGAATGAAAAAATGAAAATTTTACTTTTAGATTGAAACTAAACAAAAACGCTGTTTGAATAAAAGAAGTTAAATAAGGATGAAGAATAGTCATCTCTTATGCTGGGGAGGTTAACGGATATCCAAATTAAATAAGGGTGATTATGTGTTAAAAGGTAAAGTGATTAGTTTGTTTTTTGGAATTGTAATGGTAGTTTTATTTTTAAATCCGTTAGATATCAAAGCGGTTAATAGTAATGATCAAGAGTTGTATGATTCTTATAATACTTTATTAGCACCATATGCAAGTCAAGTTATCAGAAGGAAGCTTGGACCAGATCATCAGTATAGTTTAACGGATACAAAAATTATAAAAATTGAACGTTTCCCAGAAGAAAACTTTAATTTTATTGTTAGAGTTCAATATAAAACTTATATAGGAGCTCATAACCCTCCGAATGGCATAGAAACTATTACTTTTAATATAGATCCAAGTGGAGTAAAGGTTATAAATTTTGTTCATAAAGATACTTAAAGAAGAAGTAATATTCTTTATACATTGATGAAATGAATATTTGAATTAAAAAATGTAATAAAAATTTCATTTTGTATTAAGTTGGAATATAAAAAGAGCACTTAGTAAAGTGCTCTCGTGACGAGCCTCATTTTATAACGATTATTTTATAAAGAAAGGAACTCAGAATATTATATATACGCCAGTCAATTGAGTACCTTGTACAAATAAAGAGCAGCTAGCAAAAGCTAACTGCTCAGGTAATGGAATATGGTTCGAAATGGGTTGTCTACAGTATTGACGGAATATTGGTTTTTATTCGTGAAGAATTACGTTTAACTTAATGCATAGCCAACGGTCAAAGTTAGTGTTAAAAACACTGATAATAAAAGTGTTAGTAGAATGGTTGCTATGCTTCTAAGCATCGCAACCCAATTATTTATTTTAGAAAATCCTTTCATACCAGCAAAAAAAGTTCCTATTGTTAAAACTAGTAAAAAAAATAAAGGGTGGATAGGTAGCGAATTCATAATAAACATTTTCGTTTCAGATGAGGCTATCGAACCAATTTCAAGATATAAGAGGAATAAACCAATGCAAATAAAAGAAAAAATAAAGGACCATAGATTGATGTTATGTTTCATTGCTTTCTCCTATGTAATTAAAATATTTACATTTGATTTTACTGGAAAATTAAAGAAAAAGATAGCGATTATAAATCGAAATGAATTTTTTAACAAAATAATACTTTTAATAGAAAGTGAGGAATAACAATGGGACTAGGAAACCGCGGAATGGTATTTGAAATGCTTATCAATCTAGCGAACGAAATGTATCAAAGAGGGGGAGTGGCGCTTATAAACAAGCGTCCGACTCCTGTGAAGGTGTTAAAAAGTAAAGGTGGCCGTGTACTAAATGGATTCTATGAAGCTAAAAGTACAGTTGACTATGACGGTGTGTATAAGGGACGAGCTATCACATTTGAAGCGAAGTCTACAGAGAAAGATACACGTTTTGATTTGAAGAACATTGCACAGTATCAATTGGATTACCTGGAGAAAGCGGAGAAGATGGGAGCAATATGTTTCTTCCTTATTGAGTTTAGCAAGGACAAGTCAGTATTCGTGGTACCACTATCAGTCATTCAATCTTATGTAAGGATGTCTCATCAACCTAAAGGCAAGAAGTCTATACCAGGAGCAGATTTTGATATTTATGGGTATTTAGTAGAACAGACAGAACGAGCGCCAGTGGATTACTTGCAATACGTTGATGAAGCAGTAGCACCAGTTATGTTTGATGGAATGATTCAGTTTGATCAGGACCATCAAAGGGGAGCAAATAACATTGAAACAGCAAAAGAGAAGATGGCTAACAATAAACGTAAGTTATTAAAGGCTTAATGGATAACGGAACCATGCAGAGTGGATGGTGGGGGCTACTCGCTATGCATGTTTCCCTTATTCAACAAAGAGATAGTAAAATTTCACGTACCTTACGTGATGTTAAAAAGACAAATTCAGAAATAGTGGATTCCTTCATGGAGAGACAATTAACTTTATTACCGGCTATTGATAGAGAGACAGAAAAACAGGTTCAGAAAGAAGTAGTGAAAATACTAAAGGAATACCGTGCATTAAAAACGCGCTTTGAAAATGAAATGGAGTTAAAACACGAAGGAATTAGTCTGTTTCCGGAGATTAGAGATACGAGACATGTTAGCAATATCAAGTTCAAGCAGATCGATAAGGCTTTACAGTACGTTTTAGACTATGACGAGGCGGAAATTATTAAGAGGAAGTACTTAAATGCGGATAAGCCGATAGATAGCTTTATTTACACTGAATTATCGATGAAGAAAGTATAAGAAGAAAAATGCGATTCGATTGATTGCTACATCGTTAGGAATGATTTAATAATACAAAAAAGCCAAAGTGATAGTTTTTAGTTGACTATCCATTTGGCTTTTGATGTTTTATTTTTTAGGCATCCACGTATGTCCGCAATTCATGCAACCATTGACAATATTTTTTCTACCAACAAATCCACTGAATAAAGTTATCGGTGGTCCTAGAAGTATAATAAGAAAACCAAGAAGTGCAGAAAGTCCAACAACTCCATCCATAGAATTTCGAGGAACTATAACATATAAAAAATTAGAAACTATTCCAATAGTTATAAGTGTACCTAACAGAAGAAACAGAATAAAAAACGCCCTTTTGAAATTATAACCACGCTTATTACCGACTATTTGATCTGATTTACATTTCCTACAAACAACGCGCCGTGTTACTTTTTCTTGTTGTACCGTCATGTCTAACCATCCTTACTTTTATAAAATTATAATAGTTCAATTATATGATATTAATACCCAAACAAGATACATATATTATCAAAAAAAGAAGAAATATAATAAATTGGAATGTTTATGTTTTTCAAAACATCGAAAAAATGCCGACAAAAATGGGGACTAAATAGGGGGAATTTTGATAATGAAATCAATGGTATTCTTAATGTACAAGCCCTTTGACAACCGCATATCGAAGAGGATTAGTACACCTATAAGTGAAACGTTCTGATGCGAGAATGTCACGGTAACGTATACCGCATAATAGGGCGGGCAAGGCGGTACGAACCCGCGTTAAGACGAAAAGACCAATGAAAACATATTCCAGTGTAGTGGGTGTGAGATAACTCGCATTCGTCATGCTGTTTCTATTGTATTTATCAATCAGCTCGGAATGCGTCCTCTGGGTTGATAATAAATATAAGTCTATTCCCTCTAATATGTCGGTTCTTGAAAATGGAATGGGGGTGGTTGCTCATGATTGAGTGACACTTGCATTCTAAAAAGCTAAAAAGTATACGTATCTCGTACATTAGTAATTACTCACGATTCTTATTAATGACCAAAACGAGGGCAAAGAGTTCCACTCTTTGTTTGAGCCAATACAGCGGAAACATTCCCCTTGCGTCCCTGCGACAGCTGATGTATTGACCAGTTCCACGAAGCATAAACAAGAGAGTCCCTAGCTCTTTTTGAACCGATGACAGCTCTTACGCATGGAGCAACTACTGAACGTCGTCGGTTGAAAGAGGTTATGGAAGCTCTTGCTCTTCTCCCAGTCACCGAACGTAAAGCGCGCAGCTAATAAGAGCTAAAAAATTACATGATGCGGTGGCTTGGAGAAGGTTGAGAGTAATCTTGACCTTGAAATGATTGCGAAATTCCCCTTTCGTGAATGATTTCTCCCATCCCCTTTAATATTTTTATAAGCCGTGAAAGAGCTGTCACTTAGGTGATGGCTTTTTTCTATTGTAGGATATTCTTCTTTCTTGTCGAATGTTATAAGGTAAGGAGAAAAAAGGAAATGGTTTTATGGGTTTTAAAGAAAGTAAGGAAGTCATCGTATTCACGCCAAAGATAGAACATTATTACTTGAAGGTAAAAGTAGATATTCCGGATCTTAATGGAATATTTAAACCAGTAGTATGGAACTGGGAAATAAAGATAGCAACAGATGATAATGGCAAATATTATGGAACGGCTATTGAAAGAAAGAATAACAAAGTAATTCATTGAACTGAATTACACAGTCATGATTACGTTAAGGAAATGAAAGAATTATGTGTTGATTATTCAACACATTTTAATAAATAATACAAGAAGCATCCAAAGCGGGTGCTTTTTTCTTTGTTATATAGAAATTACACATTAAACGTATTTAAATACTGTTTTAGTTATAATATGAATTGACCATCAATGGTACAGATAACGGATGTTTTTCTATTTAGATTAGATGTTAAATGTACCGTGAAACTCTTGGAAATACAATGATGGAAAAATATAGTGATATTGGTATATCGTAGGGTAATGCGCAATTGTAGGAGTAAAAGAATTATACCCAGGTTGCATACCATATTGATCATATGAAGGATGATGAGGTAAATGTTGCCAAGTCGAAGCTGGAGCTACAACAATCCTCATCGGTAAAGGATTCATAATATAATCACCCCTAAAGTAGTGTTCATGTAATAGGGTATGCACTTACTGAGTATAGATGTGCATAATCTAGGTCTATAAACATAATAATCAACGGACAGAAAATAGGGTTACTAATCTTATGATATGTCCATTATGGGTGTTTTATTTTACTATGTAGATAGAACAAACATGTGTATAGCAATTATCGTAGGCGCTACCATGATCTGGGTGGCGTCTTGTTTGTTGTTAAGGAAAGATAAGGCGTGAGATAAACTTGCAAATTGAAATATTATTAGTTTGAAACATAGACTAGTAAACAAACTATTTCTACCTTTTAATCATAGAATATGATGAATTCTATTTTTAGAGGAGGGAATCATATCTATGAGATGGGATAATAATTTTGGGCATTCTCGAGATTGTAATAGATTTTGGGATGATTTAGTATTTTACGGATGCGGTCGTAGACGTAGAAGAAACGATTTTAACGACTGTCATTGTAGACGAGACTGCGATTGTGATGAGTGTCGTCGCAGACGTAATCATGATCACGATCGCGGTCATAATCACGATGATCGTTGAGATTGGTAAAGTCTTTGGAAAGAGTGCTTTGAAGAAAAGCACTTTTTTTTGTTCAGGAATTTTCTGGTCTTACTTGTTAAGAGAAAATAGGGAAAATCAAAAAGAGAGCTAATGCCCTCTTTTTGATGTGGTAATTAATCGCAGGTTGGTATTCCAAGCAATCTTAAAGCTAATGCTACTTGAAGAGAAATCTCTAATCTAGCAATCTACTATAGTATATGAATGAGACGTTAATATGTAATAGTTGGATTAATGGATTTAATAGATTAGCCCATTTAAACAAAACAAACGAACAAATAAATATAGGGATGAGATATTTCTGTAAATTGAAATATTATTAGTCTAAAACATAAAATATAGACTAGTAAACAAGCTGTTTTCACCTTTTAATCATAGAATATGATGAATTCTATTTTTAGAGGAGGGAATCATATCTATGGGATGGAATAATAATTTTGGACATTCTCGAGATTGTAATAGATTTTGGGATGATTTAGTATTTTGCGGATGCGGTCGTAGACGTAGAAGAAACGATTTTAACGACTGTCATTGTAGACGCGATTGCGATTGTGATGAGTGTCGTCGTAGACGTGATCATGACCGCAATCGTGATCATGATCATGGTGAACATCGAGATTGGTAAAGTCTTTTGAAGGAGTGCATATCTTAATAGCACTCTTTTTTATTTTATAAAGAATTCACTTTAAACATTTCTTATAACTAAGAATACTTATGTAAATATGGGAAACATATTTGATTCTTGGAATGAGGGGATCGATGTGGATATAACGCAAAGTATTGCAAGAATAGTTGTTAATGGGATAGATCTTCCGTTTACTTCAGTTAGAACAACTGCATGGATTAATGGACCTGCAAATGATTTAATTGTTACGACTAGGCAAAGAGTGAATGAGCTTTATCGTGTTATGTGGTCGCGGGTGCCAGTTATGCTAAAAATGTATTTCATTCAGGGGGCGGACATAGTAAGATTTGCTAGAGTTGCAGGAGTTGATAAAAGTATAACGGGAGAATATATATATCATTTTATTTGGTGATAAGACAAACTTTAAGTAACCTAACAGCTGCTTTTTTATTTTATAAAAAAAGAACCTGCAAATCTGCAGATTCTCCTGATAATGATTTATGGAGCAAGACCCGAAAATATAATATAATAATTCGAAAATGAGTTCAAGTAAATAAAAAGAACCCGCTGGAGTTCGGGTCCTTTCAGAAGTGATGATGTATTCTCGGCTTGGGAACTGAGAAAAACACAAAAATATAATACATCGAGTTTTAGAGAATTTCAATATTAAATTAAATATTATCGTGGAGGGAGTTATATCATTTGATGAAGAAAACAAGGTAGTGATAAAGCATATGAATTTTAAAAAAATGAGCGGGATATCTTAAGAAAACATAAAATTATTGAAATTTTTGTATGAATTCATTAATATGGAATTATATTTATTGTTTAATTGATTCCGTTTATTCCCACACCTTATTGTTTTGTGGTTGAGTTGTAGAAGCAAGTTGCGTCTTGTTTCATTTATGAAAGGGCTTTTTTGAGCCGATTAGTGTATATATAGCTTATTTTGCTATGCACATTTTTAATCGACTTGAAGAAGCCCTTTTTGTATTGTCTTCAAGTTAGGAATCATTTGTAAAAAGGTCTTTAGATTTAGGTATACAAATAAAAAAGGGAGAATCTATTTGTATCATGTCTATTTCAATGGATGTATACGAGATTTCCTTTTTTATTGGAGAGATGCTTTAGAGGAAAAGTTATAGCTTTACTGCAATCCGTGATTTTCTAGAAATGGATGCGCATTCTACACAGCTATCATGTAAAAACTGCAGATGTAGATTGTCTTTTTAAGAAAGATGATCTTGCAATGATTGTGCATCATGATTGAGTGTTAGAAGTGGTTAAGCGTGCAGAAAAAAGTAAACTTTCTAAAGGTAGATTGAAAAAGATAGAGTTTGTAATTCTATCTTTTTCTTATATTCAATTACTACAGAGGATTTAAATTCACTAAAAGAAAGGTAGAAGACAATATGAATACATCTATGAAAAAAAATCTAGTAAATTTACGAGTTGATTTTGCTTTCAAGCGCTTGTTTGGAGTAGAAGGAAACGAGGATATACTCATTGGTTTTCTTAATGCGGTATTACAATCCTCTTTAGATGAGAAAATCATTTCTTTGCATTTGGATGATCCGCATCTTCCAAGGGAGCAAAAGGATGATAAATTGTCTATTTTAGATTTGCGAGCTACTCTGAATAATGGTATAAAATTAAATATAGAGATACAGGTTCGCGACAAAAAAGACATGATCGAGCGATCTTTGTTCTACTGGGCTGGCATGTATTATTCTCAAATGACTCAGGGGATGAAGTATACAGAATTAAGACCAACTATTTGTATTAATATAGTAGATTTCATTCTGTTTCCAGGAGAAGAGGACTTTCATAATGTCGGTGTAGTCATGAACAAAAAATCGGAGCACATAATTTCAGAGAATATGCAATTGCACTTTCTTGAGATTCCAAAAGTAATTCGAGAATGGCAAGAAGATCGAATGGATCCATGGGAGGATATATTAGCACGTTGGCTATTATTATTTCCTGCATATGAAGATGAGAAATTAACTACAATCCTGGAGGGAATCGCGATGGAAAAAGATCCAGTTTTGAAAAAGGCAATAGAGGATTGGGAGCGTTTAAGTAGTGATAAAGACTTTTTACGCTTATATGAGGCGAGAGAGAAGGCAATAAAAGATAGAATATCAGAAATAGAGACAGCAGAAGAAAAAGCAGCAAAAGAAGCTAGAATAGAAATGATTCATAATTTAATTAAAGTAGGTGTACCTATAGAGAAGATAGCGGAAGCCACTGAATTAAGTGTCGAAAAGGTTAATGAAATTTTAAGAAACAAAGAGTAGATAGAAGTAGTGAAAAACAGGTACTTGTGAAAAACGCACAATTACCTGTTTTTTGTTTCTAATGAATAGTTTGATAAACACAAGGCTTAGACACTCCTTAATAGGTAGTATACTCTTATTAAGGAGCATAATAAGTTGTTGGAGGGATTAAAATGAATAAGAAAAAAGAAGCGCATACCCTTAGAGATAAAATAGAATCATGTTGCTCACTGAAAGAAGATATGAATGCTTTAGGTCTTAAGGACGGTAATATGGTACGATCCTAACAAAGAGGGTATAAATAAAGGTGTAAACAAGGACTTGTTTTTATAAAAACGTATTGATATAATATAAAAGTAATAAGATTTTACAATAAAAAATATAAAATTAATCAGTTCGCATATAAGAGAAGACCTCAATATGCGCCATGTCCTTAGGGGACGTGTGCGTGTATTGAGGTCTTTTTGCGTTTTGCGAGCAAAAACACCTGGAGGTGCAGGAATTATGTTGAATTGGTTGTCTGCAAAACTTATGACAACATCAGTAGGAGATTTCTTACTGGCAAAAAGTAGCTTTACGAAGGGGCTTGGTGGTAGTGGCAGTGGTGCCAATGCTGAAACCGTCCAAAAAAGCATGAACACTTTGGTGAAAACCTTAATTGGTTTTGGGGGAATATGGGTGGCAGCTTGCGTTGTATTTGCAGCTATTAAACTATCTGGTGCACAAGGGAAGAATCCTGAAAACCGTACACAAGCTATGATTGGTTTAGCCTGCGCAGCAATTGGAGGCTTTGTCATGATCAAAGCTTACGATATCGCTGCTTGGGTTACGACAATCTAACATAAGAGAAGCTCTCCTCGATTTGGGGAGAGCTTCTCTTATACAAGGGAGGAAAAAGAATGAGAAAAGTAACTGTTCCTGTTGATATGACTTCGGAGCAAAAAACACTATTAGGAGTGCTGAGCAAACGCCAATTGATTTATCTATTGGGTGGCGGAGCATCCCTTTATTTATATGTACCATTCTTATGGCGGTTATTTGCACCTATTGATGCGGTAGTAGCATTTTTTATTTGCTTAATTTTAGCACTACCAACGGTAGTAAGTGTAATAGCGTTTGCGTTTATATATAAAGAAAAACAACACATGTATCTAGATAAGTATTTAATTATTAAAATGCGTAGCCGCTCCGAAAAAGGTAAGTGGAGAAAAGGGTACGAGCCAACTACATGGGCAAAGGAGAATCTGTAAATGTTAGAAATGATATATTTTGCGGCGATAGCCATTGTAGGATTTTTCTTTTATCGGAAAATGAATGGAAAACCGCTGTTTGGTTCTAAGAAAAAAGGGAAAAAGCAAGGTGGAGTAGAGAAACACACTACTGAAAAAGCTGGAAAGAAAAATAAAAAAAATATGTCTGCTGAATCGGAAATTGATGAGGATAATGTTGACTTCTTTCGTACTTTTGTAGAAGACATTAAGGAAATTGATAATCATATGATTCGGTATCATGATGACATATTTGTCCTGATTGCGGAAGCACATCCAGTTAACTATTATTTACTTTCCAATATGGAACAAGAAGCGATTGATATCAAAATTGAATCATGGTTAACCACATTAGAGTTTAATACGAAAGTATATATTCAAAGTAAGTTTGTAGATTTAACAGATCCTGTACGAAAAATGACAGAAACGATGAAAGGTGCGAAGGACCTTACACCAGAGACGGTTCTATATGGTCAAGAAGTTATTGATAATTTAGAGTACTGGCAACGTTCGCAACCTCGATATGAACAAAAACGTTATTTAATTTATCCATACAAGGTTGATATTAGTACGATTACGGCTGATACAGAGGACGAGTTAGAAGAAAAGATTGTAGATAAGGCATTTAACGAACTATATCGTCGTTATAATGCATCTCGAAATCTACTATCGAAAGCAAAAATTAATGTAGAAATGTTAACGAAAGATAAATTAATAGAACTTTTATATGTAGCATTTAACCGTCGTAAAGCTATAAAAGCTCGTTTCCAGGATTTAATTGAAAACGAGAATTTCTCCCTCTATTCAACAGGGGAAACGAATGAAAGAAAACTAGAGTTAATGAAGAAAGTGCTAGCGGAAGAAAAGGCAGAAAAATCAAATAACGGGGTGGCGTAAACATGAAGTTGTTCGGAAAAAAGAAAAAGGAAAAGAAAAAAATAGAAGCAGAAGAGAGGGACGAATTGGAGCTAGAGGAGGAAGAGTTGGAAGAAGAGGAAATACCGACGCAATTAGACAATCAAACAACAGTGTTTGATGTTATTGCTCCAGAAGGAATGAAAATTGATGCAGAAGATTATGGGGTCATTAAACAATCTTTAGGAAGTAA
This sequence comes from Bacillus sp. FSL L8-0199, assembly GCF_038005705.1. Taxonomy (NCBI): domain Bacteria; kingdom Bacillati; phylum Bacillota; class Bacilli; order Caryophanales; family Bacillaceae; genus Bacillus; species Bacillus sp. FSL L8-0199. The sequence continues at coordinate 474,794 of NZ_JBBOTS010000002.1, read as the reverse complement.
TACGTTCTTTCGTCCGTTTTATATTCCACGTGATGGGTACCCGCGTATGATGCAAACCAATTGGCTCAACATGTTAACTTCGGCTGGGGAAGTGGATGTCATGATCGATATTCATAAAGAACCAAAAGCTAAAGCAATGCGATCATTAGATATGCAGCTGACGATGTTACGTTCCAATCTTTCTTTCCAACGTACACGAGGCAACATTGACCAAGAAAAAGACTTAGATGCAAAAATTCAAGATACAAACAATTTAATGGATGAAATCCAGTTCAATGAAAACGACTCCTATATGGTGAGTACAATGGGTGTTGCTTACGCAGAATCAAAGAAAGAATTGGACGTTTTATGTGAGTATATTGAAGATGAAATGCAAGCATCTCACTTTAAGATAGCAAGTACTTGGAACCGTGTGAAGAGTGGTTTGAAAGCTGTTATGCCGCTAGGAGCACTAAATACGTTACAAGATACCTATCGAAATATCGATAGACGTGCGTTATGTACATTTGCACCTTTTGTGTCAGGTTCCGGAAGGTTTAATGGTGGGATACCAATAGGAAAGAACAAAATTACTGGGCAAGTAGAATTTTTAAATTCATTCGGGAATGCAGATTATCGTCCTCCAAACTATAACATTGGTGTAACAGGGATCTCAGGTTCCGGAAAAAGTTTACTTTTAAAAATGAAGTTAGCTCGTGAAACGTCACTTGCAGATACGCATGCAATGATTATCGATCCAGAAGGAGAATTCGTAAAAATTACAAAACGTCTAGGTGGTATTAATTTAAATATTTCACCTGAAAGTAATATCATTATCAATCCTTGTGCAATCGCTGTAACAGAACTTCAGATTACGGATAAAGATGAAGAGCTAGAAGCACTTGAACAATATGATAAGAAAGAACTTGTAGAGCGTGATGGCATGAAGTATGTGAGATTTGTACCAATTTTAGAGAAAATCAATGAAATACTAGGTTTCTTTGACATTATTATTCGCGGGCAAGACTTTGATCAACCAGGATTAAATGTATTCCAACGTACTATGCTAGAAGATGCAATCCGTGAAGTGTTTGATAAACATGGTATTACTTCACATCCTTCCTCTTTATATACAGATGAAGTGAAGAAAGTGGATGGACAGTTAATTCAGTCTCAAGTGAGAAAGCCAGAGCCAGAGTTAAAAGAAATCTATGATGTCATAGTAGAACATCATGGAGACGATGTAAAAGCAGAAGAGTTAATTGCTGCGATTCGACCATTCTTACGCGATGGTTCAAAACCATTATTTGATGGACAAAGTCATTTTGGTCGTGGCGTAGAAACACAGTTAAATGAATCTCGTGTTGTTAATTTTAATATTAGTCATTTAGAAGAAGGATTCTTAAAACCAATCGCTTTCCACGTTATCTTGAACTATATTTGGGAGCATTGGATTAAGAGTCCAGAACACGCTATCAAGCGAAAAGTATTATATGTCGATGAGATGTGGCAGTTTATCGACTATGAACAAACGGTTAACTTCCTGGAAAAAGTAGCACGTCGTTCACGTAAAAGAAATGCTGGTATGTGTTGGGCGAGTCAGGACTTCGTTCGTATTTTAGAAAATGTAAAAGCTCGTGGTATCTTGCAATCTACTTTCTCTTATTTCTTCTTAGAACAAAATAAGATTGATAAGAAAAAGATCCAGGAGAACTTTAACTTAACTGCTGGGGAGCTTGATATTATTCTCAACAACCCTGGAAAAGGAGAAGGGATTTTCCGAGTAGGAGATAGTTCGGTTTGGATTCAAACTGATCCATCTGACAAAGAAATGATGTTCATTGAATCGAATGAAGCGGTACTACAAGAGCTTTTAAACAATATGAAGAAAGTACAAGGGTACGCAGGATAATAGCGTACTCTTAAAAAGGAAGGTGAAATTATGCTTGAGAAAATAGTAGAGTGGGTCGGAGGCTTAATTATTGCTATAGTAAAGGCTTTTCTTAGTCCGGTGTATGCAACTTTGGATCCGCTGCCAGTTTTAGTGTTTGGAGGAGAGGGAACAGAAGGAAAGGGGACAAACTTAGATTTCTTATTTTCAGGTAATTCTTTAACCAAAGTATTAGACACAGGCATGCCTGTCATGTTCAAGCTTGTTGCTTTTTGTGTCCTTGTCAGTGTAGTTATTACGGCGGCAAAATATTCGGCAACAGCTATTAATCCTAATAATAGAACAGCATTAATAGAGTATGCGAAGGATTTAATGATCATTTCAATTTTTCTTTGGCACCTCGATTACTTCTACACACTCATATTTGAAATCAATTCTTGGATAATAATAGAGTTTAGAGACGCTGTTAATGTAGCAAGTGGGGGGAATTTTGATCCAGATAAGGGTACTAAATTTCTACAACCTGGATTTGGTGGGGCTGGACTTACCATTACTGAGCTGGGTTTGAAAGGTCATGAAAATGACTATATGTTTATTATATTTGGTTTGTTTATAGAAGCTGGTCTCATCGTCTGGGCAAACTTTTACTACTTAATGCGAGCGGTGTCACTATACGTTTTAATGTTAATTGGTCCGTTAATGGTAGGTATGTGGCTATTTCCACAAAAGAAACAACAGACATTATATTGGATACGTGAATTTATAGGAGCGGTGTTCATACAAGCAATTCATGCGATTACCTTATGGCTCATTATTTCTTTAATTGGAGCAGCAAATAGTCCGTTAATCAAATTAATTTTACTTGCTATGTTTATCCCAATAGGTGAGATTGTGAAAAGTTTTATTGGCCTTAGTACCAATGCATCAGGTGGTATTCATAGAGCAGGTACGATGATGGGTATGGGTGCTTTAGCAAGTGTGGCTGGACTGGTTAAAGGTGTTCGTGATGACTATCGTAATTCAAAAGCAAAACCTGATGATAAAGGGGATAAAGAAAAGACAAAAGAAGATGCTGATAACCCGAAAGATGCATTAGGAGCGAATTTAGGGACAGATGTTGGTACAACATCTCGTGCAGCTCGTATGTTAAAAGCTGGTCAAATTGGAAGTTCAATTGGTAAAGCGGCTGGTGGACTTGCAGGTATGACAGCAGGAGCTGGTCTTGGACCAGAAGGAATGGCAATAGGGACATTCGCTGGCAGTAAAGCGGGCGGATTTACTGGTGCAGTTACTGGAAGATCTGCTGCTGCAGTTGGCGAAGGGGCTGTAGCCTTAGGAAAACATATTGGTTCGAGTGTAAAGAAGGGTGCGGATACGTATTCAAATCTAAATGACGAATCTTATCCAGAACTAACCGATGAAGATATCGCACAGGATTTAGCTACAAAAGATTTTGAAAATTGGAAAGCGGATAATCCCGATTCTGCAGTTGCAAGTCGCTTAAAACAAGCATTCCCTAGTGCTTCCGATGCAGAGATTGCTAAAAAAGTAGCGAAAACAAACAATGATCAGATGTCTCGTTTCTCAAATCAGCGGAAACAAGATTTACAAAATATGAAGAAAACCGCTACACCATATGGAAATGCTAGAGATTTAGTTAACGCTGCAACGAATGCATTCCAAAAGGGGTATGAGGCAGACCATAAAGATACGTTTATGAGTCAGTTACCAGAAAATATGTCAGCAGAAGAGAAAGAGAAACACTGGAACGACCATCTGAACACCAAAGTACAAGGATTTAGAAACCACGCAGAACAGGCGGCAACAAAAGTGGGAGCTATGCCAGTTAATGCGAAGGATAAGCAAGGAAATAATCTGTTTGATAAATCCTATGTGAATAAAGATGCGTTTGCTTCTCGACTTGCATTAGGAAAAGTCGGAAAAGCAGTCGAGGATGTAAAAGGAGAAACGTTAGAAAGTGGCCATCAAAATATGGGACAAGTAGGTGCTCTTGTCGGTGCTTCTACTGCTGCATTTAAGAAAGCGTATAGTGCAGACCATAAGGCTGGATTTATGAAACAATTCCCGGCAGATATGCCGCAACAAGAAAAAGAAGCAGCATGGAATAAGCATTTAGATCAAAAAGTACAAGGATTTCAAAATCATGCGCAACAAGCGGCGGAATCAGCTGGTATTGTACAGCAAAAAGACGGTACAAACTATGCGAATAAAGAAGCTTTCGCTTCTCATTTATCACAACAGTTACAAAAAGATCCTGGTTTAAATGCTATGGGTGTATCTAGTGTGGCAGGCATTCAGAAGGCAGTCAACGGTGTGAAAACGCACGGTTTGACAAGTGGAACAGGAAGCCAGCAAGCAAAACAAGTAAGTAATGTTGGGAACCTGATACAAGCCTCTACAGAATCCTTTAAACAAGGCTATGCAGCAGAACAACAGGCAAGCTTTATGAAAAACTTGTCTCCAACTATGTCTCAACCACAAAAAGAGCAAGCTTGGCAGTCGCACCTGAATGAAAAAGGAAATGAATTTAAAGCAGTCGCACAACAAGCGGCAGTACAAGCGGGAGCGATGCCCGTACGGGCAAAAGATACGAGTGGTAAGAGTCTACATAATCAATCGTATATTAGTAAAGATGCCTTTACTTCGCAATTAACGAAAGGTTTACAAAGCCATGCAAGTCTTGGAACGGTGAGCCAACAAGTAGGTTCTGGAATTACTAGTGCGATTCAAGGTGTTCGTTCACATGGTGTTGCGACGGGTGGCGCAATTAATAAAGCTGTATATGCAGCGACACAAACGCAAGCGAGTATAGCACGTTCAGGAGATCTTTCCGTTGCGGAAATTGAACGTTCTTATGCAGATGCATCAACAAGTGTAGCAAATATTGCACAAAGTGCTGGTAAAATGTCTATCCCAACTTCTGCAGTGGGACGTATGACACAGCAAAGTACAAAACTTGGCATGAGTGTAATAGAAGGTGCGAAACACCTTATGCTTGCGGATCGCATTGATACGGTATCAAATGCATACTTTAGTGCTGCGAGTGTTGTACAACAATCCGGAGGGAATGCAGTACAAAGAGTGATAAGTGGGACTACTGCTGCTGTTAATACATCATTAGGTGGGAATGCAGCAGAGCGTCACTATAATGTGACAAAAGGCTTAAGTTACGCTGCAGGTGTTATTGGTGGTGCGGGCGCTTATCAAGCAACTGCACGTATGGTAAGTAAACATAATCCGTATAACAGTGCAGTTCGTACAGAAGCAAAAGAGATTCAGGAAATTCAACAGATGGTACCGACAACACCAGATCATACAGGCGCGCAATCGGTTGTAAAAGGTGCCGTACGTCTTGTGACGACAAATAATAAATCTTGGATTGAAGCAAAAGACGCTAGTGGTATGACGCAAGTTGTATCTCGTTATGGTAGTGGAGATAGCAGTATACGATCTGGACAAGTCGTATATCAGGACTTAAATATTTCAGATGGACAATTAACGCAGTATCGTAATGGTGCGAAAGCATCTCCGGCTTATATACAAGATTCAACTGGTGGAAAAATCAATATCAATCGCTCGATCAATGTAAATCCAAATCAATTAGTAGGAAACCAAAATCAAAGACCGTTACAACAGAAACCGGTATTTAATGAACCACCACTTACGGTCAATCACAAAGTAGACAATGGTCACTTCTATATGTCTGATTTAGACCAAGGTGGCTATAAGAATGTACAAATGGTTGTAGAAAGAGATCGTAGTTACATGGTTGCGACAACAACAGACGGTACAGTGTCACGTATTTCGCCATTCGGAAAAGGAGATACGCGTTTACAAGCAAACCAAAGGATAGAAAGAGCTTGTGAAGTGAAAGACAGTAGTATTAAGCCAAGAGAAGAAATCTTAGTAACACAAACACAGGAAGAAGTAGTCCGTACAGAGACGCATTTAAATTTATCAGAACATGACCCACAAAATCTGATTCCATTTGCGCCAAACCCTCGCTTAGCACAGCGAAGAGGAAGAAATTCTCAAAATGGAAAATATGGTGTGATAAGTCTATGAGTCAAAATCCTAACGATCCAAATGAACAGAAAAAAAGTAATCCTTTAAAAGATGTAGCTTCCCACTTTATTAAGAAAAAAGGGATGCAAGCGCGCGGGAAGATGGCAAAATTAGCAGGAAAAGCAGGAAGGGCGGCAGCGAAAGCTGCTGCCAAAATGCTAAAAGCAGGTATATTAAAAATTGTGGGTGCTGTTGTGGCAGCGGTTGGAGTACCTGCCGCTTTAATTATGGGAGTAATTATTGCTGTGTGTGTGATTTTAGTCTCTTTTGTACCTTTTACCGATGATGAAGGTAAGACAGAGGAACAAGTAAAAAAATATATGGAAGTTTCAATGGCATTGAATGTGGATTGGAAAGAGGTTGTCGCATTTGATATGGCGCGATACGATAATGATTTGACTGGTAAAGATCCGCACGATGCTATATCATATTTCTTGGATATCCAATATGAAGAATATACGGAAAAAGAGGTATGTGAGGCAGGACCGAATGGTCCTTGCGAAAAAAAGAAAAAGGAGATGCAAAAAACAAAATCTGAAAGTTACTCCGGACCAGATGTAAAAAAGATATTAGGAGATACAGATTTTAAGAAAAAAATAGATGAGATTAATGCGAGTGGAAGTAAAAAAGTGACAACATCTTCTCATGGGCTAGAGAAAGCGATGGAACTCGCAAAGTTTAGTAAAAGTCAAAAAGAGCGTGCGCGTGAGATATTAGAAGCCGGGATGTTAGAAGGTATGTATGGACATCTTGCTCCTACTACTGGTGGATTTATTGGTGGTATGTGTGTAGGTAATGTGAGTCCTGGCGGAGAGCCTGTTAACCTTAATGCAAAAGTTACAGGATATCTTCCTAAGATTAAAGAAATGGCAGAAAAACATGGTGTTGCTCAATATGTTGGTATTTTGGCTGCTCAAATGATGCAGGAGTCACAAGGAGAGGGAAATGACCCGATGCAAGCGGCAGAAGGGAGTCATGGAAACTTAAGTTCATATTGTGTAGGTCTAAAAGGAAGTGCCCGTATAGGGTGTATTAAAGACCCGAATATTTCCATTGAAGCAGGCGTACAAGAGTTTAAAGATGTGTTAGGAAAGGCAAATGGAGATATAGCACTTGCCTTACAGAGTTATAATTACGGTCCTGGATTTATTAGTTATGCATTAGCAAGAGGTGGATATTCAGAAGAAACAGCTATTGCGTTTTCTAGGGAGCATGCTGATGAAAATAGAGCTGGGTGCAAAGATCCAAACAATTTTAGAACTAAAGTCGGAGCGTGCTATGGGGATTATGTGCGCCCATAAGGGGGCAAGGAAAAACGGTGATTGCAAGCTGTTAGGTCAACCCTAAAAGACCTAGTATCACTTGGCTAACCTTGGAGGGAAACTGAAAGGGGACAACAGCATGCTAAGAAAGCCGTAAGTTGGCTAAACATCAAGTCAAGACTGAGCGGCAAGATATAAAGTATAGATAAGGATGAAGGCTAAACTGCTTGAATGATAGCACAAGGGAGGCCACCGTAACTAGTCTCGAAAGATGTTTATAAACGAGATTCAACAGATATCATAAAGATAGTATGAGTCATCTTATATGAATAGGGTTATCTGTTGCCCACTTCTATATGGAAGAAAAGTGTGAACGTCACATCCGACACTATACGTGCAAATTCCTTGTTTACTAAATGGGGATTGTCTAAGTTAGAATGTCTGCGAGGCTATTGAGGATAACTTCAAGATGTAACAGTCAAGAAGTATGGCTCATGAATATCTAATATGACAACGGAGCCTTCGTAGTAGTCAGAGCTAGGGAAAGCCTAGTACAGGGCGAAGGAAGGCAGTCTGTTAGCTTATTACCAAATTGGGGAGGTGCGAAAGGCACTATGCAATGTCCAAAAATAGTACTAAGCAATCTGCGAACGAAGAGTCTTAATAAGGAATATCAATATACAAGACTTTATCGTAATTTATATAACCCAGATTTCTTTTTATTAGCATACGATAATCTAAGTAAAAATGATGGCGCATTAACGATAGGAGTAGACCAAAGGTCTATTGATGGTTTTTCTATGAAGGAAGTGGAAGACTTGATAAGTGTTTTAAAAAGTAAAAGCTATCAACCATATCCATCTAGAAGAACCTATATTGAAAAGAAAAATGGCAAGAAAAGGCCATTAGGAATTCCTAGCTTTTATGATAAATTAGTCCAAGAAGTTATACGTATGATACTAGAAGCAATATATGATTCAAGCTTTTCTAGTTCATCACATGGATACCGAAAAGGAAAGGGATGCCATAGTGCGTTATTAGAGATAAAGCGCACATTTACAGGTAGTAAATGGTTTATCGAAGGAGATATTAAAGGATTTTTCGACAATATTGAACATCATACTCTAGTTACAATTCTTAAAAGAAGAATAAAGGATGAGGCGTTTATAGAGTTGATCTGGAAATTCTTACGAGCTGGATATTTAGAAGAATGGAAATTTCATAATACCTATAGTGGAGCACCTCAAGGTGGAATCATTAGTCCAATACTTTCTAATATTTATCTAAATGAATTAGATGCTTATATGAAAAAGTATCAGGATAGATTTGAATCAGGGAAAAAGCGACAAATAAATAAAGAGTATAGTAATTTACAGTATAAAGTGCGGAAGATTCAAGAGAAAATCGATACTGCCTATCTAAATGGAGAAGTAACACGAATTACGGAACTAAAAGAACAACACAAAGTTTTGAAAGGGAAGTTGTTACAAACACCTTATAATAATCCAATGGATGAAAATTATAGAAGGCTCAAATATGTAAGATATGCGGATGACTTTCTTATTGGAGTAATAGGTTCTAAAGAGGATGCAATTCTTATTAAAAATGAGATAGCTTCATTTTTGAAAGAAGAGCTAAAACTAGAATTATCTATGGAAAAGACTCTGATAACAAATGCCTTCAAGAAACACGCTAAATTTCTAGGATTTGAAATTAAAGTGTTTAAAAGTGAAGCAACACGCATTAACAGTCTTGGGAGAGCTTCTAGGGTTCTTAACGGTAAAATTCAATTAAAAATGCCACATGAGGCATGGATAAAGAAACTTCAAAAGTATCAGGCCATTAAAATGTGTGCCGATGGCACTTGGAAACCTCAGCCAAGAGGATATTTCCAACACAATGAAGATTTAGAGATTATCACGCAATATAATAGCGAAATTCGAGGGTTATACAATTACTATCGACTAGCTGAAAATGTGAGCAATCACATGCACCGCTTTGCATATTTCATGTATTATTCAATGTTGAAAACTTTTGCGTCAAAATACAGAACACGTACGAAACAAATTCGAAAGAAATACGAAAAGTACGGACAATTTACTGTACAGTATGAGACAAAGAAAGGAATGAATAAAGTTCATTTCATTGAAAGAAAGTTTCCAATGACAAGAAATTTATCACTAGAAGGAACAGACATTTTACCAAATACTCGGCATGTAATGAGTACGACTAAATTGTCAGATAGAATCAAGGCGGAAACATGTGAACTATGCAGAGCTAGCAATGTTGTGATACATATGCATCACATTAAGAGATTAAAGAATCTACGAGCAAAGTCAAATAAATCATATCTTGAACAACAAATGATAGCGAGAAATCGAAAGACTATCGCACTCTGTAAAGAGTGTCATATGAAAAGACACAAGGGCGAGATATAAAATGCAGAAGACAGATGGAGAGCCGGATACATTGAGAGATGTAAGTCCGGTTCGGGGAGGAACATTTGGAAACCTATCACAGGAATGTAATAAGGCGCTGGATGTTTACTCTACACTTACGTTTCCAAAGTTTTGAAATACTACAAAGATTTAGGTTGTGTAGCAGATGTATCTGGCGAATGGATATCTGATAAAGGTTGGAAATGGCCAACGAAAAGCGGGCGTATTACAGGTACATTTGATGAAATTCATGCTAGCAAACCGCATAATGCTGTAGATATTGGGGCCATGACCGCCGGAAAACCAGGAGACCCCGTCTGGTCGATGGAAGCTGGTATGGTTACGGATAAAACAGGAAATGTAAACAACGGTGGTTTAGGAGTCTATGTTGACCATGGAAATGGCATTGTATCTCGTTACTTACATTTGAGTAAAATCTTAGTTGCACCAGGAACTATGGTAACAAAAGGACAGATTATTGGGGAAATGGGGGGATCTAACTATGTCGGTGGTATTCTTAATATGTTTGGATACGCTGTCCATTTAGATTTCCAAATTCGTATTAATGACCAGCCAACGGATCCAATGAAATTCTTTAAGAAAAATGATGATCCAGGGTTATCATCAGGTGGTGTTCCTACAATGACAAATGCTAAACGACAAAAGGTATTAGAAGAAGCAAAAAAATGGCTTGGGCAAGGGAAAGTGAGCTATGTATCCGGTGCTAGAAATCCAGCTGCAGGTAGTGCAGATTGTTCTGGATTCACACAATATGTATTTAAAACCAGTATAGGTGTCCAGCTAGGAGATTGGACAGGTGCTCAAATTGGAAAAGGAAAACAGGTGCCAGATATCGGTCGTGCACAACTAGGAGATTTAATTTTCTATGAAAATCCGAACCATGTATCTATTTATTTAGGAAATCAGAAAATGATTCATATTGGTGATAATAAAGGTGTACAAATTACAGGTCTAAACTATACTGCTAGAGGACAACATATGACGCAAATACGTAATGTTATAGACTGATTTGGGATGTGAAGAAATGAAGAAAGTCATGAATATGTTAGCGAATCTGCCTCGTAAGTACTTAGTTATATTGGGGATTATTGTGTTAGTAGTAGGCGTTGCTACTTATAATACTATTCATCGTTACATGATGAAATCTCAAGTACAAGAGGAAGAACAAGTAAATCAAGATGAAATCGAGATGCTTGGAGATAAGCCAAAGGGATTTGATACAAAAGAAGAGGAATATATCGCAAAGACAAAAACTGTAGAGGATTTACTACGAAAAATTTCTAATAGTAGTTATGATGTACCGTACTTGTTTACAAAGGCTGGATTTGGTATTGAACCAATGAAAATGACAAGCAATGAGCGTATGCTGGCTACAGAAGCTGTTCAAAGGTATTTCCTAAATGGGGATAAGTTTTACAATGCGCGAATTACCAAAATTGACCGTGGGAAAAAAGTAGATACGTTTCATATTGAAGTTTTAATTCAACAGGTAAACTTCTTAGAACCACGACAATTTAAAGTGCAGGTAAACAAATATGCACAAATTGTAACACCAATTGCAAAAATTCCACATGGACAAGAAGAAGTACCTGTGGATTAAGAAGGAAATGAGGGTTGTGGAAGAAAAAACACAACCCTTTTATAAAAAAATAAAGAGTACCTAATTTTTTTATTTAATATTCGTAATTTTCCGATATAATAAAACCATAGTTAAATGAAATTTGCATATAAAGCTAAAACGATGTGGGTATGGAGAAATACAAATGAGAATGTTAATTGGAACAGCTGCGAATTATGTTTCTGGGTATTATATAGGACGAAATTCTGGATTATTAGGAACGTTGCTTGGCTGGGCTTTTCTGTTGGGTGGTGGCTATCTGTTAATAGAAAATTGGGATAGTATCACAGTATGGATGCATAGTTTGAATATTGTACAAGGACTAGATGGTTACGAAGACATGAGCAATGGCTTTATTTTTATCTGCTTGGTAGTAAGTGGCTTTATTCTCATCTTGTTGTCACCGATTTTCGTTATATTATTAGTAATTTGTTTCGTGTTGATGAATATTTTAGCTTGTACACTTGTGTTATTAACATCACCAAGTACATACATAAAGAAGAAAGATAAGGAGAGTGAATGGGGATGAGTACAATTCTAGTTTTAGGTGGATCAAATGGAAGAACGTTAGAGAAGTAGGCCAAAAAAAAGAGACTGCCAGGTTATTTTCCATGATGGGAAAAATCACGGAGGCGTAAAGAAAACCTTTCGAAGTGTTATAAAAAAATGTGATGTTATTGTCATTCAAAAAGGTGCATGTGGCCATGTATCTATTGATGTAGCAAAAGAGTAAGCAAAGAAGTATGATGTCCCCTTTTTATTTAATCAAGGGTTTGGGGGAACTGGTGCGCTTGAAATAGGATTAAAGCATTTGCAGGCTGCATGAGGTTTGATACATATGAATGGAATAATTATCCTTAAATTAATATATAATATTAAAAAAGGTAGTGGCACGCAAGTGGTTTTTCTAGAAGAGTTTAGAGGGTACTTTGCAGTTAAGTTTTTACAACAAATTAGTTATTAGAAAACTAAGCAAATTAGTTATTTGGGAGAGATTAGTAGCTGAAATGCTAGATATCTAGCATTTCAGTGGGGTGTTTATCCATTTTCATTATGGGAGTTTTTCAACTTGCTATTAGAAGAAATAACTCCACAAAATATAGCAATAAAAATTGCGGCCCAGGTTCCCATAGACATAGAGATTCCTCCTAGTAGTAAAATGAATTACTTCTATATTTTAACATTATTAAATGTTCTGTTGTTAAAAAATTGAGATATTACACAAATGAGATTTTATAAAACTAAACAAAATCCTTATTTAAATAGAGAAGCCCTAGAGTTAAGGGGTCTAGGGCTTCAGGTCTGAGTATATCTCACACGGTATTATAAAGAGAAAAGAACGTATTGAAGATAACATATGAATGTTTCATAAACGTATCAAAAAAGTGAACAAATTTTTTATTTTATTAATTTGTAGGTTGATACAGTTCCCCAAACGAAAAGAACCAAGTAGAAAAGTCTTTGTAGTAGGCCTGCAGGTAAGGGGAAAAGAAAAACAAGCGAGATAAGGATTGTTATTACTATTAAGCTTATTAAACAGAAATATGTCCATTTTCTAGCTTTTTTAAGATTCTTAGCAAAAATAAATAGTCCTGGAAATACAGTAAGCATACCTATCCAAACTAGAATAGAATGTCCAATTAGGTTTACATCTGCAGGAATTAATCCTGAAACTATAGTGGAGACTCCTATTATAAGTATAAAAAGTGTTGCTATTTTATTAATTTTTGTTTTTTCTAGATGTTGTGAAATATATAGTACTCCAATACAAAATGTTATTCCATTAAGAATAAAGAGTAAATTCATCCAAAAGTGATTAGGGGAGCATATTTCATAAGGGGCTATTTCGTAGGTGAATTCTCCACAGGTTGTTACACCTAGATCACTCATTGCATGATGCAAATAGTTATAAGGTACTGTAGAAGTGAAAATAAAGAAAGGTTCAATTAAAAAGTATAGGCAAGTTGCAATCCAGCTAAATAAGCCAATCCTGTTTGATATATACATTAGATTCCTCCCTTGAAAAAAATATATTTCCATTATAGGTGGTTACATCATTAAAAGTAAAAAATTTCAGGTTAAGAGTCGATAACCCTGTTTAATAATATAGGGTTTTCTAGACAAATGTGTTTAGCGGAAAGGCGTAGAAAAAATGGATGGAGCAAAATTTAATAAAATCGTTAATTAAATAAAAAAAGTGGAGGGTAAATACATAAACATGAGTAATAGTAATATACATAAATTAGGTTATATCATACTTATATATTTTATAATGACTCAATTTGTTGGAATTATAGGTGTACAATTGCTAGCGAAGACGGGCTGGTATGATATTCAGGGAAACCAACAGCAAGCAATTCAACAACTTCTTGTGCATTGGGAACTAATTGGTTTTTCACTTATGCTGATAATCATTTTTCTTATATATAGAAAAGAATTAATAAATGATCCAAAGTTATCGATTAAATTATCAAGAAAATCATTCATATGGATTTTAGTTGGGATCATATTCGTATTTTTTGCGCAGGTGGTTGGTAGTGTATTAGATAAAAGTGTATTTCAGCTAACTACGCAATCAGCAAATACGTCTAATACAGTCGCTGCTGCAGCAATATCTCCTGTGGCACTTATTTCAATTGTTCTTCTTGCACCGTTAGTAGAAGAGTTTGTTTTTCGTTATGCGGCCATAAACATTTTAATGTCTAAGTTTAAGCAAACTTGGAGCATACTAATAAGCGCATTGTTCTTTTCTATCATGCATTTTGATTTTCCGTTTATATTTGGATATTTTTTAATTGGACTTGTACTTGCTGTAGTATATGTGCGTACCAATAGGTTACTAGTATCATTTGTTGTCCATGCTAGTATGAACTTAATTGTTGTTATACTCCAGATTTCTTGATGAAAAAGCAGCGGATTCGCGCAACTTACTAGTGATTTAGTTTTTTAATGTTTATGAATTTAAAATTATGGTAGACTTAATAAGACTATATTTGAAAATGTGGGTTCAAGTTGCTGTATTGACTGAATTGCACCAAAAAACCAATTCCATTACACGGGAATTGGTTTTTTGGTGTGTGTTGTTAGCATAATTATTGACGGCCTAAAGGAGATTTGTTTCTTTGTAGTTTAGTATAACTTAGATAAAAAGAAAATTCAAAAACAAAATGATGAATCTTTACATATTTTTAAATTACAACACAAAAATGTAAAGATATGGTTTATAATGAGTGGTGAAACACCCTCCTATGTTTCTAGTGATTGTATTTTTTATCTGTTTTTGGTGCGAAATCTGTTGATGGATTTTGCACTTTTTTATTTATTGTTTAATAGGTTTAATTTAATTATTTGAAAGGGGGAAATTAGTATGTTTGGGAATAAAGAAAATGAAATTAAAGAATACCTTATACAAGAAGGTTATGAGATTAAAGAATATTTAAGAAAAAATGGAGATTGGTACTATTTTAAAGTACATACTTTTTGGTCTGGAAAACATTTAGTAAAAGTAAAAGATGGAGTATTTGGTTTTAGAATAGAAAAAGCGTAAATAGAGGGATTTATTCTGTATAAGTGCACTTATACAGAATAAATCCCATAATAAAAATACTGTAACTAGCAAAATTAAAGTTTACTTTCATTTCTTTTATCTTTAACCCAATTAGTTCTATAAGGGGTCTTGCAAACAAAACGCGGATTTCGTACGCTAAGGAATTATTCGGTGTCTTTTTTTAATATATCAATTAATAAAATGAGCTATATAAATAATTTGTTATACTTCCGTGTACCCTAGCTGATATAAAGTATAAGGCAATTATTGGTTAATGAATAGCGTACATATATTAGGGAGGTACATAAGTCATGGAGTTAATAGTTTCTTCATTTGTATTAGTGGTAGTATTCTTTATTCTTTCGATAGTTTTAAGTGGTAAAGGTCAGCGAATAGCAAAAGAAGTTTTAAAAGAGCTTATTAATGGTCCTGAGGGGAAAATGTTGGTAGGTTTTTTTGGAACTTTAGCAGTTATAGGAGTAATTTTTGTCATTTGGCTTTTATTGAACTAAGCATTCCGGTTACTCAGGCTGATACAAGGTGCAAGAAAATTACTGGATAATTAAAGGTACATATATATTAGGAGGTACATAAACCATGTTAGAGTAAATTACAGCATTTTTCTTACTAATTCTCCATTCCATTGTTTATCTCTTTTCAAGTGGAGAAACAAAGCAAATAGCAAAAAAACATATAAAAGAAATTCTCAATAGTCCGGATGGAGTAATAATATTAATCGTTGCTGCGGCACTTTTAATCGGGGGGATATATTTATTATCATTATGATTTCAAATACCTTAGCTTAAATCGTATAAAGAAATTAATAGTATACATATAGTAGGGAGTTATAAATAATGATATTTATAATTGTGCTATTTTTCATATTTATAATCTCTATTATTCTTTCATTATTTTCAAAAGGTGAAACTCAGCAAGAAGCAAAAGAAGTTGTAAATGACATTGTTACCGGTCCTAATGGGAAAACACTCTTAATCGTTGCTGTGGTATTTGTAATCGGAGGGGTATTTATTGTTGGTAGTATTGTAAATAATGGCTATGAACCAAATACACATCCAAGTATACGAGACGATCGTAATCCTTTAGGATGTGCTCATTATGGTGGCGAATGGGACACTGGCGGTCTTTTTGGAGAAGCCAAATGTGTTTATAATAAAACTGATGAATCGGATAATAAATAATATACATAAAGAAAAGGCTCCCATATAAGGGTGCCTTTTCTAATAGTTTTTTAGCAGAAGCAAGCAGCTCCAACTATGATTAATAAAATAAATAATACGACTAATATGGTGACCCCTGGTAATTTGGGCTTTTATAGGTTGTTTACTTAATTATGTATGGACAATTCTCTAAATATGTTAGTTTTAAATATACTCTTAAGATAACAGAGCAAAATTGGAATTGATCAATTTTGTATTTAGAGAGGTGATAATTTATGCCAGGATATACAACTCAGGAGGATGTTATTGATTTTAAAATTTGTAATGAATGTTCACTAGCTAATACTCCATTTTATACTTATCCAGGAGTTCCTTTATTGGGAAGAATAAAACAAAGTACAGGATGTGGGGCTGCACATCCTGGAGCACTTGATTTGGAGGTTCCAAATATTAAAATAGGTACTCCTGTATATGCTGCAGAAGCAGGGTATATTAATGTGTTATCATCTGGTAATGAACCATGTGGATGTAAAAACGAGTGTAATAAGGGTAATTTAGTTTCGATAAGAAGTTTTAGTGATAAATTTATTACTCAATATGTTCATGTAACTCCGCTTCCTGGTCTTAAATTAAAGGATCAGGTATATGTAGGTCAACAAATTGGTACAGTTGATCAGTCAGGTAGTTCTTGTAATCCTCATGTTCATATGGCTAGGTATACTCCTACTGGCATTCCTACTTGTAATTGGCAATTAGGTGTAACGGCTCATACTGTTCCATCTCATCTTTATCCTTATCCTCATTTCCATCCTACTCATCCTAGCATGCCAACCAATCCAGGGGGAGTAACAGCTCATCCTTATTTGCCCCCTGCAGGGCCAGGTGGTTATCATCCTAGAGTTTATCTGATTCCTTCTCCGTATTTATATTGGTAAAGAATTTATATATGTAGTTATAATACATTTTTTGTTCTCTGCACATGGTGTAGGGATTTTTTTTATAAAGAAAGAGCACCTTTACAAGTGTTCTTAAAATAATGCTGTAATATATTCAGGGTTTTTAATTGCTATAACGATAAATGCAAATAGCAGTACCATAAAAACCAGTTGAATATATTGTCTAGTTTGATTAGGAATTATACTTCGAATCCAGTCTGAGAAAATCGCAAGTCCAACACATAACGCGATAAAAATCATTAAAATAATCCCTGCAATCTCAGGAACTCCTTGGAATGGATTAGGTATATTTATTTGGAAATCCATATTACTTTCCTTTCTAATAAAAATCATTTTATATTAATAATACATTATATCTTTTATAAAGAAAAGTCATCCCAAGGTGCCTTCCTCCGACTTGAACCACTTTAATTTTAATAATAGGGGTAGCACGCAGATTTTAACTTTTTTATACGTTAAGAAGTTTATAAAGATTTCAGATGTTTACAAAGGTATACGTTTATAAACAATCATAAAAATGCTTAGAGTAGTAAAATTAACGTTTTTTATGTCGAAATTTGTTTAGCGTATATTTTCGTTAAAATGTGGTCGGTACCCCATACAGAGAATGTTATAAAGAACCCTTCCATTTTACTAGAAGGGTTCTTCTGATGTTTTTTTGTTTTACCATCTACAATATTTAGGTGGTATGGAACCATGATATTCTACAGGTGCACTTAGATCTAATGGTGAAAAGTCTTCAGAAACTTCCATTTCGCAACTTCCGGGACTAAAAAAGTTTGCAGCTATTGTACTTTGGGTTGGATCTGTTGCATGACAATAAATATCTAAAGGTTGAAAAAGGAGTTTCCCCATATCTTTATGATGAACACGAAACCATTTATATTTTCTGCCATGCCATGGAGCGCAAGATGTACCACCAAAACCGTCTGCATCGCGATAATAAAAATCATATGGATTATGGTGGTAATATGGCGAGTAATACTGATTGTTTGGATTATAGGTATTGCTTGAATATGCCCGATAGTAGTTTGGAGTATTCGGAGGATATGGATTATACAATTAGCTCACCCTTTCATAAAATAGTTATTTAACTAAATTCATATTCATGGTATGTGTCTTTCATTTTGAACGTATAGACAAAACACTACCAGGAAGAGCCTTAATTGAGAACAATTATCGACAAAAACATTAAAATTTTATCTCTGGAGAATCTAAGGATATTTTTTCAAAAAGAAAAGACACCCAAAGGTGCCTTCTCTCGTTGTAGTAAATAAGAAGTAAGGTTTCCATTTTAATTGAAAAAAATAGAACAGGTGCTTAGATTTTATCACGATTTTTTGCTGAATGAACATGCATTATTACATATCATCATAAATTCCTCTATTTTCTATTTGATAAAGTATATTACCAAAATTTAAATGAATATTTCTAAAAATTCAAAATATTTACAAAAATCTCAAAAGTGATACATTTAAGGTGCAAGTTATAAAAACTATTTGAGGGGGATTTATTATGTTCAAGAAATTAGTAGTTGGAACATTAGCGGCTGGTATTGCATTGATTGGAGGAATTGGTGCTGCATCAGCACATTCAGAGACTTATGAACGTTGTTATAAACCGTTAGAAGACATTACATATAAAAATGGTATATACTACAAACAGGAATTTAATACCGAAAATGTATTCAGAAATGCATACACTGATAATGAAGGTATCACATGGTATTTTAAAAAATATGAAATTTCAAGGTACTGCGGAGGATATTTTGCCTATTATGAAGGTAGAAAATACTAAAAAGCCTCAATATTTGAGGCTTTTTTGTTTATTTATAATTATTTTTCATAAAGAAAAGACACCTTAAGGTGCCTTCCTCCGTCTTGGACTATCCTGTATTAATGTCGTATCTATTAATAAATTAAATTATAAAAATAATTCGTTATACTTCTATGTACCCTAGCTGATATAATGCATAAGGAAATTATTGGTTAATTAAAGGTACATAAGTAATGATAGATATAATATTCTCATTCTTCTTAGTGGTTACTTATTTCATTATTTATCTCTTTTCAAGCGGAAAAAAGAAACAACAAGCAAAAGAAAATCTAAAAGAAGTTATTACAGGTGCGGATGGTAAACTCCTATTAGTTACTGTTATGGGAATTCTAATCATGGTAATCTGGTTATATTTTTATGGTTTAGGTTTATGAATATAAACTAAAATCATATCCAAGTATACGAGATAATGGTTCACCTGGGAAGTATGCGTATTATGGTGGCGAATGGGACACAGGTGGTCTTTTTGGAGAAGCTAAATGTGTTTATAATAAAATTGATGAATCGGATAATAGGTAGTATATAAAGGTCTTATCTTTTTTATAGGAAGATAACGCTTTTTTATGCATAAAGAAAAGACACCCAAAGGTGCCTTTCTCTGACTTGAACCATTTTAAATTTAGTAACATTATTTTACGATCACAAATATATCTTTAATCATTCATATAATATTTTATCAATTTTTTCAGTTAATTGCATGTACTGATGAAAAATAGTCTATTTCTTGTAAACTCCTTTTCTCCATAACCACTCAATAGGACCATAGCGGAAATACTTACTCCAAATTTTGCTGAATATAATTTGTACAAATATAATTAAAAGCCCGAAGGTACATAGTTGCCAGTAATATACGTGTGAGACATCTTTCAAGTACAACGAAAGAATGACAAGAGTTATTATACTTTGGCTAATGTAATTCGTTAAAGCATATTTACCTACGTTCATAAAGGGCTGCAGCCACTCTCTATATTTTTTATTCTCACAAACTCTAAGTAGGGTACAAATATAGAATATGGCTAGCGTTTTCCCTCCAAATAGAATCCATAGTTGTATATCCTGAGAGTAATAGACATTCGTTTTTATAAAGTAGTAGATAATAGGATACGAGAGAAGACATGAAATACATAACGAACTCCACTGTAAAAATCTAATTTGCTGTATTAATTCTGGTACCCTTTTAAAAATATTTTTCTTGCCAGCCCATAAACCAATTAAAAATAACCCTATATATTCCGGAATTCCTATTAGTAGTTGCTGAAATTCCTGGGTCATTAGAAAGAAAAGACGTGTTTTTACTTGATGTGAATAATGTGTAAATAGATTTACCGTGTGATTGGTAGTGTTGCCTGTAAACATATATTGATAGTAGTTTGGCACTTCTAGAATAGAAGAACTTGTTCGTAAAAATACAATAATATGTAATACATAACTAACTAGTAGGAAACTAAAACCAGCTATAAAAATAAGCTTAGTAGATCGCTTATAAAAGAATAATAGAATAAATCCAGCTAAAGCATACGCATGTAAAATATCTCCGTACCATAGAAAGGTGAAGTGGAGTAAACCGAAGACTAGTAAGATACACAGTCTCCGTATAAATAGTCTATACATGGGATACCCTTTTGCTTCTGTATTTTTCATAAAGATGTAAAATCCTACTCCAAATAAGAATGCGAAAATAGTATAGAACTTTGATTGAATAAATAAATCTACTAAAAAGCGAATTACTTTATCTATACCAATATAACCCGCTTGATTAAAGGGATCTAGTC
The DNA here is from genome assembly GCF_038005705.1 of Bacillus sp. FSL L8-0199. Lineage (NCBI taxonomy): Bacteria > Bacillati > Bacillota > Bacilli > Caryophanales > Bacillaceae > Bacillus > Bacillus sp. FSL L8-0199. The sequence goes on along the minus strand of NZ_JBBOTS010000002.1, from coordinate 454,210 downwards.
CCGTCATAGTGGGTAGATTCGCAAACAGGATACATAGTATGGCTATACCTCTTATTATGTCTAAAGAATGAATACGGGCGTTTTGTTGCATGTTAATTCTCCTTTCTTACAAAGAAAAACGAGCACTATACTAGCTAGCGCTCGAATTACGTCTTGCAAAGAATCCATCATATGTAGCAGCTGAAACGGCTCCTTCTAGACGTTCAACTTCTTCACCTCTGTTATAAGCTACAACAACTGGAGTACCTGGAATGTCGAACTCTTGAAAGGCACTTTGATTTTCTGGTGTAGAGATATCAATACGATAAATGGTTCTATCATGCTTTTTCGACATACTATTGATGTCTGGCGCAGCCTTTTTACAATAATGACAGGTTGGTTGATAGTAATACGCAATGAATTCTTCATGGGATTGTATTTTTTGCTTTAATTCATCTTTTGAAATATCTTTTATAATCTCAGGTGATACTTTTGCGTCTGCAGCATATACAATTGTTTTTTCTGGTGTTATAGTTTCTGTTTGGACTGATTCATTCTTAGTTAAAGTAAAAATCGCGATACAAGCAACGCATAAAGTTGTGATAACGGCTCCGATTTTATAGACTTTTTTCATAGTAAATTCCTCCTTGAAATAAAAAAGGACAAACCTCGCCCGAGTTAACAGGGCGTAAGGTTTGTCCTTCACGCTACGTACAATAGAGTATAAACAATGGAAACAAATTTTCTATCTATATAATACCATAAAATTTATATAGAATGCTATAAGAATTTTAAAAGAAAAACAAAGGAACAACTTAATCGTAAAATTTCATGTACCAGATTACATATTAAAAACAATAAACAGCACAACAAGGGGATTCTCTGTGGTGTATCCAACTGATAGGGACATCCAATAAGCATAAAATCATTCAACAAACACATCTCAAAAAGTGTGTGTACTTATGAAGTGTGTCTTAAGTACATTTTGATACCTTTTGAAGTAGTTTAAGCTGCATAGAATATACTATATCTAAAGGTGTACCTTTTGTTGCGTACGTTTTCTTTAAAATGTTGGCCGTACGCCTAATAAAAAAGAATGCACATTAAATGGAAGAAGGTCGTATTTCCTTTCAGCAAGGGTTTAAAGAATTTCTTATAATGATGCTCTGTTTTTGATTCATTATGTTTCTCGTGTATGGTGAAAGCCTGTTACAATAGTAAAGAATAACTTGGTTACAAATTGATAATGAAATGGGGAAATATGCTGGATGAAAGCAACCGGAGTAACTAGAAAAGTGGATGAATTAGGGCGTATAGTAATTCCAAAGGAACTTAGAAATACGCTTGGGATTAAAGAAAAATCACCATTAGAGATTTTTGTAGAAGGGGAAGACATCATTTTACAGAAGTATCAGCCTGGTGCTGTTTGTGTATTAACAGGAGAAGTGTCAAATCGTAACATAGCATTAGCAAATGGTAAGATCACATTAAGCCCAGAAGGTGCAGAACTATTAATAAAAGAAATAGAACAGTATCTTGTAAAATAAGTGCTCCTTTCAAGGGGCTTTTTTAGTAGAGATATTTAAAATTTCACGTACCGTAATATTTAATAAAAAACAAGATACATAATCAATAGTCTACATTGAATCTTATGTTGAACTCATCTGCTAAATGGAGTCCCTTCTCTTTTGTCCAGAATCCTGTAGACGTTTTTTTTAATTCCCACTCTTTAAAACGATTTGGATATAATTCATTCAACATATGATAAGGACGACTACCCAAAAATTATAGCGCATTTAACATAGCAAATGGACTTTATTTCCATAACTTTATACAAGGAGTTTGGAGTCGATGTTTTAACAACCATTTTTGTGAATATACATCATTAACTCTTCACGAGACAAGTAAACGGACCTTTATTTAATACTTAAATTATCATTCCGATTTTTACCACAAATTCTTTTTAATTGTATAGCAGGTGAGAATTTTCTGTACTTATTTCGTTTTAGCTTCCATACTTTATGTATGTAGTGCATTCTTATCAATTTTCCCCATTACTTTAACTCGTAGGGGCATTAACTTTAGAACTCTACTAATGGATAAGCAAGTTAATAATTATACTTGAAAATGGAGTGATACGATGAATAAGACGTATGATGTCATCATTACCGGTGCTAGATGTGCCGGCTCTACCCTTGCAATTTATCTTGCTAAGGCAGGTTTCCATGTGTTGTTAGTGGACCGAGCGAATTTTCCAAGGGACACATTATCAACTCATACCTTTTTCAATAATACTGTCGCTCTTCTTCGAGAAACCGGTGTCCTGGACAAGTTATTGGAAACAAAAGCACCGCCGGTACGGGATATTAAATTTCAATTTGAGGATACCGTGATAGAAGGTCTCATCCCTGAGGTTTACGGAGAGGAAAGTTGTTATTGTATTAGAAGAACTTATCTCGATCATATTCTACTTGAACAAGCCAAATCCCAAATGAATGTAACTGTTTTAGAAGGATTTCGTGTGACGGATGTCATCCGTGATGACGAAACAGTGATAGGCGTGAAAGGTTTAGACGGCGACAACGAGAAACAAGAATTTTTAGCTCGCCTGGTAGTCGGGGCAGACGGCCGATCCTCTATTATTCGCAAGCTGGTAAAAAGTGAACTCAAAATAAGTATTCCGGCAACAGTCGGCATCTATTTCGGGTATTTCTCTGGATTTCGCCACGATAATGTCCCTAAATTTGAAGTATACAAGATAAAAGATAACACAGCCATTCTCTTTCCGACGAATGATGATTTATATGTAATTGTCGGCATTTTCCCATTAGAAAATAAGGAATTGATAGAACGGTTGAAATTAAATCCGGAAAGCTGTTTACGCAATTTCTTTACAGATAACTTTCCGAATACAACAATTGGGGCGCGCTTGAAAAATGCAGAACTAGTAGAACCGGTCAAAGGCATTCTCGGATATGATAATTACTGGTATAAAGGAATGGGAAAAGGATGGGCGTTGGTTGGAGATGCAGTTTGTTTTAAAGATCCTGGCATGGCGCAGGGTATTCATGATGCTATATGTGGAGCACGTATATTATCCAATATTCTATCAAAATATAAGGGACAATCCGATCAATCAAATCAAATGTCTGAAGAATATCAAAAGGCAATAGAAGATGAGTTTATGGTTCGGTTTCACATGGGATGCCAAATTTCGAAGAATGAACGCATATCTGAACAACAGGATGCTGTCAACAAGCTAATCAGTTCCCATCCAGAGGCTATAGAGAAGTTTTTAGGGATTTACAATTATGCAAACGAGCCCGCTGCTTTAGAAAAAGAACTCGCACGAATTATGCAATCGATCTAGCAATGATTTTAGAGATTAAGTAATTTAAGTACAAAAATAATTCACTATGAACCTCCCCCACTTACTCGCTTCCGCTTGAAGTGGGGATTTCTTAGCATCAACAAAGACAAGGTCCCATGAGAAGCGGATTTTCCATCTCCTCTCTGCACCTATGCAGGGACTCCTTTTCTTCATTTGACTAAGCAACTTCTGCACATGCAGAAGGGTGGGACCACACCGTCTACTACTTTTTGCTTACGCAATCCACAAATACTTTCTCTTCGTTTCTTCCGGGATATGACACATCTTTCCGTACAGTTCTTTTACCAAAATGTTGCGGGCACCGTGAATGTCCCAGTGTTCTTCGTAGCCGCACACACAAACGTAGTTACGTGTCCACACTTTCTTCTTTGGCAACAAGGGCATGTTTGAGAAGTATATGCTTCGTCTACGAGAAACAATAGAGGTACCTTTAGCAATCTAACCTATTTCGATGCTGGAGCCAGAGTGACTTCGGGTGATGCTACAAAAGCCCTCAATAACCACCGTTTGGTAAATATTGTATCGCTGTGACCCATTTTTACACGTATCTCGGCTGAACCCCTATAGGGGTAGCTTCAGGAAAATGCAGATGCTTTGTGGGACTGTTTAACTGGATTTATAGGTCTTCCTATAACAATAGAATGGGAATTTTTCGAGAGTACTCAAAAAATGTTAGGACCTTATGCGGATTTAATTTTAAAAATATTTCAAGATGCACAAAATGAAATGCCAGGTAAGTTCTATATTGTTGTAAAATAATTAAAAGGATCTTAGGTAAAAATAAAAACCGTGGAAATATTTAATTTCTACGGTTTTTATTGTATCAATTAGGTTTTCTTTCATAGTGGCCCCTCATACCTCGAATCGTTTCCGTACCCCTACAATGTAAAACCAGAATCAATAACAAAAAAGCCATGCAAATGCATGACTTTGATTAATCAATATGTATCTCTGTTAAATCAAGACATTACGATTCTACGGGCACCGTATATACCTTCCCTAAGTTTCGTTAATAACATCGAATACAAACAAAAAGGTATATAGCTATAATTGATGAGAGGTCTGCTGAATAAACAGACCTTTTCATTTGAATTCTGCAAAAAATTTTGTGTCTATAATTCCGAATGCAACTTTACAGGGAAACGGATTTTTTCCTACTGAAGCAGCACGCATACAAGAAAGTACCCAATGTTCTAGTTCTAAAGGTAAGCGATATAATTGAATACTACCATCATTGTTTTTTACTGTTATAACAGGCGCAGTTACCCTGGTTGTAGCAAAACCATCCGTTGTTATCATTGCTACTGCATCATTAGCTTGAAAACCAGCGTTTAACACCTCATAAATGATCCCATCTTCCTTATTAATAATCATAGGTATATTTAGAATGTGATAGTTATTAATATTATTATGAATAATTGCTCCTGCGGCGTTCTTTCTTAACTGATTTCCTTGCATTTTTACACTCCTTTTTAATAATCCAAACGTAATTACGTTAATTCACTTCATTTAACATCTATTATATTAGAAAATTGCAGTTTCATCTTATTATAAAAAGCATCCGTACATATAACAGCGCTATTTGAAGGATCAATATCAACAACGGTCATATAACTAGTGAGTAAATAACCATCCTCATAATATGTAATCATTATTTCTTCTTCAGATACTAAGGAACATAATAACATGTTTTCAATTCGTTCTTTTTCCTCAGTTGTTAAGATCGGACGGGGTAATTTGTTTTGTTCCTTAATCATTTCACGTATCCCATCAAATTGAGATGTTAATGCAGCGAATGGAGTCCACTTGACCATTTTTCTTCCTTTTGGCATATTAGCGTTATTCATGATTTGTGTCCCCCTATTAGTGTATTTCTGTATCTAGCTGTGGCGCTATGCATGTAGGAAATTCCCCGCAATATACTGTTCTTCCCATACCTTGTGCGTATTTCATCCATTACTTTTGTTAGTTTTACTTCTTGTTCTCGTTGCAGGACATTATCGAAAAGAGAAATTTGTTCCTCCCCTTCTCGAATTAGATTCGTTAGAGAAATGTTTATGCTGCGAATGGGTTCTCCAGTATATTGCTGATGTAAAAAGTATGTACAGATCCTATAAATATCCATTGTTAGGTTAGTTGGACGACTTAAAGTATGTGTTTTTCTAATACCACCGTTATAAGTCTTGCTATAACCGACTGAAAAATGAACGGTTTGAGCAAGCTTATTTTGTCTTCTAAGCCGATAACAAACTTCTTCAATATGTTCCAGTAGAATAATCGAAAATTCCTCTATTGTGTAATCGCGCATGAGTATTTGGCTTTTCCCAACAGAAGTTGTGGCAGGAACATATTTTTCTGAAATGCGACTAAAGTCAATTCCGTAGCTATGTAAGTGTAATTCTTCTCCAATCTTACCGAAGCTCTGTTTTAAGTATTTAAGAGGGTAATTGGATAAATCTCCTATAGAATGCACTCCTTTTCGATTCAACTTTTCTTCCGTTTTGTACGAAATGCCCCAAAATGTATTAAGCGGTCGTATGCTCCATAATTTTGTTGGGACATCTTCATATTTCCAATAAGCAATGCCGTTTTGATTCTTCTTTGCTTCAATATCTAAAGCTACTTTGCTCATTAAAGGGTTAGGGCCAATTCCTATTGTGCATTCGATCCGTGTTTTCACATATATTTCACGTTTAAATTTCAACGCAAACTCATAGGGATCATTAGCAAATAAATGAATACTATCCGTAATATCCATGAAGAACTCGTCGATGGAATATTGGTGAAAATCCTCAATAGGAACGTACTGTAAAGCTAGCTTTGTTATGTAATTGGAGCAATTTATGTAAGTACCCATAATTGGATTTACAACAAGAATGTCTTTTCTGCGAGGAATCTCGTATAATCTGGCCATCTTTTTTACACCTAATGCTTTTAATGGTGAAGTGGCAGCTAAAACGATTGAACCGTTTCTATTTACATCACCGACTACTGCCAATTTTGTATACATAGGATCTAACCCCATTTTGATGCAACTTACTGAAGCGTAAAAGCTTCGTAAGTCCACACATAAGATGATTCTATTCGGTAAGATAGAATAGTCATACACTGTTATTCCTCCTTAAATGAAAAGAACGTTTGTTCTTATTATATACGAACTTGTGTTCTTTTATAAAGGGTTTTTTGTTTGAAAATATTTTTTTGCATAAAGAAAAGACACTCGTATACGAGTGTCTTTCCAGAGTGTTGGGAAACCCTTTAGGGGTTCCCAACACTCTGGAATCATTTTGATTTTAGCGAATAAAAACAACATAAAATAATAGAGTTTCAAAAAAATAGCCCTCCACCAGACCTTTTTTGGTCAGATGGAGGGCTATTTTTTTCATGTTTTGACAAGCTGCAGTGAGATAAGCCTGCATTTGGACAGACTTCAGCCCTCGAAATCGAGCATATCGATAGCCATGTAGTTCTTTGGCGTCTGCAAAGCTTCGCTCTATAGTTGAACAGCGTACTTTGTACAACTTTTTCCCTGTAACTGTTAGTTTGTTTTTTCTAGCGATATCCTTATATTTCTCCCATATATGATGAGTGATAACTTTTTGTTTTTGTTTCTTTGAAAAACATACCTCACGTAGCGGACAAACAGCGCAGTCTTCTGGCTTCGATTTATATTGACGATATCCTTCACGATCCGTTGTCGCATACTCTAAAATACACCCCATCGGACAAGCGAATGCATTCATTTCTTCTACATATTTAAATTGGCTTTTTGGTACTTCTTTATTTCTTTTTCCAAATCGGCGATACCCCATCACCATAAATATATTTCTCTCCGATAATTTCTTACAGATATAGCTCGTAAAATAGCCTGCATCAAGAGCTACAGCTTCTACTTTGAACCCGAATTTATCAATTTGAGCTTGGAGGCGTGCTAAATATGGCTCGGAATCTGCCATATTTCCAGCCGTTACATAGGTATCTGTAATAATATTGTACTTCGCATCAGTCGTACGATGGTCTAAGAAATGAAAACCGTTCGGTTTTCCATCTCTCATTAAAAATCCACTATCTGGATCCGTTGTACTTATACGAGTTTTTTTGGTAGGGGTATCACTTTCCTCTCTAGGTTTTAATTCTTTTTTCCATGTACCTTACGATCTTCGATTACCGAAGCTTCTAGCTCATCTATATAAAACTTTGCTTTTTCTTTTTTATATTTATGTACAAATTTATTTTTATTGGCATTGGCCTTAATGTGCGTAGAATCTGTCATTAGCGCACGTCCTCCCATCATCTGGTGCTCTGTCGCTTGCCTCACGATCTCATCAAAAATTTCTTCGAAAATATTTGTATGAATAAAGCGGGTACGGCGATTCCAACTGATTGTAGAATGATCTGGAATAGTATCTGATAGAGAAAATCCTAAAAACCAACGGTAGGCGATATTCGTTTTAATCTCTTTTTCCAATTGACGCTCCGAACGAATACCGTAAAAATATCCAATAAACATCATTTTAAATAAAACGATAGGATGGATTGACGGACGTCCATTGTTTTCACAGTAATAAGGGCGTAATTTCTCTTCAATAAAATCAAAACTAATTGTCGCTTCAATCGCACGAAGGAAATGATCTTGTGGAACCAACTCTTCTACAGAAACAGATACACGTTCATCACGATGATTTTTTAAAGCACCCATCATAAAAACTCTCTCCTTTTCCTCTTTTTTATCAGTGTTGACACATAAAAAGAGGTTCAGACACAAAAACAGGCTGTGGAGAAGACTTTCTCCACAGCCTGAAAAGACACTCGTATACGAGTGTCTTTCAGATATTCTGTAAATCATGTAAGTCAATATAGCCTAAACCTCGTATATACAAGTCTTTTGGTCGAATGGTTTGTAGGCTTGTTGAACCAAAGGTTTTATCATTTTCTCTTCCTTCTCCTACATAAACGTGCAGGAACTTCCCACTCAATAAGTCATACTCTAATTGAATTTTAACTCCTGCCGTATGGATACTTCCCCCCGCGCCTTGATAATGTAAAGAAAACTTATCTGGAAACTGAAATGTTGTAGACTCTAGAATCCGAATGTGCTTAAAGGTCGTGGTGTATTGATGAATTATTTCTTGTGTTGAATGAATTCTTTGAGTTAGAAGGTTAGCAAGAACTTGTTCAAGAAACTTGTACTGCGGAAGCATTAAATCGTTGGTTAAGCCCTTCATGGCTGATAAGAACACCTGTAGATACTTCAAGACAGCTACATAATTGTGTGAGTGATGTACTTACAACCTGTTGGCTAAGCCTTACATATAAATCAACTAATTCCTTTGCTTGATATTTACTCTTTCGATGAACAAATCCCATTTCTTTAGCTAAGTGCTCTAGAACATAGGAACACATATGTCGTTGTAATTCTTCAGCAATTAGTTGAAGTTCTTCAAGAATCGGAAAATCCATAATAAAACTCCATCCTTTCCTATAATTCTACAGAGAGATTAGCATATTTTTTCATTTTAGGAAGGGGACCTTGTTTTGTTAGGTTGATATGGATAGGACGGGACCTCCTTCTAGTTTTGGATACTCATTTGCTTTATCTATTGTAAATAATTTTGAGTCTGATGGATCTCTTATTCTTGACGTAAAATTAAATCCTAATAAATGAGTAAATCCGAAAATCTATTTTGTGTAACCGACTGTGTCTATATACAGAAATATGACTTTACTTGGTGTAATAGGTATGATAGGCTCGTTATTCAGAAAAGATTCCAATTGAAAAAAAGCACATCCATAGAGGAGGATTGGTAAACATGAGTGATAAAGTACTTATTGTGGAAGATGAACGCGAAATTGCGGATTTGGTTGAGCTATATTTGAAAAACGAGAATTATACGGTTTTCAAATACTATACCGCCAAAGAAGCATTGGAATGTATAGATAAGAATGTGCTTGACCTTGCAATATTGGATATCATGCTTCCCGACGTAAGTGGTCTCACTATCTGTCAAAAAATAAGGGACAAGCACACCTATCCAATTATCATGTTGACGGCGAAAGATACGGAAGTAGATAAAATTACAGGGCTAACAATTGGTGCGGACGATTATATTACAAAACCCTTTCGCCCACTAGAGTTAATTGCGCGAGTCAAGGCGCAGTTACGCCGATATAAAAAATACAATGGAGTAATGGCACAGAACGAGAATGTTATCGTTCACTCTGGTCTTGTCATTAATATAAGCACGCATGAGTGTTCTCTGAACGAGAAGCCGTTATCTCTCACTCCCACCGAGTTTTCAATCCTGCGTATCCTCTGTGAAAACAAGGGGAATGTGGTTAGCTCTGAGCAGCTGTTTCATGAGATATGGGGTGACGAATATTTCAGCAAGAGCAATAACACTATCACCGTGCATATCCGACATCTGCGAGAAAAGATGAACGACACGGTTGATAATCCGAAGTATATAAAAACGGTATGGGGGATCGGCTATAAAATTGAAAAATAAAAATAAAAAAATCGATTATTCAAAATTAAAACGAAAACTCTACCAATATATCCTTACGATTGTCATGGCAGCAGTTGTATTTGTGCTGTTTGTGCGTCTATTTATCCAAGGGACACTTGGGGAGTGGATCGTACGTTTTTTGGAAAACAGTTATCATTTAGAGCGTTGGGACGCAATGATAATATATCAGTATACTGTACGGAACAATATAGAAATTTTTATTTATGTGGCGGTTGCCATTAGTATTCTTATTCTATGCCGAGTTATGCTTTTAAAATTTGTAAAATACTTTGAAGAGATAAATACCGGTATTGATATACTTATTCAGAACGAAGATAAACAAATTGAGCTTTCTGCGGAAATGGAGTTCATAGAACAGAAGCTCAACACATTAAAGCGAACCCTTGAAAAGCGAGAGCATGATGCAAAGGTGGCCGAACAAAGGAAAAATGAAGTTGTTATGTACTTGGCACACGATATTAAAACACCCCTTACATCAGTTATCGGTTATCTGATCCTGCTTGACGAGGCACCAGACATGCCAAGAGAGCAAAAGGCAAAGTACGTGCATATCACGTTAGACAAAGCGTATCGCCTGGAACAGCTAATCGACGAGTTTTTTGAGATTACGCGATATAACCTTCAAACGATTACGCTCACGAAAAAGCACATAGACCTATACTATATGCTGGTGCAAATGACTGATGAATTTTATCCCCAGCTTGCTGCGAAGGGGAAACAGGTGGTACTCCATGCTTCTGAAGATTTGTCCGTATTTGGTGACCCTGATAAGCTAGCGAGGGTCTTTAACAATATTTTGAAAAATGCCGCTGCATACAGCGAGAACGACAGTGTAATTGACATTACGGCGGACCTCTCCGAGGATATGGTATCCATCGTTTTTGAGAACGCCGGAAACATCCCGAAAGATAAACTCGCTACCATATTTGAAAAGTTTTACAGATTGGATGATGCCCGTTCTTCTGATACGGGCGGCGTGGGACTTGGATTAGCGATTGCAAAAGAAATCATTGTTCAGCATGGCGGACAGATTTACGCGGAAAGTAATGATAACTCTACGACTTTCACGGTAGAACTTCCAGTCTTCCAAGACTCGGTTGATAAAGGGGATCCTTAGAAAATAATCATTATTTCTTAAGAAATTCTTAAGGTTATCTCTACTTTTTCTTAGGAAATTAACAATTTAATATTAAAAAATGGTTCGTTCTTATGCGGTAGACTTAAACCATAAGAACGAGCTTTTTTTATTTCGTCAAAGAAAGATATGATAACTTATGCGTGGATTAAAATAGCTCAAATGTTTAGAAAAAGAGTGACACAATATTTCTTTTCCTTTTAGCGAATTGTGCCAAATGAGCAATCTACTGTTTTGGATGTTCCTGCACACCACTGAACAGAGTATACACATCTAGATATAGCATCGCTTTGCAGAAAGTAATCGTTAAGAGTTTCATATCCGAAATCTTCAGCGTTTGAATCAGCGTGACATTATCATCAAGTCATTTACCTAAGGAGGAAGCTGAAAATGAAGAAGTGGTGTTTTTTTATTGTTATTTTTCTTAGGTTTTGCTTTCATGAATAAAGCACTGTTTTTGCAGAATAAAGTAGAGGTTCAAAAATATGATCAAAATCACAAAGATAACATAGATAATACAGGGACTACCTCAATTATTCAAAAGAAAGAGATTGTAAAAGAACACATCTATCAAGGGAATCTGCTCTTAATTAACAGTAAATATCCTATGCGCCAAGAGAGTGTGAAATCAGATATCGTAAATTTATCTAAACATAATGAATTGATAAACAGATACGGGTTGCTTAATACAAATATTTATTTATCAAAAGAAATAGTAAAAAATTTTTCAGAGATGATTAATAATGTTGTAAAGGAAGGCGTTAATCAATTGTTAATTAATAGTGGTTAATGTGACTTTGATGAGCAAAGTGGAGTTTACCATGAGATGGGGGCTGATTATGCCTTACCAGCAGGTTATAGTGAACATAATTCAGGTTTATCACTTGATATAGGATCAGGCTTAACGCAAATGGATCGAGCACCTGAAGGGAAGTGGATAGAAAAAAATGCTTGGAAATACGGCTTTATCTTACGCTATCCCTCGGATAAAATGGATGTTACAGGTATTCAATATGAACCTTGGCATATTCGCTATGCCGGTTTGCCTCACAGTACGATTATGCAAAAAATGAATTTAGCCTTGGAAGAATACCTGGATTATTTAAAAGAAGAAGAGAGCATTTCAGCAACAAGTATTGAGGGGGGAAAATATACGATGTCATATTATCCCTTTTTTCAAAGCAAGACAATTGACGTTGAAATACCTGTAAAAGATATGGGTGGGGTGATTATGACCACCCGTTCTTGAATTATATTCTAAAATGACAAAGTTATAGATTACAATGTAAAGTTAGGAGATTTTAAATGCATTCAGGAGTTTTGATTAATTATTTATATACTTATTTTTTTACTATTATTTTTTGTATAATGTTTCAAATTGGATTTTATTTTAAAACGAAAAAAAATATATCTATTCAGCATTTTCTATGGGTGTATGTTTTTCTATTCTACCTTTCACTAGTGTATAAGGTGACGCAGATAGGGACTATATGGGACATAGGTAGATACGAAACATTAATTCGTGCAAATCAAATTAACTTGATTCCATTTGCTTCTGAAGGTATGACTACTTATGTCTTAAACATTTTACTGTTTATGCCATTAGGTTTTTTATTGCCGGCTATTTGGCCGCAGTTTAGAAGAGTGAAAAGTACTGCCTATGCTGGATTCGGTTTTTCATTGGCTATTGAGTTAGGTCAATTGCTAGATAATAGAATTACAGATATTGATGATTTATCTATGAACACCCTGGGAGCAATTATTGGGTATTTATTATATAAAGTATTATTCAAAATGTTATATAAAAGAGATGAAAAAAAGATTGATAATAATATTTCTCTAGTAATAAAATACGAGGCTATTTTTTATTTGGTTTGCTCATTTGTAGGTATGATGTTAATTTATTATCCAGTTATATTTAGACGGCCTCTAATCCTTCAATAAGGTTATTAAGATGCTGTTAGATAATTATATACATATAGTAAATTGATTCTTAAATAATAGGATATTACAAATACTCATTTATATTAAATTCTCATAGAAATCTTTCAAAACTACTCTTATTGAAGGTTGGGTGGTTATTGAATTGATTTCTATTGCTCCCGTTTTATATCATAGTACCAGCCTTTAATTAACAATTATATCCATTGCGAAAAAATAAGATAGGCTTTAATATTTACCAGTATTTAAATGCTGAAAATTGTTTAAGGCATTTCAACCAAAATTTAAGAGGAGCATACAATGAACAAACTAAAAAGGTTATTGAAACGTAAAACGACTTGGATAATCCTTATCCTATTCGTATTTGTTTATGTAAATAACAGTTCTTTTTTTGCTAAGAGGGACGATGGAACTCCTCTTCTTCTTGCTCACCGAGGACTTTCGCAAACATTTAGCATGGAAGAGATTGAGAGCGATACATGTACAGCAGAACGTATAAATAAACCTGAACATTCTTATTTAGAAAATACAATCCCATCTATGGAAGCGGCATTTCAAGCTGGAGCTGATCTAGTAGAGTTTGATGTTCAACCAACTAAAGATAATAATTTTGTTATTTTTCATGACTGGACGCTTGATTGCCGTACTAATGGTAAAGGCGTTACAAGAGATTTTACAACAAAAGAATTACAAGCACTTGATATTGGTTACGGTTATACAGCTGATGGAGGTAAAACATTCCCGTTTCGTGGTAAAGGGATTAATCTTATGCCAACACTTGATGAAGTACTTAACCATTTTCCAGATCGTTCTTTTCTTATTCATATTAAAAGTGATGATAAAAATGAAGGAATCCAATTGGCTGCTCACCTTAAGAAATTACCAGCGAAACGCCTTGATCAACTAACTATATATGGTGGCGATAAACCAATTGCTGCGATAAAAGAGCGCATCCCTAGTTTACGAACAATGTCAAAAGCGACCATGAAAAAAGATCTTATTACTTATATGGTATTAGGGTGGACTGGCTACATACCTTCAAGCCTGAAGCATGGAGAGTTACATATACCAGACAAAGTAGCTCCTTGGCTTTGGGGATGGCCAAATCGTTTTCTTAATCGAATGGATAAAGCAGATACTCGAGTTATCGTTGTAGGAGGAAATGGGTTTGGATTTTCAAGTGGATTTGACTCATCTGAAGATATAAAACGCCTTCCTGACGATTATACAGGTGGAATTTGGACAAATCAAATTGATAAAGTAGCACCTTTATTTAAGAAATAAGGGAAAATATAACAATCGAAGTTTTTCATCTGTTTAACCATCTATATTTTAAAAGAAGACTTATTATTAATGTTGAAGTTTTATATACTGGAAAATGCCCTTAATTTCCTATACATAATGGAAATCAGGGGTGTTTTTGGATAAGTGGGACTTACTTTATTTATATTCAAACAGAAGTACAAAAACTATCAAAGAATAAACCGCTAGGTGTATAAACTGAGCTGATGCAGATAAGTACATTTTTCGTTTTGGGGTACCTTCAAGATCTTAAGCTTGATGGTGATGGGGTGGCACCACATCGCTATCAAGCTAAGGTTTTGAAGTACCCCCTAAACGAAAATTTCTTTTCTCTACAGGCAGTTACTTTGAGAAGTCAGCTCATTTTTTTCGTTTTAGGGCGTTTATTTTTCTTAAGCTGATGGGCATGTATGGTGATCCACATAATACAAATAGAAATCAAGAAAATGCCAAAAAAGTTGGCATTTTCTTGATTTCTATTTATCTTTTCACAAAACATTTACCATATTCAACAAAATCACAATCTACATAAAAATAATTATTTCCAGACCAAATTTGAACTCGTTGCTTTGCGCTATCAAAAACATAATTATCATATCCTGGATATGCATCTCTAACCCATACATATTCAGTAGCTGCGCTGACAGGTAATGCGGATGTAACTAAAGCAGTTGCTAAAGCAATCCCTCCTATAGCTTTCTTGATTTTAGATTTCATCATAATTTATATCCCCCTTTATTTTTTGCTATTAAACTTTTAATGTTTAATAGATTACTATCAATATAACACTCTTCTGATAATTGTAAATATTTAGGTAGTTTATAAAAAATATGCAGAATATTACAAATATATATATAATTACCATAAGGTAGTGCCCCTTAATATATAGAGGAGGGCGTTTATGAAATCTACGGGAGCCTATCTACATTAGGAAACTACTATTGATTAAAGGAACAAAGCATATAAAAAGACACTGTATAGTGTCTTTTTATATGTGGATATAGCTCTAAAGAAAATGTAGTGATTAATCAAAGAAACTTGGATGCTTATTAGTTAAACTTAGTATAATTTTAATATACATAAATTTTATTTTCCATTCGTTTCACCTGCATATCAAACTGAATTAAAACAATTTAATCATAATAACATGAAGTGTTCATATAATGGATGTTTTTTATTTTACAAAGAGAACCTGCAAACCTGCAGATTCTCCTGATAATGATTTATGGAGCAAGACCCGAAAATATAATACAATAATTCGAAAATGAGTTCAAGTAAATAAAAAGAACCCGCTGGAGTTCGGGTCCTTTCAGAAGTGATGATGTATTCTCGGCTTGGGAACTGAGAAAAACACAAAAATATAATACATCGAGTTTTAGAGAATTTCAATACTAAATTAGAGTAATTTCGGAGGAGGCTGAAGAATGGAGAATCAATGTGCGGTATTAGTGTAAAGAATTGATAAGCTAATTAAAACAGTTGCGGAACAACAAGACCAGATCAATAATTTATCGCGTGAAGTAGGAAATTTAAAGACTCATGTGAATTTTCTAGAAGTGCAGGTGAAATAAAGATGAAACTAAATAAACAAGAACAAACAGTTGTTGTCGGTCATTTAATCAACAAAGTTATTGGGGGTGGAATTAGTTAAACAACACATTGAGCCACAGAAATTAGAGAAGGCTATAGTTTTACATACAATGCTGTAACACATGGTTTCTTCCATAAATATTTTCCAGAAGATGTAGCTGATTTAGCTGCTGAGATCATAGATAAGAATCCGATTGATATATTATGGGAAAACATAACGATTCAATATACGGCTATTATCAGGGCACAGCAATTAATGTTCGTTAAATATCAAGAAGATACGACGAAAGAACTACGTAAGAATAAAGTTACTGAGAGTGGATTCGAAGAAGAATGGAAAATTCAATTCGGTTGGGACAAACATGCTACTTTTTTAAAGCCCAATCAAGGGCGATGAGCACTTTATCTTCTCTTATTAGGGGTACCACCCCATCGCTATCAAGCTAAGAAAATACAACTACCCCCAGAACAAGATTTTGTGCTAATTTGTAATAAAAAAGCTCATTTTTTCGTTTTGGGGATACCTTAAAATTTTAAGTTGATGGGCATGGGATCCCGCCCACATTTTAACGAAAATATACGCTAAGCAAATTCCAACATAAAGCGAGCCGAATTTTCTACTCTTAAGAAAAATTTCGGTTCGTTTTATGGTTTCATGACAAGTTGTTTACTGAACAATAAAGTTCTTTATTGGAACAGGCTACTTTCTTCAACAATCGGGCCAGATTGTTGAAGAAGAAATATAATAAAAATGCTTATGATTGTTTTATTAAACGAATTAAACCGCAAAAAACAAGAAGAATTCCCCCCCCTTTTACTAGTACACTAAATCCTATAAAGGGGGGAGATCATGAACAATAAAGCCATTGGATTATTTCAAGGAATTGCGTTATACATTTCAGCTATTCTAGGATCAGGTGTCCTTTTTTTATCGGGGGTAACGGCCTCAATAGCGGGCCCTGCATCTATTGTATCCTGGTTTATCGTTATTATAATTAGTTTTCCGCTTGCTTATTCCTTTGCTAGTTTGGCACGGATATATCCTGATTCCGGTGGAGCAGCAACCTTTGTTAGAAATTCTTTTGGATATCATCTTGGCAATATCGTTGGGTGGTTTTACTTTGTAACAGCAGCAGTTGGTCAAACGATTGTATCTTTAACTGGTGCTTTTTACGTCAGTCAGGCATTTGGATTTTCGCATTTTGAAACAATTTTAATTGCCGTCTTTATTTTGGTAATTGCAGGTGTTTCCAATTATTACGGCGTAAATGTTAGTGGTAAAGTTGCATTGATTTTAAGTTCCTTATTACTGATTCTTTTAGCGTCAGCTGTATTTGTGGCGTTTCCAAGAATACAATGGGGAAATTTTACTCCCTTTGTTCCAAATGGATGGTTTTCTGTCGGGAACGCTATAACGGTTATCTTTTGGTCATTTTTCGGTTGGGAGGCGATTTGTAATCTGGCTGAGCACTTTAAAAGGCCAGAAAAAGATATTGTCAAAGGAGCAGTTATTAGTGCAGTTGTCATTGGATTATTATTTTTAGCGCTAAGCCTTGTCACTATTGGAACGGCCACGTATGGCAGTCAAGAAAGCAACCTGTCTCCTATTGGTGTTATAATGGGAGATACAGTAGGCGGAGGTGCCAAAGTCGTTACAGCTGTTTTAGCTTTAATTATTTGTACAGGGACAGCGAATGCTTTTGTAGCCAGCCTAACGCAATTAGGATATTCATTAAGCAGAGATGGTGCTTTCCCAAAATTTTTCTCAAGGCTGCATGCAACTACTCAAATTCCAAGACAGATGGTATTGTTTGTTATCTGTTTTTCGGTAGCAGGTGTGTTAGTGACAAAAGCTTTGTCACTAACGTTTGATGATATTTTGTTTATACCGACTTCTCTTGGGATTCTAGTTTATGTTCTTTCAATGGCAGCAGGCGTTAAATTATTTAGGAAGAACACACGGGCATGGTGGGCATCGTTAATCTCTTTCATTTTATGTTTGCTGGTGATTCCATTTTTTCAATTGTATATATTTGTTCCGTTAATTGTCGTGGCTATATATGCGATTTATATGATTTTGAGTAATAAGATTTTCGCCTACAAGGGAGGATTAAATTCTAATGAAGGATCAAAATAACCTTTCCAGAGATACCATGTGGAAAGCAACAGTATCATGTGATTCAGCGTATGACGGGATATTCTTTTACGCAGTCAAGACAACTGGAATTTTCTGCCGGCCTTCTTGCAAGTCTAAGGTTCCTAATTATGAAAATGTATCCTTTTTTTCAAATGCGCACGAAGCTCAAAGGGCAGGCTATCGCCCATGCAAAAGATGCCGATCAGATCTAAATATAAAAATATACGACCCGTTCGAATGCGTTTTGGAAGATACTATGCGATTGATAAAAAATAATTATGTTCAAAACATGTCTTTAAATGAAATTGCATCAAGGGTAGGAGTTAGTCGTTTTCATTTAAATCGGATTTTCAAAGAAAGAACAGGGTATACTCCTCGAATATATTTAGAAAGGATCAGAGTTAAGAAAGCAAAGGAACTTCTCTTGACAACGGTCTTTAATAGTACAGAGATTGGTTATCAAACAGGCTATCAAAGTGTATCTAGCTTTTATAATGCATTTAAAAGAAATACAGGATTTTCACCGAGTCAATTCCGTGCTTTCCATAGTGGAAATACCGTAAACCAAGAACTTGACTGAATTCACGTTCTTTAACAAAAGATAGCATGAATTAACAAGAGTGCTTTGTACTCATCGTATTTTTTGATAAATCATTACTGATTGATTAAAAGTAAACAACTTTGTATTGAACAATAATAAGCCATTTTTTCTCTGTTATAGAATTGTAAGCTTTTTAATTCAATCCTCAACAAACGGGCAGGATTATTGAACAAGTTTTATGAACTTTAGTGGTAGCATCATTAGTGAAATGCTTTATAACAACTAATTAAGGAGGGATAGAATATGAGAAATAACTTTCAAATCGTTGCGTTACAAGAGAAGGAGTTTAATAACCTATTTCTAATGAATGAAGAAGTATTAAAAAGTATCGGGGCAGTCAAAATAATAGCAAACAAAAATCCTGGATATCCTTGCAGGATAAGTTTGAAGGATGCAGAGGTAGGAGAAGAGGTAATTTTACTGAATTACCAATATCATAGTGTTAATTCGCCTTATAAAGCAAGTGGTCCTATATTTATACGAAAGGGAGCAACTACTGCTAAGCTAGATGTAAATGAAATTCCGCATATGTTACATCATAGGTATCTATCTGTACGCGGCTACAATGCTGACTCAATGATTGTAGAAGCAAGGGTTACAGAAGGTGTAAATTTAAGAGAAAATATAGATGAAATTTTTGATAATAAAGAAGTAGAATATATTCACATTCTTAACGCTAAACCAGGATGCTATAACTGCCTTGTTAATAGAGTGTGAAAAAATTGAAAATGCAAACTTCTATTATCCTATAAGGGGTACCACCAATCGCTATCAAGCTAATTCAACAAAATCCCCCCTAAAATGAAAAAATACGCTATTCTTTTTGTAGAATCATAGGAAAGGATGGCGTTTTTGTATGTCTATTTCTGTATCTGATGAATTACAACTATTTGCTCAAGAGATTCAAAGTTTTTTATCTCCAAATACCTTACGGGATCTTGCTAGAGATGTTGGTTTCGTACAACGAACCAGTAAATACCAAGCAAAAGATTTAGTCGCTTTATGTATATGGATGAGTCAAAATATCGCTACAACCTCTTTAGCCCAGTTATCTAGCTGTTTAGAAGCATCCACAGAAGTACTCATCAGTCCGGAAGGACTGAATCAAAGGTTTAATAAATCAGCCGTTCAATTTTTACAACATATATTAGCTGAACTACTAAACCAAAAATTAGCCTCATCTATGCCGATTTCTTCTCCATATACTTCTAATTTCAAATGTATTCGTATTTTAGATTCAGCTTGAGTATGATTTATTAAGTGGACAATTCCTTCATATTCATAAAGGACCAGGTAAACAACATGATCGAACCTACGGTTCCCTGTGTGTCCCAACTGTAATAGCGAATGATTTATCTATCCGAGATTTAGGCTATTTTCATTTGAAAAATTTTTAACATTTACAAGATCAAAAGGCTTATTATATCTCACGTATCAAATCGAATACACGTATTTATCAAAAAATCCTATCCTAATTATTTTTAAGATGGAAGACTTAGGGGTAGCATCACATCGCTATCAAGCTAAGAAAATACAACTTCTCCCGGAATGTAAATTTTATCCATTGTTGAATACTGATAAGATGGTTATGTTAACTGAAGGCAATAGATTTATATAAAAAGAATATTGTAATCGACTTAGCTCGTGAAGAGAAAAAATAAAGTATATGATAAAAAACGCAAACCCCTAATCAAAAGAGGCTTGCGTTTTTTAACTAACGTTTTTCCACTTTTCCTCATTAACCAATAGAAAGCAGACAATTTTTTCGTTTTTGGGTGTTATAAAATCCTTAAGTTGATGGGCATGTATGATGACCACTAACAGACCATTTGAAATGAAAAATTACTAAGTAAAAAAACTAGCGGTTTCTAATTGCGTTTCCTCTTTTTTATTTCAAATCAAGATTCTTAACAGTTTTTAAAGTGAATTACATGCATTCAAAGTTAATTGTATGGTTAAAAAGATTGATTAACAGGTTGATATATAGTAGCTAAAGTTTGCACTTCTGATTCTGGAGCTGTAGATAATGGATAATACCCTTTTTTGACCATATATTGCCATACATCGTATGCATGTCTACCACTATTTAAGAATGCATTTTCTAAGAATGTTCTTAAGTTAGGGTTTGCGCATTCTAATACAGAACCAGCATAATTTAAAGCTGCTGACTTTTGATTTAATAAGTATCCAGTTGCAATTGCTCGGTCATTAGGTGGTGCTCCGCTTACATCCGGAGTAACAGGCGGCAATTCTTCAACAGGTGTTCTTAAGTAAGAAGATAGTACAGGTGTTAACTTAGATGGCTGAAATTTTTCAATATTTGGTTCACTTAGACTCTGTACGAATTCAACTTTTAAATTATAATCCTGCACATGTAATGGAAAATGTTGTTGCAATAATTGTTTTAATTCGGGATCTTGTGCCTGCTTAATGTATGTACTCATCGTATTAATTGTATTGTAACAACCAGCAATTAATTCACTTAAATCACGTAATTCATGTGTAGCTAATTGCATATTTTATTCCTCCTTTTTCATATCAATTCTATGTTTTACTAAAACAATAGAAATTATGATTAAAACAAAAATAAATTTTTATGAATACATATTTTTCATAAATTTAAATTGATAGTAAAAAATCTTAGATTGATAATGATGTGCTCCTAAGGAAACTTGTAGTCTAAATAATAGCCATTCTCATGCGTTATTGAAGTGATTTATAAATGGGGTCGCACCACACATCCATCAACCTAACAGCACAGGTTGCCCCCAAAACGGTAAAAATGAACTTCATTGCTATAAAAGACTCTAATTTTTCGTTTTGGGGGCATTATAAAATTTTAACTTGATGGTGATGGGGTACCGCCACATCGCTATCAAGCTAAGCCCTTACAACGTCAAGTATAGTAGAACTTGTTTCTTTTTTCTAAAAGCTAGGTGTAGAGAATTTAAAGAGTTGCATGCGAAATAAACCCTATCGGGTTTCATTTTTTGAATTAGGCCGCTTGATCATCAGACATGGTACAATTGTAAACGACACCTAATATATCAAAGACGGTTTTTTTCTCATATCTATGGGATTTTCGCCCGTTCTGCTGTAGGAGGTTGAACAGGCGAATGAGAATCTTTGATAGTTCTTGGGTGTCTTTCTGTGTAGCTTGATAAATAAGAAGAAAATAATCTTTAATCATATATATGGCTTTATATTCACTCAGTTCTCGTTTCTTTTTCATAAGAAGTAAGTGTCGCATTTGAAACATAGTAGACGAACAGAGTAGAATGGCAATCAGTTGCCCATACAAATGACATTCCAATCTTTCTCGTTTTATCTTTTTACAATGCTGAATATGAAAGAATGATTTCCATGTTTTAAATAAAATCTCGATTTGCCAACGTAAAGAGTACCAATCATGTACTTGTCCCATCGGGACAATATCTGTAGAGGTATTGGTCATGTATACATTGATACCGCTAAGTCTTTTACTACGAGCAGAGTACTTCATTCCTTTCTTTTTTTCTCTTACAGTTTGATCTTGTAATCGTTTTTGTTGTTGTTCTTTTGTTAGCCGATGAACGATCACACGAGTTGGGATTTTATCAGTCATTCCTACATAAGCATCGGATATTTCATAGGTTTTTCCTGGTTGGAGAGAGTTCATTAATACCTCCATATCTATCTGTATATACTCTGTACCTTTCTTGATGCTTCCATCCTGAAAATAATCAGGTGTGAGATTTTTTTGATAAATACGTGTATTGGATTTAATACGAGAGATATAGTAAGCCTTTTTATCTTGTATATGTTGAAGATCTTTTAAATGAAAATACCCTAAATCACGGATACATAAATCATTTGGTGCTACAGTTGGAACACACAGAGAACCGTAGGTTCGATCATGTTGTTTCCCTGGACCTGTATGGATATGCAGGAATTGTCCGCTTAATAGGTCATATTCAAGTTGAATTTTCATCCCAGCAGTATGGCTACATCCTCCAGCCCCAGGATAAATGGTTGAAAATATATCTGGAAGCTGAAATGCAGTGGAATCTAAAATGCGAATACGCTTGAAAACAGAGGTGTATGGAGAAGAAAGTGGCATAGATGAAGTTAATTTTTTATTTAGAAGGTTAGTCAATATATGTTGTAAAAACTGAACGGCTGATGTATTAAACCGTTGATTCAGTCCTTCTGGACTGATAAGTACTTCTGTGGATGCTTCTAAACAGCTAGATAACTGAGCTAAAGAGGTTGTAGCGATATTTTGACTCATCCATATACATAAAGCGACTAAATCTTTTGCTTGGTATTTACTAGTTCGTTGTACAAAACCAACATCTCTAGCAAGATCCCGTAAGGTATTTGGAGATAAAAAACTTTGAATCTCTTGAGCAAATAGTTGTAATTCATCAGACACAGAAACAGACATAAAAAACGCCATCCTTTCCTATAATTCTACAGAAAGGATAACGCCTTTTTTGCTTTATGGATAGTGCAAAACCTTAGTTTTATATCGATGTAACGGTACCAAATAGCCGTTTAATAATTATTTATATCACCTTTATATATCTATATAATCAAACGTTATTAATTATTTTTAATTGCTCTAAAAGATAATCACAGACATTCACAAAAATACATTGTTTTTTTAAACTTAATAATAAGTATTTCAATTCAAATTCTTGATAAAAAATCTTAGTGATATATAGTTTAAACTCATCTAAATTAGGCTTTTCTGGGCTGTATAGCATATCTAAAGGAAGTTTAAATTTAGAAAATAAATGATCGTTTTGGGCAAAAATCGAAACTTCTTCTCTAGTTAATCGATCATGAAATGCAATTAAAATTTTTCTTAAGGCATTTACTTGTTCTTCTTCAAATTCATGATCTATAACAAATCTATAAAATGGGAATTCATCTGACTGAATCATACTTTGCATAAGTCTAAATTGATATCTTAATAAAGTCACTTCTTTGATTAAATCCATATTTCCCCTCCTTTATTTCCCTAAATTAACCAGTTTATCATAACAATTTATAACTCGAAATACAAATACTTATGATATATCACCCATACAATTTTTATTAACATAACCTATCATTATCAATAGTTAACGATGCATAAAATTTTCGTTATGGGGGTAATTAAAACTATTAGCTTGATGGGGATGGGGTACCGCCAGCATCTCGGAAAAAACCATGCTAAGAGCATGCAAGATTTTATACATTTTTTCGGCTCATTTAGTAACAAAGGAGAACCTGAAAACCGCACCATGATAGAAATATATATAAATATGAATAGGGTATAGAAAAAGGTGAATTCCTCTTGAAAGTAGGGGTTCGCCTTTTTCTTTGCTACCAATAATAGGACGTTATGTTAACTTAACTTGTATACAATATACAAGTTAAATCACAAAACATATTAGTTCTTCTAAATGGTACAATAAGGAAAAAAGGGGTTCTAAATAATGCCTTTAGAAACGACTATTTTTTGCATCATTATTGCAATAATCATTGGTGCACTATTTGGAGGAATTATACGTATAATTCAGCGTAACAGTAATCAAAAGAAACAAAATCAAGTTGAGCAAAAATTAGATAGAGTTATTCAACTGTTAGAAAAACAAAACAAAGATTGACCTTACCTCCAAACAGAAGTGGTTTGCTATAAAAAACATTAATAGGAGCTAAAACATGAATTTTACAGAGAAAGAAATTAAGAAAACCAAACAAAAAGTGTTAATTATATTATTTTGTATAGCTGGTTTGTTCGTATACGGAGTTTATTGGGCATTCTTCAGTATGGATCGACTACCTACAGGTGAAAAGATTGCTGAAAAACAATCTCCTGACGGAACATATACATTTAAAGCTTATGTAACAAATGGCGGAGCAACAACAAGTTTTGCTGTTAGGGGAGAGTTAGTATTTAATCATCGTGAATATTTCAAGACAAAGAATGTGTATTGGAATTACCGAGAAGATACGGCAAAGATTGTATGGAAAGACAATGATACAGTAATCATTAACGGACATATGTTAAATGTTCCTGAGGATACATACGATTTCAGAAACGAATAACTGTAGACTTATAGATACATTGACTACCGTTAACGAATTTTACGTAAACTAGCCTCTCTTGTAGGAGCCAGTTTTTTTTTAGTATGGATTTTTTCCAAAATGCTGGCGATATCCCAACAAGGCTATTAAAAAAAGGGCTTATATGAATATCAATCTCCTTTAATTATGTATAATTATTTCACTGCTTCTTTTAATTCTTTTCCAGCTTTAAAAGTAGATGCCTTTGAAGCGGCGATTTGCATTTCTTCACCTTTTGTGGGTTATGTCCTGTACGTACAGATTGTTCACGTACTTCAAATGTACCAAAACCAAGAATTTGTACTTTTTCTCCATTTGCTAGCGCATTTGTTATTGTATCTAAAACAGTTTGTGTTGCTGCAACTGGATCCTTTTGTATAAGTTCCGTTTTTTCTGCTACTACTTTTGTTATTTCTGTCTTATTTATTTTTTGCACCTCTTCATATGTAATTAGGTGACTATTATAATGTGTGTATAATATTATGCATAGAAAAAGTACTAGCAAGAGATAAGGGACAATTTCTGTATGGTAGTAAGAAGAAAAATCTGTTAATGAAACTTCAGGGTTTTAGCTTGATGGGCATAGGTTAGTGTCAAGAAAATGCGGATTTACAGCGTTAAAGAAATTTCAATATTAAAAAGCCTAACTTCTCAATTTAATATGAAGAAATTAGGCTTTTTTCATTTAGTGGTGAAACCCATTATCACATTTCGTATCATGTGGCATAGGTCCGTCAAGGGAATCCAGAAAGGAAACGGTCTGTTTGAGGTTCCTCAAAAATAAATGTGCAAGATCCATGGAAAATCCATTTCGAACCACAACGCGCATAATCGTCACCGCTTCCATATCTGGAGGCAATGGGTAGGCAGGTACTTGCCAGCCGAACACACGCAATTGTCGAGATAAATCATAAAGATTCCAATTTGATGTGTAACCTTCTTTTAGTCGCCAAGCGAAAACCGGAATATCCGAACCATCGGACAAAAGTTCGAACGGTTCCATCTTCTGAATGGCTTTGCTAAGAAAAAGAGCGACTTTCTGGGAAGCCCTTTGTACATCATAGTACCCACTTTTTCCTAGACGCAGGTAATTGTAATATTGTAGGAGCACTTGTGCACCAGGACGAGAGAAATTCAGGGCAAAGGTCGGCATGTTCCCGCCTAAATAGGAAACACGGAAGATTAGATCCTCAGGGAGATCTTCAGCTTCCCGCCAAATTATCCAACCCAATCCAGGATAGACTAATCCATATTTATGTCCGGATACATTGATGGACTTCACCCTCGGTAATTGAAAATCCCAGACTAAATCTGGTTGAAGAAACGGTGCTATAAATCCTCCCGAAGCTGCATCCACATGCATGGGAATGTCAAGACCCGTCCTCGCCTGTAAATCATCCAACGCTTTCGCAATTGTGGCAACCGGTTCGTAAAGACCGGTATAAGTTTCACCGAGAATCGGTACCACACCAATCGTATTTTCATCCACGGCTGCGAGGACTCCCTGAGGATCCAATTGGGGATGTTCTGGGCTAATCTTCACATAGCGTGGTTCAACCTCCCAATAATTCGCGAATTTTTCCCAAACGACCTGAACAGCCGAACTAAACACAATATTGGGACGATCCACTGGCTTCCCTTCGTTTTTACGTGCATTTTGCCAGCGTCGCTTTAAAGCAAGTCCACCGAGCATACATGCTTCCGACGATCCAGTTGTTGAAACGCCCATAGTTGTAAGGGGGCTGGGCGAATGCCAGAGGTTGGCTAAGATGCGGACACACCGCTCCTCAATTTCAGCTGTCTGTGGATATTCGTCCTTGTCAATCATGTTCTTGTTGAATGATTTTGCATATAATTGCTCTGCGGCAGGCTCCATCCATGTGCTAACGAATGTTGCAAGATTCAGGCGGGCGTTTCCATCAAGAGCAATTTCATCATGGACGATTTGATACGCTGTTTCTGGTAACATACCTTTATCAGGAATATGAAAGCGCGGAACGACGGATTCTCCTTCGCGGGCAAACAGAGGATTTACAGAAAATTCGTGAGGCAGCTCTTTTTGCATGTGACGCGGTAGAGATTGTGAATTATCTGGCATAATCTCTTTTCTTTCATATGCATCCTTTTGAACTTTTGCTTTTCGATCCTGTGGCATACAAGTCCCCCTTAATTAATTTTTTAACAAACATATTATTTACAAAAACTCATTTGTTAAAACAAGGGACAATTCTATTGAATAATTCACCATACTACCTACTTTAGCTTGGTTTTCGCAACTTCAGTAAGTGTGGGGTGATAGAACGTTGAAGATTTTACGGTTGCAACGTTTTTCTGCAACCAACCTCATATCCTCAGTTTTCGAAGAGCAATCTGTACAAGTAAATGATAGCAAACATGTTGGCCTATGCCAACTGACATGAATCTCCCACGTACTCACTTCGCGTTCCTTAAGGAAGGAGTCTTCTTGGCTAAAATGATAAATTATAAAAATATAGGTATAGGTAAATAGAGAAGAATATATCACTCTTTAAGAATGATATATATTTAAAGTTAATTAACTATAAGAAAAAGAATTTCATATTACAACTAAATATAATTAATTTACTTTACCTATGTGATGAAAAGAACAGTTGTAGAAAAATTAAACAATCATTTGTTAAAACATTTTTAGTTATGAATTAATGTTTGGGGATTATAGAGTTTTTTAGTTTTCTATTTAATAAATCTCTCATTTAATATATAAATTTTATACAACAATGAAAAAAGCATCTGCTATGGATACTTCCTCTAAAAATTTATCTCTACAAGTTCCTCTTAAGGATTTTTCTTCCTGAAAAGTAATTAATTCTTAAACTTTTTCTAATATTCGAAACCACTATTTGTAATCCAATCCATATTTTATTGATACCAATGTAGTTACAGGTATGTTAAGATTCACTTGAAACATTGCTTTTGGGAATACAATTGCTATCATAAACGCAATTTATTTTCTACAAACTGATTGGGTTTTAACCCAAATAGCGGTTTTATTCCGCAGTCCTTAATAAATTGTTAAGGACCTTTTTTATTTGTCTTTTAGCTGCGAAAAAATAAAATTTGCAAAGATATAAACTTATTCATAATGGGGGTAATTCATAACTTTATTTTGATAGCGATCTGCTGAGACTCCTTTTTATATGAATATAACAATGATATGATTAATTTTTATTCATAAAAAAACAAAAAAAGAAGAGGGATATCTCCCTCTCCACCAACAAAAATCAAACATATTTACAATTAAGGAAGGGCATACATTCATCAAGTGATGAAAGGAACAATAATAGTTCACCTAGTGAATTATAACATAAAACAACTCCCATTAATAGGCAATATTACCATTAATGTAATTTATGTGACAAATTTGTTAAATATCTTAATATTAAAAGGCTTTATATGTATGTAAATGGAATGTGGATAGTGTAGGGATAAAATATAAGGGGGATATATATTATGTTTAACAAAAAACAAAAATTAGTAACAACGGTAACAGCTTTAACATTAGGATGTGGATTTACCTTCGGATTAACACCAGCCTTTGCAGATTCTACTAAGGTTTCCGCAAACAATACTCATGTTCATTCTATTCAAAACCAAGAACAAGAACAAGAACCTTTTACTGGATATGTCATTTCAATAGAAAACAATTATTTAGTGGTTGCTGCTACTCCTACAAAAGATGAAGCACTTACTTATCAACATGATTGGTGGGATCTAGTTTCCCAAAACAAAATTTTAAGGGTTCCTGTTTCAGATAGTGAAAACTACAAATTAGGTGAAAAATTAAACGTATATGCAGTTGGGTGGACTGCATCATTACCACCAATTGCTGTTATGCCTACAATCGAAAAATTAACCCAATAGGTAATAGTGCTTACAATAATAAAGGGCATCGTTCTAATTAGAATGATGCCCTTTAGTTAATAACAATTCAAACGTGATCACTCAAATCTATTATATTCGAAAATTACAGTGTCAACTTATATAAAAAGCATTGGTACATATGACAACACTATTTAACGGGTCAATATTGAAAACAGTCATATAATTAGAGCGTGTATAACCGTCCTCATGATAGGTAATCATTATTTCTTCTTCAGACAATAAGGAACATACTAGCATGTTTTCAATTCGTTATTTTTTTCAATTGTTAAGATTGGACGGGTTACTTTGTGTTATTCCTTAATCATTTCACGTTTAAATTTCAACGCAAACTTATAGGGATTCTTAGCAAATAAATGAATACTATCCATAATATCCATGAAGAATTCGTCGATAGAATATTGGTGAAAATCCTCAATAGGAACGTACTGCAAAGCTAGCTTTGTTATGTAATTAGAGCATTTTGAATAATTTTATTTCGAGCGATTTTACTATGATATTCAATACTCCCTAACTATATATATTAATTTATTTTGATATAATAACATTATA
Organism: Bacillus sp. FSL L8-0199; assembly: GCF_038005705.1. NCBI lineage: Bacteria > Bacillati > Bacillota > Bacilli > Caryophanales > Bacillaceae > Bacillus > Bacillus sp. FSL L8-0199. Next base: position 425,041 of record NZ_JBBOTS010000002.1, on the reverse strand, counting down.
AAATTGATCTTTGAAATACATATCATACATCTATTAGTTAGTAAAAAAGACTAAATCTTTCTACCTCATTTTCATTATATAAAAGACAGTGAATATCTGCTTTTAAAAATGGTCTAAGCATAAAGAACTACCATAATAGGACAAAAGGTGATAATTTCGGAAAATTGGTAAATAGCCTGAAGAAAGTAAAGGAGAAGTTGAAGGACAACAAGAAAGATTTTAACACAAGGAGTGGAACAAACAGAGATGAGTAAGCAGACATTAAAAGAATTCATGATCTTATTAGGGCTTATAGTTGTTGTTTTAGGTGTCATCATCTACAACGGAATAAGAGAAAGAGAGCGAGATCCATATAAACCATTGTACCGGGAGCAAACAGAGAAGAATCAAACCGAGAAGGACAACCCTTATTTGAACGATAAGAAGCGCCAACAGATTAACGAATTGTACAATTCTAGGGATGAGATTGAAAGTAGAATGAAATAGTATAATTCGGTTAGAAGGTTCTCACATCAATTGTGAGAGCTTTTTCTATTATAGGTATAAACATACATTAGTAGAATTATAGAAATGCTTATACTTATCAGGTATTTGCAATTTGGAGTATTGCCACATCACTATTTTGCTAAAATTTCACAGAATTTAAACCAGAAAAATTGTAGATTTTCAACTTTAGATGTTAATTTTCTTGTTTTGGAGTATTTGCTTTTATTAGCTTGATAGCGATGTAGCTCTACCTCGTTGTACACATTGACAGTATTTCTTGTATTAAAACCTAAGATACTAAAACAAACAAAAGTTTTTTCATTTATTTACAAAAAATTCAGTTAATAGTTTTTTATTCCTTTTAATGTATATATCTATTAAATTCAGTTGTTTATATGCATTTATAATAGTTTTATTCGCATATTTATTAATTTTTAGAGTATTAAAACTTTATTTTTTTTTCAATTAAATCATTTGCCTCTTCTGTATAAGGAATATATACTTTGAGGTGTAAGGATTAATACCTTATAAAAAATTTAAAGGAGGTTTTTTTATGAAAAAAATGAAAAAGTTAGTGAACATTGCTTTAGCCGGAACTATCGGTTTAGGAGGTTTGGGAGCGTTTGCGCCAACAGATGCAAGTGCAGCTGAGGTCTCTCCTGCTAAAACTAATATTCCTACTAATCTATCTACTGAATTACCTACTAATTTTGTAGAGTCTAAGTTACCAAATGCAGCAAAAGCTAGTGCGAATTTAGATGTAAGTATAGATGTATTAGGTATCGCTAATTTGATTAGGAATGCTATTAATAGTCAAACTAATCGTTCAGGATTTGTAAAAGGTGTAATGGAATCAACATTTTATTCTGCAGGTCAACGTTATAATGTTATGGTTTTTAACTTAAACCAAAACTATGAGGATCGTTTTAACGGTGTTAAATTCTTTGGAACAACAGTATATGATGGAATCACTTTTGGAATTTGGGTATTTGAGGATGGGGAATTCACGAATAAAGGTGATGGTGGATGGATTAACTGGGCATTTAGAGGTTGGTTCGATCGTGATGGTGGCCATGTTAAATTTTATCGCCCATAAAAATAAACCACAAAATCAGCCAATTTTGCGGTTTATTAAATAAAAAGTATTATCTAAGCCTAGGAGATCATATTCTAAAATCAACTCCTAGTAAAAACAGTATAGTTGATATTTGTTAAAAAGAAAAGCACTCTCGGGAGTGTTTTTCTTTTTTTATTTAAAAATTAAGATTTTTAGGAATGGAAACAACAAACCCTTTATCTTCTTTATTGACGTAATAAGCTGTAAATAAACAATAAGATTGTTAGTATTTTTTATCATTTTAGTTAAGGAGGCTCCTTCCTCAAGGAGCGTGAAGCGTTCAATTGTATATAAACCCATTTATGTTCAATTAATATTAGAGCATATAAAAAGACACTATATTATACATAGTGTCTTTTTATAAGTTGACTTATTCTGAAAGAAAATGTAGTGATTAATAATAATTTGTTGGATACTTCTTGGTTAATTATATGATAGCACTATCATATAAAAATGTAAATGCATTTATGTGTATATATAATTTTATTGTATTTTAGATGCGTTTGAATTTCATTCCATTTCCAAAAATTCCAGTTTCTTTGTTTTTATAAAAGTGATTTTGAACGTAAGGAATTTGTAAGGAAGAGGTAAGAAAAAAGAGATTTTCATTGTGTATGATTAAAATGTATAGAAGAGTGAGAGGAGGAACAAATACTGTAAATTTATATGAAAAAACAAATCAATTAATAAGACTTGTATGGAAGAAAAGAGACATTGCAAAGATTAACATACATGTAAAAAAGGATAGGCCATTTTCAGGTCAGAAATTTGTTTGTGAAATAATGGGCATAAGAATGATTACAAATTCAATAGCGCTCTTTTGTCTTTGGGTAAGATGTAAGCTGTGTGATTAGTTGAAAAACAGCAAAAAACATCTATACGATATAAATAGGGGAGAGGAATATTTTGATGAAAAAGCACCGTCAAATTACATTTACAGGTTTAGCCCTTTTAATAACTGGAGGTTCCCTGCTATATACAACTCCAACCTCAATTGTAAAAGCAGAGTCCATTCAAAATGTATCTAATTCGTTACAAAAAAACAGTCAAAGGAATCGTAATTCTGTCAAAGAGGCAATGCGGGATACATTGCAACTTGGATATCCAGGGATACTTGTTAAATCTTTTGAGGGTGGAAAAACATGGAGTCATGCAGCTGGGGTAGCAGATCTAAATACTAAGAAACCAATGAAAACAGATTTTCGTTTTCGAATTGGCAGCGTGACAAAAACGTTCACTGCAACAGTTGTACTTCAATTAGCAGGAGAAAGCCGCTTGAATTTAGACGATTCTATTGAAAAATGGTTGCCTGGTGTCATTCAAGGAAATGGATATGATGATAAACAGATTACTATCCGGCAATTATTGAATCACACAAGTGGTATCGCTAATTACACAAGGTCAAAGGATTTTAATATGATGGATACAAAAAGATCCTATACTGCTGAAGAATTAGTAAAGATGGGAATATCCATGCCTCCAGATTTTGCTCCAGGAAAGAGCTGGTCGTATTCAAATACAGGATACGTATTACTAGGGATCCTAATTGAAAAAATAACTGGGAGCAGCTATGCGGAAGAGATTGAAAAACGTATTATTGAACCACTTGAATTATCGAATACATTCTTACCTGGGAATTCAAGTGTGATTCCAGGAACCAAGCATGCCCGTGGATATATCCAATTAGACAGAGCAAGTGAGCCAAAAGATGTTACTTATTATAACCCAAGTATGGGGAGCTCTGCCGGTGACATGATTTCAACAGCTGATGATTTAAACAAATTCTTTTCTTACTTACTTGGGGGGAAATTACTAAAAGAACAGCAACTAAAGCAAATGCTTACAACAGTCCCTACAGGAGTAGATGAACTTGGTGATTCCGGGCTTGGAATTTTTAAAATGAAGCTTTCAAACGGTGAATCGATATGGGGGCATGGAGGAACCATTCCTGGCTTTTTAACTTTTGCTGGGGGCACACTTGGAGGCAAGCATACATTGGCCGTCAATTTAAACAGTATTAAAGCTGATAGTCCTGATCCTTTTAAAAATATTTTACTTGCTGAATTTAGCAAGTAGGTCAAAGGGGAGAATGGATAAAATTTATCATATTTTCATAGTGGAACAAACAAATGATGAAAACGGTCACTTATCTAAGGAGGTAATTCCGTGATGAAAAATAAGCTAACTGGTGTGTTAGCCACTGCATTAGCGGTAACTATGATTCTACCAACAGGAGCGAAAGCATTTTCTGAAAGTGAGACTACAATTGTAGCTGGTGAAGAATTAGCTAGTCAGGAACTGAAGAAGATTGCAGCAGAAAAGGCGGAGCTACTTACAAAGTCCCATGGAGCGAATAGCGTGCAGTATGCGCTAATTGATAATGGAAAACTTATTTTGTCGAGTCAGACTGGCAAGAACGATGTGGAAGGGAGACAGCAGCTAACCAAAGATACTCTATATGGGATTGGTTCAGTCAGTAAAATGTATGCAACAGCGGCTGTAATGAAATTGGTCGACGAAGGAAAAGTTGATTTGGATGCTCCCGTTGCCCGATATATTCCTGATTTTAAGATGAAAGACAGTCGGTACAAGCGTATTACACCGCGAATGTTATTGAATCATTCCTCTGGCTTGCAAGGTTCTACGTTAGGTAATGCATTTTTATTTAACGATAATGATACCTATGCCCATGATGCCTTGTTGCAGCAATTATCCAATCAGAACTTGAAGGCGGACCCTGGTGCTTTCTCGGTATACTGTAACGATGGCTTTACGTTAGCCGAAATTTTGGTGGAAAGAGTTAGTGGTATGGGCTTTACCGAATTTCTACATCAAAGCTTTACAGGACCTTTAAAGATGAATCATACGAAAACGCCGCAGGACAAATGGAGAGACGAAAATCGGGCCGGACTATATTTCCCGGCGTATCAAGGACAACTTCCAATTGAATCAGTGAATGTAATTGGTACGGGAGGCATATCTTCTACGGCAGAAGATATGGTACGATTCTCACAATTATTTATGGGACAGGGAAAAGGTATCCTTTCTGATAAGGTAGTAAAGGCGATGGAGCAAGAGGAATATAAAAAAGGAATGTGGCCGGGGACTGGAGATAATATTTTTAACTATGGTCTTGGCTGGGATAGTGTGAACCTATACCCATTCAGTGAATATGGGATTAAAGCTTTGGCCAAGGGCGGTGATACGGCATTGCAACATGCTATACTCGTCGTGCTTCCGGAACAGAAAATAGCAGCGGCTGTATTGTCATCTGGTGGACGGAGCTCTACAAATCAACTAATGGCAACTGAATTGCTGCTCGCCACGCTTAAAGAAAAAGGTACTATTAAGGACATCAAGCCAAATAAATCCTTTGGCAAGCCGGTCAAAGTCAAAATGCCTCAAGGTGTAGCAAAGAAAGCAGGATTTTATGGCAATAGCGAAACTCATTTTAAAATTGAAATTACGAAGAACGGAGAACTATCCTTACCATCTAGTAGAGAAGAAAAATATGTATATACTGCTGATGGAAGCTTTATTAATGAGAAGGGTACTTCTAAGCTCAATTTCGTAACCGAGAGGAATGGAAGAACTTATTTGAAGGAGAGCGCATATAAATCGTATCCAGGTTTAGGGCAAAATGTGATGACCCACTATTTAGCTGAGAAACTAGAAGACAACGTGCTATCGAAGAAAACCGCTGCTGCATGGGCAAAGAGGGAAGGCGTTAAATTCTATCTTGTAAACGAGAAATTTAGCTCTATTCAATATCTTGTTCAACCGAAACTTCTTACTACACAAATTAATCGTAAGGAAGGCCCAGCAGGCTATTGGGATGGTAGAAAAATTACAGGTCCGAATACCGCAACGCACCAACTCCAAATTCCCGTGATGAATGGCCGTGATACGACGGAAACGAACTTTTATACAGAAGGTGGAAATGAATATATGGAGATGGCTGGGTTGTTATACGTAAGTGAATCTAATGTAAAACCGATTGATATAGGCCAATCATCCAAAGTTACGTTGGGAGAAAATGGGCATGCGAAATGGTTTACAATCCCGCAAGCGGCAACAGAGAAAATGATTACCGTGACGTTGCCGTCAAAAGGTTCATTTGCGGTGTATGATGAGAAGGGAGTTTGCGTCAACTTTACCATCGTGAGTGGCAATAACAAGGTGAAACTGCCGAAGAACGGAACGATTGTATTCGCTGGGGCACCGAAATCAGAATTTGCAATCTCGGTGAAATAGCTATATTGAACTACTCACCACTTAACGTCCTTACGGACTTTTGGAAGTAGGAGATTCTTGCGAACACCGATGTATCCACCGGTTATCTTAGCAGGCTCTACCCGTAGTCCCTACGGTGAGAACATAAGTATCTTGTTACGTTGACGCACCACACTCCCTACTTTAGCTTGGCTTTCGCAACTTCGGCAAGCATGGGGCGATAGAACATTGAAGATTTTACGGTTGCAACGTTTTTCTGCAACCAGCCTCATATCTTCAGTTCTCGAAGAGCAATCTGTACAAGTAGATGATAGCAAACATGTTGGCTTATGCCAACCGACATTCATCTCCCACTTAAAATTGGTGTTTCACACCTTCACATTTTTGAGGAAAGAGTCTTCTGTCGAAAAACGATAAATTTGTGAAAAAAGAGGCATTCTATAGCAGGTATCATACTTGTGTAGAATGCCTCTTTTTTCTCTTGTACAGAAGAATCTATATACAATGATGAGGAAAGAGCAGGTAGGAATAATAAGATGGAATAGGAAGTAAAGTTAATGACAAATGAACCTAAATTCGAATCATGTGAGACGTACGGCACTGGTATAATGTATGGTTTCAGTATACATAATGACTGTTAAGATAAGAAGGAACCTGAATTTGAATAATGGGAGATGTGAGGAGTCGATGTTGTTTAACAAATTATCCGGTAATTGAATAAAAGAATATGAATAGAAAAGAGCCCCCATTAATTTATCGGAGGCTCTTATTTTTTACTTCAGTACAGAAGGAGTCGTCTTTTCTAACCATAGAATGCCATCATATTGTTCTGTCGGAATCATGATTTCTTCTTTTAATTTATTTCCCCAATAACTTGCTGCAGTAGGAGTAAACATCCATGAAGTTTCTGGTCGGTTACTTTCTCCTTTTAAGTTAACGAAAACATGGGGACTTCCTACAGTGCTGATGATTTTTTCAACACTTTGTTCTTCATGTTCATTATGTACAGGAATAACATTTTCATTAACATCATCCCAACTGCTTCCACTATACGCAAATACACCGATTGTGTACATTTGGTCTTTGATACGCTGTGGAAGATAATCCATCATATTTGGGCCAATATAATTGTATTGCTGCACCTTCGTAAAGTCTAATATCATTTTTGAATTTTGTTTTCGAATATGATAATTATGCCCCCACACAATAATTTTTTTATTTTTATATTGCATTTCAGTGAGCCATGCGAAATTTTGTGCCATTTTTTGATCTCGGATATAAAAAGAATAGTCTGTCAGGTTAGGTGAGGAGATGCCACCTCTGACTTTCATATCAGCATCTAGATGCGTTTTAATCGCATCAATCCGTATACTGATTGATTTCTCAAACAAATTCACATCATACGTAGGATGTGGTGCAACTTGAATCAATTCAGATTTATGATTCTGAATAAACATTCTAACCTTTTCAAACTTGTTAATTACGGGCTGTATTTCCATTTTAAATCGATCATAGGGATATGTTTTATTTTTATTGTAATACCTATCCAGTTCAATCAACTCTGACACTGCTGTATCAAATTCACTCGCCACTTCAGGATTTACTTTTTGCAACCATTCTTTTGCATAAGAGCGGAATGAAGATTTATAAAACAAATTCATATCAAAACCAGCTAATGTGAGTGGCTTCCCTTTTTCTTTTTGTTCTTTCATATAGGTAAATAATTGTTCAAGTTCCTCAGTTTTCCATACAGGGTATAAAGATTGTTTCATCGCTTCCGTAGCGGTTAAGTTATCAAAATTTTGCTGAACAGCTGCTGCTTCTCCAAGCCCTGTTTCAAATGCAATCACATCATATCCCATTTCCTCATGTAAGTACTTAATCATACGTATTTTGGATTGATTGATTTCCTTTGCACCATGCGTACTTTCACCAAGTACAACAATACGCTTGTCCTGTACGGCCTCTTTAAGAAATGATAAATCCTCACTTGTTTGGGAAGTTGGTTCATTTAATATTTTTGCATGTCCGTTTAACCATTCCTCCCATTTGGATTGATCGACTGGTTTTTCTGCTGCGAATGCAACAGATGTAAAGGTGGTACAGGCAAGAAGGGTACTCATTAGTCCAAGTTTCCATTTATTACGCACAACAACGCCTCCAAGTATCATAGTTTACAAGCTGGAAAAAATAATACCAAAATTTACTAATATAACATTATTTATAATAATATATATGATAATCTCTAACAATACTAATATTGCGAAAATTTAAAAGTCTCCTTCAGTGTAGTGAAGAAACCCTTCTTTCTATGTCACGTCTTGTAATCAAATATACACATTGCATGTACGTTTTCTGCATTCCTCTTGTGTGGAATCTGGAATGAGTACATGAATTTCAAAGTTCATTTTTATCCAAAAGGATCAAAAATCGCTAATTTACATAATATATTTATAGTAAACTTATTAGTTTGAACAAATGTATTAATCTATATATTAAATATATAGATATATTATGTTATAATGTGAAGTAGAAACTCGCGTGTTTCAAATACAACATTTTTATCTTCTTGATGGCCTCTTATCTTTCCGTAAGAGGTCCTTTTTTTATCCCTCCATATTGCATAGTCGTTAAAATACTATGAAAAGATACTAAAGACTACTACATTACTATATTCTCTAGTATTTTTTCTTTACCTAGATTATCTACTGTTGGGCAAACGATAATTTAAGGGTTTTTTGTATAATTTTCACAAAATTACTTTGATTCATTATTTATTTCACTATAAAATAATAAAAGGATATATATAGCCAAAGATTATAAGAATAGGTATGTCCTTTTTTGCAATGCTAATCCAAATTGAAGCCTAATACTGAAACGGTAAATGAGTAGAATTAGGGCTGAAACAGATAGTGAGGAAAGTAAAACAATAATAGCAAACAATACTTATAATGAAAACTTTCATAATGGACTGTCTATGGATGGAGAAAGAATACGAAAATATAAAGGGGTAAATGAATATGAATAGATCCTTCAAAGGTATTGCATTAGCAGGGTTAAGTGTTAGTTTCATGCTAGTAGGTTGTACATTAAATACATATGGACTTACACAGTCAGAGTATAGAAAAGTAGATAAGTATTATGATGCAGATAAAATGGTATCTGACCTAAAGAAATTGCACTATAGTGATGAACACATTGAAAACCAACTAAGAAACGTATTGTCTAGAATTGAGTATGAACAGGGAAGTAAGGAAGACGAATCAAGTAGTAAAGAAAGTAAATCAAATGTATCAGACACGGAAGGTGAAAAGAAGGTAAAGGTATCTGAAAAAGATTACCCTTATCGTTTGACTGAACTACACTTAGAATTCCAGTATCATTTAAAAAAACTAGAAAAGAAAACTGATAAATTATTTACAGAAGAGGGTGTCTACATAGGTGAGATAGATTCCTTAATTAGTCACATTAGTTTGGATATAAACCGTTTTGAAAAAATCAAGCCACCTAAAAAGTATGAAGATTACCAATTCTTAATACAAGAAGGGGTAGAAGAGATTAGAAAACACCTAATAAAAGTAGAAGATGCAGTTAGACAGTATGATGACCGTAAGTATGATGGTGAATATGATAAGGATAAAGCAAAAGAAATCATACAAAACGGTATGTTTGGGATAGATGATGGTGTTTCTAAATGGGAGACAGTATTTAATGGGATAAACGAAAAATACCCTGATGTAGAGCAAGAGGTAAAGGAAGAGAACCAGAAACATGCGAAAGAGGGTCATCGTGAGGATGATTTAAATGAAAAAGTTAGTGGTTCAGAAGTTGATAAATACAAAGCAGCCATCGTAGGAAATACAAATAAGATGGATGAAGTTATCAGACTGATACAAGATATAGGGCATTCAGATGTAAAGGATTATGAGTCAAAGAAAAGTGAAATCCAACTGAGTTTGGATATAGCAAAAACACACGTAAGAGACATGAAATACCTTGAGGCACCTAAAGAGTTAGAAGTTGAACAGGAAAAGATAAAACAGGCAATGGATAATTACTGGGATGCTCTGCGACTACTTTCAGAAGCATTAGAAGAACAAAATAATAGCAAGTTTGAACAAGCAAATAACAAAGCAGAACAGGCAATGAAACTTTTTAAAAAAGCAACTGACAGTATTGAAAGTAAAACGAACTAATCATGAAAATGGTCATGTGGTGGTATCCCTATTATAAATTAATAAATAAAAAAGATAAGATCGGATAGTAGGATCTTATCTTTTCACAAAGAGAAATATATTGCAAGATATCTTATTGTTCATAGTAGTATATGTAACTTTCGATTTCCATATACATTTCACAATTAACAATAATATCTATATTGAGAAATCGACCATAAAAATTCTAAAAGGGGGATCTTCATTATTCTGGAAAACCCCCACGCTAAGAAAAAAACTAGCCCCCACATGAGAGACTAATTGATGTGAAATTCGTTATTGGAATTTAATTATATTTCTCTACGTACTAAATAAAAAGCTAAGGAACCTATAAATAATAGGCGTAATCAAACTAGACGAATATGACCTAGTAATAGTAAAAAGAGAGAGTATAACTACATAGATAACAACTATTCCTATAAATACAGGAATTTCAAATTGAAACTTCCTACATTGTTTTATGTTCCTTTATAATAATCCTCCAATTAGGCAAACTACAAGATCTAGTATACTACCAAATATGATGAGAATTATAATGAATCCAAATAAGTTAGGCAAATCATTCTGGTAAAAATAAATAGGATCAAAAATATATGACATCAAGAGCAATATGATAATAAAAGTAAGCAGATTTGCAGCATAACTAATTGAAAATCTTCCCAACGTAAGTATCCTGACAAATATATACCCTTGATTAACTAATAACTGCCCTATACGTTATATAGGCTAAAATAACTGAAAGGTTTATTCTGATAAAATCCAAATGACTACAACAATTCCTGTAACTGCTGCACCTCCAAAAAAACCTACCAACATTTTCCCATCAGAACCAGTAACAATTTCTTTTAAATCTGCTTTTGCTTTTTTCTTGTCTTCTCCTGTTGAAAAGAGATAACTAATAAAATGTACGACTAGTGAAACTAGTGCCGCGATTATTTCTATCATTACTTATGTCCCCCTAATAATGTGTACTATTAATCAATAATTGCCTTATACATTATATCAGTTAAGGTACATGGAAAATATAATTAATTATTTATATAATCCATTTTATTAATTGATATCGCATTACTATAAGATGGCCCATATCAAAAAAGACATCTAATAATTCCTTAGCGTACGAAATTCGCGTTTTGTTGGCAGGCCCACATGCCCATCAAGCTAAGATTTTAAAATATTCTCTAAATGGAAAGTTTGTGTTTTTATCGTTTTGGAGGTAAAAGTTGTTGTAAGTCATTATAAATCGAAAAAACGAAGTTTGGTTGTTGCAAACTTCGTTTTCGCTTATATCTTTTTATTGTTTTAAAAATTCTCCCATTATTTCCATTACGTCCTCTGAATCGTTTACTTTATCTTTTGAAAAACGCCATTGTTCTTTTCCATATCGCTCCATCTCAACCTTTATTACTTTTTCTTTATCTGAAACTTTTGCTTCTGGCAAAATAGATATAAAGTAACCAAACGATTGGCTAAATAATTTAGGCTGTTCAATTCCTGGATTTTCTTTTAGCAATCTTTCATTTTCCTTATGTAATTTTGGTTGCAATTCGCTTAATAATAATGGTTTTACTTTTAATTCCACTTCAACTTTATCTTCCTCAGGAGAAGAACCTACTGATTTTACTTTAAATGTAACTTTTTCCTGCAATACAGATTTCAACTTTTTATAATAGTTTTCAAATTCCTGGTCACTAATTCCATTATGCGTACTGGACAGTGCATCTTTTTTAAATTCTTGTTGTATATTTTGAGTAAATTGTTTTCCATCTTCACCGGATAATTTATTAATTTTGTTTATATCCTTATCATAATAAATAGCATTTATATAGGATTTTAGAGCTTCAGCTGGCTTGTTTAAGTCTTTTGTATTCTTTTCTATTTCTTGCGTATCAATTTTGAAAGAAACTTTTTCTGTTTCATCGTCTCTTTTTTTTGTTTCTTCATTGGAATAAACGAGCTCATATGATGAGGCCTTATTCACTTCATAGTAGAGAATCCCCGATGTTTTTTTACCAGGTTCTAATTCTATTAAACGTAATTTATCTGAATCAGCCTTATCATATTTCTTCATTTTTTCATCACCTTGATATAGTGTAAAGAGATAAGGTGATATCTCTAACATTTCATCCCCTTTATTTTTCAAACTCACTTTGAATTTCAATACTGTATCTTTATTTATTCCTCCCATGGCCCCACTTAATGGTAATACGTACTCAGCATTTTCAACTTCAACTTCCACATTTTTTGAAGACGAAGATGCCTTTCCGTTTTTTACAGTTGTAGAACTTTGTGAAGAACTACAACCAGTCACAATAGTTAATGTGAATATAAACAAAAAACAAATCATAAAAATCTTTCTAAGTTTCACTTAAAACCCCTCCATCCCCTTGTTTAAAAACATTTACTATTTTACCATAAAATTCTATTCATATGTCTATTGAGCGACAAGATAGCCAAACTTAGAGATAGAAGGACTAGAGATCCTCCAAGCCATACTGGTGACATTGTGCACTTGTTACCTTGTGACTACAGAAACGATTGAAATTCCTATTTGTAGAACGAAATTATTAAAAATTTACATTTGATGTATTCGGATTAGCTTCAATTAAATAATTTTGTTGAGGTAGTGCAAGTCACCAACTCAATGCATCTCAAATTATCATAAAAGGAATGCAAAGATAAAAAGGACAATCCTATATATAGAAGAAGTTAGTTGATAAATCGAATTTGAAAATAAATGAAGCGGTATTAAAAGACATGTATAAAAAGAAAGAAGTGATTGAAAAAAGCTCACCAAAATAAGAAAGTCTTAAGCAGTATCAATCTATAGTTCATTATAAAAAATACCAAACAAGATGATATTGTTTTCCAATGAGATAAAATGTATAATGAGAGTGTAGAGATAAACCTTTTATTAAAGGTTTTAACTTACTAACTATGTGCATAATAATAAAAGACGAGATGCTGGTAACATCCCGTCTAACTTGTAACTGCTGCCGTTAGGTGGTAGATTGCAAAGTTTAATTATTTTTTCTTCGAACCACCTTTCTTACGTTTGGCAGACGTCTGGGTGGTTCTTTTACTTTTATTATTACGTTTTGCTACTAACTTGTTAGCACAAGCAGTTGCAAAAGTTGTTATGAACACTGTTACGAATAGTTTCGTAGCGTCCTGTAATAATTGTTGTAAAAATTCCATATCGGTTACACCTCCTTTCCCTCTAAATTAAGAGAAAGAAAGGTTGCAACCTCCCACCACACGCCTTCAGTTACTAGCAATATTATACCATAATTAGAATTAGTTATAGTTTATAATTTATTCCGTTTGAAAAACATATTAGGATTATATAATGAGATTAAGATTATATAAAACGCCACTATATATAACAAATTTGGAATGTTTAGGGCGTTAAGCTATCTTATAAATAGACTTCAATATAATAACTTTGACACCCAAATTTCTATGATTTTCTGATTGTTATTAAAACGCGTTTTTCGTGTGCCACAAATGAATCTAATCATTCAGCCGACATAGCTGAAAAGCCATAAAAAGTGAGCATGAAAAAATCAAATAGGTAACAGAAAAGAGATGCGAAAGAAGATGTGCCAGTAAAAGAAATACATACCACTATTAATGCAGGATCCTTTAAATATAGCATTAATTTAGATATAAAGTCGTACTGTTTATTAAAAAGTTGTACCGTTTTAAAGTTATTTAAACTGTTTACAAAAAAATTTACGGTCTTATTTCTTTAATAATAAATTAGAAAAAGTATGAATCCACATTAAGTAACTAAAAATAATTTAAATGTTATAATGAAAAGTTATAATTTTTGAAATGCACTCCCAATTGTTAGATACAGTCTAACAATTGGGAGTGCATTTTTTTTGACTAAATTTACTTCAGAAGACAAATTGAATGTAGTCATACGTTAATAAAATGGACGTGAAAATATAAAAGATATCGTTAAATTATGGGGAGTGAATCATGAAGTGGTTCGTATGTAGATAAAACAATTTAAATATTATGAAATCCAAGCATTTGAAAAAGTTTATACAACGTATTCTGCGCAGTATAAACTAGACGTATTAAATTATATGATCGAGAATAGGACGTCTCAAACGAAACATCATTTATTTTTAATATCCCATTTAAAAAAAGATAACAAAGTGGATATTTTATAAAAATATCCACTACTAATTAAATTTTTTATGTTGATGGACATAGGAAAGGATTCTATAAATATAAAAATAAGATTGACAACGAAAGATTACAAGTGTAATATTCAGTTACAGATTACAAGTGTAATCCGAGGAGGGTGTAATTTAAACTAATGAAAGAATTACCTAAAATTTCGGAAGCTGAATTAGAAGTAATGAAAGAATTGTGGTCAAAATCTCCACAAACGGCAAATGAAGTAATTGAAGTGTTGGAGGTGAAAATGGATTGGAAACCCAAAACGATTCGAACGTTGATTAATCGATTAGTTCACAAAGAAGCAGTTGCTTATCACCAAGATAAAGGGCGTTTGTACTCTTATTATCCTTTGGTTTCGCAAGATAGTTATTTACAAGTAGAAACAAAATCTTTACTTAAACGTTTCTATGGTGCAGCATTTAAACCTTTACTTGTGAATTTTTTAAAAGAAGAAAAACTGTCTTCAGAAGATATTAACGAACTTAAACGTATTCTAGATGAGAAAACTGAGGAAAATCAGAGGAAGGATAGATTATAGTTGTGGAAAAATTTGTTGATATTTATCTACCTGCATTTTTTGATTGGGTGATTGAGACCTCGGTTATGGCTAGTATATTAGTGGGCCTAATCTTGTGTATCAAGGTCTTGTTTAGAAATAAATTAACTCCACGCTGGCAATATATGCTATGGATCATATTAATTATAAGACTTGTATTACCTTGGTCGCCAGATAGTTCCTATAGTATCTATTCTGTTCTTACTTACAAGAGTGATGATGCATTCATTTCTAGCCAAAACCCTGTAGCTAGCTTTCTTACAAAAGAACGTATGCAAGAATTAAAAGATATAGACAATAAAAAGTTACTCACAAAAGAAGATACTTATACCACAAGTTCAACAAAAATTGGTCAGGTAAACAAGACACAAACACACAGTAATGAAGATGATGAGACGATTTTATTTTATACAATCTTTATATACATTTGGCTTACTGGCGTTATCCTTCTAAGTGTTGCTACTTTTGTAATGAACAGGCGTTTATTACTTTACATAAAAAAACAGCCTGTTATTACAGATGAGAAGATTGTTCAAATTTTTGAAAAGTGTAAGCAATCTATGTCTGTTCAAAGGAATATCCCATTGCTTGTATCTGGAAAGGTTTCCAGTCCGACAGTGTTGGGGTTTATTAAGCCAAAGTTGTTATTATCAACTGTACATATGAAAATATTAGATGAACAACAGTTACGATATATTTTTCATCATGAATTAGCTCACATCAAGCGAAGAGATGTTGGTGTAAATTGGCTTATGCATGGCTTACTAATTTTAAATTGGTTTAATCCCATTCTATGGTATGCCTACTCATGTATGCGAGAAGATCAAGAACTAGCATGCGATGCATTAGCCCTTACATATATAGATTCAGCGGAACAAATTGCGTATGGACATACTATTATTAGTCTTTTGGAACATTACTCAAGTTACTATAAAGTACCGAGTATGGCAAATTTCAGTAAAAACAAAAGGATGTTAAAAAGGAGAATTTTAATGATTAAAAAATTCCAAAAAAAATCGTATCGTTGGTCTGCACTAGGAGCTGTAGCAGTTATTGCTGTATCATCTGTATCCTTATTAAATGCCCGGGCTGATATGCCGACTAATTCTGAGAAACAACAAATAGAAGTGAAAAATAATATGAAAGAATCAAAAACGCAAACCGATATTCCTATACAACAAATTGTAGAAAAAATGATTGGTACAAAAAAACAGGCAGAAGCAGAATTTTTTGTTTCCGAAGGAGACTATAATACTTTACTTACAGAGATTGGAGTGGCGAGGAATCTGTTTACGAAAGAAGAATTTGATCGATTCATTACATTGGAAACAGAAGCACATATTTTAGATAAAAAAGTAAGGCAAGTAGGAAGTCCTGAAAAGTTAGACCCAGAAGAGGAAAAAAAATATGAGAAAAACAGTGAAGAAATTGGACCATTTAGAGAGAAAATTCATTCGCATTTTAGATTAACTAAAAAGGAAGCACAGAAATATGTTGATTTTCCAATTAACACCCCAAGTTATGTGGTAAAAGGGTTTAAATTAACTGGAGAAGGTGTTCAAACACCGATGACTACTGGAAAAATGAATCCCGATTTTATTTATGAATATCAAAATGAAAGTAAAGATAATGTATATATTGTGCACCAATCTGCAGTTACTGCTGAGGGAATAGAATTCTCGAATAAAAAAGCGGATTATAATGAAAAGGTAACAAATTATGAATTAGAAGGTACAAAAATAACCTTAGTTGAAAGTCTTGATACAGAGGAAACCTATAAAGTAATGCAAATGATTGTTCCTGCAAAAGGAAAGAATAGCGCTTTTCAAGTCATAATTCTTGCAGGTGATTTAAGTAAAGAAGAAACAGAGAAAGTTATGCTGTCCTTTCTAAAATAAAAATAGAGTCTCAGGATCCCGTTCTTGAGGCTATATTTTTTAGCTTAAACGAAACCTATAAGTGGGAAGAGAAATTAGTATAGTCTATATAATAAAAAAGTAAAATGATATTTAGTTTTGCTAGCTTGATTGAGGTGGATAAAAAATAACAATTTAAAACATAAATTGAATCTAGGTAGGTATATTGTATGGAGAACAGGAGGGAGTATAATTCAAAAAGAAGTAATGGAAGAATACTAGCAAATGGTGATGTATTTTACCGCTATCACCTGGATCTCAAGTAAAACCTCATCATTTAGATATAGTTTTACGTGCCCTTTTATAATAAATGCTATTTCTTCACCTTTATGTGCCACAGGCTCCATAGATGAAGCGGTTTGAGGTAGCTGATTGATTAAAGCCAATTCCAGTGATCCATCTAAATTAGGAGATAATAACTCATACGAAACATTACCGCTTTCAGGGAAAGTTATTTTTATCTTTGGTTAGCTCTTACAACTAATTCTTCTGTATTGGTATCTTCCAAGAAAAAATTTAATAAAAGAATATTTAATGCTACAGAAATTAACTTTAGTGTTTGTAAGGGTGGATTCGTGATCCATTGCTCAATCTTACTTAACATGGAAGGCGTTGTATCAGCTATTTCAGCTAAATGTTTACTAGTTAATCCTGCACCTTTTCGAAATGCCATAATTTTTTGAACAACATTAATATTGTTCATATAAATAATCTCCATTAAATAAGTGGAGTATATTAAATTTGAATTAATTTTATTTACTTATACTTAATGTAATGTTAATATATTTAATTAAAATAAATTAATATTAATTTTCAAACTGTCAACTGATGCGAAACCGTGGAAAAAAATCTACTTAGAAGTAAAGGGATTACTGTTATTGAATATACAACAGACTATAGTAAAGCGATAGAAAAAGAAGAATACAAGCTAATAATGTATTCTTGAGTTTTTAAAGGACGTGAAATGAACATGAAACCAGTTTTAAAATATATAATTATTTCCCTTGTTTTTTCAATAGTAGGGGTGTGTTGGGCGCTGTTTGACATCTTTATGTTAGATGCAGACTGGCTATTGATTTGGATAGGTGTATTAATGGCATATCTATCGTTGTATATTGTGATAGGTCTATATAGTAGAAAAACGTACGATTCAAAATTGGCTAAAGTGCTTCTAAAAACAATAATTACAACCTTTAGTTTTGGAGCATTAGGAATATCATTCGGAGTTGTACACGAGATATTAGGACCATTGAGTCTTACTTTAATGACATGGTATTGGTTTATAATGATATTTTTATATTTAATACCCATAATATTATTATCGATTTTAGTATTGGTAAATAGTAAAAATCATAATTTCCCTGGGGTATATAGTATACTTATAATTCTAAATATACTTCTTACGTTATGGCCGTTATTATGGCCATTATTTATTAATTTTATGGGATCTGGTATGAATGCAAGTGCAGGATGGTAGCAGCTCACAGATTATAAAAAGATTAAATGAAAAAGGTTATGAATTTGAAGCTTATAACCGAATAAAAAAAAGGATGAATAAGTTAAATGAATGGAATAAGAAATTAATATAGGGTTTAAATATTGGTAAGAGTGTGTTTAGCTAAATATATAACAACACGCTCTTTTAACTGGCTATTTTTTATTATTTGAATTTTTAAAAATAATATTGATTAAATGAAAAGAGAGTTTTGCTCTCTTTTTTTTGCATTTCAGCAAAACCTTATTAAATGTGAAGTGAAAATTCATTTGGAATTTATATTAGTAACGAAAGATATTCAAGAAGTATCTACTTTCGTGTCTAAAAAGTATCTACTTTCGTGTCTAAAAAGTATCCATTTTCATGTCTCAATAACGGGACATGAAAGTCTAAACTTTTTGAACATAGGACAAGAAACTCTAAACTACTTAGCCAATAATAATACAATAAAAAGAAAGTAAACTTTTACCCAAAAGTTTACTTTCTTTCAATCACTGTGTTTATAACATTTCTTCATATTTCGAATAAATATCCAAAAAGGATACATTCAAAACACTGTTATTTTGGTTGTTATGAACAATTGCTACTTTTACATAAAAAACAGTCGAACAGCTTAAGAATTATATTTACGTGTCCGATTAACTAAAATGATTTATCAAATCAAAAAAGAGAGTGAGGCAGATGAAAATAAAATTCAGAGTTGGTAAGTTGAAAGTGTATTTCGAGATTAACAGAGCTACATTTAAATTAATAGACGAGTTAATAATGAGGTCGCGCCAACTAAACGCGAACTTCGTATGCTAAGGAATTTCTAAGTTAAAAACCTGGGTTTTACCGTACGTTAACAAATTTCCATAAACGACATTTAATGTTTGTTATGGGATTTTGTTTTTAGTAATGAGTTTAAGAACTGGTTTTTGGCCGTATTTCTTTCAGATATCATCCTTTATTTATTATATATAGTTTGGAAAAATTACCATTTACACACAATCAGTATTAGTGTATTATTCATCTAGTACACTAATACTGAGGAGGGAATAAATGGGAATTGATTTTTCTCCTAATATCCCGATTTATATTCAGGTAATGGAATACATAAAAAAGGAAATTGTAACAGGTCGTTTAGCACCGGGTGATAAAATCCCAGCTGTACGTGAACTAGCCAGTGAATTACAAGTGAATCCCAATACGATTCAACGCACATTTCAAGAGCTAGAACGAGAAGGTATTGCTGTGACACGAAGAGGAACAGGGAGATTTGTAACGAGTGAAGGAGAAAAGATTACTGAACTACGCAAAGAAATGGCAACAGAGTTGCTTGATAATTTTATAAATGGAATGGACAATTTAGGATTTACGAAAGAAGAAATTCTTCCAATCCTCCATTCTTCATTAGAAAAGAAAAGGAAGGAAAACGAATGACAGAGTTATTAAAAGTTGAAAATCTGTGGAAAAGATATAACTTAAAAACAGTGCTTCAAGGTTTAAGTGTAACAATTTCTGAAGGGAAAATTATTGGTCTTGTTGGTGATAATGGTAGCGGAAAAACGACATTATTAAAAATGATTGCTGGTTTGCGTTATCCTTCTAAAGGAACTGTCACAATTGAAGGTCAGAAGGTAGGAATAGAAACAAAGAAAACTGTTTCATTTATGCCTGATAGTCCTGTTTTTGACGAGTGGATGACGATAAAAGATGCTGTAGTTTTCTATCGGGATTTTTATAGTGATTTTGATTTTCATCAAACAATGGACTTAATAGCTGAGTTTAAAATGCCATTAGAAGAGCATATAGTTGCTTTATCAAAAGGTGAAGTGGAAAAATTACAACTTATCTTAACTTTCTCCAGGAAGGCAAAGTTATATATATTAGATGAGCCATTGGGTGGAATTGATCTTGTTTCTAGAAAACATGTACTAGATTTAATTCTTAAATTTTACCGAGAAGATTGTACCATTCTCATTTCAACTCATTTAATAGAAGAAATCGAAAATATATTTGATGAAGTAATCTTTTTAAAAGACGGAACTATTATATTACATGAAAACGTAGAGGAAATTCGTTTTCATCACGGGAAAGCAGTACATGAGTTATTTAGGGAGGTATTTGAGCAATGAACCCACTTTTTCTCTATTTATATAAGTGCAATAGAAAAAAATAGCAGTCTTTTATTCTGGTTTTATTATCATTTCTTTACTCCTTTTATTTAGTACGATAGGACTCTCAAGGGTACTACCTCCGTTTATAAAGGATTTAGTATTACTCATATACCTAATAATAATTGGTATAGCTGCATTTTTACTTCTTCTAATAGCGCTGCCTTCTTTCAATAAAATATTAAAAAATTCTATGATTCGTTATACAGCCTTCCCAACCCGAAAATATATATATACGAATTTATTATTTTTTACATTAATGTTTATTATTTTATTAGGTATAGGCTTAATTTTTTCATATTATTTTTCACAAAGTCTTTATGATGGAAAAGTAATTGATTATAATCCGAGTCTTTATGGTGGGGAAGTAACCGGAGAATTTCGACAAGAATATCACAAGTTGTATAGTTACGGAATCTTCCACCACATATTTGCTTTTCTTTTATGGGGAATCGATTTCATGAGTATCCTTATTTCTTGTTATTTTATCATAGCCATTATAAGGCTGTTTCCAGTGAAGTCATGGATGAGTAAAATAATTTTATTCATCATTTTCGTTGCTATCTTTTCAACAATACAAACAATAGTAATGAATGTGTTAAGTAAATTAGAGAAATATGCAGTTACTATTAAAAGTTCTGGGTTCATGGATAAGAATGATTTTTTTGATACATCATTTTACCCTATTGAAGATTTCACTATTTTGGGTCTATGTTTTACTTGCTTGTTAATAATTGTACTCGTAGCGATTACAGGTCGCATTATCAATAAGAAATTAGAGATATAAAAAATCACTTTATAAGTAAAAGATATTTTGGGAGGAAAGCATGAGAACATCTAATCCAATGTTAAAAAAAGACAAATTCCATGAAGAGAAGACAAGTGCTTCTACGATGACAATAGGTGGAACGATAGGAAAAACATTCATTTTGCTTATCTTACTTCTTGGAGCGTCTGTCTATTCCTACGTACAGATGACACAAGGGACAATGAAAATACCCGTGTTAATTGGAATTATAATAGTTACTCTAATTGTCGCTTTTGTGGTTATATTCATTCCGTGCATATCCCCAATTTGCGCACCGATTTACGTAATATTACAAGGGGTTTTATTAGGAAGTATTTCAGCATATTATACAATGCGCTTTGGTGATTCTATCGCTTTAACTGCCGTATTACTAACAATTTCGATTTTATTTTCCATGTTAGTGTTATACGCAACTCGAATAGTAAAAGTAACTAAAAAGTTTCGTGCGGTTGTAACGGTTGCAACACTTGGAATTTTTATTATGTATTTTATTGTTTTCTTATTGAGCATCTTAGGGGTGACTGTTCCATATATTCATCAAGGTGGGACAATTAGTATTATCATAAGTGCAATTGTAATTGTTGTTGCTGCATTAGATTTATTACTAGATTTTGATTCAATTGAACATGGTACTCATAGTGGAGCACCAAAGTATATGGAATGGTACAGCGCAGTAGGACTTATGATGACATTAGTATGGTTATATCTAGAGATCCTTCGTCTGGTTTCTTACATTATGAAAAACAAAGACTAGAAAACATCCTGCATGGTTCAAACATGCAGGATGTTTTTGTATTTCGTAGTATCAATTAGGTCACGTTATGTAGAGAAAGAAAAATTTCATTTAGAGGGTACTTCAAAACTTTAGCTTGATGGTGATGTGGTGCTCCCCCACATCCATCAACTTAAGGATTTAGACTATTCTTAAACATAAAAGCACGTTACTATTCTCTTATGTTAATGAGAAAGGGTGACGTGCTTTTTATGAATATGCATCAAAAACAAGAGCTGTCTTTATTTGCCGAAGAGTTATATCGATATATGTCTCCCGCTACACTTAATCAATTAGCTATAGAAGCAGGCGGGATGAAACGAAAACGCAAGTGCCACGGGCACCATTTCTTATCTTTGTGTGTATGGTTAAATCAACAAATCGCTACTACCTCTCTTACTCAACTTTGTAGTCAATTAGAAACTTCAACAGGAATTTTATTAAGTCCGGAGGGACTGAATCGACGATTTAATTCGGCTTCAGTAGCCTTCTTTCGCACTGTATTTACTACACTTCTACAAGCTAAAATTGGAGGAGTATCTAAGATTTCTCATTCTCTTTCTTCTTATTTTGAACGGATTCTCGTCCTTGATTCTACAACCTTCCAAGTTCCAAATCGATTCGCAACTACTTATCCTGGTGCCGGAGGATGTAGTCATACAGCTGGTGTGAAAATTCAACTAGAGTATGACTTGTTGAGTGGAAAATTTTCTGATGTGGAAATTGAACCAGGAAAACGAAGTGATCAGGCATATAGTGCGACTCGAACAGGCATGGCACAAAAGAATGAACTATATATTCGTGACTTAGGATATTTTCGTCTACAAGATTTTAAGTCTATTCAAGATAAGCAAGGATATTATTTATCACGTCTTAAGTTACCAACTAAAATATATAGAAAAGAATTCGAAACAGTCGTATTTAAAACAAAACCCGCTCAATTGAGACCGGTATATATACAAATTCATTTGGAAGACATCATGAAACAATTACAACCTGGCCAAGTGTATGAATTACATGATGTATATGTGGGGAGTAAAGACAAACTGCCTACTCGCATTGTAGTTTATAGATGTACCGAGGAGCAAAAACAGAAACGCCTACGTGATCGAGCTATTCGCGAAAAGAAAAAAGGAATTACATATACAGAGCGTACAAAACTTTTACAAGGCATTACGGTATATATGACAAACATTCCTACGGAATGGGTACCAAAAGAGAAAATTTATGATCTATATTCACTGCGTTGGCAAATTGAACTGTTATTTAAAATATGGAAATCTTGGTTTCAAATTCATCGTTGTAAATCTATTAAACAAGAACGCTTAGAATGTCACCTGTATGGGCAACTCATTAGTATTCTATTATGTTCTTCTACTATGTTTAAAATGCGAGAACTCCTGTTACGTAAGAAACAGAAAGAGCTAAGTGAATATAAAGCGATGTACATAATTAAGGATTATTTTTTACTTTTTTACCAAGCATTACACAAAAACACCCAAGAATTATCAAAGGTTCTCCTTCGTCTGTTTAACCTCCTACAGCACAACGGACGAAAATCTCATCGATATGAGAAAAAGACAGTCTTTGATATTTTGGGTGTTGTATATGAGTATACCACTTCTACTCATCAGGTAGCATAGTAAAAAAATTGAAGCCCGTCAGGGTTTATTTGATATGCCAACTTTTATAAAATCCAGAAAAGATAATAAAAAACTATATGGAAAGAACACATTTTGTATAAAAATATACCTTAAGTTGATGGATGTGTGGTGCTCCCCCATCCCCATCAAGCTAATAGTTTTAATTACCCCCATAACGAAAATTTTATGCATCGTTAACTATTGATAATGATAGGTTATGTTAATAAAAATTGTATGGGTGATATATCATAAGTATTTGTATTTCGAGTTATAAATTGTTATGATAAACTGGTTAATTTAGGGAAATAAAGGAGGGGAAATATGGATTTAATCAAAGAAGTGACTTTATTAAGATATCAATTTAGACTTATGCAAAGTATGATTCAGTCAGATGAATTCCCATTTTATAGATTTGTTATAGATCATGAATTTGAAGAAGAACAAGTAAATGCCTTAAGAAAAATTTTAATTGCATTTCATGATCGATTAACTAGAGAAGAAGTTTCGATTTTTGCCCAAAACGATCATTTATTTTCTAAATTTAAACTTCCTTTAGATATGCTATACAGCCCAGAAAAGCCTAATTTAGATGAGTTTAAACTATATATCACTAAGATTTTTTATCAAGAATTTGAATTGAAATACTTATTATTAAGTTTAAAAAAACAATGTATTTTTGTGAATGTCTGTGATTATCTTTTAGAGCAATTAAAAATAATTAATAACGTTTGATTATATAGATATATAAAGGTGATATAAATAATTATTAAACGGCTATTTGGTACCGTTACATCGATATAAAACTAAGGTTTTGCACTATCCATAAAGCAAAAAAGGCGTTATCCTTTCTGTAGAATTATAGGAAAGGATGGCGTTTTTTATGTCTGTTTCTGTGTCTGATGAATTACAACTATTTGCTCAAGAGATTCAAAGTTTTTTATCTCCAAATACCTTACGGGATCTTGCTAGAGATGTTGGTTTTGTACAACGAACTAGTAAATACCAAGCAAAAGATTTAGTCGCTTTATGTATATGGATGAGTCAAAATATCGCTACAACCTCTTTAGCTCAGTTATCTAGCTGTTTAGAAGCATCCACAGAAGTACTTATCAGTCCAGAAGGACTGAATCAACGGTTTAATACATCAGCCGTTCAGTTTTTACAACATATATTGACTAACCTTCTAAATAAAAAATTAACTTCATCTATGCCACTTTCTTCTCCATACACCTCTGTTTTCAAGCGTATTCGCATTTTAGATTCCACTGCATTTCAGCTTCCAGATATATTTTCAACCATTTATCCTGGGGCTGGAGGATGTAGCCATACTGCTGGGATGAAAATTCAACTTGAATATGACCTATTAAGCGGACAATTCCTGCATATCCATACAGGTCCAGGGAAACAACATGATCGAACCTACGGTTCTCTGTGTGTTCCAACTGTAGCACCAAATGATTTATGTATCCGTGATTTAGGGTATTTTCATTTAAAAGATCTTCAACATATACAAGATAAAAAGGCTTACTATATCTCTCGTATTAAATCCAATACACGTATTTATCAAAAAAATCTCACACCTGATTATTTTCAGGATGGAAGCATCAAGAAAGGTACAGAGTATATACAGATAGATATGGAGGTATTAATGAACTCTCTCCAACCAGGAAAAACCTATGAAATATCCGATGCTTATGTAGGAATGACTGATAAAATCCCAACTCGTGTGATCGTTCATCGGCTAACAAAAGAACAACAACAAAAACGATTACAAGATCAAACTGTAAGAGAAAAAAAGAAAGGAATGAAGTACTCTGCTCGTAGTAAAAGACTTAGCGGTATCAATGTATACATGACCAATACCTCTACAGATATTGTCCCGATGGGACAAGTACATGATTGGTACTCTTTACGTTGGCAAATCGAGATTTTATTTAAAACATGGAAATCATTCTTTCATATTCAGCATTGTAAAAAGATAAAACGAGAAAGATTGGAATGTCATTTGTATGGGCAACTGATTGCCATTCTACTCTGTTCGTCTACTATGTTTCAAATGCGACACTTACTTCTTATGAAAAAGAAACGAGAACTGAGTGAATATAAAGCCATATATATGATTAAAGATTATTTTCTTCTTATTTATCAAGCTACACAGAAAGACACCCAAGAACTATCAAAGATTCTCATTCGCCTGTTCAACCTCCTACAGCAGAACGGGCGAAAATCCCATAGATATGAGAAAAAAACCGTCTTTGATATATTAGGTGTCGTTTACAATTGTACCATGTCTGATGATCAAGCGGCCTAATTCAAAAAATGAAACCCGATAGGGTTTATTTCGCATGCAACTCTTTAAATTCTCTACACCTAGCTTTTAGAAAAAAGAAACAAGTTCTACTATACTTGACGTTGTAAGGGCTTAGCTTGATAGCGATGTGGTGCTCCCCCTATAAGCTCAATAGGTCATAGTTGGAAAAAAGTAAGGCTATGGCCTATTTTTACACGTATCTCGGTTGTACCCCTTTAACCGATGAATATTGCAAGTAAGAACGGCCCATTCAATATTTTCTATTCAAATATGATAGAATGAAGATATATCCAAAACGGAGGGAAAACAAATGAACTCAAACACAAAACAGTTTATTTATGATATCCAGCAAAGAAAGAACAATTATATAGAAAATGTATTAATAGCAATACAACACCCTCAAAAAGAGCAATCTGAACAAGTCATTCAAAATATAGTAGAGAAGATGGATATGATGATTAGTTTAGTTACTACTTACATGGCTATTGAATCCGAATCTACAAAAGAATTAAAAGAGCTTCAGGAAGAACTTATTCATGCTCAAGCATATATTCAAAAACGGAAATTTGAAGAAACACAGAGATAAAACCCTGTGTTTTTACTTGGTGGACTATGACATTAATTTTTTATAAATTTGATTATTGCTTTGGCATAATCCATACAATTTGTTGAATGCGTACAATATATGGCGCCGTATCTTCAATGAGCAAATGATCTGGTTTCACATCCTTTAATTTACCTCTTATATTGCCTCTTACAGTTTCAATAACCACATGTTTACCAATTACTGATTGTAATGTCTGATATACATAGGGATTAGGCACACTTACCATATGTTGTTCACTCAAGTCATTTCCTTTCGAATAACTCATTCTATAAGACTCCTTTCTAACTTGCATTCTTTCTACTAATATATGATATAAATCTTATAAATATGCTAGAAGGATAATTCATTATAGGAACGAAAATACCATTTTAATAGAGTACGGTTTCTATTTCTACGTTGCTAAAAAATAATTTATATAAAGTTACTTTTACTAGTTAATAGGAGATGATAAAGGGATATTTTGAATATACATCTAGGTTGTTCGTTTCTGGATATGTATCATTTTAAATACGGCCTTTATTAGAATAGTGCTCATACTTTTTTTGAGATTCTTTCGTAATACGTGCGTTAAGTAAAATTGCTAACAATAAAAACACTCCATATTTTCCTCCTGTAGCTCCTATGATAATCACACTACTACAAACAAGTATAATTAATAGGATAAACGAAACTGAATAAATACGGTCATAATTCTTTGACATCTTTTCGTATTTTATGCGTTCTTTCCTTGCATTCATCTAAATTCCTCCTTTAAATTACCCATTTCACTATCAAATAAATCTCACCCTTAAAAAGGAAATAATATAACGTTATGTAAATTAGTTTGTTTTTTTATCAACTAATTTATATAACGTAAAAAGAAACCCTACCAATATTAAGCTTTCCATTATGATAATTCCGACCCTCTCCTTCCTTTTAATCCCAACACATCAAATAAAAGTTGCAGCAAACAAAAAGGATCATCCCTTTTCGTAAAGGATCATCCTTTTCTTCATTCAACAATTTTCAGGTATTCTTGATTGATTAAAATAACAGCCGGTCCATCTACAACAATTCCACCAACTTCAATTTTTTCATAAGGCTCAATCTTAATAGAAGTAATCCCTTTCCGCTTCTTTAACTCGTTACTTAATTCTTGCGTTGGCATGCGTTTCATATCTTCACCCCTTCTTATTGTTTCATTTAATCTTATTATGTTAAATAAATTGTAAAAATGGTTTCTAGTTCTAGAAATCCCATCAATTTGTATCGTTGACCATATATTTAGATGTTACCAACTCGCGTATCTCTCTTATGAAAAGAAGATAAGCAATTACTATTCACTGTCTCAGTGAATGTAAAAATTCTTAAAGATAGAGATGAGATTGATTGTTTTTTCTTTTAGAAATAATGACTTAGATATATATACCTAAAACAATGAAAGCCCTACCTCTCTTTCATCCTTACGGCTCCTTGTCCGTGCCAGTGTGAATCAGGATTGCAAAAATTCAAGTGACTATTTGATCGAGTTATTTAATGAAACTTCGAACGTTCGTAAAAGAAATTTAAAAATAAAAATGGATTAGATTGAAGTAATAACAAAAGAGGTTCCTACTCTAAAAGTGAGTTGAAGAAATTGAATGTCTTTGAAATGAGTTGCTTTTAATACTCATCATATTCCCGAAAGATTTAGAATGTTTTTAGAGGATATAACGCAGTATTTATAATGAACCTTAACAGAAACTTTTTATTTGATTTTCAGTGATTCCTTTAATTAATTCTAGTTCACTGACCAAAAATCTATATGCATCATCCAACAATTTTTTTTCGCTTGTATTGAGTGCTTTTTCTTTCTTCATACGCATTAAATCCCGTACAACTTCAGCACCTTCTTGTATTTCACCCGTTTTTATTTTGTCCGTGTTCACCTTATGCCTTTGTTTCCACGGCAGTAATTTACAGGATTCTTCATGCTGAAAAATGTGTATAATGTGCTTTAATGCAAGTATATCAATAACTGGGCGTATATTCGAATTCAATATTTTACCCGTAGGAATCATGACTTGCATATTACTGATCGACATTTTTATGACAAAATACTGTTGTTTTTTTCCTGAGAATTCTTTTTCTTCTATGGCTTCAATTATACCTGCTCCGTGCATTGGATAAACAATGTTATCGCCAATTTGAAACATATAATCCACCTCCATATATGGTAACCTTCTTAACTTTAACATATATGTGTTTTTTTATCAAATATTTTATAATATCATAAAATTATTTTTGTTGTCAATTACTTTTTCTTTAAAAATCAAATCGAATAAAAATAGCACAAAAAACATAGGGAGTGTGTCAGATTTCCCATAAAGGGAAGGGGAATTTCCCCTCGTATATTCTGAAACCTCTACTCATTAACGTAGATCAGTTTTTCCCTTGAAAACGACCAAATCGATCCCTTATTTTTTTCAATCTTGTGTGGTAATCCAAAATCTCAATTCTTGCTTTTTCAGCTAGAGGTGCAATTGGTCGTAGGGCTTTTAAACCCCAATACTCAATCACTACATCAAGTACTTGATCAAAATATTGTAGTGGTCCATAGTTCGCTTCTTTTGCAATTACAGCCATTCTATTTTCAAAATCAGGCATGACGGCACCTGGCATTTTAAAATTCTTAATTACATTGGCAATATGATAGCAATAATTAGGTTCTAATTCCAAATGTGTTCGAATGACGTCTCGATAAAAAGCATAATGAAGAGTCTCATCTTTGGCAAGACGACGTAATAACGTAGCAAGATCTGGATCATGCTTACTTGCAACCTTAGCAACATTATTGTAAAACACCATTGTTGCAAGTTCTTGTAGCGTCGTATACGTCATAGCTTCGATTGGTGTATGAAAATCAGGTTCAAATCCCCCCTCAACGACTGACTTTCTTAATTCATGTATTCGTTTAGGATTCACACTTCGAGTGAGTAGTAAATATGTCTCCAATAGATTCGAATGTTGATCCTCTTCTGATGTCCAAGTATGAATAAAGTCTGTAATAACAGAGAGGGAGCCTTTAAAAGTCGCAGATAAATACGTGGTAAACCAAGGTAAATTCACTTCTGTTAATAAAGCTGTTTCAATGGCTGTAATTACACCAGTAGGAAGAGTAACTTGACTTTCATCCCAAGGAACTCTTTTAAAGTCCATTCCCTTATCCCATGGTAAAAACTCATGATAACCCCAGTCTATCTTCTGCGCTCTAATTTTATGTTGTTCATACAGTTCTTTTAAACGTGGTTCTAATCGGAAATCTAAATCATTTGTTAGCATAAAAGTCCCCCCATTTCTTATCACAGATAGTCATTCTATTTTTACTCTTAAAATTTTCTACAAATAAATATTACGTTCCTTTTTTTAAGTCAAACATAATAAATTTGTAACAAAACCTTTTAAGAGCGCTATATTTTTATAGGATTTTTTTATTAAAAGAGGGACCGTTATATATTTTCCTTTTTATAAAATAGATACTGAGGCATACAATATGTTAGTTAGCCTAAATAGAGAAACTAACCTCAGTAAATTCAGAATAACATTCATGGATGAAGATACTCGTCATGTTATAAATCTTCGTGAGTGTAAAAAGGTGCATGCTTATAAAGAATCATTTTATAATAAAGATAGATAGTGTTTTATACACATTAACAACTTATTTAGATGTAAATCCAATATATTAGATTAAGCACTTGAAGACCAAATAAAGTGGATGAGATAGCATTAAACGACAAATCCCAACTAGAACAATGTACATTGGCTATGTATGGTGAGTTAGACCAAATTTTGTTATACAACAAAAAAGGGAAGAGGCGATAAACATGCAGTCAACAGAAGCGCATATGAAGGAAAAACAACGTAGAGAAAAAATAGAAATTATATTTAGTCACAGGGTAAAAGGGGAGAGTTATTTTCACGGCTCTTCCTATCAATGGAAAAACATTGTATATCAAAATTATGATAGAATACAACAAAAAGAGATGGAAGTTGAACAACTCATTTCGAAAATGGAAAAAGCAGGGGTTCGTTTTACGCAGCACCGTTCACTCATATACTATCCCGTCATTGATTTTGTAAAATATATAGCTAAGATTTATAAGGAACCCCTCGAAATACAATAATCATATTTAAAGGAAACATTTATAAAAGGTTTATTTTCGAGGCTTTTTTAACTAAAACCTTAAAAAATCATTACTACATTCTTTTTATTTTCAATACTCATCGGTTTTGTTATAATATCAACCATAGCGTATTATATTCGTTTGTATATTTTCATATTTTGGGGATTTTATTACACAAAAAGACAACTCTTAATTGGAGTTGTCTTTTATTTTTTTCGATATACACAATACTATTCTGATACAAAAACATCAAGATTCTTACAACCAAAGAAAAAGTAGGATTTCTAATAAGAAAGATCCTACTTTATTTCCTCATATTCCGTCATTATTTTATGAAACGTGTTTTTCTTTAGCTCTAACATTTACATAAACATAGTAGCCGTCTTTTCTTCACCTTTACATTTATTACAAAAAATGTTATTATTAAAATGAATTATTTTTGTTCGGTGTAAAGGATTTGTAACTTTTCACCTTTATGATCACTGAGAGCAAGGATAGTATTACATTGTGTGTGTTTACACACTAGGAGGCAATACAAATGGAAAAAGGTAATGTAAAATGGTTTAATGGCGAAAAAGGCTTCGGATTCATCGAACGTGAAGGTGGAGACGATGTATTCGTTCATTTCTCAGCGATTCAAGGCGAAGGTTACAAAACTTTAGAAGAAGGTCAAGCAGTGACTTTTGATTTGGAGCAAGGTCAACGTGGACCTCAAGCTTCAAACGTACGTAAAGCTTCTTAATTTTACAAACTAGGGAAGGCAGGCTCTTTTATAAGAGTCTGCTTTTTTTCCGTGAAACAAAGACCCCCCGACTCGTAAAGGACATGAAAACAGTAAATCAAATGGTAAACCAAGTCTAGCATATACTTACGGAGTATCCTAATTTAATTTTTGAGCTACCAACTTTATAAGCCTTTTTTTAGCATAAAAGTACCCCCTAAATGAAAATTCTCTTTCTCTACAGTTAGTTATTTTGAGAAGTCAGCTCATTTTTTGTTTTGGGGGTGTTTACACTCCTTAAGTTGATGGATGTGGGGTATGGCCACATCGCTATCAAGCTAAGACCATAAAACGTTAATTATAATAGAGGTTGTTTCTTTTTTTTAAAAGCTACGTGTAGGGAATTTAAAGATTTGCATACGAAATAAACCCTAATGGGTTTCAATTTTTTGATTTAAGCCGCTTGATTATCAAACATGGTACAATTGTAAATGACACCTAATATATCAAAGACTGTTTTCTTCTCATATCGATGAGATTTTCTCCCGTTTTGCTGTAGGAGGTTGAACAGGCGAATTAAAATCTTTGATAGCTCTTGGGTGTCTTTCTGTATAGCTTGGAAAATAAGAAGAAAGTAATCTTTAATCATATATATGGCCTTATATTCACTCAGTTCTCGTTTCTTTTTCATAAGAAGCAATTGTCGCATTTGAAACATGGTAGAAGAACAAAGTAAAATGGCAATCAGTTGCCCATACAAATGGCATTCTAATCGTTCTCGTTTTATCTTTTTACAATGATGAATATGAAAGAATGATTTCCACGTTTTAAATAAAAGCTCGATTTGCCAACGTAAAGAATACCAATCATGTACTTGTCCCATCGGGACAATATCTATAGAGGTATTTGTCATATATACATTGATACCGCTAAGTCGTTTACTACGAGCAGAATACTTCATTCCTTTCTTTTTTTCTCTTACAGTTTGATCGTGTAATCGTTTTTGTTGTTGTTCTTTTGTTAGTCGATGAACAATCACACGAGTCGGCACTTTATCAGTCATTCCTACATAAGCGTCAGCTATTTCACATGTTTGTCCTGGTTGAAGAGAGCTCATTAAACCCTCCATATCTATTTGAATATACTCTGTACCTTTCTTAATTCTTCCATCTTGAAAATAATCAGGATTGGGATTTTTTTGATAAATACGTGTATTCGACTTGATACGAGAGATATAGTAAGCCTTTTGGTCTTGTATATGTTTAAGATCTTTCAAATGAAAATACCCTAAATCTCGGATACATAAATCATTCGCTGTCACAGTTGGAACACGCAGGGAACCGTAGGTTCGATCATGTTGTTTACCTGGACCTGTATGGATATGCAGGAACTGGCCACTTAATAGATCATACTCTAGCTGAATCTTCACCCCCGCTGTATGGCTGCATCCTCCTGCACCTGGATAAACAAATGAAAAGGGATCTGGAAGTTGAAATGCAGTTGAATCTAAAATACGAATACGCTTGAAAACAGAAGTATATGGAGAAGGAATAGGTATAGATGAGGCCAATTTTTGGTTTAGTAGTTTAGATAATATGTGTTGTAAAAATTGGACAGCCGCTTTATTAAATCGTTGATTCAGTCCCTCAGGACTGATGAGCACTTCTGTCGATGCTTCTAAACAGCTAGATAACTGGGTTAAAGAAGTTGTAGCGACATTTTGACTCATCCATACACATAAAGCGACTAAATCTTTTGCTTGGTATTTACTAGTTCTTTGTACAAAACCAACATCTCTAGCAAGATCTCGTAAGATATTTGGAGATAAGAATTTTTGAATTTCTTGAGCTAATAGTTGTAATTCATCAGATACAGAAATAGACATACAAAAACGCCATCCTTTCCTATGATTCTACAGAAAGAATAGCGTATTTTTTCATTTTATGGGGTATTTTGTTTTGGTATCTTGATAGCGATGGGGTGGACTCCCTTTTTAACATAAGGGTAATTTATGTCGTGTTTAGCAATTATTCATTACATAATGCAAATGATTGTTTACATTTTGTTAGTAATCATTTACAATTACAGTAATTGTAAATGAGGAAAGGGGAATTATGATACTAGAAAACAGAGTTAGAGAATTACGAGCACGATTTAGATGGACTCAGCAAGACTTGGCCGATGCAATTGGGGTCACAAGGCAGACAATTGGATTAATAGAAAAAGGTGATTATTCTCCATCTGTCACTATGGCGTTAAAATTAGCTGCTGTATTTCAAGTTACCGTAGAAGAGGTTTTTTATTTAAAGGGAGAGGAACGATTATGATAAAACAGGTTTTAAGATCTCCACTTATAGGGGCCAGTATATTTGTGTTGATTATTGCATTTTTACTATTTTCTCTTATGAATACACAAGTCATTTTAGCTAAGTTATGTTTCGGGATTTTAGTGACGGTTACTTTTTTATGGCTCATTCTCACAAGGATTTATAACCGAAAGAATCCTCATGATAAGATTAGGCTATTTGGTTTTATACCATCCGAATTTCGTGAAATAGATGAAGGGCAGCAGTGGGTAACCTATAAGGCTTGCCGAAATGTGTATATTTACTATAGTATTGCGTTTCCAGTAACGGCAGGGATTTGCTTTCTCTTTTCTCAACATAATTTTGTTCCATTATTGTGCATTGGTTTACTAGGTGCAGGTCAATATATTGTCTATTGGTTAACCACTATTTTTATTTTAAATCGTATTTAACAAAGGGGATGAAACAATATGGTGGAGTGGGCTCAAAATGCGGGGGCATTATGGCAATATGTAGTGTTATTTCTTTTAGCATTTGCCCCATGGATGGATGTATCAATTGTTGTACCACTTGGTATCGCATGGGGATTACAACCATTTGCAGTAGGAGTAACAGCATTTGCAGGAAATCTTATCTTGGTTCTATTACTCGGTTTTTTCTTTAAACAGTATGCAAAATGGCAAGCAGCAAGAAAACAAAAAAAAGGTATAACAACACCTTCTAAAAAAGAAACCCGATCAAGAAAAATATGGGATCGATATGGTATTCCAGGTTTGGCTCTTCTAGCTCCAATTCTCGTAGGAACTGATATTGCAGCCGTATTAGCTTTAACATTTGGATCTAACCGGACACACGTCATAAGTTGGATGACGGTCAGTCTAGCAGTATGGACAGTCATTTTTACAGTTGCTGCGATGTATGGACTTAGCTTTTTAAATATTATTTAGGATATCATAGTGATTTTAGGTAATCTAAAATCGTTCACTACCTAAAAATTATGGAGTGATGAAGTGAGTTCATATGATATTAGGAGAAAAGCTTTGACCAAAAACATTTGAACACTCAACTAGCTGTACGATATGGTCATAGTACCGTAATTCACGAACCTATATGGATAGAGACACATTGCTATCAAACTAATATTTTGAAGCATCCCCAAAACAAAAAAATTGTACATTTTCATCTGGAAATGTCAATTTTCTCGTTTTGGGGTATTTGCTTTCCTTAGGTTGATGGGCATGGGGTATGGCCACACATCCATCAACTTAAGGTATATTTTTATACAAAATGTGTTCTTTCCATATAGTTTTTTATTATCTTTTCTGGATTTTATAAAAGTTGGCATATCAAATAAACCCTGACGGGCTTCAATTTTTTTACTATGCTACCTGATGAGTAGAAGTGGTATACTCATATACAACACCCAAAATATCAAAGACTGTCTTTTTCTCATATCGATGAGATTTTCGTCCGTTGTGCTGTAGGAGGTTAAACAGACGAAGGAGAACCTTTGATAATTCTTGGGTGTTTTTGTGTAATGCTTGGTAAAAAAGTAAAAAATAATCCTTAATTATGTACATCGCTTTATATTCACTTAGCTCTTTCTGTTTCTTACGTAACAGGAGTTCTCGCATTTTAAACATAGTAGAAGAACATAATAGAATACTAATGAGTTGCCCATACAGGTGACATTCTAAGCGTTCTTGTTTAATAGATTTACAACGATGAATTTGAAACCAAGATTTCCATATTTTAAATAACAGTTCAATTTGCCAACGCAGTGAATATAGATCATAAATTTTCTCTTTTGGTACCCATTCCGTAGGAATGTTTGTCATATATACCGTAATGCCTTGTAAAAGTTTTGTACGCTCTGTATATGTAATTCCTTTTTTCTTTTCGCGAATAGCTCGATCACGTAGGCGTTTCTGTTTTTGCTCCTCGGTACATCTATAAACTACAATGCGAGTAGGCAGTTTGTCTTTACTCCCCACATATACATCATGTAATTCATACACTTGGCCAGGTTGTAATTGTTTCATGATGTCTTCCAAATGAATTTGTATATATACCGGTCTCAATTGAGCGGGTTTTGTTTTAAATACGACTGTTTCGAATTCTTTTCTATATATTTTAGTTGGTAACTTAAGACGTGATAAATAATATCCTTGCTTATCTTGAATAGACTTAAAATCTTGTAGACGAAAATATCCTAAGTCACGAATATATAGTTCATTCTTTTGTGCCATGCCTGTTCGAGTCGCACTATATGCCTGATCACTTCGTTTTCCTGGTTCAATTTCCACATCAGAAAATTTTCCACTCAACAAGTCATACTCTAGTTGAATTTTCACACCAGCTGTATGACTACATCCTCCGGCACCAGGATAAGTAGTTGCGAATCGATTTGGAACTTGGAAGGTTGTAGAATCAAGGACGAGAATCCGTTCAAAATAAGAAGAAAGAGAATGAGAAATCTTAGATACTCCTCCAATTTTAGCTTGTAGAAGTGTAGTAAATACAGTGCGAAAGAAGGCTACTGAAGCCGAATTAAATCGTCGATTCAGTCCCTCCGGACTTAATAAAATTCCTGTTGAAGTTTCTAATTGACTACAAAGTTGAGTAAGAGAGGTAGTAGCGATTTGTTGATTTAACCATACACACAAAGATAAGAAATGGTGCCCGTGGCACTTGCGTTTTCGTTTCATCCCGCCTGCTTCTATAGCTAATTGATTAAGTGTAGCGGGAGACATATATCGATATAACTCTTCGGCAAATAAAGACAGCTCTTGTTTTTGATGCATATTCATAAAAAGCACGTCACCCTTTCTCATTAACATAAGAGAATAGTAACGTGCTTTTATGTTTAAGAATAGTCTAAATCCTTAAGTTGATGGATGTGGGGTATGGCCACATATCCATCAAGTTATCTAAATAAAACACCCTCTAAAAATTAAGAATACCCAAAAATAAAATAGACATTAATTAACTTTGTTTGTTATAATTCAAACAAAATAAAAAATCGTTTACATTTTACGATATCAAATTTACTGGAGGGGATAAAGATGAAAAAAGCACTTTACATCAATATAGGTGGAGAAGGACACTTAAATCCAACATTAGGATTAGTACATGATTTAGTACAACGTGGAGACAACATTGTCTATTATTCATCAAATGATTTTGAAGAAAAAATCAAAAAAGCAGGTGCACAATTCCGTCCCATCAATCAAGAGGCACAAAGAGAGCTTTCGGAAACTATGAATCTTATGACTTCCCATCCTCAAGAGTACTTATTACACTTCCTTCATGCTATGGAAAGAATTACTGATTCCATTTTTGAAGAAATCTCCAAAGAAACATACGATTACATCCTCTATGATGCACAGTCTTTACCTGGAAAATGGGTTGCTCACCATAGAGGTTTAGCATCTATTGCAACTTGGACCACGTTTGTTTTTTCACAAGAACTAAAAGAAAATATGAACCTGACAGGAACAAGAAACATAGAACAAAAACAGGAACGTTTAGCCATGCTACAAGCATTTTTGCAATTAGAAGAAATAGCAAAAAGGAAACAATATTTAGAAGGAAAATATGAAGTATCCCTATCTGATAATTTTTTACTTTGTCCGGGTTCAGGCGATTTGAATATTGTCTTTACTTCTCGCTATTTCCAAAGAAACAGCAAGGATTTTAAGGCTGGCTATATTTTTATCGGTCCTTCCATTGCTGAAAATGAAACTCTAAATGATTTTTCGGTTGATGAATTAAAAGGAGAACGTGTGATTTATATTTCTATGGGAACCATAATTAATAATCAGCCTGAATTCTATCAAAAATGTTTCGTCGGTTTAAAAGATCTCAATCCGAAAGTAGTACTTAGTATAGGCAAACAATTAATAGTGGAGCAGCTAGGAGATATACCTGATAATTTTATTGTTGGTAACTATCTTCCACAATTAGATATACTGCGTCAAGCGGATGTATTTATTAGTCATTGTGGAATGAATAGCACAAGTGAATCACTTTATTTTGAAGTACCTCTAGTTATGCTCCCATTTATAAATGATCAGCATACGATTGCTGAGCGAGTATACGAACTTGGCGCAGGACTTATGTTAAATATCCAGCAATTATCGGCCGAGGATTTAAAACATGCCGTTAATGAAGTGTTGCAGCATTCGCTTTACAAAGAGAATGCCAAAAAAATTAGTCAATCATTCCGTGAGGCAGGTGGTTATATCAAAGCTGTTGATGAGATTATTACATTTACTCGTTAATTCTGCTATGTATGCCACTCAAGGCCTATTAACTTAAGAATTTTATAACACCCTACAACAAAAATATAGAAGATAGAAGAAATGCTGGCAGTATCCCATACTCATCAAGCTAAGAAATTAAATACCTCACATCCACCAACTTAAAAAATCAAGTCATCCCCAAACGACAAAGTTAGCTTCTTATTTTAAAAAGATAAGAAGTGAGCCTTTTTGTCTACTATGATAATGATTGATATGTAAGTTACATTTTTATAGCATTAAGTTTTTTTATCATTTCTATATACTCTTTTTTAATGAAACGCTGCCATTTAAGGAAATAAAAAAGCTATTTCAAAGAAATAGCTTTTTTATAGACTCAATTTTTTAGTAATTAAATTATAGAATAGGTTTCGGATATTTAATTAATATAGGACTCTGTTTTTTTATTTTGAAATTCAGATTTTAATTTATCATATGAAACGGACACAATAGAATCATGTACTTTTTCTGGGAAGGTATTTGAGTTGTCACATATAATATTGGTGTCTCCGTTTTCTGACATACGTAATTGAAATGCATTTGGAATATCTAATTTAATCTTTTTATAACTATCTTTATTAAATTGGTATACCCAAATTTTTTGATTGTCAGTTCTAAATGCCCAATAATTCATAGTTGCACTCATAGATCCAATCCCATCTCCTTGTTGGGTATTTACCCCTTCAATAGAGAGTGGTGTTACCTGCTTAGAGTCCATATCCAAAATGAAATAACTTTCAATTGAATTTTCACTTGTTTTTTCATCGTTAGATAAGCTTACATAGACTATTTTGTTACCTACAATTTTAGGAGCTAAAACATTATTTTGTGGAACTACATATTTGTTTATATTTTTATTTTTCAAGCTATATGTGCTTATGGTAGTTTGTTTTTCAGTAGAGTTAGTATAGACTAATTTATCTTCATTCATATGAAGTGCAGTACTAGCTGTATCATAAGATTGTACAGTGTCTATTTTCGTTTTTGTATTGGTTTCTAGGTCATAGAGAATAATATCTGCATTTTTTTGACCTTCATTAATTTCCATCCATGATACATAATGGTTATAAAGATAAGGTTCTATAATTTCATTTGTTTTATGGATTTGATTTTCCTTATCATTACTTAAATTTTTTGCGTATAGAATGGTTTTTGATCCAATAGCATTGGTATCCATCCATAATAACCATTTTTCATTGGCATGTACCCCTTGTATATTTGCCTCGCTACCCATTTTCGAATGAAATATAGTCTCTTCTGTTTGATTAGAGAAATTATATGCAAGAAGTTTATTAGGTAGACGTTCTTTAGTATTATCAGAAACAGGTAAGTACATTTTGTTATTGGATGTAGATGCCATGTAATAGTTTTCATAATCCAATTTTAATTCTGTATAGGTACTATTAAGCTCTTTTTCTTTTATATTTGATTTGTTTTGACT
Source organism: Bacillus sp. FSL L8-0199 (assembly GCF_038005705.1). Taxonomy (NCBI): domain Bacteria; kingdom Bacillati; phylum Bacillota; class Bacilli; order Caryophanales; family Bacillaceae; genus Bacillus; species Bacillus sp. FSL L8-0199. The sequence continues at coordinate 385,619 of NZ_JBBOTS010000002.1, read as the reverse complement.
GCAAGATACAAGTATACCTAGACATAGAATAAACAATAATATTTTAAAATTTCTCAATATACTAATGTTGGATTGCCACCTGTTGCACTTAGAACGGCTTTTCCTACTCCTTTTCCATTCTCGTCTACTTTCTCCTCATATACACCACCTAAGGATTTTCCATCTTTATCTAATTTGTGATTAGGATCGACAATTTGCATTGTTCTATCTGCACCATGATAGCCATTAATTACTATAAAATGCCTATAGTTCTTTTCTGCTCTTTTATAACGTTCCATGTGTTGTGTATTTGTCAGCACAATCGGTACATTCGTTCCATCTGATAATTTGTTTTTTACTAATACTTCTAGTTCCCTAATGCTACTAGGGCTCATAGCTCCATAGGTACTATCAGCAAAATCATAATTGTCTTTGTATGCATTTAATCCCCAAGCCAAATTAAGAGAATTTGTTCCTTGGTTAGTTGTTAACATTAAAGAAGCAAGAAGTTCTTCAGTTGGTATTGGAAATGATGATCCACTATCTGATTTGTGGAAAGTCAGAACACTGCGTGCTGATGCTGGTCCGCAATAAAACCAATCACTTTGTTTAAAATGTGTAACAGGTCGAAAATAGCTTTCAGATGGTGGTCGCATTCTGTTTATCTTATTTTTTTGATTTTCTTGTTCCCAAGCTTTCCTAGCTTTTTCCTTTCCGATTTCAAGGATTTTTTTTCCTTCTTCAGGATCTAATGATGGTGGTTTTGATGTGACAACAGTTTTTTTGTCTTGACTAGAATCAATGTTTTCATCCGCAAAACTGACAGTAGAAGGAAGTAAAAGACTCATTGCTAAAACACTCATGCTTACCCCTTTAATAATAGGTTTCATATCGCATCTCCTTAATTCATAATCTTATAACATTTTAGAATAAATGGTATATTATAGCAATTGAATTCCTTAAATATGCATAATTGCATATTTAAGGAATATAAAAAACTGACCCCTATTTATGAGGTCAGTTTACATTATCAAAATCTTATATATTTACTTTGATAATTCTTTAGAGATACGTTGTATATCTGCTTTAATTTTAGTTTTTTCTTGAACAGTTAAAGCATTAAATTTTTGTTTCTCTGCACTAGGATCAAAAGGCTTCACCGGTGGAGGTGGTGGATCTTGGGGATTCGGAAGCAATTTGTTATCCCATAAAATAACCCCATATGCTCTACCTGCTTCATCATTTTCTTGATCAAAATAATTATCAGCCCATCCTTTTAATTCCTCGCTATACCAGATTTGGTAAGCTCCTTCAATATCAGCTAATAGTTCAATTGGTATTGTTCCAGCTCTTGCTACATAACCAAAGTGAATATTTCCTAAGTCTTCACCTTTCATCAAGTAGCCATTGTAAATGAACTGTTTTTTTCTTCCGAATTTTGTTTTATAATCCCATTCACCACCAGGCTTTACTTTTTCGGCAAATGCCAATCCAACACTCCAAGGATAAGTGCCTTCTTCTTTAGCCTCTTCAGCAGCATAAGCCATAATTAAGGCATTTCTCTTTAAAATGTAAGAGAAACTTGAAGTCATTTCATTTGATGGGATTGTTTGAGCAGATGCAAAGCCACCTTCGGATAAAGAAATAGAAAATAATAAACAAAAAATAAGTAATGTTTTCTTCCACATATTTATGGACCTCCCTTTTTAGTAGTCTATATATTTATAATTCAATTTTAAAAATATGTAAATTTTTATATAGGAAAATAATTTACTTTTTTCTAAATATTGTTATATCATATGTGAGAATTCAAAATTTTATAGAAAAGGAGTTTTTGTATGTTTAAAGTATTTCGAACTAGTTATACCGTTTTAACCTTTTTATTTTTATTTTTCGTCACTACAACCAGTGTCAATGCCGAAGAAAAGGGAGATTTAAGGATTGTCCCTATTGAGAAAGCGACACAACAAGCAATGAATTATTTTAATATTATTCAGAATAATTCTAATACTGATTGGAAAGACAGTAAGCTGGCATTTGATAGAAAATTATATGACGAAAATAAAAAAATAACTGCATATCTTTTTGTTGTACAAAAAGCAGACCAGGAAAATGGATTTATTATTGTGAGCGGTAACGAAAAGATTCCGGGTGTAATAGAATCTACAAGGAAAGGTGCTAATCCATTCAAAACAATTAATAAAGAGAATAGCATTTATGTGTCACCTATTTCATATTTGCAAAAATCAGATATAGAAGGTTCCTTCATTGATTTGAACACTAAAAAATCAGTATTTAAGGAAAAATTAGAAGAAATAAATATATTTACGAATGCACAGAACACTACCTCAAATATAGAAAATATAAAAAAAATTAATGGGTTAACTCGCTCAGCGAATGCTCCATATTATAATCATAAGTTTATACCGAATGTGCCAGACTACGACTGGACTCATGGGTGTTTACCTACAGCATATGCAAATGTTTCTGTATATTGGGCAAATAATGGATTCCCACGTCTAAAAAATAATCAGGCAGATTATGAAACTTATATTATTGATACGCTACCGAAATTAATGAAAACAGATGCCCAAGGTAATACATTTGGTAATGATGGTATTGCAGGCACGAAAGAGTATTGGGAAAAAACAGGGAAATATTCTGTGACTATTAAAGAATATAAGAACAAGCCTGTGAACCCTGCTGTTTTTGAGGAATATAAGAAAGAAATAGATAAAAATAGACCGGCTATTATCACAACTCAAACACATCCAATTTATAAAAATCATGCTGTGACAGGTGTAGGATATGAGGAAATCTTTGATCCTGCTGAAAGAGTTTGGCACCGTTCAGCAATTGTACATGATGAATGGATGTCTACTCCTCAAGATCATTATCTTGTTTGGACTCCGGATATTGATAATTTTTATGCTGTTATTCCAGGTGCTGATATTTCATCTAGTAATAATGTTTACAAAGAAAAAACAAGCCAAGTTCATTATAATTGGGGATTAGGTGCACCAGAAGGACAAAAAAATGATGAGTTTTCGGCTAAATTTGATCAATCGCAACATTTAGAAGCAGGGGATTATTTTATGCAAACTCTTGCCGATGATTATGTTAAAGTAAATTTTGACGGTAAGAATATTATTGATGGATGGAATAATGATTCAATTGGACAAATTAAACGTGCACTACTACCAAAGTTAACAGCGGGAGAGCATAAAATAGATACAGATTTTCATGAATTGACAGGGAATGCGGGTATCTTCTCTGATGTAGTTCCATTTGATCATTGGTTGGCGTATTATTATCCAAATAAGAATTTACAAGGACTTCCTGTAGATGCAAGAGTAATTAAGCCATTTGGTCAACAGCAAAAACTTGCAGAAGATAATGGCGAAGGCGCTCCAACTTTGAAGGTACCAAAGGATAATTTCTCTGCGCGCTATACCACCGTAAAACGTTTACCTAAAGGTGAATATATTATTCGTGGAAAAGCTGATGATGGCTTACGAGTTTATATTGATGGCAAACTTGTTATAGATCGTTGGCATGGAAGTGGTGGATTTGTAGAAGATGCTCGAAAGATAGTTATTGACGACAACACAGGCGCAACAATTCTTGGCAAGTCTACAGAAAAAGATGTTCACCTTATTGAAGTACAATACTTAGAAGAAAGTGGCGGAAGTAAGGTGGAATTTGGTATCGAGCCATATGCTACTGCAGTGCCATTTCCACATTGGACAGCTGAGTATTATGCCAATAAAGATTTAAAGGGTGATGCAATTGTAAAAGGGGGGAAATGGTCAATAGATAGATTTATTAATATTGATTTTAACTGGGGAAGCACTTCTCCGTATCCAAGTATCCCTAATGATAATTTCTCTGCTAGATTTACAAAATTAGGTTTATTTGAGAATGGAAATTATGAATTTGAAGCTAAGGCAGATGATGGAGTAAGAATATATGTTGACGATAAGCGGGTAATTGATTCTTGGATTGCGAATGGAGGAGATATCCGTAAAGTAAAAATACCGATGACTGCTGGTGTACACAAAATTACAGTAGAATACCTAGAATTATCAGGAAACGCTAACTTAAAGATGGACTATAGAAAAGTAAATTAGATGATTTAAATTGAAAGTAAATGTACAAAAAGCTAGTTCTTCATTTTAGAACTAGTTTTTTTTTTTTTTTTTGTTTTTGGGATTAAATTTAATTTAAGGTAAAAATATGCAATTTTGCATATTTCGATTAACTTATTGTTATAATATACCATTTGGATTAAGATGAATTGGAAAGATGCGCACCTTTCATAATTTTTAAATTAGAATATATTTTCTTAGTATTATAAAAAACAAGATTTTTAAGGTGGGAATAAAATTGAAAAAGAAGGCAATTACTTTAGCACTTTCAGCTATGTTGGGAATTGGAGCACTAGTACCTATTGCAGCCTCTGCAGCAGAAAGTTTTGATACTGGTTTTGATAAAAATAAAATGGAGCATTACGCTATATATTATCATTCTTCTAGAGTACATGCCTCTGGAATCACAAAAAATGGCACTCCTTATAAGAGTATAGCTGTAGGGCCTGGTTATAAAGCTGCTTTACATTTAGCTTTTACTGGACCATATGCTGTAACTTACCAAAAATATGTTTTTTAATTAAATATATTGATATTGTGGGGATTTATAGAAATTATATAAATCCCCTTAAAATGTTTTTAAGGTGGGATTTATATGATTTCTATAAATAATATGAATAAGAGTTTTAACAATAAAATTCTTTTTGAAAATTTTAATTTGGAAGTAAAAGCAGGAGAGTTTATTGGGATATATGGAAAAAGTGGGAAGGGGAAGACAACACTTTTAAATATTATTGGCATGTTAGAAAATCCAGATTCTGGTGAAATCAAATTGTTAGGAAAGGAAACAAATTCTAATAAGAAAAAACGAGACTTATTAAGAAATGATATTGGATTCATATTTCAAAACTATGCATTAATAGATAACGAATCTGTAAATAGTAATCTAGAAATTGCTATTAAACATAGAAAGTTAAATAAAAAACAGAAAAAAGATGCGATATGCTCAGTATTAAAGGAAGTGGATCTTACAAACTATGGTGAAGAGAAAGTCCATACTTTAAGTGGAGGAGAACAGCAGCGTGTTGCTATCGCTAGACTACTACTTAAAAACCCAACTCTCATTTTAGCTGATGAACCAACTGGTTCATTAGATAGTGAAAATCGTGATATTATTACCTCTCTTTTTCAAAAGTTACACCAGCAAGGAAAAACAATTATTGTAGTAACGCATGATACAGCTTTGTCTCATCTGTTTTCAAGAATCATTCAATTATAAGAGAAAGGTTATATTATGAAAAAATTAATATTTATTCTTAGTTTTATTACTTTTACAATTGTGAGTTTTTTATCAATTAAACAATTTGAATACTTGCAGTTTCAAGCTTTTAATTATGATGTTAACTATTCAGAGGAAAATTTTGATTTAGAAATAAAAGAAGGGAATCCTCAAAAAAATAAAGTTGAAAACTTTAAAATTTTATCAGAAATTGCAATGCAGGCTAAAGTAAATCTGCAAAGGACGTCACATGAAATTACAAAAAATAAACAAGAAAAAATCGTGTATTATGTAGCATTATATGATTATGATCAATATTTTAAGCAGCTAAAATTAAAAACAGGGGAATTCCTGAATTCAAATAGTAATTCTGAAGCATTCCTTTCTACTATAAAAACTAATAATAAAAATCAAATTGGTCAGATTGAGATTTTTCATAATTTTAACCCAATAGAAATTCGGCCGATGATTGCAGCAGCATCAATTAAAGATATTAGAGGTACATATTCTTTAAACAATTCTAAAAATATCAAGTTATTTAAACAAATGGCCGAGAAAAATGGACTTTCAATAAAAATAACAAAAAATGAATCAATATCTGTTTTTACAGAGTATCCGTATCAAACCATGATCTATACAACAAGTTTTGTATTATGTTTATTATTATTACTAGCTATGTCTTATGATGTTATGAACAATTACAAAGCTATTGCTATTCAATATATGCACGGAGATAGTTTTTGGCAAATCGGATTATATTTACTTAGAAGGTATGTAAATATCATTTTAGGTTCATTTCTTCTGGCTAGCATGAGTCTATTAATATTTCTTTATTACTACAATCAATATCAGCAAATAGTACCTTTTATAGGCTTTTGGATAGAAAACATTTCTCTTTTATTCTTAGTCATACTTTTAATTATAATCGTTACTTGGCTTGGTAGTAAAAATATACATATATCTCAAATGATTAAAAATAAAAAACCCATAAAACTATTCTTTTATTCTAATCTCGGGATTCGATTTATATTAGCTGTGTTCTTAATTCTTGCACTGCAACAAGGGATTAGCACTTTTATTGAACTCAAAAAAACAATTACACAACAAGAAAAATGGGAATTGATGAAAGATTATGCATCACTAGGTATGGAAGTAGGGGCTGGAGACAGATTTGATATCAAAAATGAAGATAGTTTGAATCGATTCAAGAATTTATATAAGGAATTAGAGGATCAGGGAGCCATATACATTGCTCCGTCTTATTATTATTTCAATCAAAAGAATAATGAGTTAAATCCTAACCCTTGGGGAATGGAAGGAAAACAAATCGTTATTAATAGAAATTATTTATCAATCAATCCTGTATACGGAATTGATGGTGAAAAGTTACAGTTACCAATACCTAATAAATCTGAAATAACGGTTTTAGTGCCTAAAAGATATGAAGCAAATCAAGAAGATATCAAAACAACAATAAAAAAAGATTATTCCATGATGCTAAATCATGAGAATCCTGACTCAGTACAAATAAAGATACTATATGTAAAAAATGAACAATCTTATTTTACATTTACTACTCAAATGGCTGTAGATACGAATTATCAAATTATTGATCCAATAGTGGTGGTTTTGACGCATGAGTTTGAGCCGATGTATACATCCAGTTCAATTGCCATGGGTTATGGCTATTATACCAAAAATGGAGATAATGAGTTTCCTTTTAAGAAAACAAAAAGAACAATTGAAAAGTATAATTTTGATAATATTTGGAGTCCTGTATCTATTGCATACTCACTTGTTGAGCAAAAGATATCAAATGATACAGAAAAACTTCAATTAACTATAATTAGTTGTACACTATTTTTAGTGCTTTCTGCTGTGTTACTTTTCTTTTCTGCTATATATTATTTAGAGATGTTTAAACAAATACTTGCATTACAATGGGTTTTTGGATACAGTTTTTTTGAAAAACATAACGTGGTTTATCTCGCTTTATTGGTATTTTGGCAATTTTCCTTTATGGTTTGTTTTTTCATTTCTAATGATAGATGGTTATTATTTAAAATTAGTTTAGGATTAGCAATTTGTGATATTTTATTAATTAGTATTTTATTGATTGCAAAAGAACGTAAAATTACTAAGTTAATGATACTAGGGAAGTAAGTTAAATATAGTAAAGGGTGGATATATTTGTTGCAGAAAAAACAAATAGTTTTATTAAGTTGTTTTGTATTTTTAAGTATTCTATTTTTCGGTGGATATCTTCTTCTGAAGGATGGAGGAAAGAATGTGTTTGAAGAACAAAGCTTATCTGGTACAAATGAGGTTAAGAGTGAAGTTAAGAGTGTAGTTGAAAGTCAAAATAAATATTACTTTGTGTATTTAAAACAAGATAATGGAGTTCCGGATACTACTTTCATCCCTGAAAAATTAAATCCTGGATTTGATAAAACGGCTAGCTTTAATACGCATATTGAATTCGATGATTATGGGAATATTATAGAAGACGAAAAAATGATTGTTATATATAATAATAAACTATCAGAGAACAATAGAAAAAAGATAAAAAATATAGCGGGTAAACAAAATTATGCTGAAGCTTTAAAGGAAATCCAACAAAAAATTGATGAAACAAAGACTACAGATTTTAATTCAGAAGAAGTAGTTTCTCAATAAATGTATTTTAACTAAAAGGAGAAAAAGTACAAAATTATTTATACGAAATAACTAAATGGATTTCTTAGAAAGAAAAATAATATAACTATTAATTCTTATAATTAAAAAGAACTTGTATTGATTTCTGCAAGTTCTTTTTAATTTTAGAATAACGTCACATATTTTTACAAGATAAGAAAATACTAATGTTTGTTTTAGTACTTTAATTCCAAGCTATTAAAGCTGGATTATTAACTGCGATACTAGGAAGACATTACTATGTACTATGAATATTCGGCTCATATGATTTATTTAGGGTTTAATTTGTTCTCTTCATATTCTTTTAGTATCTTATAAAAAGTATTCTTCTTAAGTCCTAATATTTCCATAAATCTAACGCTAGTCATTTCTCTTTTTTTCCATTTTTCATAAGTTTCTTCTATTATAATTAGTTGCTTGTGACTTAATGCTGAAAGGTTAAATGGAGGGCGCCCTAAATGCTTACCTTGAGATTTAGCAACTGCAATCCCTTCTGCTTGTCGCTGATGGATTTTTTTCCGCTCTTGATCTGCAACATAAGAAAGTAAAGATAAAAATTGATCCTCCATTAATCTGCCCATATCCCCCATTTCACGAAACTGCCGGCTATCAAACAGGGTTTCATTTTCTAAAACTACGATATCAGCTTGTAATTCTCTTGTTATATACTTCCATTCTGAAATTACCTCATCATAATTGCGGCCCATACGATCTAAGGCATCTATATAAACAATATCACCTGTACTTAATATCTTTCTTAATAATTGATATTGAGGGCGATCAAAATGTCTTCCACTTGCTTTATCGACAAAAATGCGTCGAGCTTCTACTCCTCGTTCCATCATCTTATGTAACTGACGTTGTTCATTTTGATCTTTTGTACTTACACGTATATATCCATAAATATTTACCACGTTTTGTATTCTCCTTACATTTGTTACCACAATTATACCATTTTCGTTTATAAAGGTGTTCGTTAAAAATAAACGTTTATAAAATGATTCGAATTACCTTTATAAACTTGATGTTTCAACGTTTCATAGATAGGACACTACTGTTTGTAAAGGTATACCTTTACAAACAGTATAATTCTTTTTGAATACAATATTTTTCTGTGTATAAATTGATTAAAAATATTTATACATAAGTATCTCCTTAATTGTGTTTTGAATCATACTTCTATTAATTACAGAAAAATCTATAAATACTAGAGAAAGTTTTACATATATTTACATTTTTAATATTTATGATTATTATTAATTTGAATAAATATTCTGAATAAAAGGGATGTTAAAATGTTCAAGAAATTATTAGTGGGAACAGTAGCAACAGGAATTATAATGTCGGGAAAGGATAATGATATTGGTATATTACGGGAGAAGGCGGAATTGTAGGAGCAAAGGGAATGTGCCCATATTGACCATATGACGGATATGGAGATAAATGTTGCCAAGTAGAAGCTGGAGCTACAACAATCCTCATCGGTAAAGGATTCATAATGTAATCACTCCTAAAGTAGTATTCATGTAATAGGGTATGCGCTCACTGAATATAGATGTGCACAATCTAGGCCTATAAACATAATAATTAACGAACAGAAAATATGGTTACTAATCTTATGATATGTCAATATGGGTGTTTTATTTTACTATGTAGATAGAACAAACATGTGTATATCAATTATCGTAGGCGCTGCCGTGATTTGGGTGGCGTTTTGTTTGTTGTTAAGGAAAGATAAGGAGGAGAAGAAATGAGTCTTACACTTCATAATGGAGATTTGAACAAGTTAGCAAGAGATATTACAATTTGATAAAAGGTTATAAAGTCGAATTAGTATAAAAGGAGGTGGTGCTATGCCTAAAATCAACTTCAGTGATAAACAATTACAAGTAATTAGAGCCCCTTTCAATTACACGCTAGAAGTTAATGAAGGCACATAACGCCACGTTCCGGTAAGACAACTGCCGGGCACTTCAGATATGCTCGTTATTTAACTAATTCAAGAGATGAAAACCATTTAGTCGTTGCGTACAATCAAGAACAGGCGCAACGACTTTTTATTGATGGAGACGGAACTGGATTAGCTCATATATTCGGAGATTTAGCGGTTATAAAACATAAAGAGCTCGGATCTCATTTAGAGATACACACGCCGCGAGGCATAAAGAGACTTTTTTATAAAGACGGCGGCAAAAGTAACAGTGTCGGCGCTATAACGGGTATGTCGCTCGGTAGTGTAGTCTTTTGTGAAATCAACTTATTAAACATGGGTATAATCCAAGAGTGCTTCCGTCGTACATTCGCTGCTCAGGACCGTTATCACTTAGCAGACTTAAACCCTCCTGCTCCTAACCATCCTGTTATATCGGAAGTATTCGACGTTCAAAACACACGTTGGACTCATTGGACTCCTAATGATAATCCGATATTATCAGAACAACGTAAGCAGGAAATATATGAGGTTTTCCCTAAGAATCCGTATCTATTGGAACGAGATTGGTATGGTAAACGAGTAATGCCTCAAGGTGTTATCTACAGCATGTTTGATATGGGTAAAAACATCCAACATGTTGTTTTGGGTGATCGATACGAAATGTTCTTTACTGCTGACGGTGGGCAAAGTGATGCTACAAGCTGCAGCTGTTACATTGTATCGAGATTTCAGAATAAATTCAGATTGTTCCGTGTGGCTAACTACTATTAGATACTAAATCTCCATCATCTACGATACGAGCATGCACTGGTGTAGCTCCCATTTTAGGTAAAGCACCCATCCACATAAAATGTGTACTAGCATATCGACCAATTTAGTAGTCCAATCATGCCTAAAAGGTTAGCACCTACGCATACTGTATTTAAATTAATATTAGGGTTGTGTGCTGCTTGATGTAGTACAGTTTTCAACTCTGTCTCAGAAGCTTTTTTTAACCTATTTACAACTGAATTTGGTCCATCATCGTAGGAATCGCCAGCACTACCTGGAATTAAAATTACACCTTCAGCGGTTGGATCGAGTATGCCTGTGGCTTCGATTCTTACGCCATTTACTCCACTTTTAACTAATCTTTTCCCTTCGACAGTTACTAACTCCACTATTACTTCTTCTGGAGAAAGAGCTGATGCAACGTGAAAGACATCATAAGGAGCAAGTGTATCCATTAAATCAAACCTATCAAATAAAACAACTTGAAATTTCATATTTTATACACATCCTATAATTATTTCAGACCGAACAGTTCGGTCTGATGAAAGTGCTATATACAGATTAATGAACAATCCTCCAGTTACAAGGAATATGATAATAGGTATGTATATATAACAGTCAATAGTTGCTTATAACACCTGGATTTTAATATCATAAAAATTCTGTAATATACGGAGAAAAAGTAAATAAAAAGAGAGAGTTCAGAATTTAAAAATCTGAATTTATAGATGTAATTATCCGTAATGTATGGGTCTTATGAGTAGCATCATTATATACATTTTGAATTTCCTTTCAGTGTTATAAATGGGGGGGAGTCTTATATATGGTTCCAATGTAACATACAAGTATCTAAATGGATTTTGTCTTAATACAACACTGTCTATTTAATTATCGCTAAACTTTTCTATTAGTTATACCAACCAACATATGTATAAAATCTTGATTTTTCAGTTTAAATTATTTAACATCTAACCATTAATCTTATTACTATCAAAAAATAACTTGTAGTCTAGCTACAAGTTATTTTTTGATAAGGTTATATGTTTTTAAATGAGGCAGTCCTATTGTTATATTTATAAGATTGAATAGATTTTTTGAACTACTAATCATTTAGCACCATACTGTAATTAAAAGAATGGTGAATTGTCATGAGTTGTCTTCGATGAAATAACCGAATGGAATATATGACATAAAACTTTAACACCCTCTTTTAATTCTTGTTCACTCATATAAGAAAAACTTAATCTCATATGATGATTTTCTAATTCTACAGGATAACAAGCTGAACCAGGCAAAAATGTCACTTTTTTCTTTTGTGCTTCTAAAAGAATAGAATTTGTATCTACCCACTCAGGAAGACTAATCCAAAGATTTAATCCTCCTTCAGGAGTGTACCATGAAACTTCAGAAGGAGCATACTTTGATAATAAATCTAAAACTAGATCTCTTCGTAATTTCAAAGCAGTTCGTAACTTTTTTATATGCTCCATTGATTTCTCTGATTTAATAAACGGTAAAATCATCTTCTGAGTGAGTAAAGGACTACCCAAATCTGCGTTAGCTTTTGCTGCTAACAATCGATTAAATATGGAACCAGAAGCAACTAAAACCCCAATTCTGCAACCAGGTGCAAATGTTTTACTTAAACCTTTTAAATAAATAACATGCCCGGAATCATCTAAGCTTTTTATAGGAATCGGTGGTTTTTTACTATAGTAAATTTCATTCCATGGATCATCTTCTATAATTATGCTATTGCTACTTTGGGCTATATCAAGAATCTGTCTACGCCTTTTGGCAGTTGTGATAACACCTGTTGGATTATGAAAAGTAGGGACTGTATATATAACCTTTGGTTTATATTTATCGCATAAACTCTGAAGAATATCTATCCTCATGCCATCTTTATCAATTGGAACGGTAAGGACTGTAGCACCTCTCCCACGAAAAACATCGATTGCTCCTGGATAAGTAGGAGCCTCCATAATAACCACATCATCAGGCCCGATAAATGTTCGAGCAATTAGACCGATTCCTTGCTGAGAGCCATTTGTAACTAATATATTATCTGGATCCGTAGTAATATCAGTTCTTTTTAAATATGCAGCCATTGCATGTCTTAGTTCAAGATCTCCTTGAACTTCTGCATACTGGGATAAGATCCTTGGATTATGAACAAATATTTTTTGAACTTCTTGTTCTAAAAAGCGGTTAGGAAATAACCTGGGATCAATCATTGAAGATGATAATTGAATCATTTCTGGAACTTGATGAAAACGAGAAAATTGAGATCTAGGTAAGTAATCCTGAATTGAGAGCTGCCAATTATAAGGTGAAACTTTTGGTTGTCGATTAACAACTTCTTTTCTTTCGGGATTAACAAAAGACCCTTTCCCTTGAATAGAAGTAACGAAGCCATCTTCCTCGAGTTTCTTATATGCTTTTGCTACTGTTACTAGACTCACCTTCAATTGTTTTGTAAGTGTGCGTATAGAAGGTAATTGTGTTCCTTCTTGTAGAAAACCAGAACGTATATGATCCACAATAGATAGATATATTTGGCTGGAAAGTGAAATTTCACTATTGCGTTGAATTTCAAAATGCATATTAAATCTCCTTTCAGTGTTATAGAAGGCGGTTGCGTGTTATATAGGGTTTCGATATAACATACAAGTAGTTCAAGGGATTTTCAAAATAAAATTTAAAATGCGAAAGGAGGTAATAGCTCTATTAATAAGTATTAGGTTAAACGTCTTTACTTAAAATGATACCCATATGTGATGATAATTTAATTATCTCGCACAAAAGCGATTTATATTTATAACCCATTAAGTAATGTGAATTAAACGAGACTTATAGTATAGAGGCAATATACGTGATTTTTAAGATTCATGCAAATATTTAATTTTGATCAAATAATTTTTTAGGTAGTCAGAGATTGCAATATTATCACGCTTAAAAGGGGAGATATTATGTTTAAACACGATACTATTGTACGTTTTAGTGAATGTGATTCTTTAGGACATGTAAACAACTCAAATTATTTTACGTATTTTGAAGAAGCAAGAAATGACCTCTTTAAAATTTTTAACCCGAGTCTAAAAATAGAATCTTGGAATTTAATTGTTGCTTCAACTCAATGTGACTTTATTCGTGAGGTGGTTTATGGTCAAAAATTAGTTGTTTCTACATGGATTAGCAAAATTGGTAATGCAAGTTTTCAAGTTGAACATGTTATACAAGATGAAAATCAAAATTGGATTGTAAGAGGAAAAGTTATTTTAGTTCATTTTAATTTTCAATCACAAAAATCAATTCCTTTATCTCAAGAAATAAGGAACGTACTTTCGGAACATACTGAGGCACCTAAAGGTGTTCCGATGTTGAGATAAAAACATCATAATCATTTGATCTTAATACACAATGGGACACTATGGAGGTATATGTAATGAAATATTATGTAGTAGACGCATTTGCAGAAAACATATTTGAAGGAAACCCTGCAGCAATTTGTATCATGGAAGATTGGATTTCAGATGAGATGATGCAAAAAATTGCGATAGAAAATAATCTGTCTGAAACAGCTTATACTGTAAAAGAAGGGGAGTGCTATCAACTAAGATGGTTTACTCCTGGAGGAGAAATTGATCTATGTGGCCATGCAACTTTAGCAGCAGCATACGTTATTGCAAATTATTATGAAAAAGGTATTGAGGAAATTACATTTCTAACAAAGAGCGGAAAACTTGTTGTATCCAAGAACGGTAATCTTTATGAGATGGATTTCCCAAGCAGAATGCCTGAAAAGATTACATTAACAGATGAGATGGTTAAAGCCATTGGAATAAACCCTATTGAAAGCTACTTAGGTAGAGATTTGATCTTCATATTAGAAAATGAAGAGGATGTTCAAAATCTAACTCCTGATTTTGCGAAAATGAAGGAGCTAACAGAAGGATTAGCCGTATCAGTTACTGCCAGAAGTGCTAAATATGATTTTGTTTCCAGAGTTTTTTTTCCAAAACTAAATGTAAATGAAGATCCAGTTTGCGGTTCAGCGCATTGTAGTTTCATCCCATTTTGGGCACAACGTCTTGGTAAAGATGAAATGGTAGCAAGGCAGCTGTCTGACCGAGGCGGAACATTATATTGTAAACATGAGGGAGACAGAGTAAAGATTGCGGGAACAGCAGTTGTATATGCCATTGGTGAGATTCAAATTTAATAAAAAGGAGGCTAGAACATGAAAATAGAACAAAGAATGGAAGAACTAGGTATTTTATTAACTAATACTTCGCCTGCTAAAGCATTATACGTACCTGTCAAACAATTAGGGAATTCCCTTTTTGTTTCAGGACAAGCTCCATTTATAGATGGTACACCCGCTTATACAGGAAAAGTCGGTGGAGAAAGAACCTTAGAAGAAGCACAAGAAGCAGCAAGAATTTGTATTATTAATACACTGGCAGCAGTCAAAGAGTATATTGGTGATTTAGACCGTATTGTAAATGTAGTGAAACTACAAGCCTTTGTGAATTGTGAAATTGAATTCAATCAACAACATATTGTTATTAATGCTGCTTCAAAATTATTACATGATATCTTTGGAGTGGAAGGTCAACATGCCCGAACGGCAATTGGAGTGAATCAGCTACCCATGAATATCACAGTGGAAATTGATTCTATCTTCGAAATTCAGGGCCAATAAGCTAATTATAAATGAAATTTCCCCTTAAAAATAATAATTAATACTAAAATCACATGCTAGTGTTAGACATATTCAGCAAGTATTAAAATTTAACTTTCAATTATAATACTTGCATTACATGGAGAAGAATATATGAATAAAAAGAACGATTTCAATGATAATCAAACCAAATGTAAAGCTCTTAAACTTTCCAATAATGATCAGTGGCAATATGAATCATTTTATAGATACCAACCTGTATTTTCATGTAAAGCTTTATTGAAATTTTTCACTAGAAGAGCAAAGTAATAGTATTAACTCACATCATAAAGTCAGAATTTTCTTCATTCAAACTCCAGGAAAGGAATGCAACTTGTGAAATGCAGATTAAAGCAATTACTATAGAGGAAATTTATCAGGAGATATTAGATGGAAAAAGAAATAGATTCCCGCCAAACACTTGAAAATTAGATGAAAATAATGAAATGGCTAAAGAGTAACAAGATATTTAGTAACAAACATTTTAAATTGGAACGAAGAAGAAATCAAACAGAATTGGAATAACGCATTAATTGCAAAGTATCGTTTACGTGGCGTATTGAAACATAAATATGAAAATAGTCCGTATGCAATGATTAATGATTTATATCCAAACAGATATGTAAAACATTTATTTAGAGGATATATAAATAAATCTTAATATTTTTATAAAGCTCACATTAACATGATACCCCAAAAGGGAAAGGAAGGTCCGTAAAATGTCATTAGAAAAAGTTATTTCCTATTTTAAACAATATGGTATGGAAGATAGAATTATAGAGGTAACAGAATCTAGCGCAACAGTTGAATTAGCAGCAAAAGCGTTACAATGTGAACCTCAAAGAATCGCAAAGACTTTATCTTTTCAAATAGAAGATCGTGTTTTAGTAATAGTAACTGCAGGTGATGCTAAAATTGATAATCGTAAATACAAGGAACAGTTTGGTGTTAAAGCTAAGATGGTCGATGCAAACAAAGTGGAAGAGTTAATTGGACATGCAATAGGTGGTGTTTGCCCGTTTGCTGTAAATAAAGATGTAGAAGTGTATTTGGATGTATCACTACAAAGATTTATAACTGTTTTTCCTGCTTGTGGAAGTGGAAATAGTGCTATTGAATTAACAATAGAAGAACTAGAACGATACTCAAAATATTTAAAGTGGATTGATGCCTGTAAGGGATATACAAACTAAGAAGCAATCTTAGGAGAACATTCCATATATGTACGTCTGTACGCTATTTTTATAGAACTATAAATTACAGTGGGATTGAATAAGAATGAGAAATAGATTTTTTATAATAATGTTATCTATGCTATTTAGTATTGGATTGGCTGGCTGCGAGCAATGGAATCGTTATAGTCCGTTTGTAAGTGCGATAGATGTATATGGTGTAGTGAAAGAAGAAGCTAAAAGAGACACTAAGGCCCCTAAAGATGTAATTCATTATTCATATGATTTAATTGGATATGATGAGAGTTTAAATAAAATAGACTTAGGTTTTGGGTCAGATAACAAATTCCCTATTGGCACATATATTAAAGCTGCGAAAAGGGGAAGTGATACAAGAATGCATGATATTTCAGTTATTAAAAAAGAAGAGATTCCAGAAAATATATTAAAGAAATTAAATAAGAAGTAATAACCTCGATAAAAAACTACATTCTATATAGGGTGTAGTTTTTTTAGTATAAATTAAAATATCTCGAACAATCAGCAAAAGAGATTAGTTCAATTATTAATATTAATTCAGAAATGAAACAAGTTTTGAAACGTTTATACGTATAGTACAGTTAATCCGCAAAATGAAATTTTTTTTGGTTTAGCATGTAAATCTAAAAAAGCTTTAGTTTAGACTTTCTTGTCCCAATCAAGTTCCAAAAACAAAAGTTTAGACTTTCTTGTCTAAATAGTTTAGAGTTTCATGTCTTTGTACAGTACAATAATAGAAGGGGAGATGAACTGACCATCATCCAAGAGTTCGTTAAATTCTGATATAACGAACTCTTGGATACTGAAATTCTATTCCTATTATAGCGGTAGCTTATTTGATTTTTAGGTTTATAATTCATAGCTAGTTTAAGTTAAGTGACTATTTTGAGTAATCTATAAAGAATTAATCGCTTTTATATAATTATATACAAATAAATTATACATTTTTGGGTATGGATCCCTTTAATTTGCAAAAATAGGAAATGTGCATTTTAATTTTATGATATTTTCCCTTTGTTGTATTCATTGCGAGTGACAAATATTTTAAAAGCGTAGAAAGATCTTATTTCTACGCTTCTTTTAATAAGTAGTAGATTTAGTGTTTTTTTAAATTTGTTATATAAGATTTTACAGCTTGCAATAAGAATTCTTCCTGTCTCATACCAGCTTCCGCTGCCATTTGAACTACTTTTTGCTTAAATTCATGATCTGCATGAAAAGTTAATGGCTCTACATTACTTTTAAAGTAAATACCTTCTACATGTGGAAGAATCGTGCCAGATTTCATATGAGAATGTAAGTACTTAATCTCTTCTTGAAACTGCAATGGATCTACTTGTAATACGAAAGGTTTAATTTCTAATTTGATAGTATCTGCTGAAATACTCAATCTCATATTTGTGATACCTAGCTCCTTATAAAATAAGTTTATTAGATTATAAGTAATGGAATTAAATAATTGAGGTTTTTTAAAGGAAAAAGATAAATACCCTCGTTTTGTAATTACCGCTTTTTTAATGAATGGTTCAAAGGTGTAATCATGTTGTTTATAAGTGGATAGAGGGAAAATATCCTCGTCTTCTGTAAGAATCTTACCGTCTGCTCCATTGATCTCTATTACCCTAGCTGTTTTTCCGTTATGTTGATGTGTTAATAATTGATATAAGTATATATCTTCATTTTGAATTTTCGTAATGAATGTTTTTCGCTCTTTTGTTTTGGTTTTTTCATAATCAAGCATAAAAATCTCTAGTTCTTCCTCATCGATAAGATATACTTGTTTTCCTCTTTTTTCTTCCATTGTGGCGGGTAATTTTCCAGATTTGATGTATGTAAAGATAGTAGATGGTGCAACATTAAGAATTTCAGCTACTTCTTTTGTGCTAAGGCCTTTAACCTTATTTTCATTTTGTAAACGTTCAATATCCTCTAAATAGAAAATCTTACTACCGAATTGCTTCCAGTTATCTTTATATACACATTCTATTAATCCATCTTTTTCTTTTTTTAAAATTGTTTGTACCGTTACTCCTAATAAGTCAGCTGCCTCTTTGGTCGTTACAGTAGGTTTTGTAATGAACAATAAATCTTGTGTCATAAAAGGACACCTCCATAACTATCGTTTGTTAATATTTTAGGTATGTATATATCATATCAGAATCTGATTTATATTTAAAATAAGAAATAGATTTTATTAAATATAGTATGCATTGTTATCGTTTAGAAATATTTTTCATTCAATCTATATGTTAATGAATTATTATAGTTGTTTTTATTATAAAATCACTATGGATTTTAATTATTTAATTGTTAAAAGATATCTATTTAATAATAAATTATAAAAAAATATAATTATAAGTAAATAGAGAAGAATGTAGCGTTCTTACAGAAGGAAAATGAATTATCATTTGTATAATTAATAGAAGTAAAATAAAATAATAATTATAGGTAATAAAGAGAAGTATTATTATAATCTTCAATAGGAGAGGTAAATTTGAAATATGGATAATAAAAATGAAAAAGAAAATTTATCTATTATAAATAAACATAGTGAATATATAGATACATATGTAGAGAATTTAAGAGATATAGTTCCATTTCTGTATAACGATAGTTATGTGGATAAATTGGAAGAGAAAATGGAGCTTGCAGAAAAAGAGGGAAAGAGTAAATATACGTATTTAAGTGACCTGGAAGTTATTTATCATTTCGTACATTTACAAAAAGATATGGATGAGAAGAAGAATAGAAAAGAGGATACGAAAAAGAGTTATGTTTCTGAAATCTTGTCATTTTGTCAGTGCATGGTGCAGCATGCAGAAGAATTTGAATTGAATGGGGAAGAGGTACAGAAAAATGACTCTTTATTGAAAACATTGCAACCTTGGCATATTCGTAAATACAATTCTTGGCTGAAACGAGTAGAGAACGGTAGGAATGGTGACACATATGCAGTCGCAACACTTGCAAAGAAAACAGTGCTCATTCGTTCTTTTCTAAAACATCTTCATGCATTTTCTTATATTGAAAAGCCTCTTCATGAAGAACTACAGCGCGCAAATGTAAATGAGCAGGATCGGCCAAATCGGGACCTATCCTATGATGAGGTTATGAAAATTTTAGGGTTTTTTAAAGAAAGAGGACATTTAGTAAACTATACAATTTTACTGGCTCTAGCAAGTACTGGTGCAAGAATTCAAGAATTGTGCACCGCGAGAGTGAAAGATTTACATTACGACGGAAAGTACTGGTTAAAAGTCACTGGAAAAGGGGATAAAGTGCGTGAACTTTTTATTTCGGAACATTTATATCAGTGTATTTGTGAAATGAGGCTGAGAAGAGGATTCCAAACGGTATTGGATAAAGGGGATGAGAGTCCGGTATTTATAAATCAAAGAGGAAATACTTATGACTCTAAAACATTATCGAATCAAGTAACAGATATGATAAAAAAGACAAACTTAGAGTTTCTACTGTATCGTGAAAATCCAGTAACGGCGCATACATTCCGTCATGCTTTCGCAATTATGGCAGTAGAACAAGGTAATGCAGATTTATATCATTTAATGCAAACACTTGGCCATGAAAATATTCAAACGACTAAAATATATTTAGAAAAGCATATGAAGCGTAAAAACAACGTTGGATCTACTTTCGCTGATATGCTGGTTTAAACTTTATATAGTTTATAGGGGGATTTAATTATATATTTTTTACATAATTAAATGATTTATATGTTTGTTTATTAATTGTGAAGAAATATATAATTGGGGAAATAAATAAAATAACGAAATTCATTTTATACAGAAAAAACCAGGATGATTTTAAAAAGTTATCCTGGTTTTTTCTTGAATACACATAATTATTCATATTTCATAAAATTAATTTGAGTTAATTATAAGTTAGCAGAATTTATATCTATTCCAATCTGATAGTGTTAATAACATTATATAATTTGTAGAATTAGTTTATAGAGATTATGAAACTATTTTTCATTGGGTGTATCTAATTGATGATTGATTACTGTGCTGGACCTTTTATTCATAAGTATATAGATCCCACCTATGAATGATAAGATTACTGGATAGAAAATCGCCCAACCACTAAATGAGTATACAAAAATACATATAACTAAAGATAAGAAGGCCATCCACCAACCTATATCTTGAACTTTTAATAACTTAAGAGCAGCTAGCATTGTAAAAATATACGAGGTAATAAAAATTACACTAGGGCCTTTTAGAAGCATCTCTAAATTTGGTCGTGCTATACCATAAAAAATTAAAATACAACTAAAAATTCCGCCTAAAACTAGTAAAACCCTAGTTGGAGTTTGGAATTTAGAATGTAATTTAGCAAAGAAGGAAGGGAAATGTCCTTCTCTAGCTTGGGCGTAAATCATTCTTGAAAAACCTGCAATGTTAGCATGTACAGCACTAAACGAAATGAAAATTGCTAAAATAGTGGTTATATATGTACCTATTGGTCCTAATCCTTTTGATATTAGAATGCTAAGGGAAGCTATCTGGTTCTTATCACCATATGAGTGAGTCCCTATTGTTACAAAAGATATTGCAATGTACATAATTGAGATGCAAATTGCCCCTAAAAATAGACTAATGGAAATATCTTTAGCAGGTCTTTTAAACTCTTCAGCTAATGGGGTTATCATCTCCCATCCTACAAATGAGAAAAAGATAATTACAGAAGAAGCTCCAACAGAAGACCATCCGTTTGGTACAAAAGGTGTAAAAGAACTTAATTTTACATAGGGGATAGAAACGACAACAGCCACAATTATTAGAAGTGAAATTATACAAATGACAAACACACTTATTTTTGATGATAACTCAATTCCTTTAATATGTAAGAGTAAAGAAGTAATCAAAATTACTGCCGCGATGCCTATAACTCCTACATTACTTATTGGAAAAACATAACCAATATAATGGGCACCTGTTAAAGCGATAATAGGTAATCCAATAGGAATAGATCCTAACATAATCCATCCTAGGATTGCACTCGTATTTGCATTAAATGCCATTTGAACATAAGCTGTAATTCCTCCTGCACTAGGAATCATTTTAGCAAGATGCGCCAGAGTTGCGACAATGGGAAAAGCTAATATAGACATGATAACCCAAGATAAAAGCGAAGCTGGTCCAGCGCTATTTGCAGTAATTGAGGGCAATATAAGAATTCCACAACCCAACACAGCCCCTATGGTTAATGCAGTCCCTTGTACCCAAGTAATTGAACGTTTCAATGATTGTTGTGTCAAGATACTCAGCCTCTCTTTCGTTAATTGATATCAATTATATAAAGTTTTAAAAAAAGATAACATGCTATAATTTATGTATTAATTATAATTTTCTTAAAAAATTTAAGAATTATTAATTGTATTCTTAATTAATCAAGGGGAGATACATTAATGGATCAAACAGATTTAAAGATTCTTTCACATCTTCAGGAAAATGCACGTTTAAGTATGGTTGAAATAGGAAAGCTGGTAGGTTTGAGTTCCCCCTCTGTTACAGAGCGAGTCAGAAGACTAGAGGAACAGGGTGTCATTATAAGTTATCGTACGATTGTTAATCCGAAAGAATTAAAAAAACATATTACCGCGTTTGTTTTAATGGAACCAAGAGATTGCAACAAATATAAAAAATTTGCAATGGAACATCCAGATGTAGTCGAATGCCATCGTATTGCCGGTTTATACAGTTATCTAACAAAGGTAGTGACAGAATCAGTACATACACTCGAAGACTATATTAATTTGTGCTTAGAGTATGGAAAGCCTACAACCTTAATAGTGCTTTCTTCTCCAGTAGAACATAAATCACTTTTTACAGAGAGTGAAAAACCTTAATTACATATGAGAGATTATTTTAAATAAAAGCGTGTAATACTTTTGGAATAGCTAAAAAGATCTGCTCAATTGCAATTGAAAATGATTTAATTATTGAAACGTCTGGTCCTAATGATGAAGTAATTAAGTTGTTACCTTCTTTAACAATTGACAAAGAAGGCTTAAGTTATGGATTTGAATTGTTAGAAGAAAGTATTTCTATTATTATAAAAGAGTAGCTGGGTAATGAATAAAAATATCACCAAATTAGGTAAGAAGAATACTTAGGGATATTGTGAAATCCAAAGGATTAGATTATTTCAAAGTGAAGAAAATAAATAAGAATTTTTACTTATCATCTTGCATTTTACTATACGTAAATGTCTATGAAAAGGAGTCATATTTTTTATATTTAGAAGTTCCATTACATGTAAAATCGTTATTTAGTAAGAGTTAAGGAGTACTTGTCCAGAGCACTCCTTAATTCTTACAACACCTATAAGGGTATATGAGTTCTTTGAGTAAACATGTTTTTAAAATAAAATCCATATTTAACGATAAATTTGTAAAGCATCTTGAGAAGAAGATGCTTTGAAGGTGAATATTATCTTATTCTAAAAGATAAATGTTGTGAAATGATAAAAATTTAAATTATATATTTGATATAGCCATAGACTAAGGTTTCGGCACTAGCTTTTCTTTCACTTGAATATATTACTAAGTCATATATAATATGCTTATATACTTGAAAGTGAGGGAGAGAATGGCATACAGCAAGGCGCAAAATGAAGCCACAAAAAACTATAAAAAACGTAATCCAGAACAAGCGAAATACCTCAATTATAAAACTATGGCTAGAAGTTTCATCAAGAATTTAGCCACACAAGAAGATTTGGATATGCTAAAAGAATTAATGGCAGAAAAAGAGGAGAATGACCGTGCTAGAAAATAAATTAGGTATCAAAAATCAGTTGGAATTGAATCGAGTGGAAGAACGACTATCAAAAATGAAAGCCAAAGATTTATATGATTCAGGAGAAATAAACCACATAGAAGTTGGCACATTTAAGGGTCTTTCTGACATTCATAATTATCTATTTGAAGATATTTATTTCTTTGCTGGAAAGATCCGAAAGGTTAACATAGCGAAGGGAAACTTTCGATTTGCTCCTGTTATGTATCTAAGCCATTCACTAGAACATATAAACAATATGCCACAAACAACCTTTGATGAAATCGTTGAAAAGTATGTTGAAATGAACATTGCTCATCCTTTTAGAGAAGGAAACGGTAGAGCGACTAGAATATGGTTAGATTTAATCTTTAAGAATGAAATTCAACAGGTGGTTGACTGGAATAGGATTGATAAAGAAGATTATTTACTGGCAATGGAACGCAGCCCGATTAAAGATATTGAAATTAAGCATTTACTCAAAAATGCCCTAGTAGATAAAATTAATAGCCGTGAAGTATTCATGAAAGGCATTGATATTAGTTACTATTATGAGGGATATACTGAATATGATATAGAGGATTTATAAATAAAAAAGGGCTGAAATTGCCCTTTTTTATTTGCGTTTTGAAGAGGATTTTTCATATAAAAGTAGAACAAGTACAAAAGCCAATCCTAGCTATGGATATGGAGAAAAAAGAACATATAATGTAGAACTAACAGTTAAAGATAGTAGAGGAAAAAAAAGTAAAGAACAAATAAAAGTTACTGTAAAAAAGACTCGCAAACAGGTGGATTGCTTGAAGAAGAGAAGATACTCAGGTTTAATAAGCTTGTAAAAGGAAATATGATTAATCCTGATCAAACAGATGTTTATACGTTTGATGTTACAGTTCCAAAAGAAGTAGATATCTCCGTGGTAAATAAAATATTGGAATGACATGGGTGTTTTATCATGAATAAGACATGTGAAATTATTTAGCTTGTGGTGAATATGAAGGAAATACTATAAAGGAAAATATCATTTGAATGTGTATAAATTTGATGGTAAAAATGGTGGATATTCATTATTAGTAAAATGAATTTATTTTTAACATGTATACTACAGTTTTTTTGTAGGGGGGGCCTGTCACTATAGGCTCCTCTTACTTTGTTATTTATACATTAGAACCATCTTATTGAACTACTTACCACTTAACGTCCTAACGGACTGTTGAAGTGGGAGATTCCTGCGAACACCGATGTATCCACCAGTTATCTTAGCAGGCTCTACCCGCAGTCCCTACGGTGAGAACTTATACGCTGACTCACCACACTACCTACTTTAGCTTGGTTTTCGCAATTTAGAGAAGCGTGGGGCGATAGAACGTTGAAGTTTTTACGGTTGCAACGTTTTTCTGCAACCAACCTCATATCTTCAGTTTTCGAAGAGCAATCTGTACAAGTAAATGATAGCAAATATGTTGGCTTATGCCAACCGACATTCATCTCCCACCTAAAATTGGGGTTTCACACCTTCACATTTTTGAAGAAGGAGTCTTCTGTCAGAAAACGATAAAAAACAAATATCCGCTTTAATAAAGCTAATATTCAACGTGGAGAATCCAAGTGCTTATAAAGAATACTTAGCTAACTGTTCACCCCAAGAAGATAATTTTGTTTCAATAAATCCTGCCTTTTTATATACAAATTTAGCTGAAAGATTTTCAGGAGCATATCCAATCATAATTAAAGGGATACTTGTATAGTTATCTTGTCTAATCTCATCAATAACCAGATATATAGCTTGTTTACCTATACCTTTCCCTTGAAATTTACCATCAATCATAAGTCTATAAATCCAATAATTATTATCATCAGGATCTATTCCAAACATAGTAAATCCTATCATTTTTTCATCAAGATAAATACCTTTTGCGTAGAAATGATCTAGAAATTGAACTTCTGCGATAGAATAGAGGTTGGATGCAATAAATGTTTGCTGTTCTTCTTTAACAGACAGTCTAATTGCTTCTTCCCAATTACTTTTGTCAATAGGCTTTAAATAAATTTTCTTCAATTTGATACTCTCCTTCTAATATTGAAGAGGAACCACGTAGTTTATGGGCTAGTAAAACGTTATCCTCTTGTTTTTTTGCCCAATCAAATAAAAATATTTTCTCATCGACATCGCCTCCTTAAAGTTAAAATCACGTCATTATATTCAATATAGTTATATTCTTTATCTATAAATTCTTTTCCTACTGAACAAATCCTATTACTTTAGCTAATTAATTCAAGGTATATGCTAAAAAATATCGGTAGAATTTCTTTACTTACAATTCTATTTCACTTTCAATAAAGTGTGACGTTTTTTCGTTTTGAGGAAGAATATAATTCTTAATTTGTTAGCATTGCCATCAACCTATTATTATAGGGATCTCTTTTCTATTTACTTATATTTTCATTGTTACTGAACTTTAATCCATTAGAAGTTTGTTTATATCTCAGGTTGCCTCGTGTGAAAATAAGAATAAGCAAAGCAATAAACCCCAGACCTATCACTACAAATGTACCTGTATTCTTTAAAACAGCGTTGGTGGAATGAGTTTGTACCAAGCTAAACGTATTTACACTTGCATGAACTAGCATGACAATAAATACGTTACCGTGATTACAGTTATAAATCCAAGTGAGAATGATTGAGATTGGCAAACACAATAAAATAAAAATTGGCAAGTGAATATATAGGAGAGAAAGGTCAGAACCCGTTCCACCCCTTTGGGCAGCCGTTAAGAAATGTGGAAGATGCCAAAAAGTCTACAAAACACTAAGTAGTAATGTAGCTTTTAACGGTCCAAATTTTGATTGTAATCTAGGCAGAGCGAAACCACGCCATCCAATTTCCTCCGGTAAAGGTCCACCGAGAAAGAAAATTGCTACAAAAGAGATGAGATAGGTTATAAAAAATTCAAAATTAAGGTCACGGAAAGTAGGTATCTCTCCATTTAATATCACCATACCTAGAAACATTGCAGTGGGGATAACGATGAGGGTAAACAAGTACCACTTCAAACCGACTTTAGTAGATAGGATGCTTTTTCTAACTTTTTTCCATGACTCTTTGCCTTCAAGGGTTCGAAACATGATATACGCTGCTAACATAGGGCCTACAAATGCATTAGCAAAAAAGAAAATATCAAATGCCTTTGTTTTAGGAAAAGTACCCCATTGCGATAAGATAAATGGAATTAATACAACCCAAGAGAATAAATATGCCATTACAAAAAATGAAGTTAACGGATAGGATTCCAAATACCCTCTCAGACCTATTAATGAATTTTTTGATTTTGTTAAATGCTTCAACACAATCACCTCTCCATTTATAAAATACCGTATATGTGCTAATTCTACATATTTTCATAAAGAACCTTTTTGACGTAGTAGAGTTGAGTTTTTTGTAAGAAAGGAGCGATACATTACCAAAGAAATGGAGAAATTTCTATAACAGTTTCCTTCATTTTCGTGTCTATCTTGAATGCATCTGGGGGAGCATCTCATGCCTATCAAATTAAGAACATAGACAAGATGAACTTCGTCTTTTAAAACTAAAATATTCTTAATGCAGAGGTACACTCAAACAAATGTGATTATTAGTGCTTCACTAACATGATTTGTTGAACCCTCAATATAGAGGCATACTAGGTTATGATGTTTTTCCGTAACAAATATTGTTAAAAGTTTTTAGGTTTAGAGAGAGTTATAGAGGGTATACATACATTATAAAGAGTTGGTTAGAGATAAACTTTATAGTGAATTGGTCTATAAAACTTACATTCTTACTTTAAATAAAAAGGGGGGAGTATATATGAGTAAAAGGTTAATAAATAAGAGGATTCTATTTATTTTGTGAACGAGGAGCGTGTGAAAAATGAAAAATATGAAACGTAAGCTTGGAACCTTTGCACTTACAATGACTGGGATTGGTTCGATTTTAGGGTCTGGCTGGTTATTTGGTGCATGGAAGGCCGCCAAAATATCAGGAGGGGCTGCTATCTTTTCTTGGGTCTTAGGAATGATTGTAATATTATTTATTGCCTTACCATATAGCGAGTTAGGAGCCATGATTCCAGAGGCTGGCGGAATGGTAAAATATACACAATACTCACATGGAGATTTTGTAGGATTTATTGCTGCATGGGCTAATTGGATAGCTATTGTCTCAGTTATCCCGGTTGAAGCGATAGCGTCAATACAATATATGAGTTCATGGCCTTGGGAGTGGGCAAGTTGGGCCAAGGATTTAGTAGACAATGGGATGTTGACTTCCAAAGGTCTTGCAGCGGCTTCTTTACTTATAATCATATATTTCTTTTTAAATTATTGGACAGTTAGTCTATTTGCAAAAGTTAATTCATTAATTACTATATTTAAAATTATAATTCCTGGTCTTACAATTGGTGCATTGCTATTTGTTGGATTTCATGGAGAGAACTTTACTAGTCATCAGGATTTTCATGTATCTAATTGGTCAAATGTATTAACTGCTATGGCAACATCTGGTGTTATTTTTGCATTCAATGGTTTTCAAAGCCCAATTAATATGGCTGGTGAAGCAAAGAACCCAGGGAAATCTATTCCTCGGGCAGTTGTAGGATCCATTTTAATTGCAACTGTAATATATGTATTATTACAAATTGCTTTTATCGGTGCTGTAAACCCCAATATGTTAATTAACGGATGGTCGAATTTAAATTTCAATTCACCATTTGCTGATTTAGCGATAGCACTAAATATTAATTGGTTAGTTATTGTATTATATTTAGATGCTTTTGTATCTCCTTCTGGTACAGGTACTACTTATATGGCAACCACATCACGCATGCTATACGGAATGGAGAAGAATGGATATTTCCCTAAAGTTTTTGGGAAATTACATCCTATATATGGTGTGCCTAGATTTGCCATGATGTTTAATTTAATGATTTGTTTTGTTTTTTTATTTTTATTTAAAGGATGGGGTATTTTAGCTGAAGTTATTTCAGTAGCGACATTAATTTCATATGTTACTGGACCTATAACAGTAATGACTCTGAGAAAAACAGCGCCTAATTTCCATCGTCCTTTCTATATAAGAGGATTAAATATTTTTGCACCTTTAGGGTTCATTTTTGCATCATTAACATTATATTGGGCAAGATGGCCATTAACAGGAGAAGTAATGTTTATTATACTTATGGGCTTACCTATATATTTTTATTATCAATTAAAAACAAAATGGGTTGGATTTAAGAAGAATTTTTTAGCTGGATTATGGATTGTGGGGTATTTATTATTTATGATTTGTATATCGTACATTGGAAGTGAAAGATTTGGTGGATTAAATATTATAACTTATGGATGGGATATGGTACTGATTTCAATTGTTGCATTTCTATTTTATAGATGGGCTATAAATAGCGGATTTAAAACAAAAGATCTAAAAGTAGCAAAGAAGATTAATCAGAAAATTAGTTAAATAATATACATAAATTAGAAAAATAGATTTATTTTAGACTTTTTTGTGATTAACGTGTCTTATACTGTACTTGTATAACAAAAATATATTGAAAAACACTAAAAAAGAAGAGAAGAAGTTTTAGCTAAAAATAAGAAAAATAATAATCTGTCAAAACCAAGATTAAATGAGCAGCCACGCAGGACCTTATGGACAACATATGTATGGTGTGGAGTAGGATTAATTTTTGCAGGAATTTACTTTTTGGGGATAACACTGGGGATTGCAGCTTTCTTCTATGCAGAAAGGACACACGGGTACTGTAAACACTGTCAGAGTGGGACATAGAGTACCACCAAAAACGAAATTTCGTTCTAATTTACAATGAAAAATTCATCTTGCTTTGTTTAGCTCGACAGATATTCGGTCTCACTACATTGCTATCAAGTTAAGAAATACATTCTTCCCCAAAAGGAAAAAATAAGTTGCCCTCTATCAGAAACACAAAATTTTCATCCTGGGGGTTTTATAAAATTATTAAGTTGATAATCATGGGGTACCATCAGAAAAATGCGGGTTTACAACGCTATGCCCATTTTTAAGACGCTTCCTTCATTTTTAAAAACGTTAAGAGAGTTTTAGTGGCTTTAAGGAATCTAATGATACTATATTATCCATATTAAAAAGGTATGCTCCTAATAAATTGATATGTTTCCCTCTAAAGGTGACTATAGATAGCTATCGAAAGGGAACAAATAATGATTTCTTATCATTAGAATTATAGGAAATGAAATAAGACCGCTCCTAATTATAGGAACGGTTATAAATTTATCATGTGCTGGAGGTCAATCCGAATGGCATGGACTACCGTCTCTAAACAGTATGGACATGAAATTTGACGAGTATACGTAAGAATAGTGGAAGCCGTAACGAATTATTAGTTCGTGGTACTGAAAGTGTAATTGATCAAATGAAATATAAAATCGCATAAGAGTTTGATATACAACTTGGTGCAGACGCAACCGCTCGTCCAAACGGACTGTTGGTGGTGAAATTACAAAACGTCTAATAGCAATGGCTGAGGAACAACTTGTCGGTCGATTCACTCGCTAATTATATAGTGTATGGATTAGAAGGAGAGATTATAATCTCTCCTTTTTTAATGTGAAAAATTTATGCTCAAATTGTTTTCAAGGAATTTTAAGTAAAAGTACAAACTACTCTTCTAGATAGAAAGAGCTGAGCTAATAGTTAGGGATTCATCATTTTGATGAGGACATACTTAATAATAAAAAGCAGTTAGCAAAAGCTAACTGCCATAAGAACATTACATAAATAGTAGTTTTTAAAAATTATTCAATTTTATTTTCAAATCTGTACAGTCTTTTCTTTCATCATACTCAATGTAAGCTATGTGACCATCGGGGCGAATTAAAATGACATCAATATTTTTTAATTGATAATCCTGTATTTCTCCTACAACCACCTTTGTGTGCGAATCAATGTTTATTTTATCTATTTCTTCTTTATAAGAAGGATGTATTAATAAAATATATTTACCATCTTGCATCAATGCAAAGAGTTTATAAGTTTTCTTATTTTGAGAAGAAATAGTAAGATTTGTACATCTTTTCCCTATTAATGGATGCTTTTCTTTCGTATGCATAGAGGAATATATAACCCCTAAGCCACTTACTCTTTCAGCTAAATCTTTATTCATCTCTGGGTATGTGAGTAAATGCGAGAATAACTCTCTTAATTCTATACCTGCATTTGAAAAGTTTATCATTAATTGTTCTTGTGCTTGTACATCCTTTAAAAATTGTTTTCCCACAGCATGTCGTTCAAAATGATAACTTTCTAATAGGCTTTCATATTTTTTTTGTTTTATAGCGAGTCCCAATTTCCACCCTAAATTAAAAGCATCTTGTAAACCTATATTCAAACCTTGTCCTCCTGCAGGGAAATGAATATGCGCTGCATCACCTGCCAAGAATACACGCTTATGTTGATAAGTATTTGCTAGTTTGGTTGCATTTCCAAAACGAGAAAGCCATATTGAGCTATTAATTTGAACATGTTCACCTGTAATACTATAAATACTATCGATAAGCTCTTTTTCTGTGACAGCAACATGAACAGGTATTGTCTGATTCTTAGGATCTACAATTGCAAAACGAAATACATTAGGTGCAATAGGTACCATTATTATTAACCCATTTATATTAGATGTAGAAAAAAATGGGTTATCTGGTACATCTTCTAAAATGACATCGCCTAATATAGCTGTAGTTGTTGTATCTGTTCCATTAAAAGGTATATGTGATAACTCACGAACTACGCTTCTTGCGCCATCAGCGCCTACTACATATTGAAGTTCTATTTTATATATTGTTTCTGCTTGTTCTATTTCTAGTTGTACGAATGTTTCATACTGTTTTATATCTTTTAATGTATGACCACGTTTAATATCTACACCTAATTCTAACGCACGCTCTTCTAATATTTCTTCTGTAATGGATTGGGGAATAAAAAGCGTATATGGAAAATCAGTATCTAAATTTTTAAAGTTTAATCTTGTATCTAGGGCAGCAAAATGGCTTGTATCTGATTTCTTCCCTCTAGATAAAAATCGATTTTCAATACCTCTCATAGCCATTAATTCTAAGGAGCGAGGGTGAAGTGTGAGTGCTCTAGAATTTCTTATCCGATTTAATCTTCTCTCTACAACGACAACTTTTACACCTTGAATAGCTAATTCACATGCTGTCATAAGTCCAACCGGACCACCGCCAACTACCGCAACATCATAATAATTTTCCATGTCATGCCCTCCATTTTTTTATTTAATTAAGAGCTAATACAAGAATTTGCACAATGGATTTGTAAACGATATCTATTGTGCAAATATAATTATACCTCATTTTAGTTTCCTTGGAAACTAAAATGAGGTAACTTGAGATTTTCCCCATATCAAAGATTCGATATGAAGGTTAATTGAATTCAATATGAGAAAGATAATAGGGTAATCTATTTTGAATTATTTAATGGAAGGGGTACGAGATTGAGATGAATAATTCATATAATGAAAAGACACATACATTGATTAAACAATTATTTAACAAGTTTTCACCAAAATCTCCTGGCTTTGCATATATTGCTAGTTTTGATAGCGGGGTAACTTATAAAGGTACGATTGGCTTAGCTTCTATAGAGAAAAATTTACCTATAACCACAAAAAATATTTTTAATATTGCCTCAGTCTCTAAACAATTCACTGCATTTTCTATATTACTCTTAGAACAAGAGGGAAGATTGAGTTTAGATGATTCGCGCGGATACAGATATACCCACCCCTAATAGACATATCTAGAAACTTAATATATAAAAGGACGTGGAAAAATGTATAATCATCCTTACCCTTATTCTTATGATTATCCTATTTATAATGAAGATTATCCGAGACCTGCACCACAAGTTGCTCCATTTATAGGTCCAGGTGCTATACAACCGCAACCGACTCCATCTTGGCCTCCAGTGCCTCCAACTGGTCAGGGCTGCATGAATAAGTGGGCACGATTCCGTTTGAAAGATGGAAGAGTTATAAATATGTATGTTACCCATATCGATTCTAAGTCTGTAGCGGGATCGGTATGGATACAAGGTTCAGGATGGAAACAAGTAGGGCTTGACTTAGATGAAATTTTAGAATCCCAATGTTAAACAAAGCCCCAGTAATGGGGCTTAATAGTTATCTTTTTTCATTTGTATTTATTGTATTATCACCAACACTTTTTAATATATTTTACATATGTTAAAGCAGGGTAAGTTACACCATTTTCCACTTCATGATTAAAGAAGAGATGATTAGATGGCATCTCTTTTTTGTTGGAATATATAAAACATTTATCATTTTGCCCAGAAGATTCTTTTCTCAAAGAACAACGTAAAGTGTCATTCTCTAATGCCTAAGGAGTATGTGGGAGTTGAATTAGATTCGGACAAGCAATGGTATAGTTGAATTTACGGACATTAAATATGTAATTGTTCAGTTACCTTTTTGAATGAACAATTAAAGCATCCGGTAGGATACTTTTTCTTTATAAATAGAAAAATTTCTTGATGTGATTTAAGTTACATGAAAAGCTATATATTTAAAATAGGAGGGGTAATACCGTTAAGGAGATCCCAAGTACTTAATCCAAAAGAATATTCGAAATGCGGATAATCAACTAGGGTAGTAAAGCGCCCGCCCCAAGTTAGACCAAGTTGTTCCCCTATATACCCCATTTGCTTAAATTTTTTGATGTTATTCCAGTGTATAGAATTATTTTCATAAGGTGCAGCATCAAAGGCTAACCCCCAATTGTGATATGATTCGCCGCCTCGAGCGTTTGTAACCTTTTTACCCGGTTTCCATCTTCCTAAAGAAAATAACCGGTCTTGTTCACTCCAACTCCTAAACACTGAATATATTCGAACATCTAAGCCATTAGTCTTTGTTAATTGAAGAAATTCTTTAGCCAACATCTCCACATATGGATGTAAGGATTGTAAATGATTAGAGCTAGTATAAAATTCAGATTGAGAATTGGGATTAAATAATTTGTGGCGTGTTCTCGGTGTAATATCTCCAGAAGGGTATAAATTTTGCTCTTTTTGGTATTCTTGTGTGGCTTTGGTAGTTGATAAACCGAATACTCCATCAAGTTGTCCAAAATAAAACCCTATAGATTGTAGCTTCTTTTGTATTAATATTACGTTCTCAAACAATGATTTCCAAGTGTTAACTTCTACTATCCCATTAGGCTTTAATTTAGTTTTCTCTTGGAAAATTTTTGTGCATTTATGTGTTTTTTCATCAAAAAAGCCGGTAATAGCAAGTTTCTCGTAGCTTAGTCCCAAACCAATTAAATTTAATTGGAGTATTGTTACGTAATGGCCTGTGGAACCTAATTTAAGAGTGGGTAAATTCTCCATATTTCACCCCTTGATTTTAGAATACTGTTACTTATTATAGTTAGATTGAACTTTAATATGACAGGTACTAATCGTAAAAAGATAAAATCGATTTTATTAAAGTTACTATATTCGAATATTTGTAAGAGTTTTTTCTACTTATAAAATATAGATTTTAAAGGAGTAATCTTAGAAAATCCCTTTATAAATCAACTTAAATCTTCAATTCATAACTTTCTTTGTAATAGACAAATATAAATATGAATTACATAAAATTATCTTTGTAAATAAGGTTATTTGACTTTTATAGTATGTAATAAAATATAACTAGATTAACCTTTTGGATTGAAGGAGATTTTGGGTAGATTAGCAGGAAGTGGTCAAGTAAAAGTAGAGTAGTCCATACTTATTTTTAAAAAATCTGGAGAATCTTTAAAGAAAATAGGCAATTATATGATTTCAAAAAATAGAGTTGAGCATAATATCATGGATAAAGGGCCTTTTTATTTTGTTTATATACTAGAGTTTTAATATAAATAGGATTTATCGAGAGGAGAGGTGAATTTGTATAATTCTTATCCATATTCTTCAGGAGGTTATAAACCACCATATTCTGTAGCAGGAGTGAGTGATAAAGGTCAGGAAGATTTTTATCGGCAACCAAGCGGAAAGATATTTGCAAAAATATATGAAAAAGATACAGAAAGTCCGATTAAGGGTGTCAAAGTATCTATTTATAAAATGACAGGGGAAGGACGTATTTTATCTTCCCGCCAAAGTGATATTATTACTTTGTATACGAATGAATTCGGTGAAACTGATACAGTTGCATTGCCTACGCCCCCTAAAGAGAATGCGAGCGATCCTTTAGGATCTAAACCGTATTCAGAATATGCAATTTCCATTGAAGCTGCAGGTTATGCACCTGTAGTACTGCGCGGTACACAAATTTTTGAAGATGTTACAGCTGTTCAAAAAATGGAACTTATACCTGTTAGTGGTACAGAAGGACGAGATTCTGTTGAAATAATTGATATTCCCGAGCATACATTAACTGGACAATATCCTCAGCAAGAATCACAACAGGAACTACAACAAGAACATAAGGAACAACAAGAGTCAAGACAAAACTTAGATGTGGATGTTGTATTACCGGAATTTGTTATCGTTCATGATGGTCATCCCAATACGCCTGCTCCAAGATACAAGCTAAGGTTTAAAGATTATATTAAAAATGTTCTTGCTTCTGAAGTATATCCAACATGGAAGAAAGATGCATTGATAGCTAATGCACTTTGTGTCATTTCCTATACATTAAACCGGATTTATACAAATTACTATAAAGATAAAGGATTTACAATCACAGGTATTACACAGTTTGATCATAAATATACTCATGGCAGAAATACTTTTGAAGAAACTGATGATGTGGTAGAGGAAGTATTTAAACAATACATTGCAAAGCCTGGTGAAAACGCACCACTTTTTGCGCAATATCGTGCTGGTAAAAAGCAACCATGTCCATTTGCAAGTCGACCAGGGATGCTTTATCAATGGGGGACAGCATGCCTTGCAGAACGAGGGATGAATTATATGGAGATTTTAAAATATTATTATAAAAATGTAGAAATCCGTTTAGCTGACTTTATACAAGTAACCAAATCATTCCCAGGTTATAATATAAAGGAAGGAGACCAAAAAGGAGCTGTTCGGACTATTCAGAAATACTTATTTCAAATAAGAAAAAAATATTCAAATATCCCTGAAATAATAATAAGCGGCACGTTTGATTCAAATACAGTAAATGCAGTCAAAATTTTTCAAAGGAATTTTCAAATTCCTGATAATGGAATTGTAGATGAGCTAACTTGGAATAAGCTAAATGATATATATGTATATGTGACAAATCTTCTTGGGTTTTACCCGATTTTGCAGAATGGTAGCCAAGGAGAAAGTGTAAAAATGATACAAAGTTTATTGAAAAGGTTTGGTTTTTACACAGGGGAAATAGATGGATTTTTTGGACTTGGAACTGAAAAATCAGTAAAGGAATTTCAAAAAATTAAAAGTTTTACTGTAACAGGAGTAGTGCGTAAAGAACTATGGAGATTACTTGAAGAATTACAATATACTGCAGGTACCACAAGGGATTTGGAATATAACCCCATACCAGTACAGACAAATACAGATGCAAATATTAAAACATACACACCTTCTCAACATACAAACCAATTGTTTATTAATCCTTCCTCTACACCTTCTATGACAAATCCCTCCACATCTCATTACCCAAATCAAAATGGATACTATCCTAATTATTAATCATTGAAAGTAATAAAAATATAAAGGAGTGATTGCAATGAATTGTTATAGAGAGAGGGCGAATAGTTTTGATTGATTATCTCTCTTATCTATGGGATACAGGAAAGCAGTTATGCTATCAACCAAATATATTTTTGAATAATCAACAATTTTTTTATGATACACGAGATACTTATCGCGCATCAAGTGGTAAGTTAATTGTGTCTGTTTATGAAATGAATACAGATAAACCAATCAAGGGTGCAAAGGTATACGTTCGTAAGCAAGATGAGGGTAGTCAAATTATTACCACACTTCAAACAAATGATATTGGTTTAACAAGTGTCGTTTCTTTATCTGCTCCTCCTAAAGAATCTGCTTCAGATCCTTCGGGCCCTAAACCTTATTCAGAATATGTCCTTACAATTGAAGCACCTAATTATGGTGTGAAAATAGTTAGAGGTGTACAAATTTTTGCGGGAACTACAGCAAAACAAAGAGTAGAAATGATTCCTATAAATCGAACAGGAGAGCTGCAATCAATAGAAATTATTGATGTAACTCAGCATAAATTAACTAAACAGCATTTAGAAAGACAACTTCAGCAGTACTCTATGTATTCTACAGATATTCCTTTACATGCAGATAATCTACAAATACCGCAATATATTATAGTTCATGATGGGAATCCTTATGAAAATGCTCCAAGATACAAAGTGGATTTTAAGGAATATATAAAAAATGTTAGCGCTTCGGAATTATACCCGAATTGGCCAAAAGAAGCTTTAAGGGCTAATGTTATTTGTATAACTTCATTTGTATTGAATCGTATATATAAAGAACATTATTTTGAAAGAGGATTTACAATTAGTAGTTCTTCTTTGTTTGATCAATCTTTTAATTATGGTAGAAATACGTTCTTAGAAATAGATGATGTAGTTGATGAGATTTTTAATCAATACATTGCAAAACCGTATAGTATTGAACCGATGTTAATTGTATATAGTAGTGGGGGAAGAGATTATTCAAATGAATACTTCTGTAGATGGTGCAGTAAATATCTTGCTGATCAAGGTATGGATTATGTAGGTATTTTAAAGAGCTATTATCC
The DNA here is from genome assembly GCF_038005705.1 of Bacillus sp. FSL L8-0199. Lineage (NCBI taxonomy): Bacteria > Bacillati > Bacillota > Bacilli > Caryophanales > Bacillaceae > Bacillus > Bacillus sp. FSL L8-0199. Next base: position 348,288 of record NZ_JBBOTS010000002.1, on the reverse strand, counting down.
ATTAGCTCAAATTTATTTTTTATAATTTAGTTATGTGAATTAGGAGTAAGATGAATTACAAATGGTATTTGGATTCAAGTTTATTATTAAAATATAGATAAATCAAAAACCGTAGAAGTAGTTAAGTCTATGGTTTTTCTGTATATAATTATTAAAAGGTTTATTTTGTTAAAATAAAGAAAACTCCCTCCTAAAAAAGGTAAGGGAGTGAGTATTAAGCTTTTTTAACTTATATTTATTTGAATTATAAAAACTCAAGAAGAACTCAATGGAAAATCAATTTTACGAGCATAGTTAGGAAAATCAACAAGGGGGTTTCTATTCCCTTGGGTGTCTTGAATACTTTGATTTCGATGTCGTTCATATATACTTACTGGAAATTCTTCATGCCATTTAAGTAATAATTCAATGTCTATATTTTTTTCTTTGTCGTTTGCAATTTCATCTGGATATCTTAGTAAAAAGTATAAAGTAGCTCGAGCCACTATACCTTTAGCATACTCAGGTTCGAATAAACTCTCCTCTAATTTTCCACATTCTTGTCTAATAATGTTCAGTACTTTACCTCCTTCATAATCTGAGAAATCATGATAAGGATAGTTACTTCTTAATGAGTTACATGATGGTTCACATGCGAATAAATGATGTAAATCACCTCTCATTGGTTCCTGTTTATGAAACCATGATTGTGGTACTACATGTTCACAGTTTAGTTTATTGTTTTCTTCAATTCGCTTTTTTTGGGTTTTTAATTCATTTTCTGTTAATGAGTGATTAGCAAGAAGTAAATCTAATTCATTTTTTCGTTTGGTGAGTATTTCAAAGTCTTCAGCAATAACGTCTTCTGGGTTTCGTATCTTCCCTGAGTAGATACTTTTTAATTTTCCGTCTTCTTGCAAATCTACCCAATTATATAAATATTGTGTAGGGTTATACTTAACTGGTTTATGTGTATTTTCTAACAAGGATTGTAATGCTTTGAATAATTCATTTGATTTTAATTCCTCGAAATTAATTGCTGCATAATAGGTTGCTAAAATGTGTTTTTCCAAGTCCAAATCTAAATATTTCCCTGCATCTTTTTCAATAATATCTTTATTTTTATTAAGTTCATTAAGAAGTTCCACTTGTTCACTTTCTTCCACGAATAAGGTCGAAAAATCGTCTTCTGGAATACTCGAATTATTTTTTGTCATAATATATTAGTCCTTTCATAAGAATTTAATAGTTAAGCTTAGATAATTCATTCATTAATTGTGTCCTTCAAAGTTAGATTAAATATATTATTTTAGATAGGTAATTCAATACTTATAGAATAAGGAATTTCACATGCGTATAAAATCCTATTAACACTTATGTGAATTGTAATTTAACAGTAAGAATCTCTGTAACCAAAGGATTTGGTGGTATTAGCTGATAATATATAATGTTATTTGTATATTCCTTTAATGAATTGTTAATAATTTAATAATAAGATTTAGGTATTTAGACAATAAATATATTGGATTCTTCCTATATCAACCTTATTTAATGATCTAAGAGCCATACTGTAACTTGAAAACATAAGTGCATCACGAACATTTGAATGGGATAAACCAAGGGCGAGATTTAACTCATGTTCACCTACATTCATTAGATAAATTCTTGATAAGGTTAATTTAATTGACCAGGATTGACTGTCAACAAATCAGCAAGAATTCAATTGTAGGCGATGGAAGGGTAGGTAAGTACCAGTACATTTCCATTACCATCAACTTAGATTGTTATCACTATGCTTACTTGTTTGAAGGCTTTTAGATCATTTATAGAGGTCTCTTTGGAGTTATTTCAGTTCAATAGTTATTAGTACGTGTATTAAAATTCCTTTTTTAAATTTTATACTGGACTATTTTCAGATGAATTTTATTTAATATTTGTAAGTATGTATTGGTCAATACAATTATACTTTACTGTAAATCTAATTTATGGTTTATAGCAAGTTCTTGTAAAAATGTTAATAAGGGACGAAGTTCTACAGGGGCATTTAAATCATTACAGATAAAGTTTTTTTGCTTATCATTATCCTTTAACAATAGTTCGTAATAGAAAATACTAGGCGGGAGGGAAGTGTGCTTTTCAGTAATAGTATCGTTTATTTCCCAAATTTGATATTTATTTATTATATTTTGTATTTTTTTTGAAATCTTTGTTGGTAATTTATTTGTTTCTACATTATAAACTAATTGTAAATTGGCAAATCCTCCATGAGAGGTAAAATTAATTTCCATAAGTTTTTCTCCACCTAGTATTATTTTTTTCCATTCTTAATTCTTCAATAAATGAGTATTTAGAGTCCTACGTCTCTAAATGCTGCACGTACAGTCTGTGTTGTACCAAACGGCAATTCTCCATCTTTAGTAAGGATTTGTGCAGATCTAACTAATATTTGTACGGCATCTTTGAAATTTGCGTTTGTCCAAAGGTTTTGTAGTGCATGATACCATAGTTTAGCCGATTTTTCCGTTCCAATGTCCATTGCAACTAGATAAAAAGCTCTATTGAATATTCCACTATTAATATGTACACCATGATTGTCTGCAGGACCGTCAAAGTAATTATTCATGTGACTTGGTTGAGGGTCTTTCCCCATTAACGGATTATCGAAAGCTGTTCCGGGTGCTTTCATTGAACGTAAAGCTTCTCCAAATAATTTAGGACCCATAATATCATTTCCTATTAACCAATCTGCATCATCTGCTGATTGGTTATTAGAATATTGTTTAATCGCAGTTCCAAAAACATCAGAGAAATGTTCGTTTAAAGCTCCAGATTGGCCTTCATACATTAAATTTGCAGTATATTGTGTAACCCCATGAGTTAATTCATGACCAATCACATCTTTAGAGTTTGCGAAATTAATGAAGATTTGACCATCCCCATCTCCAAAAACCATCTCATCTCCATCCCAAAATGCATTTAAAAAATTCACACCATAATGAACATTTAAAATTAAATCTAATCCACGATTGTCAATGGAATTTCTATTTAAAACATTCTTAAAGTAATCACGTACAAGACCTGCATATTCATATGCGTGACTAACAATTTCATCTGCGGTATTAGGATCACCTTCAGCGCGAACCATTTTATGACGCAATTCCCATTGATTTTCACAATCGTATACTTGACGTTGCGCTTGTTCATTTGATGAAAATTCTAATGATGGATTTTTACTAATTCCAGCTTCAACTTCCAACACATGAATGTCTTTTTCTTTTCTCTTTAACCTAGAGTCTCTACTATTTTTAATTGTTAATTGTGTTCCATCAATTCCGGATCTAGCCATATTAGATAGAATAGATGGTGGAACAAAACTACATTTACACTTGCTGCGCTTTTGGCACATAAAACCAACTCCTTTTATTAGATAGATTCGTACATCATTCTAACCAATAAAAGGTAAATTATTCCTTTTCGGGTATTCCATTAATTATTTATCAATATATAAATTTTGAATTTAAAAAGATTAAAAAAATATATGTGCTCATAATAAAAAATCGAGTATTTTCTTAATATTTTAAGCTTTTTTTGCTATACGGTCTATAACTTAAAGGAAACGGGTTTAACTATCTCTAGTGAATAATTGATAAAGAAGGGAGCATAAAGGACATTCAAATCAGTAAAAAGAAGCAAGACTATCTGATTATCTATGTTTTTATGAAGGTATCCAGTGAAAACCTTTATGATGGTTTAGCAATATATTAGAAAAGCCTACTTTAAGGATTAACTAGGCTTATTCACTATATAACTGTGTCTTAATTATTGATAAAATGATCTAGAAAAATTTTTTCTTGTTGTTTGTACATGAAGAAGAATAATAGGAAAAATAATTAACTTAAATATATGAATTATTTAGGTATTAAATTAGGCTATGGAAAAGAATGGTGTTTTTTTTTGTATAATGAATTTATTCAGTACCCACATTTTAATAATAATTCTAATAGTGGTTATTCTTCTCAAAATGATAATTATAATAATTTTGATGATACGAAATCTATGCATACTGATTAACATCCTTCTAATTAAAAAATCGAGTTATAAAAAAAGAGGGGGATGGCATTTTTTATTGAAGTTTGTTTATAATAGCTTTTTAAGTTGATAGGGATGAATTTTAAAATCGATTATTAACCTCTTTGATAATTTTTATTTTCCTTATAGTATTTGGCATACTGTATTAAAAATTTAATATTTTGAAAGGAGAGTCAATCAATATAGGCAAGAAAAAATAATAGGAAATAAGTGGTTGCTTATCAAGGTAGAAATTAAACGAGTTTTTGTTCATATAAACTAAATAAAGGGGTGTTCTTTATGTGTACTAGTTTGACATTACAGACAAAAAACGGTCAGCACCTTTTTGCACGAACGATGGATTTTACATTAGATTTCAATCAAGAAGTAATAATCATTCCTCGGCGTTATCAATGGAACAATATAACTGGTGAAAATATCAAGGCGAAACAAGCAGTTGTCGGGATGGGGATTAACTATCAAGGAAGGGTCATTCTTGCAGATGGAGTAAATGAATCAGGTATGACATGTGCAACACTTTATTTTCCAGGATTCGCTACTTATAGTAACAGTATAGATGACAATAAAACAAATCTGGCTTCATTTGATTTTGTGGCATGGAGTCTCACACAATTCAATTCTGTCGAAGAGTTAAAGAAATCTGTAGAGAGTATTTCTTTTTTAGATATATCATTATCTGTTTTAGGAGTTACTCCACCGCTACATTGGATCTTAGCGGATAAGCGGGGAGAATGTATTGTATTAGAGCCCACAATTGAGGGGCTAAAAATGTATGATAATCCGCTAGGGGTAATGACCAATAGTCCTGAGTTTAACTGGCATTTACAAAATTTAAGACAATATATAGGTCTTAAATCGCAGCCATATGCACCAACCCAATGGGGGGATGTATCATTAAGTGCTTTTGGACAAGGTTCAGGTTCGATGGGACTCCCTGGGGATTTCACCCCACCATCAAGGTTTGTAAGGGCAGCGTATAGTAAACAAAATATTCAAGGGATAGATAACGAAGAGGAAGGGATATCGGCCGTTTTTCATATCTTATCAAATTGTGAGCTTCCAAAAGGTGGAGTGATAACGGAAGAAGGTACAATAGATAATACCATTTATACAAGTGCAATGTGTATGGAGTCTGGTATATATTATTATCATACCTATGATTGTAGACAAATTATAGCCATACATCTATTTAATGAAAATTTAGATACGGATGAAATTAAAACTTATCCATTTCAGCGTAAACAAAAGATATATTATCAAAACTAATTAGATTTGGAATAACATCAAAAAGGCAGACTTAATTAAGTTTGCTTTTTATAATAGGCCATACGACATATGGTATAACTTTTACACACTTACACTGATATTTATATATATAGTATTTTTTATTATATTTGTAATCATTTTAAGCGAAGGGTACGTGATTAAGATGAATAATACATATAATGAAAAGACACATACTCTCATTAAACAATTATTGAACAAATTTTCACCCAAATCCCCTGGCTTTGCATATATTGCTAGTTTTAATAGTGGAGTAACGTATAAAGGTGCAGTTGGCTTAGCTTCTATAGAGGAAAATCTACCGATAACCACAAAGAGCGTTTTTAATATCGCCTCAGTTTCTAAACAATTTACAGCGTTTTCTATACTACTCTTAGAACAAGAGGGAAGATTGGGTTTAGATGATTCAATTGTAAAGTTTGTCCCTTCTATAGGAACATATGCTGAACCAGTAACATTGAGACATCTAATTCATCATACTGGTGGGCTAGTTGATTATATGGCGTTGGCTGAAGCAGCAAATATTAAATTTACTGATACATTAACTGTGGAAGAATCTCTAAAACACCTAAATGCTCATCAAATTCCAAGGTTCCCAGTGGGCACAAAATTTGAGTATAGCAATACAGGATATTTTTTATTATCACAAGTGGTAGAGAAGGTAAGTGGCAAGTCTCTACGTCAGTTTACAAAGGAGCGTATTTTTGACCCTTTAAATATGAGAGACACAACAATTATAGATAACTACCCAACTACTATACCCATTACTAGTGGGTATTCGAAGAATGAGCAAGGAACATATAAAATCTATGAAAGTCCTTGGGAACATACAGGTGATGGGGCAGTACATGCAACAGTTGAAGACCTGGTAAAGTGGGGAGAAAATCTAACTACAGGTACTGTTGGTGGAAAAGAACTTGTTAAAAAAATGAGCGAACTAGGTCCGGAAATTTCTCCAACTGGGGAGACGATTATTGATAATGAAGAGTATGCTTTTGGGCTCAGGCTTGCAGAAGGTTTTAACTGTCGATACTTGGAACATTCAGGTAGCTGGGCAGGTTATCGTTCATACTTCATGCGGTTTCCAAAAGTATATTTGTCTGTTGTAGTACTAAGTAACTATGATGAATTTGACTCTAAAAAATATGCTAATGAAATAGCAGGAATTGTTTTAGAAAAATAAAAAATTGGGCTTAGAAGACAGTATCTGGATTTGGTTAATCACACGTTGTTTTAGGTGTAATTGATTTTGGAAGAAGAATAAAACTTCATTTACCGCATTTATAAAAATAATATAAAATTTTGACGAAAGGAACACTGGTGGACAGTCGCCTTTTGATATGTAGATAGAAGAGAGAGGTTAAAAATGATAGTGGAATTAGAATTTCTACATATGTCAAAGACGAGAGTATATGAAAAAGAAAGAGTCTATGATAATTTTGGAGGTCCTATTCTTGATGTAGGGAAATTGTATACATTGAAGGCTATGCATATAAGATAGATAGTAGAGGGTTTATATCTCCATATATTACGTGTGTTAATCTAAAGCTATCATTTTGGTGTGAACAAATAAATAAGTGAAAATTATAAAAGCATTCCTTATGGAGTGCTTTTTATTACGTAAAAAACGTAAATCAAGGCATAAATTAATAACTAACTTTATTTAATTCATGGTTACCCCAGGTAGGCTGTTTTCTTATAAAGAAGCCTTATTTTTGATTGATAAAGCACATTGATAATGATAATTAATATCATGAAAATTGTAAATATCAATAGGGAAGTGACTAAGTATGTATAATAATTATTGGAATCAAAATCCTGTTCCAGTTGTAGGGACTAATTATAATTTGTATCAAAACCCTGTTTCAAGTGTGAACTCTGATTACCAGTATTACCAAAATGATATGTCGACTGTTGAACAGGATTACCATCTATATTTAAATCCTGGTACTAAATATAAAGATGAACGATCTACAAGAAGAGAAATTCAGTTATCACCTGGTTCAGCGTCACAAACCGACCTTGGAAATGGTTTTATATCATTTAGATGGGCAGGCTATGATATTAATACAGACGAATATCTTGTTGCTTTTTTAAATGCGCCTGGAATGAAAGTTATAAATGGAGGATGGGCACCAAAGGATTACGCTCCTTTGTATGCAATGGAGAGTTTTCCTAGAAGAATAGATCAATGGGTAATTACTACGTTTAATCCAACGCCAGGAACAGGGAGTCCAAGACCAATTGAATTTTATTTAATTGCAAAAGCTTAAGGATATTAATTTCTGTAATTAAGTGCAGGATAGTATGCATTGGTGTAGTTTGAAAAGGTTACATGTAATTAATATGTGCTGTTAGTCTGAAAGAGTAAAAACACCAAGAGTTGACATTGAAAGACATAAATCACAATTTAATAAAAAAGAATGAAGATACGTCTAAAGTATATCTAAGCATCCATAATTGGGTGCTTTTTATTTTGGAGAAAATTAAGAGAGGAATGAGGATAATTAGAAAGTGTATTAAACGGTAAGATTGCTGCACTCGGTCTTATACCTATTGATAAAAAAGTATATATCAAATACATTAAACCTCATGAGAAAGCGTACAAGAAGTCTGGGATTGATGTTAATCAATTCAAATATTATAAGTTATATGAACAGAAGCCGATGTTTTATTCTGTAGAATATCTCACACAAACGCCAATAAAAGATTTATTGGAAAGAGATAGAGGGAATCGAATACGCTGGGTAAAGACAGATGAATATAAAACTAAACAACAGAAGCGTAAGTTCTATGACAGTGGTGACGGGAATAGTATACGTGAACAAGTAAAGAAACGTGACAAGTATGAATATCAAGAATGTAAACGTAATGGTCGGATTCGTTTTGATACGAATGAGTACAGTGAGAGTGCCCAGCGTAAGAAGATACAACTAGTTGTTCATCATATCAAAGAGCTTGCACTTGATATAGATAATTTCGAAACAATCTGTGTGGATCGCCATAATAAAGAACACGGTAGAATATTTAAAAAGAAAATCAACAAATGGGAACACTATGAAAAGTGGTAAAAATGATGAATTAAACCAAGTAATCGAAACATCTTGGCAAGAATTAAAGAAAGCCTGGTCAATGATAAAAACGGTGAAAGGTTCTAAGTACATTGAAGCTTCAGCTTCGCAAGCTAAAAAATTGAAAATAATTTGAGTCAGCTTTTTAATTACTATAATCTAGTATCTGTCTAAAAAAATTAATTTTCTGAATTTTCAATAAAAATGATTAGATTATACTAACTTAATGATAATGATTAAAAAGGCTACTATAGAACCCAAACATTAGTAGAAGAAAGACATATACAAGTATTATGAGTTTGAAAATTTCATAAACTCTAAAATCTTATAAAAAGAGGAGCATAAAACATGAGCGAACAATGTCCAATTAATGTACCATGTCAGGTAGCGGGACAAACCCAAACACCATTAAGTGATGAGACTGCAACACCAATTGTTACTCCAGGAGCACCTATTGTAAAGATTCCAGTTGTATTAGCTGAAAGAACGCTTCAAATTGTTGTAGAGTCCGATATTTCATTAGAGCCTCCAGCAGTCGAAATTAAACGCATCTTAAAAAACGTATTTTTAACACAATGTAAGTTAGTGCCTGTAGCATTCGTACCAGTACCAGGTACACCTTACCGAAGAGTTACAAGAGCGAAATTATTTGTACAAGGCTATATTCGTAAAAATATTGAATATGCAAATGACGAGTGTAATGGAGTTCTATATGATCGTATTGCAAATGTTCCATTTTCTGGTTTTGCAGATCTGACAGAAGGTGATTTTCTATCATTAGCTTTAGTAGCTTCTTCTTCGGACACTACTTCTCATTTTATAAATCCTAAAAACGGTGATTTACCACGTCTAGACAAATATTTCTTTGAAAATGCAGTTTTTTATAACGAACAACCATATTGTGAATTAGTAAGCGCTCAATTTTTTGAATTAGACTTTTCACCTTGTCCTACAAACCTAAACGAACCATTTGATACGCTTCGTGAAAAAATTGTACTAGATCTTACTTTAAAAGTTTTACAAGTACAACAAGTACAAGTAGCACTATAAAAATAAAAAGAAATTGTCTTTTTAACAAAGACAATTTCTTTTTATTTTTATACAACATATATAATGATGAAATGGTCACATACAAAAAACAAATTTTTTGAATTTCATCAGACGGGGGGATGGTGATGAAAAATCCATGGATTGGTAAGGGGATATGGGATGAAATTTACAAGTATAAAAAACTGAATATACAAGATAATTTACACGAAAAAAGAGGGGGAAAAGAAGAAATACCACCTGAATTAAAGGGAGAATATGTAGCATCAAAATTAGAGAAAGAAGGTAAAGCGTCTGGATCACAAATAGGGCCTTTAATACGCTCACTGGTGGTCAAAACTCCATTTTCTATTTTTTCAGAAGTAACTAGTTTTAAAATATTTCCAAAAATAAATGTTAAAAATCAAGAAGCATTTGTATTTAGGGATGAAAAAGGTGTAGAAGGGCGTGAATTAGATTGTAAGTTATTAACTACAGTGCAACAATATCATTCGGATAGTTATTGTAAATTAGTTTCTTTAAATCTTCATGAGAAGAGAATTCATTTTGAATTATATAACCAAAAAAATAAAGGGAATAAAGAAGAGAATAAGGTAGAGGCATCTTCATGGATTCCTATTCACAGTATAATATTAGAGAGTGAAAATGGGGAAGACGTAAATAATTTTATTACAGCGAAACTACCAATAGAAATAGGAAGATATAAAGGTGAAATTAGTTTACGAGAAAAGGTTGTATTTAAAGAAAAAGTCATAGGAATAAAAGAGGTTGAACAGGAGATTATTTTGACAAAAACCGAATTTTTAATACCAAAGGTAAAAAAGAATGGGCAAAATACACTTACAGTTGAAAAAGGGAGCTTATTGGTAGAAGGGTATATATATCAATGTATTGAATACATATCAGAACAAAGTACACTTCATGATAATGAGCATCAGTTAATACAAAATATTGTATTGGAGTTAATCATTCAAGTAATACAAGAACAAGAAGTACAAGTGCGAATTAAATAAAAATAATTATATTCCCTCGATTAGCTGATTATTTTTATTCGTAGTGTATCGATGGGTATTCTTTTGTAAATCATTCAGTGCTGCAAACTATTTGTTAAATGGTTTATCCATGATAAATTTAATTTTACATTGTTACTAAATAGTAGGAATCTCCTCTGGTTTATGTTTTAAAAAAGTGCTAACGTACAACATATTGAGAATAAACGAGTATTTAGTTTTATTATGAGTATTAAAGTAAACAGAATAACCTTAGAATTAATTCCGAATAATATGAGATAGATCTAAAGAATTAGTTGCGACAACATACTAAGGTTATTCTGAACTTATTCTTATCTTAAATTCATTGATAGAACTAATATTTAAAAACTTAGATTTATGTTGAAGTTCTTCTGGTAAGGAAATCTTGATTCAATTATGAATCAGATTCCGTTGTCAGGGCGGCAGTTACTCCAATTTCTCACATATTGCACACTCTCAACATCCGTTCATCATTCCAATACATTTAAATATTAATCTATTTAAAAACAGAAAATTTCAAAACCATAGTGATTAGCATATATCACATACCTACAATGGGGATTATGATAAACCATGGAGAATTGTTTAAGGAGTTAAGCAATTATGACTTTTGGTTTTGGGATGCTTTTAACGATAGTCCTCTTCCTTCACTACCATTAAAAATAAAAATAATTTGAAATAATTATTTTTATTTCAGTATATCCAAAATTATTCGTTAAAAATGAGTTTAAAGTAACCAACAATTGTAGTAATCTAAAATTTTCATTTATAAATCCACAAGAGAGAGTCTTTATATACCAATTATAGAAGGATTCAAATTATATATTTTTTACATAATAAAATCAAATTTAAAACGAATAATAAATAGCTTTTAAAGCTTAACTTAAGTATGTAAAAAAATAAAAGTTCAACAATGCAAAATTGCTGAACTTTTATTCCTTATTCTTTCCTATTCTGCCTAAACTATCTTTAATAGTTGTTTCCCCAAGTTGTGTATATAGCAAAGCTGTATCTTGACTCGTATGTCCAAGTTGCTGCATGACTTGTAATGAGTCTTTCTCTTCCATATATAATTTATTTGCCAATGTATGTCTTAATTTATGAGGAGACATTCTTTTTCCATAAGCTTTAGTATATTTTTCTACTATATCTTGGATAGCCCTAACTGAAAGAGGCTGTGCAGTATGTTTATATTTTGATAGAAACACATTTTTCAATTCTTTCCCTGGAGCGTATTTGTTATCTCGAATTTCAATATATTTTTCAAGATCATTTAATGCAATTGGGGTAATCCATACAGAATCTTCTTTGTTTCCTTTTCGTATTACATCAATGAGTCTTTCTTTTAAGTTTATATCTTCCATACGAAGATCCGCCAATTCACTTACACGAATGCCACTGCCAAGAAAAAGCGAGAGGATTGCTACGTCGCGATTTTTATCTCTTAGGAAATAGAACAACTGATGTTTTGTTAAAGATTTTTCGTGCTCATACTTAACGTAATTTAAAAACTCTTGATCATCATTATTATGAAATATTTTAGATCTCATACGTTTTGCACGAGCATTTAATGTTTCTTTATCTTTATGTATTTCGATTTTAGCCATTACATTTCTATAAAAATAACATTCTCCATCTTCATTCTCTGATAGGGAGGTAAGGTATTTAAATAAGGATTTTAAGGCTGAAATTTTCCTGTTAACAGAAGAATTCTGCATGTTCTGTTGTAGTTTTAGAAATCTCATAAAGTTCTCAACATCTTTTTTCTTTAAATTCTCCAAATCAGCGAAGGATATGTCTTTAATGGGTTTTAATTCAATAACTTGTTCAGATAATAGCCAATTAAAGAAGACTCTAAAATCATATACATAATTCAGTAGGGTGGAGGGAGAGGCGTCATGCAATTCTTTGTACTCCACAAATTCTTCTATGTAAAAGGGCATTTCGTTTAGATTTTCGTATAATTTTTTACGATGTACGGATTTTTGACGTTGCTTGCTGTAGTCCATAAAAATCACCTCATATATAATATAACAGAAAACGGAATCGAACACAAGTTCGCGTTAAATTCAATTTTTACACAAACTTATTTACATAATTATATTATTAAATACAAAAATATACTCAAAATTGAATGGTATAGTGCAGTTAGTCAAATGAAAATTATAGCTAACTAAGTGATAAATTTGCATAAGACCATATAAATCAGTGTAAAACTACATATAAATGTACGTAAAATAAAACAATTTTTATATGTAAATTCATACGAAAAATCAATATATAAAAACAGTTTAAAATTCGTTATCTAGCATGAATTGGCTAATTTAATCATGATTATGAGGGGGTAATTAGATCAACATAAGAAAAAATCCTATATATTAAAAGGTAATTTACTATAAAAATTTTTAATGAATAGTTCAGTATTTAATGATTTCTATATAAAGCATGAATTATATAGGTACTTACGAATATACGGAGATTCATGCTATCGAACTTGAAATCCCTAAATACTGTATTAGATTTTTATTTATACTCTTTATTGTTCGTAAAATTGGTATTTCGTGCGAAGTTGTGAGTTTAAAATTTTTTCAATTCTTCTTTTACCCTATTTATGTTTATTTAAGACCATCTTTTGTTTTAGCAGTAAATAGTACACATAATTCTAAATGAAGTACACTGTACAAAGCAATAAATTTCGTGGGAATAAAGATTATAAGAAAGTTAAGTCGAAAAATGAGCATACTAAAACTCCTGAGTTCTCAAAACAAAGACGAATAAAATAGTGACTTTATTAATTAAAGGCAAAGCTAAATTCGTGCCAGTGACCATGTTATTGTTCAATATTAAGATACGTTCAAATTAAATCTAATATTATAAGTTGGTTCTATAATATTATCTTATTATCTTATATAAAATAAGCACCTCCCATGTCTAGTTTAAAATCGAGAAATGAGAGGCGCAATTTCTAGCTCTTCTTAACTAGCTTGCTTTTACATACCCTAACTGTATACTATCTATATTATTTGACTTTATAATTTGATAATATCTTGTTTCTTTTGTTGTCGAATTGAAAAATGAATCCCTTCCTTCTCTAGTAAGCTTATATCGTTCCTTTTCAGTAAACTCCGCTCGTACTTTATATTTTCCTTCTTCTGTCTCAAAATAGTAATGAGCTTGGCCATCTTGTAATCTAGAAACTATTTTTTCTTCTACTATTTCTTCATTTTCATTAATTAAATATAACTTTATTTCCCCCATTTCTGGTGCTATTGTTTGTTCTTCAGGATCAATCCAGCCATCCCCATTTTCATCAAACCAGATATAACCAGATATAGTCCCTTTCTCTGGATCCCAAACCTTATCCATTTCTTCTGCGAATGCTAAATTTTTTGGTAAAAACAATGTAAAAACAAACACTAAAATTGAAAAATATGTCATACGTCTAATTCTTTCCATTGATATCGCCACCCAACCTCAAAATGTTTAACAAGAATATATAAATTTTAATATATAATACAATATACTACAAGTCTGGTTTTATTATCCAAATGCAGTTATAATTATAATAATAAAACCAATTAATTAACAAAGTAAATATCTAATTCAATGAATTACACGCAAGATTACATTTTCTCTAATCAATACTGACTTACCTAATGTCTTAGGATTATGACAAAGCATAAGTAATGTGGGTTCTTCTGATGCAATGTTGTATTCTCCTAAGATGTTGACTTATAGAATTTTTTACGTATTGCCCACTAATCTATGCACTATTAGGAAATATTTTGTATAACTTCTCCTTTTGTTAACTAAAATACTATTGTTCATATTTTTTTATTGTTATATAATATTTCATGTCTTTACTTATATGCGATTAAGATATATCGGAATTAGAAAAAGGAATCTTGAAAGATTCCTTTTTCTATTTAAAATAAAAAATCAGTGAATTTGCTACCTATCCATCTTCCCCGCCTCACAGTAATTACTTTATATTATTTAATTACATCCTTCCCTTTTACATCTTTTTATTCAAATGTTATAATTATAAATACCCACTATCATTTTGAATCGAGGTGACAACCATGAGAAGTTTTGGTTCATTATTGATTTCTACTATTTGTTCAACAATTCTTTTAGTTTGGAATTCCCTTTCTTTCTATACTGGTTTCACAACAGGACATACATACTACTGGATTAACGGCATCATATCCTTAATTTTCCTTCTATTCTTTATCCTAAACATGCGAGATATTATTAAAAAAAACTACAGAATATCTGGAAAATAGGAGTTGATACATATGTGGAAAAAGATTAATAATTATAAGTTTCATCTAAAAGATTTAAAATTTATGACTTGGCTCTTCCCAATTATCGGTTTATTATACACTTATGAATTCTTCTCTGGTCTAATGTTCCACCACGAGGTTCGTTGGCTCAAGTTAATATGCATGACAATAATGATTATAGGATTTATTGATATTAGAAAGAAGCTTAAAAACAAAGATTATAGAGCGGCATGAATCAACAAAAATTTTTGAACTCATTTCTAGTATTTACATTATTTTTTCGGGACTTACTTAATTAAGGAATTATCAGGATAAACTGCATATCTGCAGTTTTTTTTGTAAAGCAAAAAAGCATCTTATCTAGATGCTTTTCAGTCTCTTTTTTTCTACATAATAACAAGACCATACACGATGCAGCCTACTCCTAATAATATGAAAAGTTGTGGAAAATTAAATTCTAAGGAAATAAGGTCGACAAGATGTTCGAAAGTTAACCCAACCTTTTCTTTTAAACTTCCACTTTCTACTTCCCTAATTTCATAAATGAAGGTCAAGCAAATGAGAAATATCCCTAAACCTATTAAGTATATACCCAAAATTAATACATCCTTTTTTATCTGATATTAACATAAAAGAATATATAATATGAGAAAACATTTTTTAAATATAAAATAGCGGTGGATTTTCTACTTTAATTTCTACATAACCCATTTTTCTTTTTCCTTCTTATAAAGAACTTTACGATTTACACCATTAACTTCACATACCTACTTAACTTTATATCTATTTTCTTCATCATTAACAGGCAGCTCAAAAACGTGCTCCATTTTAGGCTTTCCCTTATATACGCAAGTTGTTTAGCAAGGCCTATCCATTCTCGTTAGCGCATCTTAATTTTGTATTCGCTTGTTTTGATAATTATTTATCCACATATTATTTATTTCTTTGCTTCCATACCCCATTTTCTTTACGATAAGTATTCTTGCCATCCATAAAGTCAGCTGTATTACCCGGAATGCTATATTTCTTATTTTTTTTCTTAGCTTTCTTCTTCAACCTCTTCTCTTCTTGAACAGCTTGTAAATCCGCCTTCCATTGTTTCAACAAATCCTTTTCACGTCGCATCCAATTTGTACCCCTTGGTTTAAAATGTGTACCAAATAATTAGATTCTACCTATTTATATAGAATCCTTTAATCAAAATTTCCATTTTGTTCAAATTCACGTTTAATATGTATTTTCTATGTAACTCGGAAAATAGCGCCCGTTATGGATCCTTTCCTTATCTTACCTGCACAATTCCATTGTCATCTTTGCTACTGCCCCGTTACCAACGCTAAAATCATGCACAATGTAGAAATGAACCACAAAATTTTTTTCATCGTATTTCTCCCTCTCTTTTTTTTTCTTCCCTTACATCATAATGGGATTGGAATCATTGTTGGGAAAACTATCGATTTCTATGATTTAGCAAAGATTTATGTTTAAATCCATTGCTTAACGCCTGTACTCTTTCAAACAGGATTTTTATGATATGTATGCAGGATTCCCTCTTACATGTACCGAAACCTCAATAGGGAAACATTCCACTAATTACCAAACTCATTTTATACCATTATATTTTGGAGGTTAAACAGGATGAAAAAAAAGAAGTTACAAAAATCAGCACTTTCTTTTGCCTTACTCTTTTCTTTAGGTGCCTCTTTTTTCTCACTTACAACAAAGATTCATGCAGATACACAAGAGGTACAAACTGCAGAAAAGAAACCAGTCTCTTTAACGGAGCGTACGTCTTTATTTTTTGAATATCTCCAGCAAGATAAATATTCAGAGGCACTACAATTGACGTCTGCTGCTTTTCAATCCAAATTTACGGCAAACATATTACAAAATTGGTGGACACAAAGTGGAGGAAGTAGGATTACAAGTATGGGAACACCTGTTATACAAGAACGAAACTTGGTCCATCAAACAGTTAAAGTTCCAGGAGCTATCAAAGGAACTACTATTCCATTACTCCTTAAATTCACGCCTGGTGGCAAAGTTGATGAAATTGGCGTAAGGACTGGGCCAGAGAAATCTTATACCATCCCAAACCCTAGCTATGACCGACCTGATTCCTACCAAGAACGTGAAATCGTAATTGGAAATGCTACATACCCGTTACCAGCAACATTAACGGTTCCAAAACATACACCTGGCGAACAAGTACCTATTGTTGTACTTGTTCACGGTTCTGGTCCGCAAGATCGTGACAGTACATTTATGGGAGCTAAAATCTTTAGAGACCTTGCAGCTGGTCTTTCATCAAGCGGTATCGCAGTGTTACGTTACGAGAAACGTTCCTTAGAACACGGTTTTAAAATGACTGCAGAACCTGCTACGTTAGACCGAGATACTACAGATGATGCCATCTATGCAGCAAAATCAGCAGCACAGCAGGAAGGTATTGACCCAGATAACATCTTCATTCTCGGACATAGCCAAGGTGCTGGCACCATGCCACGTATACTAAGCAAAGCACCTTCATCACTTGTAAGAGGAAGTATATTAATGGCACCACCTGCACGCCCTTTTACTGACATGCTCCTTGATCAGTATCAGTACCTTGGGGCACCAAAGGAGTATATTGATGAACTAAAAAAACAATTCGCTTATATTGAGGATCCTACTTTTAATCCAGATCACCCACCAGCCGGTTATAATTATCTTTCTCCACATTTCATGTATGATGTGACCCGTTGGCATCCAGTTGAGGAAGCGAAATCACGAAAAGAGCCATTACTGATTCTACAAGGCTCACGTGATTATCAAGTAACAGTAAAAGAAGAGTTTACGAGATGGCAAGAAGGTCTTTCAAGTCGCAGTAATGTTCAGTTTAAAGAATATCCGAAATTGAATCACCTCTTCACGGAGGGCGACGGTGAATTAAGTCACCCTAGTGAATACGAAGTCCCTTCAAATATTCCAGCGTATGTCATCCAGGACATCGCTACATGGGTCAATGCGACAAAGAAATAAAAAAAACAACAAAAGCCATCATGCAATTATCATTGCGTGATGGCTTTTGTGATACTAATGATTCCATAAACGTGATACTGACATATCTTTTATTCTCTTTATTGTTTCAACAGAGCAAAAAAGATGCCACCTCTTTTGAAAGAAGGTTCAGATTCTAAAATATATCCAATTTCATCATTTTCTCGGTCGGAAGTATGCTGATTAATTTGGAAACTGCCTGTTGATTTTTTGTAACCATTAAACTATGCCATTTATGGCCGGTTACATCACTTCGATATTAAATAACGTCCCCAACATTCCCTTCTAATGCTTTCAGACTATAAGTCTCATAAGTTGGTACTCTAGAAGACCAGTAAGTGTAGAAGTTTTCAACTACAGTCCAAGTATGAGAGGTTTTAAGTACTACACGATTTCTATTCGCATTAACAGCTTATGAAACGAAATTCGTGCAATCTTCCCCGTCATTCCAATGCTGTAATTGCCAAATCTAGGATTTCGTCCCTTTGCTCATCATACTGCATAACTAGCAGCTGCACTTCCATTTATATAAAAAAATAATACTATGCTTGTTGCGAGAGATAAAAACAAACGTACGTTCCAATGTGATGTACTCGCTAGCAGGAGTCATAATCTAATTTCTACACGTAATGTATTTATTATCTTTTGTGTTTGTTTGCAAGTAAGTACATCCTAGACTTGATATTTTCACAGCTCTTATTGGCTTCACATCTTGCTATCTCTGGTCCATCAGTGCAAGAATACGAGATTTATTTCGATATGTAAGAATGCATATTATTTCTCTTGGATGTTATGATATACTCTCTTTGTGAGCTGATACAATATTTCTTTAGATTGGAAAACTAAAACCTCATTAACCCAAGTTGGGGGCGCCTTATGGCGTCTTTTTTTAGGTTCGACTACTAGTCTTCTAGAACAATTTATTTTTTCTTTATTATTAGATCATTTTATTATCAATCTTTTTTATTAATAAAACTATATTTCAAATCCTGATTATTTAATCGTGTACTTGCATATTAAAAAAATAAATCCCTTTGTTTGTCTTAAACAAATATTCTTCATAACAGCATGCATAATAACCTCCTGGATCTAAGTTAATCCAATAAACTTCTTCTGGTTCTTGTTTGAATACATTTAATAACTGCTCTATTACATATTCCTTCGAAGTCGATCCATTTAAATCATATCCGTGTGGTATTTTTCCAAACCAATAAGACTCCCCATTGGTATATTGGCAAATTAGGAATTCTTTTTTCCATTCTTTCAATTGTATGAGTTCTAATGTGTCATTACTAGTAGCGTGTGTCGCCTTTTTGGCAAGTTCAAAAATATTATCCTTTTTATTTTCTGACATAATACTAAGCCCATAATAATTACTTACATATTCGTCTGCATTTATTGCAGCAAAATCGCTTAAGATTTTATTGATTGTATTCATTTTTTACTCCTTTTAAATGTTGTTTTCAAATAATGTTTGTTCAAAAACCTCTTATCAACTCACATTATATGACTCATCCCTTTTATTTGCGGTTATTTAGATTCTTTCTTGAAAACCAATTTATTGTAATACTACTTTACTATATTCTTTACCTAGTCTCTCAGATGTTTCTACCCATAAGTTACCTGCTTCTGTTATAACCTCTATAGCTTTATTTGAATTTTTAGGGTCTGGTTTCTTTACATAGTCTATTTGATATTGAAAACCAGTACTGTACATCTGCATAGCTCTATCAATATCTTTATGCACCTCTGCGAACTCTTTTGGTACTTTTAACTCTCTAGCTTGTACTGACAAGTCTATTGATTCTTCTGCTAATTTTAAATACTTATACTTGCTATGTAATGGAAGGTCTTCACCTATAAGTAAATTATCCATCTCAGTTACCTTGTCTTCCATCTCTAAAGCTATGTCTGAAAGAGTATTAATATATTCTTCTATTGAATAGTTACCTACATCTACAGGTTTAACTTTATCTATCTTACTTTTTGATTCTGCCTTACTTTCTTCTAGTGGTTTGCTTTCTGACTTGATGTTTACTTTATCAAAGGAACAAGCACCAAACAATAATAGGATCGGTACAGTAAAACCTATTAGTTTCTTAATCTTCATTTCTCCTACTCCTTGAATGATAGTTTATTGATGCGGAAAACAGGTTACCTATTAACGAGTAACCTGTTAATATCATGACTATTTGCGTCTCTCTGCTGTTACTGTATTACCTTTTTTCGTGTCTACAATCTTTAGATAACCATTCTTAAATTCTTCAACTCTGTAGTCTACTGCTACTTCCATTGTAGTGCCATGTTCCTGTCATATGATTGTCTTCGTAAGAAGTCTTTCCTGAATCATCGTACATCGTGTATGTACCATCTTCTCTCAAGTTTAATCCTGTGTGGAATACAGATTCCCTGTAATTACCCCATTCTCCGAATAACTCTTTACCGTCTGATGCTATTTGTATGGAATCATTAGACTGAGAAGTTGTAGAACTATTAGATTTGTTTGGAAAAGGGTTAACTTTATCTTTTATAGCACCTTGAATTGGCTCAGAACCAGTCTTCCAGAGTTCAGTACCTTGTCTGATTAACTCTTTAAACTCTTTCGACTTCTCTTCATACTTAACTAAATCTTTTGAATCTGACTTGATTATCTCAGCTTGTAGCTTGTATGCTTTACTGTAACAATCTACTGCTTTTACAAGGTCTTTGTGAGTATCTTGATACTCTTTGGGTGGTTCTACCTTGTCAAATTTAACAATAACCTTCTGTAACTCAGCTTCTTCTTTTAGAAACTCTTTCTGAATTGCCTTAATATCTTTAGAAGTGTTTACAGCTACCTCAGTTATCTTTATAACCTGCTTCATTAACTCAGATGATAACTCTGACATATGAGCTGGATACTTCTCTTTAGTTAACTTCTCCTTAGTCTCTACTTTAGATTCAACTTTTTCTTTCGGCTTTGCTTCTGTTTTATCAGTTCCACAACCTATTAACAACATAAATGGTACTGCTAATGTGACTAGTTTCTTTGCTTTCATTATGTATGCTCCCCTTAGGAATTATTGTAATTAATTAACATATTTTACCGTAACATAAATTATATAAATAAGATATGAAGTTTTCTCATCCTTAAGAAAAATTTCAAATGTTTTAACAATATGAAGACATGTATTACGGTTGTAGAAAATCCCACTCCTTATGCTTTTTGAAAAAATCCCCTAGAACTAATAATTTATCCAAAAAATCTCAACTTCTATATTTCCTTATTTAAAGGAGATCATTGAATTAGATGGGGATTTTCTGTACCTGATCGTGCAGAATATGTATATCAAGAAGAGCATAAGAATTATGAATACAATGGATCATGCTTTTTGAACGGTTTACCATTTGAATATGGTTTACTGGATGGAACACTGAAGGTAGACAGCGAGATGATTAAATATAAAAAGGATGATAGAGTTTTAGTACAAGGCAGGAATGCCATTTAAATGTACGAAGAAGGAAAAACTCAATAGGACCAGTTTGCGAATGTACATAATTTCTTTTCAGCTGCTGTCAGGAAAATAAAAGAAATTCCCTTTAAAATAAATAAGATTAAATAAAATTCAGTTCATGTATTATTATAAAAGTATATGAATCTAGAAATTAATACTAATAGGTTCACTTACAAAAGATTTGTGTTTTTTTATTAATAATAAAACATGATAGCATGACGGATTTCCACGAAATTGAGGTACTCCTTATAATTGTTCGTTACTAAAATATCCAAAACGTTTGTCATTTTCTTCTTCCAGCTCTGTATTTTTTGCTTTTTCATTGCTTTGTTTAAGGGAAGCTATCATAACGCTACAACAATCTAAAAATAGTAAAGTTGAAAATGGAACTAGTATTATTTCACATAAGATAAAGCACTAAAAAAAACTGTGCACAAAAACTTGTATGGTAATAAGTTTTTGGCACAGCTCTATTATTTGATCCCTTTCATAAGTACCTGAATCTTTGGAGCCATAAAATATAAAATAACACTGAAAACAATTGATAAACCGCCAATTGCGCCAAAATAAATAATCTCTGTTTCAGGATTATATAATCGAACAAGCTGCGCATTGATAGCTTGTGCAGATGCACTGGTTAAGAACCATAGACTCATTGTTTGAGCAGAGAACGCTGCTGGAGCTAGTTTTGTAGTAATAGATAAACCTACAGGTGATAAACAAAGTTCCCCGATTACGACTAGAAGGAAACTAATGACTAACCAAATTGGGCTAACAAGAGATTCGGTACCATGGATATATGCAGGAATAATCATCACTAAGAATGATAAACCAGCAAATAATAAACCGATAGCAAATTTATTTGCTGTACTTGGTTGGCGTGAATTCAGCTTTACCCAAAGCCAAGCAAATACTGGTGCTAGTAAAACAATATAAATAGGGTTTAAAGATTGGAACCATGAAGATTGAACCTCCAATCCTGCAAAGTTTAACTGCGTACGTTGATCAGCATAACTAGCTAAGATGATTGCTCCCTGCTCTTGAATCGCCCAAAACATTGTAGCAGCGATAAATAGTGGTATGTAAGCAATTAAGCGAGATTTTTCAACTTTTGTCGTCTTTGGACTACGGTACATAAAGACAAAATAGCCTGTTGGAATTAGAATACCTAAGATACTTACAAGTAAAGTAAATCGATCAATCGTTAAAATACCTGTTGGAATTGTTAACACACAAACTAGTGCAATTGCGATAATACCAATGCTAAACTGTATAAGGACCTTTTTTCTTTCCTTGTCTGTTAAAGGATTTGGTACTTGCGCTCCTGCTAATCCTAGATTTTTCTTTTTCGTAAGAACATACAGAATTAATCCAAATAGCATACCAATTGCTGCCACACCAAAACCTAAGTGGAAGTTATACTTTTGACCGAGTGTTCCAATCACAAACGGAGATAATAGTGCTCCTAAATTAATACCCATATAGAAAATACTGAAACCTGAATCACGACGAGTATCTGTTTCACTATATAAATCACCAACAATACTAGATACATTCGGTTTTAATAACCCTGTTCCAAGTACTAAAAATACCATTGAGATAAATAATGTACTAACCGTTCCTGGTAGAGCTAAGATGAGATGACCAATCATTATTAAAACGCCACCCCAAAATATTGTTCTACTTGAACCTAATAGGCGGTCAGCAATCCACCCACCAATAATGCCAGACATGTAAACTAACGAACCATAGATAGCCATAATGGATGCAGCTGTGGCGTGATCCATCCCTAAGCCACCTTTAGAAATGGAATAGTACATATAGTAAAGTAATATTGCTCTCATTCCATAGTAAGAAAATCGCTCCCAAAATTCTGTAAAGAATAGGGTAAATAGCCCTTTTGGATGTCCAAAGAAACCATTTTGTGGAACGGTGCGAATGATATCGCTTTTGTTAAGCTTCTCCATACAAATACACTCCTAATATATAAATATAATAATTCATTGTTAAGTATATACCAAAAAATAGAAAATTTAAATAAATTTTTATTTGTGTAATAATTAGATTTTTAAGAAAAAACTAATTTATGTGTTGTTTTCGATGATAATTTTATGTAAATTATATAATATATATATAATAATTCTGATAGTGATATTGTACAAATATAAATACAAATATAGGAGGATTTATATATTGGCAATAAAAGCAGTTACGATAGAAGAAATTTATCAAGAAATATTGGATGGCAAAAGGAAACGATTCCCTCCAAATACTTGGAAAGAAGATTTGGATAATAAACTCGCCCGCAGAGTAATCACATATTTATTACACAGTATCTTAAAATGGGATAAGGAAGACATCAGAAAAAAATGGAACACTCAATTACTTGTAAAGTATAAATTACGAGGATTACTCAAACATAGATACGAAAATAGCCCTTTTAAAGCAATAAATGATTTATACCCAAGTGAGTTTAAAGAATGGGAGTTTGGTATGACTCCTTTAAATTTTTGGACGAAAGAAAAGGCATTAACGATTTTGAGATGGATGATTGAAGAAAAAAAAGGTTTATCGAACGAAAAGCTCTTACGCGTATACGGCAAAAAATGGTTGGAGAAAAACAAACTTAGTGCCCCTCTGGCTATGTACTGGAATAGTAGTCCGTTTGCAATGATTAACGATTTGTACCCTAGTCGTTTTAAAGAATGGGAATTTCTCATGACGCCCAATAACTTCTGGACAAAAGAAAAAGCATTAGAAGCATTGAAATGGACCATTGAAGAAAAAGAAAAATTAACGCCCGAACAAATACTGGATGTTTACAGTATAAAGTGGCTAAAGACTCACAGATTAGCGTCTCCATGTCAATTAATGTGGGGAAATAGTCCATTTAAAATGATAAACGAATTATATCCAGGTCGCTTTAAAGAATGGGAATTTAAAGTTACACCAGTTGGCTTTTGGTCCAAATGTAAAGCACTAGAAGCATTAAGATGGACCATTGAAGAGAAAGAAAAACTGGATGAAAAACAGCTATTAAACGTATTTAATCAACGATGGCTCATAAAACAAAAATTACGGACACCCTTACAACGCTATTGGAAAGGAAGCCCCTACGGGATGCTTATTGCTTTATATCCAAATCGTTTTTCTAAAGGTATGTTAAAAGGGTATTGTAATAATTAAAGTGGAAATGTAAGTATGCAGAGACGCCCTTTGGTGTCTCTTTTTGAAATCCTATGTAAGTACATTCTTATGTGCCTATCGCTTTATTTATCGAAGAAAGTGAACCTGTTATATTATTTCCCAATCCATCTCGTCAAAGCCATACCAAGAAACCCAGCGCCCATCCCTATCATCCACCCAGTTTTGGCGCCCCCAAACATAGATCCCACTCCCGCGCCAAGAAACGTACAGCCCACGAATACTATCCCCCGATGCCCCAGTTCGGTCGTTCCATGCTTCATCCCCACCCTTTCTTTACAACATATACTATATGCAAGCTAAAATTTCTAGCTTATGAACTGTTCATTTTCTTGACTATAACTATATGTTTCATATCCATTACTTACAGGTCCAAATGTCATTTTTACATCAATTCGTTACTTAACTTCATTGGTTACTTTTTTTCATCTTATAGAAGATTATTTCTCAACACATAACACATGGAATTATATTACCAGTAATGGTAATATAAAGGTACCTTCAATTGTTAACTGTTGTTCCCTTTTTGAAAGTCCTGTCAAAAGACAGGACTTTTTAAATTTACTTCCTACTAATTTGGCTTTTTCGTTAATATCCTTTTACCTTGTATTTATTTGTTTTGTTATCTTTCCTTAACAACAAATAAGACGTCGCCAAAATCAAGGCAGCGCCTACTATAATTCCTATACACTTAATCAAAATCATTTATCCTCAAATTATTAATTACTTTGCTTCAATACCCATCCATTCTCTTTACGAAAAGTATCTTTTCCATTCATGAAGTCAGCTGTATTACCAGGAATGCTATACTTCATATTCTTTTTCTTAGCTTTTTTCTTCACCCTCTTCTCTTCTACAACAGCTTGTAAATCTGCCTTCCATTGTTTAAACAAATCCTTTTCACGACACAGCGAATTTGTACCCCTTGGTTTAAATCTGAATCAAATAACTATATTTTATCTATTTATATAATCATTTAATATAAATATTCATTTTTCCAAAAAATAAAGAGCACCTGACGATTCCAGGTGCTCAAATATATGAAGTGGGGCTACCCCATTCTCTAATATATGCCTGTCCTTATTAAAAAGTGCAAAAAAAGGGTACCCTTCAACAAATAAATATGGTGCTCCAAAGTTTCATCTCATATGATAATTCGTCCCATGAATTCATCATATGCTTGTCTAATTAGAATGTTCACTGGTTCAATGCGGAATTTCTTTTTAACTTTTAACAAATTAAAAACATCCATTTTGGATACTTAATGTACACTAATATTAATATTGAATAGCTTTATTGATAGACTGTCTAGAACAAAAAATATACTAGCTGAAACTGATCTATATCCAATATTCTTTCCTGTAACATTGATAGTAATCTCCGCTAAATGGGTTCGCACATCATCTCTTTCAAAAAGTTTATCTTCGACCTTTTCGACTATTGCTACATTATCCACTTCTTTAAAAGTTTTCAGCAATTTTGTTTCAAGTAAAGTAAAATCGAAATTTTCACCTTTAACCACATCAAATTTAATCTACATTTTTAACTAGTAAATATATTTATATCAATATAATTTTTATATATTAACATTAAATAATTCAAAGGTCATTCTTTATTAAAATCCCCTATTGCTTAAATTTCTTCTTTATTTTCACATAAGGTACGTGAAATTTTATTATCTCATTATTGAATAGGAGAAACTTGAATAGCTAGTATGCCCCCAATCTACTCTGCATGGTTCCACTATCCATTAAGCCTTTAATAATTTACGTGTCTTTTCTATTTGATTAATTCTGTTTTTTTTTGCGATATTTTATATCTATTTCGTATGTGTGTTAACCAGTTCGTTTGCAAACTTGTTTAATCAGCTTGTAAAAGTTATACCCAATTTATTTACGATTGGAAATTTATTGTGCGGTGTTTTCTCAATCACCTTGAATATGAGTGAATATTTGGGAGTAGCCTCCATTTTCATTTTCTTTTCAGCTGTTTTAGATTTTCTTGATGGAAGAATTGCGAGAAAATTAAAAGTGAACAGTGAGTTTGGCGTAGAATTGGATTCCTTAGCTGATATTGTTAGTTTCGGCGTTGCTCCTGCGCTTTTATTTCATACGATAGCAACACCTTCTATTTTAACTTCTTTGGCATTTATCCTTTTCCCAACAATGGGTGCTTTAAGATTAGCTAAATTTAGTATTAAACCAACTATTGGATATTTTAAGGGATTACCTATTCCAGCTGCAGGATTATCATTGACTGTTATGGGATTGTTTTCATATAGCAATGCATGGATTACATTAATTCTGGCTCTCTTAATGGTTAGTCCCATTAGATTTAAAAAATTTTAATTGAGGTCACGCCCAACGTCATTAAGGGAGCATTTCAAATGAATTTAACGCGTCAATTAGTATAAAAAAGCGGGAAAATAATATTAAATTAAATGCCATTCTTAAAAATTGAAACCTTGTTTTTAAGACTATTGGGTTAATTCATCGATATGTTGTTCTGGATACTTTTAACAGGAGCTTCCTTTATCAAGAGAGCTCCTGTTCTTATTTCTTCTTCTTTTCTGTCGGCTGGCTTTGTTTAGCAAAATTAGATGAATCATCAAAATTTGGTTGATTTTTACCAGCATTATTACTTCTACCTTTTCCCATATGTAATGCACCTTCCCTCCCCCTTACTATTCCTAATAAAAAAATTCTCTTGCATCCAAGAGAATTTTAAATTGGGTTCTTATTGATAATACCTAAGTACTTCCAACACTGCCATTCCATAAAAGATGGATCCACTGTTAAATTATTTAATGCTGAAACAAGCATTACATTTTCATATTTAACTGGATAACCAATAAGTAATGTTTTTAAGCAAAATATTATCTAACATCTTAGCTGTTACAATAAGTATATTCGCATAATTCACACCTATAACAAGTATTACATATTACTTATGTTTCGTTACCTTTTTCTGTATATAATAATAAAAAATTGTGAAATTTTATCGCATTATGTAAGACACTTGATATCAAATATATTACTTTTACTATGAACTAAATGTATTTTATAGGATTTTTCTAGATAAACAAGGTGCTAAATTAATTCTTGAGAAGTCATTACTATTACATTTATCTAAAAATTGAAAAAATATGTGTAGATAGATATCATCTTAAATACATATATAATTAACTTTAATTTTCTGACACGATTTCACATTATTCTTAAACTGACTTTTACGTACATTATGAATAAAAATTGTACCGTGTCAATCTTTAAAAGATTATATATCATAACTTTAAGAGAGGAAGGAAAACTATGAAGATGAAAAGAAAAAGCATCATGACAACAGCCCTTGCAGCTACATTAGCTACAGGTGCAATACCTACTACCTCAGTGTTTGCTGCAGAAAAAGAGGTTCCTATTCAACAAAAAGAGGCACAAATGAGTATTCAACCTTTTGCACAAAACAATTTGGAAACAGCCGTTCAAGCTGCCTTAAACGGTCCAGAAGTCAAAAAAATCAAAGTATTTGAGCATGAATTTAATGTGAAAGAAATAGAAGTAGTAAATCTAGGTGCAGGAAAAAAATATGTTAAGGGGCAAATTTCTCATCATTTAAGTTTTCGTCCAGATGATCAATTTTATTATGAGTTTACCGTACAAGATGGAAAAGTACTAGATAAACCTGTATTTAATATTGATAGAGGTGGTTGGACACCATTTGCTGCTCCACTTTTATCAATTCTTGCTGCGTATAATGGAATTCCAGTTAATCCAAATGATTTAAATACACTTGGTCAGCAGATTGGTAAAGTTATAGACGGAAGCTGGGAACATGCAGCCCAATCAATCGCAACTGTAGTTAGTCTAAGTTTTAATGAGTAGGATTTCCCAATTTTTATTAGCATTGTTATAAGAGATTCTAAAACAGCTATTAATAAATTTTTACCACTCAGTCACATTATCTTGATTTGTTTACCACCTTATCATTCATTATATGTCACAAAATAGAAGTCTTTTTTAAGGCTTCTGTTTTGTTTGTATACAATACGAGCAACGGTTGGTTTTTGGAGGCTATATTTCGATTTTTCAAGAATACGTTTGGCTATTAGGTACAATTCATAAAAACAAATTATTAAAGTCTCAAATAACTTACTCCCCCTATTTTTAATTATTATCAACTCCAAAAATTTATTACCTTAAGAATGAAAAACAATAAATATAGTAAAAAATCATCTAGCGATTATTTAAAAATCAGGAGAGATCAAATGAAGAAAATAAAAATGAGAAATTTCATTAAAATTAGCATCCTCACTTGTATTACACTAGCAAGTTTAAGTACACCATCTACTATTTTAGCTGATAGTCATTCAGGTTATTCCTATGAATCCAATATAGGATATCAAAATCCAGCGTGGATGTCGAAAATAGAAGATTCTACAAAATTAAGTGAAATATCTATTCCAGGGACTCATGGTACTATGGCTTTACATGGAGTAAGCTTTCTTGATGAAAATTTGACAAGAAATCAAACTATGAGTCTATCCCAACAATTAAATTCTGGAATCCGATATGTAGATATGCGTGTTAAACGTGTAAAAGATTCTTTTGCAATGTATCATGGCATTGTAAATCAAAAAACTATGTTTGAAGATGTATTAAAAGAGACAATTCAATTTTTAAAAGATCATCCAACAGAAACAATATTAATGCGCCTAAAAGAAGAAACTACTCCTGAAAGCGGCTCTCTATCATTTGAGGAGATATTTTTAAAATATAAAAACGTTAATGCTTCATATTTTTGGAATCCTAATTCCGTATCAACTTCAGATAGAAATACCCCTACTTTAGGAGATACCCGCGGGAAAATTGTAATCTTACAAAACTTTACATCCACTCAATTGTACGGTATTGATTACGAAGGTTTGAATATACAAGATAAGTTTGAAATTGGAAGCGGACCAGATGAAATATATGCAAAATGGACTGAGATAAAAAACCATCTACAAAATGCAAATACTAACTTTAATAATGGAAAAATTTATCTCAACCATTTTAGTGGTACGGGAGGCGCAGCAGCATTTTTAAATAATGTATATCCTTGGTTTATTGCAAGCGGAAAAGAGAGCAGAAATACTGATAGTAGTCCTAAATTGATTCAAACGAATTCCACAAATGCATGGAGTGATTTCCCTCGCGATAGAAACGGACAAGTATACTATGGGGGAATGAATACACTTGGGACCGAACTCTTACAACAAGGCATAATTAAACATTCTGGTATCATCGCAGCTGATTTTCCTGGTCCAGGTTTAATTGATAGTATCATTAAATTAAATGGCATACATTCTAATGAAAAAGAAATATTAATTTCGCAAATTTCATCTGAATCTAGTCCATTATCCGGACAACAAAATCGATCCAGTCAAAACTTTAAAATTGATAGTTTACCTGTAGGTACCAAAGAATTAAAATGGGTTATTGAGCCTTCAGAAAAAGATTATTCTTCTACTATCTCTTTCAATGTAATGATTGATGTTTCCCTAGGAATAGATTCTACTCGTTGGAAAAACATTTCACATGGATCTAGGACTGAAGCTTACACAAATACTAAATATTATATTGCAAGTCCAATGGGTGCCACTAACAAATTCACAGTGAAAATATACGCTATTACAAATTAGAAAATAAAGAATCCCAATGAAATTCCATTGGGATTCTTTTTTAATTTCATTTCGTAAACATTAGGATGGGATTTAAATCTTATTGATTTATCGTTTTCCGAAAGAAGACTCCTTCCTCAAAAATGTGAAGGTGCGAAACACCAATTTTAGGTGGGAGATGAATGTCGGTTGGCATAAGTCAACATATTTGCTATCATTTACTTGTACAGATTGCTCTTCGAAAACTGAAGATATGAGGTTGGTTGCAGAAAAACGTTGCAACCGTAAAATCTTCAACGTTCTATCGCCCCACGCTTCTCAAAATCGCGAAAACCAAGCTAAAGTAGGGAGTGTGGTGAGTCAGCGTACAAGATACTTATGTTCTCACCGTAGGGACTGCGGGTAGAGCCTGCTAAGATAACTGATGGATACATCGGTGTTCGCAGGAATCTCCCACTTCAAACAGTCCGTTAGGACGTTAAGTGGTGAGTAGTTCAACATTTAAATCATAAGATAATTCATATTTGGAACAGCCCTTAATTTTTAAAAGAAAACCCAAAAATGTTAACTACCTTTTCCCACCTGTCACTTATTCAAAACTGGCTTCCAAAGCGATAAGGCAAAAATCCAATTTGAGTCGCCATTTCCTTGATGATCTTGAACTGCTTCATACACTTTTCCCTCATGTATTACTCTATCGCCTTTAGTATATGCTTTTCTTGCATCCCATTTTTCATATGTGGAATCCTCTGACTTTGTTGTTACATTCAAAACATCACTTCTACTAGATTCATTTCCAGCTAAATCAACCGCCGTCACTACATATTTATACGATGTATTAGCCTTCAAATCTTTATCCATAAAGGATGTATTAGCCGCTGTCCCAATTTTATTCATAACCCCAGCGCTTTCTCTATATACAATATAATGGTCAACACCTACATTATCTTCAGACGGACTCCACATCAAATCAACAGTTGTCGCTGTTGTACCCATACTATGTAATCCTTTTGGTTGAGTTGGAGCCTCTATATCTGGGATTGCATGTGTTGTCTTAACCTTTAGTTTTTCACTTTCTTTTGATATGTTTCCAGCAGAGTCTAATGCCTTTATTGTATAGGTATATTCCGTATCTGCTTTTAGTTTTTTATCAATAAAAGTTGTACCTGGTACCGTATCAATTACTTCGCCATTACGTAACACTTGATATTCTTTTACACCTATATTATCAGTAGAGGCCTTCCATGTTATTTCAACACTATTGGCAGAAACTTTAGAGGCATTTAATTCAGTTGGTTGACTTGGAGCTACTGTATCGGGAGTTTCATTATTTACTAGATTTACATCAATTACATTATAAAACGCATTTGACGTATCTGCTACATCCCATACAGCTAAAATGACATGATAACCATTGCGATCAGTTGGTACATTAATTGTATGTGTTAAATTATTTGATGCGGCAGAACCATCATGTTTCACAGTTCCAATTGGTTCTAATTCAGCACGTGTTAATGGTTTATTAGGATCCCATCCCTTTTTTGTAATGTAATAATGCCATTTACTTGTAGGATGTGCAGCTGTATATTTCCATGTAAAGGTATTTGCTCCACCCTTAATCGTGTTTTTGAACCAGCGATTTGATGTTTGTTGGTCAAGAATTCCTCCAAACAGTCCTCCTGCCGAAGCGATTTTTCCATCAATCGGTCCCCCATCTGGGAATCCTTTAGGTGCTTCTAGGCTTTGAGGTTCGTACATTATATTTCCACAATTTAAATTCAATGCTCCATAATTCTGACTACATAAAGCAGCACGGCTACTTGGCTTTTCAACAAATCCATGTGCATAAGCACTTTGAGGAATCATAGTAATAGCCGTTACCCCTGCAGCTAAAACACAAGCACCAATTCCTTTTTTACTTTTTCTTAATCTTTCCAATTTAGATGCAAATTTCAAATTCATTCTTGTCCCCCCAATATATTATTGTTATCGCTAATATAATAGCAATATAGAGATAAACGAACAAATTACTAATAAATATACTAATACCTCTCATACATTGGTACGTTTATTATTATTTTTAATCTCATATAAAAATAAAATAAATACAATAAGTCTATTTTGTAACATTATGTTTTAAAAAAAGTATAAAAACTTCGTTTAATTTCACAAAAAATTCAAATATTAAAACAGATAATTAAATCATGTAGGAAAAATAATTTTTTTATATTACAAAAAAGCAAAAAAAGTCTGGAAGAAACCGATTATATCCGTTTCTTCCAGACTTTCACTTCTTTTATAACACTCACAAATCCCTTAACCTTAAACATATACACTTGAGGTTAAAACCCACATAATCAATATAACCTATATGTTGACTAGCTGCTAAATGTTAAAATTCATAAATTAATAGTAACAGAACAATTAAAACAAGCCATTTAGCAAACACATATAATATTCTTACTAATTCAATCTAACGCTTAATTACTTATAAAATGACTTAAGGTATCTAGCTTAACTGTATTTTCTTTATTAATAACCATTGTCTATCCTGCATTTTCTCACTTTAAACAGATTATCAAGAGATTGTTAATATTTAAGGAGAAAAAGATTTGAAAACCCATTTTTCATTATCATATTCTAAAAATTTATTATATTATTTTTATCTAATAAGGCACAGAAACAACGGGTAAACTTCAGTGTGCTTGAGAAACGTTCTTAGGGTGAAACGTTTAAAGGGTACTTTAGTACTGAGTTTTTATTAAATGTTCCTGTACCTAATATTTAAATTAACGTATGTCAAAATATTTTACAATACGAGTGTTAAACGTTACATATTTCTATATAAAATGATACATTTCATCAGCACGCCTCCCTAATATTTATGCTAAATATAGAAAATTCAGCTCGTTAGGATTTAATTTTAAAATTCTCATAAAAGCATATGATAGATTAGGCACGTAATTGTCACAAATTAATAGTCTATCTACTTTTTAATTACCTATGAAAACTCTATTACCGCTTTATTATTTACTCCTAAACCAAAGCACATCTATACCTACAATTTCTTAAAACTCTTTTAGATAATATTTCAAAAGAGTCGATAGTTTTATTTTTTTTATTTTTTTATTTTTTTATTGTACATTTGTGCATTTGATGTTAGGATTATGCCTATTAAAATTGAATCCTAACGATTCTTCTTTATAATTTCCATATTTTAATTGTTAAATAAAAATATAGATTCTGATATATATTCAAAATCAGACCGAAAATATCTTTATTTTACAATGATGTCGTAGCATACCTTTAGAATGGAAAGATATATGCAACAACGTGTTAAGGGGTTACAGGAGGAACAAAAATGAGAGACTTTTTTGATGATAAGTACAAAAATATTGAATTAAAAAGGAGGTTAATCAATTTAATAAGTGAAATTAGCGAATTCAAAGGAAAATTAGCTGCTTATCAGGAACAAAACCCTGACATATTTAATAGTTTAGAAAAAACTATACCACTACATTACATAAAAAATTTCACAACTATTTATGAGGATATAAAAGTTCCTAATAAAAGATTAAAAGAACTTATTTTAGATGATATAGTACCTCAAAATATTTCTGAAGATGCTATTTTTTGTTATTATCAAACACTTTCTTTTGTACATAAAAACTCCTGTACTTTATCAATTAATCCAGCAACTATACAGGAATTACATTTTCAACTAATACATTACCTTACCTCTGACAGTGCCAAATGGCGTGAAAAACCTTTTATTATTCCAGGTATTCCTGAGCATGGAATGCACTTGAATAGTTACCGCATTCTTCCGCATGAACTCATTCCACAGTTTATGGAGCAATTATGTGATCAATACAACTCATTAAATACTAGTAAGGGGCTACATTCACTTTTATTAATAGCTCGTTTTATATTAAATTTTTATTGCATAGTCCCTTTCAATCAAGGTAATAACAGGCTGGCGTTTATGTTAATGCAATTGCTGTTAATTAAGAGTGGACATACATTTGTAAAATATGTATGTTTGGATAAATATATTAAGAAAAATGAATCTGATTATTACAATTCGATTTATAAATCTTCGGTCAATTGGTACTGCGAGGAACATAATAATAGCTTTTGGTTAAAAACGTTTTTATCAATTATATTAGAGGCTTACAAAGATCTTCATAACACAGTTCTAGATTCTATATGTAAACATACTAAAGTTGAGAGAATTCAAGATTTTATACTTAAACAAAAACAACCTTTTACTAAGGAGAGTATTCGTAACACTTATCCAGACATTGCAGAAAGTACAATCAGTAAGGCTTTAAATTCCTTGCAAGTGTTTGGCCATATTAAGCTAGTTACAAAGGGAAGAAACGCAAAGTGGATTAAAATTTGACCATACTTTCAATACACCTGAGGTTTAAAAATTCAATTATAATCTTATCATTGAATTTCATTTTAATTTTAAGCTAATATTACTTTTTTAGTTATTTCTAATTCCAACAAAACATTTTATAGGAAAAGGTCCGCTTCCCCCGCCTTTTCCTATAATAAAATGAAATATAAACATAAAATAATTGTCGAAAAAAGTCTTATTTTAATATTTTTTCTTTATTTTCTGGTTGTAAACGCTTCTATTTCGTGTTACCATCTTAATCAAACAATAGATGGTCATAAAAATGAAAGTATTTCTTTCCCTTAGAAACATATAAGCGTACGGTAATATCATGAAAATAAGGCCAAAGGAATATTTGATACCTACCAAAATAATTAATAAGAATTTTGCCGCGTTATTTTTCTGATTATTAAGAAAATACATTTTGTCCCTAAACAAAATTTGTTAGTGCGCAAGATTCAAATACACTAGAACACCCAAATAAATGAAATATCCTTTTTCATTGAGCATTAAGGTATGGAAAAAGAATTCTTCCTACAAAATTCAGATGATTAACTTAAAGGCATCTAAATTACTACCTTAATCGCCATCTATTGTTGATAACATATTTACCAACTATGAAAAAGAGCCTATCAATGGTTCTTTTTTGTTATAATCATTGAAATTTTAATTCTATCTTGAAACTTAGATTTTCACACAAATTACCTCTACTTTTTTCCTCTCAATTATTGAATTAATAATATAGCACATCAAATTTATCAATTCTTACATCCAATTCGATTAAATTAATGAATAAAATTCAATTATATAAAAATAATAACTACAACTAATCGGTATATATTAAAGAGGTGTCAATTTTGTCCTTAAATGAAGAGACCTTAGAAACTAAGACATATAAAACCATTGAAAAGATCGAAACAAATAACCTAAAACAACTTAAAAATACACTAGATAATATCTTTGATATTAGTGCAGATTTGATTGAACATCCTTTGCAATTAAAAACAAACACGAATATTTTACTTTATTATTTTGAAGGCCTTACAGATGGTGTTGCATTAAAAGCCAATGTTGTT
This sequence comes from Bacillus sp. FSL L8-0199, assembly GCF_038005705.1. Lineage (NCBI taxonomy): Bacteria > Bacillati > Bacillota > Bacilli > Caryophanales > Bacillaceae > Bacillus > Bacillus sp. FSL L8-0199. The sequence continues at coordinate 312,624 of NZ_JBBOTS010000002.1, read as the reverse complement.
ACACCATTATTACAAGAAGTAAATGAAGACATTCAAATTTTTAATTCTAATATTATTGCTACTCATACAAAAATCGTATATACATGGAATGAAATTAAAGAAGGATTACTTGAGGGTCAATGTGTACTGTTTATGGAAGGAGAAAATCGGTCACTTCTAATAAATACAAAAGGCTGGGCAGAGAGAGCCATTCAAGAACCAATTTCAGAAGTTACTATTAAAGGCTCACATGATGGTTTTATTGAGAATGTCACAAAAAATATAGGCCTAATTCGTCGATATATTCCTTCTACAGAGTTAAAAATCAAAAAGCTGACGATTGGAGAACGAGCCACTTCTTTAGTCTATTTAATTTACTTAGGTGATGTAGCAAACGCAGATGTAGTCCAAGAAATAGAAACTAGAATCTGCAAAATCAAAACAGATGCGGTATTAAGTATTGGAGAGCTATCTAATTATACAAAAGATCAAAATTGGACTCCTTTTCCACAGGCTTATTTAAGCGAACGTCCAGACGCCATTTCAAACCATATACTTGATGGGAAAGTAGCAGTGTTAATGGATAGATCCCCTGGTGCTATGGTTGTTCCTATGAATTTGATTGGATTTTTTCAAACCCCAGATGACTATAATATTCATTGGCTCATTGCATCTTTTTTTCGCTTATTACGATTTGCAGGATTTATTATAGCTATTTTTTTACCCGCATTTTATATTGCTATAGTATCCTTTCACTTTGAGATCATTCCTATAGATTTATACACTTCTATTGCAACGTCAAGAGTTAAGGTCCCCTTCTCTCCCTTATTGGAAGCTTTTATAATGGAAATTACACTGGAAATGCTACGTGAAGCTGGTATTCGCTTACCACAACCTATTGGACAAACTATTGGTATTGTTGGAGGGATTGTAATTGGACAGGCGGCTGTTCAAGCTGGACTTGTGAGTAACGTTATGGTTATTATCGTATCTATTACAGCCATTGCATCATTTATTGTTTCTAATTATGATTTATCAAGTTCTATACGCCTTATTCGTTTTCCAATAATGTTATTGGCATACTTTTATGGGGTTGTAGGTATTGTTAGTGGATTAATGCTCTTATTTGCTCATTTTGTTTCACTGACTTCCTATGGTTCACCATACGGATTGCCAATCGCGCCATTTCGGCTTCAAGAGTTAAAAGATTCTTTTGTAAGGTTTCCTATTTCGATGATTACCACCCGCTCGAGTACTGGACAGCCGAAACAAGAAAAGAAAAAAGAAGGTGGTCCGCATGGGGAATCTTAAATTCAAAAATATAACTTTATTCGAATTTATTATTTTCATCCATTCGCTGCAACTTGCATCTGGTATGTTAATTATGCCAAGCCCACTTGCTACTACTGCTGGTACAGATGGCTGGATTTCGATCATTCTCGGATGGATAGTTACTTCTATAATCGGTGTAATTATTATATTAATGTTACAAAAAAATCCAAAAAAAAATTTCTCACAAATCTTAAAAACATACTTTGGTAAATGGATAGGAACAATTCTTTTTCTTGCATATGCCTCTTATCTATTTTTTGCTGGATTTAATACTTTATTAAAGGCAACTGATATTGTAAAAGTGTGGATATTCCCTTCCACTCCTGCTTATCAAATCACCATATTATTACTATTACCTTTTATTATTTTAGCTCTGAGTGGGTTAAGGGCTCTTACTAGTTATTCTATGCTTGTTTTCTTCTTCACTACTTGGATGCCACTATTTCTTCTTTTCTCACTAAAGACTAACTACAACCCTTTACACCTACTACCTATTTTTAAAGATGGATTATACCCTATTATAAAGGCAACAAAAGAAACCATTACACCTTATGCTGGCTTAGAAATTGCATATTATATATACCCGTTCTTACAAAAAAAACAAAAAGCCATAAAAGGGCTACTAATAGCGAATACTGGAACTATGCTTTTCTATCTATATGTGACTATTCTTTCTTATATATACTTTAGTCCAGAGGGGATAAAAGACGTAATCTGGCCAGTATTTCATCTGTTAAAAGGGGTTCGTTTTTCTTTCATGGAAAGATTAGAAATTATATATATCGCTTACTACTTGATTGTATTTTCCACTACAATATATCCGTATTTATTTTTCAGTTTTGAATCTGTGACCATTTCACTTCAAAAAAACGTTCGTAATTGGGCGCTACTTGCTTTTATGTTATTTATAGTTGGTCTATTTATTTTCCTAAATCCCGATGTGGATCAATATTTGTTTATATATTCTCTTATGGATATCTTAAATGTCGTTTTCTTTATTCTATTACCAATTATTTTTTTCGTTTACAGTATTCTTTTTACTTGGGTTACTAGGAGGAAACAACTTTGATTCGAAAATGGATATGGGTTTTAATTTGTTGTGTATATATAATTGGTTGTAGTCAAAGAATTCCTCTTGAGAAGGTTTCATTAATCCTGTTAATTGGCTTGGATAGAACCGCTAATGGAGACATAAAAGTTGGAACAAGTATACCACTCTTTCATCATAAGCAACAAAAAAGTACTATAGAACATTGGACAAAAGCATCAACTGTATATACTGGATTCAGTAAGATAGATACAAAGTTAACGGGCTTTATGACAGCTTCCAAAGCTGAAATCATTTTAATTGGGAAAAAATTAGCGCAAGAAGCAAATTGGTTACAGGAGCTTGATTCTTCTTACCGTGATCCTTACGCTACCATTAATGCTAAAGTAGTACTTGTAGATGGGCCTGCAGAAGAAATTTTTAAAATTTATAAGCCTAGTAAACCATCACTATCATCTTATATAAATGGTGTAATCGAATCCTCAATTCAAAATAACCAATCCGTCTCTTCTACAATTCAGCAATTAATGAGAGAACAAAATGAAGATGGAATGACGCAAACTGTTCCAATTATCAAAAAAACAAAGAATGAAATCGACACAGTAGGAATTGCATTTTTAAATCGAAAAGGGAAATATTTAACTTATATCCCTAAAAAAGATGTTAAATTTTTCAATCTTTTAAATAAGTCAAAAAGTAACGGGCGAATGATACTACACCTTGCACTGCCTCCTAAAAATTCCAACAAAAAAACAAATACTTCTATCTTCGTACAGAACGCGACAAGGAAGGTAGATGTTACTTTTCAAAACGGAAAGTTTGTATTTAATCTCGATATATATGCTAATGTAGCTTTAATAGAAAAAACCAATCCGAATTTAATTAAGGGGTACTATGATAATAAAAAAAATATATATCATTTAAAAAGTGCTATTCAAAAAGAAATTAATAATAATTTACAAAATATATTAAATGAAATACAACAGAATAAAATTGATCCAATCGGATTATCCCTATATGCTAGAGCTTTTCAATATAAAGAATGGAAAAAAGTAAAAGGAGATTGGTTGCAAGCGTTAGCAGAGGCTAAAATAAATGTAAAGACGCACGTCAAAATAAAAGATACTGGGACCATTAGAAATTAAAATAGACTAGTCTATATTTCTAAGTAGAAATTCCCTCTTTAATAATTATTATGCAAAAGATGCTAACTCGAAAAACTCTTTCCGTTCTCTTAAAAAGGCAATAATTTAACGAATTTCCCGAAAGAATTCTCCTTCCTCAAGCGTGTGAAGGGCGTAGCCCAACGGTAGGTGGGAGATGAATTTCGGTTTGGCGTAACCAAAAGGTTTTCCTTTTTATTTTGCCTCTGATATAAGCAGTCTTATCAATTATAAAGACTGGTATATAAATGAAATTAGATAGTAATAACCATTCAGTATTCTTGTTATATTATCACCTTGTGTTGGTCGTGAAATACAGAAGAAATGTGTTTGATGATGATATGTCAGACTATGCAAAAGATATGTTTGTTCGACTATCTGAAAACTATAACATCTCATTAGTTGAATGGAATCATAATGTAGACCATGTTCATATTTTGTTCAAAGCACACCCTAATACAGAAATGACAAAATTCATCAATGCTTATAAAAGTGCAAGTTCTCGACTTATTAAAAGAGACTTTCCACAAGTGAAAAAGAAACTTTGGAAAGAGATGTTTTGGTCAAGAAGTTTTTGCTTGCTAACTACTGGTGGTTCGCCAATAGACGTAGTAAAAACATATATTGAAAATCAAAGTGAAAAGTGAGGTGAAATGATATGACAAAGCAGAATAAAGCATATAAATTCCGTTTGTATCCAACAGGAGACCAAGCACATCTTATACGTAAAACCTTCGGTTGTGTACGTTTCGTGTATAACAGAATGTTAGCTGAACGGAAAGAAGCGTATGAAAAACATAAAGATGATAAGGATCAACTAAAGAAACAAAATCTTCCCACGCCTGCAAAATACAAAGCAGAATTTGAGTGGTTAAAAGAAGTTGATTCATTAGCTTTGGCAAATGCTCAACTAAACTTGCAAATTGCCTATAAAAATTTCTTTCGTGGTCAAAATGACTTCCCAACATTCAAAAGCAAAAAAGACAGAAAGTCTTATACAACGAATGTAGTGAACGGAAATATTATGTTGCTTAACGGTCATATCAAATTGCCAAAACTGAAAATGGTACGTATCAAACAGCATAGAGAAATACCACAAGGCCATATAATCAAGTCATGTACGATTTCTATGACACCTACTGGTAAATACTATGTGTCCATTTTGACTGAATACGAAAAAGAGATCGTACAAAAAGAAGTAGAAACAGTTGTTGGATTAGACTTTGCGATGGATCAATTATACGTCAGTTCTGAGGATGAGAGAGCCAATTATCCTAAGTTCTATCGTGAAATGTTAGACCGATTAGCAAAGGCGCAACGAGTATTATCAAGACGTACAAAAGGTTCAGGGCGTTGGAATAAACAACGTATCCGTGTAGCTAAGCTGCATGAAAAAGTAGCAAACCAACGTAAGAACTTCCTTCATCATAAGTCTAAAGAGTTAGCTACTCATTTTGATGTTGTCGCTATTGAAGATCTAAATATGAAGGGAATGTCGCAAGCACTTCATTTTGGAAAAAGCGTCGCTGATAATGCTTGGGGTATGTTCACCACTTTCTTAGCTTATAAACTACATGAACAAGGCAAACAACTTGTGAAAATAGACAAATGGTTTCCTTCCACAAAAACATGTAGCAGTTGTGGAAATGTGAAAAATATGTCATTGTCTGAGCGAATATATACTTGTATATGCGGTGTAAATCTCGATAGAGATTATAACGCAGCTATCAATATCAAAAATGAAGCAATACGCCTATTGGTGTTAGCATAGATAGCAATAAAATAACCCTTGGAACAAGGGATTTAGCTCGGCTGTCTTAGGACGAATTCGTTAGCTACCAAAAGTAACGACTAACCGAGAAGCCCCCACTTCAAACAGTCCGTTAGGACGTTAAGTGGCGGGTAGTTCACGAGGAACCATTTATATGCATAATAACTCAAATAAAATCGATACTATACTTAGGTTAGATCTTAAAATCTAAAAACCTTATTCCAAACTTAGACCTAATTGATTTCTCCTCTCCCTTCCCTGGAGCTAAGTAGCTAGCTTTTGCTAGCTGCTTTTTTATTAAACGGATAAAATTCGATATTCTAACAATACTACTCATAATACAACTTGAGCAGTTAACTTTTGGTAGCTGCTCTTTATTTGTACAAGGTACTCAATTGACTGGCGCACATATAATATCCTGAGTTCCTTTCTTTATAAAATAGTCGTTATAAAATGAGACTCGTCACGAGGGCACTTTACTAAGTGCTCTTTTTATACTCCAACTTAATACAAAATGAAAGTTTGATTAAGCTTATTTTTACTACCGCATAACATGTTTAATTCTGCTTATAATATAGTTGTAACTTAAAGTTACATATCTTTTACTTGTAGGGCCTAATTTTCTTTTGTACAACAAGCAGTTAGCTAATTAAGCTGGCTGCTTTGTTTTGCAAAAAGAAGTTTTTATACGATTTTAAACACATTTAAAAATAAATTCATATGATATTACGTATTCCTCTCTTTTACAAAATGGATTTTGGTCAAAAGAGCACTTTTACGAAGTGCTCTTTTCTCATGGAATTAAAGCTCTACAAAATAGCATTTTTGTTTAGTTTCACTCTAAAAGTAAAATTTTCATTTTTTCATTCCACCAAGTTCATAACATATTCTTTTCCCCCAATAAAATAATGATTAGGTGTCCCATGCGCATTTTATCCACTGGAAATAATACCTTTCACGTACTTACGTATTAGAAACTTCATTTCTGCTTCTTCTGCAATAGCAATTTTGTTCACTTTTTTGATACATTTATGAAACATTCACATGTTATCTTCAATATGTTCTATTCTTTTTGAAAAACCATGTGAGAATACCAAAACAAGAAGCCCTAGAGCCCTAACTCTAAGGCTTCTTGTTTTCAAATAAGGATTTTGTATTAAATCTGCACCAAGATTAAGAAGCATACATACCATATCTTGTGCACCTTTTTTACATAAATCTTGATCATTGGGCGCCTTTAAAAGCGCTCTTTTTTGTTGATAAACTACACAAAGAGAAAAAAAAACGCATACAATGTCACGTATTCTTTTTCATTGTAAGTTTGGGTGGAAGAGCGTCCTGGAGGACGCTCTTTATATTTGTTTATAAACAAATAATTTACTTAAAAATACTCACAGTTTGTATAAACCAAACATATATTTACATAGACAAGACATAGCTTTTTATTTAACAAAATAACTATTTTGTTAAATTCTTTATTAGTTCATTGCTTTCATAACTACTTTCTCTAGCTTTTTTAACAAATGAAATCTAATATTAAATTTCTAAATGTATACTGTACTAAACACCAGTTAACACTATATACATAGTGTTAACTATCTTAATTGAATATTAGTAATAGTAAGTATAAACATTATCAATTTACTATATATTACATTTATGTAAAAATAGATGTATGTTAAGCTTATTCAAAATCTTTCCCCTAATAAAGATTTGAAGTAGCATTTCATGATTCTCCTTACTGTTAATATGCCTTGAAAAAGAACCCTATAGGGTTCTTTTTCTTTTCATTATAACCTCAGTAAGTCCTTATTTAGCATGTAAAAAGGACTGCTAATTACCTGCAGCCCTTTACACTTCAAAGTTTAGAAGTATACAATAACAAATCTTTCCCAGCTTCCAGCTACATAACTAGTAGCCGTTAATTCTCTACCACCATTTGCTGATATATACCTACCATTACTGAGTGCTTGTAATACGTATATCCTATTGTCTCCACCATTATATAAGATAAACTTTTCCCATGTCCCAATTGATGTACGATCTGCTACTACTCTACCATTTGGCTCAAACGAAACATACTTCCCATTACTTTTGGCTTTTAAAGCGTACGTATATAATTCTCCAGTCGGAATTAATTCGAATTTCTCCCATTCATTAACTACATTACGATTTGCTGTTACATTTCCCAAAGGCTCAGCAGAAACATATTGTAAATTTGCTGCCTGTATAGCAACTGTCCAACTTCCATTAAATAAATTCACGCCTTTTAATGTAGCTGCTTTTGATAGGTTGGCTGCAGATACATCATTGGATGGTGTAATCATAAATATCATTAAAACCATCGACAACACCATTAAAACTAAATTTTTTGAGACTGTATTACCTCTTGCACGTGTTATAAACCTTTTCATTCCCATTCCTCCCTTAATATACATAGAACTCATTTACATCATATCAAATATGTAAAACATTGTAATATTTGAGAGGATTTATCAATAAATACCCTACTATTCTGTTTCTTTTTTCTCAAATCTATTGCACTTAAACATTTATTAATTCAAAAACATATTTATAAAAAAATGTAGCATTTGATGGCAACGAGAGTATATAAAAAAGAGAGCGTATTGTTAAATAAAAGCCAAATAGCCGTTCATAATGAACGACTATTTGCATCTAACTAATAATTAGAATGTTCTTCATATTAATCTATTTTGTTTAATCCCGTTGAAGTAACTAGATAGATTCTTTTTTTGCCTATATATTCTTGTTTATTATTCTCAAAGTTAATAAGTGTAGCGCGTGTCTTTTCCTTTACTGCTTCCCCTTCTATATGGGTCAACTCAATGTAATCTCCCACTTTTACCGGCACGGTTTGACTTTCAGCAGTTTGTTGACTATTTCCCACTATATCCTTATTGTATACAACACTACCGGTTGAATTCTTTACTGTAATACTTGCATACGTATTATTAAAGTAAGAATGTGGTACGCCTGCTTCTAAATTCACCTGCATTTTCTCTGTTGCCCTATTATAATCAACTTTTGCGATTTCTCTATCACTATATCCTTTTAAAGACCACCCAAAATGATTTCCATCTAAAACTGTTGTTTCTGGCATTTTTTCTACTTTCTTCAAGCCTTCTTTTGTAACTTGGTACATGACTTTTTTTCCAAAGCTTTCTTGTTTACTGCTGTCTACATTTATTAAAGTAGCTCTATGCACACCTTCTAGGTGTGTCAACTCAATATAATCTCCTACTTTAACTGGAACCTTTTGCGATTCAGCATTTTGTTGTTTGTTTCCATAAATGTCTTTATTGTATACTACTTTCCCTGTTGCATTTTGTACTTTAATACTCGCATACGTTTCATTAAAATAATGATGCGGTACGCCTGCTTTTAAGTCGATTTGCATTTCTTCTGTCGACTTATTAAAATTAACTTTTGCAAACTCGAAATCACTAATTCCTTTTAGGGACCATGCAAATTGATTTCCATCTAAAACTGTTGTTTCTGGCATTTTTTCTACTTTCTTCAAGCCTTCTTTTGTAACTTCGTATATGACTTTTTTTCCAAAGCTCTCTTGTTTACTATTATCTACATTTGTGAGAGTAGCTCTATGCACACCTTCTAGATGTGTTAACTCAATATAATCTCCTACTTTGACTGAAACTTTTTGCGATTCAGCATTTTGTTGTTTATTTCCATAAATGTCTTTATTGTATACTACTTTTCCTGATGCATTTTGGACTTTAATACTCGCATATGTTTCATTAAAATAATGATGCGGTACGCCTGCTTTTAAGTCCACTTGCATTTCTTCTGTCGATTTATTGAAATTAATTTTAGCAAACTCAAAATCACTAATTCCTTTTAGGGACCATGCAAACTGCTTTCCTTCTAAAATACTAGAAGAGTTCGGTATATCTGAATTAAAACCTAAGTTATCTAATATAGTTTTTAAATCAGGTAAAACACCTATTCTATCATTCCACGGATCTTGAGATTTTGTTCCTGTATTCGGATTACTTAAGATATTTCTTAATTCTACTGGTGTATAAGGAGAGCCTCGATGTTCTTTAGCAATACCTTGTATCGAAGTTGCTGCTCCAGCAATAATTGGTGAAGCACTTGATGTTCCACTAAATGTTGATGTATATAAATTTGTAGTATTTTGACTTGGATTTGCTGATGTTGTATCAACATTTTCTCCCCATCCATATACATCTAATCGACTTCCATAATTTGAAAACCATAAACGTTTATGTGGAACAGTTGATGATCCCGCCCCAACCATAATAGCACCTGAATCCTTGAAGTCTAGACTATTTCGATTTAAGATCTTTTTTCCATTACGATCTTTAAAATTATCTAAGTCGTTTGAACCATTTGCGCCAGCTTCTATAATAATAATCCCTTTATCTGCACCAACACGAATTGCATCAAAAATATCTGGATGTACTTCTACAGGTAAATATTTATCCCCATACCCATCATACGAAGCTTGTGCCTCTAATAAAAGAATATCTCCCGCTTGTAAATTATGTACAGCACTTAAAATAGCATCCGCCGTATTATAAATTTCATTATCCCTGATCTGGGATATTACTTTTACATTTGCTTTTGGTGCAATTCCAATATTTCCAATTTGATTATCTTCAGATGAAACAATTCCTAATACAGAAGTACCATGAGCTCTATGCTGGCTTATATTTTGTCCCGACATAAGCTTAATACTTTTATTGACTAAATCCTCATGGTTCAATAACCATCCATATTCCATATCCACAAAAGTTGTACCCTTCCCATCACCACCTTTAATGCTCCAAGCATGCGAGGCATTAATTCCCTTTGGTGCCGCTTCAAGATATCCTTGATTTTTAAATCTAGGATCATCGTACGGATTAACAGATAAATTTGGTAACTGTATTTCAGGGGGTGTCAAAATTTGTTTTTCTTGTATATAAGCCTCCTCTACGAGAGAAGATGTTTCAAATTTTTTCAGTAATAATTCTATTTCTATGTTATTAGGAGCTTGTACAATATAATAATTTAATAAATTATTAGCTGATTCATTAGCAACTGATTTAGATTGTACTGATAACTTTTCAATCTCTATCGGATTTACAGATGAGAACAGACGATTTAAAGTAAGTTCTGTATTTTCGGAAAATAACTGCTTTAAATTGTTATCATAATCCCCATTTTTTATTCGTTTCTCAATACCATCTTCATAAGGTAAGTCAATTTGATTTTTAAACTTTACAATTAATCTTTCTTCCTGTGAATCTCTTTCTTTGTATGTGACATTATTAGATTCAGCGTAAACTTTATTATGAATACTATCATTTTGTAGGATTAGATCTGTTCCTACAAATGTGGTCATTGCAATTGATGAAATTAGAAACCCTTTAAATATGTTCATACTATACCCGCCAATCTATATTCTCTTAAGCATTTTTTAATGCGTATAATGGTTAAGATTTTTATATAATATATAAATCTATAATTTAACTTTTGTATTGAAATCTATGGCTTTATTAATAATCCCATAGAGGTAACCTGATATATTCTTTTCTTTCCCATATACTCCTGTTTACTATTCTCAAGATTAGTAAGTGTGGCGCGTGTCTTTTCCTTTTGTGCTTCTCCCTCTATATGAGTAAACTCAATACAATCTCCTACTTTGACTGAAACAGTTTGGCTCTCAGCAGATTGTTGTCTATTTCCTATAATTTCTTTATTGTACAAAATATTACCGGATGAATTCTGGACTTTAATGCTTGCATACGTATTAGTAAAATAAGAATGGGGGATACCCGCTTCTAATTTAATCTGCATTTTTTCTGTTGCTTTGTTATATTCTATTTTCGCGATTTCTCGATCATTATATCCCTTTAATGACCAAGCGAATTGATTTCCATCTAAAACCGTTGTTTCTGGCATTTTCTCTACTTTCTTCAAGCCTTCTTTTGTCACTTGATACCTCGCTGTCTTTCCAATGGTTTCATTTTTGTTATTTTCAAGGTTAGTTAAAGTTGCTCGCGTTTTTTCCTTTGTTGCTTCTCCTTCTATATGGGTAAATTCAATGTAATCCCCTACCTTGACGGGCACAGTTTGGCTTTCAGCATTTTGTTGTTTATTTCCCACGATTTCCTTATTGTACAGAACGTTGCCAGAAGAATTTTGAACCTTAATACTCGCATATGTACTAGCAAAATAGGAATGTGGTACACCTGATTCTAGTTTTACCTTCATCTCTTCTACCGTTTTATCATAATCTACTTTTGCAATTTCTCTATCACTATATCCTTTTAATGACCACGCAAACTTGTTTCCTTCTAAAATTGTTGCTTCTGGCATTTTTTCTACTTTCTTCAGGCCTTCCTTTGTAACTTCGTATATAGCTTTTTTTCCAAAGCTCTCTTGCTTACTATTATCTACATTTGTAAGAGTAGCTCTATGTACACCTTCTAGATGTCTTAACTCTATATAATCGCCTACTTTGACTGGAACTTTTTGCGATTCAGCATTTTGCTGTTTGTTTCCATAAATCTCTTTGTTATAGACCACTTTACCTGATGTGTTTTGCACTTTAATACTTGCATATGTACTATCAAAGTAGTTATGTGGTACACCTGCTTTTAGATCTATTTGCATTTCTTCTGTTGATTTATTTAAATTTACTTTCGCAAATTCAAAATCTCCAATCCCTTTCAACGACCATGCAAATTCATTACCTTCAAAAATGTTTGGAGATTCATTTTTGATTTGTACCTTTTTCTCAACAGTTTGATCAAATATATCCGTTAATACAATTTTTGCATAAGCACTTGTTGGTAATGATATAGATTGACTGATTCCATTTTGATAAGATTTAATATCATCAATTACGCTAATAGGTTGGCCCGTCATATTTTCATTATTATAAATTTCAATTTTCCCCTTAAATTGCGGTGTACTATTTTCTTTTAGTTTCCAAGATACATTTAATTTTTCATCTTCATAATATATAGATTGGATATCATAATCTAGTTTTCCTATTTCAGGTTGAGTAGGTTGATTTAGCGTGAATATTTTTCCTGCCCCAATAGTAGACTGCGTATTACCTCCTGCTTTGACCCATACATATTCTGAAGTAGCTCCTCCATCATATTGATAAGTATTATCATGCGTTCCAGAAATACTTTGATTATTCCAAGAACTCCATTGTTTATCAACTAATTTTCGGCTATAACCATTTTTCAGGCGCGCTTCTCGAACATTCTGTCCACTATCAGCCCAGTCTTCTTGAAACATTCCTAACCCATGATTAAATGCAACATTAGCAACCGGAAAGTCCATAATTGCAATTTGATGCCATTTATTGTTTGTTACATCTTTCATCCATTGTCCAAATTTAGTATGACCATTTTCTTGCCATGAACGCATTGTCATTGTGTACCAATTGTAGTCTTTCCAACCATAAGTTGTTTGAACCTTCATTCCTGTTCCTTCTCCTCCAAAGGGTCCAGCTTGCGAATTCGGAGATAAGTATTCGGCCTTTATTGCTTCTTTAGAGGAAATTGGATCCCATAAGGCAAAATGTAAAGTACGTTTTCCATTTTCATCGAACCCACTTTGTTGTTGAAAACCAGCATATCCTCCAGCTTCACCACCTGCATTCCAGTTGTGTACAGCCCAGTACGTATAAGGTGGTGTCTGAACTGGTGACCAGTCTATACTAATAATATCTGAGGCAGATATATTTTTGGGACTCACATAAACTGCTGGAGCAGCTGAATGTGTTGCAGCTTTAGTGTGCAAAATAGACGTTCCAAACATAGAAAACATGCTACATGCTGCGGTCATTATAATAACTTTATTAAATCTTTTCTTCGTTTTCTGACTAATCACTAATCTACATCCTTTTCTAATTTTTATTGTTTCCCGACAGAAGACTCCTTCTTCAAAAATGTGAAGGTGTAAAACACCAATTTTAGGTGGGAGATGAATGTCGGTTGGCATAAGCCAACATGTTTGTTATCATTTACTTATACAGATTGCTCTTTGAAAACTGAAGATATGGGGTTGGTTGCAGAAAAACGTTGCAACCGTAAAATCTTCAACGTTCTATCGCCCCATGCTTACCGAAGTTGCGAAAACCAAGCTAAAGTAGGGAGTGTGGTGCGTTAACGTACAAGATACTTATGTTCTCACCGTAGGGACTACGGGTAGAGCCTGCTAAGAAAACCGGTGGATACACCGGTTTTCGCAGGAATCTCCCACTTCAAAAAGTCCGTAAGGGCGTTAAGTGGTGAGTAGTTCAATATTGAATAATAACTTAGTAGAGAAATCTATCAAAATTCAAGCAACATCCAGTAAATCTTTAAAATACTGCCCCAATTTTATGTTGTTCTATCTTTACATCTGATTCTTTCATGTTATTTGATTGTAATTGGTTTCCATAAAGATAACGCAAATATCCAATTCGGGTCCCCATTTCCTTGATGACTTTGAACCGCTTCATACACTGTCCCTTGATGTTCAACTTTATCGCCCTTTGTATATGCCTTCTTTGGATCCCATTTCTCATAAGATACATTTTGATCTTTTGTTTTTACCAGAAGAATTTCACTTTGAATTGATGTATTTCCAGCTGCATCTACAGCCTTCACTGCATATTTGTATTCCTTATTAACTGTTAAGTTTTGATCAGTAAACGTCGTTCCTTGTACCGTTTGAATCAATTGTCCATCGCGTAATACCTGATATTCTTTTACACCTACATTATCTGTAGAAGGATTCCATTTTAGCTCTACACTGTTAGAAGTAAGGTTGCTTGCATATAATCCTTGTGGCTGTGTTGGAGATTCTGTGTCCGGTTTCGGATTAACAATTTGATTTACTTTCTTCAGACCTTCCTTTGTAACTTCGTACATGGCTTTTTTTCCAAAGCTCTCTTGTTTACTATTATCTACATTTGTGAGAGTAGCTCTATGCACACCTTCTAAATGTGTCAGCTCAATATAATCTCCTACTTTGACTGAAACTTTTTGTGATTCAGCATTTTGTTGTTTGTTCCCATAAATGTCTTTATTGTACATTACTTTACCTGATGCATTTTGTACTTTAATACTCGCATATGTTTCATTAAAATAATGATGTGGTACGCCTGCTTTTAAATCAATTTGCATTTCTTCTGTTGATTTATTGAAATTGATTTTTGCAAACTCGAAATCACTAATTCCTTTTAGTGACCATGCAAACTGGTTTCCTTCTAAAATATTATTTACATTAGGCATATCTGGTTTAATTGGATTAGAATCCGTACCCTTCCAAATCTCTACTGTTAAAATCGGATATCCTAATGCAGCTACTTTTTGAATTGTATCGTTATTTGGACGTAATCCCCACTTCTCAAAGAAAGGAATTAAATTTTGTTTGGCTACTTTTGATGCTGAAATCATAAATAGTTGTTTTTTATTTTCATCAGTTTGTGGAAGTTCACTTGAAGGCATGTCTCTATACAATTGATGTAATTTAGGATAGAAATCCTCTCCATACGCTAACTGTAATTGCCAAAGCATAACAAGCTTTACAAAAACATCGCTAATTTCATCATAATTTTTATTCACTTGTTCTAGATATTGAAATGCTTTTGGATAAATTCCACTTTTCTCTAAGTTGGATGGTTGATTAAATGCTTTTTCTACAGAAAGGCTGTATATATTATTTTGTACTTCTGTCATATTATAAAACTTCCAGGGCGATTGTTGTCTCAAATGTCCTGCCTCATGCCAAGGGCCCCAGCCATCTGTTATAAATTTATTAATATCTAACACGTATTGGATTGCATCTCCTACATATGCTGTTCGATAAGAAGTTGCATACATATAATAATCAGGAGAATGATTTTCTTCTACGTAATGAACATAATGTTTATCTACTTGTTCTTCAGATAATCCAGCTACTTTGTCTTGAATTCGAGTAGCTTCATCCATCTTTTTTAAGAGTTGTACAGGATCTGTATTAGAACCCAACAAATATTTCTTAACACGTGCAGGGCTAGCCGTAATTAATACACGTTCTCCTTTTAACTCTACTGCATGTGCATTAGGATACTGGTCCAGCATGTTTATTAAATCTTGTTTCGTATGCTTTCCTAGTTCAAAGAAAGGCGTAGTCGTTCCACCTGTTGTAATTGTTGTTCGAATGCTACCACCTTGTTGTTTATTATAAAAATAAATCATCCCCCCATTTGGAGATTGGATTGTGTTTATACCAGGTTTTAATGTAAATGATTTTATCTTAGAATCTTCTCTCCAAGAAGCATCATACGAATACGTTCCAATATACACCTGAATATCTTGATTACCTTCTACATTAATCGTTATTTGTTCATTTGGCTTTGCATATAAACCAGTTGGTTCATATGGACTAAATGCCATACTTTTTCTTTCCTGTTGTTTCAGTACCTCAACATCCCCTTTTCCTGGGACTGTAAATGTTCTATTTTCTGATTTAACTGATTTTTCACTTTGCAGTGATGTCGATAAATTTTTTTGCTGCTGCGTTTCCTCTGCAAAGACATCTGATGAAGAAATCATTCCAGTCGCAAGCATAGTTACTGTAGCAGTAGCTGCAAGTATTTTTCTAGTTTTATGTTTTGAATTATTCCTCATATTATCTCCCTCATTTTTCCTTAGTACTCTTAAGGATTTTTTGTTTTCTTCTTCATGTTTTTACAATCTAAACTATTCATACTATTTAAGTTGTGTCTATTACTCTATATTTTTATATATATATCTCCTTTTCTTTATGTATTATTGTATATAAATGTTATTTGATGACACATTAAATAACAACTTTACGATAAACTCATCGATAACAGCCTATTATGTTTTGATTCTGTATTCTAAACTTCCATCCAATTGGAGAAATATATCCAAATGGAGAAATAAGTAAATAAATTTCAACATTTAAGGGTTGGAATCTCACAAAAAATTCATAAAACTTTTTTCACTTTAAAGGTTTAAACAATTACGACCACATTTTTTTGAAATAAAAAGCATCTAATTCTATTTGAATTAGATGCTTACATTTAGTCCTTAACCCTAACAATCTAAACTATTTATGCGTTTGTAGATCTTTTTTTATTACATCCCAGAGTGAATTATCTTGACGCATCGGTTTACCCTCTTCATCCCATTTTAATTTTCCTGTTCCCAATTCATAATTCATCCCTGTCCATGTGTCTTCACGGAATGCATAGAATGATTTATGCCATCCTTTTTGGTTAAAGATAGAAATAAGATCTTGCATGTATTGGGTAGCACCTGGAACAGTACGGTTAATTCCAAACTCCTCTGCGATAATTCGATTAGATGGTACATGATTTATCTTAGACCTAGGAAACTTTTACGTATAATTTACCTATAGTCCTAAAATTTCTACAATCTGACGAGCTTTAGTATTATCAATATAATAATGCATCTCTAGTCCTTTTCTTTCTGCACGGAGTACGATTCCTCTTAACTTTGCTAAGTGTTGTGAAACAGTGGATTGTGGAAGTTTTAATATTTCTGTTAACTGTGTAACATTGCACATTTTATGATGTATTAATTCACTTATGATTTTTAATCGAACCGGATGCGCCATTACCTTCAATACATCTACATCTTCTTCACGGATTTTAGCTAGATCATTATTAGATATTACTGTTAACATTTCGCATTCTCCTTTATTATTAATTTCTACTTTCCTATTATCCTTATAAGTAATACTTATAGATAATTACAATTTTTCCTGTTGAGAAAATACATTCTACTCAATACAAAAAGACACCTATTCCGAAAACAGTTTTTTACCGTTCCAATGAATTGGTGTCTTATAATTTTTTACCAGACTCTTTTTATTCATATCATAATCTCTACATAACTTTGAATAATGTTTTCTAAGCAAAAACAATACTTCCACTCCTCGTTTCAAGAAAAATTTAATTGAAATATTTACTTTCTCATATTGCTAAACCTATAAGAACCCTCTACTCATCTCACCTTTTACATCATATATTATTTATTTCTCAACATAAAAACATGGAATAAAAATTCCAATAATGGTAATATAATGGTACCTTCAGTTGTTAACTGTCATCCCTTTTTTTAATCCCTGTCTTTAAAGACAGGGATTTTAAATTTCCTTAACTAAAACTGTCTATTAATTATTAGCCTAAAACTTCAATAAGCTGCCATTATAGTAGAGAGAGGCTTTCATATTTATTCATTCCACTTTCATGCAAACATGCTATTTTCCGACTCACTTCAATCACATCACGTTTGCTTGAATTGTTAATGAGAGAACTATAAATCAAATATAATTTGGTTATCATAATTAACTTATTTTTCTGAATTTTATTGAAAAATAAATATAATACAATTAAACGAACTGGATACTTTGCTATAATGGTAATATATAACATTAGTAGGCTTTTATAGGATGGGGGAATATATAATGATGGTTTCAGCTAAGGGGATTAATGAAATTACAAAGCTATTAAACGATTGGTATCTTGAAATCCGCTCAAGGCGTATAGGTAATGCACATCAATTAAAAGAAATAATTGATTCTAAGATGCATAATATTGAAGTGGATCAAGATTTAATACTCTACTACTCACTACTAGATTTTAGATACCAATTTGTAATTGATAATTTAAGCGTTTCAAAAAGCAGTTTTGACAAAGTTGAGGCTTTTGATATGCCTACAGACAATTTCTTAGCTTATTATTATCACTTTTTCAAAGGGATTCATGCCTCTACTATTGGCAAATACCAAATCGCAAAGGAGAGTTATGAAAAAGCAGAAAAACTTTTAGACTGCATTCCTGATGAATTGGAAAAAGCGGAATTTTATTATAAAGTTGGAGCTTTCCATTATGACATATATCAAGGGCTATTATCTTATAAAAAAGTATCAGAGGCAAGAGAAATCTTTGCTCAACATGCTGGGTATGAGATCAATGTAGCATTCTGTGATAATCTTATAGGCTTAGCTTGTACTCATTTGAGAGAATGGGAACTCGCTGAAGAATATTTCACGAAAGCAATGGATATGTTCCAAAAAATAGACGAAGAACAATTTATTTTAATGGTGCGTCAAAATTTAGGGTTAATGTATGCTACTCAAAATCTTTCGCCATTAGCCATTAGATATCTTTCAGAAGTAAATCAAAAAATGCCTAACAATTATAAGGCTCTTTTTATTGAGGCAAGGGAACACATGAAGGAAGGAAATCACTCCGTTGCCAAAGATCTCATAGCAAAAGGATATTCCGTTTGTCAAGAGATTGAAAATATAGAGTATCTACACCATTTTAAAATATTAGATGCAATGAATGGAGGTTTTCCTGCCGAAGCACTTGAAATGACAGTGTTAAAAGGCGTATCATATTTTAAAGAGCAAGAACTTTTCGAATTCATTAAGGAATACGAAGAATATCTTGCTACTGCATTTTATAAAGAGAATAACCATATTAAAGCAAGTCATTATTTCTATTCATGTTCTCAAGCAGGAAAAAAAGTTATTGAGAAGGAGGCATTAAAATGAAAAAGACAATTCTCGGTTTAGTTGGTGTAATTACTATTTTTACTTTAATGTTTGGTGCCCAATCCCCTACAGAAACACATAAAGCTATTGATGTTATTCAATATGCTCATGGAAATCATGGTGGTTAAGATCTTAATTTAGCGAGGATAAAATCATACAATATGCTCGCGGCCATACTAGCCTAAATAAACAAAGGTCTTCACTTCATTGTGAGGGCTTTTATTTTTATTAATAATAAAAAAAGAATCCTTAGTAAAAGGATTCACTCCAGGAAAATATATAGAATGAGATACATCAATAAAAAGAATTGACTATATTATAATATGAAAATAAACGAAATATATTGAGAAACATAAAATAAGATTGAATATTCTTTCTTTTTAACATAAAATCAATATGAGTCAAGTGACAACATCTCTCTAACTCTTCTAAAAGAATCCTTTATGACATGGTGATTCTTTTGCTTTAGACAAATTATTCTTATTTTAACATTTGTAAAAAAACTTTTCTTACCCAACTACTCAACAAATATAAGTAAGGATTTAATTTTATGAATATTTTTATGATCTAAGCAACAGGTAATAGCCTTCAATATTTGTTGGATGTTATTATCAGAAAATAAATATCCTAAAAAATAAAAAGATGCTCTATCAATACTGTAAGAAGATTTGCTGCTAAACATGCATTTTTTCATTGTACCTTTTATAATCTGAGCTTTTTAACACTAAAGAATTAAGTATAGATTTATAGCCATGAATTCTTCTATTTGTACATATAATATTCTTTATATCTCTCAAAATTTGTTTTTTTTGTTCGTGTTGATGTTATGGGTGATTTTAATGATTTAGATACTGCTACCTGCTTTGGTGTTTGTAATGTGCCCCGTTTCTTAAGTTCTCTATACAAACTACTCACATTGCACCTCAGATTTTTTGCAATAGTTGGATATTCCTCTCCTTGATTAAATAATTGTACTGCTTTTTTACATTTTATGTCCCATTTTTCTTCTGACGTTTGAAATTTTTGAGTTTGTTTTTTAACTCTATTTTTTTCTAAATTAATACCCTCTCTTTCTATTTTACATCGCTTGGAAGAATACTGTTCTGCGTCTGCCTTACGCCCGGAATGCTCCTCCTGTAAACGTAACATTTGTACTTTTTTCGCAATTTCTCTCAAGTTAAAGTCACCTCATTTCGTTTAATAAATTCTACCAGTACTTGATCACCCTATTGTCTGTATCCCCCAATCATCGTTTATAAACAAGCTATAAATACTCAAATTCCCCTTATAATAGTTTTCAATCTAATATTTACGGAAAATTATAATCAATTCTATCTTTACATAATTGGAAACTATAGTAAATTGATAATGTTGACACAGAATATTCTAAACTTTAATTCCAACTATACAAATCAGTAAACTAAATATTTTCTTTGCTTAAAAAGTCAAAAATATCGTTTTCGCATAGCAAAACAAAATACTTTATCTATTGTAGCTATGGCACAAAGAAAAAGAATGCACATGTACTGCACTCTTTTTTAGTAACTCCTATATCAATTTTTCACCACAGTCAGCTCCTCCATTATTAGAAGGACTAAACTTTAAGCTTGTGAATTTATCATTCTGCAGTACATCATCTTTTGCAGCTATATTTAACAACACTCTTTCTATCATCCTATTTCGATGTAGAATTAAATACCTAATACTCCGACAATCTGACATGCCTTGGAATTCACAATATGATAATACATCTCTAATCCTCTTCTTTCTGAGCGAAGAATTTTTCCACGCATTTTAGATAAATGCTGAGATACGGTAGATTGAGGCACATCTAATAGCTCTGTTAACTGTGTTACATTACAAATTTTGTGGCGTTCTAGCTCTTTCACAATTTGTAATCTAACTGGATGGGCCATGATTTTTAATAGTTCTATATCCGCCTCTGGAATTTTGTACATTTCATTACTTACTTGCATTGTTGTCATTTTTTATTTCTCCTTTTTTAACTCTTTTTATTTTTTATCTATTTATAGGTATTTTGTGTTTATTCGAGCATATTGTTCATAATCGCTGTATTGTTTATTCTTTTGTCTCTCTCAGATTTAATATATAGAAGTATTATGATAGCTAAAAATCCAACAAAAGATAGCATAGGTATCGAGATGAAACCGAATAAATTTAAGTAATCTTTTGTGCAAGAAACTCCTACTGAACAAATCTGCATCTCACTATTAGGAAACGCTTGAATTGTAATTTGATATACAGATAACATTAAACCGATACACGCAAATGGAAATGCATACGTGCTTACGTGCGAATCTTTTCTATATATCCCTACCCCCAATATTAATACTAATGGATACATGGCCATTCTTTGGTACCAGCACAAATCACATGGCGGCAGCTTCATCCATTCACTAAAAAACAAACTAATTAACATTGCACTAGTAGCTATCGTCCAAGCAATTACAATGTGATACTTTTGAATGATCAACATCTTATTTTCGCCTCACCTATTTTTTAAAATACAAAACATTTGCTAATATATGACTAGTTTATTTCCGTGTTTCGAGTACCCTGTTTTAATAGAAAGTATCCAATCATTGATATCTTCCCAGTCGTATCCCCTCTCATTTAATTCTAGAGGGAAAAGATTTTCAAAATCACCACGCATTTCGTACATGGTTTCTAATGCTTTTTCTAGCAGACCAAATCTATATACCATGTGTGTATGTACTTTTTTGTTTTTCTTTTCTGCTACAACTAAATATACATACCGTCTTTCTTTCGCTAAAACAAACTTTAAAAATCCAGGTACTTGACTCACCTTTCACACTCCTTTTCGGTTTTCCTTACCAAACTTAAAAGAATATGAGTAAGGAAAACTATTTAGCTTTAATTACTAATTTAATAAATGTCCCGTTTTTTTGCTTTGAAAATACAAGAAAACGCTCATCATCACAATATTTATTACACCAGCTGCAGCACCAATTTTTGAGATAACATACACATATTCATTATTACTAACTGGCAATAGACTCGCGAAAATAAATAAAATTGAAATGATAAAGGATAAGAGCATATTTCTTTTGTTTTCATTCATTCAAAAAACCTCCATTTTGCACAAATATTTGTATTGCAATGGGTTAGGGGTTAATCTGCATCATTACGGTTATAATGCCGGTTCTTTTCATCTACAAAGCCTTTAATGCTCCATACACCAACCTTTGATTCTTTTGCTTCGTTTTCTGCTTCTTTCATTTCAGATAGAAATGTAGTATTAGGTCTAGAAATATAGGCTATAATCCCATAACCCGACTTGACCATTAATTCGTTGATGTGTATTCCATCGCAAAATACATAAGCCAATTTCCTACGGTATTTGTCTTCTTTTGGTCCCCGATCATAAACAAATGTTACACTTTTCCCTTCTAGCTGTTTCTTTAAAAAGGAAGATGCTTCTTTTCCCATCTTTTGTGGTGGAATTTTTTGAGATACAGACTCAGGGGTATCTAATAACAGTAACCTTACCGTCTGTCTCTGCCCCTTTACGTTTACGTCTATTGTATCTCCGTCTTTTATATGTAATACCTTCCCTTTAACGGTCTCTAAGTCTTTTAATTTCCCCTTATAATCCCTGGAATATCAACAATAGCTTTCCCTTCTACGTGCTGTTGTATTCCGTTTTGTACTGCTTGGGCAGGTCTCGAATCATTTTTTGTTTGCGTCGAATTGCTACATGCTGTCATTTGAAATACAAATAATGTTATACAAATAGCCTTAATTCATATTTTCATATCGGAATTTCTTCCTCCTAATCAAAATACGTAAATAGCTACATCTAATAAACAAACGGACTCTCTATTGTATTTACTTCTCGATAATTACAACATAGGCAAAACTGTATCCATTTTGGAGAATCATTATAAAGTGCTCTAAATGAGCGTTTCTTACAATTCGGACATATTGACACTATGTTTTTTCATTCTCTTCCTGACTTTTCAATTTTTCAAAAGAAACATTAGTAGATGCTATATTACTGGTACACAATATATATCCCCCTTTTGAGTCTTGAAATCTTAAAAATACATAAAAAAGGACACACCTACGGCATATTTATGCGTAGGTGTGTCCTTTTGCAAGATAGTTTTAGAAGTATTTTGTTACTTTTATCATATCATATTTCGCGTTAGTTTTATATATGAATTTTCCACAGTATTAAAATATTTTTTGGGAAGATAAATTGTCTGATCTAATTTTTTAGTTTTTTAGGGACTATTTTTTCAGTTCTGTCGTGAAGATGAATATAGATCGTGAAACAATAGACAAAGTTAATTTTGATAACTTCCTATATAAAAACCTTCCTACCGCTGTTAGCGATTATTGACAACATCCTGCTTTAGCAAAATAAATGAAAAAGACCACCACCACTAAGGCCGTTTTTATTTCTTATTCAATTTCCTTCCATTTCGTCCAACGCATGCGCCTTCAAATATAAATACACAGTTATTTCTTCTTTCGCCATCCCTCTATCGGCACACATGCCGTCTAACAGGATCCATTCGGAATCCCCTACGAATTCCCGAAACCGTTTCTTATCTTCCTCGACTACCAACATCATCGTTAACTCTTCCATACTTGTTAACACACGTTTCCGTCCTAATTCATCGATATAAAATACAGATATTATTTTATCCAATCGGTACACTTTAAATTGAAACGTCTGCTTTCCTCGTTTTACTTCGATAGGATACCACTTCAACTTTTCGTAACCTGGCATAGATAATTCGTATAAACCTAACGGTATATTATTATCTAACAGTTGAGTGCTTGTCATATTTTGGCTCCTTTTTCGTTATGTAATAATTACAAAACTAAGTTTACCAGAGTACCGTTAAGTCACCTTTAAGCTTAAGGATTGTAGCTTACGTTTATTCTAAGTCAATAATATTGTTAAATTTAAATATTTTTGTTGCGAAAAGCGTAGAATATTATCTCGTAAATTAGACCCAAAGTTTTAAAGTCTGTACGGATTTTGCAGGTGTCTGTCGAACAAAAATTCCGAATACCTTCCCCGCCCCTAAAGAAAAAAGCCGGTATTATTTTACCGACTATATTTTAAACGGTTTTTATTTTCACACACACATTTTTTTACAAATTCAGAAATTCATTTGAGGAATAAGCTCTGTTAAATAACAATTTTAATTAATTTCTTCATTCGGTTTAGCTCTTAGACTCAAGGACTGATAAATGAGCCTCAAGTTTACCTAAATTCGTATGTAACTTTCTACATTTGATTACTTTATAGTAATGCGGGTACTGGGCCCAAATAAGCTTTAATGTTGGAAAATTATCGAAGATATGGTTAAAATGGTTACATATACTAAGAGTTTAGAAGAGTTAGATATCCCACCGGCTGTTGTAACTACTGACATTTTGAAAGAGAAAAAGTTTCCTTTATACAAACGGTTCGATCGTAGAGGCAGTTCGAGTTAGTGTATCTGTACCGAGAGTGTTTGTCCCAGAAAAAACAAATGACCACTTATTAGAAGATACTGAATTAATTGAACACATTCCTGTATCGGTTGTAAAATATTTAGAGGTTGATATTGTAATCGCAGTTGATGTAACTCTGATTAAAGTGAATGGAGAGATTACATCTATTTATGGTGTAATTATGCAACACGAACTTGTTATAAATCGGTAAATAGCAGCAAATTTAATGGTGCGCCAGCAGTAGAACAATTTAGTTCGCCTGCTTTTACACATATTAAGGCCAGGCATTATTTGGGTCTGAGAAGTGGAAGGAGAAATATCATGTTTAAGCGTTTTCAGTTTATATATACAATTTTAATAGGGATTATATTAGCGTTACTACTTGTTTATGTGCGTTTACCATATTATGTGACAAAGCCAGGTATGGCTGCGAAATTAGATCCATACATTCAAGTGGTTGATGGAAAGAAGGCGTCTGGTGATTTTATGGTTGTCACTGTCGCGATGAAACCTGCAAATATGGTAAGCTTAATAGCCGCACAGTTTAATACATATACACACGTTTTAAAAACGGAAGAAATTTTGCAAAAAAGTGAGAGTGATGAAGAATATAAATTCCGCCAAAGGTATGCAATGAAAGATTCGCAAAATGCAGCAATTTATAATGCTTATAAACGTGCAAATCGCACTGTTTCTTTTGAAAATAAAGGTGTATTGGTTACTGGTGTAGCGAAAGGGATGCCGTCAGAAGGAATGCTTAAACTTGGAGATGTCATCGTAGCTGTCGACGGAAAAACATTTGAAAAGACGGAGGAATTTATTGAATATATGACAGGGAAAAAAGAAGGAGATACAGTAAATATTGAGTACAAGAGAAATGGAAAACAGTTAAAAGAAAATCTAAATTTAAAAAC
Organism: Bacillus sp. FSL L8-0199; assembly: GCF_038005705.1. NCBI lineage: Bacteria > Bacillati > Bacillota > Bacilli > Caryophanales > Bacillaceae > Bacillus > Bacillus sp. FSL L8-0199. The sequence goes on along the minus strand of NZ_JBBOTS010000002.1, from coordinate 287,331 downwards.
CATTCCGAATGGAAATGGACGTGTTGGTATAGGTGTATCTATCGTTACGGAAAGAGAATTAGTGGTAGATCCAAAAGTGAAGATTGATTCTCATGAAATAGGCGGACCATCGGCAGGCCTAATGTTTACATTAGAAATATATAATCAACTTGTAGAAGATGATTTAACAAAAGGACATGAAATAGCTGGAACAGGTACGATTAATGAAAAGGGAGAAGTTGGCCAGATTGGTGGTATTCAGCAAAAAGTGGTCGCTGCAAGTGATGCTGGTGCTGAAGTGTTCTTTGCACCAAATGAAAAAGGTGCGGAGAAATCGAATTATAAAGACGCACTTGAGGCTGCGAAAGATATTAAAACAAAAATGAAAATTGTACCAGTGGATACGCTGGATGATGCGTTAATGTATTTGGAAAAAATGCGTGAGAAAAAGTAAACCTCTCTAAAAAAGAGAGGTTTTTTTTATAAAGATTCTTTATTTATTACTTCATAATGCAATAAGTTGTTAGTTTTCGAACTCTTTTAGGGATACCGCTACATCGCTGTCAAGCTAACAAAACAAAATACCCCCTAAAATGAAAAATACCCTATTCTTTCTGTAGAATCATAGGTGGTCTGACCCCATTTGGTGAGACAAAAAAAACACCTAAATAACATGTTTCCTATAAGCTATAGGTGACATATTATCTAATTTTCTCTGAATCCGTTCATTATTATAGTAGTGGATGTATTCATCCACAGTTTGTATTACACTAACATTATTCGATTGTTTTATATTTTGCTCATAGAATCCTTCGGATTTCAAATGAGAATGAAAAGATTCTATGAGGGCATTATCATGGCAGTTTCCTGTACGAGACATGCTTGTGATAATATCTTTTTCTTTGGCATATGTTTGAAATTGTTTTGATGTATACACTTTTCCTTGATCCGAATGTAAAATCGTATCAATCACATTTCGCTTTCTTAAAGCCTTTTTAGAGTATCTAATATAAGAGAAACATCCTGTGTCTCAGCTATTTTATAACTTACAATTTCATTGTTAACCCCTTCTATAATAGATGAAAAATAAAGAGTCTTATTGCCGAACATCAAATACGTGATATCAGTGAACCATTTTTCATGAACCAGTGGTAGCTTTAAATCTCCGTTATATTCTATTTTTAGCTACCACTGGTTCATGACCGAGCACAAATATCTTTTTCTTTTTTCTAACACGAGATAATACGTTATATTTCTCATGATACGTAATACTTTTTTATGATTCATTACGATGTTAAATTGATCACGTAGACAAGCTGTAACCCGACGATATCCATACCGATATTTATGATGTTGACATATTTCTATTACGGTTTTTTCTTCATGATTAGTTACTGTTCTCTCCTGCTTTTTCCAACGATAATAAATAGCACGTGAAATATTAAATATGGAACACAGTTCTGCAATTGTAAAAATTGATTGCCATTTCTTTATCATTTTCATTATTTCTTCTTTTCCTCCCACCTCCTTAAGATTTCTTGGCACTTTTCTAGCAATATAATTTTTGCCTTTAAATAACGTATTTCTAATTCTTTTTGTTCAAGTTCTGTTAACCTTTTTAAGCCTTTTCCATGTGCAGATTGTCTTCCAATAGATTGTTCAAACCGATAGGTTTCGCCTTCACGATACCATTTCATCCAAGTTTTAATTTGAGCCACATGTCTAATTCCTAAGGCATCCATAATTTCTTTATTTTTGAATCCTTGGTGTTTCATTTCAACTACTTTCCACTTTATTTCGGCGGGATAATGCGCCTTTTTCCCCATACGAAAAACCCCTCCATTAAAATCATAACTGATACTTACGATTTAGAGAGGTGTTTTTTATCGTCCCATTCTCAGGGTTCACTCCAAATAGGAAAGGATGGCGTTTTTGTATGTCTACTTCTGTATCTGATGAATTACAACTATTCGCTCAAGAAATTCAAAGCTTCTTATTTCCAAATATCTTACGAGATTTTGCTAGAGGTATTGGTTTTGTTCAACGAACCAGTAAGTACCAAGCAAAAAATCTAGTCGCTTTATGTGTATGGATGAACCAAAATGTCGCTAAGACGTCTTTAACTTAGTTATCTAGCTGTTTGAAGCATCAACAGAAGTACTCATCAGTCCTGAAGGACTGAATCAAAGATTTAATCAAGCAGCCGTCCAATTTTCACAACACATACTAGCTGAACTACTAAACCAAAAATTGGCCTCATCTATACCGATTTATTCTCCATATACTTCTATTTTCATAGCGTATCCGTATTTTAGATTTAACCGCATTTCAACTCCCAAATCCTTTTTCATTCGTTATGCAGCTATACAACAGGAATAAAGATTCATACACCCAAGAGCTATCAAAGATTCTCATTTGTCTGTTTAACCTCCTACAGCAAAATGGGCGAAAATCTCATCGATATGAGAAGAAAACAGTCTTTGATATTTTAGGTATCGTTTACAATTTTACCATGTCTGATAATCAAGCGGCTTAATTCAAAAAAGGAAACCCATTAGGGTCTATTTCGTAAGCAAATCTTTAAATTCCCTACATGTATCCTCTAGAAAAAAAGAAATAACCTCTACTAAAGTGACGTTGTATGAGCTTAGCTTGATAGTGATGTGGCGGTACCCGATATTAAAATAAATGACTATCAGAGTGTTGGGAAACCCAAAGTATTTCCCAACACTCTGATTTATTTTGGTATACCTATTCTATCCAATGGATAATATTGAAATTTAACTTCTCCTATAATGGATTCCTTAGAAACAAATCCAAAAGAACGACTATCCTTACTAATTATACGATTATCCCCTAATACAAATAATGATCCTTCAGGTACTTTTGTTTCACCAGTTAATTCTTGTAGAGTGAAGTCACCTGTACGCATACCAGATGAATTATTATCTCCCTTAATTCCCTCCAAATAAGGTTGTTCTATTTCTTTTCCATTAATATATAGTACTTCGTCTTTCATTTCAATACTATCCCCAGGTAGACCAATAACCCTTTTAATATAATACTCATTTGCATCCGGTGCGTCGAATACTACAATATCAAATCGTTGTAAATATGATAATTTACTTACCATAACTTTATCTTTATTTTCAAAAGTAGGTAACATTGATTCTCCAATTACGTTCATAGGTGAGAATAAAAATTGACGCACAATAAAAGCTATGATTAATGCCAATGCTAATGATTTAATCCAAGAATAGATCTCATTTCCCACATTCTCTTTCATATATTTCCCATCCCCTTATTTGTAAATAATATTAATATTTCACAACTTTATTTCTTACTTTTTAGAAAATGAAGTCATTTTTATGGAAGTGAAGAATTTTTATATTAAGATTATATCCTACAAATTTTATCGCATTAATCGCTTCGATAATTTTAAAAATAGATATAAAATTAACACTGAGTAAATAAATACCCAAATAAAAGGAAAAAGAGAAAGTTCTAAGATACTTTTACCACTCCAATGAATCAGTGTCGTTTGTGTGCTCACTGCAGGGGGAATGACCCAAACTATATTCTTAAAGGTGGAAGGTAAAAGATCATAAATCCCTATTGCTCCTATTGAAGTCATTACGGTAATTGCTAACCCTCCATAAGAATTCACAGGATTATCTACTATCCACTTACTAAATAAGCTCGCAACACTAATACCTAATGTTGCTAAAGCAATATGATTTACTAAAGAAACTAAGCCAACAATTATAGTTACAGGTTCATTGAACATATTAAAAATAATTGGATATAGAAATGCAAAAACAGCAAGTACAATTGAAATAAGCCATACTGAAATTAATTTAGAAATATAGTAACGATTACTACTTTTGATATGTAGAGTCATTATTTGTTTCTGAACAGGTGAATCAAGGGATAAAAAACTTACACAAATCCAAGAAGATATAATATATAAAATCAATGCAGTTATTGCATAACTACTAATGACTGGGTTAGGTTTGTATGTATAATTAACAACAATTAATATGAAGAAAGTTGAAATAGGTGGAAAATATTTATGGGAACGGATATAATCTTGTAAACTATATTTAATAAATTCTTTCAAAACAATCTCTCCTTTTATATTATGTATAGATCATATTTAGTACAAAATAAAAATACATAGAATTGTAATAACACAGATTTACATGGAGAGACAAACATGATAGTACCAAATGCTTGTCATTACAGCGTCCCTAGTGTGTGAGTCATGCTTGTAGAAATTCCATATCCGACTGATATTGCACTGCATTTTTATTTTACAGAAAACATAGGTCATTATTAGTAAAAGGTTATTCAAAAAAATTAAAAGGAAGACGCTTCATACATCTCGCTCATTATTAATCTTCCTATCGAAGTCTATAGTTGATACACTATTAATACTTCCTTTTAATTGAAGGATTCTTGATAGTATGACATCACTATTTTTTAAATGAACGTAAAGTAACAAATTATTATCCTTCTTTTCCATAGAAATGACTTCATGCCATTGCTTAACATGGGAATCATCTATTTGTTTTACCTCCAATAACTTAATCTTTTCTTGTTCTATTTTTACAGAATTCACCTTAGAAATAAGACCATTATTTAAATCATAAGTCTTTTCTACTAAGCTCTCAAAAATATTAGATTCATGGTATGTCAATAAAATGGTAGTACCCTGTTCTTTTAATTCCTTTAATACTGTCAATAACTCTTGCTGTGCATGTAAATCAAGGCCAGAAATAGGCTCGTCTAAAATTAATAGTTCAGGAATTTGCAAAATAGCCTGAATTATTCCCACCTTTTGGATGTTACCTTTTGACAAATTCATAATCCATTGATTATTTAATTCCTTAAGTTGAAAACGATTTAGTAAATAAGAAATTCTTTTTGTTAAATATTCTTTAGAGAGGCCATCAATTTTTCCTACATAATTTAAATATTCACTTGGTGTAAAACGAAGAAGTTTAGAGAATCTTTCTGGTACATATCCAACCCTAATACTTTTTTTAGGGTAAATAACTTTTCCTGAACTAGGTCGTTCTAGACCAGCTATAATCCGTAATATGGTGCTTTTACCAGTACCATTTCCTCCTAAAATTGCAATGATTTCCCCCTCATCGATTGTCAGCGAAATATCACGTAGTACGTTTTTATTTGTGTACACTTTACTAATATTCTTAAGTTCAACAAGTTTCCCCATAAAATACCCCTTTCTTAATAAATAACGATGATTTGTTAATATGTATTAGATTCTAACGATAAGTTCCTCGAAAGTAATGACGGTTACATTGTCCGGTAATATTGAATTTGCACAAGCAGCCAAACTATAACTGGAATCAAAATGATATAACTTAAATGATAAATTTGGACTTAAAATATTATCATTTTCCATACATAAGATAGAAGATCCATTTATCCTTATCGTAAAAGAATTTAATGGACAGTTTAATCCAGTACCAATACATTTAATATAACTTTCCTTTAAAGTCCATAAATTGAAAAAGTACTTTGTCCTCATGGGTTCAGGCAAAATGATAAGATCTTCATACTCAGTTTGGCTAAAATAACTTTTAACAAGATCCAGGTTTACCTTATCCATTTGTTCAATGTCCACTCCTACTTCTTGATTACCAAATATACAAACTACCCAGTCTTTAGAATGGGATATATTAAATGAGAACGGAAAACCCAAATCGATTTCTGGCTTTTCATATTTATTAAAGGAAATCGTAATTTGATCATTAGGAATAAGGAATTTATCCCATATAAATACACGAACTAATAAATCACCAAGTAGACTTCTATATGCATCTCTCTTATTAAAATATCTACTTAATTTTTCTTTTTTACTAGCTGAAACACAATTAACCAATTTTTCATAATCAGCATCTACTATTTCCTCTGGCACCTTTATTGCATGAATTTGCGACATTAAACCACTCCAATTCAATGAAAACTAACAGTTTCCATAAAATGAAACATTCATCAGTAGGCTTTACCTCCTACTGATGTTATTCACTCCTCTAATGATATAGTCCTGCAGAAGCTATCATCATTAGAGCATTGTCATAAGACTTTACATAAAAGATTTCGAAATTAAGCTAAGAACGAACCCTTTCCTGTTAGTCAGCTAATTTCTTTGTATCTTCCACGTTTGTTACTGATTTCTTACGTAAGAAGAAAAATAATTAACAAACGATTGACTTAACTATAATGTTGTAAAAGTAGAAAATAAGAATGCCAAATAATTACGGTTGCCAATGGTATTTAATAATCACTGAACATTCTAGATTCTAAGGCTAAAGATCCTATTCCTACTACTATTATAATAGTTATCATAAAAATTGGTCTCATTCTATTTTTTCTTGCTTTCACTAATGCACCTTGAATAGAATAACCTTCTTTTATAAGTTAATTCGATCAATCAATAATATTGAGTTTTTTAATACAATTACAATTAGTGTGACAATACCAACTACACACAAGATGCTAAGCTCTATTTGCATGATAAATCATTCTATTAATATTTATCTCCTCAGGATGAACTTCAGTAAATTCATATGCATTCGCCTTTTATATTCGTATATATTTCTGAAATTGTCCCTAATCTATTAATTTCTTTTACTACTTCTCTTTCGTTATCGTGTATAAAAAAATGCCCACCTTCAAAAGCGATAATATTACATGCTCTTGTTGTATAATTTTTCCACTCTTGTAGGTTGGTAAAACTAGTAGAATCATCTTGCCTTCCGTAAAATATTACAACATCTATATCTAGTGGGTTATAATCTCCTGGAATAGAGGACTCAATTAATTGAAAATCATATCTTAATATAGAAATAAAAATTTCAGCTAACTCTTTATTAGAAAAAATGTTTTTTGGTGTACCACCTATCGCAAGAATTTCTTCTATGAATTCCTCATCGGGCAACGTAGAAATTACTTTCTGCTTTCGTAACTTTGGCGGTTCTGCCCCAGAGAAAATAATTGAAATTGGCATTTTCTTATTCGATTCTAATATCTTATATACTAATTCATAAACTAATAGACTACCCATACTATGACCAAATAATATGTACGGCAAATCATCTAGTTCATTTTTGATTGCCTCAAATATGTCATTCACCATTTCTTTATAATTAGAAATTAGAGGTTCATTTATCCTTCTCCCCCTACCTGGTAATTCTATTGGTACTAAATCAATCGATGGATGTAAATGGGTATTCCATTTACCAAATGCATAAGATGATCCACCAGCGTATGGTAAACAAAAGAGTCTTATTTTCTGCATACATTCACCCCTTAATATTGTTTGTAGTACTAACAATTAAAAATAAACTATTCCACTAGTACCATCTACAGTTACTTCATCTCCATTTTTTAAAATAGAAGTAGCTACTTTTGTTCCCAACACAGCTGGAACACCATATTCTCTTGCAATAATTCCAGCATGAGAGAGAATTCCGCCACTATCCGTTATAATTGCACCGACTATTGGAAAGAGGACCGTCCAAGGTGGTGTCGTCGTTTTACTTACTAAGATATCTCCTTTATTAACCCTATGAAAATCCTCCTGTGAATGAATGATTTTAACCTTACCTTTGTATAATCCTTTAGATGCAGCGGCACCTTTAAAAGATTGTTGTTGTTTGTTTATAGGCTCTTGTGGGAAACCTACGATTTGCTCTAACTCATACGCATTACCCATATTTGCAGGGTCTCCTACAAAAGGAACTGGAATATTCTTCATGTTCTCTCGATGCTTTTTCTTTCGTGTCTCGATTAGATCTCTCACATTATTGGGTTGTTCTAACAATTCTTTGACTTCATTTATATATAGATAAAAAATATCATGCTTATCTAAAATCATCTGTTGTTCTACTAAATAGTTACCAACTTCAAGAAAGAAGAGTCTTGATCTAGCTGGAAGCATAGCATCAATATAGAAATGATGATCTTCTTCAATACGCCAAATATGTAAAGTTGTTTGAATCATGCTAATAAACCTTTGTTTTTCTTTACTATCAGGTATCTCAGATAATAATTGATTAAATAATTTATTTCTTTTTGTATTTAATTCGATAAACTTCTCATTAAAGTCATAATTTATATTTAAATATGTTTTTACAATCCCAAGGATATACTTAGGATTTTCAACCCAAGTTTCTTCATTAAAATCATGAAAATTAGCACTTCTATACCCATATTCATTCATGACACGTTGTAAATCTGAAATAAATTCCTGACCCTTTTCTATACTTGCTAATTGTTCAGCAAGACTTTCGATATCTGTCTTTTCAAATACATAATTTAATTTAGTTGAACTCTTTACTTTCCTTGATAATTCCCAAATAGCTTTATCGGTCTCTAATGATTTATTCATTGTTCCAATTAATAAATCATAAATAACCGACTTATCTTCAGAGCTGAACAATTGGCTATACATCTCTTCCAAAATCCAACCAGCTGCTTGTTTAGGAGTTAGTACCTCATAATGGATAACCCAAGCTTGCATAAAAAATTGTTCTAACTCTTTTACAGCCTGAAGAATTAATTGACTGGATTTATTTTTGGTTTGAAATGCTGATAAATTCTCATAAAAAGGATTAAATATATTATCAACATAATCATCTAATTTTTTTGTAATATTTGGAATTTCGTTCATCATAATTGATTTATGTTTTTCATGACTATAATCTTCTTTGCTTCTAGGAACAACCGACTGATAATAGTAGCCATTTAAGGATTTTACATCAACTTTTTTTATTTGCATCTTCATTTTTTCATAACATACCTCTGTACCATTACTCATTGCAGGCATAATAAGGGATGTAAAAAGTGGTGTTAATGGTCTGGGAAAATGGACATCATTTTGTACCCAGAATGCTCTGTCCATATCATCATTAGACAACAGAAAATCTTGTTCTATTAGTTTATTTTTCAAAGTTGACACGCTCCTTTACAGTAGTTATAGGCCTTACTTGTAATACATACATTTCATTTTCATTTATTGCAAATTCAACATCAACTGGATATTGATAATAATTTTCTATTTTCTTCGTTACCTCCGTAATCTGTTCTACTTGATTATCATGCAAACTAAATAGTGCTTTTTCTTGCTCAGTCGTTGGTATTTCCTTTGTACCATCCACTGTTCCCACAACCTTAAATTCTTTAAGTCCTAACTCCTTATACAAAATGGTATTATCTTGTTTTGAAACAATAAACATATCTGGGGTTATGAGACCTGATACAATTGCCTCACCTAGACCATAACTGGCATTAATAATGATTTCATCATATAACGAGGTTACTGGATTCACACTAAATACCACGCCAGATGTATCTGCCTGTACCATCGATTGTACCAAAACACCAATTTTAACCTGTTTTATGTCAATATTGACATTATGTAAATATTGAAGAGCTTGATTAGACCATACGGAGGCCCAGCATTCCTTTATACTCTTCACTAAACCTTCAAAACTTCCAACGTTTAGAAATGTTTCATATTGTCCGGCAAAAGATGAATCATGTAAATCTTCTGCAGCTGCAGAAGATCTTACCGAAACTTTTGCTACTTCTGTTGAAGAAAGCAAGTTATCGTATGCATTTTTTACCTGCATTTCTAAGTCACTTGGAATTTTGTTAACATGAAACAATTCTTTAATACTATGACTAGGATTTTCCATCGTTTTTAAATAGTGATTAATTTGATTAGCTAGATTATTGATTTCAATAAATTCCCAAAAGGATTTGGAGGATATAATAAAACCATTCGGTACTTTTATTCCAGCCTCCATTAATTTCGATAGATTTCTTGCCTTTCCACCTACTAGTGATCGATCTTTACTATATCCTTCTCTTAAAGGAATAATCATATAGAACTCTCCCTTCAAAGTTAGGATGGGAATTTCATGCTTATTTCCCATCCTTTCCATCTAATAAAATCTTTTATTTCCCCTTAAGATACCCAACTTCTTTCATATGTTTAAGCAATTTTCCAATATAAATTGATTCAATAATTGGATAGTTAAAATTATCCAACTGTTGTAAATACTTTCTAGTAAAAGATGAATCAACATGAACATCCCATTTATACTGATTAGATTCCACGTTTATTAATTCAGTAATAATTGTTGATAATTCATCCTTTAGTTCATTGTTTCGATATATTGTATCGATAAATGTATTAAATTTATCTTCTTGAAGCACGTTAATCCTAATTCCTAGTGAATCTAACATTGCTTTGATATCAACCATTTTTACTTGATTGTGATTAAACAGATGAAAAACATTACCACATGATTCCTCTGTTTTTAAAATTTTAACAATAGCTTTACTACATATATCTACAGGCGTAAATTCAATTAATTGGTTTAGAAGATAATCTGGTATCGCTTTAAAATCAACTAAAAATTTAAATTTACGATAAAACGCATTTTCTTCTATATTCTCTTGGAAAACCCCATCAGTAAATCTTCCAGTTAAATTACCAACCCGATAAATACTAGCTTGTAACCCATTTCTCTGCGCTTCAAATATTCGTGATTCAGCTTCAAATTTACTATTAAGATAAACATTGTCAAAAATATCTTGTTTAATATAGAGGTTATTTTCCGTGAAATGCCTTTGATATTGATCCATCGTTCGAGTGCCCGAAATACTAATTGTAGAAATATAGTGAAAATAAATATCATGATTAGAACAGAAATCTATCATTTTTTCCGTTCCCTCAATATTTATTTTGTTAAACTCATCTTTATCGCCATAGTGTTTAACAATAGCAGCAGCATGAATTACTGTATCTATTGTATTACCAAGTTTTATATAGTCATCTTTTACCATCCCTAAATTATCTTGCTTTATATCACCTGCGATAATTTTTATTCTATGTTTGATATCATTCCAGTTTTCCAATAATGTATCATTAAAATATAACCTTATCTTATTTAAAAAGCGTTCTTCTGCAACCGGTCCTCGTACCAAACAGTGGATTGTTGCATCCGTTTCCTCTAGTAACTCTCTAATGATATGAATCCCTAGAAATCCCGTAGCACCTGTTACCAAAATATTATCCATTGTTTTTATATTTCCGCTAGGCATAATTTTCCTATTATTAGGTGAATTTATATTCATTATTTCAGGATGATGTACTACCTCAGCAGAATCTTCTACTAACTTAATTTTTTCAACTAAACTTCGAATTGTCGGCGTTGTGTAAAAATCTTTAACACTAATATTCCAGCCATGAAAATACATTTTAGTTAAAGCTTTCAAAATTGATATGGAATGACCACCCAGCTCGAAAAAGTCATTGGTAACTCCAATACGATTATCTTCAATTCCCAATACTTCTGACCATATTTGCACCAATTTAGCTTCCATTTCATTTCGTGGTGCTATGTATTCCTCTTGATTTAAGATAACTTCTTCTTTAGGTAATGCCTTTCGGTCTAACTTACCATTTAATGATAATGGCATGTTTTCCAAATGCACAAAATTAGTTGGAATCATATATTCTGGAAGCTTCTCTCTCATGTAGTGATGCCATACTTTATTACTCCATTCAACATCCGACACAATATATGCACATAAATATTTTCTTCCATGAGGATCTTCCCTATCAATAACAACTACTTCACGAACACCTTCACGTCGCATGATGCAATACTCTATCTCCCCAATTTCAATACGATATCCTCGTACTTTAATTTGGAAATCTTTTCTACCTAAATACTCAATATTCCCATCTGGTAACCATCTGACCAAATCACCTGTTTTATATAAGACAGTATCTTTTTTGTAAGGATGGGAGATAAATTTCTCCTTCGTTCGTTTCTCATCATTGAGATATCCTCTTGCTACCCCTTCTCCAGCTATACACAATTCACCAGGAATGCCTATCGGTTGTAATTTCCCTTCATTACTTAATATATACACGCCTGTATTATCAAGTGGTTTTCCAATCGGTAAAATTGACATTTCAAGATTATTGTCTAGCGCATACCCTGTTGTATAAATACTCGCTTCCGTTGGGCCATAGAGATTATATAAATCAGTATGCGATAATAACATTCTTGCCGATTTAGCCAATTTGGGCGATAATGCCTCACCAGCAATAAACATATATTTTAAATCTGTTAATTCCTGTAGCTGTTTATCAGGGACCATGTCGACAAATGCTTGAATCATAGAAGGTACAAAATTGACATGTGTCACCCGTTCTTTTTGAATCACCTTATATAGTTCCACTGGATCCTTTTCCATTTCAGGCTCTAAAATAACCAGCCTTCCTCCTCCAAGCATCCAGCCAAATAATTCTGCTACCGAGACGTCAAATATAAAAGGTGTTTTTAATAAATATGCATCCTCTTCTGTAATAGGAAATTTTCTCTGTAATCCGAATAATGTATTTAAAACATTTCGATGTTCAATCATAACACCCTTCGGCTTACCTGTAGAACCTGATGTATAGATGACATATGCTAAATTTTCAAGATTACTAACTCGACTTAAATTAGATACTTCTTCTTTGTGATCTTTTTGGTCATCCACAACGATAACCTTTTCATGATAGAAACTTAGTTTTTCTTTAAACTTATCTTGTGTTAATAATACGCACGTTTGACTATCTTTGATAATTGTTTCTATTCGCTTACTAGGATGATGAGGATCAATTGGTACGTATGCACCTCCAGCTTTTAATATCGCTAGTATGGTCTTAACCATTTCAAACGAGCGTTCCATTGCGACACTAACAAGAAATTCTTCTTCACCTTGTCTCTTTAATTTTCTTATTTTCCTCGCAAGTTGATTCGCTTGTTCATTCAATTCTTTATAAGTCATCGTTCGTCCAGCAAACTGGAGTGCTACCTTGTCTGGTATTCGCTCTACTTGTTTCTCAAATAATTCATGTAATAATGTATTATTATGATTGTCATATTGAGTTTGATTGAAATCATGAAGGAGTAACTTCTCTTCTTCACGATTTATCATCTCTATTTCCGCTAACTTTATATTAGATGATTCGGTAATTTTTTCTAAAATGGCTAAAAAATGTTCACTCAATCTCTCAATACTATCTTTCTTAAAGAGCTCTGTACTATATTCGAATTGTGCATGTAAGCCCTCTTCCACTTCGGTTATATATAAGGAAAGATCGAATTTAGAAGAATTTAATTCGATATCCACCGTTGAGAATTGTAATCCATCTATACTAATTTTTGAGTAACTGGAATCTTGAAATGTAAACATCGTGTCAAAAATAGGATTTCGACTAGTATCACGCTGTACTTTTAATTTTTCCACCAACAATTCAAACGGATAGTCTTGGTTTTCAAATGCATTCAATGTAGATTTTTTTACTTCATCCAAAAATTCCAAGAATGTTTTATCCTTTTTAGGGCGATTTCGAAGCGCAAGAGTGTTTACAAACATTCCAATAACATTTTCAACATCTAGATGATTTCGCCCAGAAATTGGAGTACCTACGATGATATCTTCTTGGTCACCATACTTCGAAAGTAATACATTATATGCTGCTAACAATAACATGAAAAGGGTCGTATCCTTTCTAGCAGCTATTTGATGCATATGACGGGTTAATGTTTTTCCTATATAGACAGAAATACTATCCCCTTTCGATCCTTTTACCGATGGTCTAGGATAATCCGTTGGTAACTGAAGTACAGGATATTCCTCTGAAAATTGACTTAACCAATAATGCTCCTGACTTTGTAATTCTTCAGATTTCAAAAAGCTATTTTGCCACGCAGCGTAATCTTTATATTGAATATGAAGCTCTGGTAATTCTTTTCCTTCATATAATTGAACAAATTCATTTACCAATAACTGAATAGATTGCCCATCTGCAATAATGTGATGCATATCAATTAACAATAAGTGTTTGTTCTCTTTAAGCTCTACAAGTTTTAATCTTATTAACGAATTATTGTATAAATCAAATGGTTCAACAAAATTTGCTATTAATTCAGATATTTTTTTATCCCTTAGATGAAGCAACTCAATTTCAATAGGGTTATAATCATGAATTTGTTGAACAGGATTACCATCCTTAACTTTAAAGGATGTTCTTAATGATTCATGCCTTTTCAATAACATTTGGAAAGTAGATTCAACCCGTTTTATATCAAGCGTCCCTTCAATAATCATTGCTTTTGGCATATTATAACTCGTTTGAAATTTATTTAATGCCTGTAACATATAAATTCTTTTTTGCGCAGAAGAAAGCAAATAATCTTCCCTTTCCTCTACTTTTTCAATTGCATATATCTTTTCACTTTTAATTTGAGAAATGTATGCAGATTGTTCCTTGACAGTTGATAGTTGAAAAATGATATGTATAGGAATAGAGATTTCAAATTCTCGATAAATTCTCGATACGAATGAGGCAATCTTTAATGAATGCATTCCTAAATTAAAAAGATTATCGGACATACCTATTTTTTCTTTTTCAATACCAAGGATTTGACTCCATATGGTAATCAATTTTTCTTCCAACTCATTCCAAGGTGCATGATAGGTTGATTCTCCACTTATTGCTTGTTTTGGTTCTGGGAGAGATTTTTTGTCTATCTTTCCATTTATCGTTAGAGGAAATTGATCAATCTTAACAAAGTAATCGGGAATCATAAAACCTGGGAGTCTTTTTTCAAGGAAATTTCTAAATGTTGACACGGGTATTTCTTCCGATGACATGTAATAAGCACATAAAAAATTCGATTCTTCTGAATCCTTAAGTGCTATAACAAGAACATCATCAATAGATTGATATTCTTTTAATTGATACTCAATATCTTTAAGTTCAATCCGAAAACCTCTAATTTTCACCTGTTCGTCTAATCTTCCTAGATATTCTAGATTCCCATCAGGCAACCAACGCGCAAGATCTCCCGTTCTGTACATTAAACTACCTGAAAAAAAAGGGTTAGGTACAATTTTTTCATTTGTTAAGGATTGATTATTAACATATCCTTTTGCAAGAGATTCACCGGAAATACATAGTTCACCAGGCATACCAATAGGTTGTAATTTCTGTTCATTGTCTAATATATAAACATAGTTGTTTGCGATTGGCTTGCCTATGGAAATCTTAGAATCGACCTTTAAATTTCGATAAACAGTAGTAACAACACTATTCTCTGTAGGCCCATATTCATTCGCAATTTCAACATCTTTCAATTTTTCTGAACTTTCCCTCAAAAGATTTGCTGTAACTTCCTCACCAGCTAACGTAATAATCCTTAAACATAACTGATCTTCATATTGTATCTCAGCCAACAGACTGCTATAAAGCGATGGTGTACTAATAAAATGTGTTATATTATGACGTTGAACAATATTATACAAATAGGGTGGGTTCTTTACATCATCATTTCCTACTAATATTATTTGTGCACCTGAAACAAGCGGTGTAAAGAAACTCGTTACAAATCCATCAAACGAAAAAGAGAAAAGCTGAAGTACACGATCCTTCTCTGTCAGCTTGTATTCATTTTTTCTCCAAAGAATGTTATTTGTAATACTTTTATGCTGAATCATGACACCTTTTGGCTTACCAGTAGTTCCAGACGTGTAAATACTATAGGCTAAATCTTCTCCTTTATTGATTGAAGGTAAATTCCCTTGATTTTTTGTATTCTTTTGTAACACTTCTAAATCAATTATCTCTCCATTGAAGTCTAATTTAGTTCTATCTTCCGTTTCTTTTAATAATAGACCTAAACCGCTGTCTTGGATAATTGCATTTTGACGTTCTAATGGATACTTTGGATCTATTGGTACATAAGCACCACCAGCTTTTAATATACTTAAAAGCCCAATAGCCATCTCTATACCCGGACTAATCATTAATCCAACGAACGTATTTGAAGATACCCCTTTTTGACGTAAAAGCGCAGCCAATTGATTGGCTCTTTTATTAAGTTCAGAATAAGTAATTTCACTTTCCTCAAATCTGATTGCAACTCTATCAGCACTTTTTTTGACTTGTTCCTCTACCAATTCATGTAGCAGTTTTTTATTACCAAAATTCACAGTTGTTTGGTTAAATTCCTCAAGTAATTTTTCCTTTTCTCTCTCTGTAACTAAATCTAAATCGCCGACTTTATATTCTGGGTTATCTATGAATTGTTCGATGGTCATGACAAACTGCGTAGCCAGATTACGTATAAAATCACTACTATATACTTTCTGATAAATAATTTCTCCTGTAATCTGATTATCATCATTTTGAGAAAAATGAAACGCTATTTTAGCTCGTGTATCACTTGTATAATTTTTTTCTCGAAGATTTTCAAAATTAATAAGTACAGGGAAGTAAATGTCCTCTGTCTCTGAATGAAGTAATCCCATGGATGATAATAGAGAACTAATATTTAATTTCTGATGATCAACAGCATCATTAACCGTGTTTTTTACGTTTAATAGAAGTTCTTTCCATGTCATATCAGGCGATACCGTATTTCTGAATAAAGTAAGATCATCCATACCGTTTTTTAATCCGGTTGTACCTATTAATATATCGTTATTCCTTGTATATTTTTGCAGAATAACATTTATAGACGTAATTAAAATTAAGAATGCTCCCCATTTCGAATAATTACTAATCTTATTAATTTTTTTGCTTACCTCTATTGGAATTGGGATGGAAAACTTCACTGTTCCCTCACTTTTAACTGTTTCTAGATCTGGCAGAAAACTACTAAACTCAATATCCCCTGATAATTTTTCTACCCAGTATTGTTTCTCTTTTTCAAGATCTTCATTTATGTATAATTCTGGCGTTAACGTGTTCGGTTTCATAACATTTTCCTTTCTTTTGCTTCTTAGTATGGCCTGTAAAAGGTCATACTAAGAAGTAGTTAATATTAAAATGAGAATGTTAAATCCTCTGGAAACGAAATCTCCTCAGATGCTTGGCTACCTTCTACTTTTATATCAGCGATCTTTATCATTGTGTCTACGGTAACTTGTTTTGCAATCAAATCTATATCTTCTGCAATTTTCTTTATCGTTTCTTGTTTATAGATATTGTCTTTGTATACGATATTTAGATTAAAATAATCTCCACTTTCGACTACATTAACAGTTAGATCAAATTTAGCCTTACCACTCTCATAAGGATATTCTTTTAACTTCAGACCTGCTACATTATAAAAATGATTATTGATTTTATCCTTTTTATAAATAAACATAGTGTTAATAATCCCTTGAGAACTATTCATATTACTAAATTGAAGGTAGTCCAACAGCATTTCATAAGGATAGTCTTGGTTTTCAAAAGCCAACATCGTATTATTCTTAACTTGTTGCAAGAAGTTGATAAATGTTAAATCTGCCTTTGGATTATTACGAATTGCTAACGTATTTACAAACATACCAACTATATTTTCTACATCTGTATGTGTTCTACCAGCAGTTGGAGTTCCAACAATAACATCATCAGAATTGGTATATTTAGAGACCAAAATTGTATACAGGGCAAAAAACATTTGAAACAACGTTATTTTATTTGCTTTTGATAGGTTAACTAAATTCTGACAAACTTCTTGATTTAATTTATAATTAAGAACTCTTCTTTGATTTGAATGAGGATTATTACTAGGATAATCAACCGGAAGCTTCTTTAGCAGAACATCCCCTTTATACAAATTGTGCCAATATGTTTCTTGCTTTCTTAATTGCTCCTGAAACTCGCTACTTTGCTGCCAAACAGCATAATCTTTGTATTGTAGTGAAGGTTCTGAAAGAATATCCCCTTTATAAAGTCGAATAATTTCATTCAATAATAATTGAAGAGAAAATCCGTCAGCAATAATATGATGCACATCAATACAAAGAACAAATTTTGATTTATCCACTTCAAAAAGTTTCGCTCGTATTAATGGTGCTTTCGTTAAGTCAAAAGGTGTTATAAACTTTTCAACATTTAGACGAATATCTGCTTCATTAATCACTTTGTATTCCAGTAAAAAAGGAATATTTGGATGTATCTTTTGTACAAATTCTCCATCTACAAACCCAAACGAAGTACGAAATGCCTCGTGTCGCTTTATAAGTTCATTCAATGTACCTTCTAAGCGATGTCTATCCAATTCACCTTCAATTTCCAATAATACTGGCGTATTATAGCTTGTCCCCATTTGTTTCGTTTGTTCTAAGATAAAGAGTCTTTGTTGAACATATGATAGCGAATAATACTCTTTCTTTTGAGCTTTTGGTATCGGCTTATGCATAAATTCTTTACTATTTATAAGGTGAACTGCTAAGGACTTGATTGTTGACATTTTAAATATATCTCTTAAACCAATTTCTTTATTAAACTGCTTATTTATTTTTGTTAATAATGTTACAGCATTTAAAGAATGACCACCCAACTCGAAAAAGTCATTGGTAACTCCAATACGATTATCTTCAATTCCCAATACTTCTGACCATATTTGCACCAATTTAGCTTCCATTTCATTTCGTGGTGCTATATATTCCTCTTGATTTAAGATAACTTCTTCTTTAGGTAATGCCTTTCGGTCTAACTTACCATTTAATGATAATGGCATGTTTTCCAAATGCACAAAATTAGTTGGAATCATATATTCTGGAAGCTTCTCTCTCATGTAGTGATGCCATACTTTATTACTCCATTCAACATCCGACACGATATATGCACATAAATATTTTCTTCCATGAGGATCTTCCCTATCAATAACAACTACTTCACGAACACCTTCACGTCGCATGATGCAATACTCTATCTCCCCAATTTCAATACGATATCCTCGTACTTTAATTTGGAAATCTTTTCTACCTAAATACTCAATATTCCCATCTGGTAACCATCTGACCAAATCACCTGTTTTATATAAGACAGTATCTTTTTTGTAAGGATGGGAGATAAATTTCTCCTTCGTTCGTTTCTCATCATTGAGATATCCTCTTGCTACCCCTTCTCCAGCTATACACAATTCACCAGGAATGCCTATCGGTTGTAATTTCCCTTCATTACTTAATATATACACGCCTGTATTATCAAGTGGTTTTCCAATCGGTAAAATTGACATTTCAAGATTATTGTCTAGCGCATACCCTGTTGTATAAATACTCGCTTCCGTTGGGCCATAGAGATTATATAAATCAGTATGCGATAATAACATTCTTGCCGATTTAGCCAATTTGGGCGATAATGCCTCACCAGCAATAAACATATATTTTAAATCTGTTAATTCCTGTAGCTGTTTATCAGGGACCATGTCGACAAATGCTTGAATCATAGAAGGTACAAAATTGACATGTGTCACCCGTTCTTTTTGAATCACCTTATATAGTTCCACTGGATCCTTTTCCATTTCAGGCTCTAAAATAACCAGCCTTCCTCCTCCAAGCATCCAGCCAAATAATTCTGCTACCGAGACGTCAAATATAAAAGGTGTTTTTAATAAATATGCATCCTCTTCTGTAATAGGAAATTTTCTCTGTAATCCGAATAATGTATTTAAAACATTTCGATGTTCAATCATAACACCCTTCGGCTTACCTGTAGAACCTGATGTATAGATGACATATGCTAAATTTTCAAGATTACTAACTCGACTTAAATTAGATACTTCTTCTTTGTGATCTTTTTGGTCATCCACAACGATAACCTTTTCATGATAGAAACTTAGTTTTTCTTTAAACTTATCTTGTGTTAATAATACGCACGTTTGACTATCTTTGATAATTGTTTCTATTCGCTTACTAGGATGATGAGGATCAATTGGTACGTATGCACCTCCAGCTTTTAATATCGCTAGTATGGTCTTAACCATTTCAAACGAGCGTTCCATTGCGACACTAACAAGAAATTCTTCTTCACCTTGTCTCTTTAATTTTCTTATTTTCCTCGCAAGTTGATTCGCTTGTTCATTCAATTCTTTATAAGTCATCGTTCGTCCAGCAAACTGGAGTGCTACCTTGTCTGGTATTCGCTCTACTTGTTTCTCAAATAATTCATGTAATAATGTATTATTATGATTGTCATATTGAGTTTGATTGAAATCATGAAGGAGTAACTTCTCTTCTTCACGATTTATCATCTCTATTTCCGCTAACTTTATATTAGATGATTCAGAAATTTTTTCTAAAATGGCTAAAAAATGTTCACTCAATCTCTCAATACTATCTTTCTTAAAGAGCTCTGTACTATATTCGAATTGTGCATGTAAGCCCTCTTCGAATTCGGTTATATATAAGGAAAGATCAAATTTAGAAGAATTCGTCTTTATTTCCCATGGCGAAAATTGTAATCCATCTATATTAAATTTGGAGTAACTGGAATCTTGAAATGTAAACATCGTGTCAAAAATAGGATTTCGACTAGTATCACGCTGTACTTTTAATTTTTCCACCAACAATTCAAACGGATAGTCTTGGTTTTCAAATGCATTCAATGTAGATTTTTTTACTTCATCCAAAAATTCCAAGAATGTTTTATCCTTTTTAGGGCGATTTCGAAGCGCAAGAGTGTTTACAAACATTCCAATTATATTTCCCACATCGGGGTGACATCTACCAGAAATCGGAACACCGACAATGATGTCCTCCTGATCACTATATTTTGAAAGGAGAATATTGTACGCAGCTAACAATAACATGAATAAAGTCATGCCTTTTTCCGCGGCTATTTGATGCATGTTATATGTTAATTCTTTTCCGATATGGACTGATATAGTGTCCCCTTCATAAACCTTTACAGAAGGTCTTGTATAATCCGTCGGTAACTGCAGCACAGGATATTCCTCTGAAAATTGGTTTAACCAATATTGTTCTTGTTTTTTTATTATTTCAGATTTCAGAAAGTTATTTTGCCACGCAGCGTAATCTTTATATTGAATATGAAGCTCCGGTAATTCTTTTCCTTTATATAATTGAACAAATTCATTTACCATTAAATCAACTGAATAACCATCTGAAATAATATGGTGAATATCAATTAAAAATAAATGTTTATTCTCATTAATTTCAATTAACATGACTTTAAAAAGTGGTGCACTTTCTAAATCAAATGCTCGGACAAATCTTGAAATAATAGTTGATAACTCATTTTCTGAAGCATAGATAAAATCAATTTGATAATCTACATTCTCATGTATTACCTGTTTTGCCTCAAATTCTACATATCGGAAGGATGTTCTAAGTGATTCATGCCTTTGAACAAGTGAATAAAAAGCCTTCTCAAATCGTGCTTTATTTAATAAACCTTCTATTAAAAATGCGCCCGGGATATTATAATTCACACTACTTTCATCCAATTTTGCTATAGATAACAATCTGTTTTGTGAAGCTGAAACAGGGTAATATAACTGCTTATTCAAAGGCTTTATTGACTCATATTCTTTTTTTCGAACAGTCTGTATATAAAACGCTAGATTTTTAATAGTAGGCTCCTGG
Organism: Bacillus sp. FSL L8-0199; assembly: GCF_038005705.1. Classification (NCBI taxonomy): domain Bacteria; kingdom Bacillati; phylum Bacillota; class Bacilli; order Caryophanales; family Bacillaceae; genus Bacillus; species Bacillus sp. FSL L8-0199. The sequence continues at coordinate 265,863 of NZ_JBBOTS010000002.1, read as the reverse complement.
AAAAATTCCCTTATCGGAATCTCCACTTGCAACTCCCTAAATATATTAGCAATTAATACTGTAGCTTTTAAAGAGTGGCCTCCTAACTTAAAGAAATCATCCTCTATCCCAATCACTTCTTCTTTTATTCCTAATACCTCGGACCATATTTTCACAAGCAATTTTTCTGTTGCATTTTTTGGTTTCACTTGGTGTTCTTGGTTACTTCTAACTAAGGTTGGCTTTGGCAACATATTATAATCTAGCTTCCCATTAACTGTACTTGGAAACTTATCCATAGCAATAAATTCTGTTGGTATCATAAACTCTGGTAAATACTCTCTCAAATAATTCTTTAGCTCTACAGTTGATAAATCATTGTTCAAAATATAATAAGCACACAATACCTCATTGCCTATGGTATTTGTCTGAATCATAACGATAGCTTCTTGTATGGCTGGATGATTTAGTAAGTTTTTTTCTATTTCTTCTAGCTCTACTCGATACCCTCTTATATTTACTTGATTTCCAATTCTTCCGATATATTCTATTGTCCCATCATGCATCCACTTTCCAATATCACCAGTTTTATACATTTTTTCACCAGGTATAAATGGATTATCAACAAAATTTTCATTTGTAAGATGCGGCTGATTTAAATATCCCTTTGATAAACCTCTTCCAGATATATAGATTTCACCTGGAATTCCAATTGGTACTAGCTTTTCTTTCCTGTCAAAAATGTATATATGTTTATCAGGAATAGGCCTTCCTATCAGGATTTTCCCACTATCTTCCTTTTTAACTTTATAAAAGGTTGCACACACCGTTGCTTCAGTTGGCCCATAGGTATTATAAACAGTAGAATATGTTAAAAGATTTGAAATATGTTCTTTTCTTAATACATCCCCTCCGCTTATAAACGTTCTTACCTGCTTTAACTCTTCTTGTTTATTAAATTCATTTAGAATTAATGGAGTACAACTTATAATTGAAACGCCTTGTGCTACAATTAATTTTTTTAAGCCTGCTATATCCATTAATTCTTCTTTGCGTGGAACAACCAATCTTCCACCGACCAATAATATTGGAAATAGTTGTTCAACAGATGCATCGAATGCAAAGGATGAATGCAATAGAACATTGTCGTCTTTATTCAACTGAAATTCATGTATAAAATGATTCACATATTGAACGACACTTTTATGATCAATGCATACTCCCTTCGGTGTTCCTGTTGAACCCGATGTATAGATAACATATGCAGGAGCATCTGGATTTGCTAGATTTAAGTCAGTTGATTCTCCCACATAAATATTTTGACTATCTAACAATACAACTTTATTGCTATAATCTAACTTATTCAATTGTTGTTTTAATAGTGATGAAGATAGTAATACACCTATATCACTATCATTCAGCATAAAATTGATTCTTCCGATTGGATATGAAGGGTCTATTGGCACATATGCAGCACCCGCCTTTAATATGGAAAGAATTCCAATGATCATTTCTATTGAATTGTCAATCATAATTCCTACGTAATCACGTTGCTTTACGCCTAAATCTTGTAATTTTCGAGCAAGTTGATTAGCTTTTTTATTTATTTCTTGAAAACTTATTTTTTCATTATTAAAAACTATTGCTATCTGTTCAGAATGATTTGCTACAGATTTTTGAAAGAGTTGATGTAGTGTCTGAGCATAATCAGTGATCTCTGATTTTTTATTAAATTCGTATAATAATTGATTTTTTTCCTCTTCTGTAATTAAATCCAGATTAGATATTTTATCATTTGTGTTTTCACAAAAAGCCTCTAAAGCAATAATAAATTGCTGAAAAAATCTCTTGATAGTTTCGGTACTATACAAGTCCGAACGGTATTGAATAGTCGATAATAATTGAATATCAGTAAGCTGGAAAGAAAAAATCAAATCCTGTTCCATCATATTGTGAATAACATTATGATGTAAATTTTCAAACCTCAAAAGTAATTTATATAGGGAATTATCTATGAAGTTTGTATCAGTGATTACTTTAACTACTTCTTCATAAGGAAAATTTTGATGCTCATTTGCTTCTTTAACGGATTGTTGAATCTGTGTAAGGAGCTCCTTCCAAGTTATATCTTCATTCAGTTTACTTCGAATGACTAGTCTATCATTTATATAATTGCCCACATCTTTTTGTTTAAAAACAGGAATGCCAATTACAATATCTTCGTCATTTGAGTATCGATATAAAATTGCATTCACTAATGTAGCTACAATTAAGAATACCCCAACCTCTGAACCGTTTGTTATTTGATAAATCTTTTTAAACATATGGTCCGGAATTTTAAATTGAATTTCTTCCGTTGTTGGTTTAACCTGTTTTGTATTCTTAAAATCTCTTGGCAACCTACTTGGATGAAAGCTCCCTGATAATTTTTTCTGCCAGTATGCCTTTTCTTTTTGGTATTTTCCGCTATTTAGTAACACTTGCTTAGAAAAACCCATTACCTTCCCTCCCTTATAAGGATGAAATAGAGAGAGGGAGAAAAACCTCTCTCTACTGTTTGCGAGTAAAACAAAATGAGGATTAATAAGATTTCACAAGAATTATTTTCCTAATTATTAAAAGAAAATTCTATGTCTTCCATACTCACTGGTTCTAATTCCTGAATTTCATTTTCTAATTGAACCTCAGCTAACAATATTTGTGGATTCTTAACCAAAATCTCTAAAATTTTCAAAAAGTCTTCTGCTACTTTCTGAATTGTGTCATTCTTAAATAAATACGTATTGTATTCAAACCTGAAAATAAATCTTTCATCTAATTCTTCCGTTTCTAAACTCAAATCAAATTTAGAAGTACCTCTATTAAATGGATACTTTTTGATTCTTAATCCATCCATACTAATCTCATGATTACTTACTTTCATATCAAACATAGTATTGAATAGTGGGTTTCCACTTTCAGATCTCTCAATATGAAGTTCATCTAGTAACTCTTCAAATGGATAATCTTGATTCTCATAAGCATCTAGAATGGAATCATTTAATTCTTCTAAATAATCTAAGAAAGTTTTTTCATTTTCAGGATAACTCCGAATGGCTAATGTATTCACAAACATCCCAACTAAGTTCTTCACGTCCGGGTGCCGCCTACCTGCAGTAGGAGTACCTACAACAAGATCCGTATTACCAGTATATTTTGATAAGAGAACATTATAAACACCGAATAATACTACATATAATGTTTTTTCCAATCTTGCAGCAATGGAGCGTAATGTTGAAGAGGTCTGTTTATCTAGTACTGTTGAAATTGTTTTCCCTTCAACTGTTAAACGGTTAGGCCTCGTAAAATCATATGGTAAATTTAATTGCAAAACTTTATTTTGAAAGACTTTTTTCCAATACATTTCTTGTCTATGCATTCTTTCTGTATTCAACAGATTTTCTTTCCAAAGAACATAATCTTTGTATTGCACCTCAAGCTTTGGTAATTCTGTATCATGATAAAATGCAATAAAATCACGAATCAGTATGTCTAATGAAATACCATCTGCAATGATATGATGCATATCAAATAACAATAGATACTCATTTTCTTCAAGGTTAATTAACTTAACTCGAAATAGCGGGGCTTTATTTAAATTAAAAGGCTTTATAAATTGTTCAATTAGTTTATCAATATCACAATAAGACCCCTTTTCTTCTATAATTTCAAATTTTTTGTTTTTGTGTATCACTTGAATGAGTTCACCATTTTTATAAGAGAAACTTGTTCTTAACGATTCATGTCTGTCCACAAGTCTCTGTAAACTCTCCCTGAACTTTTCTTTATTTAGCACTCCTTTAAGTAACAATACCTCTGATAGATTATAACTAGTGTCCATCTCATTTATCTGTTCTAAGATATACAAACTTTTTTGTGAAGAAGTAAGAGGATAATATTCTCTTTCTTTAGCAATTTCAATTTTGGCGTACTTCTCCCTATTATAATTTTGAAATAATATTTCTGCTTGTTCAATTATCGTTGGTGAATGGAATATATCTTTCAACGATAATTGAACACCAAATTCTTCATATATCTTAGAAATGATGGATACAGCTTTAAGAGAATGACCACCTAATTCAAAAAAGCTATCCGTAATTCCAATTTGTTGTGCATCTATATTAAGAAAATCAGCCCAGAGCTGTGTTAACCTTTGTTCAACATCATTCCTTGGTGCTACGTATTTTCTACTCTTCGTGATATCCTTCAACTGCACCAGGGCTTTGCGATCAACCTTCCCACTTGCATTAAATGGAATACTGTCTATACAAACGTACATAGAAGGCAACATATAATCTGGTAACATTTTAGATAGATAGTTTCGCAACTCCAAATTAGAGATGGGTTGATTTGCAATATAATACACATATAATTCATGACTACCATTTTCATCCTGTACTGGAATTACAACTGCATCCACTATTTCTTCATGTGAAATTAAGTTTGTTTCAATTTCCCCTATTTCCACACGATTTCCTCGTATTTTTACCTGATCATCAGTACGCCCTAAATATTCAATATTTCCATCAGGCAAATATCTCGCAATATCACCTGTTTGATACATTTTTGTTCCTGGAATAAATGGATTATCAATAAATTTTTCATCTGTTAATTCTTTTCGATTTAAATATCCTCTAGCAAGTCCAATTCCCGCTATATACAGCTCTCCTTCTACTCCAACAGGTTGTATTTGATAATGTTTATTCAAGATATAAAGAGACATATTTGATATAGGTTTTCCAATTGGAATAATAGATGTCGTAACATCATCACAATCATAATAAGAAACATCAATCGTTGCTTCAGTTGGTCCATATAAGTTCGTTAATCTCGTTCCAAACCGTTTATTTAAATATTCATAAAACACAGAAACATGAGTGTTCAATAATGCTTCTCCACTAGTAAATATTCTCCTCAAGTGACTAAAGTCATAATATCCTTTATAATTTTTTAGGTGTTCCAAAAACATAGTAAACATTGTTGGCACAAAATGCATAACAGTAATCTCATGCTTCTCAATTGCTTCACAAATCACTACTGGTTCTTTTTCACCATTTGGTGGAAGCATATATACTTTAGCGCCATATAAGGACCACCATAACAATTCCCATACAGATACATCAAAAGTAAACGGTGTTTTTTGCATAATAATATCAGCTTCTGTTAAAGGGTATTTACTCTGCATCCATTGAATCCTATTAATTAGAGATTGATGTTCAATCATTACTCCTTTAGGTTTACCAGTTGACCCCGAGGTGTAAATGACATATGCAAGACTATTAGGTTTTGTAACAAGATGAAGATTTTTGTTATCTAGTTGCTCAATTTTGCTATCATTCATATCTATAATTGATCCTGAAAATATAATATCTTGCTCCACAGAACCATTTGTTAATAAGATGTTTATTTTACTATCCTGAATGATGTAATTCATTCTTTCTAAAGGTAAATTCGGATTGATTGGTAAATAGGCTGCACCAGCTTTTAAAATCCCTAGTATTCCAACAATCATGTCGGATGATCGTTCTAGCATAATTCCAATAATACTCTCAGACGCTATACCATTTGACCGTAAATAGCGAGCAATTTGATTAGCTCTCTCATTTACTTCTTTATAAGTTAGGGAACGATGATTTTCAATTATCGCAACATTATTTGGCGTACGATTCACCTGTTCCTCAAATCGTTCATGATATCCTTTTGATATATCAATTAATTGTTGTGTGTTATTCCACTCATAAATTTGTTTATTTTGTTCCTCTTTGCTTAACAGTTGTATATCCGATAATAGTACAGTTGTTTCATTGGTAACTCGGTCAACAATTCCCATAAAATGCCTTTTCATTTTTTGTATTGTTTCACGATTAAACAGTTCTGTACTATATTCTATTTTCACTTCAAGCTCTTCCGTTTTTTCTTTCACCTCAAAACCCAAATCAAATTTTATATCTTTATTATTTACCTCAACAGGATGAATTGATAAATCTCCCACAGTTAGGGAATCAAATTTTGTATCTTGCATCGTAAACATAGTATTAAATAAAGGTGATTTACTTCTATCAAAAGGTAAATCAAGCATATTGATTAGATTTTCGAATGGATACTCCTGGTTTTCATATGCTTTTAGTAAATTATCTTTCACATGCCCTAAAAATTCTTCAAATTGCATCGTTGAATCTGGATAACTTCTTATAGCTAATGTATTTACAAACATTCCAATAACATCTTTAACTTCATTATTTTTCCTACCAATAACTGGAATGCCTGTCGTGATATCCTCTTGATCACTGTACTTAGCTAACAGGATATTGTAAATTGAAAAAACAACCATAAATAATGTTGCTTCCTGCTTTCTTGCAATCTCTTTTAATTTAGAAAGATATCCACGTTCTATCACGAATGTTAGATGGTCTCCTTCATATGAAGAAATGGATGGTCTTGCTCTATCTATTGGAAGATTTAATTCGGGTATCTCTTTTGAAAAAACATTTAACCAATAATCTTCCTGTTTCTTCATGGCATCTGAAAGTAAATATGTTTCTTGCCAATTAGAGAAATCTTTATATTGTACTTTAAGTGGTGACAAACTCTTACCTTCATATAACTGAATAAAATCTTCAATCAGAATTTTTATGGATGTACCGTCTGAGATAATATGATGCATATCAACAAATAACAACCATTTATCTTTTTGTACATGAATCAAGTACACACGAAGTAATGGTGCTTTCGATAGGTCAAATGGTTGAATCAACGAATGAATCAATTCTGTAGAGTCAAGGTTTTGTAACATTATTGATGTGACATGGAAATTTACATTACGATGAATTTCTTGTACTGTGATACCATCAACAATTCTAAAAGATGTTCGAAAAGCTTCATGCCTTTCAATGATTTTTTGGAAAATCTCATTTATTTGCTCTTCATTCACTTTACCATGGATTTCAAAAACGCCCGGCATATTATAATTTGTTGTATTGTTAGTTTGATTAATAATAAATAAGCGTTTTTGAGAGCTTGAAGCAGGATAATTACTTCTATACGCAACAGGCATTATTTTTCCTCGCTCTACAAGGGCTGAGGATTCTATATATTCTGATAATCGTTTAATCGTTGTATATTGAAATATATCTTTAATGTATAAATCGACCTGAAATTCTTTTTGTACACTAGTTACCAGCTCAATCGCTTTTAATGAGTGACCACCCAAATCAAGAAAATGATCGTTAATACCAATTTCCAAGAAGTTTTTATTAAAAATCCTTGCCCAAATCTTAGTTAATCTTATTTCAATGTCACTCCTTGGGGCTGTATAAACATTCTTCAATTGATTATTTGTATATGGAAGCGGTAAGTTTTTTTTGTCAACTTTACCATTTGGTGTTAACGGCATTTGATTCAGTGGAAAGAAATATGTTGGAATCATCGCACTTGGTAAATTGAACGTTAAGTACCCCCTGATTTCTTCCAATGAAACAGGTTCTTTGGCTATATAATATGCACAAAGATGTTGCTCTTCATTGTACTTTTTAACAACAACAACCGCCTCATCAATTTTTGGATGACTCATAATCTGATTTCGAATCTCTCCTAATTCCATTCGTATGCCATGAATTTTTACTTGATCATCATTTCTACCAATAATTTCCAGTTCTCCGTTAGGTAGCCATCTTGCTAAATCTCCTGATTTATACATTTTTTGGTTGGGTTTAAATGGATTCTCCACAAATTCAGATGATGAGACACCTTGATTTGAAAGGTACCCATTTGCGATTCCCTCACCTGATATACATAATTCACCAATCACTCCTATTGGTTGTAACTGTTCATTTTTATCGAGAATATATATTTCTTTGTTTGCAATTGGCTTCCCAACCGTTATCAGCTTAGGAGAAGCATCCATTTCTTTGACGGTTAACCATACAGTTGTTTCCGTTGGACCATAAATGTTATAAAGCTTCGCATTTGTTCTTTGTTTCAGCTTTTGAACTAGACTTTTTGTCAGCACCTCTCCGCCAACTAGTACCATTTGTAAATGATGCAAAGAATTATTATTTTCATCCTCTAGCAAAAGTTGTAAGCGTGACGGTGTAAGTTGGATAACATCCACTTCATGCTGTCGAATTAAATTCTTTGTTTTCTCCGGGTTTTTCCTTTGTTCTTCATCTGCAATAACAACTGTCATTCCTAAAGACAAAGGAAGAAAAGATTCCACTACAAATGGATCAAAAGACATAGAAGTAAGGGATAGAATTGTTTGATTTGACGAGAAATCTACTGTACGAGTAAATCCATGAATAAAATTATGTAAGGATTGATGGTCAATACTAATACCTTTTGGTCTCCCAGTCGATCCAGATGTATACATTATGTAAACAGCGTCATGAGCTTTCATTAAATTAGGTAAATTTTCTTCACTTTCTTGATCAATTCTCAAATCTGTAAGGTTTATTTTCCAACCATCAAATTCCACATTATGAATCTGCGAATTGATTAATAATAGTTTTATACAACTATTATTAATCATGTAATTAATTCTACCAGTTGGATAATTAGGATCAATTGGAATGTACGTCCCACCAGCTTTCATTATCCCAAAAATAGCGACCAACATTTCAATTGAGCGATCAACCATAACTCCGACACGTGTCAAAGGTTGGACACCTTTTTTTTGCAATAAACGTGCAAGCTGATTTGCCCGATTATTCAATTGTTGATAAGTTAGTTTTTGATGACCAAACACAACCGCAGTCTTGTTTGGTGTTTTGGTTACTTGTTCTTCAAATAACTGATGAATCGTTTTTGTTCTATCATATTCTGACTTCTCACCACTAAACGCCATTAACAACTGGTACTTTTCATCCGTTGAAATTACTTCTAATTCAGATATTCCTTCATCACCATAAGCAAATAAATTCATGATGATTTGAACAATCCTACTAAAATGATTTTCAATTTCCGTTTCCGTAAATAATTCTGTTAAATAATCAAAATCAAGCATCAACTCATTTTTTTCTTCACGATCACTGATATGAATACTTAACGAATTAATCTCATGTCCTGAAAAATGCCATTCTGTTTCATATTTTCCTTTTATTGCTTCGTTTTTATCGAGATGCAATTTTGAATTTTGATAGGTTAAGGATATATCAAATAATCGTTCAGTATGATTATATTTATCTCTTAATTTTCTAGTTAGTAAATCAAACGGATACTGCTGTCTTCGTAACAATGATATTTGCTTACGGCTTGTTTGTTTCATAAATTCCATAATTGTGATATCATCATTCAACTTCACCTTAAACGGCATGGTACTGACAAACATACCAAATGTTTTACGTTCCTTCGGATTAACTCTATTGAGAATAGTTGTACCTAAGACAAAATGATTTTGATCAGTTATCCTTTTTAGATAAATCGATAGAATCGATAGAAAAAATGTAAAAACAGATATCTCATGTATCTTACAAAATTGATATATTTCTGACGTAATCTCAGAAGATAAATTGAAGGTTCTTCGCTTTGCATTCGTACCTCTAAATGCTATATTTCCTTCTTTTAATCTTATTGGCTTAGGTATATCACGAAGTTCCTCCAACCAAAATTTCTCATCTTCTATAAATCGTTTGGAACATTTATAATTATTTTCACGGGTGATAAAATCCATGTAAGAATGATCTTTGTTCATACTCACTTCTAGACCATTGCATAGATCCATATAATCTTTCATAATTTTATCTCCCATTAAATGAATAGACCAAGCATCCGAAATAATATGATGAATTTTGACCATCAATCCACTTTCATTGCTACCATTTTTAAAAGTTATAAATTCAAATAAATCAGAACCCAATAAATTAAACGGTTTACTAGTTTCTTGAGCAATCCATTCATCAAACGTTTTATTATTTTGTTGCAAATCAACAATTCGAATTTTTTTCTCATGATAAGGTGAAATATACTGTTTTACTCCATCATCATTTTCTACTAACCGAATCCGGATAGCGTCATTTTTAAGTATAAATAGATTGATAGCTTGTTCAAATTTATTAAAATCCAATAAACCTTTGATTTTAATTGTTCCAATTAAGTTTGATATCGGAGAATGTTGAACAAACTTTTCAGTTTCCCAAACCCTTTTTTGTGGGTGTGTCAAAGGATATCTCTGTTTAGACACAAAATCCCCTCCCTTTATCAAAATGGTTAATTACTTTCTCTCCATTTAATAAATTTAATAATTAGCAAAATTGAAAATAAACTAAACACAATTAACACGATTAAATCCTGTATAACGGCGGTAGACCAAATACCTTGAAATAGTAGTCGAAGTGCTTCTGACAAATATGTTGTCGGTAATACATATGAAATATACTGTATAATCGAAGGTAGTGATTCAATTTCTACCATTACAGGACTCATAAAAGTAATAAACATCATTGCAACTTGTCCACAAATAGCTGCAACCTGTGGAGTTCTTGACCAAAAACCAATCAAAACTCCGACACCAACGCAACTTAGTATACCAAAAAGTATGACTGGGATTATTCCAATATGAAATTGGAGTGTAATGCCATACATTGATTGGCCAACAATTGCCAAGATGATAATAGAAGGTATAGCAGATAAAACGCCCTTTAATAAAACAGATAAAATAAACGTTATTCTAGAAATAGGTAAAGAAGCATAATAAATAAAATGTCCCTGATTTTTTTCATGGGAAATATCCTGTGCTACACTGGTTAAGCCCATAAGGACAATTGCAAACACAATGTTACCAACGATGATTCTCGTAATTGTCTCTAAAGAAGCATCCTCATTAAAAACTTTTAGAAAAAATAGTGATGTAAAAGGAAACATGGATGCCATAAACACAATCAAATACCAAGTATCCCTAATAATTCCCCATTGAATTCGTGCTAATATATAAAAATCAACAAAATGTTTCACAAACTTTTTGAATACTTTTGTCTTTTTATTTGGAATTTCGTAAGCATGAGATTTCGTATTCATATTAGTCTCTTCCCTCATAATGTAAATAAACATCTTCAAGGCTTGGTGGTATAATTCGATACTCTTCACACCTTACTACTTCTAAATATTGAATAATTTCACCTATAACACTTTTTAATTTTTCATTTGGAATCAACACTCTAAAACGATTTTCAGTTAGGATTTGTATCTCCCCATATTTCGACATATTTGTTTTCAGTTTATCTCCTTCCTCCAACATAGAGGATATTTCTAACTTATATCGTTGATCTACACTCTGCTTTAATCGCCCTACATAATCAACAGCGATCACTTTACCACGATTAATAACAGCGATACGATCAACTATTTTTTCCGCTTCTAGTAGGTTGTGTGTTACTAAAATAATGGTTGTACCTTCCTCACGATTCTTTTTTTGAAGCAAGTTCCATACTATATTTCGCTTAACCGGATCTAAATCATTAGTTGGCTCATCTAATATGAGTATTGGTAGTTTACCTGTAAGGCAAGTAGCAAAACCAACCATTCTTCTTTGACCACCAGATAAATTTTTCACATACATATTCCGTAATTTAGTTAAGTCCAATAGTTCTAGCAGTTCCTCAGTTTCATTTCTGGCCTCCTGATTTTTAACACCTCTTAGCATGGCAGTAAAATAAATTGCCTCATAAACCTTTAATTTATGTAAGGCAAATGTTTCTTGAGAATAATATGCTACATTGTTCATTACATAATAACTATCTTGTAAAACATCTTGACCATATAAATAAATCTTTCCTTTAGTTGGTTTTAATTGTCCTACCATTTGTTTAATTAGAGTTGATTTACCTGCACCATTTGGCCCTAGTAATCCAAAAATCTCCCCTTGGTGTATCGTAAAAGAAACATCAGAATTGGCAACTTTCTTTCCTTTTTTAAATTCCTTATAAATAGAATCAACACGATAAACTTCTTTTTTTAATTGCACTTCTTATACCACGCTATTCGCTAATTCTTCATTTATAATTCTAACAATATTATTATCCTCATCCATTATTGCTATATGTGAGCGAAATTTACCTAACTCATCTTGATGAACTTGAGCATAAGATATTATTATTACTACATCCCCTTTTTGCACAAGTCTTGCTGCAGCACCATTTAAGCATATATCTTTTTCCCCAGGTGGCCCAGGAATAACATAAGTTTCAAAACGTGCTCCATTATTATTATTTACGATTTGTACTTTTTCATTAGGTAAAATCCCCAGTGCATCAATAATTTCACGATCTATGGTGATACTTCCAACGTAATTAAGATTTGATTCGGTTACACGTGCACAATGAATTTTTGATTGCATAAACGTTCTATACATATTTACTCTCCAATCTTTTTATTTGATTTTTCCTTTTTGGAAATTTCTTAGTTTACTAGTTATCTAACTTCATAAAAGCAAGACTATACTTATTTTTATTGAATACAAATACATTACATTCAAATCTTTTTTTCTAAAAGTTCCAATGCTGCCCATATCTAATTCCGTATTTTTCTACAAGTGGTTTTCAGTTGATTATATATTTATTTTAGATTATAAAAATAAACGGATAAAATACACCTTCTATTTTCTCATTTTCTCTTAAATATGTCATTTGTCGGAGTAAGTTGATCCATTTACCCTCCTTTCTTTCTATAAAACTAACAGCCTAACCTATTTATTAATATAGCAAATCTCTTTCACTGAAATATTCAGCATACATTAAAGTATCCTCTATCGTTTAACCTCTTTAAAAAAATACGCCATGGAACTGAGACCCTTTCCCTACATACTCCCAAATGATAAAGTTATAATATAAAATTGAATATGGTAGTTGAAATACAAATCGTGATATTTTCCAATGCTTTTTTTATTAAAAAGTCATTTGTAAAATACTAAATCTTAAGAAAGAGACTACATATTCATGTTCTCATCCTCAATTATCTTTTAGACTTATACCAACCATAAAGTGTCACTGCTATAATCCTTTTTTAAAAAAATTATAATGTCACTATTAACAATAACTACAAACTATATATTCCCATATAAAGTATTAATTATCCATTATTTCTAAACGAAGGAAAAACTTAATATTCACTCTAAATTAAACATACAAAATAGTGTAATCTGTCTGAATTTAACCACATGAATGATTATACCAAAATTTACTAGTAAATATCCAGCTAATATCCAATTTTTAAAAACTTTTTATTCCGACAATAAACGACAAAATCTACAATTGAAGAATGTATCATATTCTATCCATTTAGCCTTTTGGTAAATTTAGATATCTATTAAAAGTATTTTCACACTTAAAGTTACCAAAATAGAAGAAGCTTTTATAATATAAAGGAGAAAACATTCGATTGAAATTAACCAACAGTTAATATACAAAGCTATTAATACGAGAAGTGGACCAAATACTATGAATCTCCCCTTAACCTTATAAACTGATAAAGAACGACCTAATTTAGCTTTAAAATAAAGTTTGATTAAAAATATTGGATGTAGCCTTATTTTGTGGAAAATGAAAAACAGCCATTTCGATCAATCTTTGTTCAAAATGGCTGTCTCTATTTTAATTGTTAATTTGATTTTCATAAAAAAAGATTGATTAAAACTTTTTCTCAAACATTGATCCAAAAGAATTTTTATTAAAATACATGCCATCCTTTTTACACAGTTCTGTTGCAAAGTTTCTTAACAGAGAAAAAGTTAGTATGATTGCAGATGGATTTTATGAAATCGTTAGTAATTGTTGTAATTCATTATACGTCGAAAAAGCGAAGTTTGGTTGTTGCAAACTTCGTTTTCGTTTATATATAGCATGAATGGTTTCAATACCTTTCAAAGTACGTGAAGCATAACGAATGTTTTGGGATCCAGAAGATTTGGTAAAGCGACGTTTTATATGTCGATGATCCTGTTCAATCAGGTTATTAAGATACTTAACGGTGCAATGTTTTGTACGCTTATAAAGGTCGTTCTTTTTCAGTTTTTTGAACGCACAAAATAAGGCTGAAGCCCTGTCTGTTGTGAGAACTGTTGTTTCTCCAAAATCTTTGATCAATCGCTTCATAAACGTATAAGTAGCTTAGTGATCGCGTGTTTTACTAAGTTGGAGATCCAAAGTATATCTATTTCCATACGTTAAAGTCAATTCAGCCCGACAACTATTTATTTACTAGTTTCACAAAATCCTTTGGTTCTCCTTTTAACTTGTAATACTTCATGTTAAGACGAATAGCTACTATGGAGATTACTAAAAACCCTATTACATATAACATCTCTCTTTCTCCATTTCTTATTGTTTAGCAAACTTATTCTGTAAATACTTCACATGTTTATTCTTAATATCCTTATCGGTAATATTGGCTCGCAAAATAGTTTGGTAGATATGCTCGACCTCGTCCTTTGTTAGTTTCACATCAATATAGGATTCGACACATTTTTTTAGATCGTTATAATATAGGACATGTTTATGTTTAGAATGAACATTTACTCTTTTTAGACTGCATTTTGAATGAAACGCTGCAATAGAAATACACGGCAGCTGTTGTTCCATCACCCATTCAATTGCTTTCATGTGTTTATAGTTTTGTCGAAATGGATTTTGAAAAGAGTGTTTCTTTCTAAAAATACCTTGTGTCCATCTTGCTGCCTTCTCACTTCCATAGATCCAGCCCTCATAGTTCTTCGTCTCTATAACAAATATACCTGTTTCCGCGATTATAATATGGTCAATTTGAGTTGTATCACCATACTCTGTATGAACCGTCACATCATGTAACACCCAATACCTTTCGTGATCTAATTTGCTTAATATACGTTTTACCATCTTTTCTCCGGCTTTCCCTTTCCATTTTGGTGCATGTTTTTGACCATAATATTAATCGGTATCAGAAGCACAATTAGAATTAATTCAAATATTAGTACTTTCATAATATAAGCCTTCCTTTCTTGTGTTTCTACGCATTAAACGATATACATGAGTTTCTAATCCTAAAATATAATATGAGATACATAAACCTTTTATCACCATCTCTATGAATCCTAATCCTAATGAAACAATGAGTCCGCCCCGAAATTGAAACGGTCTTGTCACCCTCCGATTCACTGGCTTTTCAATTACTCCAAAATTAGCCCAAGTTGGCAAACGCTTTTCTACATTCTTTATAGTGCCCATTAATCCGTATTTTAATGACAAAATGAAACATCCAATTAGTAAATATACAATAGAAGAAAAATAGATAGATAGGCCCATAGTGATAATTGTGAGCAGCCAACCTATCAAGATAGAATTTCGTAAAGCGGCATATTCTTGATTTCTTTTCAAAACAAGCAATCCTTTCAAAATAAATTAAGTCATTTTTAAACACGAGAAATACTTTTCTAAGTAAAATATTATTTTAGTTTCTATCTTCCTCGTCTGTTTTGTATGCATAACAGCTCTAATACAAGGAGTGTTCATTCTACAAAAGGAAATCCTTTACAACAAAAAACAATTAAAATTGAACGAATTATCCCCTATATCAGAGGAAATATTTGCAAAATACGAAAGGAAAAATCAGATGGGTTGATAAAAGGTACTGAATGTTCATTCAGTACCTTTTATATCTATATATATTTCTTTACATATTCGCAAATAACCATGGAGCCAGTACGGCTAACATACATAGTAAACAAGATCCCGTTATAACGCGATTAGACCAACGATAATACTCAGGTTGTTTTGTACTCTCATGAATTCTTCGTAAACGAATTCCTGCAATTAACATAAAGGGTGTAAAAATAAGTGCTGTTGATTTAAACAGGTCTAAAAAATCCGTAAAAATGTTCATAAACGAAAATACATCCGAACTAAATAAGAAATATACACTTAATCTCATCGCCATCATACTAACGAACGAGAAAATCATACTCCCTGTTGCCCATTTCATCCATTGACCATTCTTTGTAATTAACGCCATAACCATGACAATAACACCTAATATGAAAGAGATAGAAAAGATATTTACCCCTACTTTAAAAGCTGGTGCATACATACCCTCAACTTTTTGTATAATTGATGACCCAAATGAATCGTCTTTCTCTGTCGTTTTTGTTCGATTGTTTAATCCTTCGTTAAAAGATGAAGAAACATCATTTCCTTTCAATTCATTAAAATCCACTTTTACAGATGCATGAGCTGTATGTAAAGGTATGAGTACTAGGATCATAAAAACAAATGTACATAAAACTCCAATCATCCCTTTTTCTCGCTTCACAACACATCACCCGCTAATTTTGGCTTAATGCTCTTTAATTTGATTTCATTTCCTTCTGCAACATAACGGAGATCTGCGGAATAATAGATATTGGCTTTTGTATATGCCCTCATAATCGCATTTGCAATTTCTTCTTTTTCTACTGCTACATATGTTTCATTTTCATTATAAAACTCTATTTCAATTCGATTAATATTATTATTTAATACTGTTATATGTAACTCTTTTAAGCTATTCAAACGATTTCCTAAACCACACACTAGCTTAAATACCTTACTCGCAAGTGTAGGTGGCTTAACATACGTCGTATTAAAATGAATCGTTTCATCATCTATAACACCATCTTCCTCAACTGCGCACGTCATAATGAAAGAATGATTTTGTTTTTCAATTTCTTGTTGATTTAACTTGCGATCAATGACATATTTCAGACTTGTTGATAGATTTTCTATATATTCATCCAGTTCAGCATTTGAAATTTTAACCTCTGAGAATTCTGGGAAAATCATGTAAGCGTGCATATTAGAACTACTTTTACTTACACGTAATACCTGTACCTGTTTCTTTTCATAGCGCACCGTTTGTTCCAATTTTTTTACTACATTGTTGCTTATATGATCTATTATCATATTTCATCAGCCTCCAGTAATTTTAATAAAATAATTTTTACAATCTCATGTATATAAAGCATTGCAATATTTTGCTGAGGTCTCGAAACTCATATTTTATGACTAATAATCACTTTAATCTTAAAACATCTTAATATCACAATGACGTACAGTGTTTCATTATAGTCGAATATTCTTATATGTTGAATCGTTCTGTTTCACTCATTTTCATAAAAATAAAAGGCTATTTTATCCTTATACAAATGAGTGAGAACATACTGTATTTCATGCTATTTATCTAAGAAAATTTAACTGGGAAATGGATGTTATACACTCCCTAGTCATCTATTATTTGATTCAACTAATGTATAGAAATTAGGTGGATTCACCTCAAATTTTATATACATTTATATATTTTCTGGTATTATCCCTCCTTCTATATAAATCCGATAACACTTCTTATTAGATATCTTTATAAATAATGTTAGTCCTTGTTCTCTTTCTGTCACTTTTGCAGTCCACTTTAACGCTTGTGCCTCTTCTACTTCTGATTTTCACTATTTACAAAAAGCACAATTGTTCAAGTTCTAGAAATGTCATTCATGTTCTCACTTAGCATTTACTTCTCCATCCAAATTCTTTTAGACCGATGTAACAAATAAATTGTAAACACTGACAGACCCTTTTCTAATGTAATTTCCATTGTGAGAGTAGTAATACGCTCTTACTCTTTACTAATCATTCTGCATTCCCTTGGTCAGCAAGAAACAAGACGTTTCACCAATACATTTCCCCTTTCAATTATGCAAATGAATCGTACTTAAACTAGCCCTTTATGAATTTGTTTTTTCCTTTTTCTTCTATGTATTGAAATTAAATAAAATTTTTCCGCTAAATCATTTTTATATGCATAATTATTCCTACCAGATTTCTAATTGCAATAAAAAAGGAAGCTCCAAGTATACATATCACTTAGTTCTTCCTTTTCCCCTGTATAAACTACCATCACATGATTTATATCGTAGTTCTTCATTTGTACTCCCTAATAACTTATCTATATCAATCAATATATCATCGGGCTCTTTAGATTACTCTTTTAGATCAACTAATACTATTCAAACATTATTTTATATCTTTTTGTTATGAATCATAAATAATCCCACCTGCAACTTGAAAACAACATCAAAAGGACTTCTTCAAGTCGATTAAAAATGTGCATAACAAAATAAGCTATATATGCACTAATCGGCTCAAAGAAGCCCTTTCAAAATTGAAACAAGAACACAACTTGCTTCTGCAACTCAACCACAACACATAAGGCGTGGGAATAAACGGAATTCAACAAATAACAATATACCTATATATTATACAATTTAGATTTTTGTATCAAGAATTTTTTTATTATCTTTAGTCATTTGTCAGATGTTATACAATCAATAGCATTATCTAATAAGTTAATTCCAAGATCAAATATTATAATATTAATAGTAATCACCAGTGAAGTTTTACTAATAATGATAAATAAAAGACGCCAACTAGCGTCTTTTATTTACTCTTCCATATTTTGATTTTTCAATAATTCAAATTCCTATCTATGAAATATACTCCTCGTACCATTTAGCTTTTTTAGTTTACACTTTACACTCTTTTTCTTCATCTCACTCTTGTATTTCTTCGTACATACGCTGTCTTTCTTTGTTAAGAGCTCTAACTTGATCGTAATCGTAATCAACCGATCCCCTTTCTTCTGTTCTACGTTGTATTTCTTCGTAAATACGCTGTTGCTCCTTGTAAGCTGCATCCCCCTGATCGTAATCAATTAATTCCTGTTCTTCGCCCCTAATTTGTCTTTTTCGCTCTTCTCTCTTTTGTTGTAGTTGATATCTTCTATATGCCTTCTTATCAGTAATTTTTTCACAGTCGTGCGCTAGCTCCTTCGTTTCGTCATGTCCATGTCCGCAAAAATCGTTTGGAATTATAGCACTAGATTTCTTAACAGATTCAGGATTAGGGTCTTCATGTTCTTTGCTAGCCTTCTCATCTTTAACTGCAGTATTGCTAAGACCATTTTGCTCTTTGTTCGTTACATTTCTATTAGAATCAAACTTTATAGTCATCGAACCGTGTCCACCGTGACCTAAATATATATAGATAGAGAACAATTTAGTTGTTTCGCTGGATCCAGGCTTTCCTGCTATCTCTATGACTTTGTCCGCAGGCATTCCAACCTTGATTTGATTATACTGTTCTAGTGATACTGTTGATGCGTCCTCATGTACATCTTTATAATGCGGATATTTGTCATTAATTTCCTCATCTTTATTCTTAGATTCCTCCACTTGTTGTAGCTTTTTTTTCTTCTTAGGTTCTTCTGTATCCTCTTTGACCTTAGGCAGAGTGGACTTCTTCTCTACAATCTTAGGGGGATTAGACTTCTCCTCTTCGACCTTTGCGACTTCTATAGAGTCTTGTTCCTTATATGGCTTGTAATCCCCAACTTCCTTTGCAGAGCAGGCACTGAAAATTGATACAGACGTTGCACTTAATACAAGTAATTTCTTTAATAATTTCGTATTAAATTTCATAATATTATTCCCCCGTTACATATATTAAATTACCCCTCATGCTTCCTCCTATAAACGTTATCCTTTTCCTTCGTACATAGACTCACATATAACTTTGCGTAAGCCTCTTCGATATTCATTACAAATCACTTTTTGGCTGTAGTACTTGTACACCCCTATAACATTTCAAGTTGATTAGTGTAACCCACAAGTCAGCATCTTTCTCATTATTCGCACTCTATTTCTATCAAATGTCTTAATTACGTATCTTATGCTGCGGAAAGAATTGTATATTAAATGTACTTCGTTATTTACCTTACTCCATTAATCAACGGCTAAGCGTTAAATTAGTGATATGTAAATTTTTATCTTTCTATTATATAAATTTATGTATATATAATTATTATAATATTATTTTAGCAAATATTGTTAATCCATTCAACGTTGATTTATAGGTGTTAAAAAACGAATAAGTGGAATTCTTAACGAATAGAGATGAAATTTCGCTTGCTAATTCACGTAATTTTCACACATTAAAACACTGCATGTTAATATTTGTTATATAATGAAACCAAGCCTTAAGTAAGATAGTTTCCCTGTTACGAGTAATGAGATAGTTTGTTTCACCTTTTTATATTATCTAAAAAAGAACTTGTAGTGATGCCTACAAGTTCTTTTTGCATTTTTTATCATTTTAACCAAGGAGACACCTACCAAAATGAAGGTGAATCAAATGATGATTAATAAAGCCTATAAATTTTGAATCTACCCACATCTAGCACGAGCAATTCTAGGCAACAAAGTTAATGTTATCTCTTTTCTATCAAGCGAAGGTTTTATAGTACCCTCAGAACGAAATTTTGTGCTAACTTTTACCCATCCAGCTCATTTTTTCGTTTTAAAATATTTCAAAATATGGGCTGGATGGGTACGTATAGTGACCTCCACTTAATTATCAGAAAAACCTTAGCCTCTAATTGCATACACGCTAATTACGATGCTTTCCCAATTCCAGCACCATAATGAATCTCTCTTTCTCCTCTTTTCATCAGTATTGATAGGTAATAAAGGGGCCAGTCACAAAAACAGGTTGTGAAGAAAGTCTTCTTCACAACCTGAGTGTAAGTTATATATCCAAATATGACCTGTTCTTTTAAGTATTTAGTCTTTTATAATCTGTTATAATCGATATAACTAGAGTCATAATAAATCCACTGACCTGTTCCAATTCTTAGCCAACCATTCTTTTCTTCATATACTGTAACTTTTTCGCCTTTACTTGTCTTTCTAACAATAGAATAGTTTGTACCTGACCCGCTTCGAACATTTACCCCAATACCATTAATTTGAGCCGTTCCAACTACCTTTTCAACACTGCCATTTTCAATTACTTGTAGCATATTTAGAATGAATGTTGCTGTTTCACCACGAGTTGTTGTTCCTTTAGGGTCGTATTGATTTTCACCCTTACCTTTGACAATACCTAAGCCATACAATCTTTGTACATCTTCTTTATAGCTAATTTGGTCTTTGTCTGAGAATGGTAGGTTTACAACTGGTCCCCATATACCTTTATACTGTAAAGCCTTGTTTACAATAATTGCTGATTCTTCTCTTGTAATAGGTGTGTTTGGGTCAAAATAACCATCTCCTCTACCTTGAATGATACCTGCACTTGCAGTACGTTTAATACCATCTCGTAAAGTTGAATTTGCATCGTTTAGGTCTTTAAATGAAGCATCTCCAGCTGGCAGGTTTAGAGATTTAGAGATTAATTGAGCAAATTCGGCTCTTGTTATCGCTCTATTGGGTGCGAAAACTCCGTTTCCTTCCCCTATCATAATACCCCTTCTATTTAACTCTCGAATAGCTTCTTCATACCAACCTCCTGTAATGTCATCTTTTGGTTGATAAAGATTATTATAATATCCCTCAACGCTATTTACGAATACATCCCATTGCCCATTATTAATCATGTTAGCAGGGCAGATTTTACCGCTCCATTTTTGGTGTTTTACAATGTTATTTAACGGTACACCAGTTTCTTTCATTAAATAAGCTACAAGTTTCTTAGCGTTATCTACTGCTTTACTGTAGTTTCCGTCACTGTTAACTGCGATTTCAATTGCAATAGATTCTCTATTACCTGGACCATCACCGTCTCCTGCGTGCCATCCGTTCTCGTTTAATGGTAGATGTTGATAAATCTCTTTATCGTCTACTGTAAAATGCCACGATGCAGCTCGTTCCGTGTTACCTACTGCTTGGTTATATAGGTATTGAGCATGGTTTCTAGCACCTGCTCCTACACTTGTATTATCAGTCTCATGAATTGTAATATACTTTGGACTCATGTAGTTTTGAGGGCGAATATTATCGTTACCTGTTGGAACAATCCATTCAGTGAATGGAACACCGTTTATTGTACTAGAGGTGCTAGGTGATATGGGAGACAGACTACGTTTTGTTCTGTTTGAATTGTTAGGAACAGTTAATGTGCCTGTTTCTTCATGAATATCCTCTGAGCGTTGAAGACTATCTGCTTTCTTATTGTCGACAGTACCTCCACCACGTCCGTCTACCTCTTCAAAACTAGCTTCAATACTTTTTAAAGCCTGTTCATCTGTTGTTTGAATTTGGTCTGTGTTCTCTTGCACTTGAAGGCTTGTAGATTGGTTATTGTTTACTGATTGTTGTTCCTCTGCAAACGATACCAATGGTGAAGATAATACCGTTAATCCTGCCGTGAATGCTACTACTTTTTTATTAAATTTAATGTTCATTTCTAATTTGGTATACCTCACTATTTTAATAGATATACCTTCCTCCTTGTACTTCTTTTAGTGTGAATGTTAGTTTAAATAATGGTAGCCTGAACCTTCAAAATGACGGATTGATTTTACATTTCATATGTCAAACCGACATCTATAAGTCCTACATGAAATGTCAGTACTTTAGAATTATAACACAGCACGGTTGCAATAATTCCAAGACTCTTGCAAGTAATCTCCTAATCTTCGACATGCTGATACGATGACTCTAAAAAAGGACATTATCAGTATGAAAAAGGGAAATTTGTTTAAATGGGGCATTATCACAGCGCTATCAAGCTAAAGTTTTATACCACCCATAAAGCAAAAAAATGTTATCCTTTCTGTAGAATTATAGGAAGGGATAGCATTTCTTTATGAATCTTTAAATGCTTACGTTTACTGAAGAATTACAGCGGCATATGCCTCCCCAGGTTCTATAAAGGACGAAGCACTTGATTATCAACATGATTGATCGCATCTAGTTTCTCAGGATAACATTTTAAGAGTTCCTATTTCAAATGGTGAAGATTACACTATAGATGATAAATTTACAACTTCACTCTTATTATTCATCTGCATAGTTTATCATAATGGAATAGCATTCAAAAAATTCCCTAACAATATAAATCACCCTCTCCAATTCCTTGAATCTGAGCAATCGGTACATCCTTACTGGTCTTTTTGTTTTTATCGTCACCCTTTCAAATCATCTTCATATGTTGTATATAGATATCTCCTTTCGAATTGACAATGATGCCTCTTTCAAGTCCTTAATGGTACGCCTTACAAAGAGCACTTTTGAAAAGTGCTCTTTGTACTTTGTAATACACTCAATCTATAATAAAGTAATTTTAATGTATGAATAATTTACACCTGCCTCTTTGTATGAATTGTAATTATTTGTACACACTATAATTGGAAGGCTTGAATCATTGTCATTGAAAAATGTTCAGCACTTATGTTCAGCACTTCCGTTCCTTAAGAGAACAGTCTACGCAACTGTTCTCTTTCCTTTTTTAACAAATATAACAGGACAAGCATAGTTAACTATCCTACGATCGATTGCATTGCAACAGTCTCAACGTTTCCTCAACAATTTCTCAATATTTTTCATGGACAATAGCACACTTCCTCACCGTTATTAATATCTTAATATTAAATACTGAAAGGAGGTGCTAAAAAATGACTTGGTTCATTATTTTAGGATTTATGCTTATTTTAAGTATAGGCAGCTTTCATACACATAGTATTCATATCATTTTCAAAATAGATTCAGACATAAAAGCTATGCCAAGTTGGTCTTTCATTAATAAAATAAACTTTCAAACATTTAAAGAATTTTTAAAAAACCCAAACAGGAATAAACTCAAAAGCCTTACCATAGGAGAGCTGTTTATCCCTTTAAGTCTATTCAATAAATTATTTGGAAAAACATTAATTTTTCTACTCCTATTCTTCTATTCTCAATACTTCAATTAAATATAATATGAGTTGAGTAAAAGAATAGCAGTCGCCAACCATAACAAACAACAGAATAAGGACACTTTAAATATTCATTATATTCTTATTATTAACGAAAAAAATGGTAGTAATAAGTGCATTAGCATATAGCACGAATAGTTTACATGCACCTCAACAATCTTCTTCTAATGGTGGAGATACACCAGCACCACCAATTCCTAGTGTCTCTGTAGAAGTATCTATTAATTAATGTAATACATTTTTCTTAGTTATAAAATCAGAAAATTCATTTTTCACAAAAATGTTGCATACACTGGATAGAATATTGAATCCTTAGTCCGAAACAAATTTGTTTTGGACTATTCACGTTACTATAATTGTACGTAGAATGATAGACTAAAACTTCCACTTAGTCTTGTTCTGTAATTTCTTCTCTTTTTGAAGTAAGGCCTTTAACTTTTTTAAATAATCGATTTCCATACGTAAACATTCATTTTCATCTTTTAATGTCTCTATACCCCCTTCAATAGTTGCATTATTTAACTTTGATCTTGCCTTTTCCATAACTGCCCACCTTTCTTCTTTTTATATGAGAATTCCACGCCTTTTAAATCATATATTTCCCTTTACCTACTAACTATTTCAATAAATTCTTTAACACAAGCAATTCATTTATTTCATTTGTTTTTATTTTATTTCTCAGAATTTCAAATATATCTTTTGAAAAACCCTGGTATTCCATTCATATTTATCTCTCCTAAATAAATCGTAATACATATTATACCCAACAAATTTATAAGCTTTAATCTTATTTTTAACAAAACCTTCATAATTTTAAATAGACATAACACTTCATGCTGTCAACTCCCCCTATATGGATAAATATGAATAATCTAATTTATTTGACATTTCAATGACTTATGACAGGAAAATATATACATTTAATTAAACCTAATGTATCTTTGGTTTGTAAGTCTTATTTAGTTGGCCAACCTTTAATACAATTTAATAATTAAAAATAAGGGGGATTTAAAAATGAATCAAGTATTAAGGAAAAGTAAGAAAAAAATGATGTATCTAGTCGGTTCACTTCTAATTTCTCTATCAATGTTTTCAACTACAAGTTTTGCAGCTACAGAAGGTGCTGTAAAAAGTGTTACAAATAGTAATTATACTGGAATTGCAGCTGATATAAACCTACCAAAATCAGTTGTTGTTAAGGATGGATATGTGAATTGGTATTTAGGTATTGGAGCATCTAAAGTTGAAGGTGGTATTTCAAAAACACCAAGTGGATATAAAGTATTTCTTAATTCAGGATATAATGAATCAGGTCAAAACAATAAGTATTGGAACACACAATATGATACATCAATTAAAGATGGTGATCGAGTAAACCTTAAAATAATTAATAACGGCAATGGTACGGTTACTATGTATGTAAATGGAATGCCTAGATATACAAATCAGCCTGTATATGGCTCATTTTCTCAATACGAACCAGTAAAAATGGTTCAGGGCGTTGAAGATACTGGACGTAATTCTTTTAGCCAAGCTAGCTTTTCAAACGTACTTCTAAGAGCAGATACATCTGGATCTATCTACAAGAGTTGGAACAGTTCTATTTCTTCCACATTTTCTAAACATGGTACTTATAGTAACAATTTCACAGTTTATTCTCAAGTACCATTAAGCGCAAGTTTACGCTAAGGTTGTTCTTGTATACGAAATTTTTTAAAAAAGGTAGCTGTACTTTTATACAGCTACCTTTTTCATACTTTAATTGCAAAAAGCGTGTCAAAAATAAAAAGATGAAATTGTAAGTATGTTCACTTCTCAATTCCATCTCTTCTAAGAAATTGTATATTACCAATTCTCTTGTTCCTCACTATTCTACCAAATTAATAGCAACACATTATGTAGATATAGGTTTATACTATTCTACATTTAAATACATGTAATATTGCCTATACTTTGTTATTTTCATGTGAAACTAATTCACTATATATCTCTTTCTCTATATTTTTTAAGAGAATTTCCAACCTATTTTTTGTAGCTAGATTAAAATGTGGATTTAATTCTTTTATTATAAATTCAAGTATCTCAAAGCTTATGTAATCTCCTAATTCAAGTGAATATTGATCACCCAAGAAAGTTTTTAATTTTTTAGAGATCTCCACTTTATCTTTTTTGGTAATATTTACCCCATCCGATAACAAACCTCTCTTAGATTAGTCTTAAATACTAATTCAAACAGTTTTTATAACATAATAAAAATATTTTAGGGTTAATATAAATCATATAATGAAATTTTTACAAATAAATAAAAAATATACATTATAATCATTAAACAACATATTATGCATCATAAACATATATTGGCTCGTCATAAAGGCGTAAACATTTTGACCAATTTCCACATAACGTTTCCCATTCACCAGCAGGATATACTTCCGTACGCAATATATGAAGTGGTATACGCAAATTCAATAACCGACCACTAAGCGTCGTACGAGTAACTCCCGCTGGCATTAAAAATTTTGCTTCAATTACCTTTTTCAGTTCCATCAATGAGTATTCTGGATAACTCATCAATATTTCATTTGAATGAGGCCAGACCTCAGTATCATTTGAAAGGCGGCGTACCGTATACTCATGTTGATATAAGCCGACAATACGATGCCATATCTCTAAATGGTTAAATAAATCACTATTTAAATCCCTTGCATATAAAAAATGTTCTTGTTTATTTGCTTCTGTAATTTTTGCAAGCAAACGTTTATTAGCAATAATCTTACCTGACCAAATTATTGTAGGTTCTTTCTTTAAATTATTTACCCATTCCCCCATTGGTAATAAATGATTCCAAGCACGAATTTTTATTTTTTCATCAGGTACTACCTGTACAGCAACGCGTTTACAACCTAATGCCATCATAGCCTTCATACGATGGGCACCATCAAGTAACAGATAATTACCATCACTAAGCTCAGATACTAAGGGAGGGTTCCGTAAAACACCTTCGCTTTCCATTACACGACAAATTTGTTCCAATCGTTTGTGTTCATATGATTCATGAAAGCGAATTTGCTTGGGATGTAAGAGATCTAAGGCCGAAATAATTTCACTCATAAAAACAGCTCCTCAAATAATTCCATAAATTCTAAGCTTATCAAATAACTAATTTACTATAATGATTAGTCGTGTTTACCAATATTTAGCGGATATTAGACAATTATTTCAAACTGCGTTTTAATAATTTTACTAGTCTTCTAATAAAACACCAATTTCATTTTCCCTAGCCCTTTGATAGTAATAAGCAGCAATGGCTACATCAAATATGGCCATACCCATTGGATTAAATAATATTGATTTGTCATAAGGGAAGTTTTGCAGTGCTCCTCGGATTACAACGTCAGCAATTGATACTGTATCTTCTTTTTGTAAACCTCTTTCAAGGTGCATCCTTTCAACATCAGTTTTTTCACGACAGACTTCTTCCCAATTATCAACAACTAGGGATTTTGTATATTCTAAGATATCAGGCTTAAAGTCACGAAGAGAAACATTGAGTAGTAGCGCCCCATCTTTAGGTTTCTTATCAATATAACCTTCTGCAGAAACAGTACAAGTAATAAAAATATCAGCATCATTATAGGCTTCTTCATATGCATTAACCTTTTGAGTTTTAGAATAAATTTCCTCAGGAATTAATTCGTCTTTAATTCCATTAATATCATATAGGTAAACACTTTCGATTTTATCGCCTAATAGGGCAGTTACCATCTTTAAATGCATCTGACCAATAGGTCCAAATCCAATAATTCCAACTTTAACATTATTTAAATCTCTTAACTTGGCAAACTCTCGAATCATTAACCCTGTAACAGAAGCTGTTCGTATTACACTGACCATCGCTGTATTAAGTGTCGCAAATGGTTTTCCAGTCATAGCATCATTTAATATAGTAACTGAATGAGCACGTTGAATACCTTTCTCAATATTCTTCGGAAAACTAGCTATCCATTTGATTCCTGAAACCTTAAATTCTCCTCCAATATAAGCTGGCATAGCAATAATTCTATTAGCCGGATCATCGAAACGTAAGTATGGCTTAATTGGCTGAGAAAAATCTTCTGAATCAAGACTTTTTACTGCCTTTGAAATGACATTTATTGTTTCTTCCCAATTAACACCCATTTCATTGATATGTTTGGTATTTAAATACATCATAATTGCTTCCTCATTTCTATATCATTTTTATAAAGAAACTAATTGGTCTTCTACTGATTTTTGTGTATTAAGCCATTCTACCCATTCTACGTTGTAAATAGTTGATGTGTAAGCTTGTCCATTATCAGGACACAAGAAAACAACATTAGGTGTATTTTGAACATCCTTATTTTCAAAATACTTTTGGATTGCATAATATGAAGTCCCTGATGATCCACCAGCAAATATTGCATGTTTATTAAATAGCTCATAACAACCTGCAACAGTATGGACCTCCGGTACAATCATTACATCATCAATCAATGCTTTTTTAACCATACCAGGTATCATACTGGCACCAATTCCTGGTATGTACCGTTTACGAGGCTTATCACCAAAAATAATGGACCCTTGACTATCTACCGCAATAATTTTAATATTAGGGAATTTTTCTTTTAATCGTGTAGATACCCCAGCGATAGTTCCTCCAGTACTCACTCCAATGAAGGCATAATCTAACTGTTTAAAATCATTAGATATTTCTTCACCAATTCCTTGATAATGGGCTTCAAAGTTATCAGCATTATTATATTGATTTGTCCAGTATGCATTAGGAATAGTATTTAAAAGTTCTTCCACCTTATTTAAACGCGTTAATAAATAGCCACCTGTTTCATCTCGTTCATCCACTTTAGCTACTTGATAGGAAGTTGCTCTCAAAAAATTCTCATAACTATCATTAATATTTGGATCAATAACTGGTATGAATTTCAGGCCGATATACCTACAAAGAGTAGCAAGAGCAACCGCAAAGTTACCAGATGAAGATTCGATAATTGTAGAATTTTCAGTCACTTCACCGCGACTTATTGCTGATTTTAAAATATGGTGAGCAGCACGCACTTTAACACTATTCATTAAATTGTGATATTCTAGTTTTGCATACAGATTAATCTTTTCATGCTCTAATTTAATCATAGGTGTGTTGCCGATTACCCTTTCTAAACTCTCTAATTTCTTGAGCATAATTTGCTTCCTTTCTTGGTTAAAATCTAAAAAAATAATTAAAGATAAATAGTTGTAAATGTTCTTTCGAATGTATTTCAAATAGAACTTATACCTGAAAGACAATAAATGCTAGATTCTTTAGTATCGATAAGCTAAGCACCATTCAAGTACTGCCATAGCACTATTTAGCTTGTTTTCGGCCTGGGTAAATACAATACTTTTCGGTCCATCAATAACTGTTGCTGCTACTTCTTCCCCCCGGTGTGCTGGGAGGTCATGCATGAAAGTAGCTTCCGGATATAAAGTCAAAATTCTCTCTGTCACTGCAAATGGATTAAATGCATCTTTCCATAAAGGATCTATTTTGCTTGTCCCTGTTGTTTGCCACCTTGTTGTATATACAACATCCACTTCACTAGGTAACATTTTTATATCATGACATTCAATAACTTTAGCACCAGATAATCGTGCATATTCTTTTGATTTTTCAAGCACACTTGGAGACACTCCATAACCAGCAGGTGTAAAAAGATATAACTCCGTACCTGGAAAACGAGATAAAGAAAGAGCTAGAGCTGCAGCACTGTTATTACCTTCTCCCATATATAAAACCCTTAATCCAGCTATTTCACCAAATTTTTGTTTCATTGTTGTTAAGTCTGTTAGCGCTTGTGTTGGATGTTCTTCCGTACTCATTGCATTAATGACTGCCATACGACTTTGAGATGCCAGCTTTTCCATTTCCTTTTGACTATCTGCAGTTCTTGCTACTAGTGCATCCAGCATTCGCGAAAGTACTTGAGTAGTGTCTTCTATAGACTCCCCTGTATTTTCTTGCAAATCATTTGGACCATACGTTACAATTTGTGCACCCATCTTTAATGCTGCAACAGAAAATGCCGATCGAGTTCTAGTCGATGTTTTACGGAAGTAAATCCCAATTATATTTCCCGCTAATATTTGATTAGGTTGCGATTTACCTGTGGCAAAATCTACCCCACGAGTTACAATTTGGTTAATATCACTATCAGTAAGATCCTCAAGAGTAATTAAATGTTTTCGAATAGCCATTATTATATTACCTCCCTTTTGAATAATTGCATGTAACAAAAATGTATTTACATATGTATGTAAATACAAACTACTAAACTGCTACAGTAAAAATAATAGATTGGAAATATAATTCATGTGGATCCATTACCACACTTTTCTATATTTGTTTTTAAACTAATGTATAGCAGTTGATATATAGCCTATATGAACTCGAATACTATTTTTACTCAGAAATACTTACATATAATTCTATTGTTAGTCTATATTCCTATTTTTTATGATATAGCTCTGCTGAATATATTACACACTACAACGCCAAAAATATACTCAAAATACAGAATTTTCAGCTTTCTCAATTCTTTTATCAATTTTCTGTCAATTCATACTCAAATTATCTTTTTTACTAATAATATACATACAATGTTGGCTGTTTCTTTTATAGCCCACTTCTAAAAAATCCACCCATTCAAAAATATCGTTTTCCGGATTGTCAGTTAAGATACAAATTACTGCTGCAGTCATTAAAGAGCCCTCTTTAAAAGAGATATACTCCTTCTACTGGCTCGCTATTTTTAGTTATGATAACCTCTTAATTGTTACAGCTATAACGCTAACAATTGTTATTGCAACCATTGATCTAAGTAAACAAACAATGAATGACATACTAATATATACACAAAGTAATCTATTAAGCGTAAAATGATTGCATCTCCAGCAAGTTTAATTACTTATTCAGATCTTTGCTTTTATAATTTTCAAAATTAAATTTCCGAAAATTTTCTTTCCTTAAGGAAATATCGATCTAAACTATGTAAGAATGCTTATCTTCTATAAAGTAATTACACAAATCAACAAAGTCAATTTCAATTATGGATTCTGGAAAACTATCTAAAGAAGCACAACAAGAAAGCTTATAATCTTTACCAATAGTAAACTTTTTATAATAAACCTCATTAGATAGCATGTCACCATAAAATATTGTATTTTTTTTAATAACAAAAGAGTTTAAAGGTATAGTTAGTCCTTTCCCTATCCATTTAACAAAGCTTTCTTTTATAGTCCATAATTCATAAAACACATCTAATTGTTGTTCTACATTTAATGAGTTTAAATAATTAAATTCTTCCTCATTAAATATATTTGTAATCATTGTAGTATCTATGGGCCGGACTTTTTCTACATCTATTCCTACTTCTTCCTCATGAACAGCTCCAACAACCCAACTTTCGGAATGTGATATATTAAAATGAAAATTATTTAACTCATCCACATAAGGCTTTCCGTATTCATTGTATTTATATTTAATATCTTTATTTTCTTTTGAGAAATTTGTAGTAATTAAATATCTTATTATAATGTCTCCAATTAAGGCGCTATATTGGTCGGGCTTTCTTTTATATTTCTGTATTTTCATTTGCTTTTCTTTTGAGACCAAACTCATAAGTTTCTGCATAATATTATGTTCTATATTTCCCGGCACACGTACCGTATATATATTCATTATTTCCTTCCCACCTAACTTCTTATATAAATATAAAAAACTCTCAATGAATAATTCCTATTTATTTTTGATTAGTAAAAAACATTTTCAGAGGATAATATTCTATTTTACATTCATATTTTTGACTTATTTTCTAACCTCTTTATGTTTATTATTGAATGGGCTCAAAGAAAAAAGTCTCATAATATGTTATACACGATTTTATGAGACTTTTAGAAAACTAATATTGTACAATTTCAAATAATATTTCACCTATTTACATTTGCTAATAAGAGCATTTGTTTAAAACTCATTTTTATACTCTTTACCAATTCATGAATATGCGGTTTCTCTAACATACTCAGATGGGAACCTGGCACTTGCAAAGCATATACTTCCCCTGATGTATATTCATTCCATCTGTTATAATCTACTAGTGGGTGAATGTCATTAATAGATGCATTAAATAGAAAGATATCTGCTTTTATTTTTTGTTTACAATTATATTTTAGGTATGCATATCTATTAGCTATCATTACTTTTAACTTATTCATCATTGGATCTTCAAAATTTTGCTGACAACTATTTTCATTCAATGTAAATTTTTTCAGTAAAGATTCTATTAATTGTTCTTCACTCATTTGTTCAAAACTAATTTTCTCAATCCCTAACTGATCATTGAATTTTTCCAATACTTCAAATGCATTCTTAATATTTAAACTAAGAATCTCCTTACCTTGTTCAATAGGATGAACATCAAGTAAACCTAGAAAACTAACTTTATCACCTAGTTCTTCTAATTTTCTAGCCATTTCAAATGCAACTATTCCTCCAAAAGACCATCCTAATAAGGTATATGGCCCTTCTTTTTTTACTTGTTTAATCTCTTCTATATATCTTACCGCCATTTCCTCTACAGATAAGTTTGGAAATCTATTATCATCATATCCTATAGATTGTAACCCATATACAGTCTTATCCTCTCCTAATTCTCTAGCCAAATCATAATAGTTTAATATACCCCCTCCTTGTCCATGAACAATGAACCATTGACTATCCTTGTTTGTCCCATTTTGAATTGGAATTAAACACTCACTGTCTATTCCTTTATTCCTACTTATTACATCACTTAATTGTTCAATAGTAGCCTTTTGAAATAATAAACTTAATGGCAGTTGCACATTAAACATTCTCTTAATATTTTCGAATAACTTTAATCCCTTAAGAGAATGACCACCTAATTCAAAGAAATTATCATTTATACCAATACTATTTACGCCTAATATACTACTCCAAATATCAATTAAACTACTATCTATTTCATTTCTTGGTGGTACATAATTACTATTGCCCAGTGTATTTAGCTTCGGTAACTTACTTCTATCTATTTTCCCATTTTGTGTTAATGGTATATTGTGAATTGGTATGAGTTGTTGAGGTACCATATAATGTGGTAACTTTGTTGCCAAATATGCTCTTACCTCTGGAATAGGAATATCTTTTTCTGTAACTACGTATGCACATAAATACTTTTCCCCAGCTTCATCTTCTTGATCTATTACTACGGCCGTTTTGATTGTCTCATATTTTAACAAACTCGCTTCTATCTCACCTAGTTCTATTCGATATCCCCTTATTTTTACTTGATGATCGACTCGGCCCAAGTATTCAATGTTACCATCAGGTAGCCACCTTGCTATATCCCCTGTTTTATATAGTTTCTCACCTCGTTCAAATGGATGATCAATAAATTTATCTGCTGTTAATTCTTTTCGATTGATGTATCCTCTAGCTAACCCTATGCCAGAGATACATATTTCACCTGGAACACCTATAGGTTGTATCCTATGAAATGAATCCAATATATAAATTTTAGTATTTAACAATGGCGAACCTATCGGTACGTTTTGTGTTGTAATTTCTTTATTACTCTCATATCGATAAGATGTACAACAAACTGTAGCCTCTGTAGGTCCGTATCCATTTAATATTTGGAGGTTCCCCCTAAATAGATAATCGTATTTTGCGAGTAATTCTGTTTTAATGGGTTCTACTCCCACAAGTAGCTTATTTAACACTATCTTCTGGTTATCTCTAACAAAATAATCATATATTTCATTTAATAAAGTAGATGGAATATATGATAATGTAACCTGTTCCTCAAGAATGACTTGTACAAGTTTTGATACATCAAACTTCTCACCTTGATAAATAGTCATTCTTGCGCCATATATCAATGGGACAAATATCTCAAAAATTGTAACATCAAAAGAAATACTACTTGAGAATAGTACATTATCAGTTATCCCTATATCTTGAGAGAAATCTTCATACATTGCACACAAAAAGTTAGTCAAGGATCGATGTTCAATCATTACTCCTTTAGGTTGTCCTGTAGAACCTGATGTATAAATAACATACGCTAAGTTGTGAGGTTCTATCATCATGTGCATGTCTTCTCCTGGTTCTTCTTCAAAAGACATATCCATGAGATCTATTACATTACCTTGGAATTCTATCCCCTTTATAATAGAGTTTTGATGTACTAATACATGTGAACACCCACTGTCTGTCAGCATATATTCCACTCTTTGTTTTGGTAAGTCGGTATCAATTGGTAAATACGCCCCACCTGCTTTTAAGACACCTAATATACCTATAACCATCTCGATGGAGCGTTCCATCATCACACCAACAATGGATTCTCTTTTAACTCCTTGGTCTAATAACCTTCTCGCCAACTGATTAGCTTTTATATTTAATTCATTATATGTAATTCCTTTTTCATTACATACAACGGCTATTTGATTAGGGTTCTGTTTTACTTGTTCTTCAAACATTTTATGCACTAATAAATGATTAGAATTTGAATTCTCGTTTTTGTTAAATTCATTCATAATACAATGTTCTTCTTCTATAGATAACATATTAATATTACGCAATCGTACTCTAGGGTTATTAGTTACTTCCTCAACTATATTTGTAAAATGTACCATTAACCTTTCTATTGTCTCCGCTTTAAATAACTTAGTACTATATTCTACTTTTAAATGAATGTTATTATCTATTTCCGTTGCTACTAATGACAAATCAAATTTTGAAACTGACTGCTTAAACGGATACGGTGTAAATTCTAATTCACCAATAGATATTGGATTCATATCCATGTTTTGAAAAACAAACATGGTATCAAATAATGGATTTCTACTTGTATCCCTATGCAAGTCTAAACCTTCTAATAGTTCTTCAAAAGGATAGTCTTGATTTTCATAAGCTTCTAATGTATTGAGTTTTAATCTACTCAAAAACTCAATAAACTCATCGTCATTTTCTAGATAATTTCTCATTACTAAAGTATTAATAAACATACCAATCATATGATTAGTATCAGAATGAGACCTTCCAGCAATAGGCGAACCTACAATAATGTCTTCTTGACCTGTGTATCTAGATAAAAGTATGTTATAAATGGCCAATAAAATCATATATGGCGTGGTACCAGTTTCAGTTGCTAGTTTATTTACTTTAAAAGTTAAATCTGTTCCCAAATTAAAAGAACAAACATTACCTTTAAAGCTTTGTATAGTCGGTCTTTGAAAATCGGTTGGAAAATTTAAAACCGGGAGTTCTCCGTTTAAAGTTGTTAACCAATAATTCTTTTGTTCACTAATTAGATTCTTATAGTAAGGTCCATTTTGCCACATCACATAGTCTTTGTACTGCACTCTCAATTTTGGAAGCTCATTTCCTTTATACAATTCTACAAACTCTTTTATTAATATCCCCATTGATAAACCATCAGATATTATATGATGCATATCTACTACAAGAATATGTCTTTCTTCTGCTATCCTTAAAAGCAACACCCTTAATAATGGAGGTTTTGATAAATCAAATGGACTTATAAACTCATGTATTAAATAATCCGCATCTTTTTCATTTACATGAACGTATTCAATATTGAAATCTACATTAGGCTCAATTTTCTGCACTAATTCCCCATCTAAAATTTGAAAAGAAGTTCTTAATATTTCATGTCTCTCAATTAAAGATTGAAATATATTTTCAAACTTATCTTTACAAATATCCCCTTCTACTTTAAGTATTGTGGGCATATTATAAGTTGTATTTGTACCATCTTCGAATTGATCTACTATAAACATTCTCTTTTGTGACGTAGAAGCTAAATAATACTCTTGTTGTTTTACAGGTTCTATGGAAATATAATTACTTTTTTCCATTTCTAATATACATTTTGAAAAATCAACCAAAACAGGAAACTTAAATAGGGATTTAATAGATAATTGCACATTAAATTCTTTATTAACGATAGAAATTAACTTAGCAGCCTTTAATGAATGACCACCTATCTCAAAAAAATTATCCCGTATTCCTACCCTTTGTATTCCTAATACATCTTTCCAAATATCAACTAATTTTCTTTCTGTAGAATTTGTCGGCTCTAGATGACTAGATTTCAAATTATTAATAAGTTGAGGTAATTTTTTTCTATCTATTTTTCCGTTTTGTGTTAACGGTATGTTTTGAATGGATATGATTTGTTGAGGTATCATATAATATGGTAACTTGGTTGCTAAATATGCTCTTACCTCTGGAATAGGAATATCTTTTTCTGTAACTACATACGCACATAAATACTTTTCTCCACTTTCATCTTCTCGCTGTATTACTACGGCGGTTTTGATTGTCTCATATTTTAACAAACTTGCTTCTATCTCACCTAGTTCTATTCGATATCCCCTTATTTTCACTTGATGATCAACTCGTCCCAAGTATTCTATGTTACCATCAGGTAGCCATCTCGCTATATCTCCTGTTTTATATAATTTCTCACCATGTTCAAATGGATCATCAATAAATTTATCTGCTGTTAATTCTTTTCGATTGATGTATCCCCTAGCTAACCCTATGCCAGAAATACATATTTCTCCTGGAACACCTATAGGTTGTAGCCTGTGAAATGAATCCAATATGTAAATTTTAGTATTTAACAATGGCGAACCTATTGGTACGTTTTGTGTTGTAATTTCTTTATCCCTCTCATATTGATAAGATGTACAACAGACTGTAGCCTCTGTAGGTCCGTATAAATTTAATATTTGGAGGTTCCCCCTAAATAGATGATCGTATTTTGCGAGTAATTCTGTTTTAATAGGTTCTACTCCCACGAAAAGTTTATTTAACGATATCTTCTGATTCGCCCTTACAAAATAATCATATATTTCATTTAATAAGGTAGGTGGAATATATGCTAACGTGACCTGTTCCTCAAGAATGACTTGTACAAGTTTTGGTACATCAAACTTCTCACCTTGATAAATAGTCATTCTTGCTCCATATACCAATGGGACAAATATTTCAAATATAGTAACATCAAAAGAAATACTACTTGAGAATAGTACATTATCAGTTATCCCTATATCTTGAGAGAAGTCCTCATACATTGCACACAAAAAATTAGTTAAGGAACGATGTTCAATCATTACCCCTTTGGGCTGGCCTGTAGAACCTGATGTATAAATAACATATGCCAAATTTTGAGGTTCCATCGTTATCTGCAAATCTTCTACTTGTTCTTCTTCAAAAGGAATATCCATTAGATTTATTACACTACCTTGAAATGCTACTCCCTTTATAATAGAGTTTTGATATGTTAGTACATGTGAACACTCGCTGTCTGTCAGCATATATTCCACTCTTTGTTTTGGTAACTCGGTATCAATCGGTAAATACGCCCCACCCGCTTTTAAGATACCTAATATGCCTATAATCATCTCAATAGAGCGTTCCATCATCACACCAACAATGGATTCTCTTTTAACTCCCTGGTCTAATAACCTTCTCGCCAACTGATTAGCTTTTATATTTAATTGTTTATATGTAATTTCTTTTCCATTACATACAATCGCTATTTGATTAGGATTCTGTTTTACCTGCTCTTCAAATAATTGAGGAGCTGTTACAGTCTCACAAAGTAATGTTTTATGAACTCTAGTCGTATGATTGAAATCAAATAATATTTGATTCTTTTCTGTTTTAGGCATTACATCTAGATCCATTGCAGATTTATTTGGATCTTTCATTAATATATCTAAAATATTATATAAATGATTAACTATTCTACTAACTAATCCTTCACTATATAAAGTAGAATTGTAATCCACTTGAACCTTTAACTGTTCTTCATTTTTCATAAACCTAATAACCATATCAGAGTTTATTTTATCTGTACTCTCATAACAATGAATATCATCTAACATTACTATTGTATTTAATAACGGAAGATTATTACTCTCTCCATCTAGACTTAATAATTGAGTAAGTTTATTAAAAGGAAAATGACAATGTTCATTTGACTCTAAAATTGTTTCTTTAATTTTATATATTATTTCTTTAAAATTATCTTCTTGATTTATTTGAGTACGTAATAATAAAAAGTTGTTTTGAAAAACCGTCTCTTCTTGACCTTGTTTAAAAACTG
The DNA here is from genome assembly GCF_038005705.1 of Bacillus sp. FSL L8-0199. NCBI lineage: Bacteria > Bacillati > Bacillota > Bacilli > Caryophanales > Bacillaceae > Bacillus > Bacillus sp. FSL L8-0199. The sequence continues at coordinate 227,875 of NZ_JBBOTS010000002.1, read as the reverse complement.
GCATTCCAATTACTACATCATCCTTATCGGTATATCTACTTAAGAGATATTTCACACCTGATAATAAAATAGTGTACAGTAACATATCAGAATTATTGCTAATTGCTACAGCTCTCTTCGCAATATCCGATGGGAATTGACAATAATAACTTTCTTTAGAAGCCTGAATATTATTTAAAGACAGACAATCACAAGGAAATCTACTTAACTCAACATCACCTGATAACTTGTCTAACCAATATTCTTTTTCTTTTTTAAATTTTTCACTAGATAATAAAACCTGCTGGGTAAATTTATCAAGCATTTTTTCTTCCCACCATTCTCTATGATATTGATACTAAATACTACATATTTAGTGGTTATGTTCCCCATAGACCTATCCGTTTTATCATGAGGGGGCACAATCATACTCGTCATTGGGAGTTTTCTTCCTCAGTAATAAAACTCCCAATGACGACCAATTAGATTGCTACTTTAACGATAGAAGTTTCACATAAAGCACAGAAATGCACTTTTCTCTTACTCAGATACATCTCTTAATTTTTTTACTTCACAGATTTTACCCTATCTAGTATTTTCATAATTAACTCGCCCACGATGTCAGCTTGATGTAGTAAAAACATATGACCACCATTAACTGTTAGAAAATGAACCTCATTGCCCCATTCTACCCACTTCTTAGCCCCTTTTACTGTATAATTAGAGTCTGTTGTTCCACTAATAATATATAGGGGCGCTTTCAACAATGTTGTGTCATCATTTATATAATTCTCAATGGCACGAAAGTCTGATCGAATAACTGGAAGGATATAGTTTAAAAGCTCCTGATGTTGTAATACTTCATCTGGTAATCCTCCCAAAGACTTTATATAATCTATAAAGTCTTTATCATCTAAATGATTTGTTTTTCTTCTTATTTCCGGTGGATTCATAGCAGAGATAATAACATTTTTAGGATTTATGCCCTTACTTTCTAAAATTTGAGCCATACGGTGAACTATAATTCCTCCCATGCTATGGCCAAATAATGTAACCTCTCCCTCTAAAATTGGTTGCATCTCCATTAAATATAAATTAACAAGATCATCTATGTTATCAACTAGTGGCGAAAGATTAGGACCATGGCCTGGAGGATCAAATGAAATAAGTTTTATATCTTTTGGTAAATAATTCTTTAAAGGTAAAAAAGAATTCGAATAGCCCCCAGCATAAGGAACACAAACCAAATATTTGTTACTATTCAATCCTGGCGATAAATCTTTCATTAATTTTCTCAAGTGACTTCTCCTTTATTAAATAAAATTTTCATCAAATAGTTGTTTAATCAAACAAATTATCAATTTCTTCATCACTAAGGTTTAAGGTTTCAAAATCTGATGAAGTAAATTCTTTTCTTTGCATTTGACAACAGGATTGGATATATGTCTGTAGTCGTTCTAAATAATCTGAAAATAAATTTTCTACAAAATTCTTTTGAAAATGACTTGTACTAAATGTCACATGAATTTCTAAGCTTTTATTCTTAACCATGGCCACAATATCCAATAATGCAGTAATATGATTATCTTTTGATTGTTCACTGCCACTTTGATAATCAACAATAGTAAACCATCCATCCCCGAGAGAATTATCTATCTCTCCTAAATAGTTAAAACGAATTATATTTTGAGTTAAATCTTTGCAAGAAGGAAACTTCTCTTTAAGAATTCCATATCCAATTCCCTTATTAGGTCTTTTACGAACCTCTTCTTTAACACTCTTTATTTGATTAGCAATATTATGCGAAACTTGTAATACAATAGGATACATCGTTGTAAACCACCCTACTGTACGTGAAATATCAAGATGCTCAAATAATTCCTCTCGACCATGACCTTCTAACTCAAATTTAATTTGATCTTGGTTTGTATATTTACCTAAATTTTCTGTCAACACAGCAAGTAACAACTCCATTGGTTGTGTATTGTAAGGCACATTTGCAGTAGTTAATAGTTTTCTTGTATCATCTGCATTCAATGTAAAGGTAAGAGTCGTACAACTTTCAACAGTACTATTTTCTTTTTCTCTATTAATTTGAAAATTATTATCTAGCGTGTTATCTATGGATTCCCAATAATCTAATTCAGCATGTACTAAATTAACTCCTCGACTATTTAAAGCTTCAGACCAATCTTGGAAAGAGTTAGTTTTTAATGGTAGCGATGGAACTTCTCCTAAATACAAGCTATTCAAACATCGGTTTGCATCTTCAATTAAAATACGCCAGGACACAGCATCAACAATAAGGTGGTGTGCAGTTAATAATAACAACTGTTGATCATTTGAAAGCTGGAATAAGGCCCCTTTAAATAATGGTCCTACATTCAAATTTAAACTTCCTTTTAACTCTTCACCTTTTATATGAACCTGATTCAAAGCCATTTCAATTGGAATTTCAGACAAATCAAACATGGTAACCTTAGAATCAACAATGGACATATCTTCGTCATAATAGAAGTAATCCTGCTTATCCTCATACCTTAACCGTAACAAATCATGATGATGCATGATCGTATTTAACATCTTATTAACATATTCTTCTTTAACCGGCTTCTTCAAAGACAGTAATACCGATTGATTCCAATGATGCGGGTTCTTAAACTGTTGATCAAGGAACCAACGCATAATAGGAGTAGGCTCTACCTTTCCTGTTACCAATGTTTGTGAGACTGTAACATCTTTTTGTTTAACTAATATTGCTGCCAATTCACTTACAACTGGATAATTTAGTACATCTTTAACTCTAACTTTCCATCCCAGTTCTTGTAATCTAGCGCTCACTTGGATCGCTTTAATAGAATCTCCACCTAAATGATAAAAATTACTATGCAATTCGATTCTATCAGTCTGTAATATTTCCTTGAGAACTTCACTAACCATTCCAGTAACATCTTCATCTACTTCTTCTAAATGAGTATGATTAGAACCGTTATTTAACATCGGATCTGGCAACGCTTGACGATCTACCTTTCCATTGATAGTAAGCGGTAGCTGATCCATATAGATAAAAAATGAAGGAATCATATAACTTGGTAGCATATGCGAAATAAAACTGCGTATTTCTATATTTTGAACACTGTCTTTCAAAACAATGTAAGCAACTAGATGATTTGAATTATCCTCACCTTGCCAATTCACCACTACTACATCTTTAACAGACTTGTGTTGTAACAGTGCATTCTCAACTTCCCCTATTTCAATACGATATCCTTTAACTTTCACTTGAGAATCCATCCGTCCTTGATACTCAATTAATCCATTTGGCAACATGACAGCTAAGTCACCACTTCGATACATCTTCTCACTCGAAATAAATGGATTGGATAAAAAACGTTGCGCTGTTAAATCCGGACGATTTAAATAACCTTTAGCTACCCCATCACCCGATATATAAATTTCTCCTTTTACACCAATAGGAACCGGCTGAAGATTCTTATCCAATAAATATATTTGAACATTATCAGCTGGTGTACCAATTGGTACGGATGCTCTTCGATCTAGATCTGGATCATAACGATGAATCATACATCCAACCACAGTTTCAGTTGGTCCATATTCATTAATTATTTCAACTTTACCGCTAAAAAGATCATATACCTTTTCGGCTACTGAGGTTTTCAAATCCTCTCCACCCACAATCAATCTGCGAAGAGATGAAACTCTTGGAGGTGCATAGTTATTTAACAATGCTAAATGTGAAGGCGTAACTTTCAACACTGTTACTACATTTTCCTTGAGTATTTTTGACAAAATAAACTCATCTTCATTATCATGATATATTACTAACAATAAACCACTTATTAAAGGAGTGAATATTGAAGTTACTGTTAAATCAAAAGAAACGGATGAATATAATGCAAAAACATCATTTTCACTACTAATATAGTTCTTTTTAGCCCAGGAAATATAGTTAACCAATCCACGTTGAGTGATTACAGTTCCTTTAGGATTCCCCGTGGTTCCAGAGGTATAAATTATATATATTGGATCATTTGATGCAGTTACTAGGGTTAGATTGGCATTATCTCCTTCATAAAGTTTCTGATCACATATATTAATTTTCTCACCTAAATATTCTAAATTACCCTCATTTGTATAGTCAGTTAAAAGTAATGTTGTGCCGCTATCATTCAAAATATAACGAATTCGGTCCTCTGGGTAGGAAGGATCTATAGGCAAATATGTACCTCCAGCCTTAATAACTCCCAAAATTGCAATTACTATCTCAAGTGAATGTTTAGCTAGTATACCCACGACTTGACCATTTTTGACTCCTTTTTCTCGTAACTTTCTTGCTAACTGATTAGATTTCTTATTTAATTCAAGATAAGTCATTGATCTATCAGCATGTTGAATTGCTATTTTTTCTGGTGTCTGTTTTACTTGTTCTTCAAATAATTCTTGAATAGTTTTTTCTTTCGGATACACAACAGCTGTATTGTTAAATTTCTCTAACATAAACTTTTGCTCATCATCCGATAACAAAGATAATTCTTTTATCGATTGATCTTCATTACGTAAAACTTGTTCTATTAAAGCTAAAAACCTCTCATGCATACAATTGATTTGATCTTCTTCAAAATCCGCGACTTTATAATCATATTGAATTTCTAAACCTTCATCTGCCCATTCCTTAATAACTAACTGCAATGAATAGGCTTGGTAGCCACTATAAAACTCCACGTTTTCTAAAGAAAATCCATCGATAGTATTTTTAAGTTTTGTATTATAGTAATTCACACTATATTGAAATAAACCATCGTATCCTTTACTAGTCAATTGCAAGTCTTTTACCAATAAGTTGTAAGGATAACGCTGGTGAAATAGACATTGTTTTATTTCATGATTTACTCTTTTAATGAAAGATAGAACACTCTCATCTTCATCCACATTTAACCGTAACGGCATTGTGCTAGTAAACATACCTACTATTTTCTTTTCTAGTACACCGGAACGATTTAGTACAGGAGATCCAATGATTATGTCTGATTGATCATACATTTTATGAATATAAATAAGCATAAAGGTTGAAAATAATGTATTCATAGATATTCTATGTTTTTGTATAAAAGACTGTAGAGCAACCGATTTTTCTTTTTCAATTAAAAATATCTTTCGTTTCCCTTCTAGAGAATGAGATGTTTTTGATAAAAAGAAATCTGGCAGATTCATAAATTTCTCATTCCAATAATTCTTATTTTTTACGTATCGAGGGGATTCCAGATATTTCTCCTCTGCTTGTAAATAAGACAGATAAGTAGATTCAACCGTATCATTTATATGCTCATCATTCTTTAACTTAGAGTAAAAATCGATAATTTGACTCGTCATAAGTTGGATTGTCCAACCATCAGCTATAATATGATGAAACTTAACAAAATAGGAGCTTTCTACATCACTTATTTTCAAGAGCACAAATTCAAACAGAGGGCCTCCTTCAAGTGGAATTTTTTTTTGAAATTCATCCTGGGCCCATTTTCTAGCTTCTAAACTTGGATTATGATGATTAGAAAAATCAATTAAACGTATTGGTGTAGGTTCAAATGGTGATATATATTGGTGGGGTTCTCTATGTTGTTGAAAAATCCGTAGACGTAAACCATCATTTTTCTTAATGAATAATTGAATTGCTTTTTCTAAAATTGTAAAATTAATTTCCCCCTTAATAAGAACCATCCCTCCGATGTTATACATAGATGTGTTTGGATAAATTTGTTCATTATACCAAACTCTTTTTTGTGGATGCGTAAGAGAATGCTTTACAATTGTTTGTTGCATATTTCCACTTCCCCTCTATCCACATCCGTTGGTGTTTCCGGAAATTGTATATTAATATAGTGAGGATAAGGATTTATATTCTCAAGATTATGTTCTAAAATTAATATTCCATTTTCGTTGCTAGTTTCCTTAAATCCAGCTAATCGGTACGTAACAAACATCATACGGTTACGGTCAGTCTGTCGAAACTCAGCCAAAAAGCGTTTACCTGCCTGTTTTGTTCTTTCCATTAGATATGTGAGGAGTATAGTACCAACGCCACGGGACATTACACGACAAGACATGAGAAGAAGTTTTAGGCAGTCGGCTTCCTCCGTCCTTTTTACAAGTGTTAAACCAATCTTCCCATAGGAGCCATATTTATCTGATAACTCACAAACTAATAATAAATAATCTGGATGATTACGATAATAGTTTAATTCATCATAATCATAGGTAATACCAGTCGAATTTAATTGATTCGTACGTACTGTTAACTCCTCTGCCCGCTGCAAATCTTCCTCACGAGCCTCACTAATCACAAAATTCATCCCAAGTGAAGCTAAAAATTCTTCTTTTGGGCCTTCATATTCTTCTTCATCCTTCGTTCTCTTAAGATTTTCTAAATACATCAGTCTTCGACGACCTGAATCTTCTGTAATTCTTTTTGGTTGTAGTCGTGGCAAGTCTAATAACGACTTATATTCATTTACATGTATACACAGAATATCATTATGAACGCTCTGTACTTCTTCTAATTCAAAAGGTTGGTCATCAATGAACGCAAAAGTATCAATACCTATGTTTAAATTTTTTCTAATTTTCTCAATGGAACTAGATTTAGAGTTCCAATGAATCTCCGGATATAAAAAATACTCTTCTATTCCAAATTCCCGTAATTTAGCTATTGCATCTTCGTAGTTATTTTTACTAGCAACTGATTGCAGTATTCCACGTCGATCTAATTCACATATAATTTCATAAATTCCAGGTTTTAAAGTAACTGTACCACTCTCTAATAAAACACCATCCCAAATTGTACAATCTAAGTCCCAAACAACACATTTAATTTCCTTACTCATAATAATGCCTCCTTTGTTTTATTCATTTTCACAGTTCCCATCTCCATCACTATAAGCTTATCTGCCAAATGAAAATATTGATCGTCGTGAGTAATAGCAATAATACATTTACCCTTCGCTCGCATTTGAGGTAACAATTCTTCATAAAAGAAGCGTCTATAACCAGGATCTTGATCCGCTGCCCATTCATCAAATAAAAGTATAGGTCGATCTTCCAAATACGTAACCAGCAATGCCAACCTTTTCTTTTGTCCAGTTGATAGTTGCGTAGTAGTAAAGCGTCCATTCTCAATGCCAACCTTGTCACTCAGTTGGAGAAGTTCTAAATAATGATCGATTTCTGCTTTCATTCCTTCTGTATTAATTCCATATAGCCTATCAAAAACATGAAAATCACTCAGGATAGCTGAATAGTATTGATTCAATTCCTCTGGAGCTATTTCTTTTCCATTTAATAAAACGTTACCTTCATTAGGTTCATATAACCCAGTAATCAGTTTTGATAAAGTAGATTTTCCACTCCCATTACCACCAGCAATAAAGACTATTTCTCCAGAATTAAAGTCCATGTCTATTGGACCAATACCAAAACCAGTAAAATCTCCATCTTTATTCTTATACTTATAACTTACATTTTGTAGCTGCAAACAAATTGGCACATCTAAGTACTCTTTTGTTGTTGCGATTTGCTCATTTGCCTTTATATGATCTACACTCTTCACCATTTGTTGAATACGTTGCCAAGAAATACGTACATTTACGAGCTGAGGGATACCGCCCAGTATTTCATTAACTGGACCTGTCATATACAGAAAAACAATTACATAGTTACTTATCGTCTCTTTTGGCATATTAACAAAAATTTCTGGAAATACGAAAACTACAATACCAATAACAAAAATGAATAATAGTTCTCCCAGAACAAACACATTTGCAAATTTAATATCTCCTATCGTTCGTTTAACACGATAGTTATTACAGCTTTCATTCATAACTTCTCGAAAATCGTTTCGTTTTCCAGTATGAAGCCTAAGCTCTTTGAAACCATGCCTTAGATCACCAATCAAACGAAAATATACATTCTGAATATCTCTTGTTTCATTCCAAACTTTATCTGCTTGTCGTCCGATCAAAGAATATACCCCTGCAGTAATAAAGATGATACACAAGGATAGTAAAAAGGCATACATATTCATTACACCAAGATAGAGAAAACAAAATAGTAACGTTAATAAACTTGTTCCAGCAGTAACTAATAGATTGAGAGAACGAGAGATAACTTCCGTATCGTTATTTAATGTCGCCTCTATTCGGCCCTTCTCAATCAACTCCAATTTGTAATAAGGAGTCTGTAACAACTTATCTGTTAATTCCATCCTTTTTTCATAAACTAGCTCGTTTGTATACGATACAATGCTAGTTCTAATAATACGTTGTGAAAAGATATACATAACGATTCCAAGTACAAAGTAAAACAACAAGCCATTTTCCAAATTATTTGATCTAACAAACGTTTCATTAATCACAAAAATGAGAAAGGCATTACCAAATCCTGATATTAATCCCAAAACAATTAAAGTCAAAAGCGACTTTCCCTTTTGTCTTGGAAAACAAAGATTTAAGAATGTATGGATAACATAGGCCAAACCCACCCCAGCAATTGCATATATTGCAAGGACAACAGTTGAAGGAGCCCAAACTTTTATAAATGCCCACGGAAGCCCTCCAAACAAGAGATTTGGTAGTTGATAAAGTGCATAAATCATTAGCCCATATATCGCAACAACTAATACCATATGTAACCATGTTTTTCCCGTTGGTAATATAAACTTTCTTTTTCTAAAAATAATCTCCCTGATTAAATGAAATAACATGACCAATAACGTTAGTAAACACAAAGATGAGATCACAAATAAGGCTGTTCCTATTTGATCCGTTTTCTTATATTCATCATAGAGTAACGGTTTAACTTCTTTATCTATCATCATATTTAAAAGACTGCTACCGATATAGTAAGTGTAATTACTATTCAGATTTGCTAATACTACGACCCCTATCTGTTCCTCATCACGGAAACCAATATACGATGAATAATTTGGGTTACTTCCACCATGTGAAATTTCCCCTCCACCACTTTGATAGACCTCCCATCCAGCTGCATATGAAGCTCCATTGCTATCTGGGGCAACCTTTCTATTCGCTTTATGAGAATCGTTAATCAATTCCTCCGGAAACATCCTAGGCTTTTCAACCCCAAGCTGTAATTTTAACCATCTTTCCATATCATTTATATTTGAAATAAAATATCCAGCCGGTGTATTCCCCCTATAATTAGGAGCGTCATAGGGTAATGATTGTAAGAAATTACGCTTGTAACCTTGGGCCATGTTATCTAATGGGGCCATCCCACGTCCAGCGTATGTACTCAATAAATCCAACTTTGATAGCACATGATCTTGAACATATCTTTCAAATGATTGATTAGTTGCCTTCTCGATTACTAAGCCTAATAGATCGTAGTTAACCGTAGAATATTCAAAACTGCTACCCGGCTCTCGGTTTAGTCCTATTGGCATAACATTTCTAATCGTTTTCTCAATAGAATCTTTGCCATTGGTTATAGGAATATATCCAATGGCCTTTTCCGGTATTCCACTAGTATGGTGTAATAAGTCATAAAGTGTAATTTCATAAGGTTTTCCTTTATACTCCATTTCAAACCATGAAACATATTTAGTTAAAGAATCACTAAGTTTAATTTTCCCTTCTTTTTCTAGCTGCAATACAGCTAATGCCGTAAAAGCTTTTGAAGTAGAACCTAGCTCGAAAAGCGTCTCATTCGTAACTTGACGTTTTTTGTCTGTATTGGCATAGCCATAATTCTTCTTATAAATCGTTTCGTTTCCTTTTACAATTACTACTGAAAGTCCAGGAATACCCGCTTGAGATATTTGTTCTTCTATATGCTTCTGTATTTTCTTCTCATTAAACTGTACCGTTTCCTGTGCTTCCACCTGTCGATAAGGGAGTACTATTAAAGTCATTAAAATGATAAACTTCAACCATATGTTTAACTTCATATTTTTAGCCCTCTTTTAGTTAACTTGGATTAACTTTTCAATTTTCTTTTTAAATGGTTGCACAACATTTTGACCAATACGTTCAATTTCATGCTCACTAATCTGAGAAGTAATAAGAAAATAATTTGCCCCTATTTCCCAAAAATCAGTTAACGTCGAGATGACTTCCTCATAGCTACCAACAATAGAAATTGAATTAGATGGGTTAACTAAACTTAGACCTCCCCAAAGATGATCATCTATCCACATACTATCTTTTGTAATTAAATCTTTGTATCGGCGAAGTCCAACAGAATCTGCATTATCTAAAAATAGCTTAGTCATCCTCTTTAAGGCTGCTGGTGTTCTCTCAAGTAATTCATATGCTTCTTTATATGCTTCTTCCGAAGTCTCACGAGCAATGATGTCTACTAAAATAGCACCTGGAATTTTCTCGCGCCCATATTGCTTAGCGTAATTATTAACTGTTTGATAGTGTTCTCTAAGACTTTTGCGGTCTGTTGCATAAAGTATATAAGCATCACCATACTCTGCAGCTACTCTCATTGCCTCCTCGGAGGACCCCGCTACAAAGTAGCGGGCACTTCGAGAGAGATCTTCCTTTGGATAAATATCACTATTTTCTACTTGATAAAACTCACCTTTATAGCTAGTTACTCCTCGTCTTAATTGTTGTAACAGCTCAATATATTCTTTTGTCCTAGCATATCGTACATGGTGCGGTTCTGGTAATCCATCACGCGCAAGGACAAGCGAGGCACTTCCAGTTACAATGTTAATATCTGCACGATTACCAATTAAACTATTTAAAGTATTCAATGCTTTTGCTGTTACGGTAGGAAGCATCTGGTTTGTATTTTGCGCAACCAAAATCTTTACAAACTCCGTATTCATTCCAATCATAGACGCTGCTATCATTGGATCAACAGATGTTGGTGCAATGGAAACCAATACTGAGTCAAAGTTATTCTTCTCAGCTCTTTTAGCTTGATTAACATATTCCTCTAGAAGTTCTTTTGTTTGTGGTGTTGGAATAACAGGTAATCCCCAGCAAAACTCAACTTTTGACGGAACTACTTCTTTATTAATCATGTTGTTCCCCTCCCTTTACTACTTTCTACTTTTTAAAGCAGATAATGTATTTTTCATAACCGATTTCGCTTTCAATAACTCTTTTTTATTTGTTAAATTGTTATTTACTTCTTGATTACTTAAATATTTAGCAAGAGATTTAATTGACGTATGCTCATAAAGAACAACTATAGGTAAGTCTCGTTTAAAGGCCTCTTTTAATTTCACATTAATACGAACAAGATCTAAAGAACTCATCCCTAGATCGAAGAAATTATCGTAAATTCCTATTTCTTCGATTCCAAACATATCTTTTAATAATTCGTATAATTGTTGTTCAATTTCATTAGTTGGTGGTCTATACGTTGTGGAAACATCTGAACGATTCTGCTTTAATCTATTCTTACTTCCTTTTTCCAATAATTCATTATAATAGTTGGCACCATTTAAAAGTTTCCAATGTAAATCTATTGGAGAAACCACGACTTGTTGTTGATTTCTATTGATAATACTACGGAATACTTTTAAACCCTCTTCTACAGTTACACCATCATGTAATACACTTTCCATATCCATATTAAATTGCTTTGCCCATATTTCAGCCGACTTAAGTGACATACCCACCTCTTGCCAATCTGGCCAATTAATAGCTACAGTGAACACTCCATCATGAGCCCGCTTATAAAACGCAAATGCATCTAAAAATTCATTCGCTGCATTATAACCACTCTGACCAAATTTCATATGATACGCCACATTACCAATTGATGAACATAATACGAAGAAATCAATTGGTTCATCTTTTAATAAAGCATCGAGTACTAGTGTACCTTTAATTTTCGGAGCTAAAATTTTATTATTAGATTCTTTTTCACGATTCATCATAATACCTAGATAATCAGCGACACCTGCTGCATGAATTACGCCATTAATAGAACCAAAACGAGATTTAGCCTTTTCAATTGCCTGTTTCATATCATCTTGATTGGAAACATCAGAACTTAGGATCATGTATTCTGCACCTTGAGACTCCATTGTCAACAAATCAGAAATAACTCGGCTTACACGCTCGTCTTTATTTTCTAAGTACTGTTCCCATTGATTACGTGGTGGGAACTCTGAGCGGCCAATCAATATAAGTTTGACATTTGGTACTCTATTAGCTAAATCTTTTGCAATTTCAAATCCAATTCCACCAAGTCCACCAGTAATTAAATAAACGCCACCCTCTCGTAATCTATCAATTTCTACATCTTCTTCCTCAAAAGGACTTTGAATAATCGTTTGCGTCCATCGATGACGTCCTCGATAAGCTACAACTATATCAGTAGAATCCACAAAACTCTCCATTAAACCCGCTTCTTCAAACATTTGTTGAGAATCTGTATCCATATCAATGGTACGACATTTTATATTTTGAAACTCAAGATTGCATATTTTTGAAAAGCCTAGAATTGTAGCTTGCTCTGGCTTTAAGTTCAGCTCTGTACCTGTAACTTCAAACATACGATCAGTAAAAATGTTTAACTGTAATGCTCCCTCATAATTAATTTTCCCAATTGCTTGTGCAATATAAAGTAACGAATAATATCCTTCATCCATTGATCGTTCAATTCTCTCTTGATCGAGAATAACCTCATTAACTGGATTAAAGCTCCAAGCATGTATAATCTTATTTGGTAATAAATCTTTTTGTTCTAATTCTGAAAATAGCATTTCATAATGCATTTTTTGAGATGGACATATCGTATATAAACCGTCGGATTTTTCAGAGAAAATACCACCTGTTTTAACTTCAATTACATCATGACCTTCTCTTTTTAATTTTTCTATCAGTCGATTGAATCGATTTAGATGATCATTGAAAATAAGCCATTTATATTTTTGTTCTTTCTTTATTTGTATAGATTTTAATGTTTTGCGTTCCCAAGAAGGCAAATAAAACCAGTCTTTAATATTAGCCTGTTTATTATGGCCTCTTGTTTCCTGAGTTAAACTCTGAGATTGAGTATTAAAAAATGGATCAGCTTTAAATCGTTTTTTCATGAAAGGATACGTTGGTAAATCTAATAACCTTTTATTCTCACTGTTATTAAAAGTATTCCAATTTATAGTTCCACCTTGCATCCATAACCGTCCCATTTGCTTGCATAAATGCTCGAAGTCATTTGATTTATCCAGAGGATGACGTAACATGTTTAAAGCCAATTGATCTTTACTTCTATTTAAATGTTTTAATACAAAAGTTGATAATGCATTACCTGAGCCAATCTCAAGGCAAATTACATTTTTCAAATGAAAAATTTCAGATAACCCCTTTGAAAATTGAACAGTACTTCGTAGATGCTGTGCCCAATAAGAAGGTGATGTGGCTTGATTTGCTGTAATCATTTCACCTGTAACATTAGATATATAAGGTATTTTAGGACTTGATAATTTTATATTTCCTACAGCTTGCTCAAATGAATCTAGAACTTCATCCATCATTCGAGAATGGAAAGCATGCGAAGTAAATAGACGCGTTGTCTTTACTCCATGATTTAAAAGTAATTCCTCAATTTTATTGATTGAAAGTACAGTACCAGAAATTACTGAGTGTTGAGAGGAATTTACAGCTGCTATATCTACATCATCTGTTATATAGGTTTTTAATTCTTCAACAGATAAATTTACACTTAGCATAGCGCCTTCTGGTACGCTATTCATTAACTTCCCTCTAATCATTACTAAATGTAATGCATCTTCATAAGACATTACTTCTGCTAAACAAGCTGCTACAAACTCACCAATACTATGGCCAAACATGACCCTTGGATAAACTCCCCAATTCATTAGAAGCTTGGCTAATGCATATTCAATAGTGAATAGTAGAGGTTGCGTCATTGAAGTTCTATTTAACTGTTCAGTTGCTTTATCCTCTGTCTCCTTTGTAGGATACAAAATATTTTTCATGTCTATATCTAACCAATTTGAGAGTAAGGCTAAACCTTGATCAACGTGTTCACGAAATACAGGTTCATTTTCATATAAATCTCTACCCATATTGATATACTGTGATCCTTGACCTGAAAAAAGAAAGGCTAAAGGTCTACTCTCCATTGCGTTTGTTTTCTCTAGTCCCGTATCACCAAGTTTTTCTATGGCATCCTCTATTCCATTAGCAACTACAGCAGTTCTATATGGAAATTCACGACGACCTTTTTGTAATGTATAAGCTGTATCAGATAGTGATATCTCTGGATTCTCCTTCAAATGCAATAATAGATCGTTAGTAGCTTTATCTAAGGATTCCTCTGTTTTTGCTGAAACAGTTAATAAGTTCCAAGATTGTTTTTCAAAATTCTTAGCATTGTCAGGAACAGACTCTAACACTATATGTGCATTAGTTCCACCCATCCCAAACGAACTAACACCTGCTCTTCTTACCTCTTCTTTCCATGGGATAAGTTCCGTATTTACACGAAACGGATTTTTTCCAAAATCAATGCTAGGGTTTGGGTTATTATAATGAAGGCTCGGCGGAATTTTCTTGTTTTTCAAAGCTAAGACCGTCTTTATAAATCCTCCAACTCCTGCTGCAGCATCTAAATGTCCAATGTTCGTCTTCACTGATCCAATTAAAACTCTACCTGGTTCTTGCTTACCAAAAGCTAACTTCAATGCTTCTACTTCTATAGGATCACCTAGTTGCGTACCAGTCCCATGAGTTTCTATATATGAGATTTCTTCAGGCTTAACACCAGCTATTTCATGAGCCGATTTTATAACAGCAGCTTGTCCATCAACCCCTGGCGCTGTAAATCCAGCCTTATTGGCCCCATCATTGTTTACTGCAGCTCCTTTAATAACTCCATGTATTAAATTTCCATCTCGAAGAGCGTCCTCCAACCTTTTCAGTACTACAATACCAGCACCATTTCCACCCACTGTTCCTTGAGCATCCTTATCAAAAGCTCGACAATGACCATCTGGTGAGAAAATCATACCATCTTCATATAAATATCCTGTTTTTGTTGGATAAGTTATACTTACTCCCCCGGCCAAAGCTATATCGCATCGTCCATCAATAAGATCTGCCCATGCGTTTTGAATAGCAACTAAGGAGGTAGAACAAGCTGTTTGTACTGTAATCGCTGGTCCTTTTAGATTTAATTTATAAGCCAATCGAGTAGCAAAGAAATCTTTTTCGTTTAACAACATTGCTTGGAAATCTTCTAATGTATTAGAAGATTCACTAGCAATAGAACGAAGCCAGTGGAAATTTGGTGATCCTCCAACATAAACTCCTGTATCCATATGAGAAGAATTAACCTCACCTGCTTGTTCTAGTGCTTCCCATGCGCATTCATGAAGTATTCGCAGTTGTGGATCCATCATTTCAGCTTCTTTTAGACTGTAATCAAAAAATTCATTATCAAATGCATCTACATCTTCTAAATACCCTTTAGATTTTATATAATTAGGTTTTTGAATCACTTCTTTTGGTATGCCCATCTCACTAAGTTCTTCATCTGTAAATGTACGAATGGATTCTATCCCTTGTTCTAAATTTGACCAGAATTGCTTAAGATTAGAAGCGCCTGGCATACGAACCGCCATACCAACCACTGCTACATCATTTTTATTCATAGATAAAAGATTTTCTTTCTTAACTTCTTCAGGTTGGTGTTCCATAGCATTATCACTTCTAAAGTAGGAAGCTTGATCATGAACCGTTGGGTATCGGAATAACATAGGCATTGTAAGTTCTTTTTCAAACTTGCTTCGTAAACGAGAAAACAATCGAACCATTTTTAAGGAGTTCCCTCCAACATCAAAGAAATTATCATACAACCCTACTTTTTCTACCCCCAAAACTTCCTTCCAAACATCAGCTACCGTTGTTTCAAGCTCATCTAGTAAATCATTTGGTTGTACTAACTTAGTAGGCTTAGGTAAAGCACGACGATTAACTTTTCCATTCGTAGTTAATGGCATTTCACTTAAAAGTACAAAATACATAGGTATCATATACGAAGGTATTTTGTCAGTAAGATAATAACGTAATTCATTTTGAGATATATCTTGATCAGTTAGTATATAAGCACACAGTTCTTGTTCCTCTCCAAAAGCAATAGATAAAACTACCGCTTCCTTCACATCCGCATGCTGTTGTAAATGATGTTCTATTTCTCCTGTTTCAATTCGATAACCACGTATCTTCACTTGATGATCACTACGACCTATATACTCCATTTCGCCATTTTCAAGAATACGGACTAAATCTCCTGATCTATATAATCTTTCACTTGGATTATAAGGATTCTGTATAAAACGTTCACTGTTTAGTTCAGGACGATTTAGATATCCCCGCGCAACTCCATACCCTCCAACATAAAGTTCCCCTTGCATTCCCTTAGGTGTAGGATTCATATGTTTGTCAAATACATAGCACGAATACGTAGGAAGAGGCACGCCTATAGCACTAAGATTACTGTGCATTTCTTTTTCTCCAATTTCCTTATAAGTAACATGTACTGTCGTCTCAGTTATTCCATACATATTTACTATGACCGTATTAGGTGAACGCTTAAACCAACTTTGCAGTAAACCTGGCTTCAGCATTTCCCCTCCAAATGTAATTAACCTAATTTTAAAAGCAAGTTTAGGCATCTCTTCAACTACTTGTTGAAAAACATAGAATGCAGATGGAGTTTGATTCAATACCGTTACTCCCTCATCTGCAATCAACTGGGCAAGTTTATACGTATCACGGATTGTTTCTTTTGTTGCCAGGACAAGACGTCCACCATAAGTAAGTGATCCAAATATCTCCCAAACTGACATATCAAAACAGAAAGAATGAAATAGTAACCACACATCATCACTAGAGAATTTAAAACTATTTGGTTGATGCATGACAAGTTGTATTACATTACTATGTTCAATCATAACCCCTTTAGGACGTCCTGTTGTTCCAGAAGTATAAATGACATATGCTAAATTATTTGGGGCAACATCTACTCTCTCGAAATCTTGCATAGGTGTCTCATTGAGTTCTTCAATAAAAAGCTTTGTGCTATCAAATTTAACTTTATCCTCAAATAAATTTGAGGTTATTATTACATTCGAACCACTATCTTGAAGAATAAAATCAATTCGTTCCTGAGGATAATCAGGATCGATTGGAACATAAGCCCCACCTGCTTTTAAAATACCAAGTAGAGAGATAATCATATTAAATGAGTAATCCAACATTACAGCTACTGGAGAATCTAAAGTTACACCTTCTTTTAGAAGAGCAAATGCCACTTTATCCGCACGCTCATTCAACTCTCCATAAGTCATCTCACTATTCTCAAATGTAAGTGCCACTCTCTCAGGATGCTTTTCAGCTTGCATCTCAATTAATTGATGAAGTGTTGTGTGTGGGAATGTAGCACTTTGATTTTGACCACCTTGAAGCAAAAACTTTTCTTCTGCCTCATCTAACATTTTAAGAGTTTGTATTGGTTGTCCTTCATCTAAAAGCATTGAATCTAATAGCTGTATAAAATGGTTAGTTATACTGGTAATAATGGATTCATCAAATACATCTTCAGGCCACATCATTGCAAGTTTAATAGAATCGAAACACTCTATTGAGACGGTTAAATCATAGTTGGTCATTTCATTTACTTCATAACCTGAAATTCTTACACTTTCATCAATTTCTTTCAGCTTTTCTATATCAAGAGGATAATTCTCAACTACCATAATAGTGTCAAATGACACGTTTAAATCAACAATTGGAGTCGTTTCATATTCAGTTCTTCTTTGGACATCACTTTGAATTCTTTGTAAAAGATCTGAAACAGTCATTCTCCCATCAGCACTTACACGAAGTGGTGGTGTATTTATAAATAAACCTACCATTTCACTCAGACCGTGCATTGGAATTGAACGCCCAGATACTGTTGTACCGAATATTACGTCCTCTGAATTTTTGTACCTTTGTAATAATAGACCCCAGGCTGTATAGAATAATGTAGCCAATGTTACACCTTGATTACTTGCAAAACTTCGAAATCTATCACTTCGCTCTTTATCTATCTCTTTTACATATGTTTTTGCTTTTTTTAGTTGATTAGAATTTTTATTGGATAAATTTATTTGTTCAATTAATCCATTTAAATATTGTTCCCAAAAAAGCCTTTGTTTTGATTTATCTTGTTTTTGTTGCCATAGTATATATTCTTTAAATTTCTTTTTATTTATAGATGATGGTACATCTCCCTTTATTAACTCTCGATATACCTTAATAAACTCTTGTAAAATAATACTATTACTCCAACCATCAAACAAAATATGATGATGACGTAAAACCATTTCATATTCGCCTTCGTTCAAATGGCACAGTTCGATAGAAAAGGGAACTGTTTGTAAATCAAAGCTTTCTGTATCATTAGATACTTTGCCATCACTATAAATAATGTTCGGAGTATGCTCTTTTAGTATAAGTTGTACAGGTTGTTTAACTTTTTCCCATCGAAAAATTGTACGCAGCATTTCATTTTCCCGCGTTACATAATTCCACGCCTCTTCAAACTTTGGAATATTAATTTTTCCAGTTAAGCAAAGTCGAAGTTCTTCATGATATAGCTTTCCTTCGGGTTCTTTCAAATAATGATAAAGAATACCTTCCTGCACTGGTGTAAGGGCGATTACATCTTCAATATCTTCTTTATGAATCTTTACTGCTTTCCTCATTAACAGAACCTCCTACAAGTGTGGTATGGTGTGAATATTTATCGGAACCTAATAAGGCAAGTGCTTTTCTATCTATCTTTCCGCTATCCGTTAATGGCATTTCATTTACACGTACCAAACTGTTAGGTATCATATAATCTGGTAAAAATAAGCGTAGATATTTTTTTAACCTCTCTAACTCAATATCATTTTCTGACTCATAGAAAGCTATTAACTTAACTACCATCTCAGATTCTTGTCTTACAATTACCGCACATTGTAAAACTCCTTCACAAGACATTAAACACGATTCTATTTCCCCTAACTCAATACGAAGGCCATTAACTTTAACTTGAAAATCAATTCTTCCATGAAACTCAATATTCCCATCCGATCTTATTAAAGCTAAGTCACCGGTTTTATATATACGGGTATCAAGGGAATATTGTACAAACTTTTCTGCCGTTAATTGCGGCCTATTTACATATCCACGTGCTAATCCTATACCTGAGATACATAATTCTCCTATATGGCCTTCCGGAAGTTTATTACCATATTTATCAACAACAAACATCTCAATATTCTTAATTGGTCGCCCTATTGGAACGCTCCCTTCTGTAATCTCATGTGTCGGACAATCATAAGCAGTCACATCAATGGTTGCTTCAGTAGGTCCGTACAGATTAGTAAGAAGTGTACCATTAGAGAAATTTAGCAACTTATTAAAACGGTTTACATGTTGAGACAGTAGTGCCTCACCACTAACAAATACTTGTTTCAACGATTTTATTCGGTTAGTTTCACCTGTCACATCAAGATAGTGTAAAAATGCACTTAACATAGATGGTACAAAATGCATAATTGTCACGTCATTACTTTCAGTTGTCTCAATAATAGCCTGTGGAAACTTCTCCATCCCCGGCGCAAGAATACATACTTTGGCTCCAACTATGGCCCACCAGAACATCTCCCATACGGATACATCAAATGTATAAGGGGTCTTTTGTAATATAGTATCCTTTGAACTAATTGGATAAGCCTCTTGCATCCACTCAATTCGATTTATTAAGGCCGAATGCTCAATCATTACACCCTTAGGTTTCCCGGTTGAACCGGAAGTGTATATTACGTACACAAGATCAGAGGGCTTGTTAATACACTCTAGATTTTCACTCTTTCCTTCATAGGAAATCGAATCTAAAGCCAACATATCAGCCTTCAAACTATCTTGAAAACGATGTAGGATTTGCTTTTGCGTAAGTATTAATTTAGCACCGCTATCTTCTATAATGAATTGTAATCGTGATGATGGATGATTCGGGGAAAGCGGAAGATATGCTCCGCCCGCTTTCAATATCCCGAAAATTCCGACAACCATTTCGATAGATCGCTCTACCATAATACCTACAACTGTATCTGGACCAACTCCACCTTCACGTAAAAGACGAGCTAATTGGTTACTTTTTTCATTTAATTCCTTATAGGTTAATGTTTCTTTTTTAAAGATAACAGCAACCTCATCTGGCGTACGGACTACTTGTTCTTCAAACAGCTTTTGTATACATGTACTCATCCGGGTTGTATCACTCCTTTAGTTACAGGTATTTTTTCAATGGCATGTTTCGCTTTTTTAGCAAATCCCTTACCAAGTAATAGCTGATGAATCTGATTACTCCCCTCAACGATCTCCATTGTTTTGGAATCTCTAAAGCACCTTGATATTGAATAATTATCATTACAACCAAGTGCTCCCATAATCTGTACAGCATTCGTTGAATGCCTTGTACCTGAGCGCGATGCAAAATATTTTGCAATCATAATCTTTTCAGTAGCATCAGCTCGATGCTCATTTTTGGCCTTACAAGCTTCTAAACTAAGTAGTATAGAAGCTTCTAAATCTACTCCCATATCCGTAATCATATGTGAAATCATGCCATGATCAATTAGAGAGTTACCAAATGCACTTCTATGTAATACATGATTCCCACATATTTCTAAACAAGTACGTAATACACCAAGAGCAGCAAAGGCAATTGAAATACGCCCAAATTCTAAAGCATACGGTGCAAGGTAAGTAAAAGCAAATCCTGGTCTACCAATCATATTTTCTAAAGGTATTTCTACATTATTGAATTCAATTTCTGCCAAATATGCAGCTTTAAATCCAAGCATGTCTCTTATATGAGTAACATTTACACCCGCACTATCTTTTGGTACTAAACAGGCAACTGGTTGTTCACCATTTAGCTTTCCAAATACCAAAAACACATCAGCAGCTGCACCAAAAGTGATCCACTTCTTCACTCCATTAAGTATTAATTCATCCCCGTGTTGATCGAAGTTCGTTTTAATCATATTTAAATCTGATCCTGCTCCAGGTTCAGTAAGAGCTAATGCAGCTATTTGATTACCAGATGCAAGTAATGGTAACCACTGATTTTTTTGATTTTCTGTTCCCCATTTTAAAATCGTTTCTGTTACCATCGTATGGACATTAAATAATCCCGAAAGAGAGACACTACCTCTTGCTATTGCTTCAGTAAATAACCCATACGTTACATAATCCCATTCTAATCCACCATACTCTGCTGGAAGTGTTCCACCTAAATAACCATTTTTAGCACAAGTCTTTATTATGTCTGATGGAATGCCCTGTTCAATTTCCCAACTATTAGCGTAAGGTTCTATATTTTCATAAACAAAATCCAAAAAATTCTGATACATTTTATATTGAGATGGCTCTAAGTATTGTTTCATGTCCATTACCGAACCATTTGCTTATTTCTTATAAAATTACCAATAGAATTTACAGACTTATAGTTATCCATATCTAAGTCATCCATAGTTACCTTTATGGCAAATTCTTTTTCAAGAAAAGTCATCAATTGGATTGCAAATAAAGAATTAACTAATCCTTCTTCAAAAATCTCAGTATCATCATTAAATTCAATACCTACATGATCTTGAATATACATATGAATAATTTGTTCTAAATTTTTATCTTGCATTTTATACACCCCTATTTGTAATTTTTAATTTTAATAAGCGTAAAAACCTTTACCACTCTTTCTACCACATTCACCTGCATCCACCATCTTTTTAAGTAATGGACAACATCTAAACTTTGGATCTTGATATTCCTCATAAAGTACATTCAAAGAATGTAATACTGTATCTAACCCAATTAAATCTGCTGTTTCTAATGGACCCATTGTATGTCCAAAGCATTTTTTAAATATATCGTCTACCTGTTTAGGCGTTGCTACACCATCCATTACAACCCAAGCCGATTCATTCATGAATAAGTGGGAGATACGGTTAGAAACAAACCCAGTCTGATCATTAACCACAATTGCATCTTTATCTAATTGTTTGAGGAAAGATTGAGCTTTTTCGACCGTTTCATCTGAAGTTAAATACCCTCTAATAACTTCTATAGATGGTTTCATATATACCGGATTCATAAAATGCATTCCTATTATTTTATCTGGACGCTTTGTTACTCCTCCTACTTTTGTTATTGAGATACAAGACGTATTGACTCCAAAAATTGTATCCTTTTTACATATCTCATCTAATCTTCTATAGATCGGCTCTTTAATTTGCCAGTTTTCTGGAACATTTTCTACTATATAATCACATTCAGCCACTTCATCAAGATTAGTAGAGCTACTTATTAACGAAAGTACTTCTTCCTTATGCATTCTAGGAAATGCTTTATTAATTAGAGGAGCAAAGCGAACTGTCTCTAATATTTTCTCTTCCGCTATTTCTAACTGTTCTTCTGTAACATCAATTAATACCGTTTCTAGACCATGCAGCACTAAATCTACTGCCATGCCGATCCCCATTGTTCCAGCACCTACAATACCAATTTTCTTGAACATTTATCCATCATCGCTCCCTTAAAATATTTATAATTTATATCTAAAAACTTTTACATTGAAGAACTCTTTGCAGGTAACGTTTTTGTTCTCTCTCTTTAATCTGTTTTTCAGTAAGTGCTGTTTTCATCATTTGGATTGCTTCTTCTACATCACTTTTCTCCACTAAATACCCCGAATTAATTTTTTCTTCCAATTGACTTTGGACCTTTTGAAATGGGAGTACTACCTTTTTCTGATAATCACTTAAATCTGTATTATAATTTTTTGTACTTACAACTACAGTTAAACACCCTGATATAACTTCTTCATAATCAGATTCTTGTAATGTAAAAGAATTTTTTGTATTTAGGATATCTTTCTCCCTTTCATAATTACATGTCGATATAGCAGGGTTAATAGCTTGCAGAAGATACTTCAAGACTTCCTTTGGTCCCATTTCAATAGCTTTCATAGACCCTTGATTCATTAGATAGTGAATCATGTCCAACCATTTCACAGGCTTTATTAATTGTAAGTAAAGGTTTTCTCTTATATTTTCTACACCTTTATACATTGAACTATCATGATTCGCTATGACAGGTACTAATGGCTGTTTCATATCTATATTTTCTAGTACACTCTTATATTTTTCAGCAGCAGGTTGCATCATAGGAGAATGAAATGGCCCACTTAATTTAAGGGGGATTGCAATTCCCCCATGCTCTACTACCATTTCACAAGCTAACTGAACCGCAGAGTTTGTACCAGAAATTGATGTTTTATTTGGAGTGTCATAAGCCGATATATATACTTCCTGTCCCTTGGTTAACAATTCTGAACAAATACCTTCAACAATTTCTGGAGCAAGATTGTTAACCCATGCCATAGTTCCATCTATAGTCAATGCATAGCTACTCAAAATCGTACTACGTTCTTGTACTAATTTTAAGGTATCTGAAAATGCAATTGCTCCAGAAGCACATAGAGCTGTATATTCTCCCAAAGAATATCCAATCATTGCCTCTGGTTTATTGCCTATTTCCTGTTCAAAAACTCGAAAAGCTGCCATGCTAGTTGTTACTAAAGCAGTCTGTGAATTTTGTAACTTTTCAAGGTCAGCTTTGTATATCTTCTCCATACAAAGGGAAGCCATGTCTATTTTTAGAGTGTCACTTGCTTCTTCAAATATCTCACGTGCTACAGGGAAGTTTTCATAAAGGTACTTACCCATTCCAGAATAATGGGATCCTACGCCAGGAAACATAAATACAATATTCATCTTTTTATCTCCCTTTTTTTCATCTTAAGCTATCTTCAACTCTATCTAATAAAGCTCGTCCCTCTTCAGTTTTTCTTAAATTCACTAAATCAACTACATAGCGAATATCTGATACATCATTCCATCCTAAATCCAGTGCAAGATTCATATGCTTTAACGAAAGATCGATTCTATCAATTAATGAATAACCACATGAAAGTAAAAAGTGATGCCATGCATTTAAATCTCCTATAGTACGAGCTTTTTGTACAAACTCACTAGCTTTATTAAAATCTGAATAGTATCTTAGTTGATGGTATGCGGTAAAAACGAAATTATCTAATTCGTTATAAGGAAACACATAAGCTGTATAGGTTTGAAGATTTGTGAATCCAACTTTTCCCGCTAGTTTAATAGATGGAATACGAAAATCCTCTGTCTTCCAATGTGGTGTTCTTCCTTGTTTTAAACAGTCATCCAAGAATGCTCTTGCAGCCAACCAAGCATACCCTTTACCTCGCTGGAATAAATCATAAGTATTAATTCCAATTTCCACATCAGTATCTGTTGCAAAAACCGATAAGCAACTAGTTACAACTTGTTCATGTACCATTACTACATAACCAAATCCATTTCGGATGAAATCCTGAGTTGACTCCCAAAAATCAACAATATCATCCCGTACCATTGCGAACTTTTTATCTGATAACATGTCGATTGTAATGCGTTCCACCGTTACCTCATCAGGCATATTAGGTTTAGATAACTTATTATAAGACTCCGGATCAAAAGTAAATGTTACTCGAGTGTAAGGTTTAGGAATAAACATTTGCAATTGTTCCTCGACAACCTGTTTCCATTTTGATTCGGGTAATAATTCAACCTGAAAAAAGTCATCCCCTATCTGCTGAGCCTCAGGTGCAATTACTTCTTTAATAAAAGTTGGTAGACTTGAAACAAAATTACTTGTAGGATCACCTAATAAATAAAAAATTTCTTGTTCTGCCCATACAAGTGCACATCTAGGGTTATTAGGATTATCCACATAAATATGTCCCTTATTGTAACCATGAGCTATACCATTAAGTATTGGATGGTTCTTATAATCAACGAGAAGTGGAGATATTTGTTTGAATTCATCCTTTTCTTTTACCAATTCATAAATCATATTCTTAAAAGTCCTCCCTTTTGAGAACAAGTGTGAAGTGCATGCTGCGCAATAATTGGCTGAAGTACCTGCGAGGTACCTTCAATAATTTCTAAAACCTTTGCTTCCCTAAATAAACGCTCAACAGGATATTCTCTTGAAAACCCGTTTCCACCAAACACTTGGACAGCGTCTGTGGCTACCTTCATAGCCATCTTTGAGGCAAAATATTTTGCAATGGTTGTTTCAATTACAGCATCAGTATGTCTATCCTGACGCTTTTTCCCAGCCTCTTGGCATAACGAACGAGCTGCTTTTATATTTACACTTGCTTCTGCTAAAATTGTTTGAATTGCTTCATATTCACATATATATTTATTTCCTTGTTTTCTTCTTCTTGAATAAGCTACCATTGCTTCTAGTGCTTCTTGAGCAATGGCCACTCCCGCCCAGGCAATACTATATCTACCATGATCAAGAGCTGTGTTAACTACATAACTCCATCCACCCCCAATTGGTCCTAACAAATTTTGAGCTGGTACCTTTACATCTTGCAAATGAATCTCAGCTATATGCGAGGAATTACTTGCTAACAGTTTACTCATTTTATTTGTAGAAACACCCGTCATTGACCGTTCAACAATAAAAGCGCTAACTTTTCCCTTACTAGACGCAAAAACTAAAAAACAATCCGCAATGTCAGCAAAAGAAATCCATTTTTTGTGCCCATTAAGAATAAAATGATCATTAACTTGTTTATAGGAAGTTCCAACAGCTTTTGCATCAGAACCAACCTCTGGCTCAGTTAGGGCAAATGAAAATAATAGGTTCCCCTTTGCCATCTCAGGTAACCATTTTCTCTTTTGCTCTTCAGTCCCCCACCTTTTAATTGACTCCCCTACTAAAGATACATGAACTGTAAGTAATTCACGAACCGAATTACAAGCTTTACCAATGATTTCAGTAAGACGACCATAATCTAAAGAATCAAGAGAAAGCCCACCATATTCTTTTGGTATCGTTGCACCCAATACACCATAACTTGAGATTTCTTGTATCACATCATAGGGAAGCTCTTCATTACTTTCAAACTCACTTGCTCGAGGCCGAAGCTTCTTTTCCGCAAACTCATCAACTACTCCCAGAATCTCTTCTGCATTACTCATACTGTGAAATTCCCATTCTTCTTTTTGTTAATTAGATCAACCATATTATTAATAGTAGAAAAGTTAATAATATCAAGTTCATCATTATCTACTACTATATCAAACTCCGTTTCTATGAAATTTAACATTTGCATAGCAAAGAGCGAATTTACATAACCTTTTTCAAATATGTTGTCATCATTAGCAACAATAGTTTCCTCTGCATTAAAAATAATAAGATTTTTTTTAATGTATTGACGTATTTTTTCATGATTATCCATGTAATTACTCCTTCTGAGACCTGGGAAATCAATTAACCTATATCCCAATTAAAATCAGTCTCTATTTTTATTTTTTCTTTCTCCTGAGTCGCAGATAAAACAAGTTCTTTTTCCTCACTTGTTAACATTTGAATATCTTTTAGACTAACATTAGGATGAGTTGTTATTTCTTCTAATAGAAGGTTAAATCGCCGTCCAAATTCTACTATTGTTGATTTATCAAATAAAGATGTAGCATATTCAAAAGTAAATTCATATATATCTTTATTTTCTTCAGCAATAAGAGTTAAATCAAACTTACTTGTTAGTGTATCTGTGTTTGTTTCCGTGCTAATTTCTAATCCATCCACAACTGTATGTTTTTCATCAGAATTTTGTAATACAAACATGACATCAAATAAAGCACTTCGGCTTAAGTCTCTAGAAAGATCTAATTTTTCCACTAACTGATCAAATGGATACACCTGATGTTCGAAAGCTTCTAACGTATCGTTTTTCACTTTTTTCAAGTGATTAATAAAAGATTGATCTGGATTTATTTGATAACGTAATGCAATTGTATTTACAAACAGCCCCATAAGAGGTAACAGATCAGCATGCGGCCTACCTGCAACTGGTGATCCTATAATGACATCCTTTTGTTCCCCATGCTTGTACAGAAAAATAGTGAAGGTAGCCATAAGTAACATAAAAGGTGTCGTATCAGTTTCTAGTGCTATTTTTTTTATTTTTCGAGTAATTTCCTTGTTTACTTGGAAATTATATTGTTCACCCTCAAAACTCTTTACAGGTGGTCGACCTCGATCATATGGTAATTCAAGAACTGGTATATCCCCTGAGAATAATTCTTCCCAGTATTTCTCATGGATATCAAATTCTTTAGAAGATAATAATTTTTGTTCCCACGCAACATAATCTTTATATTGCAAACGATTTTCCGGCAATGTTTCCCCAGCATATAGGGCCTTAAAATCATGCATAAATATACTTAAAGACACGCCATCTGTTATGATGTGATGAAGGTCAATTACAAGTAAATAACTATTATCTTTTAACTCCTTTAGTCCAGCCCGCATTAACGGAACCTTAGAAAGATTAAATGGTTGCAACCATTCTTTATACTCTCCCTTTATCATTTCTAGCTCAAATGTTACCTGTTCTAATACTCTCTGTACTAACTGATCCCCCTGCCACTCAAACTGTGTTCTGAGTATTTCATGGCGTTTAATAAGCTTTTCAAAGACTAATTCTATCCTTTTCCGGTCCACCGTTCCTTTAAGAATAAAACAACTTGGTACATTGTATGTCATCTGTGCCCCATCCATCTCTTGTAATAACATCATTCTTTTTTGAGTCGATGAAACCGGGTATACCTCAGATTCCGGTACTATTTCTATATCTTGCAACCTATTTTCTTTTGAATTTTTAATAAAATGACTTAAAGTGCTTATTGTTGGATACTCAAAAAGATTTGCCAATGATAATTGCACGTTAAATTCTTTCCATATTTTAGCGTTGATTACAGTAGCATGAAGGGAATGACCACCAAGTGCGAAAAAATTATCTTCCACACCAATACAAGGATTACCTATAACTTCTTTCCATATATCAACTAGCTTTCTCTCCATATCATCGAGTGGTTTTACATAATTAGTAGTCTCCATCAATGGAGAAGAATCTATAATTACATTCTTTGTATTACCTTCTATAACAGAAAAAAGAAATGTCATTATTTGTTCTGCTAAATTTTGCTCGTATTGTGCAGCATGGTGAATTTTATCTGAAATGTTTACTATTCCTTCTTTAGTTACTGATTTTGTTAAGTGCATTTTTATCAATGATCCACGAATTACTCCCCAATTGGCAGCTGCTGTCTTCATAGATTCAGCGATAGTTTGGAAGTCCGAGTGATAACGCTCACCAAGAAACGAAAGCATTTTTGAAAACTTCACTCGGCCATCTACAACTTGACCTAAATGTGAGAATAACGGAACATCATTAAAGTCTAAATATCCATCTGTCTCTTTATTTAAATCAAACCTACTTATTAGTTTCGTAGCAAAAAGGTGCATTTGTGAAAAAATATGTTTTTCATCTTTTATATGTTTTATCCAATTTGACAAATCGGTTGTAATCGATTGTATGTCTGTGATTTCATCTTCAGTAACTTTTAAAGTACTTACTTTTTGATAACCCTTATGAAAAAGTTCTGTTGAAAGTTGTGCATTTTTAACCATAAAATATGGATCGGTAATAATTAAACAGTCTTCTTCGGGCTCATATCCTACAATAAC
Source organism: Bacillus sp. FSL L8-0199 (assembly GCF_038005705.1). Classification (NCBI taxonomy): domain Bacteria; kingdom Bacillati; phylum Bacillota; class Bacilli; order Caryophanales; family Bacillaceae; genus Bacillus; species Bacillus sp. FSL L8-0199. The sequence goes on along the minus strand of NZ_JBBOTS010000002.1, from coordinate 199,148 downwards.
AAATGAATGAACAATATGATTTTTTAGATAATTCTCATCCCAAGGAAGCCAGTATGCATTCATGGTTACCACCACAGGAAATCCCGAGTATAATTGTTCTAATATAATTTCAAATCCTTCATCGGATGAATCTGTATCAAATATAGTACTTTTTATACCATGATATTTTTCTAAATCACTTACAAAATAACCAGACTCTGTATATAAACCATCCCCTAAATTTCCATTATCGACAGGAGAAAAACCAAAATCCCATAATCTAGCGTACATTAAATAATGTTTACGCTTAAACCAATTAGCTAACGTAGCAATTACATCATCAATACAATTCTGTTCAGAGCTTTTACAAGGCTCAACATCATATAAGATTGAAAAAGTATAATTTCCCATTTACTCACCTCTATATTTTTACCAACAGAAAAACTATTGTAATTTGGTTATTTCTCTATACTAAGTTGACAGAGATATGTATATCTTCTTTAAAAAGCTATCAATTATTATTAACGCATTTCATATAAAGAATCTTATTTCTCGAATCACTTTTTTATTTTAATCATTCTATAATAGGGAGGAGAATTCCCTAACTCATAGTCACCAGAATAAACACTAACATTCCAGAAAGCTAAGAGGGAAAACCCCTTTAATCCCACAGTATAGCAAGTGTAAATTTAAACTCTTAAAAGTCGTGTTTACAATATGAAGTAATACTAATTATTTTTCTTTTCTGCTATATAAGCCGCTAGTTGTTTAATATTTCGTTTTGTATATGCGACTAAGTCGTCCGTATTAAGATTCTCGTTTTCTAAAGCAAGATCAAGCTCAATAGCTAGTAGAGAATTTCCTCCTAAGTCAAAGAAATCATCCTCTACACCGACAGCTTCAATCTTCAATATACTTTTCCATATTTCAACCAAACGAGATTCTAACTCATTACTAGGAGACATCATACTCTCCTCCTCATTCTTAGGTAAAGATCTAGGTGAAGGTAAGGAATGTCGATCAACCTTTCCACTTGGTGTTAATGGTATGTTTTCAACTTCAACAAAGAAAGTAGGTATCATATAACTCGGAACTAATTTCGCAAGATGCAATTTCAAATCAGAAATGGATACAGGTGATTTTGCTACGAAATAAGCTACAAGTTTTTTCTGCCCATCTTCATCTTGAATGTCTACTATCACTGCTTCTTTAATTGCATGATGTGAAGATAAAGCATCTAAAATTTCCCCTGGCTCAATTCGATATCCTCTAATTTTTAATTGTTCATCATTTCTACCGAGGAATTCTATATTCCCATCAGGTAACCAGCGTGAAAGATCTCCTGTCCTGTACATTTTCTCCCCTTTTACAAATGGGTCTGGTAAAAACTTTTCTTCAGTTAATCTCATTTGATTTACATATCCTCTTGCAAGCCCTTCTCCCGCAATATACAGCTCTCCTACCGCGCCAATAGGCTGAAGTCTCTGTTTTTGATTAAGTATATAAAGCCTTACATTCGGAATAGGCTTTCCAATAGGAATAGTATTATAGTTTTCACTTTCTTGAAGTGAAAACGTACTTGCGATAACTGTCGCCTCAGTAGGACCATACATATTTTCTATTTGAGTCGATAGTCGATGCTTTTTAAACTTATTAACCACCTCATGTGTCAAAGCTTCACCCGCAAGTAATATATACTTCACTTTATTTAAAACCTGGCAATTTTCATTATTAAGTGTATTTACGAAAGCTCTAAACATAGACGGTACAAAATTTAATAATTTCACATCATATTTATCTATAGTTCTTAAAATTGCTCTTGGGTTTCGATGTTCCCCATTGTCCATTATTACTAATTTACTACCTACTATGGTCCACCCAAACAACTCTAGAACAGATACATCAAATATATAAGGTGTCTTCAGTAAATACGTATCTGATTCATCCATAGGATATAAATGAGACATTGAAAATAAGAAATTCACAATACTACAATGTTCAATCATGACTCCTTTTGGTCTACCTGTAGAACCGGAGGTGTATAAAATATAAGCTAAGTGATTTGGTTTTCCAGTAACCTCCAGGTTGCTTGTATCACCAACGTACAAATTTTCTTGCTTTAAATCAATAATCTCTCCTACAAATGGAATTTCACCTACGTATTTAGATTCTGTAAGTACAAATTGAGGATTACAATCCTCTAAAATATGTTCCATTCGACGCTTTGGATATTCAGTATCAATTGGTACATATGCAGCTCCAGATTTTAGCGCAGCAAATATAGCTATAATCATTTCTACGGATCTTTCCACAACGATACCAATTTTAGTTTCCTGATCTACACCTTTTTGTCTAAGAATACGAGCCAGCTGATTTGCTCGATTATTGATATACGAATAACTGTACGGTATATCATTTGAAATAACTGCGATTTCTTCTGGTTTATTTTCAACCTGATCCTCAAAAAATTGATGAACTAATTTACCCTGAGTAAAATCCAATTTTGTATTATTAAGTTCATTTAACATCCTTGTGGATTCACTTTTACTTAAAACATTAACGTCTTCAATTTTCGCTTCAGGATTAGCTACCATCCACTCTAGCGTATTTATAAAATGCATCATAAACCGCTCTATAGTTTGTGGATAATATAGTCCTGTCGCGTATTCCAATTCTAATCGCAGACCCTCTTCTTCCGGAAATACTTCTATACTCATATCTACCTTTGAAGCTTGATGCTTAATTTCGTATGATTTAAATGTAATATCTTTTATCTTTTCTGATGTTCTTCCGATATTCTGCATCACTAACATGACATCAAATACAGGATTTCGGTTAGTATGATAAGCCATGTCTAACTTATTTACTAACTCATCAAATGGGTATTCTTGATATTGAAATGCTTCTAGCGCATTTTCTTTTACTTCATTTAAGAATTGAATTATCGTCTTTTCCGCTTTAGGATGATTTCTCATAGGTAGGGTATTTACAAACATACCTATGATAGGCTCAAGATCATGATGAATTCTTCCTGCAATTGGAGAGCCTACTATAATATCTTCCTGTTGCGTATACACATGCAATACTATATTTAGTGACGAAAGAAGTACCATATATAAAGTAGCTTCTCTTTCATCCGCAAAGGATTTTAATTTATTAGAAAGTTCAGGTGTTAGATGGAATACTAATCTATCACCTTCAAAAGTTTGATTTAGCCCACGTGGCTTATCGGTTGGGAACATAAGAATTGGTAACTCACCTTTAAACTTATTTACCCAATACTCTTCAATTTCTTTCAGCCCTTCATCATGTAAACGATTGGTTTGCCAATTGGCATAATCTTTGTATTGTATTTTAATAGGCTCTAAGGCTTTGCCTGAATATAAATCTATAAACTCCTTTTCTAACTTCGCTAAAGATACTCCATCTGCTATTATGTGATGAAGATCAAAAAGTAACAGGTATTGATTGAATTCTAATTTCATTAAACCGACACGCATAAGTGGAGCCCTATCTAACTGAAAAGGACGAACAAATTCCTGTATTAACTCTTCAATTGTTGATCTATCAGATTTATATAAATGTTCAATTTTAATATCTAAACTATCATGAATAAATTGAACTGGTTCACCTTTAATAAATTGGAATGAAGTTCTTAATGATTCATGACGTTCCACTAATTCTTTGACACATTGTTCTGCCTTTATAAAATCAAACTCACCTTCAATTAACATTGCACCTGGTATATTGTAGGCAGTTCCTATTCCAGCAAAGCGGTTTAATATATATAATCTTTTTTGTGAAGAAGAAGCTTGATAAAATTCTCTATCAGGCACGATCTCAATTTGAGAATAATTTTTCTTCCCTTCATATTTCTCTATATACTCCGCTAATAGCATAATTGTAGGCCTTTGAAACATTTCACGTATAGGTACATCTACACCTAAACGTTTATATATGTGTGAAACAACAGAAGTAATTTGTAATGAATTACCTCCTAATTCGAAAAAGTTATCATTCACACCTATTTTCTCTATTCCAAGTACTACTTTCCATATCTCAGAGAGCATTTGTTCAATTTCGTTTCGTGGTTCAATAAATAAAGCTGTGGATTGCTCCCAAATTGGATCTGGAAGAGCTTTCCGATCTATTTTACCGTTTGATGAGATTGGAAACTGCTCAATCGGGATGATGTAAGCAGGAATCATATAAAACGGTAAATACTCTCTAAGGAATTGGCGTACTTCTTCTACTTTAGCTGGAGAATTCATAACAACATATGCACATAAAACCGGAGCATCTTCTCCCTCTTTTTTACGTGTAATTACAATAGCTTCACCAATTTCAGGATAACGTAATAGTTGCTTTTCTACTTCTCCTAATTCAATTCGTAATCCACGAATTTTGACTTGATCGTCCATACGGCCTAAATATTCAAGGTTTCCATCTGGTAACCAGCGAGCCAAGTCTCCAGTACGATATACCTTGTCATCTATAATAGAAGAACCTGTTTTGGTGATTTGTATAGGAACAAATTTGTCCATAGTTAACTTAGGTTGATTTAAATACCCTCTTGCTAGCCCTTCTCCTGAAATACACAACTCTCCAGGAATTCCAACGGGTTGTAACTGTTGATTATCACCCATAATATAAACTTTTTGATTGGCTAGAGGTCGTCCTATTGGTAATTGATTCATAAGTTCTAACTTATCGTGCTGAACATGATAACATGTAGAATCTACAGTAGTCTCCGTAGGTCCATAAGCATTTGTTAAATTAGGTTGGCAGTTCTTATTAAATAAACCAAGGAATTTCCGCGCTAATTTCGGTGGTAATTCCTCTCCAGCAATAATAAAATGTTTAAATGAATATTCTATTTTTTCATCTATAAAATTAGTTAATAATCGAAGATGCATCGGCGTTCCATCCGCGATATTTATTTGCTTTTCTTGATAAAAATTCATTAGCTTCTGCCCATCAGTTCTTGCTTCCTCTGGTACTATAAATAAACTATTTCCTAATAAAAGCGCACCAAACATGTTTTGTACTGAAGCGTCAAACTCAAAAGGTGAAACTAACCCGATTCGCATAGAGGAACTATATTTATCATATATTTCATTTTTTAACCCGAATATTAAATTTACAACACTACGATTTTCAACCATAATTCCTTTAGGATTACCTGTTGTTCCAGAGGTAAAAATAACATATGCCAAATCGTAAGGTGTACTTACTGAAGGGAAACTAACCAATTCTGTTTCAAGTAGTTCATTAAAACTTACCATACTACAATCCTGGATTTCCCTTGTAAAATCTTCACTAATAACTTCTGGTTTTACTATACAAAATGGAGATTTACATTCTTTTAGCATTGCCTCTATCCTTTTATACGGCAAATATATGTTAATAGGTAAATAAGCAGCCCCACTTTTTAAAATACCTAGCAATGCAATTACTGCATCAATTGATCGATCCATCATAAGGCCAACAATGTGTCCTTTTCCAATTCCTTTTTTATGTAGAGAACTGGCAACCAGATCTACCTTTTCTTTTAATTGAGCGTATGTTATTTCTCTTTTGTCATCAGAAACAGCAAGCTTATTTGGATTATGCATGACTTGTTCTTCAAATAACTGTATCACCGTTAAATGATGCGGGTAATCTAACTCAGTTTGATTAAATGTAATTAACTCTCTTACATCATTATGACTAACCCAATCTAACTCTATATGCGGTGTATTCGGTTGTAGTAAAGCTTGCTCTAACAAGTCTATAAAATGATGACCAAATCGCATAACAGTAGATGTTTTGTATAGATGCTCATTAAAATACATATCAACTTCTATACACCCATTTACTTGACGGAAAGAGAATATAATCTCAGCATTGCTCTCACTTAAATAATTTAAATCTTGAATTTCCTCTAGCAAAATTGCAGTACGGAACGGATAATTACGCCCCTCTGGAAGGTAGTTACTCAAAACCGGTTGTAAACTTTCCAATGGGAAATTTTGATGTTCTAAAGCATTAACCATTACTGTACTAACATGCTGGAGAATTTGTCTAAATGTCATATGTTCCTCAAGACCATGTCTTAAAACTAACAAAGTATTAATAAGGTTAGTATCACTGTCTTGTTTTAAAACAGGTGTACCAATGCATATATCTTGCAATCTAGTATATTTATTTAACAGCAAAGTAAGTCCAGCAGTAAGAATCATGTGCAATTGAAGATCTGATCCATTTGCTAACTTTAAAATCTTCTCGGACAATTCCTCTTTTAGTTTTATGCTAACATTTGATAAATTCACCTGTTTGTTTGATGTCCGGTAATCATAAGGGAAATGGCAGTCAGCCAGTTCCCCTGATAAGTTTTCTAACCAAAATTCTCTTTCCTTTATTCGTTCATTTGCGGCAATTACTTTATCTTTATTCGCTATTCGTTCAACCATAGTTACTCACTCCTGACAATAATCAATTAAAAGTTAAAATCCCCAAAATCTACTGATACCTTAACTGGTTGCAGTTCTTGAATTTCTTGTTTAAATGAAATATCTTTTAATAAAATTTCAGGATGATCTACAATTTGTTCAAAAATCTCAACATAACGCTCACATAACTTTTGAACCGTGTCCCTAGTATATAAAGAGGTTGCATATTCCATAGTCAGTTCAATTGTATCTTCCAATTCAACCACTCTTAGCAATAAATCCATTTGCGCGCGCTTAAAGTCGTGATCATATGTCTTTAGTTCTAAACCATCGATAAACATATGATCTGCATCCATATTTTGCATAACAAATGAAACATCGAAAAGTGGGTTCCTATTATACGTTCCTTGAAGTCCTAATTGATTAACCAGGTCCTCATATTGACATTTTTGATGTTCAAACGCTTGTAAGACCTGTTCTTTTACTTCAAATAGGAATTGAGTAAACCTTTGTTCAGCTCTTGGATAGTTCCTTATCCCTAACATGTTTACAAATACTCCTATAATATCTTGTAAATCCGCATGTGGGCGACCAGTAATTGGTGAACCAATAACAACATCCTCTTGGCCAGTATATTTACCTAGCAAAATATTATATACAGAGAGCATTAGCGTATATAATGTAGTTTCTTCTTTTGCTAATAAACGCTTAATTTTCTTGGTAACATTTGAATCAATAGTAAAGGATATTTTACTACCTTTTAGATCTAATATTTCAGGTCTTGTATAATCAGTAGGCATATTCAAGACAGGTACACCATCTTTAAATTGATCTAGCCAATACTGTTCATGTTTGAGAGCAATTTCTTTTTCTTTTTCACTCTGCTGCCATTCTGAGTAATCCTTATACTGTATTTTTAAGCTTGGTAATTTCTCTCCAGAGTAAAGCGCAAATAGATCTCTAACGAAAATATCATAGGAAACTCCATCAGTTACTATATGATGTAAATCAATAATTAAAATATGTTTTTGTTCTTCCAATCTAATTAACCCTACACGGAAATATGGAGCATTATTAAAATTAAATGGGCGAATAAACTCATTAATTATTTGTTCCACTTCAGATTCAAAGCCCTCAATTTGAGTAATATGGAAATCAGCATGATCATGAATAATTTGTACCGGTTTATCATTTTTCATTTCAATAGTAGTTCTAAATATCTCATGACGTTTAATTAATTGAGTGAACGCCTTTTCTAAACGTTCAATGTTTAATTTTCCATTCAAAAGAATAACGGAAGTATCATTATAAGCTGTACTTTCTGGATACAATCGGTGTAATACATAAAATCTCTTCTGAGCTGAAGAAAGCTGATAATGAGATTTAGGTTCAGCTGGAACAATAACATCAAATTCACTTTTATCTGCCCTTGAAATATAATTTGCTAGTTTCTCAATATTTGATAGAGTAAAGAGTTCTTTAATAGGAACTTCAACATTAAACTCTTTATGAATTTTTGAAACAATAGTAATAGCCTTAAGTGAATCTCCACCTAGTTCCAGAAGATCATCATGAACACCAACTTCTGAAACTTTAAATATATTTCTCCAAATTTTTGAAAGCTTTTCTTCTACCTCATTACGAGGTGCTACATATTCAGTCAAGAGTTGTGGTCTAGAATGGTATAACGTAGAATCTAATTCTTCTTCCTTCTCATCATTGAAAGAATTTAATAACACCCATTGATCAATACGTGCTTGCAGTTCCCCTGGAGAATGAATCAATACTTCCCCTTGTTTCCATGACAGTGCTATATTAAAGGCCTGAACTCCTTCTTCAGGTGTCATAGATAATTCATGTACACTTGCACCTATCTGCATATCTTTTTCTTCATCTTCCCAGTATTTCCAATCACTCCAATTGACACTTATCCAAGGCAGGTTGGAATAACGATTTATATATTGCGCAAAAACATCCATGTATATATTTGAAGCAGCATATGATACATAACCTAATCCACCTAAGACCGCTGAAATTGAAGACATTAGAACACAAAAATCTAAATCTTTATTTCGTAAGCACTCTTCTAAATTGAGAAGACCATAAATTTTTGCAGAAAATTGTTCCTCACAGTCCTCTTTTTCAAGTTCCTGAATCAAATTAAAAGTCTTTCCACCAAGAATACCTGCACCATGAATTACACCATTAATCTTTCCAAATTTTTGTTCTGCCTTATGAATTGCTTCGTATAGTTGTGATTGATCTGTAACATCAGCAGCAAGTACATAAACTTTAGATCCCGTTTCTTCTATCTCTAAAACTTTACGAATTCTTTCCGAATACATCGTATTTTCCTTCAAATGCATATCCCACTCATCACGATTTGGCAGACCTGTACGTGTAAGAAGAACTAAGTTGGCTTGTACAGTTTGAGCCAAGTGTTTCGCAAGAATTGTACCAATACCTCCGAGTCCTCCTGTAATAAGGTAAACTCCATTCTTTCGTAAAGGCAGTTTCTCTTTAGCTGGCTGTTCTAGTTGTAAAGGCTCGTAAGTTTGAACAAATCTTTTATTCCCTCGATAAGCAATCATCTTATCATTCGTATTTGAAAGACATTCTTCTACTAATTGATTTATTAGCCTATTCTTCAATTCTTTGTTTACAGGTAAAACAACATCAATACTTGAACAAGAAAGATAAGAATACTCTTGCGGAACAACTAATGACGTTCCAAGTACAGTTGATTTTTCTGGAATTAATTCTTCATCACCAATCACTTGTTGAACACCATTTGTAATGATTCGAATTGAGATTGAATCAGAGATATTCTTGTCTCCTAGTGCCTGAGTTAAATAAAAGATTGAATAGAATCCTAAGTTTTGTTTACAATTTACATATTCAATTGAGGCTTGTCTTTCCTCATCCGTAATTCCCCACATATGAACTATTCTTGTAGGTAAACCACATATTTCTTGTACTTCATCCAATAACTTAACGTAATCTGTACGTTCTTCAGGATTTATAATGAAGCGATCGTTATTCTCCTTATTAAAAGCAAAGCCAGATTCTACTGTAACTACTCTCTGCCCTTTATTTAATAAGTCCTTAACTAGTTCATTACCTAATCCTTCTTGATCTACAAAAACAATCCATGTCTCATTCACATCATGATTTGGTTCAAACAATGTAGAACTTTTCCATTGCGGCGTATAGAACCATTCAGAAATGTTGTTATTCTTACTAATTTTAGATTGCTTACTATTAAGCTTTTGACCTAAATCATACGGATTACCTTGTAATTTATAAGATATTTTATTGAAAGAATACATTGGTAATGGGATACGTCTTCTCTTCTCATCTTTATAAAATTGTTCCCAATCTACAGAAATACCTGTTACCCACATTCGAGTGATGTGACTGAATAAGAAATACATATCTGATACATCTTGTTGAACAGATCGAACCGTATTAAATATTCTTTCATTACCATTTTCATAGTCTAAAAGGCGACTAGTAAGCCTACTAAGGTCATTTCCAGGACCAATCTCTATGAATAGACTTGTATTGTCCCTATTCAACTCTTGAATTCCATCAGAGAATCGAACAGTTCCACGCATATGTTTTACCCAATAAACTGGGTTTGTTGCTTCTTCAGGTCGTATCCAAGTACCGGTCAAGTTTGACAAATAAGGTATTTTAGGTTCTCTAAGTGTCAATGTACTCACATAGGAAGCATACTCGTCCAGAATTGAATCCAGTTCGTGTGAATGTGCTGCTCCTTCTATCGTTACTCGCATACACATGAAACGCTTTTTCTTTAATTCATTTTCAAAATCTACAATTGCTTCTTCTGTCCCAGAAACTATACAAGCTGGACCATTAACTACGGCTAAAGAAATAGTATGTTGATATTCTTTTTCAAAAGAATTAATTAAATGAATCAATTCCTCTTCTGGAAGTGGAACGCTAAGCATTACCCCTGCAGGAAGACTACTCATTAGCTGTCCTCTTTTTACAACCAATTTAATTGCATCTTCCAAAGTAAATACTTCTGCTAAACAAGCAGCCACATATTCACCAAATGAATATCCAATCATTGCTTCAGGTTTAATTCCCCAACCCATTAATAGTTTCGCAACTGCGTATTCAAACGCGAAAAGAATTGGTTGACTAAATTCCATTCTTTTTAATTTTTCCGTCGCCTCATCAATACTGAAAGTAGTTGGGTATAACACTTCTTTCATGTTTACATTCGTAACAGATTGAAGGATTGCAAAGCATTCATCCATAGCTTCACGGAAAATTGCCTCTTGTTCGTATAATTCTAACCCCATGTTTACATATTGCGATCCATTCCCAGAAAACAGGAAGTTAACTTTAGGATGTTCCTCTTTTACATTTACATATTGTACTCTTCTTCCTTCTGGCTGGTTTAACAGTTCAATTCCTTCTTGAGTACTGGAACAAACTAAAGCTCTCCTATACTTGAATTCCTTACGTCCAATTTGCAATGTATAACTAGTGTCTGCCAAATTCACATGAGGATTCTGTTCAAGGTGATTTCCTAAATTCAAAGTCATACGATCCAAAGCATCTTTCGATTTTGCCGAAATCATTAACATCTGGTATGGTCTACTATTTGATGTTGCTTCAAGCTTTGGTGCCTCCTCCAAAATAATATGTGCATTTGTACCACCAATACCAAATGAACTAACACCTGCACGTAATGGTTTATTATCCTTTTTCCACTCATTTAATCGTTGATTTACATAAAAAGGTGTCTTTTCAAATCCAATTTGCGTGTTTGGTTTTGTAAAATTCACACTTGGCGGAAGAACTTGATCTTTCATCGCAAAGACCGTTTTAATTAGACCAGCAACACCGGACGCTGCATTTAGATGGCCCACATTTGCTTTAACAGATCCAATTGGTACAGATTGTTTTTCATTAGAGTTAAACACTTCACTAAGCGCCTTGATCTCAATGGTATCTCCTAGTTTAGTAGCAGTTCCGTGTGTTTCAATATAGGAAATGGACTCAGGTTCTACATTTGCTTCATGTTGCGCCATTTTAATAACTTCTACTTGGCCCTCTACACTAGGTGCAGTGTAACCAATTTTCCGATTTCCATCATTATTGATCGCTGTTCCTTTTATTACTGCATGTATAGTATCTCCATCATTTATAGCTTCCTGTAAAGGCTTCAGGACAACAATCCCAACTCCGTCTCCAAAAAGCATTCCATTTGCATTTTCATCAAAAGGACGACAATGACCATCTGAAGAAAACAGCATTCCTTCTTGGTAGGTATAACCTGCTTTTTCAGGTTGAGTTAATGTAATTCCCCCAGCTATAGCAATATCACAATGCCCCTGTAATAATGCTTGGCATGCATTATGAATAGCCACCAATGATGTTGAACATCCCGTAAAGATATTCATACTTGGTCCTTTAAGGTTAAATTTGTAAGAAATTTGAGTACTAAGCGAGTCTTTGTCGTTAAGTAATGAAATTAAAAATTGCCCAGCTGGTTCATTTGCCTCTGATAGAGTAGATAACACTTGCCAATATAAGTTAGGAGATGCCCCACTATATACACCAATTAGGCCCGGGTAGGTCTCAATATTATATCCAGCATGTTCAAGGGCAGACCACGCACATTCATGGAATACTCGTAGTTGTGGATCCATTAATGATGCATCTTGAGGTGTATAATCAAAGAATGGAGCATCAAAATTATCAGTACCCTCTAAATACCCTTTCGCTTTAACATAATTAGGGCTTTTTACTTCCATAGGATTCACACCAGATTCAATTAACTCTTCATCTGTAAAAAATTGAATAGACTCTGTACCAGACTTTATATTATTCCAGAATTCATTTACATTCTGTGCTCCAGGAAAACGTCCATCTATTCCTATAATTGCAATATCGTTATCTTCTTTCGTTTTTCGATTAAAACGTTTTGTATGTTTAACTTGATTCTTTTGCTTATCTCCACTTAAGTATCTCGCTAAAGAACGAATACTTGGATACTCAAACATAACTCCAATTGAAATCTGTTTTTCTAATCTATTAATTAATCTCTCATGAATTTGAATTATATGAAGTGAAGTTGCACCAAGATCAAAGAAATTTTCATTTACATTTACAGTATCAACACTGTAAAACTCTTTCCAAATTCCTATAATTATTTCCTCTACTTCATCTTGAGTTCTGAACTTATCTCTCGTTTTCGTTTGAGTTTCCAATTCAGAAATTCGTTTACGAGAATTCAGATTAATCCATTGATCAAAACGTTTATTTAAATCCCCTGAAGAAATAATTACCTGATTTAAACCACTTAAACCAAGCACACATTGGAATGTTTTTTGTCCTTCCTCAGATGTCATTTCAAGTGCTTCTATACTTTGAGCATTGAATATTTTATTAACCTGTTGAGCTCCCGTATACTGCCAATCTCCCCAGTTAATACTGGTCCATCGATTATTAGATGTTTTACTCACTTTGTCTGAAAAACTATCTAAGTAAAGGTTTGCTGCTGAATAGGCTACAAAACCTAATCCACCCAAAATAGGTGAAAGTGATGAAACAAGATAACAAAAATCAAGATCATAATTACTCAATAACTTATCAAGAACTAGCACACCATGTACTTTAGGAAGAAATTGCTCTTCACATTCAATCCTACTTATCTTTTCCATTGGACACTGAGCTGATTTAACACGTAAGACACCTGCTGCATGAATTACCCCATTTATGTGACCAAAATTAGCCTCAGCCTGATGAATCACGTTTCTCATCTGCTCTTCATCAGCTACATCTGCAACAGCTGTCATTACTTTTGCTCCCAATGACTCCAACTTCTGAATATGGTTAATACGTTGACATAATTGTTCATTTTCAATCTGTGATTGAAGAATTTGATCCCATTCTTCACGATCAGGAAGAGCTGTTCTACTAACTAATATTAGTTTAGCCTTTACTGTACGCGCCAAATATTCTGCTAATTTAAGGCCTACTCCTCCCATTCCACCAGTAATTAAATAAACCCCTTCCGATCGAATATTTCGAATTTTTGAAGCTGATTCATTTTCATTTATTACTAGCATTTCACTTACTTTTTCATCAGGTATAGGCTCATAAATTCGAATGTAACGAGTATTATTTCGAATTGCTATTACAGTGTCAATAATGTCCATTTGAATCTCAGAATATAAGTTTGATATTAATGCTTCTTCATTATCAGACAACATAAAATCTACACTACGGCATCTAATATTTGGATACTCTTGCGGAAATACTTTTATAGGAGCCAAAAGAGTAGATTTTTCTGCAATAATAGACTCGTCTCCTACTACCTTTTGCATATTATTCGTCATAACATTTATATTGATAGGATAAAGTAAATTAAATTTACTAATTGTCTTTGCAAGTGATATTAATGAATAGAATCCAGTATCTAAGGTCTTGATACCTAAATCCTTATTATCCACATTCCATAGGTGAACAATCTCTTCTGGTAAACACTCTTGTTTTTGTAGCTCGTTAAATAACTGATAATAATCTTCTTGTTCAGTAGGGCATATTGTAAATTCATTTAAACTAATCTTTTTATATGAAGGACCCACACCGACTGTTATAACACGATGTCCATCTCTTTCAAGCTTTTCTTTAAGAGCTAAGCCTATATGCTCATTGTCTAAAAATAACAACCAACTTTTAGTAGATTCTTTAGTTACATCTACAATTTCTTTTTCCATCCAACCTGGAGTATAGAACCACTCAGCTATATTAGAACGTTTCTTTATCGATGTTTCTTCACTATTAGTTATATTTTGCTGTTCAGCTGGATCTATCCAATATCGTTTTTTCTCAAAAGGATAAGTTGGTAAGGCAATACGTAATCTATATTCCTCTTCATACAGTTTACTCCAATTAATTTCTACCCCTAACTCCCACGCTTGTCCCAATACCTCTAACAAGTCGTTCTGTAAAATAATCTGATTATTATTAATTTCAGAATTTAATAACTCTCCAATATGTACAATCACAAAATTAGGATCTACATCCTTAACTTGTGTTAGAAGTTCTACTTTTTCTCCATGCGTCCATTCTGTTTTTAACTCTATATAGTTCTCAACTAATGGATTCAGGACATCTTCTGGCTTAAGAGATTTATTATAAATATCTGAAACCATTCCAGCTAAGCCTGTACCAATAATGTTAGAAGGACGTACATCACATTCAATTAATACATCAATAATCGATTGCAAGCAGACGAAGAAGGTTAAATCTTCAACCAAGCTATCATCTGTTCCTTTAAAGAATGCTTCTTTCAATGCTTTTCCAGTATACATTTGTGCATCAGTCATATTACGCTCAAATACTTGTAAGAATAATGGTTCCTTTTGGTATAGTTCTTTTACATTCTCAATAATTGATGAGTATTCGCTAGGTAACACAAATACCAAATCTGGATTTTCTTGCGTTTTTACGTGAAAATCTTTAACTGTTTTTAAATTGTCTATGGCGCTATCTATATCCTTACATAAGACCGCTCTTCTATACGGAAATGATCGACGGCCAGTTTGCAATGTGTATGCTACATCTGCTAATTCAACATCTTTATTAGATTCCAGATATTCAACCATATTTACTGTAGCATTATTTAAAGCTTCTTTTGATCTAGCAGAAAGAACCATTAACTTTTTCTCTCTAGTAGAAGCAGAACTTTTAACTTTAGGCGCTTCTTCTAATACAATATGAACGTTAGTTCCACCATATCCGAAAGCACTCACACCTGCTCTAAGAAGATCATTATCTTCACTTTGCCAATCCACCAAATCAGTATTAATATAAAATGGGCTATCTATAAAATCAATTTTCGAGTTAGGGCGCTTCACATTTAAAGTTGGCGGGAGTTGTTTATGTTTCATAGATAAAACTGTCTTTATAAGTCCGGTCACCCCTGCAGCTGTATCTAAATGACCTACATTACTCTTAACAGAACCAATTGCACAAAAAGATTTCTTGTCCACATCTTGAAACGCTCTCTTTAGAGCCTCTACTTCGATAGAATCCCCTAATGGCGTTGCCGTTCCATGCGTTTCTATATAACTAATTGTAGAAGGATCAACTTCAGCAAAACTATGAGCTGCTTGAATTACTTCAGCCTGTCCCTCAACACTCGGAGCAGTATAGCCTACTTTTCGACCACCATCATTATTTGCTGCTGATCCCTTAATTACACCATAGATTGTATCCCCATCAGCAATCGCATCTTCTAATCTCTTTAGTATTACCATACCTACACCATCACTAAAAACTGCACCCTGGGCTTCTGCATCAAAAGTACGTACTTTGCCATCCGGTGAACTTGTCATTCCTTCATGGTATTTATAACCATTCTTTTTAGGATACGTTATAGATACTCCACCTGCAGCTGCAATAGAGCATTCTCCAGTTAACAATGATCTACATGCAAGATGAATGCTCAAAAGAGATGTAGAGCATGCTGTATATAATGTAAAACTCGGTCCCTTAAGTCCCAGCTTATAGGATGTAAGCGTTGAAATTGCATCTTTATAGGAAAGAGTACCTGCCTCTGAAAACTCAACCACACTATCACTGTTTAATAATGGCGTGTGCTTCATCCAATTAAAATTAGTAGATGCTCCTACGTATAACCCTATTAATCCTTCATAATCAAATGGATTATAACCTGCCATCTCTAATGCTTCCCATGTTGTTTCCTGTAACATACGGATTTGGGGATCCATTATTTTCGCTTCTCTAGGTGTATAAGCAAAAAAGGATTCATCAAAATATTCTACTTCCTCCAAATACCCTTTTGCTTTCACAAAATTAGGATGTTGTAAAACATCTAAATTAACACCTTCTTTAATTAACTCATCTTCAATAAATGTAGAAATTGAATCAACACCATTTTTTAGGTTATCCCAGAATTGGTTTATTTCATTTGCACCTGGAAATTTACCTGCCATTCCAATAATCGCTATTTCCAAACCAGTTTTACTATCATCTTGATGCTTCATTTTCACTTTCCTCCTATTTTGTTTAATTCGGATTTTCTATGCTTTACATACTCTTAGCTACAATACTTAGAGCTAATACTCCTATTTCATAAACTTAAGCAAAAGAAAAAACACATGAAATTACCCATAAAGTAGCTAAAGTGATTTACATACCTGACAGAAAACAAAAAATTTTAATTACGATTTCTATTCCTGGATTTCAATGATATTTTGAGCAATCATTTTTATTCTAAAAACCTAATACTTTGGTAATAATTCTGTTAATATTACACTTTATGTAGTTAGTAACATATTCACAAGAAGTTTTCTTTAAGAAATTAATTTGTAGAGTAATAATTTTGTAGGGGTTTTATGTTATAAAATTAAGCATACTTTTTCCAATATCATATAGAAAAAAACAAAAAAGTGACATACAGTGAATATTGAGAAATAAAATTCATTTATTCCATATCTAACCAAAATAGAACGAATTTTCAATTTTAAATTAGATTTTCTTGCATTTATAATTGCATTCTCTATAAATCATCTATGGTGAGCTTTTAAACTTTAAACATAAATAAAATTATATGTGAAGTTTTTTAATTTAGATGAGGATCTATAAGTGAATCCATTCCAGAGGAATAACATATGCTACAGATTTAATATTCTTCATAAAGTTATATACATAAACTAAATTCCTTCAAACGTTTTAAGAAAATATTGAGTATGAACATCGTTAGTGGAACGCTTCCTACCGAAGGCAAACTTATTTCTAGGATTGCTGACTTACAATTATGCATTGTACGACTCCTAAGACAGACCAAATAAGTTCCATATGCTACAGTACTGTTTATCCTTCCGTTATGTTTCGCTATGCACATACAATATTTTCATCTTATACCCATAACTAATGTCCTGCAGACGCTTTATATTATCTTCAAACCCACTATTTCACTAAACTGTAAAATTAAAACCGCTAAATTTCCGAATAAACTGAAAACTCATGAGAAATTGACAAGAAATCTCAATAAGATCTTTTCAATATATCTTAACTTCAATCTCATGGAATCAGGACTCAATAATGATGCTATACAGGGGAGTATTCTATTAAGTAGAATTACAGAAACGATTCTGCTTATGCAGGATAAATAAAAAATTTTCCATTTGATCCTTTAACCTTTGTAAAAATCAGGTATTTAAATGTTATAAACAAAAAACGTAGGAATATTTAATTCCTACGTTTTTCATAAATAAATTTAATTTATTTATACAATTCCTCAAATTCGTCAATCTCAGCTTTACGCTTTAAAAATAGTTCCATATCTTTATTTTCTCTTTCTATTAACCCCAGAGCATGTGTATCATCCAAGGCTAACTCCTTATATCCCCATATATAATCTATAGTTGTATCTTTAACCTGTCTGTGTTCTGCACAATACCATTCTAAAGGTTGTAACGCATCGGATATTTTAAATAATTCTGCTGGATACCATGATGGCATATTTTCACGTTCTCCTAAGATTAAATATGTTAACTCACCACTTTGTAATTTACATATTCCATAAACAATATACTCTTTTTCAATGGTTAAATTAAATGTTTCCTCTGTTATCTTAGATAGGGCATTGCCGGTATTATATAAACAAGTTACTTTCATAACATATTCCCCTTATTTATTTTTATCTTTAAACTTAAAATTCAACCGTTTCACCTGTCCCCACATCAACTGCTTGATAATAACAAGCATAGCGTTTAAAAAGAAATTCATAATATTGCAGAGGTACAGAAACGAGTTGAGATATAAAGAATCAATATGAAAGAAAATCAAATTGATATAATATAAACCGCAGGAATTAAATATTTCCACAGTTTTATGTTTATCTAAGGTCCGTTTAATTATTTTACAACAATATAGAATTTACTTAGCATTTATTCTTCTGCAAATACTTATCTTTCAATTTTTATATCCTTACACCATATTTCTAATTCCATAGGAGGCATAACTATATTACAGGTATATAATTTCAAGCCCTCTTTTTCTACTTCACCGATTTCAATATCATGAAGAAAATATGGTAACTGTTCATATGTAAATGTTTTTATTGGCTTTTCTTTTACATATCCCAAGCTATGTTTGAAATCTATTCTATAGCAACCGCTAAATTGAAAATCTACGTCCTCATTTTCATCCTTATAAGTTAGGTGTACCTCATCACCAAAATAGTCGCATACTAATTTAGTAACCCATGCATCACAATAGTGTAACTTTTCAAATTCTGCTTGTATTCTCTGTACGTTCATTTTCGACCTCAATTCTTACTTTTTATATGGAATATGAGCATCTGGACTTTTAGCATCTACTATACTCCCATTTACATCTAATGGATTTTTATTCTCATCATATAAATGTACATGATCATATTTTGTTACTTTATCTGGTGGATCTATTCTCATCCTTATTGTACCATTACCATCTCGAACATGAACAAACCCATTATTCTCTGTGTATTTCCATCCTTCAGGAAGTTTTTCTAGTATTTCTTTTTTAGACATATTGGGTATGTTTCGAGCATTTATTTTACCAAAAGCATTTGTGTACTTTGCAGCCGCCTCTAATGCTTTACCTTTCTTTTCAAGGTCACCAATCTTCCCTACAACTTTACCGATAACCCGTGTTGTACCACCAGATACGACGGCCAATGTGCCCCATGCATAATCGTCTGGACCGTATTTTTGACCTGTTACTAAGTCTTCACCTTTGATAAGTTGTCCAATTTCTTTTCCTGTACCAATTATTGGTGTAATACCCAATACGAATGATAAATCCCCATCATTCGCACGATTATAAATACGAGATGGATCTCCACCTAAATCACGCAATGCGTTATTCAAATTAATATTCCCAATGTTAGCTGCCGCTGCAGGGATATTATACTTATGTTGGGCAATTTTTGAAGCTGTTCCCATAAACGCATTTCCAAAGTCTAATCCTGTATTAACATCATTATAGATACCTGGTACTCTTTCTTGAAATGCTTGTAAATCTTTTGCTATAACTGGAACATTTTTTCTTGTTACTTGTACAAGTTCCTCCATCCCAGGTTTCGCCGCATCTATAGAGTGTTTTAATCGAATCGTACTTGTTGCAATGTTTCCTAAATCCTCAAATGTACCATTGTCGTGTAATACTTGCTGAATACGCTTATGACTCTCTGCTAATTCATGAAACGCATCTGTAGTTTGTTTTAAATACACATTAAATTGATCCTGGAACTTTAATACGTTTTGTGTATCTTCCATGATGACTGCATAAATTTGATTATTAAACTCTACCATTTGATCAAGAGATTTTACCACTTCTTGCTGGAATCGAAGCATTTCCTTAGACCCTCTAAGGATTAATTCTGAAAAATGCTTTGCTCGGTCTTCTGCATATTGTCCAAGATCATCACCATAAATTCCAGCTCTTTTTGCATCAGCCTGAAACATTTCTATCAGCTGTCGCATCTCTTCTTTTGTTAAGTGGTCCCAGTCATTCTTAATTTTTTTTCCCAGGACTTTCATTTTTTGATCAAATTCTAGTATTTGTTTTTTCTGTTCTTCTAGGTCATGTTTCGCATCTTCAGCGTCTTTTGCAACATTATTCATCAATTCAATTGAATCAGTGGTACTATTTTCTAAATCTTGTAGAGTTTTTAATGTATTATTGAGTAAAGGCTCGTCACTTTTGATGTATTTAAAAACACCTTCAAAAATTTTCAATTTACCATTTAATAAAGATAACGGTGTCTTTGCTTCTTGGTCAAAAATAATGGCATCATGGATACGTACATACCCTTTTTCACCTTTATATTTTACTTCATACCAAGAACCAACTTTTCCTGTTACTTCTATTAATTCTCCAGTATTTACTCGCTTTGCTCGTAAAACTTTCTTTAAGTCTGGTTCTGGATATACTTTTTTTACAAGAGATTCTAACGTGATCCAACCTTTTATCATTTCTCCATCATTATTAAAAGAGAAAACCTTGTCTTTATAGGTAAAATCTCCTGTTTGTAAGGCACCATTTGGATGTAACAGATACCAATCATATTCTAATTTCATCCAACCACTTTTTGGTTCACTTTCATAACTAAAGTAGTACGGTTTTCCATCTACTTGTTGCATACCTCGGGATAAGATACCACTTTTATCAAAATAATGCATTTTACCATCAATATACTGAATACCTTTTTGTAACGCACCGGATTTATTCGCATAATATTTCGCGCCACCTATATCAACCCAACCGGTTTGCATAAAGCCATCAGGTCCAAAATAGTATTGTTTATTATCAATAGTCTGAAGGCCTGTTACACGACTTCCATTTTTTAAATAATACGTCCATTTCCCCTCTTCTTGCACCCATCCTTTTGCATTATCAAATAACAACATAGATTTTAATTGTTGGAAATCATAATACACATTATTTACGTTCTCAATTAACTCGTGAATTTCTTTCTCCTGGTTTTTAATTACATTTGGAGGAAAGTATTTTTCTGGATCTTTTTTATACTCCGTTAGTATAAATCGCGTGAGGCTTGTTCCTTCTTTTACAACATCCCAAGAACGTGTGGGATTTTCTCCTATGACTACGGATTCAAATATTCTTACATACCCTATTTCTCCTTGGTATTTTACTTGATACCAAATACCTTGTTTACCAATAACCTCTAATATATCTCCGTCTTTTACAGGCTTTGATTCCAATAAAAATTTTGTTTCTGGTTTAGGATACATTCTTTTAATTTTAGAACGTAATGTAATCCATCCTTTTTCCATTTCCCCATATTTATTAATTTCAAATTGTTTCCCTTGATAGGTAATAACACCTGTTGCATATTTCCCATCACGTATATAACTCCAAGCTGTTCCTGAAAAACTCCATCCGGTTTGTAATTTTCCAGGTTCTTTATAATGAAGCCATTCATTTCCGACTTGTTTTTTCCCTTCAAACAACCTACCATCTTTGAAGAATTCATATTCTATTCCATCTAATGTGATTGTTTCTGTTCTTTTACTGCCATCTTTTTCATAATAATACCAATTCTCTTTCTCCTTCACCCAGCCTACTTTATTTAAAACTTCGGCTGCTGCTGTAAATGTTGGTGCATAGGTAGAAAATAATAAAAATAATGATACAATAAGTCCTATGACTTTCTTCATACTCGCATCTCCTTATCAATTCATTAAAAACTTTTTAATTATATATTAGATTTTAATGTTATTAAAAATATTCAATATAAATATGCATAATTGCATATTTATATTCTTGATAGTGCGATCCCAATCATACTGGGAAGGATTTTTTCCGTATCCCTAAATTATCTTTACCCCAAAAAAAGAACCTGTTTTCCATAGAAAACAGGTTCTTTTTCATTATTACTTCTCCGCTATACAATCTTTTATTTTTTGTACTCAAATAATTAAGATTTTTAAATAAAAAGTTTCGAAGTGAAACCCTTCTTTTGCTCAAAATAGATAGAGTATACTACAACAGTATTGGTTCTTTAATTAATGGTAAATACTCTATACTCATAGCATAATTTAATAACAAATTGATATACTCTTGATTTGGCTCTAAACAATGTATGTTCTTCAAATATCCTTGCGTGTATAAACAAGATGGTATAGCTACTGATAGCTCTTCTACAGATTCTAATAAAGGCATTATGAGCTCTAAAGCTTTCTGTTCATCAGTAGTTAAATTCGTATTAAAAAACTTCTCTATATATTTTTCTTGTTTCATTAACAGGATATCGTATCCAAAAGCTTGTAAACTATTAATAAATTGTTCCCATTTTAGCTGAATTGGATTACAAATATGCATGGTTTTATTTACTGTATTGGCCTTATAAGATAATTCAGTAATAGCTAAACTTCCATAGTCTACAGGCGTTAAATCTACATACGTATTGACGTCAGGAGCTATGCTAGATAGGCATATCCCTTTTAATAATCTATAAAATGCGTTTTCATTAATATTGTATTGAAATTTACCTGTTTTAGAGTTACCCACTAAATTCCCTACACGGTATATTGTGGCACGAACTTCTTTTTCCATTGCTTCTCTAACCATTTTCTCGCCTTGAAACTTACTTTCTAGGTACAGATTATCTAAATTTTGTCCTCTATCAAAATTAGACTCAAAAAATTCAAATTCTTTTGGATCGCTTTCAGCCTGACCTACTACACTTAAAGTCGATATATAATGAAAACGTGCATTTGTGTTCTTAGCTAATTCCAATAAGTATTTTGTAGACTGAACATTTACCTTTTGAAAATGCTCACGTTCTCCATAGTGTCTAACTTCTCCACCACAATGTATGATTGACTCTACCTTATTCTTTAAATGGTCCAATTGCTTTGAATCTAGACCTAGATTCATCTGAGATAAATCTCCTTCAATTAACTCTACTTTCACCTTCAACTTTTGGAGAATTTCTTTACCGAAATAAAACTCCATTCTTTCTTTTAACTTTGCACCAATTACTTGATCCTCATTTTTTCTTACTAAACAGTAAATAGTCGTAGATGGTAACTGTAATAATCGTTCTAAAATATGTGCTCCTAAATATCCTGTTGCCCCTGTAAGGAAAACTGCTTTTGGATAATTCACCATATCTAACTCACATTCTTCTAATTTAGTTGTTTCATAAACAGGAGTCGTTTTCGTTTCATTTTCCCTACATGCTACATTCATATTTTTCTCTTTCTTGAACGACATATCTTCCATCTCTTCAATATGAGAGGCTAATTTTTCTATGGTTCTATACTTAAAGAAATCTTGAATTTTCAAGTTAGGATATAACGGTTTTAATTTGACTAATACCGGCATAACTTTTAAAGAATGTCCACCCAAATTAAAGAAATCATCTTTTAAACCTATAGATTTTACGTTTAGAACTTCAGACCATACCTTTGCAATGTTTTTTTGTACTTTAGTTTGAGGCTTAAGTATACACTCATCCTTTTGCTCATGATCAAACTCTATTTCTGGTAGTTTTTCAAAATCAATTTTCCCATTCGCCGTTATTGGTATTTCTAAGACATGAGAGTAATATTTAGGGACCATATATTCTGGCAATACATTTGATAAATGTATTGCTAACTTATTTTTCTCTATCCCTATACCGTCCACTGTTTTATAATAAGCTTGCAGTAACATTCCATCTTTCGTTTGTGTTACCACAGCCTGACTTACCCCCTCAAGTTGTAACATTGCATCTTCTATTTCTCCTAATTCAATTCTGTGCCCTCTAATTTTAACCTGTTTATCTTTTCTTCCCATAAATTCTATATTTCCATTTGGTAACCACCTTGCTAAATCACCTGTTCGATATAATCTTTTACTATTGTCTTCTGAAAATGGATTTGAAATAAATGCCTGTTTTGTTTTTTTTTCCTGCTTCCAATACCCTTGGGCCAATCCTAAACTTTCAATATATAATTCACCCATAGCCCCTACCGGACAATGTTGCATATATGAATTCAATATATGAACCTTTGTATTAGAAATAGGAATACCAATTGGTATACTTCCTAAAAGATTATTGTCGCCTTCTAAAACTGGTATGAAATAATACATTGCTGAAACGGTTGCTTCAGTAGGGCCATACTCATTTACCAGCTGTACTTGGTTTTTAAAAGTACTTTGCCAACTTCTAATAGCATTTGTTGATGCAGCTTCCCCTCCCATTATTATAAATCTTAAAGAACGTATCTTTTCGCAATCCAGTTTCGTTAATGAAGTCGATAATTCATTGAAAAATACTGTTGGTAAGTCAGAAATAGTTGCTTGTGTTTCTTGAATGGCTTGAGCATATGCGACAGTTGAATAGCGCTGTTCATCACTTAATACATATAGTTCCGCCCCATTTAACAAGGTAGAAAAAATTTCTGATACTGAAGAATCAAAACTATGGGAATAAAACTGTGTTACTTTATCATTTGAAGAAATCTGAAATACTTCATTTCTCCATTCAACTAAATTTAATACTCCTTTATGTGTTAATAATGTACCTTTTGGTTTACCTGTTGATCCTGAAGTATAAATTACATATGCCAAATCATATGGTTTATTTAAAATTTTCACATCATCATTTATAGTCGCACGATATATATCCTCTATTATTGAAATCTTATAATTACTTACATTCAAATGACTTTTGTATTTGTTACTCGTTATAATTCTACATGCCTCACTGTCACGAACTATATAATTTATTCTATCCTCAGGGTATTTTACATCGATTGGTATATAGGCAGCACCGGCTTTTAATATTCCAAGCATAGAAACGATACTATTCATACTTCTATCTAAAAATATGGCTACCTTATCTCCCCTTTTTATACCATTTTCGAGTAAATGTTGAGCTACTTGATTAGAGCTCATATTTAATTGTCTATATGTTAAAGATTCCGTTTCAGTCGCTATAGCAATCCGATTGGGTTGTCTATCTACTTGCATATGGAATTGCTCCTGTATATTTTGAAAATAAGGATATGGTCTTTCTGTATGATTTACCTTTTTATATAAAGATTCTTCTTCCTGTGATAGGAATGAAAGATTTTCATATGCTACTGTTCTTCGATGAATAAAGGCGTCCAGTATAGTAAGTAAATTTTGAGTAAACCTATTAATTGACTCTTCCTTGAAAAGATTAAAATCATACTCAAATGAAACCCCTACATAATCCAATCCTTCTTCAACAGCTAAAGAAATGTCAAACTTACTAATATCTTGTTTATTAGGTAACAACTGAAGCTTATACGCATCATGTTGCTGCAGAATTTCTTTCTGATAACTAAACATAGTAGAAAAGATCGGGTTATTCCCAAAGCTTCTATCAGGATTTATTTGCTCAATTACTTTATCAAATGGGTACGATTGATTTTGGAAAGAATTCAAACATTTTTCTCTCACTACTTGTAATAGCTGTGTTAAATTTTTCACATCATTTAATTGTGTTCTAATTGCTAGGGTATTTACAAAAAATCCTTGTATTTGTTCAAATTCTTGATGATTCCTTCCAACAACCGGTGTACCTACAATAATATCTTTTTGATTCGTTAGATAATGTAACAATTGAATATACGCTGCTAAAAATAACATATACATAGAAACATTCTCTTGTTCACATACTTGTTTCAAAGACTCTTTCATTTCATTATCTAACTTCATTTCAAATACTGTACCCTTATTTGTACTTTGACGATTCCTACTAAAATCCAAAGGAAGATTTAGTATAGGAAGAGGTGCTGCAAGTTCGGCCATCCAATAAGATTTTTCCGTATCCCACCGACCTAAATTTAACTGCTCCTGTTCCCACTCAGCATAATCTACATATCGATTAGAGATAGTTGGCAACTCAGGATTTCTACGTTTTGCAAAGGCACTATATACCTTCATTAATTCATCTAATAAATTCCTTACACTCCACTCATCTGTAATAATGTGATGTAAATTGATATATAAATAAGATTTTTTCTTATTCAGATTAAAAATTCTAATCCTAAAAAGAGGGCCATTTTCTAAATCAAATGGTGCATGATCCGTTTGATTTATTGTTGTACGTATATATTCTTGTTGTTCTTTTTTAGACATATGTTCAATCTCATCGTGAATCAAATCAATCGCTATTGAGTTTAAGATGACTTGTCTAGGCTCCCCATTTCTTTCAATAAACACTGTTCGTAGCATCTCGTGTCGTTCAACTAAAAATCTTATGGTATCTTGTAAAATATCCTTTTTTAAACTCGGCTCAATATATATGTGTAGTGGTGTATCATATACTCTATTAATGGCGTTATACTTATTTAAAAACCAGATTCTTTTTTGAGCACTTGATAATTGATAACTTTCCTTATCTGCAACTTTTAATACTTGCGTCTCCTGTTCTTCCCTATCATGATTTACTGCCATTAATTTATCGATGTAAGCAGACAGACTAGCAATCGTTGTATGCTCAAAAATATCTCTAATTTCAATTTTTAGATGAAACTCTTTTTGAATTTGATTTAACACTTGCACAGCAATTAATGAATGTCCCCCAAGTTTAAAAAAGTCATCATCTCTGCCGATTCTATATTTCCCTAAATTTAAAATCGCTGCCCATGTTTTTGCCAATCTTTTTTCTGTTTCACTTATCGGTGGAACATATTGCTTCTGCATGTTTTCAAGTAAAGATGGGATTTGTAATTCTAATTTTTTTCTATCAAGTTTCCCGCTTGGTGATACAGGAAAACTTTCAAGGTGAAATACATAATTTGGCATCATAAAATCTGGTAAACTTTCACTTAAGAATGTTTTTAATGCCTCTTGTTTTAGTTCTGTATTGTCTTTTGATAAATAAAAGCTAACGATTTTGTCGTTTTGATAAGTAAATACTACAGCATCTCTCACTTCTGGATGTTTAAATAATGTTCCTTCAATTTCATCCAGCTCAATTCGATACCCACGTATTTTTACTTGATTATCTTTCCTTCCGATAAATTCTAAATTTCCATTCGGTAAAAGACGTACTAAATCTCCAGTACGATACATCTTTTTATCATGATTATAGGATTTATCGAAAGAAATAAACGCCTCTTTTGTTTTTTCCTTTTGATTTAAATATCCGTTGGCAACTCCATCACCGCCAATAAATAACTCACCTACTACACCTGACGGACATAACGTATTAAACGGACTAACCACGAAAACTTCACTATTAGCAATTGGTTTACCTATTGGGATATTAGAGATTTCTTTTTGTATCTCACCATTTACTTCATACATCGTTGCACATACAGTAGTTTCAGTAGGACCATATGCATTAAGAACTGGAATCTTTAACCCTAATTTGCTTTGCCATTTACGAACTGATTCAGCAGGTAAAGTTTCCCCTCCCACAAATACACGTTTTACAGAATTTAATTTAAGTAACATTTCTTTTGGCATATCAGCTATTAATTTAAAAAACGCAGTTGGTAAAACCACATTTGTAATACCATTCTTTTGACTTACATTTATAAATTCCTCTGCTGAACGTTTTTCGATTTCAGAAATTAAATGCATTCTTCCTCCACATAGCAAAATCGGAAATATTTCCATAATGGAGGCGTCAAAAATGATCGTTGCAAATTGTAAAAATACATCTTCTTTGCCTAAATGAAATGTATTGATTACTGAATATGATAAATTAATTACGCCTTTATGTGGTACTACGACTCCTTTTGGTAAACCTGTTGAACCTGACGTGTAGATAATATAAGCTGCATCTTCTATGGTATGTGTAGGCGCAATATTTTCTATGGAATTAGCGTAATGAAAATCTTCTAGATAAATTGTATGAATCGCAAAACTTTCAACCAATCCCCTGTATTCTTTCTTCGTAATAATCATTTGACTTTCGCTATCTTTTAAGATGTATTCTATTCTTTTTTCAGGAAACTTTGGATCAATTGGTACATAAACTCCACCTGATTTTAAGATGCCTAGAATCCATACAATGGTATCAATCTCTCTCTCCATTGTAATACTTACACGTTGTCCCTTTTTCAAATCATTTTCACGTAAATAATTCGCTATTTGATTTGACCTTTGCTGCAATTCATAATAGGTAATGGATTTATCCCCCATAGAAATTGCTATTTGATTTGGCGATTTTAATGTTTGTAGATCGATTAATTGATCTAGTGTTTTTGAATTAGGATACGTAAGAGCGTTTGAATTCATTTCTTTGTATAGACGATGATCTTTCTCTAAAAGCAAATCCAGTGAATGAATAGGTTCATTCACATTCTTCATTAGTTTTTGCAACAAATATATATATCTTTCAACTAAATCACTAATACTCTCTGGTTTATATAATGCTGAGTTATAGTCAACCTCAATTTTATTCTCTGTTTCCCCTTCATACCTCATTATTCTCCAAGTCATATTAAAAGGATTTACTCTTTTACAATCTGTTAAAACTGTTGACTCAATATCAGGAATTTTTAATTCCGGTATCTTCATCGTATTAAATGCTGTGGAATATACCATATTATGATTTGTATCTAGATTTAAATCTTTTACTATATGTGAGTAAGGATTATGTTTATACGTAATAGCTAGATGAATAGATTTATTAACTTTATTAAGTATCCCCTTAAATGTCTCTCCCTTTTCTATTGTTATACGTATAGGTACTGTATTAACAAAATAACCAAAAGTATTTCGTTCTTCTGTATGTGGTCTAGTATTAATTGGAATACCAACAATTATCTCTTCAGCATTTGTCATTTGATGAAGTAAGGTACAATAAGTACTTAACATTACTCGATAAATACTTATATTATTTTTTTTAGCAAAACATTGTATTTGATAAAATAAAGCCGAATTAATATTCTTACTTATATTTTTATCTGTATATCTTTTTTCATTCATTTTATTAAAATCAATAGGAAACTCTGTAGGAGTTAATTCACCTTGTAAATAATCTTTCCAATACGATGATCCATCTTTATATATTGCACTATCAATAAAACCCTCCTCATACTCTACGAGGTTCTTATAAGGAGATTCAAATTTTACATTCGTCTTTCCTTGAAGTAATTCACCATACGTATTGGATAATTGTCGGATGAAAACTCCTAAACTCCATCCATCGTAAATAATGTGATGAAACATTAGATGTAAAATAAATGTATCTTCACTGAATTTAATGATGTGGAATTTAAACAAAGGCCCCTCCTCTAAACTAAATTTCTCATTCACTATAGATTCTAAGAAATTTTTAAAAATAGATTTTTGTTGTGTGTTTTTAAAAGCAGTTAAATCCTTAATTGGTATATCAAATTCTACATTCTTTTGAATTAATTGCTTTATTTTTTCATCCCTCTTCTTAAATATTGTACGTAGCGCCGGATGTGATTGCACTATTATGGTAAGCGCTTTCTCCAAAACCTCTATCTGAAGTTTTCCTTTTAACTTTATTATAATCGGTTCATTGTTCATTCCTTTTTCTATTTCCATTTGATGAGCTATCCATAATGCTTCTTGGCCTACCGTTGCATCCAATTCTTCTACAATTTCATATTTCTCTTGTATTTCTTTCATATGAATTTCTCCTTTTATAAATATTTAAAAACGGATAATATTTACAGTTACAACTATATGTACATATTCTGCAATTTGTAAATCTATATTTTCCGACTAAATTCAACATTTATTTCAATTATTGCATAGTTATTAAAATTATGAATAAAACTCATATTTATACTGTAACAGTTCATACTTTTATTCAATTTAAGCATAAAAAACCATTTCACTAATAATTCTAATTTCTTTTTATACAGTATTCTTGCATATATTTATTAAAGTAAATTGCCTAATTTATTCTCCGAAATAAATTCAAGAATATTCCAACTGGTCACTATATATACTTCTTATAACATAAACTGTAAAGGAGGAGTCCGTACATAATGGAATATAGATTATTAGGCAACACAGGATTAATAGTTTCAGAGATAGGATTTGGTTCTTGGGCAATTGGTGGAGATGAATGGGGTGCAGTAAAAGATAATGAATCCATTGATGCAATTGAGAAAGCAATTGATCTAGGGGTCAATTTTATTGACACTGCTGATGTTTATGGATTAGGTCATAGTGAAACACTCGTTGCAAAAGCTATAAATAATCGCAGGCAAGATATAATCCTTTCTACAAAAGGTGGTTTAATTGGTCATCATTATGACCCCGATCAACCAGCCGTTTATGGAGATCCTCAAAAGATCATTGATGCGTTTGAGGCTAGTTTACTGCGGCTTAAAACTGACTATATAGATGTGTACTTTTGTCATATTTGGTGGGATAAACCTGAAGAAACAGAAGCCTTTCTACAAGCATTCCAAACCTTAAAAAAATCTGGCAAAGTGAGAGCAGTTGGCGTTTCTACTAATGATTTAGATTATATTAAACATTTTAATCAGAATGATGATTTAGATGTTGTACAATTCGATTACAGTATTCTGAATAAAGAGCCCGAAAAAGACATCCTTCCTTATATTGAAAAACATAATTTAGGTGCTGTGATAAGAGGTCCACTTAAGATGGGAATTTTAACTGGGAAATTTAATCATGAAACTCAATTTCCAGACGATGATTTAAGAAAAGATTGGCCAAAAGAAAAATGGTTTAAAGATAGCTTAAACACAGTAGAGAAATTACGTTCACTTGTACGTTCAAATCGAAGTTTAGCGCAAGTAGCTTTACGTTATGTTTTAAGTCACCCAGCAGTTTCAGTTGCTATTCCTGGTGCAAAAAATTCTACTCAGGTTGAAGAAAACTCTTCCCACTTAACTCGTCCATTATTATTAGATAATGAAATTGAATTCATTAAAAAGCTTTGATCAGCTCGTTATTCTCCCATAAAAATCAAACTGATTTAGCTACCAAATCCATACCATTACTGCTTCTCCACTAAAACATATCTTTAACACTTCCACCTTATTTTTTCCCTTTTCTCAGCAATATCTACAGTTTATAGGGTAGTTGAGCTCTTATATTCAACTACCTTATAATTGGTTTAAATTATATTAAAATATCTACTACATTAGTTGAATACATGCTAGAGTATCATGCAAACCAAAAAAAACAATTAATTCAGAAATATTTTTAGAAACTTCATTATCTCACAATTACTTTTTTAAAAATTAATCAAAAAATTTTTCTTTACTTTAAATTCCATAGTTCATATAATCTTCTATGGAATTACATTTTTTTCTAAATAGCTCCTCATTTCTAAGCATTCTAAAGGGCAATTACAAATTATTACACCCTTATGTTTAACCAAGTAAAATAAAAATCCAGTTTTTCACAAGGAGAAGTGACTGCATGCAAGATATTTTAAAACTATTTCCGAGCGTTGACGGAAATGAAGAAAAACAACAACTATTATTAGAATCTATGCAGAAAATAATTAAAAATCTTGACCAATTAAAAAATGAAGAGCGAGCTACTTTAGGTAAATGTGAGGAAAAATCAGAAGGATACTACAATGACTTAATTCACCAAAGTCATATTCCACTAGCTGGAATTACTATGTCTGAGGTTATAGAAGAGCTAAACCAATTTATGAATGGTCATCCGTATCCAAATAAATATTACTTGTCTAACGCTGTACCACTACCAAGTATACCTTCACTATTAGGGGTAATGACAATGGCACTTTTAAATGGTAATGGTGTTTGGGATGTATATGGTCCAGGGGCAGCAGAAGCAGAAGTAAAAGTTGTATCCATGCTTTCAAAACTGATAGGTTATAATCCACATAATAGCGGCGGCTATACAACATGGGGTGGACAAGGTTGTGTATTTTCGAGCTTACGTTTAGCAATTTCTAAACAATTCCCATTAGCAAAAGAACATGGTGCTCCACAAAATGTATATTGCTTTGCTTCTGAAAATGCACACTATAGTTTATTAAAGTCAGCTGAAGCAACTGGCATTGGGTCAAATTACTTAATAAAAGTGAAAACTGATCCTTATACAAGTTCTATGGATATAGAAGACTTAGAGGCTAAAATGATACAAGTTATTAAAAATGGCGGTATCCCCCTTTATATTCTAGCTACCATGGGATCAACAGACACATTTACTATTGATGATATAAGAAAAATTAAAGAGAGCGCTGAAGCAATACAGAAAAAATATAAATTAAAACCGATTTATATCCATGCTGATTCTGCAATGGGCGGATTCTATAGTTTCTTTAATAATTATAGTTTTGAAGAAAATCCACTCTCATTTGAATCTAATGTAAAAAATGCCTTACAATACGTACAAGATAAAATGCAATATATGTCCCTTGCAGATAGTGTATGTTTTGATTTTCATAAATTAGGACAAACACCTTATGCTTCAAGTATTTTAATCGTAAAAAATCATACTGATTTACAACTGATGGATATTGAACAAGATGATACACCTTATCTTGGTAATAGATCATATGGGAGTTATCATACAGGATATACTTTAGAATGTTCACGAGCTGGTAGTGCTATTCCGATGTATATCAATCTATTAGCCTTTGGAATTGAAGGATATCAAAAACTACTAGCAAATTATATTCGTGTAAATCTATTATTTAGAGACAAGTTGCGCAAGGCCCTCCCTCAAGTCGCAATCACAAATGATTTTACATATGGACCAATTACAACTTTCCGTTTCTATCTAAATGGAGATAGCCAAGAAAATTGGGAAAAAGAACGAATAGGCCTTACAACAAAAGAAGAGATTGAGGATACAAACCGGTTAAATATAGAACTATTTAATTATCTAGGAAAAAATCGCGATCAAGTATTTTTTGGTGATACAACTCGTTCTTGTGTAGTAGATGTAATAAACAGTTATGATAGAAATCCGATTTCTACATTAAAATTCTTTTCTATCTCTCCATATACAACTGTTGAATGTATAGATGATATCGTAGAATTTCTTTATAAACATATTTCGATTGCTACTAAACAGATTCATTCATATGTTTAATAACCATTTTTGTTAGCGCTTTAATAGTTAAACTTAACTAAATGAAATAAAATTTTTAATCCTTTTAATTACTATTAACTATATCAGGAAAGAGGAAAAACATATGAATATAGAGCTACTTGATACACACCACGTGAAAGATGCAGCACATTTACTTGCACATTCTTTTGTGAATAATGAACCTCTTGTAAGCAATTTACAAATTCCTTTTGCTTCTTTTCACAAAATGTGCGAAGAAATGATGAAACAAGCTGTATCTCAAGGCATGTCATTTGTAGCAATAGAAAATTTTCAAATTGTTGGAGTTCTTTTAACAAAAAAAGTAACCCAGCCACTAATAGATACAGAGAAAGCGATTGAACTATGCCCACAAATGGAACCTATTTTTCAACTTTTAGATACATTAGAGACAGAATCTATTGAGTTTTCTCATTTAGATAAAGAAAAATTGGTCTATCTAGATATGGGCGCTTGTCATCCAGATTGGATGGGAAGTGGTATAGTCACTACCCTTCTTTCACATGCCATTCAAGAAATAAGTAAAAGAGATTATGATTTTATTGCTGCTTGTACAAATAAAATTTCTCAAAAAATCCTAAAAAAACTGTGTACGACCTATGAAATGAATGAAATAGTGTATAGTAATTTTCTTTATAAGGAAGCATACCCATTTGTTAATACAACAACTTCCTTAACAGCTCAATTACTATATATACCTCAATCTCAATTTGTCATTAAAGCTATATAAATTTGTGAAGAAAACTAGCTGTACTTTTGTGCAGCTGCTTTTTTATATAGAGTAAATAAGTAGTAGATATTCAAGTTAACATAAGTGACACTTTTCACACTTTAACTTCTTCGAATTCAATAGCCACTTTCTCAGCATGTCTTATTTCTCTGCTTAACCTATCTAAAGATCTCCTTCTATTTATTTCAACATGTTTCATCATGCTTTAATTTCATATGCTCCGTTTTTTCATCTATACAATTAACTTAGACACTTCTCCCTATTTAATGACTAATCTTTTACTTTTTAAGTAATGATTGATACACATCTTCCCACCCTTAAGTACTTGAAAATTCCCACCTAATAACCCCTTAACAATCCCTGTAATTCTTACAATTCTCTTTCATTTTATTTATCTATTCATTCATCCCCCATATCCTTTATCTACCTAATCTTCCCCAAAGAATCCAATGTAAAATTCATGATAAAAGAAAACAACCGTATCATATGTAGATTATTTAAGGAAAAAGAGTGAGAATTACTGGATTCCCCTTTCTTTTGATCTTTTTTAGAAGCTCTTTAAAGTCTAATTCTATTACATTCCTGCTTGGTAACATGTCTACTAAACATTAACAATTTGTATAGCTACATAAAGACTCTACTAATTCATTAAAGGAATCTCCTTCCCCCTATCGAATTATTGTAGAGGAAAGGAGAGGAATACATGGAAATTCTAGGATTAGATCCTCGCGCATTAGCGACCTTAGGTGCACTTGAATACACCAATCGTCGCAATAAATTAATTGAAGACTCGGAGAATAACATATACGAGTGTAAAGAAATAAAAGAAATACTTCAATCACTCCCTAAAGAGAAGCAGATTGAGGTTCTTGAGAATCAAGCTCACTTTGAAGCTGTGGCAAAGATGATTGAACAAAACAATTTAATTCTTTTAGAACAGATGAAAGCTCTACAGCTAATTCAGAAATAACAAACTTATGATTGATTAACTCTACATATGCTTCCATAAATAATGTATCTTTATTTATACCTTCAGCCTCTGTTTTTACAGGGGCTTTTGTTATGCGCTGATTCATATTTTGAATTTGAATGGTTTCTTTCACGTGTATGAATAGATCCTCTAACAAACCTGGTGTAGACTCTAATTCCTGTTTTTCAATTTCCTCTGTAACAGCACTTATAAATTCCCATAGTACTTTTGCACCTAATAGTTCTGCTAATCGTTTTTCACGCATTTCAAATGTTTTCATATTCATATTGAACACTTCCTTTATCTAATATTTTCTTAAAAATAATTAATATATTATTTCGTTTTAGGGAAACAATATAGAGATGAAATCCCCCTTATTAATTACACGTATTGTGACATTACTCTTCAAAAAAAAGAGTCCAATCAAAATTTAGTACCTTAGCTATATTCTTTGCGACAGGAACACTTGGATTTCTTTCACCATTTTCAATCATTGCATACATACTTCTAGATATTCTTGCCTTACATGCAATATAATCTTGTGTTTTCTCTTTATTTTTACGTTTTTCCAATAACCAAAACCTCATTATTCCCCCTCTTTCATTGTCACAAAATGTGTAACTAATGATTATATTACATAATAATAAGTTTAAAATCAATATTTTTTACACATTTCGTGTACTTTATTAAATGTTACATATTGTGACGTTATAATTGATTTAGAAAACACCTAAAAGGAGGTAGCATATGTTTGGCACTAGACTACACACTCTTCGAAAAGAACGCAAACTGCGTCAAGAAGACATGGCAAAACAACTAGGGATTGCTCGAACTACATATGCAATGTATGAACAAGGAAATCGAGAACCTGATTATAATACATTGATAAAATTAGCGACTTTCTTTGAAGTATCAATTGATTACCTCCTCGGTACAACTGAAATGAGACAAGTTACAGACATACAAGATCCTGAGCTTTATCAATGGCTTGAAGATATAAAAAATGCGACTCCTCAAAAGCGAGAGGAATTAAAGAAGTTTTGGGAATTTATAATACAGAAAGAAGATTAATATATCAAAAAGACCGCCATCTTAACAAGGTAGCGGTCGCTGGTTCGAACCCAAACGAGATTATACCGTTCCCTCCTTGATATTCAAGAGGGGTTCATATGTATAACAATGGAACAGCTCTTTTAGGGAAGAAAATTCATTTGACTTAAGCTTCTTTTCGATATTTAGCTAATACTTGTTCTAAACGTTTACGTTCACCTTAGGCGCATTCTTTTCTAAGGCTATTTCCATTGCTTTGAGAACAAGTTGTGTATTCAAATCTTCAATCCCCGCATTATTCCCTCCAGCTACAAATGGTTTACTAACTCCAAAGTTTGCTCGTTGAATGCTATTGGATTTTCTACTACTACTTTTTTATCACATAAGCAGCTTGCTGCTTCTTTTTCCTTCATATCAAAAGCCTTTAAGCTAATTTTGCTCGCTTTAGGTTAGAGCTATCTTGTTAGTTTATTAGGCATACATTCTTTTTTCTTATCCTATATTTCTGACCTTTTAATCTGTCCATTTCCACGAATCACATATTATGATTACATTTATAAATCACCCTTACAAATAAAAAAATAGGAAGATCCATGCGAATAAACGCTTTAGAATCTTCCTATTCCTTCATACACACCCTTAAAAATAGTTGGCTTATTGCTTTGTATTAGATAATCCTCTTTTTCAATAAACTTACATAAATATTATCTCCAATGATGACGTGATCTAGAAGAGGAATACCAATAATAATTCCACATTCTTTTAATCGCTTAGTTACTTGGACATCTTCATGGGATTCCACACTATGGCCTGAAGGGGAGTTGTGAAAACATATAATAGAAGATGCATTGTTTAATATTGCCGTGCGGAAAGTTTCCCTCGGATGGACCAACGATGAGTCAACTGTACCCTCGAACACAATGCTACATCCTATAATTTCATTCTTTGTATTTAAGTTAAAGACACCAAAAATTTCATTTGGCCTTGATTCTATATTAAATATAATCTGTGCAAAGCGTACAGCATCCGCTGGACAAGTGATTTTCTTTTTCTCAATATCATAAATACGATTACTATCTTTTACGAGCTTTACAGATTGCACCATAATTTTTTTACCCATGTCCTTCTCCTTTCGAAATAAAAAAGACGAGCCTACTCCTCTCATCTTTTTCCACCTTCTTTTATATTTTGAAATTCAAAATTCTTACTTCCTTACTACATTTCTTAAAAAGTTAAGACATCCTATCACTTCCTTGTTAGTTCAATACTTGTCCTATTCCTACAACGCAAAAAACCTCCCAGGAATACATTCGTAATACAAATAAGCGTATATGCGTTATACACTTCTTTGTAATGAATCGTAAACCCGAAAGGTTTGTGGTCATTATGGAATAAGTAAAAAAGGAAAAATTTTCTTTATATTAGTTTATAATATATCTAATATTCTTTCAATTCTATCTTTCATAAAAATACGTTTATTTAACTTAGGTAATTTAATTTATTTACCTTTAATATACATTAATTACATTTTTTACATCAATCGTTTTTTGTGTTAGTCCTAATATGGCAAAATAATTCACATGAAGACAATAAATCTTATTAATAACTAACTTAGTAGTATAAATATTCCTGCACCACCAAATTGTTTTTTATATCCCTTACTCTCCAATTTTAGTGACTTTAGCTTTTGAATAGTACACTTACTTACCAAATAACTCCAATATACTATGCAAATTATCATTGTCTATGGAATCATTTGATGTTAATAATCCAATAATCCTTTTATCGAACTCATTATTTCTACCCATGACTTCCTTAGCGATAGTATTTGCTTCCATTTCAATTTCTCTTTCTTCATAAGGGATACTCTTCATCTCTTCCATTTTTTCCTCGGTTAATTTTCCATTTTTAAATTGTTGCACATGAACCAATTCATGCACCAATGCAAATTTAACACTTAATTCAATTACTCTTTCAAAATATATATCTGGCACTTTTGAGAACTTAGAATTAATAGATTGCATTAACCCTTCTACCACTAAGATAAGTTCCTTTATGTTCTCCCACCGTTCAAATATTACTCTAGCATTTATTGATGTACCAACATAACCATCTCCCGCATTAACTCGGTCTATATGTAAAAGATCATATTCTATATCCTCAATATCAAACTCTCTTCTTATTGATGCATGAAATGCTTTAAAATCTTCACTTTCAATTAAACTGCAAATTTGGTCTTTAGTAACTTCCGATAGAAAAATTGCCATTTAATACCACAACTCCTATGTAATATTACTTTACTCACAAAGAATAGAATTCAACTATATTTAATTCTACCTAAATATTTTCAACATCCTCCTTATTAATAACGAAAACTTTACTTTCCTCTTCGTTACATTTTTATCCTGGGTTTTAAATGTGCGTTTTCCTTCAAGTACATCTTTTCTAAATTTTATCTCATTACTCCCTGCTACACTCTCATTTTTTTGCGAATTACTATCTCCTTTTCTTTGAGATGATATATTTCCAATAGTAATAATTTCCATTGAGATTGTTATTAAATACTCATTAAAGAAAAATCCATTTGTAGAATAATTACTTACTCCTGCAGTACCACTTAGTATGCGATAAGCTATTTCTTTTATTGTAAATTCTTTTTATATCAATACTTTGGTCTTCTACTCTAAAAAAACTAATAAAAAGATTATCTGTATTAGCGTAATTTTCAAATTAGCTCTATTAAACAGCTCATATCCCTCAATGCTCCAATTAAAAACACTTAAACTACTATTAAAGGTTCCCTAACATTGTAAAGTCAACCGTTTGAGTGTTATTTATTTTAACCTAATTTATTAAAGTCTCCCAAACTCTTTAATTGTATATTTTTCTAATTTCTTATTATTAATTACTGCACCTAATTTCAATTCGTAATCAGGATATATATATGCACACCTTGCTAATACTTCTGCTTCAACCTCATATTTCGGTACCCTTTCAACTGTAAATTCATGTGTATATGAATCATAAACATACTCATATTCATATTTTTCTCTTTCTTTTTCTATTTCTTCTTCAATCTCAACTTCAACCTCAATTTCTCCTGATAGTATTAACTCTAAATAAAGGCTGCCATCACTTTTTTCATATACAAAAAAGTCCTCAATATCTAAAAAGGCTCCACAAACATTAATGTAACCCGTACAGTTATCAAATCTATTTTCAGCGTATCTCATTAGCGAGTCTTCTTCATTTTCATTTAATATATGTAGAAAATTATCATTTACTTCGTCAATGTTAATTTGGTCTTTTATCCACGTTTCATCTACAAATTTAATTTTGGTAGCATGCCTTTGAATAAATTGCCCTAATGAGTTGTAATATTGCACATCTAGGTCTAAATCGTTTACTTCCCTCTCTAAATCTGGATGGAGTACCTCTTTATTGTTATCAGCTGCAAATTCTTTCGTATTATGCGAAATTAAAACTAATTGTTCATCTGAATTTTCTTTAGCAATATCTAGAACAGTAAGCCAAAGTAATGTATCTCTGAACTCTTCTCCTTTAGGGGAGCATGGTTTTATTCTATGAATTGCTCTGTTTACTACTTCAGGAAGATATTCTTGTTTATACTTAACAATACCCTCATCTTTTAAGCTTAATCTATCTTTTATGTAGTCCATGTAATCCGCCGTTTTTTTATCCACATTTATTTCTGTATTATTTTCAACCGGATCCATTAACAATACGTTTAATTTTAAAACACCATTTTTGTAATCCTCATATCGTTGTTCTAAATCTTTCTTAAATAAATTTTGTATTTCTTCCCAAACGATTTGAGGTATTATCAATTTAGATTGAGTTTTAATAAGATAATCAATTAAATTATTAAAATCAATAGAAGTAAGCATAAAGTTCTTTTTAATTACGTTGGCATCTAACACTACTAGCATTTTATCACCTCATTATTAATTACATTCACTTTTTCAAATCCTCGTTATCCAGCTAGCTAATCAACATATTTAATAGCTTATTTGAAAAGGGATAACGATTGATACATAGCTCATGTACTTCATGGATGTTCCGTATTTAATTTGGAATAACCTTCAATACAATCCCCATTACAAATCACTCCTTGGAATTCATGTACGTGAAAATCATACCATAATTGTACAAAAAATGAAGTATACTTTTATGGTATAATCCCTTTATAGTAGACAAGAAATAGAGAACATATTAATTTATTATAATTGGATTTTTCTATGGGCAAAATTAGAGTCACTTACGATGTAGAATTTAAGAAAAAAGCTGTAGCTTAAACACAAAATTCTCTCACGTGTTTAAGGATATATGGTCACATTCAAGATTTACTGTTCGCCATTCTTTTTTTATTCCCATAAAATTACTCATAACGCACTCATATAGATACATTCGATGCTCTTCTACATCAAGATCTTTCAACGTTGCAAGAAGGTATCATTCCGCTATCGCCTTTTCAAGTGTTTTGAAGAGCCAACAAAAAATACTTAATGAAAGAATTAAATAATGACATCAGAAGAAATTTTGACCGAGGAAAATATTGAATATAATTAAGTAATTCTTTATTTCTATGATACTGTTCTTCCCGATTAATAATAAACATCATTTTATCAATTTGTTTATACGAAGAATAATCTATCTTGATGATATCATTCTTAAAAATAAGGATAATTACTAAAAAAACATCATATTTACTTACTAATTGCTCCGATTAATTTTCATTATAAAAAAGAGCTTAGCTAAGTAGCCAAACACTTCTAGATGCATTAATTAGAGAATTTTCTTTCCTAATTTTTATTATGTATAAAATAATTCGTGTATTTTAAATATTTATTATCTGTCTCTTTATGTTTCTGAATGATTCTTTTCCTTCTTACTTTCTAATGTTACAATTTGTGATTCTTAATACTCCTGATTAGAAACATAGTGCCATTATCCCTGCTGTATTAACAATACCTGCCTTGCTAAACCTTCTATACACTCTCCTTAAAAATTAAGAAGAAAATCCAACAAAAAAATAGATACTTTTTACTCATCAAAACTTTTTTTCTTCATATTTATGCAATTGATTAATAATAATCTCAATAAATTCAGGTATGATTGAATCCCAAACATTAATGAAAAGAAAATGTATTTCCCATATTAATTTATTTAATCTAATACTATCAACCTCTCCTTCTCTTCGCTTTAGATGCTCAATATTATTGATTTTTGATTGGTTTGATGGAATATAAAGAAACCAATTATTACTACTAAGAACTTCTTCAAAACCTCTATCTATAGTTTTAAATAATTTTATAACTTGTTGGTATATTTCCATATCTATTTGTGAGGCTAAGTCTATAAATTCATATTTTTTTTCAAGTACCCAGGTACGTAATGTTATTAAATTTAATTGTACATGCTCTAAATCGACTAGTGCTTCACTGGATATTTGAATATCTTTTAAAAACACTTCATTTGAATTGGGTGCCAGTTGATTTATATTTTTCCATTCATTTACCTGTGTTAATCCTAAAGGTAAATCTATATTCCCTATAAAATTCTCATGAAACTCCTCCTGAAATCTTACCGAAATCTTTTCCAACTTATGAATAAAGGAAATTTTTTGCAAAACATCTTTTTTGGTTAAATTTTCATTATTGAATTTTTCCGCCTTTAATTTTACATCCATTATAACTAAACTCTCTTTTAGACAATTTTTTAATAATTTAATAACGGCCTTGTATATTAAACTATTTATAGAATCTGGTTTTGCTATCGAAGTATGATCAGCATCAAAAAAAGAACCCAATGTTTTTTTAGTTTCAATTCCAATCGCACTATTTTCATTTACCACCATATCATGCTTACCATAAAAATATTCAACTCTGGGCAAATGCTCCCTATAACGAACCCATTTCTTAGTTGTCTTATCTACTAACGAACTTAAAGGAGCTAAATCTTTAAGCTGTCTGTTTGCTCCAAATAAAATCTTTCCTGCTCCTGCTAGACCTGTACCTTGGTGTGGTACTGCTAATGAGATTAAAAGATCTACTTTATTAATCTTTTCATCTTCTAGAATTTTTAAAATATATGTTTTTGCAACTAAACCTCCCATACTATGTGCAATAAAAACAATCCTTTGATAAGAGCCACATTCAATTTCTATTACTGTGTGCAATAGATCTGATATACTTTCTATATCTAAATTCTTCCTAGTTATCGAACTTTCCGAACATAATATTTTGTCAAGTATATTCTTTAACCATTCCATACTATACGGTCGAATAAATTTACTATAATATGAAAAACAGGCAATATCATAATGCTGTTTCACGTAATCATCCTGTAATAATAATTCCGGGAAAAAAGACTTTTCATTATATCTCCAAGTCTCTATTCCTCCTTGAAATCCATGTATAAAAATGACTAGATTTTCTTGATTTGAACGTTTTATAAATTGAATATTATTCATTTAATCCCTTTCCTTTTTACAATAATACTTTTACTAACTTTCATTTTACTGCCTTAATTCTTTTATAATCTAGATAAATATTTAATAAACAAATCGACTTTAAGGAAATAATAGTATCATGACTGGCACATAGAAATGACTTTTTTAGCAATAAAAGTTTATTAATAAATATAGTTTTACTACCCGTTTATTTCCCTTAATTAAATAGAATAAACGCAGCATATTGTCCATTTAATTATGGTTAATTAAAAAGTCATCTCCACAAACTGAATTATAAAATAACTTTAAAATAATCCTTCTAACGTTTCTTTAAAATTAATATTTTTGCTATAAAGGTTATTTAAAATAATATATATATGTGAAATTTGGAAGAAGTTTAACCCATAATTAGTTCATAATTTTCCCTTTGTAGACATTCTTGATATTTTATCAATGTTTATTGCCGCTGCTTCAATTCAATCATCTTTTGGCCTGTATCTAATTCTAGTTCATTGTAACCGGTATCAATGGGCAGTTTTACTATACTTAATAAAAACTAAAACTGCTACTTAAGTACTCCAACGTTTGTATTCTGCCTTCCATTCAAAGCTTCCTTAATTCAGCCTTTGTACTCTGAATTTTTCTTACGATTTATAATCAAGTCATCCAATAAAACCACAAAATCTCCATACTTTTATATTAACGTGAAATAATTTCTGTGAATAGCATTAAGATTTAGCTAAATAATTTTCATCGTTTTTTCTAAAGGATTTCTATAGATATATCTTCCTAGATAAAACAGGGAAATACCTGATTTAAGTGTGTAATATTCAACTATATTGAAGTAAAATATCCTATTAAAAATTCACGAAAGTCTTTTATTAACTTACAACCAAATACTCAGTATGGGATTTAAACATTTTCCTACGGCTATTGAAATCCTTTGGACAAATAATTCGTAATTTACAAAAAAAGCAAAATTAGGATGTATGAAAGTAACGAACATCAACCTGATTACACTAAATTTCGCTGTATTGCTGATTACTTTGAGGTAGCAATCGATTTTCTCCTAAGGCGAATATCAAGAATAAAAAAAGAAAAAACCATACTATACTCATTAATTTAGAACTTGATTAATTGTTTAATAATATTAAGCGCGAAAACGGAAATGATCCGAAACTTTCAAACACTTCAAACACTGAAATTAAAACACTTAATTTAAATAAACTTCCACCTTATCATATTGGAAGTTTACTTTTAAGGCTTATTTCTAAAGCATAGTCCAGAGTACAGTATATTAAATTCCCAAATATAACTACCGTATTTTATTGCGACATTGGATTTTTTAACATTATTAATATTTCGCTCAAATAATTAAGTTTTATTTCCATCAAAAGACTAAGTATACCTTTTTTTAAGATTGATAAGATATCTACCAAAAAGACAATTGCCCATTTTGAAAGCAACTGTCTTTTTTTAATGAAAGCATTAATTATTGTACAATTCCTAAATACTTAATTTATTATTATTTATCCTGATTCAAATCTAGAACGCTTTTTAATAATACATCTATATCTAAATTAGGTTGTCCCTGTCTTGCAAAATAATTTGAAAATCTAGCACTTATATCTTTTGAAAATTTCCCTGAAACTGAAGCAAATCTAGTCATTTCAGCTAACTCCTCTTTTGTTTTGGAATGTACTTTCTGAAAGTTTATCAATCCACCTGAAAACTCTTGATAACTCGGTAAAAAATGATATTTAGCACTATGATTATTAGTTAAAAAAGCGAGCACTTGTTTCTTAGCTTTTTCAACTTTGTCTTTTCCTTTATTTTTTTCTTTATAAAAATTTTGTTGACGTTCTGTAAAAGCTTTTATTTCTGCTAGTAACTCTATTTCAACTAAAGTTACTTTTTCATACTTTTCTTGTGCCATATCACATGATGGCGACAAAATTATATAGTAATTGTTATTGCTATCAAATAAAACATCACCAAAGAAGGGATTGTTTTTTATCGGTGGTTTGATAAACACTTCAAATGGATGATAATCTAAAAAACCATCACCATTTTCCGCAATTTCTAGATGTTCTTGCAATAACGTTAAACAATACCTAACTAAAGATACCTCATGCCTATTATTATCTAATAAATCCTTATCCCAAAAACTAATATTCTTTGAAAGCCTTTCCCAAAAAATTTTATTTAAATATTTTTCAACTTTCCCTTTTGTTCCAATAGTTGAAGTAATTCCTTTTTTGTAAAATTTAACAATTTCAGCAACAATATCATCCAATTTATCAGTTTTTTTGAAAACCTTAACAAAATAATGTTCAGCATTTATACTTTCAACTTTTTCAGGAAATCCTGAACGAACAAAAATTGGAAATCTTAATTTATCAATAATAATATCAATTAAATCCACGCCCTCATCCTTATCTGTAGTAGAACTTAGCTTTAAATCAATAATTGCTGCATCAAAATTCTCTTTTAAAAGCGTTAGTACTGCGTCATTATATGTTTTAACTATTCTTAAATCTATTTTAATATTTTCAGCCTCTCCCTCTTTTCTATTAAAATCTCTAACTGCATCTTGAATTTGTTCAATCTGTCCATCATCATCTTCAATAATTAATAGATTTATATTATTAGTAGTATATTCACTCTCAATAGTACCTAATTGTTGATTACTTATTGCATCATTCAATTGCTTTCCCTCCAAGTTCAATTCTTAAATGTGCACCATT
This sequence comes from Bacillus sp. FSL L8-0199, assembly GCF_038005705.1. Lineage (NCBI taxonomy): Bacteria > Bacillati > Bacillota > Bacilli > Caryophanales > Bacillaceae > Bacillus > Bacillus sp. FSL L8-0199. The sequence goes on along the minus strand of NZ_JBBOTS010000002.1, from coordinate 154,162 downwards.
TGTAGAATAAAGTGCTTTTAATTTCCCTTCATTTCTTCTTATAGATTCTCCTGAAATTGCTAAACCCAGACCTGTTCCAGACTCTTTGGCACTAAATCCTGGTGTGAAAATTATGTTATTCTCAATATGTTCTTTTTTTATTCCAGGGCCATTATCAATAATATCAATTATCAGATTATTATCGCTATATTCTGCAAGAACTTTTATATATCTGTTAACATTTTTAGTATCTCGCTTCAGCCAATATATGCTATTTTCAAAAAGATTCGCAAAAACTCTCCTATAATCTTGCTCAAATCCATTCCAAACAATTTTGTTATCTTCGAATTCTTTAATAATTTTAATGTTATAGTCATTTAAGGAGCCTTTAAAAATCCCTTCCATATAATCAATGATTTCAGAAAGGTTTATTTTTTTTACTGTTTCCTTTTTCGCCGTTGTTAGTGGATCTAATTTATCGAAAAGCTCTATTAAAGCTTGCGTTTCTTTATCTGCTCTTTCAAGTCTGTTAATAGAGTCATCTAATAGTTCATTCGTTTTTTCTAACCTATATTCTTTTAACCACTCCACTACCCGTGGAACTGAATTCGAAAACCAACTAGTATGCTTTCTGCCTTCATGAAGTATGGTCGTTGTAATATTCCCTAAAGTTGCTTGCCCTTGATATAAAGCTATTATTTGTTTAATTTCTTCATATTCTTTTGCTTTTTCCTTTTTTATAGCATTAATGCTTTTATTAAATACTTTAAAAAATTCTTCTTCAACTTCCTTTTTATTTTTCCCCTGTGCAACTTCATCAAATTTACTCTCTATTGTTTTAGTAACTGTATGCTGAAATTCTGTAAAATCAAATAGAGATTCCATTTTTTGGTATATCGTCTTTTGTTTTGAATGATCTGTAGATCTTCTAAAAGCAAATCTTTTGTTTTCTAATATTTTCAAAACTTCAATACTTTGAGTTTTAAGCCCCTCAAAGTATAAATTTTCTTTTAAACCATCACGCGCACTCTTTTCTTCAAGTTTAGAAAATTCTTCTGGTTGGATAGAAATATAACCGATGATTTGATCTACACCTATTCTTAATGATGGGTTTTGTACTCTTCGTCCATCTAGATTTAGCCAATCAAACCCCTTATCACCATGTGGTCTAATTCTAAACCCTCCACGGTATATCCCAACACCGGCCATTTCTTTTACTTCTTTTGCAACTTCTCTTTGGGTAAAGCTTAAATCTACCGTCTTGATTAATTTTTGCTGTAATGAACTTAAATTCGCAGTATCAAGGTCAAATACCCTAAAGTCAATATCTATTTCTCCACAATAGTTTCCACCTTCATATCCTAAATCTATATAAAATGGATCTATTTCTTCTTCTTGCATAACCTCTAGCGAATTATTTTCATAATTTAGATACGCCATTCCTTGATTATCAATTTTTCCATATAGTCTATAATTATACATATCTATTATGGGTAACGGCTCTATAATAGTACTATAATTGTTAAATTCTGTAGAATTTTCTATGAAATCTATAACCTTCATTTCTATTTTAAAAGTATCCCTTGCTAAATCTTCTTGGAAAGGGGATAATAATTTCCTGAGTTCTTTTACCAACTTCTTTAATTCTTTTTCATTCCATAAATTAAAATATTCAGTATCACCAATAATTTTAATAACAGTACCATTAGGTTCATCTACGGGAATAGACTCTACTTCAACTCTAACATCTTCTAAGTATTCTAATTCTTCAAAGTCATCCCAATTTACATACACAATGGTTTTATCATTATTATGTATCGTCTCCATTTGCAAATAATTACCTAATATTGCAGCAGCATATCTACCAATACCTTTTCTTCCTTGGAGCAACCTACTTTTATGCTTACTCTTACGATTTAATTTATTTGGTGTAGCAGGAACCAGCCAGGCCTTAGTCATTGTATCTAAATCCATGCCATGTCCATCATCTCTAATTGTTATAGATATTCTAGGTTCTTCCCCTTCTAGATATTTTGAAAAGATAATTTCAACATTTTCTGCATCAGCGTCATACGAATTTTTTACTAATTCTACAATTGAGGCAGGAATATCTTTTATCAAATCTTTTCCAATAGTAGTAATCATTCTAGCGGCTGGTTTTAGCGGTAGTAGTTGCATTTTAACACCCTCGCTTTCATATAATTATGTTTTTATAATATCAAATTATTACAGAAATACACATTATTTTTGATTATTTAACACGATTTCCATTAATTTCTTAAAAATACTCAAATAAAAGAAGCCAACTTATAGGGCTTCTTTTATTTTTTCAGCTATGCATGCCGCCATTAAAGGTGGAACCGCATTTCCTATTTGTCTAAAAGCTGCGGTTCGTGAATTTTCAAAGTAGTAATTATCAGGGAATGATTGAATTCTCGCGGCTTCTCTTACACTTAACGAACGATTTTGTTTAATATCTGGATGTATATAATAATGTCCATCTTTCGATATATGAGCAACTATTGTATTTGAAATACTATCATATGGAATAACATTAAAACGGTCTAAAAATGAACTAGTATTACTATGACTTCTTAACTTTTCGGGTAACTCATTATATTTAAGTTTAACCTTTTTATCATTCCACGCTTCAACACATAATCTATAAATATGTAAGTCTTGCTCATTATTTGGACGTGCAATGTGCTGGGTCAATACATTCCATTCACTATCCCTTATTTGTTTTCTATCTAGGTACTTCCCATCAACAGAACATACATAAGTGTTACCTGGTACTAACTTTTCTCCAGCTTGTATTTTTGGTAAATCCATAAATAATTCTTTGATGGTTGCATTCTCATCCACTCCCTCAAATTCTGGATACTCATAGTTTAATCCTGTTTTCCAGCCAATTAGTATCACACGAGCTCTTGATTGTATAACTCCAAAATCTTTAGCGTTCAATATTCTATAATCAATTTGATATCCAGCTTCATTCATCTCAGTTTGAATCGCTTTAAATATTTCTCCCTGACCAGCTGATAATATCCCTTTAACATTTTCAAAAACAAAATGATCTGGTTGATACCTCATTAAAAATTTTATATATTGTTTATATAAATAATTACGTGGATCATTCTTCATTTTATTTGGATCCCTAGAACGACCCGCTACTGAATATGCTTGACAGGGTGGGCCACCTATAATTACCCTTACTTTTTCACCCTCAATTAATGTGTCCACCTTGCTAAAAACACCCTCTATAGTTTTATCAGATATTTCCGCATTAACTACTTTATCTATAATTTTTTGAGGTATTTGAGAATATAATTCATCACGTGATAGCTTACCTAATAAATAATCTTTATACAAATCTAACTTATTTTTCTCTTTTAAATAATAATATACTTCTCTTGTTCTCAAAGTAAAAGAAGCACTCTCGTCCATTTCCACATGAGCAACAACATCATACCCAGCTTGTCTAAATCCTTCCGATAAGCCTCCTGCTCCAGCAAATAGATCTATTACCTTCATACTTCTTCCTCCTTTACGCTCGCTCTTTGTAGTATACCAGGTAAATTTATCACCGAAAAGAGAAATTTGTTATAATTATATAAACAGAATTAATGATTTATCCTGCTACTAATATAAAGAATAATGCATAGTTTACTATTGACATATCCCAACTAAAGAATCTCTCTCTTATATCTAAAACTTTATCAACCTGTAAATATCCAAAAATAGCATGAATATCGGGGGCATTCTTACAACATTTCTATATATCGTTTATTTTTCTTACTTCTTTAAACCAGCCAAAGAAGAGAAAAATATCCCCTTTTCCAACATTTCGATTATGTAAGATACCTTGAGAATTCCCACTTTATCCAAATGATCCATGCCTATTTTCTGGTCGTACCTTCAATATAGATTTTTGTAAATCTGGATCTAAATGTGCCGCTGAGTACAAATTTATACCCAAATCTTTCATCACCTTCAAGTAGCTTTCTGTTGGGGAATTAATTAGATTTTTGTAAAAATTACCGGAATCAGCTCTTAGAATAGGAAATGACACAAATTTATCATTCAAAATAGGACTTACTTTTTCACCAGTGGTTCCATCAGCTAAGAATCACCTTTCTTCCCATCTTTTCTTTAACTTCTCTTATAAAATACTAAACTTAATAGCCGCTTAACTAATTAAATAAACTAATCTTTATTATAAAATTGGCGTATCATGTAACTCTTTTAGTATAGATTTTAAAGTTGCTATGCCATTTTCTTTTAATATTACACCAGTAACTTTTGTATTACTCTTATCATTAGCATTAATTTAGTCGAATGCACCTCAAAACCATATTTTTGAATTACACGAGTAACAAACTATGAAAAAATTTAAAAGAAGACATCCAACTAATTTAGATGTCTTCTTTTATTTAGTTTCTCGATATCTTAAGCTAACGTTGGCTCTCTTGTTCTACCTCCCTAACTTTATTAGAATTTTTGTTAGCCTCATTCTATTCTTCTACTGCTTTGTCACCTTCTTTCAAAAATTGGCCTTGGAGACGAATTCGACCTCCGCATGGTTTTACGCTTTCTAAGAATTCTGACCAGCTTCTATATGCCTCATAAAAAGATGAATTTTATTGTCTATGTTTAACAATGATTTCTTTTAACTCTTCTATTCTTAATACTTCATCTTTTCTTCTATGTACCATTCGATGACAGTTAGCACATAATGGAACTAAATCAGTTTCGGGATTTATCTCAACTGCTTTCTCTAATGTGCTTAAAGGTTTAATATGATGAACCTCAATAAAATCTTTACCACGCTCACCATAGACTTCTTCAAAACTAAATCCACAAGCATAACATTTCGCTCCATGCTTTTTAATCGCTAATATTCTATTCTTAGGATCTCTTTCGTAACGTTTTCCATAGTAATATTTCACATTACCTTCTATTCCATGACCATCTTCTATTTGTTCAGCTTCTAAGTCAGAATTAATTGTATTTATTAAACTACTATCATCTAAAAGTGATAGTAATCGTATTGGTTCTTCAAAGCCTTTTTCTTGCTCTGTTAATATACCTATTACTTCTTTTAATACTTTACCTTCAAAAACACCCTTATAATTCGCCTTAATCCCAAGAAAATGGAGAATACCCATTGATTGAAATCCTTTGCTACTGTTTTTATCCAACCCAAGAACTGCCTCATCAAGCTCTCTATGTGTTAAACCATTAACAATATGTTCAAAAATTACTTTTGCCTTTAATGAGTCTTCATAGTTATTAAATTCTCTAATTCTACCACTAGGTTTCAATTCTGGTAAATCTATATTTAAGACATCAACTTCATAACCAAATTCTCTTAATCTAGTTTTAGCAATTTCCTGCTCTTCTTCAGTAAACAAAGGTCTAAATTCTTTTTGTAATATTACTGCCTCAGTTGATAAGTCTAATCGCTTTAGTTCCCATAACTTTTCAAACCCAGTAGATGTTTTATGAATTAGTTTTTTTGCAACAGAGTATCCACCTTCAGTTGCTAGCATCTGATTAAAAACATGAGGAGTATATCCAATACTTTTAGCATCTTTTACTGCTTTTAATAACGCTTTATGTAATTCCTTTTGTAATTGGTTATGTTCTTCAGACATTAAAATCGATCCTTCCTTTAATTTGCATTATCCTCCTATGAACTTTATTTATCGGTTATAGGATTGTCCAGTTACAATTATACCTTTAATTCAAAGTACCTTTGTATAATAAATAGTGTGAATCATAAAATCCTGGTATACCTCTAGTAGAAAATGAAATAGAAGGAATACCATATGGCATATGTATATGGTTACACGTTTTAGTCATTTATAAACTGGTCTTTGTTTTATACTATGTATAATATTTATTGGAATATAAAGGGGATAAGAAGAATTAATGGAAAGATGAAAAACGTATGTCAAAGGATAAAGAAGAAATGTTAGGGCTAAAACTGGATAAAGTAATTGAAATATTAATTGTGGAAGCTTTATAATTTTGAAACATTAGGGTAATTCCTACTGTAATAGTCGTCCTAATTAGAAATTAAAAGGTAGGTTCATATTAATTATGTCTAATACGTACCTACCTTTTTACTATTAGGATTTTTAAATTTTAATTTTGATAAATTACTTCTTTAATCAATCTTGCTTTATTATTTATAACAACATATTAATATTTTAATGAATGAATTTTATTATTGCTTTATGTTATATAGACCCTAAAAAGCAACTTTCTATACCAAATAAACTTATAGTACATTATCCTACCTATATACGCACTACAAATAAAAGTTTGCAAGTAAATTAGGGGATCCAAACTCTATGGTGATATGCTCATCTAAACAACTTCCCACAAAATCAGTCTTAATTTTCATTAGCACCGCAATAGTATTTATTTATATTCTATTCGCAACAATCTATTAACTGCAAATTAAAATAAGCTTTTCTATAAAAAATAAAAATTACAGCACTATATACAGAAATGACTATAGAATAAAAAAACTATTTATAGTGCCTAATCTTAACAAACATATAGTTGCTAATCATTGAATTATAGCCCAAACAATTATGATATTAATCTAAAACTCCCATTTCATACAAAAATCTTGAGGGTGTTTTTGACCAACCATTATAATTTTCAGCAAAAGTTAATGTAAGTGTTTCATTAGTTCTTGTAATAGCTACAAAACAATTTTCATAATTTCTATTCATTTGTTTAAATAACCATTCACTTTTTTGTTTTAACTTCATTAATGGAGTAATATCTAGATTACATAATTTAAAATATGAAAAAATCTAATAAACACCATATTAAATACATCTGATATCACACGATACGCGTGCGCTAACTCTAAAAATCCCCTTCTTTGTTCACCCCTTTCTTTCTATCAATATCTTAATTTATGCCTAAGACAGACGCCCTTAATTTTCTCTTCTATCTCATCTCTAAAACGTTCCGTCCACTGTAACCAGCGATAAAATGTGGAACGTTGTAGTTCTAATATGTTACACAATTCTTTTACTGTTATTTTTTTAAAAAAATCTATCCATAAAGTAACCACGGTTTCTGGTTTCAGCCCCTTTCGATTTACAAATACTTTCCCCATACAAGTAATTTTGTTTTTAAATGTTTATTTTCTAACCGTAGTTGTTCCAATTCGCTTAGCTCTTTTGATTCTTTTACATAAGCATATTGTTTTCCTACAGGTTGTTGAAAACGATACGTTTGACCGGTACGATACTATTTCATCCATGCCTTAATTTAGGAAATTTTTCAATTCCGAGTCTCTCCATAATCTTACGATTTGAATAAACATCTTTTTTCATCTCTTTTACTTTCCACTTTATTTCTTCTGGATAATGAACTCTCGTTTTCAAACAAAAAAAAACACCTCCATTGAATTTGCATACTTAGTATGCAAATTCAGAAGGTGTTTTTTTATGTACCACTATTCGGGGTCACGACATCAAAACTGGATTTTCATTTATTAAATTTAATTATCTTATTAAAATCTCTAACCAAACCGCTTTGTAATTAAACTTAGAAATTATTTAGACAATATCTCTTTTACTGCTTTTGCAATTACTTGTGACATTATTGGTGGAACAGCATTTCCCACTTGCGTATATTGCGCTGTGCGAGGTCCTTCGAATTTATAGTTATCTGGAAATCCTTGTATTCTCGCTGCTTCTCTTACAGTCAAGGAACGACATTGTTCAATATCCGGATGTATATTATAATGTCCATCTTTTGAAATATGAGCCACAACAGTATGTGGCAGACTATCCCACCAATGTACTTTAAATCTATCCAAAAAGGCCTTATCATTTTTATGTGTTTTTAAATAACTAGGTAAATGATTATACTTTAGTTGTTCACCAACGCTAGCTTTTTTTATTGCTATTCTATATATTTCTGCATCACGTTCTTTTAATGGTCGAGCCTTATGGTTTAAAACTCCAATACTCTCTTCTCTCATTGTCTCTTCATAACAAGAAAGCTTATGATTGTTATCAGTTTGACTATATTTCATTACTCCTAAATCTTGACCTTCATTTGGCTTCAATCGGGGTAAATCTGAAATTACATTTCTAGTACTCATCGAACTTTCCCAAGGAAACTTATATTTCGAAAAATTGGGATAAGTATATCCTAGACTTTTTTGAAAACCAAACAGCAATACCCTTTTTCTTCTTTGAGGTACTCCAAATTCCCCAAAGTCTATGATATTTTTTTTATCATCATCTTCTATTCCAGATAATACAGTGTATCCAATTTCATCAAAAGCTTTCTTAATTTCCTCGTATACTTTTCCCTTTTTAGCTGTTAAAATCCCCGGAACATTCTCAAAAATAAATGCTTTAGGGCTAAATTCTTGAACTATTCTTTTATAATACTGAAATAAATAATTCCGTGAATCTTTTTCTGCGTTTTCCTTCATCCTACTACGTCCTACTAAAGAATAAGCTTGGCAGGGTGGGCCCCCAATAATAAGATCTACTTCAGTTACATCGTTATAACGAAGAGAATCTCTTATTAATTCAATTACTTGATTAGATGATGTTGCAGTTGAATCATTTTGAGGATTTCCAAATTTTTTATTGAGAACCTCCCTCTCAATTTTATGTTTCAATTCTGGATAATAGCTGTATACTAACTCTCTATACTCATTTACTTTTCTATAATTAATAGATTCACGTAAATAGGTAAAATATAATTCTAAATCATTACGTTCTTTCAAAAAATGGTAAAACAGGCGCGTTTTTATCGTTTCACACGCCCACATTTCTTTCTCTACATGGGCCAAAATTTTAAATCCTTCTTTATGAAATCCTTCACTCAACCCTCCTGCTCCAGAAAATAAATCAATTACAATCATTTACAGTACTCCTCTACAATTTCTAAACTATTTTGATAAAATATTTATTAGCAATTAGTTGTTTAAATAAATTATCTATCTCTCTCACTTTTTCGCCTATAATAATTGTTCCAATCTCTACATTATTAACCATACCATTATAAGAGAGATTAGACGATGATACAAAAGCTTTTTGATTGTCGACAACAATTACTTTTGCATGTAATGAAGATAAAGATTCACTTTTTTGATATTTATACAACTCTAAATTAGTCAAATCTTTACGATTTTTAATAGTTTCCATATAACTCAAGTTTTTAGTATTATCATCAATAAAAAATTTAATATTTACTCCAGATAAGTTTTTATTTATTATAACACTAAAAATTTCATCAAAATACTCAGAAATTGCATATCCTGTGATTAAAATTTCTTTTTGAGCCCCGAGAATAATTTGACGTACAACACTAATTGTTTTTCTAAATCTGCTATCTATGTTAGCTGGAAGTGTTGCAACAAATTCCACAGACTCTTGTCTTTGTTCTTGCTCATAAATTTTAAATAGTAAGAGCAGTTCTAATAACTGCTCTTTACTAAGCTTATTTAATAATGTACTTGAATTTGTTAAATTTACATCAAGCTGATAGCCATTTATTTTGAGGTGCTCTGTATATTCTTCAACATTCATATCAGCATGTTTTTTCAATTCATTTTCAAGTACATTTTTTAAAACATATAAACGGGATATGTTTATTTGCTCCATTTCTATATCAACCCTTCAAAAAATGGAGCAAATTGACTATCAATAGTTTTTACAACTAATGACCGATCTAATAAACGATTTCCCACTTCACAAGATGTCTCAGAAACCATAGAGCAAGCAAAACATGCACACCCATTTAAGTGATTATCTTCGCATGGTTCTAAACTTGCACAATACGGATCACTAGAACAGAATGTTGCATCCTCTAAAGCTTTTAAAATCAATTCACGTAATTTTTTAATAGTACCCATTTCTACCAGACCACCTAAAGACCCTTCTTGATCTGTACTTCCTGTGTAAAGAAGAATTCCAGCCATATCTTCACCACAATATATTCTTTCTTTAATGGCTACAGAAGAATATCCTGATTGCAGTGACAACTGTTTAATTAATAAATGAGCAAATGTATGCAACATGACATATACTATATTCTTATTATCACGCAATTCCCAGCCTTTACTTTCTATCCATTTTGAATATAAAGTTGAAAATTTATCAGACCTATTAGATAAAACTTGATTATTTTTTATCCAACTTGCTATTGATTCTTTATTAAATTCGAGAAAAATGCCTTCACCATGAACTTCTACAGCAGGCAGCCAATTTTCATTACTATTTGATTCTAGCCAAACAATTTTTTGGGGTTCATTTACATCTGGTTCAGGACTATCATTTCTCATAAAACCCAATAGTACTAATATCTCTTTTAATCTATATGCTTTTATAATTTTTTTAAAGTATGGTTGTAAATCTATAGGAACCTTCTCTATCTCAGCTTGAAATACCCCTCCTAAATTTACTTTATCCTTAAAATTAGTAAATGTATGGTATTCAGCTTGTTTTATTTGATTATATTCCATTTCCTCATCGGGATTTTTTCTCTGTTGATACTTTTTAAATTTCTCCAAGAAAGCACCTGCATTAGAAAACCCTCTATTTTCCAAATGGTTCAATTCATAATACTTAATATACCATTGATCTCCCAGTGCACTTCCCAATACTTTTCTAAACTGCTCAATTTCATCATTTAAAGAAATGAATAACTCATTTAATTCTTCTCCTTTATCAGGAATTACAATAGCACTTCTCAACGCAGGGAAATAAACATTTGAAGCTCCTCTTTGCAGAGGAATAATAGCTGAAGCACAAGGTGATTTTTTATTTAATTTATGAGGGTGATTACCAGTACACTTAAATCTCTCAAAATAACTTTCTTGTGTAGCCCCTCTCATTGTCTTACGTTCCCCACACTCACATTGAACATATAGAGACTCCAAACTAGAATTTTTACCAGAACTCTTTAAATACAATTTGCCCCTACACTCTGTTTCTTTCCTATTATGTACCCACCATCTCCATGGAAAATCATCTAAATGATTTTCCTGACAAGATACAACAAAACGAGCTGGATAGGATTTCGTCGAACAATCAGGACAACTCGGTCCCTTACTTAAATAAGTACTCATTTTAAAGGTTTCTCTTATATCAAATAAATGAAAACATTTACTACACACATGATAATTTGGAAAAGGTATAGATGGCAAATCATAAGAACCGGTGGCAGGTATTTTTTTAAAATAATCCTTTTTTAAAAATTTAGCTAGCTTGTTATCATATATTTTTTCGTCACAGTTTTGCCAATACTTTATATCTAAAACCATAAGCGAATCATTTACTGAATCTATAATTGCTCCTGGTCCATATGTTGTGATAAGCTGTCCAGGTCTAACTTCTCCAACTTCCTTTTTCATCATGATTCCACCCTTCATAAATATACAACGAAGATGTTCCTTCAACTTGTCTCATTGAATCTAGTGTAGACTTCCCTCCATACTGTTTATCCTCTGAAAAACGAGCTAATATCCTATTTTTACTTTCAATACGCGCCTGTTTCTTATTGGGATAAAAATAATACTGTAAATCTTTTTCCAAGGTACTCTTTTCAATCCATTGATCTAAAAACTGATTCAAATCAACCATACTTTCTTCAACATTGCGAGGTTCTACAATCCTTATCCGATTCATAAGTACTTCTTTAAGATAACTTAAATCTACATCTTTAATGTTTCCCGCATCTTCATTTTTTGCTAATTCTATATTAGAAAGTCTTAATAAAGCCACGGCGATAGCATGTAGAACCCTATCTCTTGCCCTAGATGCATAAGGAGTTGCTGTTGTCCCTTCAACAAAATGATATAGACGTTGATGATACCCCTTGAAATTTTGATAATGAGACATATCACGAGGACGGTATGGGTTGTAAACCGTAACAACTAAGCCTGGTTTACTTCTCCCTACTCGACTTGATGACTGAATATACTCAGATGTTTGCTTAGGTTGTCCTGTTACTACCATTAATCCTAATCTGTCCACATCCATACCTACTGAAATCATATTCGTAGCTAATACAACATCTAATTCTTCATTTCCAACAGTTCTTTCCAATTGCTCTAATACTCTTGGAATTTGGCTTGATTGTACACGTGAAGTTAACTCTGGTTTACGGTTAATATACCTTGGCTTTGCATAAGAGTGTTTTTTTTGTAAAGTCTGAATTCTTTTCTTAATGTCATCATCTAATAACCTAACAGCTCCACCTAATTCTCGAACACTATTAAAATACCCAACTAATGTTCTATAAGGATCAACATACCGCGAGAGTTCCTTGTCCGCTAATAAATTCTCCGTTGTTTGTAATAAAACTGCATATACCCTTAATAATACTGTTTTCATAGAATTTCCAGATACACAAATACCTGTATATAGTCGGAATGGGAATTCATCAAGATTTCTTTCTTTTGCAAAGAAAGAATCTTCTACATCTAAACCCGATGGAGGAAATTGTTGGGTTACTTTCCTCCCAAATACTTTCTCTATTTGATTGGCTGCATTTTTTATCGTTGCTGTAGCTGCAATATACTTAGGTTTAAGTACTTTGCCTCCAACACTTACTGTACTTAATTCCTCTACTATAGTTTCATATCCCCCATAAATAGTTCCCAATGGTCCAGTTATCAAATGCAATTCATCTTGTATAATAAGTTCGGGGGGATAAAAAGGTTTAACTTGATGAACCATTGCATTGGGATTTTTATGAAAACGCTGGTGCTTTTCCCCTTCAGAAATAAAACCACATTTTTCACACAGTCTATTAACTCTCCCAAACAAAGATGCTGTTTTTTCCTCCCAAGGTAATCTAGCAAACTTATCAACAGTTGATATCACTACTGAAGGTAATTTTCTATAAATTTCTTCATCAATTAAATATACAGGGATATGATTATTCTTAAAAAAACATTCTTCATTTCTGCAATAAATCTGCACACCTATCTTTATAGATTTTGTATCCTCATTTGGTAGGAATTTATAGTGCAATTCTTTATTTCCACAACATGGACACTCAATTATTTGTTTTCTTATTTTATTATATTCATAAATTACTCTATCACTGCTTCTAAATTTTGAATCCTCAGTTAAATCCGATAATCTATTAGCAGTAACCTGTGCTCCCACCCAGAAACCTACTGAAAACTCTGATTTACCAAATATAGACTGTTTCTGACGTATATATTCACTTGCACATATCATACGCATCAAACGATCTCTTTGCTGAGTTGTTAACAAACGTAATGTATATCGTAACAAAATTGTAACTCCACCATCGCGTTCATAAGAATCAGTAGTTGAAGCAATAAGTCGTCTATAACCTAATAAAAATGCTGCAATTCCTAAATAGGCTTCAGTTTTTCCACCACCTGTTGGAAACCATAGTAAATCAACCAGTTCTCTATCTTTAGAAGCTGGATTAACAAGGCCTTCAATGTTAAGGAGTATAAATGCCAACTGAAAAGGACGCCAATTGAGACTATCCTTTGTTAATTCGCTCTCTAATGTCGTTGACGTTCTATTTTTAGCATAATTTTTCATCGCTATTTGCGTATGCATAACTTCATTCATAAACTTAAATGCTAAAAAAGCTTCATTATTACTTTCTAGAATTTCAATACCCGTTCTAATTCTTTCTATTACTCTACTACAATTCATTACAACATGCTTTGCGGATTGTTTGTCTTCCACATCCTTAGACGGTAACATATTAATCCAATTTTCATAACGGTTAGCTAAATTATTTAATTTTCCAACAACTTTTTCTCTTTGGACCTCTTCAGCAAATTTCTTAATTGAAAAATAGCTATTTGGCATTTCTCCATATTGTCTATCAAATGGCAATTCAGTACTCATACTTTCTACTTCATGAATAGGGATAAATTCCGAACGAATTTGTGCAGCATATTTTATATCATTATTATTCCAACTAACGGCACATCCGAATCCTTTAGCGAATATCGGCTTATTCCTATACAAAAATTCATTAAAATTATATGTATCCTTCCTCGCTTCATTCTCACATAAGAAAATCCGTTGACTTTCAGTGTGTTCTAAAATTAATTGACATTGAAACATTGCATTATTACTATTTTTATCAACTGTCTTATTTGTTAAAAAGACTGAGATTAATACTGCGTTTGTACCTTCAATTTCTTTTTTATTTACTATTAAAAAAACATTTCGAGAAATCTCTAAATCTATTTTATTTTCAAAAGCATTTATATATATTTGCTCCTCAAAACTTACAATGTCTCTAGTCCATATCGTTACTTCTCGCTGTTTTTCATTATCGAATTTCTTAGATGACGTATATTTTCCCCATCCACCTTTAACAAGAAAATGATTAGTATCTTTTTCTATATAAAACTTTACTCCCATTGAATTTTGTTGTTTAAATGTTTTTGTTTTAGGAAGAATTATCTCTTCTTTTACATTATTATTCTCAGTACCCTCATATTCTTCATCTAAATTATCAACTGAATAGACTTTTTCAAGCTCTTCTTCAAATATCTGTGTTTCAGATTCTAATGGATATAGGATGCCCGTAATATAAGCCTGTGATGGAGGTTCATAAATTATATCCTCTTTATTATGTTCGGGTCCGATTAAATCCCTTTTAAGGTCTTTAATTAAAATTTCCCTAACCATTTTGTATTTATTTCTTTCAGTATTAGTCATATTTTTCTCACTCCTTTTCCATAGATCCAAATATAAGTCCCATTTCTATAGGCTTAATTCTATATCCTCTATTCAATTCTATATTTTTCACTGTTTTAATTAATAATGATTCCTTTAATTGCTCCACAGATAAATTATAGTTCTCAATCATTGCTATTTCTTCATGATCAATTTTTTTATTTGAAAAATAAATAATCTTGTTAAGAATTCGTGAAGCCCGTCTTCTTTCAACTCTCACTTTTGACATAGCGTTATAGTAAATGTCCGTATTATTTATAAATTCCGGTATTTCTAGCGCCTTTCCTAACAAGATAATGTCTTCTTTATTTCTAGGTCCATAACTATATCCCGTACGCCAATTCCTCAAAATAGATTTAGTAGTTTTTTCCCAACCTATTGTTCTCATTTTCATATATAATTTCTCGTCAGTCATTCTAGATTCTAAAAATTTCTCTTCATACAATTCTCTCCACCGCTCAATAAGCATGTATAACTTTTTATTAATATCCATATTTTCAATTGAATGAATAAATATGTTATATATATCTTTACGGGCATCATTATCAATAAATAGGATTTCATCTTTTATACATAAATCTTTAAATCGCTTGCGTATAACACGTTTGTTCTTTTTATCAAGCACCTGTATTCGGCTGTTTTTAGTAAAAAATGCAAGGCTATTATCATTAAAATATACTAAAAAACCAGTAACTGCTTTCTTGCCCTTATACTCCCGAAATTCCCTTAATAAGTACGTTTCAGATTGGGTAACCTCCTCCATTAACTTAGATAATGTTTCATCCTGATTCACTTTTTTTTGTCTAACAAATCGATTTAATCTACTAAATAAATATATATATATATTTCCCACACTACCCTGTCTTATTTCAAAGTGTTTAAGTGCGTAATTTTCAACATCTATTACAGTTTTCAATTTATTTATAAGTAAGTTTATTTCAATATTATATAAATATACTCTCGCATTTTTATAATTACACTTTAATAACAGGCTTAAATCACTGAGATTTAAAGATGAATAGATAACTAAGCTATCACATGTAATAACCTTCATTTCATTAATAATATCATTTGCAAGCACAAAAAAAATACCATTATCTTCCATATCACTTAAAGAAACACCTATAGATATTGATAACATTTCTTTAAGTGCCAATTGCGCTATCTTATTAGGAGAAACTATACAAATACTCTTACCACAGCTATATTCCTTAAGTAAATAACCTTTTAACTGTTCCCATTTCGGACATACACTATCCAGTTTACACTTATACAGTATATCTTCAAGCATCTCTATAATTTGTTCAAAACTGTCATTTTCGTATCGGTAATCACTCTCTTTTAACTCTTGCATTATATCTCTAATTGTTTCTTCATAAGGTTGTAACTTAGCAATAAGGTCATATAAAGCTGCATTAACAGGCATTCTAATAAAAAGATATATTAATTTTGCTACTCCATGCACATCGTATTTTGAAAATCTTTGTTTTTTTAACACATCTAACAACTGTATAGCTCTTTCAATTTCACGTTCAAAATTACTAGAAACGTATTCTATTTCTACTGAATTAATACTCGATTTTCTAAACATTTCTTGTGATAATTGTTTAATATTACATGATTCTTGATAATTTATAGATTTTAATATATCCCCTACTAACAGGTATTGTTTTAAATTATAACGTTGTAAGTAAACAATGCGATCGTCTAAAGGAGAGTTAAAGAAAAACAAGGTACCTGTAGGGAAATTAGAAATGTTTTTTTTGATTCGTGAGCAATCAACAAATACATAATCATATTTAATACTGCGATCCTTTAATTTATCAATATTGTCTGTAATATTAAAGGTAGGTGGTTGACTATCCTTTCTACCAAGTAAATTTCTATTTCCCCTAGAAATTGTTTGCAGTGTATGGTATCCTGTCGCAACTGGATAAATGTAGTGTAAAGGGACTTCACTCGGAATCTCACCACTATAGTATTTATATAATAAATGTCTCCAATATACCCTTGCAAAATACGGATCATCAATATTACAAAAGCCCAAATGATGATGCAGCCTATTACATAACAAAAACAGTTCATTACTATTGACTGTGCAGTTTAAAAAAAATTCTTTCATATTATTTTTCTTAGTAATTATTAGTACTTCAAGCCTTTTTTCTGGCTGCTTGTTGTGCTTAAAATTAATAGTTTCTTCTTTATATAATGTTTGTAATAATAATGAAAAAAACATTTTTTCATTAGGGGTAAACACTAAATAATTCTCTCTTTTTTTTATTCCAGTAATTAATTCATTAATTATGGACATTTCCTCATTAAACAAATTAAAATCTATCGTATTACATTTCAAAAAACTTTTATCAGTTAATTGGATTTTTTTCAAATCCCTCTTCCTTCCTAAAATTTTTTTGTAACGTACAAATGTAAAAAAATACAAAGTGCATTTGATTTTATTGTATCATATTAAGATCAATGTCTTCTTTAGTTATATTTAGTTGATTTACTCCTTATTCTAATTCCTTCTATAGCAAAGTAATTACTGTAACAATATTTAAGTGACCATATTATTTTTTTATTCTCAAAGAGCTTTTTAAAAAACATTATAATACTTTGATAAAAAATTATTTAAATACATCTAGTATGTCAAATTTTAATTTAGATAAAGATTTATTTTATATGGTTTCTCCTTACCAGAGAAACCATATAAAAAGAGATAAAGCTTGGTATTATCCCCTATAGGTAGACAGTAAAAAAAGAGTCCATCTGATATGATGGACTCAATACTGTTTTATCTGGAGGGGATTTTTTTATGGCAAGAAAAGGACAATCATTTCAAAAATATACAGAAGAACTAAAGCGAGAAGCAGTTCGTCTTCGATTAGAAGAGAGAAAATCATTGCGAGAAATTCGTGAACAACTCGGTGTGAAGAGCGATGCCCAGATTATTGAGTGGGTAAAACGTGCGCAACAAGGGGAGTCCTTTGATGATCAACGTGGTGTCTGGAATCGAAAGAATTTTAATAGTCTAGAAGAAGAAAATGCTTATTTGAAGGCACAGGTTGAGTATTTAAAAAAGCGCAATCCAAATCTACACGGGAAGGAATGGTCCTAAAGAAAGAACGATTTTCTCTTATCGATTCATTACGCCAAGCCTATCCACTCCGATGGTTGCTTCAAATCGCGGAAGTTTCTAAGGCTGGCTACTATAAATGGCGGAAATATCATAACGTGCAGCGTTTACGTCAGAAAAGGGATATGTGGCATAAAGAACATATTTTATCTATTCATCGTCAGCACCCTTACTATGGGTATAAACGTATGACTCGTGCTTTGGCTCGAGAAGGAATGGTAATGAATCATAAACGTGTTCGTCGTCTTATGAGAGAGCTGGGTATTCAATCTATCATTCGAAAAAAACGTCCGTTTTATGGAAGAAAAACATCTGTGGTATTTAAAAATCATTTGAATCGAGAGTTTCAAGCTGAAAAGCAAAATCAAAAATTCGTAACAGATATTACTTATGTATGAATCGGAGAACAATTTGCCTATTTGTCGGCTGTGTTAGATTTATACAACAATGAAATTGTTGCCTGGAAGCTATCTTCAAGAAATGATTTAGATTTGTTTTTAACTACATTACGTCAATTAGAAGGGAAGTCATTAACTACTAAGCCCCTTTTCCATTCAGATCAAGGGTTTCAATATACATCTAAATCCTACGCAAAACAGTTAGAGAAATTAGGATTTGTCGGTAGTCATTCTAGACGTGGAAACTGTTTTGATAATGCGTGTATCGAATCATTCTTCTCACATTTAAAAACAGAGAAGTTGTATTTAGTGTGCCCAAAAACATATGAAATGGCCTACCGAGCAATTCAAGAATATATTCAATTTTATAATACAGAAAGATTCCAAGAAAAACTTCACGGCCTTTCCCCGATAGAATATCGGGAAAAGGCCGTGGCATAATACTCTTTTTATTACTGTCTACTTGACAGGGAGATGACCACCTTATTTTTAAATAAGAGTTCTTGCACAAAACCCTTGTGAGATTGATATATTTCTTCTAAGCGAAACATCTCAATTTTCATATTATCCACCACATAACTATTATCATCCTCTATTATCAAATCCAAATCAGCAGTATTTCCAATTAAAGAATTTATATCCACTTTCCTTTTCGGCTTAATATTAAAAACGGCATTCTTCTCAAAGCCATCTTCAAAAGGATATTGTATTTTTAATTTTTTAGCCTTTTTAAACCTACTATTACAAATAGTACACGCTGGTATACAATTTAATATCGCTCACGAATATAATTGGAAAGTACTTTTAGGATAAAAATGATATAAGTCACTTGTGGAACGTAAATCTTTCCCTACATTGTACGTCGTAATGTATTGTCTATTGCAATACAGACATACCTTTGCATCTATTGAAAAAAGCAGTTCGAAGGGTCTATCTTGTGTTTTAAAAATGAATAAGAAAATAATATACATATTAATATAGTAATTTTGAATAAAAATTCAAGAAAGCACCTTAACAATACAAGTACTAACTTTCGTATTGTTAAGGTGCTCATCAGCCAAAAAAAATCTTACTGAATTTTAAATTAATCATATTTTTATCCTGTTAGCCTTTTTTATATGATTTATTAGTTTATTTAAACATTCCTCCAACTCTGTATTTTCTTCTACAAGTTCCGCATTCCAATTATCAGCAACATAACGTGCAATTTGGACTTTACGCTCCACAATAATATTAACTACGTTTGTTTTTTCATTCTTACTTAAAGCTACTCTGATTGACTAGAATTCTCTTTGGTCATTCGAAAATTATTCTTCTTACTAACCCACAAACAAATCGGATGCCATACACTGGGCGCCCCACCTTCTTGTCCTCTTTTGACACATTTCATTGCAATCAACAATATTAACCTATAAATGCCGTTTATCATTACATAACTTATTATTAAATTAACTAATAAACTAACCGTGCTAACAACCATCTCCTTTTCAATTACTGGATAATATTTCTCCAGCGCTTGAAACAACGTATTTTCCACTAAAGGATGTATTAAATTATAGTCTTTTTGGGATAAAAAGGAGAAAATTATAATTATCCCTACTAATTTAAATTGTGATACCCGCTTAAATTTTGTTTCTCTTTTCACCCTTTCCCAATCATGCTTTAAAAGAATACTTCCTAAATATTTTAACTGCTCTTGATAAGATAAATAATTTTCCTCACTACCAACTTTCATGCATTCATATATATTGTCCATACAATTTATTATTTTGATGTCCTCTACATCATTAGGGTTCAACCTTAATCTAATAAAAGTTCTACATTTATCTACAGTAGCTAAATCTTTCGTTGTACAAATATCGACTAATTTATCTCTAATTTCATTTCTCCATTTTTGTCGTTCTTCAATGATGTATTTTACCTGATGATTCTTTTCATTAAAAAATTTAGTGTATAGCATTGTAATTACAGCGCTCAGTACTGTTGATCCTATAATTGCAGTTAGTATTTTCTCCATAACCTGATTCCCCTCCAAGTCTATATTATAACGAAATTTAGACTTTCTAAATAATATATTAATTCTATTAAGTGATTATTCATGTCCACTCTTTATATACTAAGATTACCGAATGGATTAACTTTAAATTTAAAACTTGCTATTTTTCATCCAAAGTTTGATAAATAAAATCACTTTCTCTAAGATGTTAATTATACAATCTAATTACCCTTATTAGTTTCATTTAAACCAATTATACTATCACAATAATCCCAAAGGACACTAAATCTAACTAAGATGAGTTATGAGAAATAGAATTAAATATCACGAATATCGTATCTCACTTATAAATCTAAAAGCCTCCTTAAAGAAATTTAATACTATGTCTAGATTCCTAAAAAGGAGCACCTTCTTCCAATACTTTTATACAAAAATATATTTAAACACAAAAAAATTAATATTTATGGTAAAATCTGTTATAAAAAACACGATTCCTCATAAATAAAAATAAAGGGAGCCGTTACCACGAATATATTCACAACCTCTTCGAATCACCTTCTTTAGCCAAGATAAACGTAAACAAACATATTATTCACAGTATCAAAGGAAATTTTTATGGCTTTAATTCAGTTGTATTTTTAATATAGGTAAAAATATAGAAATCTAGTTTTTCCGAATTTGAACAGTGCGAACGCTTTTTTATGTGTGCCGTTGCAATAAAAGCTGGTGATAATTCGTCTTCATACCACCTCGTTCTCACCGTCTCATATAAATTTACACAGTAAATTTTGTTCAACACGATACCTATGCTTCGTATCTCGGTTAAGCTACTTATTAATCTCTAGTGCTAACAATACTTTTAAAATCTCTTCACATTTTCTTAATAAATTCAGATTGTGTTAGCTAATCATTGGATTCTTTAATATACGAAATGCAATAGCATCTTTAATTTCATTACGGGGTTCATCTTCCACAACTATATCAGCCAATGACATTTGATTACCCATATATTGTAGCAATTCGTATATATCACTAGATTGTATAATGTTTGAATCCGTAACATTCACACCGCAGCAACGAATGCTCTTCCCTAAAACCTCATCAAGTAAAACGCGCTTTTCAGCTTGTCTAAATAAAAAAATTTGAAAACCTATCACTTAAACCAAATTTCTCACTGCCTTTAACTACCGTCCTTCCTTACGGAAATTGAAAATATTCTGCTTTATGGTACGGATTAACCTATAGTATTTTTCAC
The DNA here is from genome assembly GCF_038005705.1 of Bacillus sp. FSL L8-0199. NCBI lineage: Bacteria > Bacillati > Bacillota > Bacilli > Caryophanales > Bacillaceae > Bacillus > Bacillus sp. FSL L8-0199. Next base: position 132,657 of record NZ_JBBOTS010000002.1, on the reverse strand, counting down.
AAAGTTCCACATGATCACTTCTTTCAGCCTCTTCAAAGAATTCGCATCTTCTTATAGCTTCGTCTATACCAGCCACCAGCATTGCGACTTCATCATGTAACAAATGGTACTTTTCATAAAGAATAGGTCGAACTTCTTTTTGATATACAGTAAAATCAAATTCTTCAGGTGCTCCACCATTATCAATTATTACGTTATTTTCTCCATTAACCTTAAGGATACGATTATAAATTTCTAAAGTTTCTTTTAAATCATTTCTTTTTTCTTTCATTTCATCTCGTTTTATTTGTAATTCTAATAAATCTTTTTGAACTTTCTTATTTCCTTTCTGAGTCAACCAGACTGCTGTTAATGTAGCAATCCCTGTGGCAATAGAAGCAAAAAGAGGCATAAATTCTTTCATAAAAACACTTCCTCATTATTTAATATTTATATTGTAATATAACTAATGAAATATAAAACTATTTTTCTATCTATAAATTTCATCAAGTAATTCATCCATGCCTTCTTCATTTATGCTATCCATAACCATCATCGTTTCTTTATGAGCGCATAAAAAAGAAACAAATTCATCAATCTTTTTTTGGACTGTGGCTTACTTGGGGCTTTCATCCCATTGATATTTGTTACAACTACAACATTAAGAGCACAATAAACAAGGGATTATCGGTCATTATACGTTTTTCATAAATTAGTATTTTTGAATCTTCCATCATCGCATTCACAACATTTAGAAACTGATTTACAGAGATACATTTTAAATCAATATTTTCCTGTTTTTTTAATTAACTTCTGTGACATTGCTGGATCATAGTTTATTTGTTGTACATCATACTAATTTAAGCATTCCACAATATAATCCATAACTTGGTCTTGGTTTATCATCTTGCTATCACAAAAGTAACAAAACCACGTTCAATTATATAAACACCACCTCTAAGGCATAATAAAAAGGATAGCAATTTGAACTATCCTTTTTATTATAAATTCTTTTCGATTTCTTCATATTCAGTTCTTGAATATGTATCAAGGGCCTCATCTATATTTATCTTTATCTCAACTAATTCGTTGATATCTTTTAAATTAAATACTAATAATTGATTTAATGCTATTTCAGATGCTAAATTCAAACTCTGTGATGTATGTAGATATAATTTGGAAGATAATTTATTAAGATGCATATCCAATTTATTAATTAGAGGATCTGTCTTTGAAATCATCCTACTATTTGGATTTAATTTCACATTTCTCTTATTTAGAAAAGCATTTATTAATGATAGTAAAGCCGCTCCTTCCTCTCTTAAATCCTTTAGCTCTTGTAGCCTTAAATTTACTAGTGTAGTAGATTTTCTGTTTTTCTTCGCTTGCATTGATGTAACAGCAAGAGAAACAAGAGATGAAATAAATGCTAGTAAAGAAGCAATAGCCGCTATACTTGCCCATTGAAAAACACCAGTTTTGTCAAAAAAAATATCATGCCACATAATCTAACCTCCAATATTTTGATAATTAATTATATCAAAATATATTATTATATTCATATTTAATTTTAGCTCTCCACTTTGCACGGTATTTATCCAATTCACTAACTTTAGCTATTGGTTTCTGTAGCTCTTCATCTTTTGTGACAGAAGTACCACCGGTGCCAATCTTACCTAGCTTAGATTTATTAGTGAGTCCTAACAAATCTATTACCTTAGTTTTCTTATCAGGCCAAGTTTCTACTTGCTAAGCCAATGGATGCTATAAATTATTTGTAGCATCAACTTTATTTTTATGCCGCTGCGTAGCTGGGAGCCCCATTTCTTTCCATTCAATGTACATAGTTTGATAGATTCAAAAATGTCCGTGTAGGATTCAATTAATGGATCTAAAGTAAGAGTGTAAATATCTGCGTCACGCATGATTTTTAATATTTGATTTTTTCAACTTCTGTTTTTTCGGCAACAACCTTTTGACGCTCTTTTTTAGTAGACATTTCCCCCCCCCTTTATTTTTTTAAAATGTTGTCTAACGATAGAAATGCCCCTATGCTACCTATCCTCCCCAGAGGAGAAATTTTATTTTTTGATAGGGGGGCTTATCCAAAATAACTTGGAAAAACTTTTTTTCGGTTTGCTTTCATTTTCTTTGATTGTATGACAAACTGGACAAAGTAATCTCAAGTTATTCTCTTCTAATTTAAGTGTTTCATCTTCTTTAATTGGTATTACATGATGAACATGAGCACTCCTACCAAAAACGAGCCTTCCACATCATTGACAACAGCCATCCTCGCTTTCGTATACCTTTCCTTTGACCTAACATACTTCCATGCATCAGTACGATAGAATAGTTTGTTATCATGATGATAGATATTCTTCTTATCTTTCTTCTCCTTGGTTTGTTGCGCTTATGTCTTCACAGTAACGCCCCTTACTTATCTTGTTACGTCAGCAATTAAAGTCACAGTACTTCATGATAGTAAGTCAATTATGTCTTCTTTCTTGTTAACATTGGTTGGAATCTCAATATCTAACTCATCAGCATACTCACGTAACTGTTTCACTGTCATACCATTAAAGGGTTCTACCACTACCGTCTTATCAGGCTTACTTGATAAGTCCATGCCCAAGACCATACTTTCAGGATTAACAGTTACTTCGAATCCCGGTTCTTCACCAGTAGGAACAAATAGACTTCGCTTTTCTTTTTAATCCCAATACTCCGTATCTGATATTATTTTTCTGATTTCAGTAATCAATTACTCTACACCACCATGCTATTTTTATATAATAAAAAGCACCTATTAATATAGGTACTTTAATTTAGTGAATATTAGTTTTACAGCTCCAAATATTATAAACCCCACCATAATAAAAATAGCAGGTTGCTCTAACAATATCGCAAGTGCATTTAATAACATCTCGATTTTAGACATGTAATCACCTCCTATATTTAATCATACAGTAAGAAATGTTACAAACATCTTTAAATCCATTTATAAAAATATTAATATTCCGTTACAGTTCTTTACATTTAAAAAGCACTCCCTAAGGAATGCTTTCAACACACATAAACACTAACCTTATAAACCTAGCTTTTCACCAAATGTTTCACGTAGGTAATCTTCTAAGATTACTGTTGTAAATTTTCCATTACGACCTAGGGCAAATAACTCTCCATTTTGTACAACAATTGTATACAGGAAAGTAACTTCGCCATTAATAATTTTTGTAACCTCAATTGTATTGTTCTCGTTATTAACCTTTGTATAAGATTCAATACCATCTATGTTTATACGCGAATATATATAACCCGCACCGATTTTAAAATTATGATTCTTTACAGTTCCTATCCCTTTTTCCATTAACAGTACATAATCAGAAATGAGCTTACTATGTCCATCCGTGATGATTTTCTCGTCTAAATCCTCTCCTAAAAATCTATTGCTTTTTTAATAAATTCAGCTTGAAAATCCAATTATTCCACGACCATCTCTACAATTAATATTGGAATTTTAAACTAATATTAATTTTTTGTCTAAGTTGTAATCTAAGTACGCGATTCGTTCCTCTAATTCCTATTGTACTTTCGATACGTAGGCAATTGTAAATCTCAATTTTTAACTACATTATAAAATTGTTTGGGTTATTAACAACTAAATGTAAAAAAGCTTTTATATTCCTGCAACATTGCTGAAATCTGATTTCTGATGAACGTTTATTTTACTTTCTACTTTTTGAGTAAGTAAAATGTAAATACCATAACCTTCTCACTTCATTACATGATGATTATAATGCCACTCAAAATAAGGTGCCGTTTCTTCCTTCCAATATAGACAAGACTTGTTATCATACTCTCCAAGTAATGCACCTACACGTCCCTCATAAGGAACAGCATTATCCATCATATCCGTACGCCTAAAATAACCAGAAGAATCCACTACAAGGAGCCCTTTTTCAAACAACATATCACACCCTAAATAACAAAGTGGCATAACCACATTGACATCTAGTTTTTCCTCATTTGAACAGTGCGAACGCTTTTTTATATGAGCCGTTGCAATAAAATCTGGTGATAATTTCGTTTGGCAGCAACCGCATACCACCGCTTTCTCACCATTGAATAAAAATTCCCTTAGCAAACTTTGTTCAACACGATACTTACGCTTCGTATCACGGTTAAGTTCCTTATTATTCTCTAGTGCTAACAATGCTTTTAAAATCTCTTCACGTGAGCGCTTCTCACTAGATGCTTCCAAAATAGCAGCATGCGAGTCTACATATTCACCTTCAAGATCAAATGCATCAATAACCTGCAAGCTCTGTTCATGACTTAATACACGGAAACCCATCACTGGGAAATCCTCCGATTTTCCATATACAACCTCATTAAATCTTACAACCGACAAGTTATATGGATGGATATCTTGTAGTATGTAAACGTGCTCGAAAATTGGATCTCCCCATAAATGTTCACTTAACCCAGGAGAATGCAACTTATACGCAACGATGGCCCGGTTATAAAAATGCTTATCTTGATAAAATAGCACAAAATCACCAAGTTCTAACTTATCATACTGCTTTTTCGTTGCATCATTTGCACCTGACTTCACGCCCCAAACAGCGCACTTCCCCTCAGGAAAAATTGCCCGTAAATCCGCAAGCTCTTCTGCCTTCACATATTCCGCAAATTCTTCAACATCACGTAACTGACGAATCGTATTTTTAAAATTAGTTCGTGCCACTTTATCGCTTGTTGGCTGCAGTACAACATTGAAATCTCCATAAGTAGCAAGTCCATTATGGGTAATCTCCATCACTGGCGTTGCATCCTTCTTAATAACACTAATCGTATCTGCTGTTAATGGGTTCACTAAGTACTCCTGTGATACCTTATAATGATTTGCAAGTCTTTCCAAATGTTTTTTTGGAATCGTACCTTTCTTCGTCCATAACGAAACCGCCTGAGTCGAAATACCTAGAATTTCCGCAACATCCTTATTCTTTTGACCTTTAACATTCATTAAATAGTGTAAGCCTGTCATTACTTGTTTCATTCCAATTTCTCCTTCACAAAATACAGGTAACGGTGACCAAAAGATTACTCTTTTGACCACTATTATGTTTAAATTAATTTTAATAAAGCTGTCGCTTTTTCATCAATAAAAACTTCCAAACGTCTTAAAACATTTTTTTTCAATTCTCCTCGTGTGATTTCATTAACCTCTGGTGTAAGCAAATTGATTTTCGTTAACGAATCAACTGAACAGAAATATAGATTATTAAAGTTACGACTATCATCCGATGGAGAGTTCCATAGCAAACTTGCCACTTTTGGATTGTGAAAGCCACACTCAACTTCCGCACGTAAAAAATAACACCAATCTGTGTAAAACCATATATCAAACCCCTTGTTAATCATCTTATATTGATTATCCGTCCACCCATAATCGTTACATCCCCATGCAAGAAAGCGTTTCGAGGGAAAAGCTTGTTCTAAACACTTATACTGCTCTTCAGTTAATGCTTTTTGTAAATCATCTAGGTAAACCGACTGAAGTATTGTACGCTTCACATTTTCCATACCACCTGTTGGTTGTAAAACTACACCTTTCTTCTTACTTCCTACTTCTCCATTTTGATATAATTTCATTATATATTACCTCCAAGTTTTTATTTATCACATTAATTCTTTACATGCTAATATATCGAATTATTTGATACAATTGATTTGATTATTATTTAAACTTGTTTTTTTCAAGTTTATTACCACCTATACGAAACCCTTATATACTACACATTAAATTGTTCATCTATCAAAGTCAAATATAAAATTTAGTTAATTTTTGTTCCCCAAATATAAAAACATCAATAAAACCCTATTAAATCAGCATTAAAAATGATTTAATAGGGTTTTATTTTTTTATGCCCCAATTGAATTATAATGTGGATATCTTTAAAAACTTTAAAATATCAAGTTTTTGTATATATAATAAAAATTCAAGATAGGGCTATACCAACATTCTTCCTTTAAATTTACATATATAACAAAAACGTTTCTTTTTTATCACATCGATTATTTTTCTATCCCTTAATTTCGCAGTATATCCAACCACTTAAATAGAATGAGTGTTAATGGTATAAATTCCATTATCAGATGAAAAACCTAATCGATTGAAATTGAGTTATGTATATAATCATCCAACCGAATTCTTATTTTTCATTTCTATAGTTCATCATATTTTTTATTTTTTCCAAACGCCTTTTCTACTGGATATTTCTCTGCATTCTTGCGTAATTTAGCATGAACTGCCTCTTCTAAATCAATATTTAATTTATCACTTAACATAAGCAAATAAATCATTACATCCGCTATTTCTTCCTTCATTTCTAGCATTTTTGTTTCTGTCGCTTCTTCACTTGACTTCCATTGAAAGACTTCAAGCAATTCTGATGCTTCTAAGTTTAATGAAATGGCTAAATCCTTAGCATTATGAAACTGACCCCAATTTCTCTCATCTCGAAATTTTATTACTGCCTCTTGTAAATCTTGCATTCTATTAATCGCCTCTCTATCCCTTACTATTTTTTCACATAAAACTCAACACATATAGAACCTCTTCTAATTAACCATAATCCAGATATAGTCATCCTCATATTTAATATTTAATTTTAAGCGAATTCCCTTCATATAAACTTCTAATTGTTTTATAAGGTCCTCATCATCAGGTTGATCATATCTATCTAAGTTTAAATATAACTTAAACAGATTTCCATTCGTTAACTCAAACTCCCATTTTAAAAAGTTATGTAGCATATTTTCTTTATTCATATAATTATTTGCTTCCATATAATCTAGCAATTCATATAAATTATAGTATACTAAGCTACTTGGTTTAAGACCTTCACATCTTGGGCAAAATTCTCTATATCTGTCTTGTAATTGCATAATCATTTCTGTTCCACATTGATTACAGTTATACATATAACACCCTCCTCTACTAGATATCCCAATTTCTCTTCCTTATTACCTGCCCCTGAAATTATAAATTATACTATTTTATTTAATAAATATTCCTTATTCAACTTAAAGTATAATTTATTCTCCAGGTTAATTTCTATATATTTAAAATCCCCCTTCATAAAAGAACATACGCTCTTTTATGAGGGGCAATCACAGTGTATGACTATTCCATCCTAACTAATAAAATCATCTTATGTGTAGTTCTATGAAGTTTTTACGCTTCAGTAAGTTGCATCAAAATGGGATTAGACCCTATGCATACAAAATTAGCAGTAGTCGGTGATGTAAATAGAAGCGGTTCAATCGTTCTAGCCGCAACTCCACCCTTAAAAGCATTGGGTGTAAAGAAGAATGTATGGTTTGGTATTTAAGAATGTAAATCAGACTGTATTTGGTACTATGGAACATTATCCCTTATATTTTTCATTCCTACTGCTACTTATGTTATTTCTAAATTAATATGGTCATAATTAAAAAAGAGGGTGCTCGCAGCTCCCTCTTTTTTTAGATAATTAAATATGCTCTCCATGATCCATAAACACTTCAATAGTTTCATTTTGTGATACGTCTTTTACATTAGTAAGACCAAAAGTAAAAACAGCGGATAACATCATCATTAATAAGATTGCTTTTTTCATTTTAGCGCCCTTCTTTCTATACTCTTTTTGTCTGCATCTAAAGCGATGTGTAAATACTTGCTGGCTTTTTCGTGATTTTCTGAACCATAGAATATATTACCTAAAAGATAAGCATATTCTTTTACCCAATCATATAATTCTTCTTTTTCAAAATACGAAATACCTTCCATGACCAACTTTTCTAATTCTTCTTGTGGTGCATAGTTATGTACTGCTTTTAAAATTTGAAAATGATGACGATAACATAAGTCACTAATCTTATAGCCATTCTCAATATATTCATTAGCATTATGATTATGACCTAACTTAAAATGTTCTCTTGCTAAAAGAAACATCGTTTTAGCGTTGTTTTCTAGTGATTCCTCTAAATGCTTAATTGCTAACTCTGACATGTTTTGACTTGCATATAAAAGTCCTAAATTGTGCTTCACACGTTTAGTAAGACTTTCGTCATGAGATTTTTGGAAAGTATCCAATGCTGAAAGTAAATATTCCTCTGCACTTTCGAATTCACTTAAGCGAGTGTGTGCCATCCCTAAAGTATTCAAACAAGCAGCAGTTTTTAATTCATACCCTGGACTAATTGAAAATACTTCATTTGCCTTCGTAGCAAATTGAACTGCTAGGATCGGTTTTAATACGTGATAGTAATGGACTGCAAGCCAATAATTAAATTCAGCTTTTTCAATTTCATCATGCATGTACTCTAAAAACGTTTCAGCTTTTTCAAATTGCATTCTTGCTTCACTATGGTTTGCTGTATTAGTAGCATAAATTGCTTTAAATAAATGATGATAGTACTCTAAAAATGTTTCTGTAGACTCTTGTAATGGCTCAATTTTATCCAAAATATCTTTTGAACTATCCATATCACGAATTAGCAGATTATACCGTGCATTCAATAAAGCATAGTAGACTAATATTGTTTGGTCTTCCTTAATATTATTGATTTTATCTGCAATCTCTTCTTTTATTTTATTAGACTGTAATACACGTAGTGAAATTATAGCTTGATACCAGTCGTTTAATAATTTTGTGATTTCTTCTTTAGAAATAATTTCAACATTCATATACGCTACCCCCTTTTGTTAAATGTTACCACAACACACTTGTTTATATAAATAATTTTTCGAATATTAAAACTTGATAAACTTTTTTCTAATACTTATATTAAACAATGTTAATTTCAGATCTATTGAACTATCCCCACTTTAAATAATTATCTGTTAATCTTACCAATTCAATTAGTACAACAGTTAACAAGATACACAGGGAAGATTTAATTGAATAGAAAATATATTTTGAATAACTCCCTTTAAAATTAGTATCAGTATCCCTCATTCCCTCGTCTACCGATTTTAATATCCGTATTTCTTCAAGTACACATATATATGATTTGATTTTATACGAAAAACCATGAATTATTAAAAATTTAGTTTCAGATAGAATACGTAGACCATAGGAGTTGGTGTTTCTTAATCCAGAATACATTACTGGGTCTTTTTTTATTAGTACAAGATATAAATCGTCAGTTTGAATTATATAGTTGAGAAGGAATGCTTAATAAAGAAGGAGGATCATGATGAAATATCAAACAATATTTCTCTCATTAAAAAAATCGCTTTTTATCTTTATCCTTTCTTTCAGTATGTTAATTTTCACACTCCCTGCCTCTACCTTTGCACAATCCAATAGCAATGCAAACCCTGTTACAAATTACTATGTATCTCCAACAGGAAATGACCTCAATCTCGGCACATTAGATCAACCTTTCGCTACCATTCAAAAAGCTGCTAATGTCGCGAAAGAAGGAAGTACAATCTACATAAGAGGCGGAGTTTATAAACAAAAAGTTCGTGTCGCTCATTCTGGTGCCTCAGGCGCACCCATTACTTTTCAAAATTACCAAGATGAAAAAGTCATTCTTGATGGTTCTAATGTCAAGTTAGAAGATGATGGGTTATTTACAATAGAAGACAAAAACTATATTCAAGTAAAAGGATTAGAATTTCGTAACTTAAAGTCAACGAAAGTTAACGAAACCCCTATTGGTATTTATATCTCTGGAACAGGAAGTTACATTGATATTAGAAATAATTATATTCACCACATTGAAGCAAATGTTAAGGATGGAAATGCACACGGTATTGCTGTATACGGTACTTCATCTAGTGCACAAAATAATTTAAATCATATTGTCATTGATAATAACGAAGTAGCAAATTTGAAATTAGGATTGAGTGAAGCAATTGCTGTGAATGGAAATGTAGATTCTTTTGAAGTTACCAATAACAAAGTGCATGATAACAACAACATCGGAATTGTTCTGATTGGACATGAAGGTGTATCTTCAGTAGCTGCTTTAGATCAAGCACGGAATGGAGTTGTTCGTAATAACATTGTCCATCACAATTCATCCATCAATAATACTAGTTATAATGAATATTCAGCTGATGGTATTTACGTGGATGGCGGAAAGGAAATTATCATTGAGCAAAATCAAAGCTATGAAAACGACCTTGGTATTGAGGTGGCAAGCGAACATGCAGGAAAAAGCGCAAGCCAAATTACCGTTAGAGACAATACGATATCCAATAATATCATGAGTGGTATTGCAATTGGTGGATATGACAGTAAGCAAGGATATGCTGAAAATAACACGATTACGAACAATGTAATTTATAAAAATGATACAAAAGATCAAGATAGTGGCCAAATCGAAATAAATTACGATACTCGGAACAATGTAATTACCAATAACCAAATCTATGCAAGTAATAGCCGTATTTTTATTAGCAATAGTTTTAATAAAAACACTGGGAACAAACTGGATTACAATCATTACTATGGTGAATTCGATCAAAGTAATGGCTTATGGCAATGGAAAAGAAAAACGTATAAAGGATTTTCATCTTATCAAGCAATTATGAACCAAGAAGGAAATGAACAACATAGTGAATTTAGCAAATTATCCCCTTCATTCAAACTTATTTGAAAATGAAGCGAGTTTACTAAAATGACTTTATCTTAGCACACTTCAAATCCCCTCCCCTATAATGGCAAGGATGAATTAAAAATTGCAGTTTCAATTGAAACTGCAATTTTTCCATGCCTATAAAAACTCTGTATTTATTCTTTAAGTACATAGGCGTATCTATAATTATATTAGTAAGCTGCGGCTAATTCCTCTTAATATTAAGTACTAATAACTCCACAGAGATTAATCTATTATTAATTCAGGAACAAGTATATTAAAAATATGAACCTTATTTTTAGTATTTCTTTTTATATTTAATAGCTCCTTCTCCAATATGAATAAGCAACTTTTATTATCCCTAAAGAAATAAAGAAATATAAGAGGATATTCACAAATTGTTCTGCTGTAATATATTGAAGTATGTTAAGGAGAAATAATATAACTATTCCCAGATAAAGAGTATTATATAAAAAATTAGTAGTTTTATACTGAATTTCTAAACCTCTCTCATCTCTTGCTTCTTGGCTTTTTTGAAATTTAAACATATATAATTCACTTAAGCATGATAAAACTATAATAATAATTACAGCATACTTTATAGATTCCATTTGTTTATTCCTCCTTAAATTCAAAAACTTCCTCTAATGGTTTTCCAAAAGCTTGAGCTATTTTAAATGCAAGAATTAAAGAGGGATTATATTTATTCCTTTCCATAGAAGCGATAGTCTGTCGACTAGCACCTACTCTCTCTCCTAAATCTTGCTGTGTCCAACCTTTTTCGGCACGACAAACAACTATCCGGTTGTTTAACAACTATCTCCACCTCCCATAAATATTTTATCCTATTTTTAACATTTTGAATATAATCTTTAACATATTGTTCGCTATTTTTTACATTTTGTTAAAAATACCATATGGGGAACATTGAATATTTGCAAGAAGTTGTCTCTTCAAACGACTAGTATTCTAGGAAATTACAACTAAAGAAGTTGCTGTTTCTTTTATTCCCTTAAAAACTGAATCGCTTTGCGGTACTTCTCCAATCTTTTTAGGTCTTTATCTGTTATTCTAGCTAGTCTTGAGCGATCAGAATTATGTTTTAAGTCTGCAAGTTTAACTGTGCGGGCAAGAGAATTTTCTTTTACTCTGCTCAGATACTCAAAATAAGGCGTGTATTTCTCTTTTGTCAGTAGCTGCACTGCCTCAACTACATTATGAGGTATACCAGCATTTAATAAATCAGTAGCTGTTATCTCAGTATCTTCCAGAACATCATGCAAATAAGCAGTAGCCTTCTCTTCGTTCGTATTTACAAAGCTAGCAACCGCCTCAGGGTGTTTGATATAATCCATACCTGCTTTATCTACTTGTCCAGCATGGGCTTTTTTGGCTATCTCATGAGCTATCTTTATATAATCAGGTAACATCTCAAAAACTCCCTTTCTTTAAACAAAATCTCCCCCTCTAGCCAGCTATTCTAAAAGTGAAGGAGGAAAATATTGATATAATCCCTTAGCAAATCATTGGAATTCATCTTGAAACAAAAAATTTATAAAAAATGCCATCCTCTCTGTATATTTCTACAAAAAGAATAGCGTTTTTTGGTTATACGGATACATTTTTATTTTAATTTGAATTACACCCTTTTCTCTTACGGGTATTTACTATATTAATGAAGAAAATTAGTCCGAAGATAAGGAATAAAAATGGGTGTACCCATGTTCTAAAATTAACAAGACTTATAATAAACATTATAATGCAAAGGATACAACCTATAATATCAATACTAAAAGATAACTTCCCCTTTATTTTTTTCATTTATAACTATTCCCTTCCAGATGCCACCTTTAATTTATAATTCTCAATATAATAATAACATATGTTTCGATTTTTAACTTTTTTACATTTAATTACTTTTTTGGTTCTGGTGCAACAAATACCTGTATTATGTGCACCAGGGTAGCAAGATAGCAATTACCGATGAAATTAAAAGTAAATCTGAACAGGTTGAAGAATCCATTACAAAAAAGCTAACGAAGCAAAAATAAACAACATATAGATTTGAATTATATTTCTCAACAACCAAAATTACTTAATGTGGTAAAATAATAATTGGATTGGCATCCAATACCATATTACGTTGGTTCAAGTCGCAGAAAGGCACCTTAGGGTGTCTTTTCTTTTGTTTGAAACACATTCTGCCAAAATACCTGTATCTTTGTTCAATTACGACTCATATAATCCAACAAACTTCGTATATATAATTTGTTACCCTAAATGGGTTGACAATACGAACCGTTATAGGAGGATTTTGTGAATGGTAAAAACAGCATGTGTAAGTATGATTACTGGCATTCTTTTAATATGTTCAACAGGATGTGCCACTCAAACTGATTCTATTACAGCTAAAACTCAATCAATAGATGATGGCACATATACAACAAAAGAGATCACAGACGCATTTCCTGTAGGAACACCCATAACTACTTACATTCAAAAAGAAGAAAAACTTAACGTAAAACATCTCACCAATATTTCACTTACAGATGGTGGCGTCGGTAGAGTTCTGGAAGCAACAGATGGTTTTGTTGTTGTATGTGGGAATGAAAAAGGAGTTTTTGATGTGTTAACGTTTAAAACTCTGGAAGATGTAAAGAAATATGAACAGAGTTTAAAGCGATAATTAATATCCTCCTTATGCCTTTTACACAGACATTGTCCTCTTGCTCTTGCTATGGCCTTTTCTAAGTACAGTATAATTGCGTCATGAATACACACACGTTATAATAGTCACCTAATTACATATTAAGAGGTGCAGAAAATGAATAAAACTGAATTAACAAAAGTAGTAGCAGAAAAAGCTGAACTTACACAAAAAGATGCTGCAGCAGCAACACAAGCATTATTAGATACAATAACAAATGCGTTAGCAACTGGAGAGAAAGTACAGATTCTTGGTTTTGGTACATTTGAAGTACGTGAAAGATCTGCACGTACAGGACGTAACCCACAAACAGGTGAAGAAATGCAAATCGCGGCTTCAAAAGCACCTGCTTTTAAAGCTGGAAAAGAATTTAAAGAGGCAGTGAAATAATTACACATAGTCAAAAGGCTTTCCACACCCCAGCTTTGCCCCCTACCCTTCGCATATCCTGTTTTGGCTAGCTAATCTGGTTTGTTAAGGGGGGAAAAGAGAAGGAGGGCAAAAAAAAGAATCCTTTAAAAATCAGGATTCTTTTTTTTGAAGTATCGCCTATTGTAAAGTATTTTTATAAGAATGTGTAGTAGAAGGTTATAGCAAATCCGATTATAAAGAGTAATGATACGAGGAGATAAACTCTTTTTTTGTTATCTTTTGCTATTATTTTATCTAGTGTATTGAACTACCCCCACTTTCACTTCGTTTAGAAGTGAGGGATTCCTAAGTAAAGAGTTCTATCGAACTCTAATTGATTAGGCTAACCCCGCAGTCCTTGCGGTTAGAAGCCTTATCGCTTCATTCTTTAGATTGATACTTGCGTTAATATCCCTATCATGGTATGTACGACAAGAAGGACAGTTCCATTCACGTAGGTTTAGATTTTTAACGTCTTTATTTTGATATCCACAACAGGAACATAATTGGCTGGAAGCAAATGTTTTCGATACGACAATGACTTGTTTGCCATACCATTTTGCTTTGTATTCTAACATTGATCGAAATTGCAACCAAGATACCTCACTAATTGCTTTTGCTAACTTATGATTTTTTAGCATATTCGATACTTGCAAATCCTCTATACCGATAACATCGTGGTTTTTGATGATTTCAGTTGAGATTTTGTCCAAGTAATCTTTTCTAGCATTTGATATGTATTCATGAATTCTAGCTACCTTTACTCGTTGTTTATTCCAGCGAGAAGATCCTTTCATTCTTCTAGAAAGAACACGCTGTGCTTTCGCCAACTTATCTTCTAATGATCGGAAAAACTTAGGATTTTTATAGTGTGTTCCATTTGACAAAATAGCGAAATCTTTTAGTCCTACATCTATTCCAATGTAAGAATGTGTTTTCGGAAGTTCTTGTACTTCTGTTTCAACTAATAGTGACACAAAATATCTACCAGCAGGGTTCCGTCTAACTGTAGCATTTACAATACGTCCCTCTACTTCACGACTTTTGGCAAATCGAACAAGGCCTAGTTTCGGTAACTTTATTTTGTTCCCTATAATGGCAATGTTTTCATTTGTTTGTTTTGTGGTATAAGATTGTACGTTGTTCTTCTTAGATTTAAAGCGCGGTGCGCTGTTTTGTTTTTTGAAAAAGCGTGTATAAGCATCCGCAAGGTTGCGAACAGACGACTGAATCGCAATACTATCCACTTCTTTTAGCCAAACAAGCTCTTTCTTCATGGCAGGTAGTTTGGCAGAGCATGTACCATAGGTCAAGCCTTTTCCTGTCTCTTTGTATGCTTGATCCCATAAGGATAGGAAATGATTGAATACAAAGCGAGAACATCCAATCGTTTTGTTGATTAGAATTGCTTGTGCCTGATTTGGATAGATACGAAACTTATAGGCTTTATTCATCATTATTTGATTCACCTCCATTTCGGTATATGACTATTATACACCAAACGTACATTCGATAGGTAGTGGAGTAACACTTTCTATATGTCGAACAATTAAGATGGCTTCCTGCCATCCCTTGTTCGAACCCAATTCATCTCCCACCTACTCACTGAACTGTGACCCTTCACGCTCCTTGAGGAAGGAGTCTTCTTGGCTAAAATGATAAAAATACCAACAATACCTGCGATTAATGCGAATTTAGAGAATTCAGATGGATATGTGAAGGCAACTACTGCCAAACAAGCAATAATCAATGTTAGTCTATAAAACAGTATTCCTTTAGACATTTCCATTTGAGGAATCACACCCTTCTTTTTATATTTGACTAGCAGCGCAACCAATTGCGTAACCAGCTAGACATCCAAGACAACCACCACATGCACCTTCGCAAGCCCATTTAGCCCATTGAGGCATAGTTTTCCAGTTGTTTTTAATACAACGTTGAACATCTTCCCAGTAACCTGCTTTTGCATTGTTTTCTTTTAAGATTGATTCACTTTTTCCATCAGTGAATAATTTCATCTGATTAAGTTTTCCATCTTTTGAATTTAGGTCTAAAGCCCCTACATTTTCACCATTTCCATAATAGAACAAAAAATTAAAATTTTTAATATTTTTATAATGATTGTAATATGTTGTTAACTTAGAGAGCTTTGATATATTCCATTTTTCATTTATTCAAAAATCAGATTATAAAAAAACACCTTCAAGAATGAAGGTGTTTTTTTCTTATAAGTCAGCGTGTGTTTGTAATAAATAATCTGGTCTTGCTGGTGCACCTCCACCGTCTCCTATATTTACAGCTTGATTTTTAAAAGAGTCGTTTAGCCCTAACGATAGGATACTAATTAAAGATATTCCAAGTATAGTTAGATAGATTTTTTTCATTATTTTAACGCTCCTTTTTCTAATTCATTTTTTTGAGCTGTATTGCTCATGTAAAAATATTGACTTGCTTTGTTATGGTTATTTTCTTCATAAAACTTTAGAGCTAAGATATCAGCATATTCTTTTACGCATTCCCATAGTTTTTCTTGTTTGAAATAAGTAATACCTTCTGAAATAAATATTTCTAAAGTTAATGTAGGGACATTGTTGTTGAGGGCTCTTAAAATTTTAAAACGATGTTGGAATTCTTGATTGTTAAAATCGTTACTAAGTTTTAATCCTTTTTGAATTAGTTGATCGCTGTAATTATGGTCATTTATCTTATAGTATTCATATGCTTCTACGAAAAATGCTTTGAAATGGTTTGGATTGTTCTTTGTTACTTCAGATACATGACGAATCGCGAGTTTAGATAAATTTTGTTTTGAATATAACCAAGCTAAATTATGTCTTACCATAAGGATAGAATTTTTATGGTTATTTTTTTGGAATGTGTCTAGTGCCTTATTAAATGACTCCTCAGCTAATTCGAAATGTTTTAAATCAATACAACACAGACCTATAAAATTGTCACATAGTGCTACATTTATTTCATAACCTTCATGTTTTAAAAACTCTTCTTTAGCTAATTTTATATAATCAAGAGCTATTACTTGTTTATAGATTTGATAATAAAAATACCCCATTCGATAATTAAATTCAGCATGTTCTATTGGATCAGGGATGTGTATTAATAGTTCTTTAGCTTTTTCATAGTGTTCACTTGCTTCAGTGTAATTGGATGTTAAAGTAGAATGGAATGCTTTAAAGAAGTGATAATAATAAGCTAGGAAATCATCTGCTGGAGTTGTGAAATTATCCATTTCATCAAAACTGCTTTCGTTAATACTTATCCAATCTGTTAATGCTTTGTATCTAAAATCTAATAAAGAATAATATAAGAGTACGTTTTGATTTTCCTTGACATTGTTAATTTCATTTTCTATATACTCTTTTAATTGTTTTGCTTTAACTAATTGTTGTTTTAACATGGATTGATACCAGTCGTTTAATAATTTTGTTATTTGTTCATTTTCTAGTTGAACACTCATAGAATCTTCCCCTTTTCCAAAATTATCTATATCTAATGTAAAACCATGGTATCATGGTATTACATTAGATTAACCTTTAAATAAGTTGATATATATAATTTCGAATATTCTGTTCATTTTACCTTTAATTTTATTGCGGCCTTTATTTAGTATGGTTTTAGCAAAAAAATACTAATAAATCCAGGGCACATTTATGGACATAATGAAGGATATTACATACGTTTATCATACACCTATGCTTTAATTTTACATTTATTAAATTTAATATATTAATTAATAGAAATCATCCATACACTTTAATGTTAGGTCATTGCCATCAAGTTAAGAAATTCATTATCCTAAAAATGAAAAAAATGATTTGTCATAAATTGGTGTAGAGAGATAAAAATTTTCTTTTTGTGGGTATGTTAAAATTTTAGCTTGATGGACATATGTCACGCCCCCTATTACTGATTGTTGTTAGAACTGCTGCTCCCACAAGAAGAATATCTGAAAAAATTATTTTAAAACAAAACCTCTTTATAAAAGAACACAAGCTCGTATATAACAGGAACAAACGTTCTTTTGTTTAGGAAGGAATAACAGTGTATGACTATTCTATCTTACCGAATAGAATCATCTTATGTGTTGATTTACGTAGCTTTTACGCTTCTATAAGTTGCATCAAAATGGGGTTAGATTCTATGTATACACAATTGGCAGTAGTCGGTGATGTAAATAGAAACGGTTCTTTCGTATTAGCTGCCACTCCCCCATTAAAAGAATTGGGAGTAAAGAAGATGGCCAGATTATACGAGATTCCTCGAAGAAAAGACATTCTTGTTATAAATCCGATTATGGGAACATACATTAAATGCTCTAATTACATAACAAAGTTAGCTTTGCAGTACGTTCCTATTGAAGATTTTCACCAATATTCCATCGACGAGTTCTTCATGGATATTACGGATAGCATTCATTTATTTACTAACGATCCCTATGAATTTGCGTTGAAATTTAAACGTGAAATATATGCAAAAACACAGATCGAATGCACAATAGGAATTGACCCTAACCCTTTAATGAGCAAAATAGCTTTAGATATAGATGTAAAATAAAATAAATTTACGTAAACATGTTTAAATCATTATAAAGGAGCATAAAAGAATGCAAGAGGTTCAAATAAGAAAGAATGCAGTAGGAGCAATTATTCATAATGATATTAAAAACTATCCCTATTTAAATATACCTATGGTTATTAAAGAGAAAGATGGACAGATTTATGAAGTTATAAACACTGGTTTTCACACTAATAATGCAGTAAGAATGATAACAACGGACGATTTTGCTACAACCAGAGTAAATACACCGATTGTAACTGTAAAAAACAGTGATGGTAATATTCAAGTATACCGCTTGCCTTTAGAATTGGAATCTTGGGTAATTTCTTGTATGCAGGCTGCTTCTGCAGGAAAAATTTCATTTCCATGTAAAGTTTCCTTTGGGATTATAGATACAAAATATTATGTTGAATTCATTTAAAATTAGAATACATTTAACATTTGATGTAAATAAAGACGGAACACCAACATTTTGCAAATTCTGTACGTCAAGACTAAATCTCTTAATCAAACCATATTTTATTATACGTACCAAAACTAATTACCAACAACAAAATAGCCTAAAAAATATTAAACATTCTTTATTAACGATATTATTAATGTCAAATAAAAAAAGAAGAGAGAAAACATTCTCTCTTCACCAATAATATTTTACAGAGTAAGTAGGGTAAAAAACTATATAGAGATGAACCACGAAAATACTTTACCTAGTGAATTATATCATAAATCACTCTAAAAAATACATATCACATACAATTTTGTTTTATTTATGACAAAATTGTTAAATATTTGAATGCAGAAAGGCTTTATATCTAAATGAATAGAAAGGTGTTGGTGTGGTAATAAAATTTAAGGAGGCTTTCTATTATGTTTTCAAAAAAACAAAAATTATTAACAGTAGTTACAACATTAACATTAGGGTGCGGATTTACTTTTGGCTTAACACCTGCTTCTGCGGATACAGCCAATAACACTTCTCCAATTAAGGAGGAACAGGTACGAATACAAATACCTTTCACGGGCTATGTTATTTCAGCAGACGATAATTACTTAATTGTTGCTGATACTTTTACGAAAGAAGAAGCACTTTATTATCAGAATAATTGGTGGGAGCTAGTTTCCCAAAATAAAATTTTAAGAGTACCTGTATCCAATGGTGAAAACTACAAATTAGGTGAAAAATTAAACGTATACGCTGCTGCTTGGACTTACTCTTTACCACCAATCGCTATAATGCCAACAATTGAAAAAGTAGTTGATTAAATACTGCTTATCTAATAAAAGAAACATTGCCCTAATTAGAGCAATGTTTCTTTTCCTCATTTGACATTAGAAATTGAAATGGATGAGAACAGATTTGGAACGCTATTCTCAAAAGCTAATGTAAAGGAAGGGATTAGTTCATGTATTCTTTCTTGCATTGGTTTCTTATCTACTTCTCCAAGTTCGTTCAAAAGTTCATTCTCTTCTGAAGACTCATCTCCATTGATTAACATTCTTAACATATCTGAGTTAATGATTTCATGAGGCGAATGAACTAGCCCATTCATCATTATATATTTTTGGAGCATGGATGAATTACCTTCATTTGCTTGCTTTGCAGCTTGTTTAAGATATAAATCAAAATATTTCTGTGCAAATTTCACACCTTTTAGTGGAACGGTTCCTACATGCTCAACACCTTTCCAACGTAAATCCGCAATTGAACTCAGCCACCATGCCGGCTCAATAGCCTGTTGCATACGTTGCAGCACCTTGCGTTCGAATCCAGGTTTATGAGTAGAATGTTCCTTTAAACAAGTATCTAACATTTCAGCTTCAATAGCAGCTACGGTCATCCCCTGTCCATAAATGGGATCAAAGTTACAAAAAGCATCACCTAACACTAATAACCCAGATGGCCAATTTTCCATTTGTTCAAAATGTTGACGAGTTGACTCCTGCGCTCTAAATCCTCTTGGGACACTAATTGGTTCTAACTCTTTAATTAACTCCCTCATCATAGGGGTAACTAAAGAATCCAGTTCTTTTTCATATTCTTTTGAATTTGTTGGTGGATAGTGCGTACCTCCAGCAACAAATAGTAGCGCTTGAGCTATGTTATCTTCAATATACAATAACCCTACAGCACCAACTTTTTTAGCAGGATCTCCTTCAGAAATTGCACTCAATTTCTCTTTGATATGTGAAGGTACTTTATAATATCTCGTGCTATATCCAAAATTCACCTTTAAACGTTCTGGTTCTGGAACATCATAGCCCATAGATGTCAGCCATTTATTGAGTTTAGATTGACGACCACATGTGTCAACTACCAAATCGGTTAACACAGTTCGCTTTGTTTTTAATTCGTCTCGTTCTTGAATATGAATTCCAATAACACGCTTGTGATCAGACGAAGCTAAAAGGCCTTTCACCGCTTGCTTTGAATAAAAATGTACATTCGGAATTTCTTGCACACGTTGGCGGATTGTCCATTCTAACAATGCTCGACTGCTTGCTGCACCTTTTCGTTCTATAACTAGTTCCAGTGCCCCATACGGAGAAAATCGAATCATTTTATCATTCTTGACATTATGGGCCCCAAAATTTAATAAATCATCAACATATCCAGGAAAGAAGCGGTTCATAATTATTTCTCCGCGTGGTAATACACGATGAGGATGAAAGTCTTGAGGTGTACCTGGACGTTCAGATGGTTTTTGAGGTAACTCATCTTTTTCAACAACTATCACTGTCTCAAAATAACTGGAAAGCACGCGTGCAGTAAGTAAGCCTGCAATACCAGCTCCAATCACAAGTGCTTTTTCTCTTTTTTGCTGTTGATATGGTAATTGACTATCCATCAATAATCTCTCCTCTTTCTAAAAAGTATGTTTGTTCAGCATGAATCTATTAATTTTTTCAAAAAAATCAGAATAAATAAATGATGATTCTTCATTATTTTAGTAAGGAGCCCGTTGATATAATAGTTCATATAGGGAAACAAAAACAGATACATTTCAAAACACTACATTCCCCCCTATTACAAGTGAAAAATAATTAACGTAACCAGTAGTATTGTAGTATCTAATAGCACCGGTCTTAAATAGTTTGTTTTTCCGATTATCAATGTGTCAGTAAATCCAGCACATTTATCGTTATACTTTCAAGCTCAGTTCTCTTAAAATATATATGTTTATATTTTTTAGATATACGATTTTAAATCCTTCTGAAAACCCAATAGACAAATGCCCCGATATCATTATATTAAAGAGTTCACCCTAAATTAGTAATATGTTGAAAAACTCACTTTAGCCAACAGGTGCTTTAATTAAATACCTTTATTATCTCTGCAAAGGTATTTAAATTTCAAATACGTTTTTCAATCCTTTGAATCCAGTAAAATAATTCATTTAAATAATAAGATTTCACTGCATAATAGAATACCTAAAGCGCTGTGGGTATTTCATTTCATTATGCCCCTATTGGGATCTGCCTTCATCATTCATATTATTAAAATTACGTTAGTCCAAGTCAGAAAAAGTACACTTAAATGAGTATCTTTTTAACAAAATTCAAGTTCATATAACCTGTATAAATGCCCACCGCTTATAATAGTTTTTTTAATACTGCTTTATTCCCCCTTTAATATTTTTTATAATTTGCACCTTAAATGTATCACTTTTATTACCCTTATAAATATTTAGGGTTTTTATAAATATTTATTTGATTTTTAGTAATATTAGGATTCTATTTTATCTAATAGAAACTAGAGGGTTTGAGAAAAGTATGTAATAATGCATAATAAATCAATCAGATATTATGATATACTTTCAAAGAGCTGATACAAAATTTCTTTAGATTGGAAAACTAAAGTCTTATCTACCTATTTGTGGGGACGTCTTATGGCGCCTTTTCTTTTTTAATATAAAAAACCCCAAAGCATTCATATGCTTAAGGGTTTATCAATTGAAAGGTAGAGCTGTTTGGAATTCCTTAAATTAAGAACAAAGCGGGATTACTCCTAAACCAATTAATAAAGCTGCAGCAAACGCTGGAATTGGCGCAGGAATCTCCGATACCTTCTACAACTAAAAAGTATTGTCCATTTACTACTTTAAAACAAAATAATTGTATGGCTAATCCTCCCTTATGTTAGGATTAATACATTATATTAGACAATCCCGTTATTGATATAATTAAATAGTTTATTTTTTAGAAAATGTGTAATTTATCAACTTTCAAGGAAAACACATTAATTTATCTTTCCCTTATTTTCAAAAGGACCTGCTCAATTCACACATAAAAACATAAGGTAAATTGAACCCATTAAAACACATGGAATGACCCCTATTCTTTTTCTCTTATCTAAAGGAGGAACTATTATTATGGGATATGGTGGTAGTTGCGGCGAAGGCTGCGGTTTTGCTGGAGGCTTTGCTTTACTCGTTGTACTCTTTATACTATTAATCATTATCGGATGCAGTTGCTTCTGCTAAAAAACTATTAGAAAAGGCACCTTAGGGTGTCTTTTCTTTATGCGTAAGAACCTCGCCATCTTATGGAAATGGCGAGGTTCTTATCTATATTATTTATTATCTTGTTCCAGATTTTTATCAAGATTAGAATTACTATCATTATGGTAACGTTGGTAGTTCTCTTCATGTAGCCTTTGTTGTTCTTGTTCAACTTTATTATCATGATCAATCATCTTAATAACAAAAAATAATATTACGATTACAAACACTATAAATGGGATGAGAGCAGTTTTAGAAAGCTCCTTTAAATCCTCTTTTGCTTGTTGCTTTTCTTCTCCTGTTGAAAAGAGATAAGCAAATAAAGCTATTATAAATGCAAAAAAACCGAAGAGTATTTCTACAACTGCAAAAATAGCATCTAACATTACTTATGTATCCCCCTAATATAACATATATGTATTACTAATTAACCAATAATTCCCTTACACATTATATCAGCTAGAATACATGGAAGTATAATAAATTATTTGTATAGTTAATTTTATTAATTAATATGCATTACTATACGATAATTCGAATCGTCGGAAGACCCCTTAAGTTTTTTTTATGGAAAAATCCCCACACATTGTGTAGGGGCCTTGTTTTTCTTACCATTTAATTTTTGTTGGATTTAACTTGGAAATATATCCACGTACTAATTGTTTTTTGTTACTGTCATAGATACCGATATCACCAGAGAAATTTTCCCAATATTCCCCTAAATAGTCTTTTGATGGTGCTTTCAAATCTACATTTAATCCCATTGCCCCAAAACTTGCCACTTGGCGCGCTGCTATGTCGCCTACTTGTTGCGCTCGTTCTTTCGTTGTTCCAGCTGGAACGATAACAACAATTCGAGTTAGACTGTCTTTTGCTTCAATATGAACGTCTTGCGCCTGTGCAGCCACCTTTATTCCATCCTTTGCTGTTTGGATGCCTAAATGGCTTAATTTCACATCTTTATTACGCGCTCCTTGGCCTTGTGCTGTCATCGATTGTTCCACTTTTTCTTGTGTTTGTGCCTCATTTAACCCGCTGGCTTTCGGTTGTTCAACTGATGTTGACTCTGCTTTTTGTTCTTCTTTAACTGTTTCTTTTGCTACATTTTCATGCTGTTTTGACTTATCCGTCGATTGTTGCACAGTTACTTTCCTATCTTCTTGCTGCTTTTCTGCCTGAAATGCTTTAATTTTTTCTTTTTGTTCCTCTTTCTTCACCTCTTGCTCTATTTTCGCTTCTTCAGTACCACACGCTGCCAATAATAAACCTGCTACAATTGTTAAACCTGCTAATTTAATTGCTTTTATAATAAATACCGCCTTTTCATAATTTAATTCTTTCATCTGTATAAACGACCTCAGCTACAAATATTAACTTTGTACCACATATCTGGATCATTTAAATGATAACATATTAATATTCAAATTTTTTATATTTAAATATTAATTTTATAATCTATTTTCAATCAAAACAAATTAACCTTCGCATAAAACGTGGAAGTCATTCTTTTAAATCGATAGTGATAAGGTACCGCCACATCACCATCAAGCTAACAGAACAGATTACCCTCTAAGCGAAAATTTTGTGGCTTTTTTAGCGCGGAAGTTCATTATTATCGTTTTTTATGTTCCTTAACTTGATAGAGGTGTGGTGGATCCCTTTTTTAGAAGTAAATACTTCTAAAACCTTGAAGTATTTGAAAATCAATTTTATCTGCTTTTGTCCTTTGAATTATAAAATCTAATCCATTTTTGGTATTGTCCGCATATTTAGGCATTGCTTCAAGAGTATCTGTCAATGGTTTGTTGAAATCGTCCCAATGTATTGGAATAACAAGCTTCGGTTGTACTTTTCGTACAGTTTGCTTGTAATACGTATTTTGGAAAGTACTTTCCTGCTTTCCTAATACCCCTATTCCTAAAAACAAGACATCAGCTCGAATATCATCTAATACTCCTTCTATATAGTTAGCACTTGGTTTAACAAGGAAAGTTTTATTATTATGTGTAATCAAGTAATCATAAGAAGAGTCTTCATGATAATCTAGGGCTTTAGCAGGTTGTTTAAGTGGCTTTTTTATTTTTTCTCCTTCATCAAAGGTTGGTGAATGTTTCGATGGAAGGACAGTAACAGTAAAATCACCAAACTTCATAGCCTTATTTACTTCATATACAGACATCTGGTTCTTATTTATATAACCACCAATACCTATGTTAATTGCTGATTCTGAACCATATACATGTGTTCCAGTTCGTTTAGCTATATAAGCTAAATCAAACGCATGATCATAATGTGTATGTGCAATAAATAATCCCTTAAGTTTATTATTATCAACCCCTATTTGATTAAAAGCTTTATCCACAGTATCTTCATCTGTTTTTATATTGCTGAACAACATTTTTGGTAAGGATGGCCTAGAAATAAAACCATCAATCATTAATTGTGTATTTCCATCATCAAATAGTAAAGATGATGTTCCTAAAAATGTGACCTTTACCTCACCTTGATTCAATACTTTTTGTGTTGTTTTTGGAGCATAATACTCCTTGTATTGTTGAATATCTGCTGAAGGTGTTAAAAACTTGTAATAAACGAAAATAGAAGTAATTATTACTAGTACTAGTAATCCTATAAAAAACACCCTTAATTTTTTTCTTAATGTGTATTTCAAAAAACATTCTCCTTTCTAGACAAAAAATATTATTGTTTGCCTGTGCTAAATCCTCCTACTTGAGGCTACCACAAAGTATCTATAAAATTTAAAAAACGCCATCCTTTCCTATGATTCTACAGAAAGAATAGCGTATTTTTTCTTTTTATGGATACATTTTTTAGCTCAATAACGATGGGTTGTTACCTCGAATATAATTATTTTATTTAAATGTCTCTTTTAAATTTGTTTCATATCTTTTCATAGGTTGGTATACAAGAACGTGTAGTGATAAACCTATCACTGCAGCAATGTTTAAAATAATACTTATAATCATTAAAGACCCTTCTATAACTGGAGAAAAGTATCCATTCGTACTTAACGTAGAAGAACTTATACCAAGTAGTAAAATCACTATTAGTAAAGGTAAGTTTTTAACCAATTTGAATCCCCCTTTAAATGTAATATCTTTATATTATTATATCACACACTAGTTTATGTAATTACTATAAGATAGTTATCTATGGGCAATTTCACATGTTTTTTTGTTACAAGTTAGCACGAAATTTTGTTCTGGAGTATTATAAAACTTCCGCTTAATGGCGATGTGGTTCTATCCCATCGCTATCAAGCTAAGAAATTCATTGTACACCCAAACGAAAAAAGATGAAAAAATAATAAAAAGCTTATCATTAAGTGCTAAAAGATAAGCTTTTTTGTGTATACTTATTAAATTTTATTTGATTTCTTCCATGCTAATACTGTAATAAGATATTGAATACCAAATAGGAAAGCAAAAAGTATAATAAATCTTGCTATTACTGATAACCATCCAACGAAATCTTCAGGTAAGTTATATTTGTATGTGGTAGCACCTATTGCGACAAAACATAAAATAAAGGTATTACTCATTTTTTCTTTTAACTTTTCATTTAATTGTTCTTTATTATTAATATCTGTTTCATAAATACCAGTCAAAATAGATTTAATAAAAAAGAATATCATATAAAAAATTATAATGGCTAATGAAGCAGCCCATTCTAAAAATGGACGGTGTAGATATGCTCCTCTTATTATAAAATCAACAAAAGCTATAAGTAGGACAATAATTCCAGATTGAGCCCAAATTTTCATTTCAATTTGTTGGATTCTTTCATCTGGGTGTGTACTGAGTGAAAACCATTTTTTTAGTTTTTCCATTTTAAAATTCCTCCCAAAATAATTTATCTAAACTTTTATCTAGTGTTTTAGCTGTATGAATGCAAAGTTTTAAAGAAGGGTTATAATTATTACTTTCAATAATACTAATGTTATGTCGTGTAACATTTACAATATTGAACAACCCTTGTTGGGTCAGACCTTTTTCAACCCTTGCAATCTTCACTTTACTTAAAGACATTAAATACACCTCACTTGTAAAGATAACTTCACACCATAAATCTTATATTTTATATATTAAATTATTAACAACATTAATGCAATATATATTTTACATTTAGTCATGTATAGGTTGCAAATTCCTGTGTTTTTGTATCTAAAACTATCCTACAAATATAAAAAAATTCTTTCTGTAGAATCATAGGAAAGGGTGAATTTATTATATCTGTTTCTATATATAATAAATTAGAAGTATTTGTTCAAGAGATTCAAAGTTACTTGTACTTATCTCCCAATTAATTGTGCAATCTAACCTTTTCATCTACTAAGTTCTTTTACTAAGGAATAGAAACTAAAAAAGAAATAGAAATGAGCCTTTTTATTATTTTGTTCATCTTTTTTCGTTTTAGGAGAGATTTTATTTTTTAGCTTGATAACAATGTGGAGAAATCCTAGGTTTAAAAATCCCTTTAGTTACTGCATACTAGCAACAACCTTTTGAAATTTAGGTTACTGCGATGTATAATTATCAGAAAATCTAAGGGGTTTTATATATCGATAATATAAAAATAATAGCTGAGGTTCTGAGTATAGGGTTACAAATTGGTTTATTTTCAAAAACTGAAATAATTGATTGGGCTGATCAGACAATTGAAGCATTAGATAGCCCTTCTATTGAAATTATAGAAGTTTCTCTATCTAGTAATGATAAGTTGGTTGACATCGTACCTAAATTAAAAAACGTAAAAGGAACGTATGATAAAAAATTACCCGTAAAAATAATACTGGGGCTGTTATGGGATAAATTTATCCTAAATGAAGAAAATGTATTGAAAATAAAACCATTTATATCTAATTTGATACATAATGATTGCTGTGAGGGATTCAGTTATGTAGATGAACAGCTATATAATTTTAATGAGGACATTAATTTAGCAGCAGATAATATATATGGGAATCTAGAAGATATTAGTCAAGAATTAAAAAGCTTTCTATTTCCTTATAAAGACTTTAGTAATTATTTCAGTTTTTGGGAAACTTGAAAAATATTAAATTGATGGTAATTGTATTCCCTAATGTAGTTGGTGGAAATGTTAGTCTTGGATTAGCGCCAGTTGCAGCTTCTCAACTTTCACCTGGTGGTGCTGGTGGTGGGGTCATGTTCCCCCAAGTTGCCCCTATGCAACCTGGATTTTGTGGTAGATAAAAAAATTTAACAAATATTTTATTTCAGTATATAAAATTAATTAAGTATAGAAACAACTACACTTAATATAGAAATGGACCAAATTTTTTTTAAAAAAAAATCCTTTTTCAGTATCAATAACGAATTTCATGTCAACTAGCACCTCTTACGAGGCGCTAGTTGTTATTTTTGTTGTATACATATTAGAAGCATACGTTGACCGCAAACTAAAAAGGAATAAGTTGATCAAAACGGCCATCTTATGCTTCTTGTTACAGTTTTAAACATAGAGTATACAAATTATTACACTTACTTTTCTTCACCGCTTGCTTGCATGGAATTAAACGTCCAATTTAATTTCAATGCATCTCCCTGAAATATATTTTGGCCTTCACCGCTATCTACGAATGTGAACATTACATAAAATGTATCATCATCACCTGGAGTAAATCCATTTCCTTCTCGATCTAAAATACCTTTCTTTACAAGGTCAGGAATACTTCCATTTTGCGTAGCTACCTTTAATTTAGATAATGTAGAATAGTACGTTTTTGCTTTACTCGTTGTACTCTTTATACTTTTAATCATTATTGGATGCAGTTGCTTCTGCTAAAATACTAAGGGAAAAGACACTCTTATTTGGGTGTCTTTTCTTTATTTCTCAATATAAGAGCTATAAAAATATGCTATGATTTTAATAGAAATTCCCTTGTGTGCAATGAGATAGTAATACCCAACAAAAACCCACCTATTTCCGTAGGTGGGCCTTATCTTTATTACACAATCCAAATTATACTCTGATTTTCCCATCAACTTTATGCAATTATACATATCTGGAAAAAATACACCGAATGATTATTATTATCTAATTTCATTGATATACCAACCTTTATTCTTTATAAGACTGATTCTATCAGAGGAAAAATAAAAAGCAAAGCCTTTTGGCTCCGCCAAACCGAAATTCGTCTCCCACCTATCGTCGGGCTACGCCCTTCACACGCTTGAGGAAGGAGACTTCTTTCGGGAAATAAGTTAAAAATGAATTTCAAATTATGTTTAACATTAATTATTTTTATCTATTGGTATTATATTTATTGCTAAACCAATAGATCCTAATTTTTCAATTATTTTTTTTGCTTTACCATATGGAGCTCCTTTTACTAATGTAAAAGGAAGGTTTTTCGATCCTTTTAATAGTTCCCCTGTTGAAATATCAAGTGCTAGTACACTTTTTATCTTTACTAAATCTTTTAATCCTCCATTAGGAATTTCTATTAACACTATATTACACGTATCTGGGATTTCTTCTTTTATTTTCTGTATTTTTTGATTCAAACAACCCGTATTTACCCACTCAATAAAATCTAATGTAACTACAGTGGCATGATTTGGATTCATATCACCAGAATCAACAGCTCTTACTTCTCGTACATCTGCACCTTGCGACATTAAAAAAACATTGCCACTACCATCATCACCAATAGCAACATAACCATTTGCATATTCTATTACTTCCCAAGTCTCATTTCTTTCTATAATATCATCAGTACCATAAATTATTAATCTTCCACCTATAGAAAAACCATTTGTATACTTCAATAAATCTTTATGTACATTTGGTAATTCAACTTTCATTACATCTTCTATTTCTTGAATTTCAATATCATTTGCTGGCTTATTTTTTATTAAACCAGAAACATTAGAGAAATTTATCATTTTTTCACAAAACCTCCCAAAGTATCAAAATATTTATAAGCATCTACCAATACTTTTCTTGCAGTTTTCTGATCAACTCCTGCCTCAATCATTTCTCTATAGCTTACATTAAATTCATAATTTATATCCGTATCATATCCTTCAAGCCTTCTTCGCTTTCTTTGCATAGCAGAAATTTTCGCATGAGGTAAACCAGAACTTGATAGTAAAGGTTTCGTTTGAGCTTTCTTTTCGTTACAACACTCTCATCATCCTTTACAGTCCATTCATTTTGTTGTATAGAATGATGCCAATTGTATTTAATTATCAGCTGACATATTTTTATTTCCTGAAGCAGGATTATAACTTATTTTGTGAAGCCAAAATATATAGTAAATATTAAGTACTATACCTATCCGCGCTTAATTCTAAGAAGAAGCTTATGCAAATACATAAGCTTCTTCTATTACATTTATTACTCTCTTGGGTATAAATTTACATCAGTAAACTAATTTTATTAGATCTCTTTACGCACGATCTTTTGAATCCCATACCTCAACAAATTCGAAACCTTTTAAATTGTTTTCTAAAACTGTATTTCTAAATTCATCAGATACTAAGACAGTAGAAGAATGTAATCTTTGATTTAAAAATGTTTTAAATATTATCTGCCCCTCAACTTTATTGGCTAAAAATGCGTATTTTTCGAACCCTATTATTAACCCTGTACTTAGTTTTTCCAAAACTGCTTTATTGTAGTTAATTGCATCAACTGTATTTAGAACGTTTATTAGGTAATAAACTTCACTTGTAACATCATGAATTAATGGAAGGAACTCAACATTATTACAGATTAGAGGCTCTAATATTTCTTTTGCTTTTCTGCTAATCATTGGTGTACCAAGTTCTCCCCAGAACATAGGACAGTCACTTTTTTTATCACCTTCTACACATTCAATAAAAATTTTCCCCCACGAATCAGACAGTTTTATTGCCAAATCAATTTTCCCATCAAAATATTTTTTACGGTCTTCTTTTAAATTTAGTAGCTGAAAAGATTGATAGTTATCAAATAAGCTTTTTAATTGCCAAATTTTCATACCTTTTTACTCCTTCAGAATTTAATTATTAAGTATCATAGATGATTTTGTATTAAAGCCAAAATTCGCCTAAGTAAACCTAGTGATTTATTGGTATAATTAATATTGTATTCCATTTTATGGATCAATCAATTAATATAAGGCTATGTTTTATAACATATGAAAATACTGCTAATTTAATATTAAACATAATAAAATACATAGCCCTTTCTTTTTACTATTAAAAAACATATTGAAGTAAGGAGTTATATTATAATGGCAATCTTTCAAAGTAATGTTCAAAAAGCTGAACAAATTGCTACTCAAATGAGATCAGCTTCTGACGCAATTCAAAATGCAACAGGTAAATCAATAACGCACGCAACACGTACAACTTTAACCGTTAATTACAAAGCACAGGAAGCAAACCAACAAGCCTTAGAATTAACTAGACAATTTCTGGCTGCCTTTCAGCAATCCATTGACAATATACAGTCTGTAGCAACAGAGTTTGAACGAATGGACAACGAATTACAGAAGAATTTTTAGCTTTTTTAAGAATTTTTTCTTTATCCCTTCTGTTAACTTATATATAAGCAAAAAGGTAGGCGGAAAAAATGAATCAAGAAATAGAACAAAAAATGAAGGTCTTGAGTCAAAATCTAATGAATCTATCCGAGGAACAATACCAAAATCAACACGCAATACAAACACAAGAACAAGCAGAAGCAGACTTTCAAGAATTAAAAATACGCAGCCATCGCTTTTTTCATCGTATTTTAGAAACATGGCATGGTGATAAAGAACTCTTTCGCTTTTTTACCAATATACAATTAGAAACTCAACAAATTGAAAGAAGCCTTTCTTATAAATTAGAAGAACAAAAGGAAACATTAATTCAAGAGAAACAAAAATTATACAATCTAGAAAATGACCTCACTCATCAAAAACAAAAACTTGCTAGGGAGGCCAATTTATGAGTTTAAATATGTATCTTGGAGAGGTACAATCCCAAACAAACACTATGTATGCTTTTTGTACTGCTACTATACAAAGTATGGAGCAAGTAATCCAATCTATCGACAGTTTTGTGAATGATTCTGTCCTACAGGGTCAGACTTATGATAGTGCGAAAATGTATTTTGCAGAAACGTTTCTTCCTTTAGCACAGGGGATTATTTACCTATGTGAAGAATTACTCCATCAGAATGAATCTTTTCCTGCTGAGTTTCAATCAAGAGTCGCCTCAACAGATGTAGTTGAACAAGAACTATTAGAACAAATCCGAGAGATTGACCGAATGATAGCAAGTATTGAAGTTACAAAACAAATTATGCCACTACCGGATATGGATGCAATGGTTAACCTATTTATTGAGATGCGCCGTAAAATCCAGGAAAAGTTAGAACATCTATATGAATTTAATCAAACATCTAGTAATAACTATGCTACCGCGATTCAATTAGCGGCTAGTATCGCTGCAGGCCTAGCTGAAGTTCAAAGTGGAAAAGGCTTTAGCCCTGCAAGTGGTACATTTAGTACACAAAGAATAAATATGGAATGGGCAGATTCTATTCATGAATATCTAGATAATAATATTCGATTAGATAATAGTATAAAAACAAATAATCTAATTGAATCTGGTATACTATTAGGTAGTTCTTCGGAAAAGAATATACTAGAAAAGTTTATAAAAGGGGTTTGGAATGGATCTGGAGAATTTATTGGTGGTTTAGTAGAGACATACAATTCGTTAGACGATACAGTAACAAAGGAGAACCTAAAGTATGCTGCAGGTCATCCTATAGAAACCGCATATACCATGATAAATACTTTTTCAGACACTTTTATGAATGAATTTTGGCATGGCGATGCTGAAAGTCGTACACAATGGGGAACAAATATTTTTATGGAGTTTGGTTTAGGATGGCTTGGAGATAAAGGAGCAGGCCAAATTGGAAAAGTAACTTCCCTTGGAGACTCTGTAAAGTTAACGAAATTTTCAGGTGATACACCTTATATTTCAAGCCACTTACCATTAAAAGATCGATTTGCTTTTGCTGGTGGAGATGGTTTGCGATCTAGATTTGACACACCAGACTTTAAACAAGCTGAAGAAAAACTCTCTACCTATCAATTTGCTAGTAGTGGAAGAATTAATAGTAGCAGAACTAATGGTGGCAATGTTCCGTATAGTTTTGATTCATCACTTATGGAGCACCTTTTTCATGGGGAACTAAAACAAAAATGGTGGGGACTAAAAGCTGTTGGATATCACCATGAAAGTATGATGGGTGGAGGAGAAATAGTTAGAATTACCCATGCACCAAATTCTGCGGGAGTATATAGAGCAAAAGTAAAAGTAGACGGTGAAACAAAAAACGCGCTTTCTTCATTTTTCCCTAAGGATTGGGATAGAGTACAGGTACTTGATTCTATCAAAGAAGCATACGATAATAAGATTCAAGTCGATACAGTTAGATATGTAGGACAAACATCCCACGGATTTAAAGTAGAAATGATTATACAAAATAATGAGATAATAACAGCATATCCTGTTTATACTAGGAGGTAAAAAATGAAATATACATACGAATTTTATCGTGATGGACTTGGCGGATTAAGGATACGTTTGCCAAAAGAAATTTCTATAATTTCCCATTTCTTAGAAGATATTTTAGATGATGAAGCAGATGAGTATATACAAATTTTAGATAATGTAGTAGACCAAAAAGTTCCGCAATATGAAATAGAAGGGAACGTAGCAGCAGTCTACATTGAACCTAATTACACCAGTGCTATTAACTTATTTATGAGTGCTCCAAATAACCAATGTAAAATTGAGACCTCTGAATTTAGAAAACTACTTGTGTTGTGGCGAGATACAGTGGTAGCAGAAGGGAAAGATATAGAAGTATAAAAGAAAACTACCTTCTGTGATATTTAGATCATAGATGCTAAACTCAATAAAATCAAAGGTAGGAATATATTAAATATATTTCTACCTTTTTATTATGTGGCGAGACTCCACATCCATTAACTTAAAAATTTTTTATTTAACAGGAATTGTACTTGCAGGAATATAAAAGATTTTACAATTAAGATGCTGCACTTAATATTGTTAACAGTTATTTTTGCTTATCCTTCATTAATTGTAAACTACCACCCTTAACCCCTATGTTTTTCCGGTACAGGAATAAAATGTTAAAAGCAGTTTTAAAATGAGTTTCTTTTTCACCTTGTAAGCTGTAGAGCTTTCATATATTCCCCTTTTCTTTCAAGGGCCTTTTTTGCATCCTTAGCCGTTAATGCAAAATCTACTGCAATGTTCTGTAATAACTCCTTATTAGCTTACCTGAAGAAATCTCTTAGTTGTTGATTTGCTAACCTTTCTTGTTTACTATCAATCAATTAAAAAAAGAATTTTTTTGTTTAAGGGCTACTTTAAAATCTTAAGTTGATGGATGTGTGAACGAACCGCTACTAAAATTCTTGCTTTTAAATCATTATTACTGTATTATGTTTACATAGAAATATGAGAATTATAGTATATAAAAAGGAATCAAATCTATAAGTAAGATTTAAATCCTTTTCCAAGTCAAAAAGACTTTGCCAAAATCTAATATAATTTATGCTTGTCTTTTTAATATGTATCTAGTAATAACATATTTTTTATCAATAGAATTCTGTTTTCAATGATAGGAATTAGTGTTCTAAACAAGGAACCATACAAAGTGATCTGAAAAACCTGAGAGATATTGTATGTAGTTTGCTCATCTCCCGGTACTATAATAAAAGAGCCTTACCTCTCTAGGCAAGACTCTACTAGTTTAGTTGTATAATATTTACGTAATAACTAAGAAACAGAAAACATATAACACCAAATAGCAGCACCCTATTACTCCTCCTACAGCTAATACCTGTTTAACCCAACTCTTAAATTTTTGATTACTGTAAATCGCTTGCACTCTTTCCATATTTCCTCCTATTAAGGACAACCCTTATAGACTCTCACCTTGCTATGGTAACATTAAAAAATGGCTAATAGAGGCCTAATGTATAAATATGCAATATTGCATACATAAATGTATTGTTATAATTGTAAACGCTTACTATAATAAAGTTATAAAGATTCACCACATCTTAATAAGAAGAAAGAGGAGCGAATAATATGGAAATCGCAATGGCAGTTTTAAAATTTATAGGTGGAGCAATCCCATTAATTCAAGAACTTCTAAAAGCATTTATGTAAATTCACTATTTAGCAATTATTTATAAAAATTATCATACAAATGATCTGTATATCAAAAATGAATTGATTTACAGATCATTTGCGTGAGCAAGGTCCCTTTAACATGATTAAAGGAATTTTTTAATTTTTAAATACTTAAGGTTACACCCCATTAACATCAAGTTAGCAAAACAAAAAGAAAAATACGCACCCTTCCTATAATTCTACAAATGGAATAGCATATTTTTCATTTTTGGGACCTAAAAAACACCAAGACTACCCCTCTTCAGGGCAATCTTGGTGTTTTTTACGTTCACATACAAATTATTATTTGTATTGTTACATGGGTTCTTTATTAAATGATATACGTCTACTTTACCATCGATAAGCAATGACTAATGTCTCCCATTTTATCGTACTGATTACCTATACGAGGTTTTAAAAGAACCACCTTGACTAAAATGATAAAACAAGAAATCGAAATGAGCCCCTTTTTTATTTTGTAAGCAGTAAAGCTTCCATATAATGCTCTTTTCTCTCAAGAGCTTTTTTTGCATCATCAGCTGTTAATATATAATCTACTGCAATGCTCTGTAATAGCTCCTTATCCGCATTTGGCAACTGAATCGTTATATCTTCCACCCTACTCTTATTATTTCCATTTGTCTTATTAAATTCTTGAATACTTCTTGCCAGCTCTGCTAATTTTTCCATATGCACAGGATTGTTTACATCCAAAAATATATTACTTCTAAAAACTGCCGTAACGTATTTCTTTACATTTTTCTGCTTCTTCTTTTTTATCAAAAACAATATTTCCCGTATACATTTGTTCAAACGTAAATATATCGTTATTCTCTTTTCCAACATAATATGTATTGAACTTTTCTTTTACATCATTCGCTTCTTTTTTGATTTTATAATTATCACTATCTACTTTTGGAGAGATTCGTCCATCCAAAGCTAGCTGAAACTGCAAATACGGTTCATTTACTTGCTGTACATGAGCTATCCGTACATCTGGCCCCAGTAAATCTTTATAATTCCCCGGTATTTCAACTTCATTTAGTTTAATAGAAAAACCATACTGCGATTTTGTATAACTTTGAGCTTTTTGTTCAATTTCTTTATCCGATATATCACATGATGTTAATAGTATTAAACTAAACATCATATTACATGTTATTTTTGTTATTTTCATATGGTATCTCCTTTTATGCCTACTTCATATGCAGAAATACTAATATAGATTTCCGATAAAGTCACGAAGTTTAACAAAAAGAAGAGCAGTTTTAAATTGCTATGTTTATACAATTTTATATGAACCAGAGTTAAATTTAAAGGAACTAAATCGTGCGTTTTCTCTTTATTCAACCATTTAACTTACTAACACTTTTCATAAGATATTTACACACTGCATTTAGGTAAAGAAATACAGAAATGTGTTTTTTTCTTTGTACTATCTAAATTTATGCTCCCTCCATGTTTTTCTACTATATGCTTAGCAATAGTTAATCCAAGACCTGATCCCCCATTATTTTCTCGAGAATCATCTACTCGAACAAATGCATCAAAAATACTTTGTTTCATATCCTCAGGTATTCCAATTCCATTATCTATAATGTTTATATATACTTTGCTTTCATCCTCAATTAACGATACAAACACGGTCGTACCTGCCGTATTATACTGTAGAGCATTAGATATTATATTAGAGATAGCACGGTATAGTAACCTGTTGTTAATTGGAGCAATCACTTCTTTAGAGGGTATTTGATATTGAAGGATTAAGCGCTTCGCTTGAAATAAATCATAATATTCTACAAGCAATTCACGAATAAATTCAGATACATCAGTTGGATGTACTTCAAAAGGGTAATCAGAATGCTCTAATTTAGACAGTTCAAAAATATCTTCAGTTAATACCGCAATGATTCGAATCTTATTATATATTACATTCAAAGTTCTTTCTCTTTCACCTTTTTCAGTAATGATTCCTAGTTGTAATGCTTCAACATAACCTTGAACGGTTGTAATTGGTGTCCTTAAATCATGAGACAAATCTACAAGCATCTTCTGCTTGGTTTCTTCCAACTTCTTCTTCTCTTTCTCTATTTTATCCAGTTTTTCCGACATAACATTAAACGAATGCTGTATTTGCATTAACTCAAAATATGTTTCATAGTTTAACCTTTTATCATATTTCCCACTAGCAATTTCCTCAAATCCAGTTGCTAGTTTATCCAATGGCCTGGTTATTTTCCTAGCAATTTGCCTACTAAAAATATATACATTCATAGAGAAAAATACAAAAAATAAAACGATTGTAGTAAGTAATATCTTATAAAAAACATATACGTATTCCTCATTTTTATCAGAAAACGTATATTCATACTTTATTGCTTTTTTAGGAACCTTAACAAGGCAATATAATGTTTCACCTTTTTTCGTTACAAATGTTGCTACAGATGAATAATAAGGAAGTTGATCATTATCAAAAAATAAAGTAGTAAATTCTCTTTGTGAATATGATAAAAGCTTATCCTTCTTTTCCCCTTTGGTATAGATAACTTGTAAATTTTCATTAAGAATTTCTACCCAACCACCAAATGATTCTATTGATTCTGCATTAATAGTTTTAAAATTTTCACGAACTACTTCACTTGCCTTTAAATTAATTAGCTCTCCTAGTTGCTTTTCTGTTTGGTACATCAAAAATATAAATAAGATTATCAACGTGAAACCTATTGCTAGTGCAAATATAACGTAATTTTTAATTAAGATATATAAAACTTTATTTTTCATAAAGTTCTTCCTTCCTAGCAAATCTATACCCAAGTCCCCGGATCGTTTTTATATAAACTGGATTCTTAGGAGAATCCTCTAATTTCTCTCGTAGTCTACTAATATGAACCATAATCGTATTATCATCTGCACAGTAATAATCAGACCATACATTTTCAAAAATTTGTTTTTTAGTAAATATTCTCCCTGGTTCCCCCATAAAAAGGGTTAAGATTTTATATTCCGTAGCACTGAGAGTAATGGTTTCGCTTGATTTATAGAGTGTACAAGAATGATGATCTAATACTAAATCACCCATATGAATTTGCTTCTCCTTACCTTCTACAGCCTTATCATTAAATTCATAGGACCTTCTAAGGTGAGCTTGAACTCTAGCTATAATTTCTAAAGCACTAAATGGCTTTGTAATGAAGTCATCTGCTCCAATCCCTAAACCTATAATTTTATCTACTTCTTGAGATTTGGCTGACAATATAAGTATTGGGAATTGTAACGTCTCACGAATCTTTTTAATTAATTGGTAACCATCCATTTTAGGCATCATAATATCAACGATAGCTAAATCAATATGATTTTCTTCTAGACACTTTAAGGCAAATTCCCCATTTAAAGCCTCTACAACAAAAAAATTTTCCATTTCTAAAAAAAGCTTTAAAAGATCAATAATATCTTTGTCATCATCAACAATTAATATATTTTTTTTCATACTCTCCCTCGCATCGGTCAGAATTTTCAAAAATCCATTTAAGGTTATTGTAAGGTAAATGAAAGTGACATGAAAGACTAACCGTTTAATATACAGGTATGAATTAAAAAAGGAGGCATTATCACATGAAAAAATTTGTTGGAATTGCGTTAGCAGCTACCATTGGAATTGGAGGTTTAGGAACTTTTGCTACTACTAAAACTCACGCTGCAGTAAACAATCCAGAATCAACAAAATCGGTTTATCAAGTATCTGATGTGCAAGGTGAATTTATGCACATTAAAGTGGGGAAACCTTGGTCAATGACGCCAAGCGGAAATCAATACAAATATGTCTTATTTAGTGAAAATAAAATTTATGTCAACCCTAAAACTGGTGTAGTAACAGCATATGAAGAAGGAGCAGCTGAAGGCAGAGTACTCGATAAAAATGGAAATGTTGTTGCTATTTGGTATATCACAGCTTTTAAATAGTGAAGGGTTAATTTTACAAGGTCGAAAAGAGCATCTTTAAGTTTATTATGAGAGTAGTAAAAGAATTTCAATACTTGTAATTACCTTAAAATAAAAAAGCTTATCTTTTAACACGTAATGATAAGCTTTTTTATTATTTTTTCATTTTTTGTTTTCGGAAGTATTTCTTTAAGTTGATAGTAATGCGGTGCTATTCCATCACTATCTACAACTTTATAGTATCCCAAAACGGAAACAACGGGTTGCATTTATATAATTAGGTTTTGGAGAATTGATCATTTTGTTTAGAGATACTTTACGATTTTAACTTGAATGACATATAGTGTTATTTTTAGCATTCTAAATAATCGGGTTCAATGTATTTTTCTGTTTCAGGAGAGCTTTTAATTTCTATAGGATATTTCTTAAAAGCTACAACAGTGATCCTATCTTCTTGAACTAAACTTCTGGATTCATTTATAGAAGAGAAACCTGTTCTCGTTAAAAAATTGTATAAAGAGGATTTTGTCATCCAAAAACTAGTAACGTTATCTAATGATGCCCATTTTGATTTTAAACGTTCTTCTATTGATGAATTAGCAGAGTGTTCTAGCATTGTGTGTCCCTTATATTCATAATTTTTATAAAGTACTGATACATTAGGAGTAGAAGTGATATGAGTATCAATTATTACAAACCTTTTGCATACTTCATACACTTTTTCTAAAAAGGGGAATACATCTGAGCAGTCTAAATGATATAAAATACCAGAGCATAAAACAATATCAAAATGACCATATTTTTCAGCACTTAAATTTCTTACATCATCTTGATAAAAGGTTAAGTTTTCCAACCTTAATAAATCTTTAGCGAATATAGCTTTTTGTATGTTTGATTCTCTTCCTTCTATCCCTACAACAGTTGCTCCTTGCATAGCAAACTCAATAGCGTAATGCCCCTCTAAACAAGCTAAATCTAAGATTCGAAGATTTTTAAAATCACATTGTGTGATATCTTGAATCATTGTCACAATTTTTTTTAATGCAGGATTTGGTTGTCGAATATCTCTTGTATATAGAGTATCCGTTAATTTAATATCATAAGCGGTCCATTCACCATATTTACGAATAATGTTTTCTTTTTCGAGAACAAAATCTTTCATGATACATTTCGCCACCTTTAACATAATATTAGTGTAATATATACCTTTATAAGATCAATATATGTGTGTATAACTTGTACTTAGACGAAGGTAAACATTTTAAAGCTTCTCACTTTATCATGTGGTACGTCCACAATTCCTTCTTTTTGGGAGCCACTCGCAAATTTAGAACAATATGCAGCTCAAATAGTCAACTAATTAAACTACCTATTCATCTCATCTATCTAAATTATAGAAATAATTCTAATTTAACTAATTAAGATTTTTTCTTTTACATAGAAAATCTTATTATATTCATTTTTAGCCATAGCCAGTGCAAATGTCATAATGATAAGTGGGATACCACATTGCTATCATGCTAAGCAAACAAAATACTCCTTAAAATAAAATGAAAAAATACATTATTTTTTCTTATAAAAGAAAAGCAAAGAATAAACTTTAATATGTATTAATCCAAACAAGAGAAGATGATTCATGTGAAACAATTTACTAAATTTCCTCTGACATTTTTAGTTATGTTCCTAGCCAATTTAGCGAACTATTATTTTATCCTATTTATGTAATAATAAAAGCCTTCCTAATTATAGGAAGGCAACGTTCTAAAATGAAAACCTATATTTGATTACTAATTAAATTACCTCAAACTGATAATATACACTTTTCCCATTCTCCCTAGTTACTTTAATTTCAGCAAATCCTTTACCAATGACATCCATTCTAACCTTTCCATTGCCCTGTACTGTATATTTGACAACTTTTTCTCCATCTATTGTTGTATGCTTTGCTGCAACTCCATCTTCTGTTCTAGATTGACCAACACGCCAACAGTCACTGCACTTTTTTGTGCTCTTAGATATCATTTCATTTTTTACATGTACGCTGTTAGTAGATGCATCAGCAATACCATTTGTACTCAACAAAATTATGGAAGTTACTAAACCTATTCCCAGTTTCTTTAACATTATTTCATCCCTCCTGTGATAATTCATAATTTTATATTAAACTGAGATTCTTTCAGGTAACTTTCATTTACCTTACAATAACCTTAAATCCCTTTCTGTAGATATCGAATTCTTTGGAAGAAAGAATTCACATAGTTTATATTGATTTTTTTAACATGGCCATGTGGATTGGCCCTACATTATTAGCTATATGTACCTTTCCGTTCATTTTCTGCTATTAGTTCATGTGTTAAATAAATCAAATACATAATGACTGAGAGAATTAGATAACTAGCAGTTTTACCTTTATCAGCAATTAAATGCCTTGCTTCGACTAGAATCACTTTTATTATTAACAAAATCTCACTAGCTCAAATGTAATAACTTATGAGTATAAGAATATTTTCTGAGCTTTAATATAATGTAAAATTAGTAAGAAACTTATTTCATGAAAAAATGTTAACTATTAAAGAATTAGAAGTGATTATATGAATAAATTATTACTATCGTGTTTATTAGCTACATTCTGTCTAAATATCGCAGGATGTTCTAATGATATGACTATACTAAAGGATAGTTTTAAACCTTCAACACCTACGAAGGCGAAATGCATTAACAAAGCTTGGTACAAAAAACATATGCCATGTAATAGGTTATGCTAAAAATCATAAGGCGAATATGAATGTATATAGTAAACAATATATAAAAACATTGTAATTAATTGTTATAAATCTACCTAAAAAGACTATCAATAATGGTGGTCTTGTTTATATTGGTGAGATTGTACTAGGATGATAGAATAGATTTAACTGTATGACGTAGGGTGGGTGCTGTCCTTTCTCTTTTTTATGTAGAGGGAAAGTAGGTGACTCCTATGATGGAATATTTACTGTCTTTGCTACAGAATTTATTGAAAGTATTTCTAGGAATTATTGTTATTGGTTATGGAAACAAGCTAGTGAATAATATTAGCAAAACGCAAAAGAACCTCCCTACGCCGTCGGAAGCAAAAGGGAAGTTCTAGAAAAAGAAAATAAATTTATTTAGTAACTACCCGCCTTACGGCAACAGTTACCAGAAGAGATGTATCAAGCATCTCTTCTTTTATTATATACCCAAGGTATTACTGTAATACTACTGTAGTAATAATTATATCAAACGAAGATAAAGTAATCTAGCAACTTGACCACGTGTAATACTATCCACCAAAATCATATGTACCATTTTCCATAACCAGCTACTATACTTTCCCTTTTTATATCTATGTTTTCTTTATATAACCAAATGGTCAATAAGAATATCTTTAAAGATTGTATCTGTCCGTAGATTTGCTAAAGATATTAAAGTTGTTGCTGCAAATACTGCACCTAAAAGTTGTTTCATTTTCACACTATTTCCCCTTCTTACCCTAATTATTTTTGCGAATAAAAATATCCTTTATTTCCTAACATAAATCACTTATATATAATAATTTATATATATTAATAATAAATACATCGATTCCTCCCAGAATACTGTAGACTCACTAAAAAACTCTTCTTGCCTATATAAGAGTTTTACTACGACTTCACTGTTAAATAGCATTTCCCTTTATTTCAAGTAAATGTCTGCTGTATTCTTTTTAAACTAGCCGAGATATTGTTTTAGTATTTCTAGCCCTATTTTCAACTCTTCTAATGAGTTTGTAGAGGATAGAGCAACTCGTAAATACTGATTAGGCATGGTTTGTGCGGTAATAAAGCGCTCGGAATGAAAAACCCGAATGCCGTGCCTCTCCAAATCTGTTTCTAATTGAAATGCATCATAATGATTTTGAATAGGTAGCCAACGGTAAAAGCTAAAAGGATGCCCGACAGGATTGTTGGAAGAAAAATATCCTGAATAAATTTCGTTTGCAGACTCCGCTAAAAATTTCTTCTGCTTAACAATTTCATGAGCTTTTCCTGATAACACTAGCTCTGTTATCACCTCTACGTCTAAGGAAGATGTTTTAACATTGACATTAAATATAGCCTTTAAAATATCCTTACGTAAGGCATCTCCGAATACCATATAAGCAACCCTTAATCCTGAACAAATGCACTTAGAAGTTCCACTAATATAAACACTTTGTTCTGGAAGTAAA
Organism: Bacillus sp. FSL L8-0199; assembly: GCF_038005705.1. NCBI lineage: Bacteria > Bacillati > Bacillota > Bacilli > Caryophanales > Bacillaceae > Bacillus > Bacillus sp. FSL L8-0199. Next base: position 89,436 of record NZ_JBBOTS010000002.1, on the reverse strand, counting down.
TTAAACATTGGTTGCTCATAATCAGAAATAACCCCTACTGTCAAAAATGCATGAATATCATCCTCAATCAAAATTATTTGATGCTTTCGAATGATTGCTGCTAACTCTTTTTTTCGAAAATCTGAAATCATAATCGTAGTAGGATTAGAGCAAGAAGGCATTAAAAAAATACCATGAATATCTAATTGACTACATTGCTTATCGAGTTCACTTGGGAGCATTCCAAATTCATCCCCTTGAATGGGTACTAATTGAATATGTAGCATTTTTGCCAATTCGATAAAATTTGAATAGGTGTATACATCAGTTGCAATTCGGTTTCCAGGTTTAAACAACGCTGTCAATGTAATTGCTAAAGCATTTTGTGCCCCCGAAACTATTGCTATATGGTCCTGATCCACATTAATGCCGAAAGACTTCATCCAATTGAGACCTGCCGTTTTTTGGTGCGGAAGACCAGTTGGATCATTGTAATTTAATAGTTGCTCTAAATACTTTTTATCTATGACCTTTTGAATAGTCTCTGCGACAATACTATTAGTTTGCTCAAATGATGCTACTAATCCAAGATCAATACAGTTTCTGATTTCCTCTGTAGAAATAGTAATGGAACGAGTTGCATTAGGAGCTACAAAAGTTCCACTCCCTGTGATTGCATAAATTAGGCCTTTAACTTCACATAGTTTGTAAGCTCGGGTAACTGTTGTAAAGTTTAAATCTAAAAAATCTGCTAATTCTCGTTGTGGAGGCAATTTTGTTCCTGGAGCTAAAAAACCATTTACAATATCATGTTCAAGTAGTGCTGCAATAGAGGAATAAAACGGACGCTTTAATAGTTCCTTATTAGGTTTCCAAGACATAGAGTAATTTTCAAATGAATTTACTGGCATGCTTCACCTCTACGATTAAATTTTTATAGGATAAATTTTAATAGTTAAAATTAAGATTTATAAACTTTGAAAAGTATTACAAGGATAAAAACTCAGCATTATTTTAAAGTTAGAATAACACACTTCCGCTAAAGAAAATTGTAATCCATACAATTTTCTTATTCATTGTATGGATTTTATGTGTTAAATTTGTATGCAATAAAGCTCTTGATTAAGGATGTGAATAATATGAAAAATAGAAATCAAATAAGAATCGCATTCCGTGCAGCTTTTCCTTATACAATACCTATTTTTGCTGGTTTTGTATTTTTAGGAATTGCTTATGGAATCTACATGAACTCTCTGGGTTTCAGTGCAATATATCCAATTCTAATGAGTTTAATCATATTCGCAGGATCAATGGAATTTATTGCAGCTAATTTATTACTGGTTGCTTTTAATCCAATTCATGCACTTTTTCTTACTTTAATGGTGAATGCACGGCATTTATTTTATGGTATTTCTATGCTAGAGAAGTATAAAGGAATTGGAAAGAAAAAGTTTTATCTTATTTTTGGACTATGTGATGAATCTTTTTCTATTAATTCTACTGTTGATATTCCAAAAGATGTTGATAAGGGTTGGTTTATGTTCTTCGTGACACTGCTTAATCATTTGTATTGGGGTATAGGAGCAGCAATTGGTGGTATTTTTGGTTCCTTTGTACACTTCAATACAAAAGGACTAGATTTCGTTATGACAGCACTTTTCGTTGTGATTTTTGTTGAACAGTGGATGAGGGAGAAAAAGCATTATAGCGCTCTTGTAGGACTGGGATTATCGATATTTAGCCTAATTATTTTTGGTGGAAACAATTTCATCATTCCTGCAATGATTATGATTTTATTAGTACTTACTATCCTAAAAAAACCAATAGAGAACGTAGAGGAGGTTTCCCTGTGACAATGAGTTTACTGCAACAAGTTATAACAGTTGGTATAGTGGTTTTAGGCACAATGATTACAAGGTTCCTTCCCTTCTTAGTGTTCCCATCAGATAAACCTACTCCGCAATATGTCCAGTATCTCGGTAAGGTACTACCTTCAGCTGTCATAAGTCTTTTAGTTATTTACTGTTTTAAGGATCTAAACTTATTATCCGGCAATCATGGTGCTCCAGAATTAATTTCAGTAGGAGTAGTAATAATCCTTCACATATGGAAGAGACAAATGCTTCTCTCCATAGCAGGTGGAACAATTATCTACATGCTGTTAGTACAATTTCTTTTTAATTAAATTCATAATAACAAGTAATTGTTCCTATAATCCTTCTATTTAAGAAATAGAAGGATTATAATTAAAAAACTAAAGGATATTTAATAAACTCATTCAAAAATTCTGTTCTCCTAACTGTAATATCTCCTTATTTACCGGACATTTTACTTTCACTTCCCAGTGTCCATGTACTGTAACTCTCACCTGAGGATTAAACATTTTGATTTCATCTACACTAAAGATAATGCTTTTCTCCTCAAAATTTTTTTCCTTAGTGTTTACTTTCCCTATGACTTCATTCTGCCAAAACACTTCTAATGAAGCCTCACTTTTAGGATCTCCCAAGTATTTATATACAACTTCAACTTCCCCTGTACGTTCAATTAGTTGAAAAAAACACTTTTTCATATCTATGGGACTATTAAGAACAATATTAGTCCCACAGGTATACGGCTTAAATATTGAGCCATCAAGTTCTGTAAGACAATTGACTTTATGATACCAATTTCCTATATAATCATTCTTAATGACTATTTTATTTGGGTTATACCTGGGATCATAATAAAATATTATATCATGTGGACTATTAAAAACTACTCCATGCACGCGTGTATGAGTTTGTCCTATTGGTGTAGTAAGATTGTTAATCCAAAACACTTTAAATACAGAATCTACCCGCCTGCTTTGGTAGGTATTGATAATGATATAACCTGATTTATTTAAAGGTAATTCATGATAAATTTCTGGAACCGACGTATATAATCTTTCACCACATCCATAGGGTTTTGCAACAGTTCCATCTCCGTCATCAATAATGAATATCCCCCCTTCTACCTCTAAATCCATTAAATCTGTCTCCATTGCACAGAAAAATGTACCATCTTCAAAAAAGAACATTACATGATAGAGTTTTTCTACTTCATAATGCCCTGTAAATCCTTTTACAAACTCTCCATCATATTTCAATTCCTTAGTAGGTGGATATATTATACCTTTTAGCCCCTTATATGCCCCTTCTTTAACCAGTGCTATTTTCCCAATATTAGGATCTCGGGGATCTAATTTTGGTCTAGGAGCATTAATAGTACTAATACTATTACGCGTATTTTCACTTATAACAAAATCAGACAATCTTTTATCCTCCCACAACATGTAGTTCTATTGATTCATCATTTAATACAGTGCGGTCCACAGCAATAACCATCCCCTCACCAACTTCAATCATAATGAATTTTTCAGTGATGTCTTTTAAACCACCAATATATGCATTTTCTTTACATGTAAGCATAATAGCTTTTCCAATTTGATCTCCCAATTCACAAATCGGATGAGATTTCCAATTACTCTTCATATCATCACCTCTAAACTATTCAAATTGTAATACCCGCTTTATAATCGCTCTTTATAATCAAACCCAAACTACGCAAGAATATAAACAATTAAAGCTTTCCATTATTAAAAAACTACGTGTTTATTGGATTTTATTTAATAGTATTATAGGTAAATTGGATTATTTTTTATCTGAATGTAGAATTATTTTTTATTTCCTTAAAATTCCCCTCAACTTTTTCAGCATATAAAACGATACTTATAATAGAAAGAGGTGTTTTAATTGTATAAAACGATACCAAATTCAAAAGAAAGAGAATTTATATACAATAGCTCATACAACAAAGGGCATATAAGCACTCCTAGCATGGTAGCTCACTGTATTGGCCTAAGTACTCACGCAAAATTGGTGTATTCTAACATTTTGAATTACATTTATAAAAAAGGAGAATTTGCATTCCCAAGTATTTATAGATTGTCTATATCTTGTTCCTGCTCAATAAATACAATTATTCGTTATATTAATGAATTAGTTGAAAAAGGATTTATAAAAAAAGAGGTCCCAGGTCGTGGAAAAAGTAATCGATACTACATAATAGAATGTGATAAAATTCCACTCCTAAAAGTATCAGAAATGATATGGGAAGTAATAGATACACTTGCAAAAAAATATGATTGGAAGGATATTATGAAATGCAAGAATTCAATATTGTCTTTTCTTAATCAAAATAAATATTCATTACATCATATGGAGATTCAGCAAAATACAATAAATCACTTAAATGCTTTATTCCTTCATGTTTTAGAGAAAAAAGAATTAAATATTGAAGTATTGACTAGTAATTTTATATTTAAAAATCAATCTATTATATAACAGTTTTGAAATTACAAAATCATATAAATAATTTATAAGCATAATGGGTGGTGTGAATATTGAATGAACCTTATGTTACTTGTACACAATGTGTCGTTAGAGATTGGTGCCAACGTAGAAATGGTACTACTCCCCTGCCACAGGATTATACAATAAATCCTGAGTGTGGCGGTTATATCTTACTTAATCAAGCTTTAAAGCTTTCTCAAATCCCTTTAGAATATCAAAATGCAAATAAAAGAAATTTCTTAATCGACACGGATAACAGAATGTACAAAGACTACATTATAGATACTTTTAATTCAATAGAGGAAATTGTTAAGAATGGAAATAATCTCGCTTTTATACATCCACAAAAAGGAACTGGTAAATCATATACTGCTATAGCCTTTGCAATGGAATATATATTTAAATCAGTAATGAATCCTTCTTTATTTAATTTTGAGTCTCCGCTTGTACTCTATATTAAGTATGGTTCATGGGCAAATGATCTACGGCAAATTTATCAATTAAATGATGAAGATTTCACACAAAAAGTTTTACAACAAGTAAAACTCATGAAGACGGTTCCCCTACTAATACTTGATGATATAGGAAATGGGAGATTTACAAATTATATTAAGGATTTTACTTATGATGTAATTGATTTTCGTAAAGAAAACAAAAAATCAACATTTTTCACTTCTAATCTTACACTCCAACAATTAGAACAAGAGAATTGTCTTGGGGATATTATTACATCTCGTATGTTATTTAATACTGTTGTATATCAATTAGGAGGTCGTGATAGAAGACAAGAAAAAAGTTATATTCTGAAGCCAATTATATAAAGATCTCGTCATGTAACGGGGTCTTTCTAGAATCCATTTAACAATAATATGATAAATATGTAAAAATAGTATTACAATTAATATATTTCCATAGTATACTAATTTACATGATTAAATTTTCAGCTTATGAATTGAGTAGAAGTGTATTAAATCCTTATATATAAATACCTGTAAAACAAAAGAAGTTAATCAGAACATAATAAAGCAGCAATATCTGTTTTGGATAGTAAGATGCTTTATTCCATTAGGGTTCTGGTTTAATCTTCTATTCTTTTACGCCCCAAAAACGAACATAAGTTCTTTTATTTTTCGGTAAAAATAGAACATACGTTTTATTTTAAATTATAAAAGAACATAAGTTCTAATTTTTCACCCCAAAAACGAACATAAGTTCCGCGTTTTGTTATTAAAAAAATCGCAACTATTTCCATTATTACATCGATTATTATGTCGAGATTAGATGAAAAGGAGTTTATATTATGCCATCCATTGAAGAATTACAACTATTAAACAATATATTAGAAAACAGAGATTGGTCTTCAATTGATAAAAATGGCCTTGATGAAGAACATTTTCCTATACATAAAGATATTTTTAATTACATTAAAAATTTTAAAAAATTACAAAAACAACTTCCAACAATAGAAACCGTAATGAATATATTTGAAGAATTTGAAATGGTCGAATTAGAAAAAACAGAATTTGTAGTAGATGCTCTGAAAGAAGATTGGCTACATAGAAAATTCAAGCCCTTTCTTCAAAAAGCAGCAAACCTTGTCGCTGAAAAGAAAACTGTAGAAGCTATTTTAGATATTAAATTAAATGCCACGAATATGTTAAAACTTGCGAATATTGACAACAAAGGATACTCATATACTGGAATGGCGGATACACGTAAGAGTAAATACTTATCAATTCATGGTAGAGATGAAAATGAAATTTTAGGAGCGACTACAGGCTTTAAAACATTAGATTTAGTGACTAATGGATTAGTAAGTGATGGGCAAGAAACTGATTATTTTCTTGTTTTCGCACCATCTAATATGGGCAAAACATTAATATCCTCATTTATGTTAATGTCCGCTTGGAATAGTAATATCGAGTGGGATTTCCCTGCATACTTTGCTTTAGAACAACGTGCCGAAGAAATTGCCCGAAATTGGGATCATGTCCTGGCTGGTGTATCAAATTTAGGCATACAACGTGGTACTATGTCAGCTGAACAAAAAGACCGTTATATCTTCTTTTTAGATCAACTAAGGAAAAAGCAAAAAGATATGGTCATCTATGATATTCAAAAAAATGGTGGTCGCCCCTATACAGTTACTGAAATACAACGCGTCCTTGAGTCTGAAGGACATACTCGCTTTGTTTTAGATCAATTATCCAAAGTACGTTTAAATAGCTCCAATAATAATTTTGGGGATTTAAGACAAAGATTATTTGATATATCAGCAGCAGTACGTGAAATGATTTTAGGAACAGGAATTCCAGGTTATGTAGTAGCACAAGCTAACAGAGAGTCCGCTAAAAGAATAAAAAAAAGTCTAAATGATAGCACGATGACTGGTGAAGATATCGGGGAAACTTATGCAATTTTCCAAGATGCTAGCAAAGGTATATCTATTATCAAAATAAATGAAAATACCTTTAAAGTACAGGTTATAAAAAATCGTGGCAATGCTAGTGGTCAAAGTTTCATTGTGCGATATAACTTTGATACCGGACTGATTAGTACCATAAACAATCAGTATGAAAAACAGTTCTTCTAGTCTTAATAATGGAGATGAAAATACATGCAAAAAGCAAAAAATGTAGAAATTCTCGAAAATACATCACTTGATATACCAAGTCTAATAGATGATTTGCGTTTTAAGTATCAGTATTCCCTTAGATATCAAAGTAACCATGCAGCATTTTCAAAGAAAAATGATAACGGCAATTATATAATGTGTTGCTGTCCGAATCATACAGAAACAAGACCATCATTTGGTATTTCTAAAACCCCTCCCTATCACACACACTGTTTCTGTTGTGGATACTTAGGAACCATAGATTGTGTAATTGAAACCGCTTTTGTTTTAGAACGAGGCAACGGATTAAAAGCCCTATTATCAAATTACTATTTTGAAGACAATCGTAAACCTTTAGACATTACAAAAATCTTAGCTACAAGAAAAAAATGTATAAAAGCAAATACATTATCTGAAGAAACACTCAAAAAATTGGATGAGGAAAAATTTAAAAATCAAGGAATTTACAATGTAGCAATGTCCTATTTAATTAATCAGCGTGGAATAAACATGAAGACTTTAGATACTTATGAAATAAAAATAGATGTCAGAAATAAATGTATCGTATTTCCGCAACGTACTCGAAACGGGGATCTTCGCTTTTTACAAAAACGAAAAATTGGAAGCAATTATAACGGTTCAAAATTTATCAACGAAGGATTACCAAACAAAAAAGATATTTTATTTGGACTTCATTTAATTAATCAATTACGAACATCAGCCAATCGAATTAAAAGAGTTCGTATCGTAGAATCTCCTATAGATGCAATGAGTAACTATCAAGTAGGTATTCCTGCTATTGCAATTAACGGGAAATTATTATTTAAAAACCAAATACACGAATTACATCTAGCAGGTATAGAGATAGTTGATCTATTTTTTGACAATGACAAAGCTGGAAAAGATGCAACACAAAAAGCAACAAAACACTTAATACAGGAAGGATTCACGGTCAATCATACTCTTTACCCACCCCAATTCACTGAAGATTCAAAAATCGACTCCAATGACTTACTTAAGATGGGGTTACTAGATAAATTAAATACAAATTCAATTAGTTTACTAAGCAGTAAATTTTAATTCATTCAAATAAAGGGGATTTATATAATGAACACAGCAACTATAAACTTTCAAGATTTAATAATGGAAATACTAAACTCTGAATCTATAGCTAAAATTTTTAATTTTGAATTATTTAAGGTGAGAAATCAAGATAAAGAAGATGTGAAACAAGATTGTATCTTGCGTATAATGAAATCTCTTCAACAAACAACAGTTCCATCTGAAAAGCTACCTTCATTCTGTCAAACAATTATTAAAAGAACCGTGGTTGATTATTATCGTTATACAAATAGAATGGTAGAACAAAATTCGACTTCTGTATTTTATTGTGATGGATTTATTGAAGACGATTCTAGTGAAAACAATTGCCCTACATTTTGCCAAGAGTCTTACGAACAAGGATATGAATTCTCAATTGTTAAAGCAGATTTTGAAATACATAGAAATAAATTTACTCCGACTGAACAACATGTCATAGAATACATGCTATATGACGGCTTAGGAGTCTGTATGAATTTAGCCGAAATCGCAAACGAACTTAAAATTAATAAATCGCACTCAACAAGAGCATTAAAGAAATTGCGTAGCATTTATTGTTGTTAATATACATAGTTCCCTACTATTTCAAACAACAATCACCTAAAAATATTGTAAAACAATTAAGAACATTTTGTAAACAAAAGCAACTTTTATTTTTATTATAAATTCCGCAACTTTTTAATTAGTTATTACGATAACTATTAATCAGTCTAGTATATACAACTAGTATACAACATCGACAATAATTTTCAAAGGCGTTTTTTATCTGTTTCTTATTAGATTTCAGCCCTCTTTTATATATATAACCATTCATTACATGAACTTTATTGGAAAATTATTAAGCTTAATTATTGATTTGTTACTATTAAATATTGGCTAGATTCATAACTTACAGTCTGCATTTAAAAACTTAAGTTCTATTTATTTATATAAATAGAATAGACAAAATTAATTTAATTAAAACTTTATATTGATATATAACAATCAGACGAAGTTATATATCCTGTCAATTTAAGGAGGAAATAAAGTATGACGACCATAAAAGGATTAGATGCAATTTTAAAAGTGAGAAACACCTTTCTTACGTTTAAAGATAAAAAACCACTTACACTTTTATTTATCGATTGGTATGAAAATCTGGTTGGTATTCGCGAGCATTATGAACCTACCTTAAAACCCAAATATATACGTTGTCCAGGGACAGATGTGTGCCCCCTTTGTCACGTTAATCCTGGTAAATATCCGAATTTGAAGATTAAATTACGTGTATATGATCCATTAGATAATAAGATTAAGCTAGTCTCTTTAGCGAAAACTCACATTCAAAAATTACACACAGACTTTAATCTTTACATGATTGATCCTACAAAAGATTTTGTCACTATCTCTAGAAGTGGGACAGGTGCTAATGATACCACTTATTCAGCTAAACCATACCATTATACTTCAGTGGATGAAGAACCTATATTAAAGAAGCCAGACTTTAATGAAATTGAAATGCTTGATATATCAACATATATAACTTCTCATAGTCCTGATGAAATCCAAGAATTTATGAATGCAGCCTCAACAATATACAATTTACAGCAAGCACAGTTTCAATGTAGTTCCCCTACTCTTTCATTAACTACTGAAGGTTTTGATGAAAAGGAACAATTGAGAACTACTAATCATAAATTACCGTTTTAGAAAACCGTATGGAATTTTAATTTCTATTATTAAATATAGAAAGGGACGATTATGTCGTCCCTTTTTGAAGTAAGGAGTTGTAAATTTTGTTTTTTAAATCAAATGAATCCAATCAGGACATTTTTACACTATTAAATAAGCGCGAAGTAAAAGAAAGCACGCAAAAAACTCGTACAAAAAAAAATGAGAAAAAAAAGATTACGATAAAACAAAATCAATATGTTCACGGAATTAATAATTCAGTAAAACTACCTTTAAATTACTACTTAATACATACCCCTGAACAATTTAAAGAATTCATTACCAAGTATAAGGTGTATAAAACCTTACATTCGCAAGCTTATACATTTATTGATACGAAATCCACTGGTTTGAATCCTTTTAAAGACTCAATTATCTCAATTACGATTGGATTTATGGATAACAGTTTTTTTTATATACCTATTAAGCCTTTTAAACATCGATTATCACAGAATATCTCTACATTAAGTCTAGAATACACGATGAAAAAACTCTCACCACTATTAGAGAAAGATACCTTATTAATACTTAGTAACAGTAAGCAACACATTCACGCTCTATATAATTGGTGTAATTTTGACATTACATATAATATCTTTTGGGATACTGAGATAGCTGCAAACCTATTAAATGAGAACCATCCAAAAGGTGTAAAAGAATGGTATAAAGAATATGTATTACCCCGTCTTATTTCAAAAGGAACCATTTTAAATACCATTGATAGAAAAAAATATATGTTTGAAAAGACACTCTATGATCAGCTACAACACCATGTAGCTACCTACTTCGCTTGCTATGATATTTTTATGCTAAAGTCTGTATTCCAGTATCAGAAAAGGATTTTTGAAAACCCTAAATTTAATCTTGTTCATATATATAAATTATTTAGAGAAATAGAGATGCCTTTAATAGCTGTACTTACTACCGCTGAAAGAAAAGGTATTAAAATTAGTGAAGAATTTCTAAGCAATGATGTAAAACAAATACTCCAAGCAAAATTACAATCCGTAAAAAAAGAAATCTTGAATTACCTAGGTTCTACTATCACATTAAATAATTGTATGCACCCACCTAAGCAACAAAATAAATATAATAGCGTAAATAAATTAACAAGCACTTTGTTTAATATAAATTCTCCAGCCCATTTGGCCCAAAAACTTTATATTGATAACGCTATTCTAAAACCTATTATGGAATATGACAAAGGTTGCAAAAGTTTGATTTCCAAGCTAAAAACTGATAGAAAAACGCTGATACGTAATCTATCAATGCATCCTGTAATTCCGCTAATTCTAGAATATCGTCGCTTAGTGAAATTAATAAGTTCTTTTTGCAACTCCCTACCCAAAGAACAACAAGGTACTATCGATAATAAAATTCATCCTATCTATAACTCTGTAGGAACTAAAACAGGCCGTATGAGTTGCTCGTCACCAAACCTAAAGTTGTGGGCTGCATAAAGGTAACTTTATGTGTAAGCAGATCGTTAATTCAGGGAAAGCTAAGGGTAATTACCTATGTCAATCCTGAGCCAAGTCTAATAGGGATATTAGAAAGGTGCAGAGACTACTTAAATTAACCTAGAACAGGTGAAATAAGCACGAAAGCGATCCACCCTTCTACAACAGGGTGATGATATAGTCCGATACTCTTTGAAAAAAGAGAGCAAGGATAAAGAGCCTTGCATTACTACAATGACAACAAGTACCAAGTAAAGCTGATTTTATACGTATGGCCTTTAGAGCAGAAAGAGGTAGATTATTCACCAGTATTGACTTCAGTTTACAAAACGTTGGCTGAAGTCGTTAATCTAAACCTACTCAAAACAGGGAACGCCCTCATGTAACGGTGGAGCGAATCCTGTGCTTCTAGTGACAAGAAGTGCAACGACTGCTTGTTAATTATCATCTTGATTCATAGTTAACAAAATAATGAGTCGTCTATCAACCAAAATTGATAAATCCATCGAACTCATTTATACGGTAGGCTATGGGCTTAGTGGTCACAAAATTTGCCCATTATTTGCAGGAATGCAACAGAAGGTATAGTCTAATCCGGCTCCTTTAAGGAGTGTTCAAATACCATGAAAATGGCGGTATACATACAACAAGAATTACGTTGGCTCGCAATAGTAACACAAGAACCGGTTCTAATTGAAGCCTTTAAGAAAGGTTTAGATGTGCATAGTCAAATCACTTGCCAAATTAAGGGGTTTACTTATAACTTGTTTGAGGATATTCGAAATTATAAAAGAGAGACATTAAAAGAGACTCAGCATCATATACAACAGCTTATAAATAAATGGTCAGATACCCCAGAATGTCTATATATCTTGAAGATATATAATATGAAGGAACTAAATAGTACTACTATTCCTTCTCTGGCAAATGCTTTTGAATCGCTTAGAAAAGAAATGAAAAGCATTGTATTCGGTAAAGGGATTGCCGAATTAAAATCTCACTCAAAACAGGGAAACCTAAGTGTATAAGCATATGGTAATCCTGTGCCAAAGCGTTCATATGAATGGCAGGTGCAGAGACTTATAGCGTTCCGCGGTTATATAAACAACCAATCTAACGAGTTCGCTTAATGTGAGAAGTAACTTGAAATAGTTGCTAAGGTATAGTCCACTCCCTTAGGAAACTAAGGGGTTTAAGTGACCTTATATGGTATAACAGAAATCGGTTTATCCGATCAATTAAATATTACAAAAGCAGCAGCGACCTCGTTAATTAATCAATTTAAAAAACAATTACCCAACTTTTTAAGATGGGAATCTGAAACACATAGAGAAGTTTTAACTAATGGTTATGTAAAAGATTTGTTTGGTAGAAAAAGACGTTTTAAAGAAACGATTTTAAAAGCTACCTCTTCTTCCACCTTTAAGAACAAAAATTCAGATTGGAGATTAGAGAAAATAAAACGGCAAAGTTGTAACTTTAAAATACAAGGAACTTCTGCGACGCAGGTAAAAAAAGCCATGATAAATTTATTTTATCCCACCCGGCCAGATGGTACAAAATGCTTAGATAGAGATGAATGGCTACAGGAGAATTACAAATCTATACTTGAAGAGCATGATATACACATCGTATTACAGATACATGATGAATTAATCTTTGATGTACCACAAAATGTTTCCCAAGACGTTTTAAAAGAAATTTCAAATATTATGCTAAACGCCATTCCTTCTACCTATTTAGGAGTGACATTCCATTCGGATATTCATACCTCTCCATATTGGGGTGGTACATTTTCAATTGAGGAAATTAAAAAGTTTTCTAATAGGGATTTAGATCTGAACAGATTATTTCATCAACAATTTAAACAGAAAATAAACAACTTCCTGAATTCAACGTTTTAGGTGAATTTAATAGAAAATGAATTAAACATTATAATTGCCACTTTGATTAAATGAGATAATAAAAAAACGTACACTTCTGTACGTTTTTTTATCTTTTTAGCTCCTAATTATCTATACAAAAAATTGAAATACCATTTCAACTTCTGCCTCATTTGTATATTCAACTCTAGGCATGGTGCTCGGATTACCATCAATAGCTAACGATAACGGTGCAATACTAACCATTGGTGTAGGTGTTGTTAATAAAACCTTACATGCAGTTACCCATTCTACGCCATATTTCTGACGCGCCGAATCATTTAATTTCACATCAATTCTAGAAATATTTCCAAAGTTCGTTACTGACTCCCCTGTTTGCCTATTGAACCCTTTAACCGCAATACCATTACGTAACGAGTCATACGATACAATATACTTCTCTGATGCAATTGTAAGGATTTTATACGGCATTGCGCTCTTAACAAATTCAAATACATTTGGTCGTTTGTCGGGCTTTCTAGTACTCATCTCAAATACTTTAATTAACTCAATATCTTTAAGTGATAATTGTCTCTTTTTACCTCCGCAATTGCTTGCTGTATCATATGGTACAGGAGCTATATCATGAGATAATTCACCTGGAATATCAATACAATTAAAGCATCTTTCAATAGATTCTATAATTGTAACAAAGTTTAATAATTCAAAATCTATATTTGTACGTTCTAATTCATATAATTTTTGTTCAAGCATCTCTAATTCTATTTCCAAACGACATTTTGTAATAGAGGAACAATCTGAACTAGCTATATCATCTCTCATACGCTGCATAGCATCTTCAATAGCTAAGATTTCCTCATACAAATCTCCAAATCTAATTGTCATTATCACTTCCTCCTCACTTTTTTTTCGGAGCCTTAGTAGGATCTAATGTCCAAGTGATCCAATCGCTTACATCTTTTAAAGAGCTTACATGGAAGTACTCTCTACACTGTCTAAAGAAAGGAATGATAGGACTATTCCAATTCCCTGGCCCTATTTTCCCAGGTCCTTTTCTTCCTGGAAGAACTGTATATATAGTTTTCATAGGCACTAACGCATAACGATTAAATACTTTAAGGCTATTTAGCTTCCCGTCAACCTGATCGTATGTAACTTCTTTATACAGGCGATGTGAAGGTTCGCTACTACCCTCTAACTTTTGTCTATCATCTGATACAAGAATAAGAGAATTCTCTACGGGTTTACCATTTATTACACTTTTATCTATCACTTGATCAATCGAATGATAAATTGCAGACATACCAGATTCAGGGAAATCCGATCCTCGATTAAATGTTAGCGTACTAATATCAGAAAATGCTTGTGCTAATCCTTGTACATCTACACTTTTATTCAGTAGAATTCTCCAAAAGTTCGGCCTATTCTTTCCTGCTCTGTCTGTAGGATCAGCATAGGCTACTAATGATACTTTACATGGGATTTTAGCAGCTTTAGCATAACGCTCGATTTCATTTGCTGTGGCAACTAATAAGTTTCTAACACGACCTCCAGGTTCAAGGCCCCCTCCTTCAAACATAGATTCAGAAATATCTACAACGAAAATAATATTAACCCCTGTGACTGTAACAGGTGGTACCCATGGATCCGGTTTTGGATAAGGTAAAACTTGTGGTTTTCGTGCATAAGAAGGTCTCACGCACTCCCTTATACATTCCCTAATTTTATACATTAATGTATCCAAGTTTTCACCAGATTCAAGTCCTGATTCCATGATTACTTCACGTATAGCTTCTAATTCATCTACATATTGCCGTAAAGCATCTACTGAGTATGGATGGCTATGTGCCATACCCTTACGCAAATCTTTAATCATTTTATCTATTTCTTTAACATATCTCATAATACTTTTGAGTTTAGGCATATCGATTGTAACCTCCTAACCAAATATAGTAAGCCCATTATAGGAAAAGGTGTGTCAAATGACACACCTTTGTGGTATTACTTTTTCAAGTTTCTTCTCAATTTAAGGCATCTTTTTCTAATACTTCCTCTTCAGCCTCCATTTGGCTTGCTAATTTACTAGCCTCAATAAATTCCTGAATTTCTTGCTTAGGAGTAAATCCAACTTTCTTTTCAATATTTTTACCATCTTTCATAAACAGAAGCGTTGGAATCGTACTAACTTCACACAATTTAGTGATATCTAAAAATTGATCAGCGTTAACTTGAATAAATTTAATATCGTCAATTTCTTTTGACAATTCCTTAATATCCTGTGTAATCATTTTACAGGGGCCACACCAAGTAGTATAAAAATAAACTAAAATAAACCCTTCTACTATCTTTTCTTTAAATTCTTCAACTGTATTAATTTCAAACATTTTATTCCTACCTCCTGTAAAGTATTTATAAGGAAGAACGCTAACAAATCCTTTATACTGTATATTAATATAAAATAATTATATATTTGCATACATTTATGTCTACTTAATTTCCACCACAGCCGCATCCAACCTTACGAGCTACCGTATATGTATTACCGTCATTCCACTCTTGAGAAATATTTAATGCATTACGAGCAGAACTAGCCCAAACTTCTTTTTCTACATATTTTCCTTCTGCATCATGACCAGAAACCATATATTTTCGCTTGCCTAACAAATTAACCCTCTCCTTAATTACTTTTATAGAAATTACCTAAATGCTCAAAGCGAGGAACTTTTACTCCGCATACCTCAATATCCGCCATAAAAGTACTCTGAGGTTCAATCCAAGTATTCCCTTTAGCATCTTCATAAATTACCATTTCTTCATCAGTTCCTGTTTGTTTTCCCTTACCAGTAACGAGATAAATTCCACCCTTATAATATCTATAGATTTTAACTTTTTTATTATCCATATCTCCTCAACCTAAACATAATCCTCATATAAATTTATTTAATAATTTCCTTCATTTCTTTTAACCAATTTACTAAAACCATTTCTATTTCCTGCAAACGTCTTATAGAAGTACTTTCAGTCATTCTTTTAGATGCTTTATTGCAAATATAGAGACGTTCTTTTTCAATATCAAATACCAAAGAAAGATGGTAATCTTGTAAACCAAGTGAAGTGGAATCATATCTTACCATTCGTTTAATGGAATGCTCGATATGTATCTCCTTTAACTTACTAGCGAGGTTTTCTCTATGCTTTTTCCACTGATCCGTTGTAAATGTATTTAATAGCATATTAAATTATCACCAACCTTAAAATCATATCCTCTAAATCTCATTTATTAACTACACTAAAATTGCTGAATCATAGTCCCCTGATACAATATAATTAATCCCTGAATCATTATGAATTTTAATTATAATTACTTCGTTAATTTGATGATTTATAAACGATCCATAAGGTACCTCAATATCTTTCATTGCATCTATAACATTTTGAATCTCTTTATTCTTAACTTTCATTGCATTTTCTATTTTGCTGCTACTATTAGAAAAATGTAATGGATACTGTAAGTTTTGCTCCGTTACATTTTTTACATTTAGTTGTTTCACTAAATATTTCACATAATCTTCTGCTTTTTTAAGCCGATTCTCCATATTACGATAGTTCTTTTCCAGCTCCGCAATATAAAGATTTCTACTCATATCTGCTTCATTATTAGAATTTGATTCAGAAGTATTCTTAGCCTTTTTATTCAATTGACTTTTTTCCTCATTGTTATCTCTTACTTGCAAATGTTGTACCTCAAGCAAATCTAAATGTTTCAAAGCATTATTTTCACCTTGATCTAATTCTTTTTTTATTGTCTTTTGCAAGTAATTAAACCATTGGACTAACCATGTGTTATCAATGTCACCATGAATAATTTTGTTTTGTTCTTCCATAGAAAAATCCATGTCACAAATTCTAGCAATTCCGGAATTAATGTCGATACTAATGGACAAATTTTCGCCACTTTGAATTAACTGTACTAATCGACTAATTTTCTTAGATAATTCCATATCGTTTACCTCTCCTATTTCGTACTGGTATTATAGTAGTCGATATATATATCAATTTAGTTGCGAGTTTTTTTATATCTAATTTAAATATTAAATTTGCTATAATACCTGTACTTCCTTATGAAAAATAATGTACTATGTTTTTACATTCACATTAAAAAATCTTAAGTAGTCGATAATTCATCTAATGGTTTATATTGAAATGCATTAGATTTTTCAGACTCTTTACCCTCTAAATTAATTGCCGTCATTTCAATTACAGATACTTTATCATTAAAAATGTTATGATCTAATTTAGCAGGTGAATGCTCAACACCTGTTAAAACTAATACATCATTTACAAAAATGTTATAACTCTCACTATCAGGTGACGTACTATAATCAAATCTAACTTCTACTCCGCTTTCCATATTATCCACAGAAGTAATAGCTGGTGGTTCAGGAGCTTCATTTCCTACGACTGTAATTGGTACAAATACTTCATGCACCCCATTTGTAATGACTATATCTGTTGTTCCTCCGCTAAGGCCTGTTACAATTCCTTCAAGGCTCACCTTTGCTATATATTTATCTTTGACAGAATAAGTAGTGCCTGTACTCGCCCAATATACATAAATTAACCAGTTATCACCAACTTCTTCTTTACCATCTGTTTGGAAAGTAATCCCTAAATAGTCACCTTTTAAATTTACAATTCGATATTCATTTCGTTTATTCGTTGCTATAACTTGTAACCCTTGTGTTTCTCTATCATCACCCACACCAAAACCATTGGTAGTCTTTACAATTTCAACTGTTCGTTCTTCAAATTTATAATTACTAATGTCTACCGCTGTAATTAAACCTTTATTATTATATAAATTATCTATATCTTTAAATAACATAGCCGGACGAAGTTCAGCTGTAACATTCTTTGTAATCCCATCACTAGTTAATGCTTCTACATTCAACTGAACTTGATCACCAGTGTTGAGATTTAAATGCTTGTGGGAAACCATTAGAAAAGCTGTTGATGATAAAGGCTCGAATTCTGTATTAAGAAAAGCATCCACTTTCTTCTGGTACTTCTTTAGAGAGTCCTCTAAAACTAACTTTGCTTCTCTATAGGAAGTCTCAATTAATGCAGAACTTACCTCATCTCTCTTTTGCTCTAAAGTGCCTAACTTCGTTAAAATTTCTTTTGCCCTCATATTTCATCCTCCCTCTTGTATCGCATTCATTATAAGGATTTACAAAATTTTTTATTTAATTTTTTGTAGAATAATTCTAGCCTTTTGTATAGTCATATTGTTTAACTTCCTAAAATTAAATTTCTCTATATTCAAATGTATAAATTGTTTT
The DNA here is from genome assembly GCF_038005705.1 of Bacillus sp. FSL L8-0199. Lineage (NCBI taxonomy): Bacteria > Bacillati > Bacillota > Bacilli > Caryophanales > Bacillaceae > Bacillus > Bacillus sp. FSL L8-0199. Next base: position 70,971 of record NZ_JBBOTS010000002.1, on the reverse strand, counting down.
TGAATGATGCTGCCTTATTCATTGTTATTTTTTAAATGCAGGATGTTCTTGAATACTTCTTGTTGCTTTAGATTCATCTTCATTCAACTCAGTTGTATCTAGAGGGATATCTTTAGCTAAGCTAACTAACATGGTCATATATTCAACTTCTGCAAAAGATATGATAGAATTTTCACCTTTAGCATTTTTACGAATTATAGTAGTACCATTTTCTTTCCATTCCTTAAACTTGCTTTGAAAAAAAACATCTGCTTCCTCTAAGCTAAGACCTTCAGTTAATTCTTGTGTCTCACTCTTTAATTTTTTTACTAATTTATCCTCCAACCAATCAACTTTCTTTGAATTTCCACTTTTAAAATAAAAGACTGCAGAAACGTTAAATTTATTTATTTTCATATTTAAATTCCTCCTAGATTATAATCTTTCATCTACACCTGATCTTACTCTAAAGCTTCAATAGGTTAATTAGTTTGATATGGAATTTATCCTTACAGCTATATATTTATAGTCGTTTTACTTAACTAGAATGTTGCGAACTTATTTCCTAATAATTAAGAACGAGCCAATATCATGAGAAGCATCTATAGGTATTGATATAGTTCCTTTAATATGAGAGTTACTTGATTTGCGAATTGAAATACTTCCCTCTAATCGCGATGCACTTGCTACATAAATAGAACTTTTTATCTCTTCAAACATACTCATTCTAATAATAGCTGTTCCACTAAGAGTATAGCTCGCATACTGTCTTGTTAAAATTGTAGACAGTATTTGTGACATATCAGGGTATACCACTAAAATATTGCTATGAATCTCCATAAATTTATAATAAGTACCATCTGCAAATGGTTCCGTATTTAATACTTTTCCAATTAATAAATTGTATGCTGAGCCGCCAATCAAATTAATATCATGATGTTTCTTTGTATCCATGTGCTCAAATACTAATACAGTACGATTATTAGAAAAATCATATACCCCACCTAATTTACAAAACACAGGAACGTTATTATCTCGAAAGATAGTTGTAATCATTTCAGGAAGTTCACTTTCAAATTGCTCATGATAAGTTTTATATTCCCCTGTCTTTAATATGACATTGTATACTATTCCATCAATCTTAATTTCTAAGTTTTCATCTAAAATAGAAATAACATCCTCCAATTTTTTATCACAATATATTCTATAACCATGCGGAGTCAATGCCACTTTCTTCACCTCCTAAGAAATCCCAACTTTTAACAACTTTATTACTCTTTAAAAAGTTTTCTTTTCTTTTAGTTTTGTTTAACTGAAATTTAGTTTGAATAAAACAGAATCATTACTCCTCCTTTTTCATAGTAGCTATCGAAATATCCCTAATAATAGTTGTTAGATTTTAAAAATCTAATATAAAATAGTTTTTTCTAACCTCTAATTCCATACTTACAAGTAATCTCCATCTGTTCACTTAATACATCTATATTTTCTTCCCGTTTTAGATCATTCTACTTTTTCCGTCGCAACCTATTAACTTCTCATAACGACAGTTAGTATGCAGATTCAACAAATAGGAGGATTTAAAAATGATAAAAAACAAGTTACTAAAGACATTATATTTCAATTCAAATACTTTAAATTGGGGCCCATACTTTGATTCATTACATCAACCTTATTTCTTAAAATTAACCAACAGTTTTTTCTTGGTTAATAGAGTTGGGGTGAATTAAAGTGCCTTCCCAAAGATATATTGACCTGAGAGAAGATAATTTACCTGACTTACATAACAATGTGTTATTGAAAGCTTGCCAAGAGGATCCTGATTTACTCTCTGAACTTTTATGTGAAAATAAAGAATTTCTCTTCTCAATCATTGCTCACTACAAAGGAAGCATTGAATCCCTGAAAAACAAATTTAACGTGGATGAAGAAGAGTTACTTCAACACGCTTATATAGCTGTTATTACAGCAATTAGAGATTTTGATTTTAATAAAGGAATTAAGTTTACTACTTATATTTATCGGCCAATTATATGGGAAGTTAACCAATTACTCTATAATGATTCTAGACTTGTACGCTTAAGTCGAAGTGCAGTAGATCTACTCAAACAAATGGAGAAAGTTGAAAATGAACTAGGTTATTTTCCAAAAGCTGAAGAATTAGCAAAATTACTTGATGTTACTGTAGAGCGCATTGAAAATGTTCTTCGATTCGCTTCAGAATTAACCTCTTTAAATTCACTTGAAAGCTTTGAACCCGAGGATTACTCAATAGGTTATGAAAGTAAAGTAATGGATAAAATCTATGTAGAAAATCTACTTAAAAACTCCAATTTATCCGAATTTGAAACTCAAGTGATCAATCTTATTATGGATGGTAACAATAACTCACAGATAGCAAAAAAATTAAATGTCTATCCAATGACAGTTAATCGTGCTTTAAACCGTATAAAGAATAAATTAGATAACAACTTTGAGTCAAAACGATTGTCCAAATATGAAAGTGAAATTGGACTAATTGCAGAAGAAATGATCGAATTAAACTGTATAATGAATATAGAACAACTCAAAGATTTATTAGATGTATGTGGTTACAATATAAGCAAGTATAGCTCTCGAGTTTTATATTATATTCGTCAACAAGCTATAAGCCGCTTAGATCAAAACCTATCTGAATGCAATGATTGCTCGCAATAAAACTTAATTAAAAAAGCATATAACATTAAATGACAGAAGATTCAAACTATATAACTTCTTAAAAACCATTTTAGTTACATATAAAAATAAGCAGATTCTTTAAATAAAGAATCTGCTTATTTATTAAATTTCTTGAATCCACATACCATAGTTAGGAAGAGCTAATTTTAATTTATTAAATGTTTCATCAACCCATGATTTAGTATTAAAATCTCCTACGATAATTCGATAATTATCATCCCCTAAATTTTCCTCCCACAAACCATAACCAGGTAGAATTTCTTTTACTCTATTCATTGTGGCATCCTTCCACTCAGACGTATTAAAGTCACCAAGGTAGATACGATAAAACGTATTGTTCTCCTCTTCTCCCAAGAACCATTTAAGAGATTTGTCACCATTCAAACGGTTAACATCACAATTCCCAATTCCAGATACATACCCACCTGTTGTATTGTCTGCGTATTGCCATAAATCACAACTATATTTCGGCTTATTGCCATAGCGTGGAACCCATAAAAAATCAGCTTTTATATTACTTAACCCATATTTTTCATACATATGGTGGCTTACATATAAACCAACTTTCCACCCTGCCGCTTTACATGTATCAATAAATGCTTGAGATGCTGCAGCTAATTTACTTGGTCCACAACTTGCGAGTGTATCATCTTCTACATCTAACACTAAGAATCTAGCATTTGGACTAACTCGTGCCATAAAATCTTTTGCTTCCACAATTGCATCATTAACACTTACATAACACCCATATGCATATGCTGCATGCGGGACGCCATATGCTTCTAATTTTTGTACATGCTGATTATACAATTTATCACGTTTCAATGAACCATATTGCACACGACAAATAGCAAGATCTAGATTTTTCGCCGCCACAGCCCAATTAATATTATCATTCCATTTTGAAATATCAACAATATATCCCATACTTTAACCCCATCCTTCTTTAACGTAAAATATCAAATTTTTTCAAAAATCCATTCGCATAATTTGCTCCTCTACTTGCCAATAATCCTGCAGATATAATGGATATATATTTTCCATATCCATTCAAGTCAAAGAAGTTTAAATTAAAAGCAAATGCTAAAGAAATACCTACAAAAATAGATAACAGATACGTGAAACGATCTTGAATAGTTCTATTAGGTATCATGTTTTTTAGAATCTCTGTAAGAGATTCTGTTAGAATTGCTAAAATCACTAACAATGCTCCATTCTCTAGCATTGACTGTAAAAGGGCATTCATTTTCTATTCCTCCAATTTAAAATAGTGCATACCAAGTTTGCATACCAACTACACCATCAATAGATAAGAAACTAGAATTACGCTGATACTCTTTGACCTTTTCTTCTGTTTCCTTACCAAATATGCCATCAACACTCACTTTTAATGTTCTTTGAATCACCTCTATATTCCGTCCCCTATCGCCTCGTTTTATAGGCTTTCCTGGATATGGTCGAACAGGAGGGCTTCTCATATACTCTTCTAGTTCTATGTTGATGTAATTCTTGCCTAATTGAGGTGAACCTGGCTCGATTAAAATACTTTGTCCTTCATACAATGCATGGATGTCCAGTTCTGGATTTAATTTTTTTAAACAATCTGCTTTTATACCAAATTGTGTGGTTAAAGACTGAAGCGTATCAGTTGCACGTATTGTATATAACTTTCCATTTTTGACCGATACCTGTTTAGCTATCATATTGGTTTCCTTTGTACAACTTTCAAACTCGTCTACTACATCCATAATGAATTGATTAAAGCTTTTACCTACAAATTCTAGTCCTTTAGTGGGATCACTTCTCAGCTTAGAATCTAGTACATCATGCCCTATAATATCTCGGCGAGGATTTAGTCCAAACTTATAACAAATATAAGCATGCAGCCAAACATAGCGCTTATACGAATCTACCTTATCAATTTTTTCACCGTAGCATAATTCCACTCCGATGGCAGAATTATTAGCACATGTATCATATAATGCATTACTAGTATTAACATCATAAATTACATGAAAGGCATATTCTGGTTCATGTGTCACAGCAGGTATACACTCAATAATTTGTTTATCATCTACGAGAAAATGTACCGCAGTATTTGATTGATTCTGTGTACGTTGATAATAATCTACACTTTCTCTTGCTGTTAAGTTTGGATGCTCTATATCATGTGCAACAATAAATTGAACATAAATGCGATTACCAGGACGCTTGGTTGATCCTTCATCCAGATAATCTGTTTCAATTTCAAATTTTTTCTTAAATCCCACATCAAGACCTCCTCATGCCTGAATAAAACGAAGAACATCAATCTCGTATTGCAACACTTGATTTGCATTATTATAAGGAGAATATTTAATGGTTTAACATTTACTAAGAATAATAAATATATTTAAAATAAAAACAGATAGAGGTAGTCCTTGCTCTTAAAATAACTGATTATTCCGAATTAAACTCCTAGGATTCACCTTATTCCGCAATACTATTGCGTCTCCTTTGTACCTCTTCTTTTAATTCTCTATTCGCAGTGGTCAATTCATGTACTTGCGTTTCTAGACTCTCATTACGAGCCGTTAATTGTCTTACTTGTACTTCTAATTGAAGATTCGCTTTTGTTAATCTAGCAACCTCTAGAGTTAGTTCTTTCACCTGATTTTGATATGTTAACATCATATCTTTGAGTTCAATTCGAAACTGCCTTTCGTCATCAGATAAAGAATGACGGTTTGTACTTGTATCGATACTAGTGTTAGAAGTTGGTTTGTTCTTAGAAGTTAAGTAACCAAAACCCCCTGTAATAAACATGCCTAATACAGAAGCAATTGCAGAAATTAAACTATCTTTCATTAACCGTCACCTACTTTCATCAGCTTAAGATAGAGACCTGCGGCCATAAGTGCCCAAACAAAATAACTTGTACCTGTTGTAGCACTATCACTTAACCATAAGGAAACGGAAACAAATGTCCAAAATCCAATAGAAATTAACAATCCAATACTTCTAATAATCTTATTATCTGTAGCCACCCCATATAATAAGAAGAAAGATATAAATAAGCATTGCATGCCCCATAACTGTTCCGGCATAACTTGCTCCATAGTACTGTAAACAGAATTTTTAAATGTAGCAATGGGAGATAACAATAAAACTGCCCACCACAGTGCTATACTGATCAAACCAATTTCAACAAGATTGTATTTTCCCTGTTTAGGCATATATAATAGCCTCCTACTTTTAGAAATTCTCCTACCTTAGACATAACCTAATTTGAATTATTACAAGGTAAAGAGATGTTACACATGAAATACGCTCAAAATTTTTATCTCCATGTATTGTCAGAGATAAAACGTATTCCTATTTCATTTATCCTTATAACTTAAGACAGTTATCACTTTCTATCATTGAGTCTTATCTAGCTTCTTACGTAGAATAGTTTAAACAATTTCATGTCACTATACATAAAACTAACTTTCTACATTGGAAATATTTACGCTATTAAACAATATAAGTAGAAGATTTATATATTCCCTCTAACATTACTCAAAAATAAAAAGATTACACTTTTCTTAGAGAAACACTATCTACAACACAATACGTTAAGAAAAGTTACTTTAATTAGACCATTGAAAGTTCTTTAGACAATGAAAATTGATTTTTACAGCAAAATCATAAGAATTTATAGGGCTCATATATTTATAAATTTATTATCTTATTCAATAGAAATTATAAGAATTTAATCATAAAAAATAGCCTACCCAGTGAAATGGTAGGCTACTTTTCCCTTTTACATTATATAAGCATAAGGATACGCTGTTACAACCTCAACACTACTCTCTAAATTGCTAACACGCTTAATTAAAGCTGTTACCGATATCTGTGATTCATCACTTTGTCTTACAAAGAAATTGTAAGCTTGTAAGTCACTTTTATCGGACTGTCTAACAGCTACTGTTCCAAGTTTATCATATACAGCTGATCGTCTTACTGCAATTGTACTGCTTAAATCTTCCTTATCACTCTGCCTTATAATAACCGTGGAATTTACACTGTAATGTTCAAATGCTTTAACTAAACCAACAAGATTACTATTCGAAGACTGTCTTACGGTGATTTCACTATTAAGTAAACCACCATCTGTTTGAGAATCACCCCATACTCGTACAGTAGCGTTCCCGAACAAATTAAAATGATCATAGCAAGCTATTTCACAAGCTAAATCTGCTAAGGCAATTTGTCTTGCAGCAATCTTGGAAGGTAAATCACTAACTTGTTTAGCTTGAATAAATCCATTTAATCCGATTTCAGCACTTCGTCTAATACTAATACTTGATTCTTGATTCTGGTTATCGCATATTCGAATAGCTATTGTTCCATCTAGTTGTCCGCCATCAAGCCAAGAGTCACCCCATACCCTTACTACAATAGAGTTTTCTAGTATCACTGCACCAGTTTGTCTTATTCTAATAGAAGAGGCTAAATCTCTATACCGTGGCTTACTAGCAGTAATGCTAGAGAACAAGTTAACCCAAGGCCTTACATACCCCTTAATCGGAAGCCTATCTTCAGTATTTTGTTTAACTCTTACATAACCTCTAAAATCTATATGACCTATAGCTCTTACAGTTAGTTCTGAATAGAAGTTTCCTGAATTTATTTCAAATATACTGTCTAAATCTGAGCTTCTTCTTACTCGCGCATTTAACATGGAAACCAGATTTTTTTGCGCATTAATAGGAATCGTAATAAACGATTGTAAATTACCTGAGTTTACTGTTACAATACCTGGAACATCATACATCATGCGTAGATTTATCGAAGAAGGAATTTCCTCCCACCCACCTAGCGGAATATGAATAGTCGCAGGAAGATTGTTCTCATTATTTTGTCTTGCAATTACATGGCCATTTAATAAAGATTTCTCCCAAACATTAATGTACGTTTTTAAATTAGGATTTCCTATGTTACCATAACCTTTTAAATCCACCCTATACTTAACGTACATTTCAGAATGTTGATCCGTATATTCTTCAACCCTAATTCCAATTGTACTATCTAATTCAACTCGCTCTTTAACATCTAAACTACCAGACAACTCAAAACTACGTGTGATTTCAAATTCCATGAGTAGATTATTTTGCAAGTCAGTATCATTAGACCATACTCTTATATCAAAATTAGAAATGAGATCATCCCTATAAAGAACATAAACACTAGAGACTTTATTATTTTCAGTAATACTCATAGTAGAGGTTATTTGCCCACCATTAACTATAGGGTTCCCCCATACACGAGCGGTAATATTAGTGCTCAAATCATTTCTATAAAGAACATAAATACTCGAACGTTTTTCTATTTCATTGGCACGAATATAACCATCAAGGTCAGATGCACCTATTGTTTTAATAGCTATTTTTGCAAGAATTTCACTAAAATCTTTTTGTCTAGATACAATACTACCTATAATTTGTGGATGGTTAATCCAAATTCGGGATTCTAACTCCCTAGGTTGATGAACATGTAAACTAGATGCTAGATTACCAAATCCTTTATTATCTCTAACAAGAATGTTACCAATTAAATCTTTTACCTTATTCTGAATAATTGTGATTTCTGCTGAAACATACGCATGATCATCAGAATATATCTGCATGTCATAGTATGTAACTTCTAACTCTGGTCTTCGCTCGATTGCTTCTTTTGTATAAAATCCTCTAGATAAATTTTCCGACTCTTCTACTGCCCGCACTAAGAAACCAAGGTTAGGTTTTTCATATATATGCCACTGCTTAACTAACTGCGTTACATCAAACTCTACGTATCCAGCTGCTCCACCTATTACTCTAGTTACAGAAAATCCATCTATTGCAGCTTGAGGTTGGTTAGCCCACGTTACACCTGTTTCATTCCATTGACTATTACTTTCAGTGACCTGGACAGACTGAGAACCTTGTCCTCTCCCATCATAATACAGTCGTAAAATAGCTTTACCTATTTCAGTATTTGCTGTAGGTATTGTTGAAATATCAAATCCAACAAGGGAACGATATTTCTCAGGAAACGGTGATCCAGTCCTACCTATATACATCTGTGTTTCTGAACCATAGTTTAATTTCGGGAAAAATTCACGAACAAATGCATCCTTATTCGGATACAATTTCATATTAAACTTTGGCCTTTCCATCATGCCATAACTAGCTCTTAATACGAATGGCTTAGAGACAAACAATTTACATTGTAAATTTTCAGTTACTCTAATCGATAACTCAGATGATAACCACTCAAAATAAATAGGTGCTATCTCATAGGTAGCCACCATCCTGTTTTTCAAATTAATGAACATGTCTCCATATAATTCATTCCACTCTTTAATCCCTAAATCCATAGGTAAATCCGCTATAAAGATTGGAGAAATTTCATAGCTGGCAGACATTATTCCCTTTACAGCTACCGTTAGGGTACCATCGAGCTCTGAAAGACTAGTAATAGTAATTTTTGAAGCCAAATCATCTATGATAATTCCCGACATACCATACTGTGCTCTCATGGATGAACGGGTCGTTACGTTAATAGTAGAGAGAAGCTCCTGTACAGCTCTTACAGTAAGATTTGCAGGGAAATCTCTAATGGTAATACCATCTACTCCATAGGTTGCTCTTATAGATGAATTAGTAGAGATGTGCATACTTGATTCCAAGTTATTCGTACCCATTACAAAAATCTCGGAATAAAGATCACTATAATACGAAGGCTCAGTAAAGTATATAGCCCTTACTAATATATCTACATTTATATTAACTCCAATATTGGAAGGTAAATCTTTAAAATATGTTACAGAAATGGCACCTTTAAAATCATGATATGAAGCTTTGTCCGTTTCATACTTAGCAGACAAATGAATTTCTTTCATATTCACTATAATGTTTGATTTTAAATGTGCAGGATACGTCAATACATTTACTTCAGAGAGTAAACTTGAAATATATTGCTCATCAATCCCATAATGACCTACTAATTTGGCATAAGGGTTAATAGATATATTTGAAATTAGATTATTATGTGTACATACTCTAATTTCTGATTTAAAATCGCTAGATCCATAACCCTCCATATTATATTCAGAACGCATATAACTAATAGGATTGATATTCAATGTACATCTTAAATCTTTTTGGAAATGTGTGACACTAATTGTAGCAACTAAATCTTCTTCTCCAAATTTATCAATCTCATAGTTAGCGGCTATTCTAATACTTGGATTAATTATAATAGAACTTATCATATCTTCAGGTTTCATAATATCTATGAAGCCTTTTAAATTTTGACTATCTACTTTGGCTGTCTCATATTTCGCTGTTGCTCGAGACATTATGCTTACATTTAAGGTAGCTTCTATCTCATCACGCCATAATACTAATCCCTTAGAAGATAGTTCACTTTTATTGTCGGTAATAAGAAAACCTGCATTGTAACTATTCGTTACCTCATCCCAACTAAGTGCCCTTTCATATATTCTAAAAGTTGCTATATTCCCTTCGAAATAACTATTATTTGCTGTTGATGATTTACCTAATACTAATGGGGCTGTTGTATTAACATATTCCCCCAATATAGGTAAACTAAAGCCCTGCGGAGCTGCATTGATCATACCCCATAAGCGTTCCCCATCATATAGCAAAGTTACATGTTGCCAAGCCTTTACGTTAACTTCAGCAAAAACAAAAGACATTTTCTTTGTTTCTGTCGTTATTTGAACCTGAATTTCACGAGTATCTAAGTCAAAGTAAAGTGAAAACCCTCGTTCGCTTCCCGCACCATAAGATGCGATATAACCTGACTTAACTGGTTTGACCCAAGTTTCAAAAGTAAAACCTGAGTCTATTGGCAGTAATTCCAAATGATTAGGGATTACCACGTGATTGTTAAGGCCGTTAAAGTAAAGTGAATAAGGATCCGTAGGTATATTCATACCTGTCCAAGTCTTATCTTGCGAGAAGTTAAAACTTATCAAACTTCCGTTATGCCCTTTTCTTGCTAAATCAAACCAAGAATTAACAGGGATTGTATTTACACCCTGTGAGTAACCTTGGTTAGCTAACGCAGAGTGTAAATGTAAGGTCAGTCCCTTTAACGGATATGCCATTCTAATCACATCCAATCCCATTGTATTGAGATGAAAAGCTCATTAAGCAGGACTTGCTTTTGCCTTCATATCAAATGTGCCACCCTCTGTAACTGTAACTTCGGATAGGAACCTAATATAAAACTGCCTAGCATCTCCAATAGGTATAGTTCCAGGGAAAGGTATTTCGTCTACAGGTACAAAAGGATTGTTTGATAAACTTAATTGGACTGTAATCCCCGGTTTAACTGTAGGTGGATCGACCCAAACCTTCATATCTTTAACAGGAAAATCAGCATTATTCTGCAACCATACTGGATAAGCCTCAGAGGTACTACCCGCTACCAAAGTTCCATATTCTAAATATCGTAAAATATTACCTGCTTCATCAGTATAGTACAGGCCTATTTCATTTCTAAAACCTAAAATCGGAAGTTTTGGTGGGATGTGTTTTATTAATACGGGATCTCCATCTCGATTTTTTTCATCGAATGCCCAAATATTCACGAAATCATAGGCACTGTATGTGGAAGGATGTCGGATTTCTGGTGTATACTTACCGACAAGTGAATTAAAACTGCCTGCGCTAGTTCGATTACTATTATAAAAACTATTGTCAATTGTCCAACCTGTGATAAAATGTGATGGGCTAACTGACTCTCCTCCATAATTGGAATCAATTGTCCAGTTCCTTAAACATGAATATGATGCATACCCCGTGATGACTACCCTGGAAATGGTTACTCCCCATACCCCATCCCCACCTGAGGAATTATAGTAAGCAGCTTTTCTTACATGGACTCCTCCAACTACTCCCGCAGAATTGGAAGCTTTCCTCATATCTGCATGAATTACACAATCCTGTATTTTAATGTCTTGACTAGTTTTATAAGCACTATTTATATAGGAAATATTTCCAATAACTCCTCCAATCAAACCACTGATTTGATCAAAAATACCTGATATAGTACATTTTGATATTAGAGCCTTATTATCCCCAGTAGTACCAACAATCCCCCCAAAATAGCCACTATGTTGCTGCATAGGTGCATCAAAAAGGCAGTTTTCAATGGTCGCATTGTTACCTATAATACCTACCAGCCCCCCTGAGCCTTTTCCGTTACCCGTATTAGCAAAAACTTTATAAGTAAACGAATTGAATACCTTTACACTTACATCAATTAATTTAGAATAATCACCCATTTTACCTACCACAATACCTGAATTATCACCAATTTCCATGTCTACATCAATAATAAAAAGGTTTTTTACAATGGCAGAATTAGCTAATTCACTGAATAATCCAACATTAGAAGTTGAACGTCTATACATGTAAAGGTTACCTATAGCCTTATTATTCCCATCAAAAGTTCCTTGAAAAATATTAGCCCACCAGCCATTATTATTATTACTCATTCCCATTCCAATTGGTAACCAACCATAACCCGACTTAGGATAGTTTAATACAATATCGTTTTCCATGCGGAAATGTTTATCAGCAAAGTGACGGACTTGTTCTAAATCAAATTGATTATAAATGAGGAACGGATCCTTTGAAATTCCTTTACCTTTTTTAAACTTAATAAATTTTCTATTCTCAGGATATCCTTTATTTACTTTATAATCGCCAATATGCCAATAATTCTGATAATCAAACGAGTATGAAGAAGCCTTTTTCATGTCTGCTTCATTAAGTGCAGTGCCCCCACCTTTAGCTACTCCACCTTGTTTTGTAAGATTGTAGTAGCAAGTATATATGCTGCTTCCTGAACCTACAAAACCACCATGACTTGAAGCATTTTTAGCAACTGTTAAATCAGTAACAGAACCTGTTGAGAAACATTGAGATACAGATCCACCATTAACAGTTCCTACAAAACCACCACAGTTATTACCTGAAGACATCACATCAGCATGACTGTAGCTTCTAAAGATACTCCCTGCATTTTGGTAGCCAACTAAACCTCCTGTATGACCAGCAGAGCTCCCCTCATTTTTAACTGTTCCCGAAATTACGGCACAATCTTCAACATCTCCATCAGACTTTCCTACTAAAGCACCTACCATTGATCCATTGGCCACAATATTTACATTAACTAATCGAACACGCTTAATAGTTCCCCCGGTTTGTTCACCAAACAAACCCACATTAGATTGGGTACGATTAATATATAAATCTTTAATATCATATCCCGCACCATCATAGTAACCTTTAAAGCTAGTAATTGGAGCAAAACCAGAACCAGTTTGATAACTAGTCATAATAATATCCTTTGTTTGCGTGTAGTAAGCACCTAAGTTACTTCGGACATTATCTAAATCCTTTTCATCCTCAACTAAATAGGGACTAGATTGTGTTCCCCCTCCACCAGAGAAATGGTCAACATATATATATGTCTTACCTTTTTCTTTTACAAAGTATGGTCTTTCTTGATCCTTTTCTGTCTTTTGTTTAATAAAGACAATTAAAGGATTTCCATCTTTGTCCGGATCAGTAGCAATAAATACTTTGTCGTAATCATCTTGAGGTAAAATAATAACACCACTTGTTTCAGATGCCCCGTCTACCCAAGTAAATTCCCTCGGCAAATCTATACCTGCTTCAGAAATTAAATTAGATAAATCACGAACTCGTTCACGACTTCGTACAGAAATACCTGTTGGATCATCTGTGTCTAAAATTATTTCACTGTCCAGATGAACTTCTTGAAATGTTGAATATATTAGACTTAAATCTTCATCACTTACTACACTTTCAATATCACACCATTCGTTTTCTACTAAGATTTGAACTGGTATATTAAATGTTTTTAAGTGAACTTTCTTATCTATAACTTCTATTGTGTAGTTTCGAATCGTTTCAGTATCTTTTACTACACTCCCATCCATGTTATAAGATGTGCCATAAAGGGTATTTAGAAGTTGTTCTCTTGTTAACTTTACTGAATGATCCAATTCAATTCACCACCTATATTAGGCTCAAGAGGCGCTTTAGTTTCAAAAGCTACTCGTCCATTATTTACTATAATCACTTTTCCATCTAATTTCTGATCAGCTACCATTCGTAAATTAATCATGGCAGGTTGGTTAAGTGGAAGTTTTACAATGGGTTTAAAATGAAAGTTAATACCCTCAACATTAATATTCGTTTTATAACCCAAGCTGTAATGAGTGATACGGTTCGATAGCATTCCGTTTCCCTGAAAACCAGCCACAAGTCCTGATGCTTCTGCATCTTTAAATGTGATAATATCGTTAATGTCATACTTAAAATCACCATTTAAAGGTATAGTTTTTCCATCAAATTCATAAAAGAACTGAATGCGATGACCTGCTATACTGAAAATACCATCACGTTCAAAATAAATTTTATTACCATGACCAATTAATCCGAACCGGAAAAGCTTATTTCTATCAATCTTATAAAAGCTATTCTCTTCTTTTGTATTAAAATCAAATTCTGGGAGATGAGTACCGTCAGGATACTCAGCCACCCAGATAAAATCCTGTGCCACAGGAGAATGTGTATATTTATCATTTTGTAAAATCAATTTGCTTCCCCCTACCTCATTGCATTGAAGTAACTATTTTTTATACGTACTGATATGCAACACGTGTTAAGAATGCTACGTTTCCTGCTGTCGCGTTACCTGGGACATTGGCACGAAGAATAACTTCTGCATAATTTCCTTTTGCATTCGTTTTATTACCATCATTTTTAACACCTAAAATTTCATTTGCATTTGGAGAAAACGTACCATCAGTATTCGTTGAATTTCCTCCCGCCTGAATTGGATGAGTAGAATTACCTCCAATAGGTGTACGACCAGTTTCAGCTGCCGATGCAACAGTCACCTCAACCCATTTATTTGTTACTAACTCACCCGTATTACCACCTGCACTATCTTTTGTCGTAATAGTACAGTTTGTCATAGTAGATAAATCTGTTGTTCCCGCAAAGTTATTCCAAATTAATACTCCAAAATCAGAGGAAGGTGTTCCTGCATCAATGGTCCCAATATTCCAAGACGGTACAGCTCCTGAGTTGTCTTGTTTTCTCCAATTCACTTGTGGTGCTGGCATATAAATGACCTCCTAATTTTTATTTACACTTTAATTATCGCTACATCTCTTTATAAAGTTGTGATGAATTATTTATTATTCTTCGAGAGCTAATTCAACTACCAACTCTACAGTAATATCCTTTACGCCCTTACCTACCTCTTTGATATTGATTCTAAAGTGGTCATCACGATTAACAGCTAGTTGTGACAGTTTAAAAGAATATGGTGTAGAGGACGTACGATTAGATTTGCTCTTCCCATCAATAACAAGTTCATCAGCAAGAATGCTATGCCAAATAGGTGTTGTATCATATGAACTTTGACTGCATCTTTCAATGTCGATACACGTTTTTGATTCTCCCATTGTGCCGCACGTTACATACGCATCAATTAACTCTCCCTCATAAGGGAAACGTAATTCTGTACGAACAATACCTACTTGTACAATAGATGGCACAACAAATACCATCACTTTATCGTCAAGCTTCCGTATACGCCTGTTATTGAGATGTGCTCTATTGTAAGCAATAAAATCCATAAATTTATCCTCCTTATAAATCGAGGTATGCACTGTCATTATAAGAACTTTCCATTGGAAATTAACAAAGGGATAGACTTAGCTATCCCCTCGTACTGTTGTCTTTAATAGTCTTCTAGTTGCAGGATCATATGAAAATTCCCTTGTAACCTGTTGAGATAGACTTCCAAGACCATCTGTATAATATACAGTCTCTGTTTTCAATTCACCCTTGGCCATAGGTGCCTCGTTCTCATAATACGTAAACTCTCGAATAATAGTATGATCTCCCGTGATAATTTCACGAATAATTTGACCTCTTTCATTATATTCATAGTCTATATCTACACTTGAATTTCCACCGTACACCAATTCTAACTGGCGTTGTATTTCATCTAAACGTGCATCTAACGAAATATGAGGTTTATCATTCTCTCTGAATTGCCGAGCATCATATATTTCCTTTTGTAAGTCATAAAATTGCGTTCCACTAATAGTAGCTTGCCCCCTACTACAATATTGGTTTTTATAGACTTCTATGTACACCTCATCACCAATTTGTAGCTGTATAGAACGTTCTTCATTTTTTGAACCTACACCTAAATGGATGTGATAATCATCCAGCTCAATATAATCAACTCCGCTTAGTAAACGCCGGCCATTATAATACACTTTTAATAGCCCTTTATTTGGTTCATAAGTATGACCAACTGGTAAAATAGGATTTGATGTACCATATGTTTTCACGAAATCCTGATCAACAACGTGTAATATTTCATCCCAATCTTTTGTGATAGGACTATATCTATGGAGCTTCATTCTTGTTCCCATTTAGCCACCCCTTATTCGTTTCTTATTTCCAAGAAGAAGTGTGAAGGTCTCATCTGTTGTTTTATTTTTTCAGGATCGGTTGTATCGACCCTAGCAATTCTCACCCAAAAATCCTTTGATTCTCCTTCATGTAACGTTCCGATACGTATTGTTGTATCTTCATATTGATTAGGAGTACCGTTGTTGTCTGTGGCAAGATCACACCATTCCCAGCCAAACTCTTTTTTATAAACAGCAATCTGAATTTCAATATTCTCTGCTACATTTCCCGAAGTATCGTTTAAGACAGTCAATTTTTGTTCAATTATGTCACTTTTCAGTGCACCTAAATGTGTAGCTTTTGTTTCACTTAACTCTTGGCCTTTCCATTTTACTTTTAAATTTGTACCTCTTAAAAACAGATCGCCGCCGTACATTTCAGCATATTCTTTTTGTTCATCTATTAAAACATACTCACCTGTCTCATTCTTATCGTAAACTCTAATTTTCCCCTTAAAAGGAATGGTAGGTAATTCGATGTCTATACCTGAATATCCATCTGGAACTATTTGAGTAGTTACAACATTTCTTTCATAATCAATTAACTCAACTTTATAAAAACTATTTAAATTACCAACACTAATATTTGTACCCTTACATAAGATAACCCTTTCTACAATAAGGGGTGTATACCCATCTCTTGGCGTTCCTTTTAATACAACTCCAGCCATAGCTGGATCGATACAAATTGTTGAGTCAAATAGCTCCCACGCATTTCCTCGCTCTGCAAAAAAGGTCCACAGATTTTGTTTTTTTACTGTTCTCCAAATATTATAGGTATTCTCATGAATGCTATCTTCACTCTCCAAAAACTCAACTTTCTCAAGAGCATTCTTCCAAATAACGAGACCACCTTCATCTCCCAAATATTTTGGTGTATAGTTCGAATGCACTTGTAGTAACAATTCATCTTCATTTTGAGGAAGAGAAAAAAGAGCATTTGTACTTCTATCAGTAGAGTTGTGTTTAAGTACTAATTGTTTATCAGAATCACTGAACGTATAAGAGTCAGTAGGGGATACGATCCAACGTGAATCAAGTGTTTCAAAATTATCGTCAAAAATAAGTCCAGTCTGAACCCTATGAATGCTCAATAGTAACTTCCTCCTATCGCGTCTTCTTGATATTCCAACCATTCCATGCAGGGAATGGTTTACCCATAATGAGCCATACTTTATCCTTTTCTTTTTCATCCCATGTCTTATCTGGTTCAGGTAATCCTATACCTGTATCATCTTCATCAATTACATTCATTTCATGCTGTCTTTCAATATTTAAATCCACTTCATTTTCTATAGAAATTATATTTGAATTCGAATGCATTCCCTCATCAATTTCATCAATAAATCCATAATTCCCTTTATTAATATTTAACAATTCCCCATCTTCTATAGACATTGTATTTGATATTAATTTTTTCGTTGTAGTTTCACTATCTATTATGATATTTGAAGCAGAATTAATGTTTATCTGTTCTTCTTCATCCAGTATCATTATAGTTTCATTACTTGAACTTCCCTCTTCTTCTTGGAAAATCCTTATTTTCTTCTTATTTACCTGTTCTGTTTGCATTTCATCTTCTATTGTCATTTTTCTATTTTTACGTAATATTGTTTTATCAAATTGTTCTTGGATAACATCTAAGAATACATTACATTCTGCTAAGGTACTTTCTTCTACCTCTGTATCTACATGAATTCCCGAAATTGCCATTTCATTATTGTTTATAATTGAATCTGTTTCTTGACTATTACTCGCAAAATCATAGTGATTTATAGTAGTTTCGAAATTACTTTCTGAACCTGCAAACTCTATTTCTTCTAATGTTGTTTCTCTATCATTACCACTATTTACGAATTCAATTGTTGCAATATCCACTTCATTTGATGCATGGTGATCTGCTAAATTCGCATCTATAACTACAGTGTCTATAGTTGCACCCATTTCACCTTTAATAGTAGGATTAATAATTGACTCATAAGTATCTCCCAAACTCATAAGAGCCCCATCAGTAACTACAACTCCAATTTCATTTGTTTGATTACCTGAAACTGTATTTTCAATGGTAGCATCCTTTTCTTTCCCTACATTGGTTAGTACTTGATTGTTCATTTCAATATCAAATATGTTAAACAGATGAGCTAAATGTTTTCTTTCTACTGCAACGTGGACTTCACTTCCACTTAATGCGTTTTCTACATCTTGTATCATTGTTTCATATTCTTTATGAATAATTAATGGTTCTACCTCTTCTATTAACGTTTCATAAGTCTCTCCTACTATACCTTCTGATACATAATCCAATAGAATACCATTGTCTTTTTCAGCCATATTTGACATTGTATTTTCCTTATAGACAACACTATCAATTATCCCATCAGATTTTGCTGTACTTAGATTAATGAAGTAATTTTCCTCTTCACGAAGATTTTGAAATGCTCTATCGTCACTTTGCATATACACTTCTAGCGTATCTTCCAGATTCATATCTAGTAATTTATTGACGTGTAATTCTTCTTCGCGTTCAATTTGGTCTGCTATCTCACCATTTTGCACATACGTTTCTAGTGTTTTTTCAAGATTCATGCTTAGCATTTTATCGACATGCACTTCTTCTTCACGTTGTAATTGGTCTAATCTATCCATACTTTGCACATGCATTTCTAACGTTTCTTCCAGATTCATGCCTAACAATTTCTCTACCGTTGTTTCTTCTTCGCGTTCGATTTGTTCTGCTATTTCACCACTTTGCGCATACGTTTCTAGTGTTTTCTCCAAATTCATACTTAGTGGTTTATCGACATGTAGTTCTTCTTCACGTTGTAATTGATCCAATCTATCCATACTTTGCACATGCATTTCTAGCGTTTCTTCCAGATTTATGCCTAACAGTTTTTCTACAGCTGTTTCTTCTTCGTATTCAATTTGTTCTGCTATCTCACCACTTTGCGCATACGTTTCTAACGTTTTTTCAAAATTAGTGCTTAGTAGCTTCTCGACATGTAGTTCTTCTTCGTTCATTCGTTTTGCTTTATTACTATTTTGTACATACGTCTCTAGCGTTTCTTTTCTATTTTCATTTTGTTCTGCCATATTACCGCTTTGCACATACGTTTCTAATATCTTTTCATGTTTCGAACTAACTAACTTCTCAATATATACTTGTTCTTTATAATCAGTTTGATTCGCTCTATTACTATCTAATAAATACAAGTCTCTTGTATTATCTAGAACAGCATCAATTAGATATATTTCATTGAGCTCTTCTTCTCGTTCTGCAAGCGCTGCTGAATTGTTATTTTGAATATAGGTTTCAACTATATTTTCTAATTCCAATCCAACTAGATTATCAACATGAGCTTTTTCTTCTCTCTGTATTTCATCCGCTATCATGTTATTTGATACATCAGTATTCAATATCTTTTCACTTTTAGCGTCTAAAAAATTCACTAAATTTATTTCTTCTTCTTGTTTCAGTTGATTTACTACATTACTATCTTGAATATACGATGCAAATATCTTTTCAAGTTTTGAATTGATTAGTGTGTCTTGCTGAATTTCCATGTTCTTTTCAGGTTTATTTACTACACTTTGTTCTTCTACATAAAGTTCTAAATTCTTCTCTATCTCTCCAAAATCTCCATAGTCATTCGAAATATAAACTACGATTTCTCTTTGATCACTTAAGGTAGTTGTTGAAACTACTGTGTCAAATTCTTTATCTAGATGGTACTTTATTTCATTTTCTATAGTTACCTCATAATCGGCTACACTATTTTTAACAGGAAGACTTTGTTCAATTTTCGCTTCATTTATTTTTTTCTTTTCACTCTTTTTTACTACATGTGTAACCACTACATCTTCACATTGTTCCAACACACTTGAAGAAAAACCATCTATTTTAGCGTCCTTTAATAAAGAGTGAATTTGCATTGTATTTAACTCGTTAAGTTCAACATCTATCATATCCTCATTGCTAAAGGCCTGTTCTATAGCTATTAATTCCCCTTTAAAAGCATAACGATTAGCGCCATTCTCTAAATTATTCAAACGGCCATTTTGAATCTGGAATGTTTCACCGGAATTTAAAACAACCTTTTCACCAACTTGGTAATTTCTATCTCCACTAAGTAGGTTTAACTTTTCTGCTTCACGAATAAATTCTGTGCTATCCAATAAAGTAGTAACACTCGCTTGATAATGACTACTAAAGTTACTATTTAATACTGAATCTTCAAATCCAAACTTAAATGATTTACTTTGTGTTTTTTCCATATTCAGTGACTCAGAACCAGAATGGTAAACCTGACCTAATTCAAATCCTGATAAATTATTTTGAACATTTTTATACTTATCTGCAATGATAAATTTATCACTATTCTTCGTATACTGATAAGATTTACTATCTTCCATTCTATGAATTAGCTGTTTTACAGACTTGAAAGAGGTACTACCAATGTACTGACTAAAATCATTCAAAGTATAATTCACATTTGCCCTTGGTACTGTCATTGAATCTACTCTTACGTCTGAAATATTCTTACCTGCACCTAAACCCTGAATAATTACATCATGTACGTTTCGTGTTTCATCTAATGAAGCTTTCTGATTCATTAATCTATAGACTTCACTCGCTTCACTTAATGCAGCTATATGAGACACACCCTCGTAAATTTTAGGTTCAATATACGCCTCATATACATCAAATGGGACTAATCCATATAAATGATAATTCCCTCTACTATCCTGAGAAACGTTTCCTTCTAATGCAATTAAAGATCCTGTTTCAGTATTTGCAACCTTACTTGATAACAGCTTATTTCCATTACTCATTTCATGCTTTTGTAGAAAACCTAAAATTCCTTTATAGGATTCACCTATATCTCCTAAATTCAGAACGCCTTGAATTGGTGTATCTTTTCCTTTTAATATTCCTTCATCAGGATAACTAGTAAAAATAACTTTAAAGTTCTTAATCTTATTGGGTTCTTTCCCAAATTCACTTAATTTGTTCCCCTTATCCAATTGGCTATAGAGAGCATCCCAAACCACTTTTAAAAAATTAGCTTTTGCTATTTCTACAACTTTCTCGCCATATTGTAAGGTTAGCAATCTTTCTTCCGTATTAATTTGCCCACTTTTAAATAATACATCTGCTAATTCTTTTACTTGATTATGACCAAAACTCGGTAATAACTCGAGTAGTTCTAAACTAATATTTTCTCCAATTAACTCTTTCAAAAAGCCGAAATCATAAGAATTCCTTTCACTATAAACCCTCTTATTACTACTTTTATATTCAAATGGAGTTTCTGTATGAATCATCGACTTTTTACTAGATTTCAAGTCATATTTGTTTAGTTTCTTAACTAGATTTGTATTAATTTGACTAATAACTTCTCCAAAATAAGCGTAAAAATCCTTATTCTCTGTTATTTCTATTAAATCCCCTTGTCGTGCACTTTTATCCCCTCTAGTTAATGCTTCTCCTACCTCCGCTATATAAATAAGACTACCTTTTTCTAAATTTAAATTGGAGCCTTCAAATATAGTTTTGTAATCAGCTAATACAGAGTGCATCGCACCAGCCGCTCGTTTCACTTTTGTACCCATTTTCATATCATCTAAAGCTAACGCACTATACCTATTCCAAGGATCAAAAGCCAATGGGACAACATCTAGATTAGGTACATTTTGATGACGATTGAACCTGAATACATATCCCTTTTTATTATAAAAAAGGGTAGTGAAACTGAGTAAATAATGCTTACTGTTACTCATTTTCCACCACCCACCTTTCGACAAAGTAAGACTTGCACCGTAGTATTCGGTACAAGTCATGACTTAGTTGCGGTTATTATAAATTTTCTTTTAAGAAACCAAGTCCAATAGGAGCATATGGAGTCATGTTCGCTAAACGGAAAGGTGTTCTAGGTGTATCTGCTAAAGTGTAACGATATGTTTGGGCGTAATTATAAGAAACAATCACTTCTACGCGATTTTTTGGAGCATCACCCAAAATTAATCGTTTGGTAGAACCATCTACTGTAAATTTCCCAGCAGCTGGAGGTGTATCTGCTTTATATTCAACATAATTCGCTTTAGTTAACGTATTACATCCAGTTGAACTTACTAAGCGAACTTCAAATTCATCATCGATTGTAGGTCTATGGAATAAATGAAACTCTTTGATTGCTCCATCTCCTGTACCTACTTGCTCGTTTTCAGATCGTTCTTTTACTTCTAGTTCATCTAATTGTGAGATATTTTTTGGATGAATTGCATAAACTTCATCTAGTCTACCCACATAACCATCAGAAGGATGAACAATATACATTGGCGAAATGTGATATTTATTAGAATATACAGACGGATTAAAACGAGACTCATGGCTTGGATCTACGTCAGCATCATGAGTAATAAATGCTAAGTAATGTTTTTGATACATTGCCCCGCCAACAGTTCGCTGTACAAGTACAGAACTATTACCATTAGATGTATTTACACCATAGTCAACTACACTACGTCCTAATTTCATGCCCGCTTTATATTGAATCTCATCATCAGAACGAGCTCCACCAATAATTACATTATTCATTCGAGGAGTCTTACCAATTGTCGATAGGCGTCCAATATATAATGGTGCAAAGAACGTACTTTCAGGATCCGGCGCAGGATCTAAACGGAAGTAAGAAACGATACGGTCCTTTGTAATATTTCCCCAATAATAAACTTGAGAATCTCGTCCCCATCCTAAACCGATATCATTTTGCGGAATAAACGATACGGCTGTTGGTAATGAAGGATAAACAAAGCGAACTGCATCATAAGCGGCCCCCATAAGTTCTGTTGGAACTTGCGGATTAAACTTATTTACTTCAATATCTCCATAACTACCGTTTGCATCTTTTACATATTCTAATTCATAGTCAGCGAATAATGCTAACGGCTCAGTTCCTCCTGAAAACGTTACTGTACCGGCCTCATGGTCCACAGTATAATCAGCGGAATCAAGGGGTACTGTTCCAGTTAATTTATCATAGAACTTATATGAATTCTCGCGGATACGTTGGTTCCCTTTCTTCATTTTAAAGCTAAATACTCCACCTTTTTTGTCTTCTAGCTCAGCCAAGTCAGGGCGTTCAGAACGTAAAATAAATCGAGTAGGGATAAATCCTTCAAACGTAAAGAACCATAAGCGTTTTACTAGATCTGGAGCATTATCTGTAAGCGAGTATGTAGAAAGAACCTTACCTACTTGACTATCATTGAATGTTACAGTCCCTTTCTCTCCATCTATTAAATACTTTGTTGTAGCTTGGTCAATCATTGAACCATCTTCACGATATAAAATTACACTAGAAGGAATAACTGGTTTAACCATAAATTCAAATACTGTCTTTGTTTTTTTGGCCCCACTAGGAGTTACATCCTTCATTTCACCTAAAAATGTATCTTTTGAAATTACAGGTTCCTCTCCAAGCTTTCTCACATTTCCACCATAACCTGTGGTGAATCCAAAGTAGCGATGTTGTTTATCGCTACCTTTCGATTCAAATAGAAAAGTTTCAGCAAAAGTTTTTCGGTATGGATCCTTCTTTCCATTTGCATCTGTTAAAGGCGATACCGCACGGTATTTCCCTAAAGTACTCCATCCTCCCGCATTAAACAACTTCTCTAAATCTAAAGGTAGAAGTTGCACGGACAAATCTACATCGAAAAATCCATCTGTATTAATTAATGACATATTGGTCACCCCTTCTATATTTATTAAGAAACCTCTATAGGTGTTGCAGTAATACCTACAGATTCGTTACCGGCTGAATCCACCGTAGTAATTTTGATCTCAGGTTTAAATCCTGTGTTTAATCCCATTAATCTGTAATAAGTTGTTCCAGTAATTCCAGTAGCATAGATCTTACCATCTAAGTAGATATTGACATGCTTTAAATCCTTATCTGTAGGAAGTTCAAATTCTACATCAATAGTCTGTGATATTGGACTTAATACTTTAGTAATCTTCACTTCTCCTGGAGGAGTTTTATCATTCTTAATGTCGTGAGGAACTTCATTTGGATTAAAGTCCTCAGAATAAATCCCCAAACCTACAGGACGGAAAGGTGTAACAGGTAGCTTCGTTAGAGGAGATACCGCACCTATACTATGTGGTTTATACATTTCATAAACTTTTTCCGGACAGTTTTGTTTTGCAACACGTAAGTTCGTTGCACTCATTCCTTGTGAGTTAAAACCAATTGCTTTATCTAAATACCCCCTCACACCCTCTTCAGGATGAACTACATAAATTCGAGAGGAGTGTACTTTATCTGAGTATCGGGAAGTATTAAATTGATATTTATAATTGTTAGTTTTTTCAACAGGATTATATGCTCTCGGATATTTCTTACCAATTTCATCTACTCTATTTGGTGGTAGCTGGTTCGAAGGTGCGTTCCATGAGAGATAGTGAGCCTGATAACGTGCACCAAATCTTGAACGGGAAACCATTACAGAATCTACACCATTTGAAGAATGATGTGGATACAATTTAAGTAAAGGATAAATTGTTTCGCCAACAGTTGCGCCAGGATCATCAAAATCAAATAAAGATACTACATCTTCATTCTTCACTCGTTTGCTAGCGTTGTTAGTCGATAGACGAGCAATTGTCGCACCTGTGTCCCAATAAGGTGCACGCATGAATGTTCCTAGTTGCGCACGTTCAACAGTTAAATAGTTACCTTTTTTCTCAATTAGTTTAACTACCTCTGTACCATTAATCGTTAACAACGCTGGTGCCTCAGGTAATTTCGTTGCATCATTGACATAAAGGATTGTATCTCCAGGCATAATTTTCCGCCAAGAAAATGTAGTTTCTTTTCTAGTTGAATCCACACGTTTTACAGGTGGAATAGTTCCTGAAAATAATGCATAGCCTTCATCTTTATCTCCATCTAAAGAATTTACTTTACCGAAATATAGCGGTATAGTCGGAACCAAATTCTTCTCCCAAACAGGGGCTGTATCAGCTTGAAGAACTAGGAAAAATGTTGTGCTATCAATATGACCTTTGACACGAACTTCTGAATCTGTCCACCAGTTCGTATGCCATAAAGGATCGTTTATATGCTCTAAAAATTCAGCGCGCAATGTAGTCTTAACAATTGGTGACTGCATTACACGAGAATCAGCTTTTTCAATTACCGCTTCTTGCATATCAGTATCCCAACGTGTTTCTAACACTTCAATATCTAGTGCTGAACGTATTACATGGAAAGGAGAAGCTGATAATAATTTTTCTTCATAAATTAAGTCTTCTGGATCGTAGTCTCTATCTTCTACATGGTAGTTTCCTTCAAAATACTCATACCACCACTTAGACCAGTCATCTCTATCCCTATCTCTGTCTTGCTCAAAGGATGTACCACCCATACCTGGCATAGTAACGATAGAAACAATACCATCTTCTTTAACAAGATTAGAGTTTGGTAACTTCTCTAACATATAGAAATACAAGTTTGTTCTTGTTGTATTATCTACATACTTTTGTTTAATCCATTCATCCCAAGTAGGCTTCATTTTAAAGTTAGGATCATTAGGATCGGTATCATCGTAAGGTCTACGAATAGGCTGTTTTTTTTCATACTTGTACTTAAGAGGGAATTGGCTAATTGTCGCAAAACCTAGCAATTTTCCATCTGCATTTCTAAAAATGGTATGTCTTGCAATTGCATAATTGACTTGATCCGTTCGGCGATTGTACGCCCTAGTATCTACCGCAGCTTTATAAAAGTTCCTCACTAACGTCCAACCGTTATCAATTAACATTTGTGCAAATACGTCCTGCAAGTTATCTTCTTCAAACTTAGAGGGATAATCCTGAGGAGTTGAATCAATATATGGCATCTCATCACCCACTTCATCATTTTATTTTAATAATAGGTTAATTAGTTTTATAAATAGCAATTCTTCTATGTCATGTATATTATAGGTAGGTACCTTTCTTTCATAACATGTAAGTTGCATTACTACATTACGTTCACAGATACTTCAATACCTGCAGATTCATTACCTTTCATGTCTACAGAAACTAGTTTAATTTTTACACCATTTCCTTTTGTCACATTTTTAATAGTATATGATTCTACTTCAGTGACACCTGTTGCATACTTCATACCATTTACGAAGATGTTAACCGTTGAGAGCTCCATATCATTCGGATTTGTCCAAGTAAGTAATACAGTTCCTTCTTGTGGATTTGTAGCTTTTAGGTTAGAAACATTAACTAGAGTCTTATTCGCTGCTGGTTTCTTAGAAGTATTTAGTGCTTCTTTGTACAACCCTAATCCCATTGGTCGAAATTGTGTGGATGGTCGCTTCGTTAGTGGTGAAATTGCACTAACTGGGACACACTGATATACATCAAAAACCTTTTCTGGACAACTCTCTTGACGAATTCTTAATTCACTAGATCCCATATTAATTGAATTAAATCCTACAGAGTTCTTTAAATATCCTCTTACTCCTTCTTCTGGATGAATCAGATAAATAAATGAAGTTTGTACTTTATCCGAATAACGTGAAGGATTGAATTGATAATTATTAATTCGTTCCCATGCTCGTGGGTATTGTTTATTACCTACTTCAGATACACGCTTAGGAGGCATATCTTGTGCAGGTGCATTCCAAGACAAGTAATAACTTTGATAACGAGAACCTAATTTAGTACGACTCACCATTACAGAGTCAACACCATTAGATGGATTAGAAGGATATTTTTTCAGGACAGGCATAATTTGACGCCCACCTTTAATCTTAATATCATCAAAGTTATAAGCAGCAACGCCATTTGTATCAGTACCTTTTGGAACAGTTCCTGCGAATAATGCGATAGCAGGATCACCTTCATCTATTGCTTCAATATCGCCAAAGTAAATCGGTACAATAGGTACGACATTATTTTCCCACATTGGTGTATTATCCGTTTGGATAATTAAGAAAAGACTATTACTGTCAATATGTCCTTTAATATTAATTTCCGAATCAACCCACCAATTTGTATGCATATAAGGGTAATCAATATTTTCAAGTAATGGTGAACGTAGAGATGACTCTACAATAGGCGACTGCATCACAACAGGATTCGCTTGTTTTACAAATTCTGAACCAGCACTTGTAGATTTAAAATCAATTTGTGTAACTTCAATATCTAAAGCCATTTGAAGTCGTTTTTCATCTGCACTAGAGCCCGTTCCCCATGGGGTAAATAATTTATCTCCCTCTTTTACATCTGGTAATTTTTCCAACATATAAAAATAAAGAGATGTATTTACTTTTCTTTTTTCAAATTCTTTGGCCATATAGTTAATAAGGGCCTCTTTTTCAGTAGCTGTTGATTTAAAAGCATTGTAATATGGAATCCCTTTATCATGAGCAGTAAACTCCTTCCAATCTGCAACTACAGCAAAACCAAACAAATCACCTCGTGCATTACGTAAAATAATATGATTGGCAACTGTAAATTTTTCATCATGCCTTCCTTCTAAAGGATGATCTGTAACATAATAAGACCCTGTTACAGCTTTTTTAAACTCTACTACTTTGGTCCAGCCGTGTTTAATCAGTAAATCCATAAAACCGTGTTGTAAGTTACCTTCACGAACCTTATAAGGGGAAAGTGCAGGTGTGCTATCAATATACGGCATTTCTACACCTCTCTTTCTATTAATTAAGGACGAGATTTTACCCGCCCTTATTCTGCAACTTAGTTATCGTTATGAGTAGGTAATAAGTTGCAACTAATTACTTAAATTCATTATAAGTAGTCTTTTTATTCTGTTAACAACACTCATGTCTAATTAATAATTTTAGCTTTTAGTTTTACATCCGAAGGTACACTACTTCCACAATAAAGGGTATAACTCCACCTGCTTCCTTTATCTTGACCATCATTCATTACTACTCTTAATTCCCCATCATCAGGTTTATAATAAAAACCAAACGGGCTTCCTTCTTTATCCATTTTACGTGAAGTATCATAAATCAATTCATTATTAACAAATACTCGCATCCTATCTGGTGCAGAGAAGAAATCATATTCCACATAGCAGATGCCCTCTTCACTTACAGCATGAATATATTCCCCATATCCCATGCCACCCTGTGCCGTTTGTCCGCATTTTAGTACATTTTTACCTGGTTTCTCACCTTCGCCTTCTGGCTTTCCACCTTCACCTTCTGGTTTTCCGCCTTCGCCTTCTGGTTTTCCACCTTCACCTTCTGGTTTTCCGCCTTCGCCTTCTGGTTTTCCACCTTCACCTTCTGGTTTTCCGCCTCCGCCTTCTGGCTTTCCACCTTCGCCTTCTGGTTTTCCGCCTCCGCCTTCTGGTTTTTCAGGGGAAATATTTTTTGAGATAAATTCAATATTCACTATTTTTTCGCAAACTCCAAAACCATAATCAACGATAAATTTAATTGAATATACTCCTGGTGAACTACTAGTAAAAGTGTAAATTCCTGTCTGCATGACTTTAGGAGGGGTTTGAACAAGTACACCTATATTAGAAGCTGAACTATTTTGTCCATGATCTAAATGAAGAACAATTGAATCCCCTACATGTGATTTTAAAGAAGGACCAGTAATGTTTAATTCACAAATAAATTCGCCAATAATAGTCCCCTCAGTTATACATTCTTGTCCATCGTTATACGTTACAATAAATGTAATTTTATATACGCCCTTATTAATAATTTTAAACGTTCCATTCCCAAGACTCTTTAAACCATTCTTATCATAGTTCGTATCAATGCGTAGAATACCAGATTTATTTGTGTGTACAAGCGAGAATGTAACAACCTCTCCTACTACCTTATTAAATCGTGATGTAATTAAATTTAAACCACAGCTACTAATTGGGATATCATTAATAATCTGTATTTTTGAAGGCCTTGAAATTGGTTCTAATACAGGAGTCTCTATTCTTTTAAAACAACCCGCATCTTTTAACATACCTATACCTGCCATTCTAAAATGGGTAGAAGGCCTTTTAGTAAAAGCTGAGTCCCCCTCTACAATCGTCACGTAATATTCATCATTATATTCTGATTTTTCGTTATCCTTGCCCGCATCATCAGAATCATGACCATCTTTTTCTGGAGGAATTCTAGGAACCAAATTATCCCATTGAAAAGGAACCCTTAAATGCATTTCTTTTCCTAACCCTGTAATTACTTTTATCCAGACTTCATAAATGCCTTCTTTAGACATATTCATAAAGTCGTACATAGGTGTACCATCACCTAGGTCTTTTTGCGTAAAAGCAATTCCTTTAACTCTCCTTAATTCATGGTTTACTTCATCATCCTCTAAGGCAATTACTGCCCCAGCCTCTCCAATTTTATAGGGTTCCTCTATTAAAAGCTGATCTTTTTCTCTTAAAAATCTGATATATGCTGTTACTTCAACGATATCAGTATCTTTTAGGAAATAAACATCAAGATAAGATACACCATGCTTGTTAATATCTATAGTAAGTGGCCCATGAGAATGATATGTAATTACGTCATCTACGTCTTTAAAAATGTACCTCGATGGTAAATGCCTCCATCTAATTGAATGTATAATTGGTAGTGAATCAGTTCCTTTAAACCCTTTATTTTGCGGTACTGATAAATTAGGAACGGGAGTTAATGCCATATCAAAATCACCTCTACGCTTTTATAATTTCCACGGTAAAGCCTTGTAATTCTAAGTCTCTTTTAAAATATTCCATAAGATATAATTTATTAGATTTATTGATTGTTGGAGGATTTTTTCCGCTCTTTGTAATTAATTTATGTGGAATCCCCTTAATCTCTCCTCTAAACCTTATTCCAGTTTGAACATTCAAAATATTATCCAAAGATTTTACAAGAGATTCATTATTACCGCTTACTCTGACTTTATGTTGAATATCACCTTCATTATCAATAAAGGCAAAATCTTCTCCTCTTTTTATCTTAAGAATCATTATATTTTACCTCCTACAGTTTTGGATCAATACCCATTTCTTTTAATTTATTAACTATAAAATCGTGTTTATCTTTAAAATTTCTAGCTAAAAATTGTCTATTAATGATATACATCATAAAGGCCTCAGCAAAATCTTCGGCCGGGCTAAAACATCCATAATCTGATACCGGAGCAAGTTTTCCATTATCTAACGCTGTACCTGGCGAGCTTTTCGTTAGTTCATTAAATGAACCATCAATATTCTCGATCCACCCACTAATATTTAACCATTCTTGCATTTCATGTAGTTTTTCACCTAATATGTCATATCCATAATTAGATAATGCATGACCCATCTCATGTACAGCTACTTCTGCGGCAACATAAGGTATATAATTATCATCAGTCATATCCGGTAAATAATATGCTTTATATTCTCCATCAACAACATGACTGCCAAAACCCAGGTTAGGTTTTATATAGTCATATGGGCGATGTGCCTTGGCAGCTGAAATATTATAAAGCAGCACCTGAGGTTCAAAGTTAACTAAAGAACGAAAAGAAGATAGAATATTTTCCTTTTTCCCATTACTATGCATGGCTGTAGCAAAACTATCCATTACCCAAGCTCCAACAAGACCTGTATCATCTTCGTTTTCAATAAATACATTATTAAAGTCAATCCAATCATATATAACACTTGGTACTTTCTTAATTAAAGGAAGCATTTTATCTAAAATATCGCCCTTTAAAAACCCCTCTGAACCTGGGAAAAATAAGACAGGTTTATTGAGTTTAGCCGACATAAATACTGAGGCTTTTTGCAATTCATTTAAACAAGGTAAATTTGCCTTTCCCCACTCGTTAAAATCTAGCCATCTATCTTGTAAACTATAACCATCATCTTTAATATCTTTTAAGGTTTTCCATAAAAATTTATGAAAATCTTCAATTTTTATTTTAGAGTTATCCAAATGATACTGACTTTGAGGCTCCTGTAAATAATCTAACCAATCATTTCGCCCCTCCCAGAACGATTTGCTTAATTCCTTTCCAATACCATCTGTGCTGTTAGCCAAATAATCTTGCGTAATAACAGAGGGATTCCAATAAGTATCATCTACTGCTGGTGCCTTTACTGACCCATCGCAATAATAAGAAAATTTATTACCTATATCAGAATTGGAATTAGAATTATTGGTTGAATCTCCTAAATTTACATGAAGATTATTCAGTTTGCTTGTACTCTTAGCAATTCCCCACTCTAATTTAGTAGATTCTTTAGGTACCTCAGGTTGATATTGAGATTCATTACATTCTTCACACCAATAAGGGAACACTAATTTCTCACCTTCAGAAACATTAATAACGGGCAGAAGTACGATATTAGGAATATACCCTAATACACCATCTTCAGGATGCATGACTGTTGCGCGAGATGTATGAATCTTATTACTATACCTAGATGCATGAAAATCGTATTGATAGTAACCATATCTTAAATAATTCCATGCCCTTGGGTACTTACGAGCATATTCTTCCTCTTTCTCGGTTCCTTGTGCATTTTTGACAAGTCTTAATTCTTCACGAGTAGGTGGCATTAGATTAGGTGGCACGTTCCAACGTAAAAAATGTTCTTGATAACGTGCTCCATATTTTGTTTTTTTGATCATAACGGAATCTACTCCGTTTGACGGATGGTTTACATAATTTCTTGTGATAGGTTGTAAAATTTCAGTTTTAGTCTCTATACTATCGAAATCAAAAAATTCTCCTACTTGCCTACCTCCAAGCATAGCGATTGGTGTTTCATTTTTCGAAGATGTATTTTTAGATACTAGATTTCCAAAGAAAAAGGGAATTAAAGTCACCATATTATTTTCCCAGCTAGGAGCTGAATCTACTTTTAATGTAAAAAATGCACTTGTCTCATCAAATACACCTTTTAGCTGAATTAAAGAGTCCCCCCACCAATTCGTATTAGTTCGATAATTCAACTTCCCTATGGAGGCAACTAGATTACCTGTATCTCCTTTTAATTGCATGGTAATAATCGGTGATTGTTTCATACCTTCATAGTATTCATCCTCGCCGTAGTACTCTATATCCATGCTATCCCTAAATATATCCAAACCATGATTTTCACTCATGATAGTAACTGGAGCAAGTTCACCACTAGGTGATACATAATGCGTATATCCAGCATATGTGTCTAGTGTGTATGAATAAACAGTTGTATAGTCTACAGATTTTCTATAAAAATTAGAAATCCATTCTAAGAAACCTTCTTTTTCTCTAGGAATATCTTTAGTGTTAATTTTTACAGCCCCTGTTGACTGTGCGAATGCTAAATACTCATTATCCCACCTACGCATAATCATATGCCGAGTGATGCATAACATACCTTCTCGAGATTCAAAAGGGGGTAGATATCCCTTTTCTCCTTTTACAAATAACCCTTTTTCAAAAGTAATTTTATATAGATCTACTTTTGGAACTTGATTGTTAAAATTCTGCCACCAGTAATTACCTGATTTATCTTTAAATCTTCTAAATACTTTATCAAACATATCATCTAAAAAATTATCGTGTCTTAATGTTTCCTCTACCCAAGGCATTTATATCCACCTCTCTTATTTGTTGGGATTATCCCTTAAACATTGAAAGTTTATCCAAACATATTTCGATTGCCCACCTTTATTATCAAAGCGGAATGTAATTGGGGTACCTGCTTTTACTGTTTTCACAGCCATTAAATAAGCACCTTCTGGTAAATCCTTCGTATAAATTTCATCAAATACGTAGTTATTTTTATGATCATCTCCAATAAACAAACTCCAATTATCAAAGGAATGATATCTAGATGCTCCTACAGCTACGGAGACCAGCTCAATATCAAAATCAGGAATAAATTGAATATCAAAGTGCCCTAAAGTACCTAGTACCTCTAAAATTTTCCCCTTTATATAAGGAACTGTTTTGGTAGGCATAAATGGATAATCTAAACGTCCACCACCCAATCTACCTACTCTATCTATTTCCCCTCCAACTACTACATTTGCTCCAAAACTCATGTAGGACCTCCTCTCTAAATTTCATCTGTTATCTTTGGTCCGAGTTCCACATTAACATCTACAGGAGACGATGGATTATATCCATCAGACCAACCATCTGGAGAGATTTCAATTTCTTCATTAGATGCATATCCTATTTCTGCATAGTCTACATAATCCTCTACTATCACTTCTTCATAATTACTATATTTACCGTTATAAAAATCAGATGGATTTTCATATTTAGACGGCATAGAATCTTCTTCGATTTCGTCCTCACTCCAGCCCCATTCCGAGTCAAAATACGTGAGTTTAACCTTTTTAAAATTACCGTAATCATTTTCCCTTATAATCTTTGCAACAACTTCTTGGGATTTACCAAACCACTCTGTTTTTATAGAAACTTCTGTAATCATAATATTGTTGATATACTCATAATCTTGAATTTCATCAGATACAGATGGATTGAGCCCACGGACTAAAGAAATTTTATCTAATGCACCATTTCGATAAATAATTCGGATCTCATTAATTACATGATTAGCTATTGAATTTTCTGTTTCCCTTATGACTTCAAATGACTCTACTTGCCATTGAGAAGAATTCAATGTTGTTACACCATTGTCGTTATCATTATTGAATAGCGGACTAGTAAAATGGTGTCTTGTTCCCTTTCCTTGATTAACTTTTCTATTGATCATATCAAGTATTGGATATACATCATTTACGTTCATATGACTCTTTTGCGCCATTTTCCCACCTCGCTTTCCATAGCATTATAAGAAAAAACAAGGAGATTCCTAACGTTCTGTAGGAATCTCCTTGTTTTTTTAGCTATAATAATTCTCTTTGTCATGCCAAGTAAATTCTAGAAAATTTAACATACCTTCCTTATTTCCAACAAGTCGGTTCCCTTTTATGACATAATACCCTGCATTAGAAGTATTACTATCATAAACATAACAACCATCTAATAACTCTATCATTGGATTTCCTTTAACAACGGCATTAAAAGTACGGGCTTGTCTTTTCATATCAAAAAATAATTTGTTCGAGATATCCTCTTTGGTTCCTCTTGCATTTGAACCAAATCGCTCATCAATCCAATCAGCAACAATCTTAGCCGTTCTCATATTACCCTTTGTAGATATAAGAAGATCTTTATCTACAAAATGCTCAATTTGTCCACCATTACCAACAATAATAAGATGATTACGTATACGAGAATGGTCAATAGAAGTGGAAAGAGAATATAAATTCTCACCATCTATAAATGACCATTTTGCCTCACTTGCATTAATTTTACGGATATTTTCCAATCTAAATGTTCCATAACGATCACAGTAAGAGCGATACATAATATCTCCAATCACTTCATGAACCGCATCAGATGCTCTTGTACCTTCTAAAAAATCTATCGCCTGTACATAAGGATTTTTATAACCTTGTGCATCTTTTACAGTTGCTATATCTTTTTCGACATATTGTTGACTTTTAGTATCCCAGACGACTGCCTTTTTCCCACCTCTATCGATATCAATATAATACGTTTCTTCAATAATCGCATCAGCATATCTCAAATCATCTTCATGGATTCTCCATCCAATCATTCCTGCCTCATTTACGATATTATGAATAATAGATGATTTAACCCACATGGTTACTGGTTGTTTTTCATCACCATGTATCTCGTCTCTTCGAGGAAAAGTTAGAACCCTATCAAAAACATGTTCTTCTAACATATCGTACATATCTACACAATTAATAGTAATTGTTTTTTCATCAGAATTTTGCTCAATCTCTCCCCTTATACGTCCTGTAAAAACTCTTACTAGGTTTTCACCATAGCCTGCATAAATACGTACTGGGGTAGCTTCACTTAACACATGCCTGATTGCACCATTCTCATAATATGACATCTCTGCTTCTCTTAAATTATCAGGGAAGATATTGGCTCGTTCATATGTAGGAGAATAAATACCATGTTTATTGTCTAAAGTAATTCTTGCAGTTGCGACTCTGGCGTCAAAATGGCTATTTATCTCCCACTGTAATACATCTTGGTCTACTGTAAAGGTTTTATCGTATACAAATGCCCCTGTATCAACCCATACATCACGTTTACGAGCCTTAATTCTTTCATCAACATATTGTGCACCGTATTGAGTTTCAATTTCCACTACCTTAAAGCATTTTAGTCCAAATACAGCCTCACCACTTACATTATTTAAGGAGAAATCTAATATATGTGAATTGGTCCCTTGTATATCACTTGCAACCCATTTTGCATAAACTGGAGGTTCATATGTAGGTTGTGTTGTATTGTTCTCTTTTGTATATCGTTTTACAATCATTCCGTCATATGTAACCGTTACGGAATCTCCTTCTTTAAGATCTGCATAGAAAGCATATTCATAAAATCCATCTGAAGAGAAGTTATGTTTATATCCAAAATCTTCAACTGCTCCTTTGGCAATATTCTCATTAAAACCTAAATACTTTTCACCTGTTGACCAAGCTGTAAAATGGGTTATGTTCTCTTGTCCATGCCAATTCCCATCCAGATTTGCATCCTTATCAAAGCACTTATTAAACTTAATATTTTGGGTAATGGTCATTTGGGGTGGTGGTTGACTAACACCACTTCCATTTCCTGTACTATTATCATTTCCGCCCGTATTACCGCCTCCATTATTATCTTTACCGCTTGGTGCTACTCCTAATTTTTGAGCACCTGTTAAAACAGGATATGGATCAATATGATTATTTCCACCATAAATCCATTCACCTTTCCAAATTTCAAAGTGTAAATGGGCGCCATAAGATTGACCTGTATTTCCGACTTTCCCTAAACGTGTTCCTGGAGTAACTAAATCACCTTTTCGAACCTGTAAAGAATTATTTTGCATGTGGGCATAAACTGTCATATATCCATTATCATGTTGAATCATTACACAATTACCATAAGATGTACTTTTATAAGCCTTATGTACATGTCCAGCCCAAGCCGCTACTACCCACATACCATTAATTTTACCTTGGGATGTATGTATAATATCAGTACCCTTATGCCCTGAACGTGCACTCCCGCCCTTATGTTTCATATGGTGTGAAGATACTTTCGCACCATTTCCAAATGAAATTCCTTCAACAGGAAAAGTAGCACCGGATAACGCACTAGAGCTTGTATTATGAACTTCTTTCCTTTGTTCCTCAATTGTATAAATCTCAGCTTTCTCACAACCACAGTCTTCTTCCTTCTTGGAAACATTTAGATTTGTAGAATGCTTTGGAAACAGATTTTTATTAATAATAGAACCAGATTCTTTACAATGCCATTTTTTTTGACTAGATTCACCAATAATTCTATCAAAATAGCTTTTTACAAGTTTTTTCCAGTTAGGTCCATCTGCTGACCATTTCCACTTTTTATATCCTTTATCTCCACCTTCATGGAAATAATCAACATCACTAGCATCCATATATCCATTGGAAATTTTTGCGTATCTGCTCCTCATTGCTTCGGAAAAACGTTTTGCAGCATACTTCGCTTGGGTATCTATCCCTTTATATTGAGGATCGCATGAACCCGGGCAACCATATCCTACTATATAACTTCCTTTTTCAGGTTTCCCTTGTCCCAACGTTCCAAATCCTGTTTCATGCTTTGCTACAGCTAATAGAAAGAAATAAGCAACATTGGGACACTTATAATGTTTTACCCATTTATTTAAGGCACATTTAATATACTCAAATCTATCCCCGGATTCTCCACCTTTTGTAACAGAACTTGGCTCAGCACCTGCTACTGGTGTTGTTAAAGTTGCCTCTGCTGCCTGATGCACAATAGATGCTTCTCGAATTCTGTCCCAAACTTCAAACTTATTTTTCATTCCTGGTACATAGGCCATTTTGTCAAATTCAATAATAACCCTAGGTTCATGACCTAAAGCATTAACTTTTCTCATTACGTCATTTAACAACTGAGGCGCAGGAGTTCTATGATCAAATACGTTCGGCATACCTTATCCCCCCTATCTAAATCTTTCTAGTGCCCATTCTGTAAATCTATGTAAATATACAATTGCTTCAGCTCTAGTTACACATACCTCAGGTTGAAAGGAATCATCTGCGTAAAGTGGAAATACATAACAACCATCATTAAATTTTTCATCTAATATATTTAAGACTGATTCGGCATACCATTTTCCTACAATTTTATCTTTATCTTTAATGTATCTCTCCGTTTGCTTAATTGTATTATTCACATATCCTCTATCTGTATATCGATTATAAATATTCATTCTTAAACGTTGTAACAAAGTAAAAAACTCTCCTCTATAAATCGTTATATCAGGAAAGAATCTATCATTATAGAGTGCGCAACTTGACATAGGGACAACTTTTTCTCCCTGCCTATTTTTGATTTGAGCACCCTTTTGATAATTGTAATTCACATAAATAGGAAACTGATTTAAATTATAAGATACATAAAGATATCCATTAATTATAGTAAAACAGTCTCGTTTAAATCCTAACGTTCTTGTAAGTGCATCTTGTATGGATTCGTCTTCATTTACATCTACATGTATTCTCTTTAACTTCTTGTTCATGCAAACTGCTATTTCATTTAAAGAGTAAGTGATATCAAATACGTAATTATTTGCTTTTTCTAACTTTTTTGCCGGATAAGCCAAAGAGCATCCGCTCATCAAAGGATAAATCTGACAGTTTTCAAGAGTATGATCTCCTTCATGCATTTCCACTACCCCAGATAAAAGAATACTAACTTCTCTTCCATTGGTTAACGGGTAACCAATATGTATAAAATTATCCTCAAGTTTAGATGGGAGTGTAGGCACCCCATCAATATAAACAAACACCATTTCCCTAGAATCAGGTTTATATCCGCTTACTTCAAACTTGGTTTGTCCCTCTGTTGAAGTGAAATTATGAACCTGACGTGACTTGCCACCAATAAATTGGTTATAGGTTTTTCCACTAAATAAGGTTTCTTCTTTTTTTGTATCAATAAATATATTATCTGTTTCTAATACTGCACGATAAAACCAATCCTTTGGCCCCACATCTAACCATCGCTTTGGCATTTTTAATACCCCCTCAATATCTTTTCGATGTATTTAAAAGTCCTTGTCATATAGGATGCCGTTTGAGCCCTTGTAATCCAAACTTCAGGTTGAAAATACTGTACAGGTGTTCCATCACTAGCATAAGTAGTGATAAGTCCCCTTTTTTGCATTTCATCTATATACGTTTGCGCCCAATGATTTTCAATATCTATAAAAGGATATTGATGACGATATTCGAAATCTTGTTTTCGAATTAACATAAGGTTTACAGTAATGATATATTTCGTCTCAAATTCTGCTGTTTTAATATCTAAATCACCATTAACAATCCCTAAATAAATCGTGCCTTTTTCATCATAGTATTTGTGTTCTGCACCAATAAACTGTAGCCAGTCTGCAAATTCCTCTTTGCTCGCAAATAAAAATTGAATGGTAGTAGAATAATGAGAAGTCCCTTTCCCTACCAATCCTGCAGAAGATTGAATATTTTCGTTTATATGGGATTTCAATACTGGCGTTGGTGGCTTATAATCGCCAGTCATACGCCCCCTTACTTGTACAAAACGAATCCCGTTATCATAAAATAATTTACGTTTAAATACATCATCATTAGATTTACTTGGTTTTTGTTGTGCCATTTAATCACCCCTTAGTATTATAAGAAACCCCACCTAATAATTAGATGGGGTTTTGTAATTAGAATGTTGGATATCCCCAAGGGGCTGAATTTAACTGATTTCGTAGTGGTGTTGTTCTACCTTGTGCTAATCCTTTTCCTAAATTCATTCCAAGATTTGCTAACTGTTGACTAGAAGTTTGTCCAGTTACATTAGGTAAAGTAATATTGACATACATATCTCCCGATTGAACACTAAAGTTTGAATGTGTACCTTTACTTGTTAGATAATCATACTGAGACATAACCTGTACGCCTTCAGGAAGATTAAATGTTCCACCCATTTGCGCTCTTAACTCTTGGTGGATACCAATCTGTGCTTGTAAAGATTGCTTTGTCAATTCTCGAATATCTTTCATGATTTGCTCGTATTCAGATGAACCTTCTTCAAACTTACCACTATTTCGCTCTGCAATTCTTACCGCTAAGGTCTTATCTATAAGTGATTTACGATCTTGTAATTCTCTTACTCTTAGGTCACGTGCTAAGAAACTATCATCTCCTATACTTGGTCCAAAGTTCACACGTTCCTGCATGTACTTAATTTCCAAATCATCCATATTATTACCGAAATCATGTCTCCAAGCTGTAAGCCTTTGAATTCTTAAATTTTTAACTTCTAATTCAGCACTCGCGATTTGTTGACTCAATCCTTGAATAGTATCTTGTAACTGACCATCTGGATCTGCTAACTGTTGGGATTGCAGATTTGCCAGTTTACTTTTCATTTCTCCAATCATTGATTGGCTTGAAACAATCTGTGAATCAATATAAGTAGGACTCTCTGTGTTCATGCTAATAGCACTTAATGTATCCTTATACTGTTTCTTAGCCTGAGCTCTAGAAAATCCTTTCTGAGTGTCGTTAATATAAAATTCCGTTTTAATACGTTGTGCTTCAATTTGTTTTTTCTTATATTCTAGATCAAAATCAGCTTTTAATTTCTTTTCTTTGTCCTTACTTCTTTCAACAGATTCTTTAATTTTTTTATAATCATCCGTCTCTATTCTTTCTTTAGTTTCTGGATCCTCAGTATATCTTTTTCCGTTTTTTTCTAAATATTCCAACTCAGCTTCTCGCTGTTGAGTAAAATTATGAAGCTCGTCCATCTCTTTTTTGTAAGCTTCGCGCTCTTGTTGAATTACTTGTAATCTAAGTTTCATATACTCTTTTGAGTCAGCTTTCACACCATCTAAAAGGGCGGTAATTAAGTTAAGTTCTCCCTTATTATTAGCAACTTTCTGGCTCTCTTGAATACGAGATTTTAAATCATCATAAGAAAAGGAATCATATTGACCCTCACCTAACATTTTATTTTCCCGGGCTTTACGAGCTTTTTCTGCATCATCCCTTCGCATATTCTGCTCTGATTCAGAGATGGCTGCTTTCGTATATTGATCTATAAACTCTTCTTTTTCCAATTGCTGCTTCTTAGCATACATTCCAGTTTGATTTAAATACGATTGTGTTAAATCTGTTAAAGATGCTTTTGAATAATTCCTATCTTGACCTTTAGATTTTGCATCATTTGCCCTTTTCTCATTCTCTTTTCCTAAAGCTTCATTCCAATCTGATGTTCCATATTCTTTCTTAATCCAATTCTCAAATCCCTCTTTAAATCCTCCTTTCCCGATAATAGGCCAATCCTTAATTACTCCTACCTCGTTAATACCTACATCAGGAGTTCCTGGTGAAAAAAGATTTGTAATTCCATTCCACGCTAGTCCAGCTCCCCTTAGAAAGCCACTCCAGCCTTCATCTTCCTCATATTTAACATATGCTTCAGCGGCACCTGCGGTTTGATTATGATAATCTCGTATTTTTGTTTGCTTGGGCGTTAACCCTAAGCTCTCAGCAGAATTTGATAAAACATCACCAACAGCGGTTGCAATAGCTAATTGTTTAGCAAATTTCCCTACGCTGCGTGCAAGTCCCATAATAGCCCCACCAGCTCCTCTTGTTCGCTGTGGGATAGTATCAAGAAAATCAAGAAAACCCTGCATTCTATTCTTTGATGCACCTTCAGCTTCATCAGCTACTTTTTTTACAGCACTCGATAAATCTCTATACGCAGTGGTACTTTGTCTTGTTTGTATAGTAGCCTTACGGTTATTAGCCTCATATTCATCGAGTGCCTTGTTAAGTCCATCCATATTATTTATTGATTTGCCTACACTTTGATAGTTTTGATCTAGATAGGTCTCAAATCCAATACGTTTTTGATCATCCATTTGAGCCAAACGACCAGCTGTTGATTTTTGATTCTCATTCATACTGTCAAAGTTAGTTCTATTTGATAAGGTATTGACTAAATGCTCTGAGAAATTTGTGGTAAAAACATCTGTTAATAATTTACTTTGGGTAAGGTTGCGAGCATTATAGGCTGAACGAGTATGTAATTCATCAGCTGTTAATTCTTTCTTTTCACCCTTATAATAGCCTTTAGATTCATCCATGATGCTAAGAAAATCGGACATATTTTCAGCTTTTCCACCATGATCTTTTACATATTCTTTTATCTCATTCTTTCTATCCTCTTTTAAATTCGCTAATTCTTCAAAATAACTTTTTAACGTATCATTTTTCATAGCCGCACGATAGAACTTTTTGTTATTTACTTGATTGCGTAAATCTTGGCTCTCCCCCAAAACATGATCATTTAAAAACCCTATCGCTCCGTCCACTTTACGATTTGTTAAAGATGTACCACCAAAGAATTTGTTTTCCATAGTAGCTTTCTTGTAATGCTCTTCATAATTACTCAATTGACCTAATCGTTTTACTCCATGAATAGCACCAAAACCTACCAAGGCATTACCTAAAATCGTAATTAACTGTGCAAATAGCCCTGCATGTTTCTCCATTCCCTGGGCTAAGTTTGTAATAATTTTTGCTAAAGTTTGTACCTCTGGATTTAGCGCATCTAATACTGATACTAATGCGTTATTAACAGATACCCCAGCTCGTTCCATTGTCACAGTAGGTGATTTCATTGTCACAGCCATCATTTCTTGAAGACGTGCAGGATCTTTTTTAAATTCATTAATTTCTTGCTTAATTTTCCAATACGATAAATCCTTACTGTTATTTATACCCTCTTTATGCATGGTCTCTAAAAAGGACATCAGTTTTGGTGGCTGATTTGCCCCACCTTCTCCATACAGAATGGATTTTACTTTATCTTCTCCAATATATTTATTTTTGCTTGCTTTCGCGGTGTCTGATAGGATATCAATGAAATTCCGACGTACTTTCATACCACTCTCATTTTTTTCAAATACCTTTACACCATAATTTTCTAATTGTTTAGAAACAGATGGTAAAGTAATACGCTCTGCAATCGTTTTTATGGCTGCACCTGCATTCTCCCCTGTTTCTCCTGAAGTTTGAATAGCTAAAGCATTTAATGTCACAGCATCTTCTGCATTCACTCCCACTGAATGGAGTGCTGTACCCGATTTTGACATAGCCTTCATAATATCTTCACTGTTCGCTTTAGTTTGACTCGTAGCAACAGCAAAAGAGTTAACTACTCCATCCAACTCCCAGACAGATAATTTAAACTGTGCCATAATTGTCTGTAATCCTGGAGCAATTGTTTCAACTAAGTCTGATTTGTTATCTAAGCGATAAACCTTAGAAGCTTGATCAACAAATTGTCGTGCAGATTGTTTATCTCCTGTTACATTTGATGCTATACCAGCTACCTTAGACATTCTTTCGTAATCAATGCCGTAAAGTGTAGATAAATCACGTACATTATTCATTAGATTTCCAGTATCATTATCTAATTTTAGCCAATCTGTATTTCCATTTTTGTTTTTATATTCTGGTTTCAAAGAGAAGTTTTGTGTAATCTTTAACTGTTCTAACTGAGAAATTTTAAAGGTTTCCATTGCTTTAGTTATCGCAGCCATTGGATCTAGCATTGAGCCCGAAGCAAGGCTCCTAACTTTTTTGGTAACCGCTCCAGCCATTCCAAACCCATCAAAAGGATTGTCTTGTTTTGTGGATTTACTTGTACTAGAATCGCTATTATTTTTATTTGTATTACTATGATTTGATCCACTTGAGTTATTTAAAGTATTAGCACTATTTCCTGCAATAAAGCTTAACTGTCTATTACTATTCGCCTTTTGAGGGTTAGTATTAATTTCTAGAATTTCATTCCTTATATGTGCAAACTGCTTATCAACGGACTCCTTGATTTTTTTAATAATTTGCTTATTCAGCTTGTTAATTTCACTAGTTAAATATTGCGTAATATTAGAATGAGGTTCAAAGTCCACAGCTCTTACTGATTGTTTCATTGACATCATTATTTTATTTGTTCCTGCAGTTAACTTTTTATTAATTGTATTTTCCATACCTTCAAACTGCCTTTTTAAAGCATATCCTCTTAGAGATCCTCGATCCACAGAATGAAAAGTATGAGCTAACTCGGCTGGAGAAACACCTAAATCATTTGCAATATACCTTTGAAGTTGTTTAGATATATTTTTCATAGGTACTTCTACAGATTTGAGATCAATCTTTTGCAGCCCTCCTCGTATGCCTTTTATATAATTTTCTATTAAACTATCAATACGTTTAGCTGTTTTTATAATCTCGCTATCAATGCTATTCTCTTCGCTAATAACACCCTCGAAATCAAATTTTATAGAATCTTTTATTTTCCCTCTTACTTTTTTCGTTAATTCAGATAAATCTTTCGATGAAATTGTTAATGTCTGTCCTTCAATAGCAACCTCTGGGTTCAGTAAAATAGGTTTTAATTGATTTTTAATACTTACTAAAATTTGCTTAATCGTTCCCTTAGAAATATCTAATTTAAGTCCACTCAAGTTATCTGCATTTACTAAATTCCCCCCATTTTCGCGAATGGAATTTACTAATTGTTTTATTTGATTACTAATTAACTTAGAGATTTCTTTATTAATTTTATTAAATTCATCTTTTCCAACTGGTACTACGCTATTATTCATAGCAGAATCCATATTAATGTTTATATTTTTGATCATCTTTACAATTGTTTTATTTAACTCTTTATCTACTTTAGACATCAATTGTTGAACGGTTTCTTGTTTAATACTTAAAGGTGCTGTCCCAACTGAAGATAAAGTAATACCATTTGCCTGGACGATATTATTTAATTCTTGCTCAAGTTTTGCTCTAAGGTTGCTTCCCGCTGCCTTAGATGTCTGAGCCGATAACGAAGATAAAGAGTTTTTCATAGCATCTATACGTTTTTCTATACTACCAAAACGATGATCTAGCTGTTCCAACTGTACTCCAAACTCTTTCATATTTTTTATTGACTTATCAAACTCTAGTGCAATAGTAGCACCAATATTTTGATTATTGACTGTCACTTATTTCACCTTCCTTTTACATAATAAAATCCCGCCCTATCCTCAAATAAAAAGGAAGGGCAGGA
The DNA here is from genome assembly GCF_038005705.1 of Bacillus sp. FSL L8-0199. Taxonomy (NCBI): domain Bacteria; kingdom Bacillati; phylum Bacillota; class Bacilli; order Caryophanales; family Bacillaceae; genus Bacillus; species Bacillus sp. FSL L8-0199. Next base: position 26,458 of record NZ_JBBOTS010000002.1, on the reverse strand, counting down.
TTATTTATTAGAGAATACCTGCTAACCACTCCATGTCATCAGCATTTGCAACCTCATATCCGTCAATTACTTCTTTTCCATCACTATGTTTTAGATTATTCTGTTCGGCAGCTTGGGCTGAACCGCCCCCAAATAACCCAGTGAAGGACATTGAATGTACCTTAACTGTAAACTCTATATGCTTATGGCATTTCTTTAAGTAATAGTTTAACTGAGGTAATGTCAAATCCCATATATCCTGTTTTTTCATCCCCAGGTAGTGACCTAAGTTAAAGAAAATCTCTGCCCAATCAACGTAGGCATTTTCGTCATATTCTTTTTCTTCTTCCTCAGAGTCTATAAAGACTTTTTTAAGCCATTAAGTCCAATCATAATATCTATAATTTCTTTAGCTGTTACAATATCAATATAATCCCCTAAATAATGAGCTGAAATTTCTTTATAATACGGTTTAAAGCCCATCAATAGGACCTCTAATAGTTCATCATAACTATCATTACCTGTTTCATCTGCAATTAAATTAGCAATAATGACACCTGTATCAATTGTATTCAACTTTTTCATTAGGTTTTTAGCATCTTTTAATCCTAAAGGAGGGATAGCATAGGTTTTTCCATCACGTAATGTTACCTTTTCATCCTCTTCGAAGAATACTTTTTCAATAAACTCTGATTCCTGCTTAGTTAACTTTATTTCCTCTTGTTTATTAGGTTCTTGCTTTTCAACCTTCTCCTCTGCTTCCTCTACAAGAGTAGGTTCCTCGATAGCTTCTTCTCTACTTGGAATTGCTAAATTACGTTCACTCATTTAATCTCCCCCTATATTACTCTATTACCCCTTATTAAATTTAAAGAGGACGCAAGGAAGGGGATCACCTAAACGACCTCGTAACTAATATAAGAATTTATGTGTTAAATGTAACAACCTTACGAAAAAAGGTTTAAGTGATAGATATTTTTATAATCCATTCTCACCTTATCTAAAATGTTTAAAAATAAATTAATAAAAAAGAGGATACATAAGTATCCTCTTCTCTAATTAACAAACATCGCCACTTTTTTCAATTTGATAACGCTTAATAGAACCTAAACGACTGTCTGTACGTTCCCCATCAATAACTGTAAGTGTAATACTATGAGTCGCTGCTGTTTGTCGTGCTGTGTCTAATGTAAAGTTAGATTTCACTCGGCAAGAATATAGTTCAACTTGGTAACCTTGAATGCTACCATCCATTTGTTCAAAATGTCCATCATGAACAACAGATACTGTAAGAGGGAAATCACGAGAACCAATTGCCATTACATCTACAACCTCTGGGCGCTTGTAGTTCACATAAATTTGCTCTCCTTCAAGATAATCATTAAACTTAATCTCCCCTGTAGAAGGATCAATTGTATACTCACCTTTTGCAGGATTAGTTGTTACTTTTTTAAGTAATTTATTCTCTTTTACTAATCTTACAGATACATGCTCTGTCTTAGAAGAAGCTGAACCTAAAGATCCACCAAATAGAGGATTCTTAAGAGTCACTAGTCCACCTTTAACATCATGACGTTCTTCTAATACCCATACGAAACCATCAGGATCGATAGATGATGATGCTACAGGATAATAAACTACTACAGTATCACCTTCAACCGCACCACCTTTTAGTGTTATAGCTGATCCATTTACTGTAATTGCTGTTTCTGGTACAAATGAACCTGCAACTTGGTTGAAGATCTGTACTTTAGGTGCTCCGCTACCTGTTAATACTGGACTAGATAATTTAATAGAAACAGGTTCAGTATCGCCAGCAATTGTTACTGTTTCATTTTTCAATTCATAGGCTAAGCCGCTAACTCCTTCTCGAAGTTTTGCCCCTAACACAAGACGTACCATGTTTAAATCAAATTTTGCATCCTCTGCAGTAATATCAATTACCTTTTTACGTAGTAGTGTATCAATAGGTGCTGAAGAGTCTCCCCCTTCAATATCAACCATATCCAACTGCACATCAAGACGCATATTCGCCATGTGACCTAGTGTAATTAATTCATCACACCCTGGAATTTTAGCCATAAATTTACCTGCACCTTTAATAATCATTTTCTTATTCTTACTGTTAAACTTGTCAAATTGTGACATTAACTACACCCCTCAATTTCAAAAATAAATTCAAATCTAGTGAAATACTTATAAGAGTGTTCTATTTCACTTGCAACCTCTGCAGATCCTACATACTGACCCTTGAAAAATACTCCTTTAAATAACTGCAGAGATTGATTATCGAATAATTGATTTATTCTATCTGCAAGGTCTAATGCCAATTCCACATCATCATTTGTGTAGATATCGAAGTCAAATGTTATCACATGAATATTATTGTTTCGTTCCTTTTGAACAAATGACTTGTAAAATGCAATTAAAGGAATTTGGTTATTTAGTGCCTCTTTAGGAGACATACGCTTTTGTATGTGCATTTCATTTTCCATATCTACTGTAATATTATTAAGACCCATACATTTACGTATTACACTATCTTCTCTCAATGTCTTATGTATGCAAGCATAAACATCAGTGATACGTGGAAAGAACAACTCATCACACCCTCTTGTAAGTATTTGCAGTAACAATATAAGAAAATCACAATGAAAATTTAACATCACTTAGAATAAATTTAGTCAAACTCTATCTCACCCCATAATTACTCTTAACAAAATTAATTTTTTACACTTAGCTTCTATTAAGCTCTCACGTACATTCTTAACTATTGAATTGACATGATCAAAGATTTTCTTATTTATTCTTCAATTAACAATTCTATTAAGAGAAGTATTTGTCATTTAACATAAAACATGTAAATGATTTATTTCTCTGAATTTGTTTATAAATTACAAAAATAATTAAATTCACTTTGAAATTGATGTAATCCAATATAAAAATAATGTTTTTAAGTATTTTTAGTTTCTAAAATGAGATAGTATTGAATCTATTTTTATATCAAATAATCGTTATTAAATACTACATAATAATTTATTAATAATATTATTTAGCTTTAATATAATTGATTCAGCTTTTACCTTTAAATTAAATGCTGCAATTTATACTTTGTGATTCAGCAACAACCTTTAAACTAATAAGTCTCTTTACAATTCACTTGCAACTATAGTTACTTAAATTTCGATAACTATAGGGAGGTGATATTTTGAATTTACATAAAGATAGAAAGTTAAATACTATTGATATAAAAAAATATTTTTCATTTTTATACAATGATAAACAAATAAGAGCTGTCCTTACTACGAGTAATCAATTCTTATTTGTTGGATACGATATTGGGAAAAATACGATTGGAATAAAAAATCCCTATAGCTTAATCGAAAATATGGACAAACGCTCTAAATACAGTGCTGTAATTACTTTTAATCAGGATATTAACCCTCAACGCTATATTTTAGTTGATTTAGAGGGGCTCCATCATATGGTCTATAGAGCCAGAAAAGTTAAGGTTAATAGATTAGATTTTATCCATTGGGCCATATCTTTAGAAAAAAATATACTTTAATTCATTTCATTATGTTAGCTTTTACTGGGTTAACTACCCTTCATATGATTTATTAAATATCCCAGCTAAATATTAATTATTTTGTAATCCTCAACTTTCTAACAACTTATTACGACTTTTAAATAGGAATTGGAGGTGAGAAAATGAATTTAAATATAAGTATAAGCCTGTTGCTATTTATATCCTTAGGGGTACGCGCATTTTTATTTGAAATAAAATTTCAGTACACACGTGAAAAATTACGTAGTATTCATGAATTGTTTGAAATTTTTTTAGACTGTTCTTTTTGTAATGGCTTTTGGACTGGTTTTTTTGGTTATGTAATTGTAAATGGTATTGATATTATTCTAATACCATTTGCTATTTTAGTTGGTTCTTCCTCATACTATTTAACGCTATTTGTTAAGAGTCTTACACAAAGAAATTAAGAAACACAGTTTATGTCCTTTATTTCTTAAATTATCCATTCTACATCTTTATCAACTTAACCCTACTAAACTTTAGTAGGGTTTTATTCACTATTCTTATTATTTCTATCTCTATACAAATTCCCAAACAAAAAAATTGTTCAAAATAGCAAAGTACATTTTGTACTGTACCTTGTTTACGCAACTAAAACAATAAATAAGACGACTATTAAAATATCTATCACCTTTAGAAATGGAGTGAACAATATGATTTTCTTTTCAAGTAAGCACCGAATTAAAGATCTTTCTTTCCTAAATAAACTTTGGATGACACCCGTAGCTTATGGACTAAAATATCTTGCCGGAACTGTAATATACATTGCAGATAAATTTGATGAAAAGGTAAGATTTGAAATCCTAAAAAGACATATCTAAAACGGAGGAAATGAGAAAATAAAAAGAGGATTTATTCACTTTAAGAAAGGTTATAACGAATTGATAAAGGCCACTTTAAATTCCTGCCATCATGCAATGAATTAAAAAACATTTATAAATCCTTTCTTGAAAACTTTAGTCAGGGAGATATTATTCCTATAAACTATACAGGATAGTATTAGGTATCGCGGTGATTTCAAGTATAATTACGGACTTAAAAAGTTTAAAATTGCGTTAGTAAGAAAGAATCACTCTAAGGATATTTTTACTAACGCAATCTTACTTATTTTTGAAAAAATATTTTAACAATCTATAAATAGATTTTCTACCTAAAACATCGTATTATCATTAGCTGCTTCATTTTGAATCTCTTGAATTACATCCCAGTGTTCGACAATCTTTCCATCCTTTATACGGAAAATATCCACTATAGCAACTCCCTTATCTTGAGAGTTAGTACGAGAATGTACATGAAGAGCAACTGTATCTCCTTCAGCTACTACACGTTTAATTTCTGCAGAAGAATTAGGGTTCTTAACAAAATCCTCCTTAAAGAAATCCATGAAAGCTTTTCGTCCATCAGCTACAAAAGGATTATGTTGCTTGTAATCCTCACTTACATATTTAGGGATAATATCGATATTATGTTTATTAAAAACTTCATTATAGAAATCAACTACCATCTTTTTATTCTTTTCTTTTTCTGACACATCATCTTTCGATACTGATGCAGTATTCTCGCTCTTTATTGTGTGAGCTTTGGTATTACCAGTTGAAGCTTGAAATATCAAAGTCGACACAATTCCTAAAATAAACATAGAAATAATTATTATTATTAAATTTTTCTCTAATTTCATATATACCTACCTCTTCTAATTTTATAATTCATCTTCGATAACACGCTTGATAAAGGAAGAATCTTTCCCAGAATCTGATGTAAGAAATATTGTTAGAAAAATAAAATCCATCTTTCCTAACAATACTCCTTATGCGAGGGGATGTTAGAAACTAGTAACCCTAACTTAATACCTCATTAACAGTTGCACTGTCCACAATTTGAATAAACTTCTTAATCTTATCGTTCTCATCAAACTCATAAAGATGACAAAAATCTGCCACAAATGATTTCCCTGTTGTTTTATATGTTCCACTATATTTTCCATACACGATAACAGTATTGTTATTAAAAGCATAAATCTCATCTTTAGCGCTATAGTTACCCCATTCAGTTCCAAGACGTTCATGTACATTTTTCACTACTTCATCAGGACCTATATAAGTGCCTGCATATGGAAACCCAGCAGCTTCTGTCCAAGATACATTTTCACTTAAATACGTTTTGAAAGCATCCATTTTTCCCTCGCCTGTTAACACATACGTTTCATGTAATAGGTTTTGATATTTATTCATAGCATTAACCCCAAGGCATTTCTTTTGTTACAACTTTTGCACTTAATTCTAATACACCTTTATTTGCATAGCCTGGATATGCTACTTCAAGTATTGCTACAAAATCTTTTGAGGTTTTACTTTCCTCAGAAGCTTGAATTGCTGTTCTTAGATAATCCATGGTTGCATTAATTGCTTGATTATCTAATGATTTTTCTATTGATCCATGACTTGGTACAATTATGTCAGCATGTAACGCCTGTAATACTTTTAAGTTCTCAATCCATGCCTCCATTGCTGCTTTTGAGCTAGTATCTGCTAAGAATAGATGGATTTCGTTAAATACATCTATTCCTCCAATTAATAATTTCAGTTCTCTGTTAAATAAGCTAGTTCTGTATTGATCTAAACCTACTAGTTCAAATGTTAGTCCCTGAAAATCAATCGATTTTTCCTTAAACACTTGAGGTAATACCACATTACTTGGTGCGTTTTCTCCAAGTGCATCTTTCCAAACTTTCAATTTCCCTAATACAGAATGAACAATATGTTCAACCGTAGACTCTGTAGCATACGCTATGGCACTTGGATAAGCAGCTTTCATACTTTCTAACCCAAAATAGTAATCAGGATCCCCATGGATAATAAAGATTTTATCTAGAGATAAGTTATTATTTTTCAAATAATCCACAATTTCTTTTGAATCAGATTGAGTAAATTTCGAGTTTATTAAAAATGCATGTCCTGCTTTCTCAACTAAGGTTGCAGTGACCATAAAACTTTTTTCGTTCGAACTAAACACCGTTAATTTCACATCTTTGTGATTTGTATCGATTGTTTTAAACATAGATGTTATTCTCCTTTTGTTATAGTGATTGAATAGATAACACACTTTTATTTTGTTCCGACAGAAGACTCCTCTTCAATTCTCTTGAAAGGTTCATTGCACCAGCAAATAGATGGGAGGTGTATGTTCGCTGGCGTAAGCTAACATATTTGCTACTATAGCCTAAATTTTCTTAGTATAAATTTTTAAAACGTGCTTCAATTTTATCTGGCGTCATTACCCCACCACCAATAGGAATAATTTGATTATCTTTTTGTAAAAGTAATGAAGGATAGCTATTAACCCTAAGCTGACGAACCTTATTGAAATCATTTTGGACATCTACAATTGTTTCTTGCGCATTTAAACGCTCTATTACTTGATCAGGGTTCAAGCCATGCTCAATCGCGATCTTACGATATGTCTCAGGATTACTTAGGCTTTGTCCATCATAATAAAATGCTTTTTGCATAGCAGACGTAAATTCTAACAAACGGCCTGGCGCTAATGAACGTAAAGCTGAAAATCCAATTGCAGCATCTTTCGAATTCATTTTAAAAGTACCTTCTTCCACCAATTTCTGATAGGAAGGACCAAATTCTGCACCTGTAAGTTGATTAATTCTTTTATTTCCCTCTTCTATATATGAGAAATTTTTTATTGGTAGATCATCAAAAAATAATCCACCACATAAAACTGTTAACTTCATTTCAGTGTGGTCTTTGTAAAATCCTTTAATACTTTCTGAAAAACCATAGCACCATCCACAATATGCGTCACATACGTATATAAGGTTATCTTGTTTTTTCTCCATTTAAATCTCCTACCTTTATTTTTATTAGCTAGTCCAGCTATCAATTAAAAATTCTTAGCTAGCTTTTGGGTTTGTAAAAGTGCATCTTTTTTAGCAACCTTATTATTTTCCCCAAAAACTAATCCTTCCCCAAAAAGATCAACTAAAATTATTCATAAAAGATAACACTGCACATTATTGCTCTAAAGCAGAAAATACTACCGTTCAGAATATGCATAGTTGTTAATATAATAGTAATTCTCTGCATTAGACGATAACCTATAGATTGCTACCCTTAATTAAATATATAAATATTTTTCTTAAAACAGGAAGTCGTTGTAACTGAATAAGTTACATCTTATGTAATCATATTAGTTACAACCAAATTAAAAGTCAATTATTTTTTACAAAAAACATTAAATTTCTACTTTAACGTTTCCACAACTATGGAATTAAAGTAAATTCACTTTACTATAAATGTCTATTTTTCAAAGCAATGAATTCTAAAAAACAGCTTCTCATTTTTCATTCACAGTTATAATGAAAAATGAGAAGCTGTTTTCATATTCCTTTAATCTGTTTTCTTTTAACCTTAGAAACTACAGGGATAGCATAATCAATTAGAATCCACGAAGTTTCCGTACTTAGAAATCTCCCACTTAACGACCTTACAGCCTATAAGAATTGAAAGTAGTTTAATTCTCTAACATGGATTGTGGAACAACTTTCTTTCCCACTACTTTAAATTCAATTTCCCCTTTTTCTCCATATATTAGTTCTATAATTGGAATAGTTACCATTAATTTTTCCTTCTTTTTTCTTTCTGTCTCTAAATCAATTATTTTCATGTCACAATCCCCTTTATTTATTATAAACAAGGAGAAAGCACTCATTCGAGTGCTTTCTCCTTGTTTATAAGTGGACCTTGTAGGACTCGAACCTACGACCGAACGGTTATGAGCCGTTTGCTCTAACCAGCTGAGCTAAAGGTCCAAAGCATAAAATTTACTTCATAAGGCATATTCACATATATCATTTTACCATATAATGTATCAATTCACTTTACTTTTTATTTAATATGCATATTTACATCGTGTTAAAGGTGTTTATATTCTGCACTTCTAATATTTTGTAATTAATACTATCTTTTAATACCTTTACAGAGGTCTAATTAACAGTAAATAAAATATATATCAATCATATTAAAAATGATATAGCTACAACATTTAATTACTTATATTGTCAAATACTCTTATGCAATATTGTTTAATATCAGAAATAGCAACTAAATTATATGCCTGTTTCATTGTATTAAAACAATTATCTATCTCCTCTTTTTCCATAATAGGTTTACCAGAATTATTATCTTCTAATTCTAGATCAGCTACTGTCCATGGTAAGTCAAATAGAATCATTTTTTCTAAACTCTTCCCACTATAACAACCTAAAGTATTGATTACACAGTCTAATATTTCCTTTTCTATTTGAGTTAATTGATTTGTACTAACATAATTAACTTCAAGATTGTCGTACTGATATACTTTATATTTATTAAAAATAACTCGATATACCGGGCCATGACTTCCTACTTCACAATCATCTTCAAATAAATATGTTCCAGTAAACACCTTACAAAATCCTTGCGCATAGTATAACAGCTTTTGAAGAGCTAAAGGAGTAATATCATCATTTTTATATAGCAAATAGTTAGCAACTTCCTCGATTTTTGTAATCTGTGTAGAAGTAAAATCCTCATTTTCCTGTAGGTTTGCGATTGCTTCTTTAGAGACTCTATATGCTTTTTGAGTAATTAAATCTTTATTTCTTTCCAAAATATCTAGCATAAAAGATTGATCTCTACCTAATCTTTTCAATATATCCGAGTACTGCTTTGTCGGAATATCTCCATTTACATACCTTGTTAGGGTAACCTCTCCCCAACCTAAAAGCAAAGACAATGGACGTTTTCCAATCTTATATTTTTCTAAAACCTCTTTTATTTCAGAAATAGTAACTAACTGTTCCTGTTGTCTATAGGCATAATCTAATTGTTCTAAATTATAATCATGAATGTTAGGAACAAATATTTCAGATTTACACTCCTCGCAATTTGCTTCTTTACCTACGTAATGATATTGCTTCCCTCTAATGACTGTCACTTTTGGAACATCTTTAGTAGAATACTTTACCATATCTCGACAAAACTCACATAAAACCAACATAAAAATCCTCCTTCATTCTAAAACCATTAGTCACTTATCTTTACCTAAAAAGATAAGTGACTGGTTTATTCCTTTTATGAAAAGAAACAACAATCATGTATTTGTTCCTGTCCTTATTTTCAATTAGATTCATCTTAATATATATGTCTACCGACTTCTTTTGTCCCCAATTATCTAACTCATATTGTGGACAAAAGATATACAATTTTTCATGAGCAAAATTTGGATTTATATTATCAGCTGCATAACAAAAATCGCGTACTTCTATATTAAGAAGAATCTCTTTCACTTTACTAGCGTTAATCTTATTAGCCTCTAAAAATTCACTATTCTCTTTCCTTTTTTCATTTCGAGCAACCGTAAATAGATTATTTTTAATTAATTTTTTAAACTCTAATATGTACTGCTCAATCTCCCCGATTGTAAAATTAGTGTGCTTTTTTGTCTCCCTATTTTGAAAGCTAATATGCATTAAAATTCTTTCCCCTTTCAAATCGTACCTCATATTTACTAGAATTACAACAAAAAACGTATCAATTGATACACTTTTTTAAAAAATTCACAGTAAAATTCTATTCATCCTTCTTATAATGAGTACGTTTATATCGTCTACAAAACTTCTATATAATTATTTTTGCTGCGATTCGTAAACCTATTGTGTATCTATTTTAGAATCATAGTTAAATGTATCCATGTATACATTTAACGTAAAAAAAACTATATATCCCTCCAAATCCCCTGATATACAAATCAATTACTCATATGTATTCTCCCCTATATGAACTTCCTATTTTAATCTGTTGTTTTATACAGAAATATATATTTATACCTGTTTAAACCCCAAAAAAAAGGCCTCCTCAAGTCGATTAATTGTGCATAGCAAAATAAGCTAAATACACTAATCGGCTCAAAGAAGCCCTTTCAAAATTAAAGTAAGAACAAAACTTACTTCTACAACTCAACCACAACACATAAGGTGTGGGAATAAACGGAATCAAATAAACTAACAATATACCTATATATTACAAAATACATAGGTTTATATCAAGATATTTTAAAATATTTCCAAATGCTGATTTTCATTCTTTATTTTCTTCTAAATGAAAAAGCATATAAATACTTTACTCTTTCCAAAACTGTTCCAATAAAATGACAATCACGGTACCCACGAGTAATCCATTCCATAAATTATAAAAGGACAGCTATCCTTAGATAACTGTCCTTTTATTAAATATGCAATAAATAAATTATTCTTATCGTATATTAATTATTCAAACTTAATGTTTATTAAAATGGTAAATATGGTTTTGGATCTACTTGTCCACCTATATACTGATTCTTAATTTCGAAGTGCAGATGATTCCCAGTAGAATCGCCTGTACTACCTACTTTTCCTATTACTTGACCTTGTTGTACATGTGCCCCTACAGTAGTTAAAATTGAGTCCATATGACCGTATAATGTCCAAAGTCCGTCTTCATGCCTAATAACCACTACATTTCCATATCCACCAAATCCTTGACCTCTTACACCAAAACCAGCAAATTCTACAGTTCCTGATTTAGATGCCATTATTGGTGTACCCTTTGCCGCTGAGAAATCAATACCTTTATGCACTGTCCCCCAACGACTTCCATACCATGAGCTAACATTTGGATTTTTGATAGGCATTTGATATTTAGAAGAACCCGAATCTGTTTCATGCGGATTCATCCACTTGTCGCCTTCCCATGTTTTAATCTTTAACCAACCACTAGTTGTCCCATCTATTATTCTAAAATTCTGCGGACTATATACTGCTCCGGCGTTTGCTTTGCCTGAACTAAATGAAGGCTCGTTATACGCATAGAATGATTTGTTTATGAATCTTTCTTCGCCATCTAGATTCAGCCATTTCTCGCCTTCCCATGTTTTAACCTTCAACCATCCACTAGGTGTCCCATCCACAACTCTAAAATTTTGTGGACTATATACTGCTCCAGCGTTTGCTTTAGCTGCATTAAATGAAGCTTCGTTATACGCATAGAATGATTTGTTTATGAACCTTTCTTCGCCATCTGGATTGATCCACTTATAACCTTCATAAGTACTTACCTTCATCCAGCCATTTTCTTTTTTTTCTACTACTCCCCAATTTTGTGGGTTAAATGGTTCTCCATAATTTGCTTTCTTTGCATTAAATGAAGGCTCATTATACGCATAAATCGTTTTGTTGACAGTAATTTGTTCAGACGTAGGATTCATCCACTTGTCGCCTTCCCACGTCTTAAATTTTAGCCAACCATCTGTTGTTCCATCTACTATTCTAAATGTTTGTCGCCCGTACTTCGCTCCAGCATTCGCAACCTTTGATGAGAAAGAAGGTTCATCATATGCATAGAAATCTCCCATAACACGTTCTTCCCCATTTAAGTTAATCCAAACTGGACCTTCCCATGTTTCAATCTTCCACCAGCCATTATCTCTTTTTTCCATGACTCCTACATTTTGAGCACCATACTCTGATCCGCCATTTGTTTTAGCTGAAGTAAATGACGGTTCTTTATACCCATAGAATGATTGATTCACGTACTCAGAACTATTAGCAGCGTGAGTTACCATACTAAATGTCGAGATAGATAGAATAAAGAATAATAACATTACACCCTTCTTTAACATATACTCTCTTCACTCCTTTTCGAATAATACTATATTGCGGTTATTACATTAACATATTTTTCTTTATTTTTCTATATTTTTACTAATGAAAACCTATTTTATATTTCTATCTCATTTCTATAATAAGAAAATAGTTTTTTACTTTAATATAAATATTTAAATTTTAATAAAAATAAAAAATCCCCTGCTTTAACACAAGAGATTTTGATATTACTTCCAATTTTCACATTTAAAACTCCGACGATTTAACGGGCTTTAGAATTCTCAATATAATAATGCATTTCTAATCCTTTTCTTTCTGCACGAAGTACGGTTCCTCTCAATTTTGATAAATGTTGTGAGACCGTAGATTGCGTAAGATTTAAAATCTCTATTAACTGTGTAACATTACATGTCTTATGGTACATTAACTCATTAACAATTTGTAGCCGTACTGGATGTACCTTCGCCTTTAATAACTCTACATCTTCTTCTAAGATTTCTTTTCTCTCTTGCTTTCCTTTTAACTCTAACAATCCAAATTCCCCTTTATTATTTATTTCTATTTTCCTGTTATCGCTATACATAATTACTTAGGTATGGTTCCCTTTTCGCCTGTTAAGAAAATATATTTTAATCAAATTTTTAAATTTAAAAAAGGTTATTTTTACAGAAACTACAATAATACATGCTACTTGAATCTCAATAAATATAAATTAATAGAATATTCCGTCTTATATTGATAAATGCTATTAAGTAGATTTTGATAGAGGAAAATTCTGATATGATACTAATTGCTGAATAATATCTTTGGAGAGGATGAAATTGAACAATGAATGTTCATATACAGGGGAACGAGCAAATAACTCATTTATTAAATGAATGGTATCAAGAAATTAGGGCTAGGCATGTAGACGCCGCTCAATTACTTAAACAAGAAATTGAAAACAAAATCCATGATATAGAAGAAAATCAAACGATATTATTATACTACTCACTACTAGATTTTAGACATCAATATTTAATTGATAGCTTAAGTATTTCTAAAGATAGCTTTAAACAAAGTGATGCTTACAAAACTCCTACAGACGATTTCCTTTCATACTATTATCACTTCTTTAAAGCCATTCATTCCAATGTTACCGGCAATCATAGCCTTGCAAAAATACATTACGATAAAGCTGAATACCTATTAGAAACAATTCCTGATGAGATTGAACATGCTGAATTCCATTATGAGTTGGCCATTTTCTATTGTCATACACATAAATCGATTTTATGTATTAATCATGTAATGAAGGCTAAAGATATATTTTCAAAACATCCTGGGTATGAATTGAAAGTTGCCTTCTGTAATAACCTATATGGATTAGCATGTACTCATTTAAAGGAGTGGGAATTAGCTGAGGAACACTTTATCTCGGCTATGGATACATTCCAAAAAGAAAATTTAGAATACAATATTTTGATTGTTCGTCACAATCTAGGATTTATGTATGCTACACAGAATTTATCCGAGGTAGCATTACGTTATTTATCTGAAGTTAATCAGAAGCTACCTAGCGATTATAAAGCTGTTTTTATTGAAGCTAGGGAACATTATAAATTAGGAGAACATCAAACTGCTCAAGAATTAATAAAAAAAGGCCTGCAGCTTTCTACTCAATTGGGAATTGAGGGCTATATACATCACTTTAAGATTTTAGAAAAAATGAATCTAAATAGTTGTGCTACTGATATAGAAAAAACTGTTTTAGAAGGAATTTCCTATTTTGAACGCGAAGAACTATATGAGTATATAAATGAATATACTGAAAAGTTAGCAACCCAATTTTACAAAGAAAATAATCATAAAAAAGCCAGCTATTACTTTTATGAAGCTAGTAAAGCCAGTGAAAAAAACTTTAAAAAAGGAGCATTAAAATGAAAAAATTAGCGGTTAGCTTACTGGGTATCTTAATTGTTGTAACAGTAACTTTTGGATCAAATTCTTCAACAAGCACTCAAAGTACTGTAAATATTATTAAATATTCACATGGACATACTGGATAATGAAAGGAAGGATTACCCCTTCCTTTTTTATATTTTAGAATGTTAAACGTATCCCCTCTATATCTATCTATAGAAATTTAAGAAATAAATAATTCAAAAGGTAAAATAAAAATACTACAATTAATAACTTCCATTTGTTTCTTTTCGTTGGTTTTCCAGCATGTTGTATATAAAAAAATAAAGCAATACCTGCCATAGTAATTAAAAACATTTGATAGTAATCCATCATCTGTAATACCCCCTCCATACAAAAAATAAGAAGTCTCTTTTTAAGAGACTTCTTATTTTTAATACAAACGACATACATAGGCTAAACACATACAATAAAGTCAGGATGATGTACTTTATTGCCTCTTTATCATAACATATAATTTATCATTTTTGTTTAATAATTCCATACAATAAAACTTTATCAACCTTAAAATGTTTCATTATAAAAAATGAATACAGATAAAATTAATAATATATTCACTTGATCCAAACGGAATATGCTCAAAAGATATAAAGTTCGGTTACAATATCACTCATGATTTTTTAAATTTTTCCTTCTCTTCTGTTAAAAATACTTCAAAACTTGAATGATTACCTTATATTAGTACTTTATATATGCAAAATTACATACTAATCCTCATTGAAAATAATTCTCATTGTAACTATAATGGTTTCAGGGATTGATATTTTCACTTTCGTTTCCAATCTCACAATATATTAAAGGAGGAAATACTATTATGAAAAAATTGATTTTAGCAGGGGCACTAGGAATTGCAGTATTGTCAGGTATGAACCTACCAGGGGCTGAGGCATCAAAAGCGAGTGCAGCTACTACGAATTTAGAAATCCAAGAAGTCACAAAATACTACTCTATGAGTTCCTATGAAGTGTCTCAAAAAGAATCATTTAATCTAAAAAAAGGGGAAGAACTTACAGTCTTTGTACAAAATTCAGGGTTCCCAATTTCTTATACGGTCTTTGATGCAGATGATCAAGTAATTGGCACATTCAATGCTAATTCCCCATATGGTCGCGTATTCAAAGCGCAAAAAGACGGTAATATTTCTGTACAATTTCAAGCAGGTGTAAATTCTACGTACATGAAGAAGATGAATTTTACAGCTAAATTTGCTATTTCTAAACTTAACCAACAATAAAAAATGTAACGCTTCTCTTTAAAAACAAATTAAAAAGGTATATCCCTTTAATGGGATATACCTTTAGTTTTAGTGAATTTTATATTGACCAGATAGCTGCTCTTGCGCCATACGAACTAAACGTTTCGTAATCTCTCCACCTACTGAACCATTCGCTCGTGCTGTTGAATCTGGTCCAAGTGTAACACCAAACTCCTGAGCAATTTCATATTTCATTTGCTCAATTGCACTTGCTGCAGCTGCTATTAAGATTTCGTTTGAATTATTATTTTCGCGAATTTGCATTTTTTAAACACCTCCGTTGAATTTGGTAATATCATGCTCTATTTCCAACAAAATATGCAAAAAAATTATTCGTTTAGCTATTTTACATATATACCTAAGCTTTCATCCCTTATGTGGGAATAAATAAAGGTATAGGTCATACCCTATACCTTTACCTTCTTCTATCCTACTTACTTTTAAATTCCCCTATTAACCCCTGTAACTCTTGCGAGAGCCAATTTAGAGAATTTGCTAACTCTGCAATATCTTGTACATATAGTTCTTGCTCTTTCATACTTGTCTCCACATTACTACTACTATTCACATATGTATTCGCAATGTGTGATAATTCATTTATAAACTGAACAATAGTTTGATTATCTGTTAGAATTTCACTTGAATGATTCGAAGTCGCTTTAATTTGATTTGTAACAGATTGTGCAGATTCTGAAATCTTTTCAAAAAAAGCACCACTACTTTGAACAAGTGTTATTCCTACTTCTACTTCCTTTGAACTCTTCTGTATGGATCTTACAGCTCTCTCTGCTTCAGCCTGGGTTTCACCAATTAATTTAGCTATATCCCTTGCAGATGCCTCGGTTCTTTCCGCTAATATATGTACCTCGTCCGCAACACCTAAAAATTCTTCCCCCATCTCTCCAGCACATGAGGATTCAGTAGAAGCATTTAAAGCTAATGAATTTGTTTGATTTGAAATGGTTGTAATTACAGTAAGAATTTCATGAATTTCCTTAGATCGTGCTTCGAATGCATAAATACTAGAAGATACATCCTGAACTGTATCTTGGATTCTTTTCATTTGATTCACCATTTGCTTAATCAAATCTTTTCCCTCTACAGAATGCTGTTCCATGTCTTCCAAAGCATTGCCAACTTGTTTTGCAGCTCCTTTAATTGCTTTCATCTTACTTTCCATTTCTTGAACAATCCCTAAACATTTTTGCACTACATATTCATGAGAATGTGCTCCTAAATTTAATCCTGTAATAGCACTTGCAATTTCTTTAAAGGCTATGCTATTCTCTTTTGTACTTACCGACAATTCCTGTGAAGATGTCGAAACTTGTTCAGCAGTCTCCCTTACTTTATCTAAAATCTTATTAAACTTTTTAATAGTGTTATTAAAATAGATATTAGTTATCCCTATATCATCAGATTTTTCATTCAATTTAATACTTAAATCCCCTTCACCAACTTTACGTAACCCTTCTTGTAAATCCTTTAAAGGCGATAGAGAGTTTCGTGAGATAAATATTTGAATTGTAATTGCGATAGTTAATGAAATTATAATAAATAGTAAACCTTGTATCATAAAGTTTTTCTTTGTAAGTGGAATAATAGAAGCTTCCAAATCCGCTGCAACAATTGCAATTATATTTTTATTTTCATCTGTAACTGGCTCTAAAATTGTTACCCAGAACCCTAATTCATCTTCATACACTTCTGTCATTTGTGCCTGTTTTGTTTGTATTACTTTATCATATGTTTTCATCCAATAAGTAGGCTGCTCATAGTATTCACCTGGTTTTACAGAAACAGTATTTGCTAATTCTGTATCCAAAGCTACTATTTGTAATTCAGCTTTTTCATTTAGCTTGGCTCCTGTAACATATGTTTGTCCAACACTTTTCATATCTTTTATAGATTTATTTAATTGCTCTGTCAATTTTTCTTTCTTCACTCTTTGAGCTGTGGGGTCTTTTGCTACATCTCTTACTATTTCTAGATCTAATTGATTTAATACCGCATCACCTGTTTCAAAAGACTGCCTCTCAAATATAGACATCATACTATTTTGAAACATATTAAAACTTAACGCTCCCATACTTACAACAAGGGTCAGAATTACTAATACCGTTAGTAATACATTTTTTTGAAGTAACGATAGCTTATGCCAATATTTTTTCATTGATTTCTCCTTTCTTATTTTCAACAATACAAAAACAAAGTAGTAACATATTAAGAGGTGCTCTTTCTGTTATTAATTTAAACTTTAAAATGGCATACTAATCGTTCAACCAAATGTTCCAATTTTTTTCATTTACAATTGCATCTTTTATATGTCCAGCTGCTCTTGGAAATCTATTAAAAGGAAGACGTAATACTTCTACCACTTCATCTTTTCTATTTGTACTGATTTCTTCTAAATCGATGATATTAAAGGATTTGCCTATAATAATTGCTATAATGTTTTATAGACGACTAAGAATATTTAAAATTCCATATTTATCTCCTAAAGATTTTCAAATTAGATTTGTTGCAGTACCTTCAGCAAGGATTTTTTATAATATCGTTAGTTTTAAATAAAGATAAGAATTTTTAAGAGCCTCATCTTTAGTTATTTTTATCTTGCAGAACAATAAAATCTGAAAGTTTAATTCAATCTCCTATTTTATAACTTTTCCCCTTATTTTTCTATAATATTATAATATTTACCTGTACAATCTAAACTTAGACTCTTTTGGCCTTTACTCTTCAAGTGTCTTAAATTCATATGAGGTAGCGCAGAAAGTAAATTTTTAATAAAAAACTTTTGTATTAAAAAATGCAAAAATACATACTCCTCCAAAACTATATGCACTTAAATATTCATATAGTAAAATAAACAGTACAAGCGTGTCCTATACAGCATATTTCCTTAACTGGCTTGATATTATATTCATCATAAAATTGGTGTGAACTTAATATCTCACTTAGCTCTTTAATATTTTAATATTAACAATATAGTGTTAATATATCCCTACTTTATCGCTACACCTACATATAAGCCAAGAATTCAATTACAGAACGGTTTTCATCAATAGTAGACAAAAACATGTCAAACAAAAAGAGACTCAATTATTTATTACTTTTCGTATAGATGTAATAAAAGATTATAGGAGAAATATATATGCTCAAAAAAATAAATAGATTTATGTTTGCTTTGCCTACCATTTCTTTTATTTTTCTTATTTTATTAGGATCATTTTTATTTGTAATACCATTAGATCTATTCTTACCTGAAATACAAAAAAACCCAATAACAGAAGCACCTCTTATTCTTCAAGTTTTATTAGGGGTATTAGCGGCACCTATATATGAAACAATAGTTTTTCAAGTATTTTTATTTTGGCTATTAAGTTGGATTCCTTACATTAAAAATCACGATTACCTTATCATATTAATAACTTCAATTATATTTGGATTAAATCATCCATATGGAATCACTTATATAGTTGGTACAACGATAATTGGTCTTTTATATAACTATGCTTATTGGGTATATAAAAAAAAGAATGAAAAATATCAGGTTACCATGTCTGCTTTTGGGGTTGTTTTTTTGATTCACTTATTACATAATTCTGTTGCTTTTATAGCTTCAAATTTATCATTTTAGCCAAGAAGACTCCTTCCTCAAGGAGCGTAAAGGGTCAAAAAGCCAATTTAAATATGTAGAAGAAATGAATGCATTTGCTTGTCCGATGGGGTGTATTTTAGAGTATGCGACAACGGATCGTGAAGGATATCATCAATATAAATCCAATCCAGAAGACTACGCTGTTTGTCCGCTACGTGAGGTATGTTTTTCAAAGAAACAAAAAGTTATTACTCATCATATATGGGAGAAATATAAGGATATCGCTAGAAAAAACAAACTAACAGTTACAGGGAAAAAGTTTTACAAAGTACGCTATTCAACTATAGAGCGAAGCTTTGCGGACGCCAAAGAACTACATGGCTATCGATATGCTCGATTTCGGGGGCTGAAGTCTGTCCAAATGCAGGCTTATCTCACCGCAACTTGTCAAAACATGAAAAAAAATAGCCCTCCATCTGACCAAAAAAGGTCTGGTGGAGGGCTATTTTTTTGAAACTCTATTATTTTATATTGTTTTTATTCGCTAAAATCAAAAACAAACTCATCTTATGACCGCGTTTCTTCTTACGAAATTAAGTAATTGTTTCAATAGCTGGTTTTTTAGTCATAGAATTACTTTCTCTCTCAGCTTTATTATTCTGTTCTTTCGCCTAAAATTCCAATATCCCCATTACTTCCTTCGTAAATAGTTTGAAATCAGTTAAATGTTTTTCAATAATTTGACGAACAATATCTAAATTTACACTTTGATAATCATGAACAGCAATATTACGAAATCCAACCATCGCCTTTAACTTATTTGCTAGATCAGCGCTAAGTAATCCTGCTGTAACCAATAAATCAAAGGCCTCTCGACTAGATTGGGGTAGTCCTAATTTTTTCCCAGCAACAATATGCATTGCTAGATCAATACTCGCTTCACAAGCTCTTTGTATATTCAATATTATTGAATCTTGTTTTGTAAAGTCCTCTAAATTTTCAGGGTCATTTCCATACACATCTTGGATTCTTTTTATACAACGCTCTATTGTAGAAATTTTATTTAAAATAACCTCATTCTTCATATATAGAACCTCTTTTCTTTATATCATCAAATACTACCTGTCGTTCTTCATTCAATTTTGAATACATTTTTAAAGTTTTCATTTCAAAAATAACCTTACGTTTTTCATCGGAACAAAATATTGTCTTTCCTGTATGTATAATCTGAGCTTGAAAAACTGTAGAAGCTTCGGATAAATCAACTAAATCAACATCTCTCTGAACAATGTTAGCTAACTCCTGTGCTAATAAAAAACGTTCATAGTTCCCTAATGTTGTGTCACTTACATAAGCTATATCAATATCACTATCTTCTCGTTCTCTGTTCTCAGCCGTTGATCCAAACACAATTATCCAATAGGGATTCACCGTCTCTTGTAATTTTTCTATAATAGCTGTTATCATGCTTTGAAAAATCATTTAATTAATCCCCCTTATTGTACTTGAATTTTATTATATCATAACCAATCATAAATCCTTTAAACGACTATAAATACGTAAACAAAATTAAGCTTTTTTAGTACTTAACTCCTCACAAAATCAGAAGCTTATTTCTGACCTAAAATTATTATAGTTCAGGAGTAGATATATTGTAGCTTTGGATCTTAAATAATTGTTAATAATCCAACACTTTCCTGTTAAATGCCTTTTTTATTTTCTTCCTGCAAAATTAAAAGACTGACAATAACTGTCAGCCTCTTACTTTAACAACTCTAAAGAACTTTCGCCTATTTCACAATATACATTCTAATAGTTTGAGGATATATTGCTCTAATAAAGAATTATATATTAATCCACCTTTAATTTTTCTTTTACCTTTGTAGGGAGTTCATCTTTTTTCACTTCTTCCCAAGATTTCACACCTTTTTTCTCAGAGTAATATATACGTAAAAACGCTTCTTTACGAAGGTTTTTTAACGCTGTAAACTCCATTTCTTTCTCTTTACCATCCCTATCAAATCCAGGTAATTTATATTCATAAGTCGTATCCCCATTTACATTTTTCTCTTTTAATTTTTCACCATCCTTGGTAATTTGCACATAATATGTATCTGTACCAAGACGATTTAAATTACACCCGGATAACAACACAGTAAACATCACAAAAAAGCTACACATAAGCACTATTCGTTTCATATTATTCACCTCATATCTTTTCTCACAAAAATTATATCCTAATCTATTGGCTGCCAAAATTCATTTCCATTACGCTAACATTACGTTTTTGTAAGGTAGTAAAAACAGCTTAAAATAAAAAGGATATAAATTCATATTTCTATTGAATTCATATCCTTTGTTCTTATTGAGTAAACTATTTTGCCCCATGCTTAATAGGAGGTATTTCTATTATTCTGGGAAAATAAAGCTAGAGTCCTCTCCACTATTAGCGGTATCTTCTTTCGGGAATGTAATAGTAGATCCTTCATTTCCCTTATTTCCTTTATTTATTTCTTGTTCCTCAGGAAATACAATGGAAGAATCATTACCTAAGTTTGGTGAAAAACCAAGTTTAGATAAAATAGCTTTTAAGTCAGGTAAAACACCAATTTTATCAGAAGTTGGATCATTTGATTTCGTTCCGGTGCTAGAATCACTTAAAATATCCCTAAGTTGACTTGGTGTATATACTCTCCCCTGATTATTTTTTGCTATTCCTTGAATTGATGCTGCAGCACCAGCAATAATAGGTGATGCGCTAGATGTTCCAGCAAAACTAGATGTATATAAATTTGTTATAAATTCACTTGGTTTAGCATCTGTAGTATCTACTGCATTCCCCCATCCATACACATCCACTCTACTACCGTAATTAGAGAAATATGAACGCTTATGAGGAACCCTTGCAGAAGCTGCCCCAACCATAATTGCCCCTGAATCTTTAAAATCAGGACTATTACGATTTAAAACTTGTTTACCATTACGGTCTCTAAATTGATCCAAGTCATTTCCGCCATTTGCACCTGCTTCAATAATAATAATTCCCTTATTTGTTCCCATACGAATTGCATCAAATATGTCTGGTTTTACTTCCACAGGAAAATAGTTCTTATCTCCATATCCATCGTAAGTTGCTTGTGCCTCTAGTAAAAGAATATCTCCAGCTTGCATATTGTTAACCGCACTTAAAATAGCATCAGCTGTATTATAATTTCCGTTATCCCTAATCTGAGATACAACCTTTACCTTAGCTTTCGATGCGATCCCAATTCCACCTATATTATTATCCTCTGCCGAAACAATTCCTAAGACTGAGGTACCATGATCATGGTGCTCGCTTTTATTCTGTCCAGATATCAGTTCAATCTTTTGATTCACTAAATCCTCATGATTAAATAACCACCCATACTCCATATCTACGAAAGTAGTTCCTTTTCCATCTCCACCTTTTATGCTCCAGGCATAAGGTGCATTAATTCCTAATGGTGCTGGTTCAAGGTAACCTTGTCTTGTAAGTCTAGGCTCATCATATGGATTAACAGATAAGTTTGGCAAACGCTCTGCTGGTGGCGCCTCTTCTTCCTGTAAATACGCCGTTTCAACAAGAGATGATTTTTCAAATTTTGTAAGTAATGCTTGTACATCAATATCAGCTTGAGTTTCTACAATATAATAGTTTAGCAAATTAGAAGAAATATGATCGGAATCTTTTATTTCTTTACCTAGATTTTTAATTTCTTTAGGATTTAAAGAATTAAAAAGTCGATTTATAGTTACATTTGGATATTCAGCTAAAATTCTAATTAATTCAGGATCTTGTTTTTCTTCTTTAATGAATTTTTCTATTCCATCCTGATATGGTAAATTCACTTCATTTTTAAATTTTAAAATTAATTGTTTAGTAACTTGCTTATGTACAGTAGAATTCAATTGCTTATTTGAATAATTATAAGTAGCTGCGTAGGCAACTTCTGATTTTTCACTTGGAAGTATACTGCCTACTCCATTAAATGCTGTTAATGCAATTGAAGAAACTAAAATTCCCTTAAAAATTTTCAAAACATGCACCTCTTCTTATTAGTATATAGTTATAAAAAAATGTATATTACCTAATTTCTTTTTATACAAACGTTTTATATGTAGGACTATATTTTCAACTCCATTCATTCTTTAATATTTGTTTATACATCATTAATACAACCAATTCATACCAACAACTTTATTAATTCAGTTACATTACTGTAACCAGTATAGTTACACCTCATGAAATAGTCAACCTTAAATGCAATTTTGCATTTAAAATCATACATACTTCTACCAACTTACTCCCAATTATTTCAAGAGAAGTTGAACTTCTATCATTTTGAGTAATTGCATATATATAATATAAAACATATAAGGGGGGTTAAAACGTGGTAATCTCAAGACAAGATTCCTGGACTGATGATAACGATTTACTTCTCGCATCAACAGTACTTCAGAATATTCGTAACGGTGGAACACAGTTAGCTGCATTCAAAGAAGTAGCAAAACTACTAGCTAGAACACCCGCAGCTTGTGGATTTCGTTGGAATTCATATGTGAGAAAACAATACCAAGAAGAAATACAACTAGCAAAACAAGACCGAAAAATGGGAAACAACATTCCCCTCTCCCCATCAGAAAAAGAAAAAAACTCTTTGTCTATTACATTAGATGATATTATTCTCTTTCTACAAAATTATAAAGATGTGAATGAATTGACAAAATTACAAAATCAAATTGAAGATTTAAAAACAGAGAATCAATCTCTTCTACAACGTATCACTATGTATGAAGAAGAATATCGTATGTTACTGAACCATATCGATAAGACAAGAAATTTAATTGCAGTGGATTAAACAGCATAACTATAATGACTTTCCAGTAGGATCTTCGCCCGCCAAAACCACCATCAATAAAGAAAATTCAGACTATTATTGGTAATAATAAGTAAAATACACATACATAATGTATGTGTATTTTTACTTTGACTATTATTAAAAGAAATATTTAGTCTATGTTACATCTTTTCTAATATTTCTTGCCTTTCACACCATTTTGTTAGCTTTTCTAATGCTTTTTTAGATAAACGTTTTGTTTTATAATTACAAAACCTAGATAATGTAGACGGAGAAATACTCATTTCATCTGCTATTTCACGAATGCTTACCTTTTTTTCATTGTGTACTTTCAGTATTTTGTCACGGATCTTTTTCTCTATTTGTTCGACTGATTCTACAGTCTTCTTTATTTCTTTAACAACTGTTACTTCCGGTAACTGCTCTTGTGGTTCCTCTATACTCTTCTTTCCTATTACCCTATCCATTGACTGTAACATTTCTTCAGGTGGCAAAATCGTTATTCCTAAGTTAGTGTAATAATTTTTAAACCAATTACGTTTCCCAATTTGTTGTTCATCCAGTGGATCACTATACTCCCAATGAGAGATTACTTTTTCATTTTCTAAATCCATTAGAACGTTTTCTAACTGTTCTCTAATACGATTAGGCTTCCAATCTTTCGGGATATCCATTACTGCTAGCAGGCCTTTGTCCCCACCTATAGAATATGGCTTTTTCAATGATGAATACATTTGTCTAATTCTCCATTGCCATGTTAAGTATCGTATTAACCTTTTATGATATTTGTGTCTATAACTATTGTATTCAAGTGCTTTTTTAGACAATAATGCTGTTGTATTATTTGATCCGTATAAATAATTGGTTAAAAAGCTGCCTGGCTTAATACGACAAGATTCAATACCCATATATTCATTTGTAACACTATGTCTCCACAATACAACCGAATCTAATACAAATAATCGTTTAACAACCTCACGCTTTAATTCTAGTCGTTCCCCTTCATCTTCACGGTCATTTAATACTACGACTTCATTCTCATCATTTAAATAGATAAAAATACTTGCTAAAGCCGCAATTCTTTTTGCTATTTTAATTTTATCTTCCGCTCTATAGTATTCCTTATTTTTGACTACTGTTTTTGGAATGTTGCACATCTCTAAAACTTGCTCATAAGAAAAATCAATGAATTCGTCTGGAGATTTTGCTTCGTTTATCCATTGTATTGTAATTGCATCTAGACAATCTGCCGTTAAATCATCCATATTACTCATTACATCATCGACAAGAGTATTCCATCGAGCAGCTTCTTCTATATTAGTAAGTCTTAAATCTTCATCTTTGTGTGAAGAAAGCTGGGCTACACCATTAGAAGATTTTGTTTCAATAGGATATTGTAAAACCTTACTTAATTCATCTTCTTCAAATTGATTTTTTGCAATCCCATCTCTTAGCTTATAATAAACAGCAGAGTTATTTACCTCATAATAATCCTCATGGTTTACTATACTTGTCTCTTCTATATTTTGATTATTTTCTACTATTATGGAACTTGAAGAAGCTATATTTTGGAATTCTTTGTCTATAAATCCTTCAATTTCTTTATATATTTCTTCCTTATAGGAATCAATTTTGGCATAAATTTGTACTAATGTAGTACCGGATTCTTGTTTTTTCTCTAGCCAAGACACTAATGCAGTAAATGATGGGGAAGCATGAGGTGATGTGAGTACTTTATTATTATTGTTTTCAACATCTTTAAAATATGCATTCCACTTATTCCATACTAGCTCGTTAGTTTTATAAATTGGCTCAGAGATTAACAATGCATCTCGAAACATTTGTAATAAGTTATCCACTTTCTTTTCCTCCCTAAACCATGGATCACAATTAAATAATTCTCAGTATAAAAATCTTAACTACTATTATATTTAATTTATTGTAACAGATATTTACAAATTTTTGTTTCTTTCTTCTCTATTCTGCTTTTCTTGCATTCCTTTTGCAACTTTCTTTCCTGAACTTGCAACATTCTCCTCTTTCTTTTCCCTATTTCTTCTTCCTACATTTCTTTTGCGCTTTGCTTTCCTTAACTCTTCAACTTGCAACATACTGCTCTTTCTTTTTCCTATTTCTTTTTCCTACATTTCTTTTGCGCTTTGCTTTCCTTAACTCCTTAACTTGCAACAGGTTGCTCCTTCTCTTCCTTATTTCTACCTACTTGCATTTCTTTTGCGCTTTGCTTTCCATATATTTCTCAACTTGCAACAGGTTGCTCCTTCTCTTCCTTATTTCTACCTACTTGCATTTCTTTTGCGCTTTGCTTTCCATATATTTCTCAACTTGCAACACGGTTGCTCTTTCTTTTCCCTATTTCTTCTTCCTACATTTCTTTTGCGCCTTGCTTTCCTTAACTCTTCAACTTGCAACAGGTTGCTCTTCCTCTTACCTATTTCTTCTTACTTACATTCCTTTTGCGCTTTGTTTGCCTTAACTCTTT
>NZ_JBBOTS010000001.1:4837500-5441083 GCF_038005705.1 Bacillus sp. FSL L8-0199 | reverse complement strand
AGGTGTCCCTCCTTTACTAAGATGGTAAAAGAATAAGGTTGCGCAACAAATGTACAACCCAATAAATATAAAATGTATATTTATACGAAACGTATTTTAAAACCTAAAAACGTCGTTTGTATATGAGATAGGGTTTTCGACAAAAAAAGCAAATGTGGACAACTATTTACCCACATGTGATTAAAACTGTCCACATGTTATACACAAATTGTGGATAAGATAAAGGTGTGGAAAACTTATTCAAAGTGAAAACACAACTATAATATCAAAAAAAAGTGGCTATAGCAATGAATTTAAGAAAGTTATCCACAAAATCAATACCTTGTGGAATAAACTTGTCCACAACACGATATACTGTGTAAAAGTGCGAAAAAAGTTTGTGGATATAAAAAACGTAAAAAAACATTTATCCACAAGGAAATATAGATGCTGTGAAAAAGTATGTGAATAGGTTCAAAATGAATATTTGATGAAAATTTCTAGAACCATTGACATTTTCCTAGTTGATTAACTATAATTTATAGGACTGTCTTTAACAGATATTCCTCAGGGAGGTGTCATATAATGAAAAGAACTTACCAACCAAATAAACGTAAGCGCAGCAAAGTACATGGTTTCCGCAGCCGTATGAGCACAGCGAACGGACGTAAAGTGCTAGCAGCTCGTCGTCGTAAAGGAAGAAAAGTATTATCTGCGTAGACCACTGATCGTTCAGTGGTCTTTTTTTCTAATAATAGTGAATTTCCGCTGATGAAATACAGGAGTGTCAATTGATATGAAGAAAAAACATCGTATAAAGAAGAATGATGAATTCCAGGCGGTTTTTCAAAAAGGAAAATCAAATGCGAATCGTCAGTTTGTTGTATACCAATTAGATAAAGAAGAACAGCCAAACTTTCGCATCGGCCTTTCTGTTAGCAAGAAAATAGGAAATGCAGTAGTTCGTAATCGAATTAAGCGCATGGTCCGTCAGGCTATTACAGAGTTAAAAGATGAGATAGCTTCTGGAAAAGATTTTGTTATAATAGCAAGGAAGCCTTGTGCAGAGATGACATATGAAGAAGTAAAGAAAAGCTTAATTCATGTCTTTAAACGCTCTGGTATGAAAAGAATAAAAAAGTAGCGTAAGGAAATGAATTACACTATATACATACCGATACAAGGAGGAGTAGGCTTTGAAAAAGAAATTAGGTTTACTAGCCATGGTCGTTGCATTAATGGCGATTGCCACCGGTTGTAGTGAAACGGGTCAGCCGATTACATCGAAAAGTACTGGGATTTGGAATGAATATTTCGTATATCCGCTTTCTCAGTTAATCACGTATTTTGCCGACTTATTTAACAGTAATTATGGTTTAGCAATTGTTATTACAACTCTTATCATTCGTTTTGCGTTATTACCACTAATGATTAAACAAACGAAGAGTACGAAAGCGATGCAAGCGTTACAACCGGAAATGGTGAAGTTAAAAGAGAAATATAGCTCTAAAGATCAAGCGACACAGCAAAAACTGCAGCAAGAAATGATGCAGTTATATCAAAAAAATGGTGTAAATCCATTAGCTGGTTGTTTACCAATCTTTATTCAAATGCCAATTCTGTTCGCTTTTTATCATGCAATTATGAGAACAGCTGAAATTAAACAACATAGTTTCTTATGGTTCGATTTAGGACATGCAGACCCGTTCTATATCTTACCGGTCGTTGCAGCAATTACGACATTTATTCAGCAAAAGCTTGCAATGGCAGGAACAGCTGGTCAAAATCCGCAAATGGCAATGATGCTTTGGCTTATGCCGATTATGATTTTAATCTTTGCAATTAACTTCCCAGCCGCATTATCACTTTACTGGGTTGTTGGTAATATCTTTGGTATTGCTCAAATGTACTTTATCAAAGGGCCAGAAATTAAGGCTAGCAAAGCTGGAGGCTCAAGCAAGTGAGTGTAATTACTGCTAAAGGACAAACAGTCGAGCTGGCAGTAGAGGATGCTTTAAGGCAATTAAATACATCAAAAGATCGAGTAGATATAAATATTGTCGATGAGGGTAAAAGAGGATTCTTAGGTTTATTTGGGAATCGTCCTGCAGTAGTAGAAGTTGTATTGAAGAAAGATCCAATTCAAGAATGTGAAGAATATTTAAGAAATGTTATTCACGATATGGGTGTGGAAGTTGAGATTAGTAAAATTGTAAAAGGACGCGAAATTGAATTTACAATTTCTGGTGATAATGTAGGTGTTTTAATTGGGAAAAGAGGTAATACATTGAACTCTTTACAGTATTTAACAAAACTTGTCGCGAATCGTAACACGAAGCAGTATATCGGTATTACACTAGATGCTGAAAATTATCGTAGTAAAAGAAAAAGTACGTTAGAATCACTTTCTTATCGATTAGCGAAACAAGTATTTAATACGAAAAAAAGAGTTATTTTAGAACCGATGCCATCTTTTGAACGAAAAATTATTCATCAGGCATTATCAAATCATCAAGGTATCAATACAACTTCTGAAGGAAATGAACCACATCGGCATGTTGTAATATCTCCTAAATGACCGGTTGCTCAAATGAGTGCCGGTTTTTTTGAGCGAAAAATAGATGTGGATAACTAAAAAACACTAAACTTATCCACTGTGAATAAGTTTAGTGTTTTTTACATGGGGATATAATAAAATGAGTTATTCTTCTTTTGTAGATAGGTTCGTTATGGTATCCTAATAATTTAGTGAAAGAAATAATCATGTTGAAATAGAGATAAATAAGCAAGTGAGGTGAAAGGACATGGAATTTGATACAATTGCTGCGATTTCCACAGCGCTTGGAGAGGGTGCAATTGCCATTGTTCGAGTAAGTGGGGATGATGCGGTTGAGAAAGTTAATCGTATTTTTAAGGGGAAGGATTTAACAGAGGTTCCTTCTCACACTATTCATTATGGTCATATTGTTGATTTAGATACAAATCAAGTTATTGAAGAAGTTATGGTGTCTATTATGCGCGCACCAAGGACTTTTACACGTGAAAATATAGTGGAAATTAACTGTCACGGTGGACTTGTTTCAGTAAATAAAGTATTGCAACTTATTCTAGCACAAGGAGTACGATTGGCAGAACCGGGCGAATTTACAAAACGTGCTTTTTTAAATGGACGTATCGATTTATCACAAGCAGAAGCTGTTATGGATTTGATTCGAGCAAAAACAGATCGTGCGATGAATGTAGCAATTAATCAAATGGAAGGGCGATTATCTAAATTAATTGGTCTTTTGCGTCAAGAAATATTAGAAACATTAGCTCATGTTGAGGTAAATATAGATTATCCAGAATACGATGATGTAGAAGAGATGACACATAATATTTTAATTGAGAAAGCGACGCATGTTCGTTCGGAAATCGAAAAAATATTAGAAACATCAAAACAAGGGAAAATTTTACGTGAGGGTATTGCTACAGCAATTATCGGTAGACCTAACGTTGGGAAATCATCGTTATTAAATAGTCTTGTTCAGGAGAAAAAGGCAATTGTAACTGATATTGCAGGAACAACTCGTGATGTTATTGAAGAGTACGTTAACGTGCGTGGTGTACCTCTTAAACTTATAGATACAGCCGGTATTCGGGAGACAGAAGATGTTGTTGAACGAATTGGTGTGGAACGTTCAAAAGAAATGATGAGCCAAGCGGATTTAGTATTAGTTGTTGTCAACTATAGCGAGGCTTTAACAAATGAGGATGAAGATCTATTCCGTGCGGTACAAGGAAAAGACTTTATTGTTATTGTGAATAAGACTGATTTACCGCAAGCGATTGATATGGAACGTGTTACAGAGTTAGCCGCGGGAAATCGTGTTATTACAACATCCTTAATTGAAGAACAAGGAATAGATGAACTCGAAAAGGCAATAGCTGATTTATTCTTTGAAGGAACAATCGATTCTGCAGATATGACATATGTTTCTAATGCGAGACATATTGGATTATTAACACAAGCAGGAAAAACAATCGGTGATGCAGTTGAGGCGATTGAAAATGGTGTACCAATTGATATGGTACAAATTGATTTAACAAGAACGTGGGAAATACTTGGTGAAATTACTGGGGACACAGTGCATGAAAGCTTAATTGACCAGTTGTTCTCTCAATTTTGTTTAGGAAAATAATATAGTGAAGTTGTAGAAAGATAGAGATTATTAGGAGGAATAAACAATGGGATACAATGCCGGTTCATACGATGTCATAGTAATCGGTGCAGGTCATGCAGGATGTGAAGCTGGTCTTGCGGCAGCACGAATGGGCTCAAAAACATTAATGTTAACAATTAACTTGGATATGGTAGCATTCATGCCATGTAACCCTTCTGTTGGTGGACCAGCAAAAGGGATTGTTGTTCGTGAAATTGATGCATTAGGCGGAGAAATGGGACGTAATATTGATAAAACTCATATTCAAATGCGTATGCTAAATACAGGTAAGGGACCAGCCGTACGTGCACTTCGAGCGCAAGCTGATAAATTCTCTTACCAACATGAATTAAAGAAAACAATTGAAGAAACACCAAACTTAACGTTGTTCCAAGGAATGGTAGAGCGTTTAATTGTTGAAGAAGGTGTATGTAAAGGGGTAGTTACACAAGCTGGTGCAGAATATACAGCAAAAACAGTTGTAATTACAACTGGAACATTTTTACGTGGCGAGATTATCATGGGCGACTTAAAATATTCAAGCGGTCCAAATAACCAGCAACCGTCTATTACATTATCTGAGCATTTAGAGGAGCTTGGATTTGATCTTGTAAGATTTAAAACAGGGACACCTCCTCGTGTAAACAGTAATACAATTGACTACAGTAAAACAGAAATTCAACCAGGTGATGATAAGCCACGTGCGTTCTCTTTTGAAACAACGAAATTTATTATGGATCAAATTCCATGTTGGTTGACATATACAAGTACAGAAACACACCGTTTAATAGATGAAAATTTACATCGTTCAGCTATGTATTCTGGTATGATTAAAGGAACAGGTCCTAGATACTGTCCTTCTATTGAAGACAAAGTAGTAAGATTTAATGATAAACCGCGTCATCAAATTTTCTTAGAGCCAGAAGGGCGTAATACACAAGAAGTATATGTACAAGGTTTATCCACAAGCTTACCAGAAGATGTACAACGTGACATGCTTAGAACAATTCCAGGCCTAGAAAATGTTGAAATGATGCGTACAGGTTATGCAATTGAATATGATGCAATTGTGCCAACACAACTATGGCCAACACTTGAAACGAAAAAGATTAAAAATTTATATACAGCAGGACAAATTAATGGAACTTCTGGTTACGAAGAGGCGGCCGGACAAGGGCTTATGGCTGGAATTAATGCAGCATGCCGCTCTTTAGGTAAAGAAGAAGTTGTTTTAGGTCGCGAGGATGCTTATATTGGTGTCTTAATTGATGATCTTGTAACGAAAGGTACAAATGAACCATATCGTTTATTAACGTCTCGTGCAGAATACCGTCTATTATTACGCCACGATAATGCTGATCTTCGTTTAACTGAAGTTGGTCGTAAAATTGGATTAATTAAAGAAGAGCGCTATGAGCGATTTACAAATAAAAAATTACAAATTGAACAGGAAAAGGAACGTTTAAGCAGCATTATTATTAAACCACGTCCTGAAGTTCAAGAATTAATTCGCAATATTGGCGGAAGTGAATTGAAAGATGGAATACGTGCAAGTGACTTATTACGTCGTCCAGAGATGACATATGAGCATATTCATCTTTTAGTACCAAGTGAAGTAGAATTAAGTGATGAAGTTAAAGAACAAGTTGAAATTCAGATTAAGTATGAAGGATATATTGAAAAATCTTTACAGCAAGTAGAGCGTATGAAGAAAATGGAGAATAAAAAAATCCCTGTAGATATTGATTATGATGCGATTTCTAGCATTGCTTCAGAAGCTAGACAGAAATTGAAAGATGTTCGTCCACTTTCAATGGGGCAGGCTTCACGTATTTCTGGCGTAAATCCAGCGGATATTTCCATTTTACTTGTGTATATAGAACAAGGAAAAATTGCACGCGTATCGAACCAATAAATAGTAAGGAGATATTGCTAGATGAACATAGAACAATTTCAATCTATGCTAGAAGAGAAGGGAATCACCCTCTCTTCTAGACAGTTAGAGCAGTTCAAAATCTACTTTGAAACATTAGTAGAGTGGAATGAAAAAATGAACTTAACGGCTATTACAGAAAAAGAAGAAGTATATTTAAAACACTTTTTTGATTCCATTACAGCTGCTTTTTATTATGATTTTTCAAAACCATTCTCAATTTGCGATGTTGGTGCAGGTGCTGGATTCCCAAGTATTCCTTTAAAAATTTGTTTCCCGCATTTAAAAATAACAATTGTAGATTCGTTGCAAAAACGTATTAATTTCTTAAATCACTTAGCACAAAAGTTAGAATTAAGTGATGTTGCATTTTGTCATGATCGTGCTGAAACATTTGGGAAAAAAGAAGGTGTACGTGAATCATACGATATTGTAATGGCACGTGCAGTTGCGCGTCTTTCTGTATTAAGTGAGCTATGTTTACCGCTTGTAAAAGTTGGAGGAACATTCATTGCAATGAAAGGTGCAGCAGCAAACGAAGAAATTGAAAATGGTAAGTATGCTTTAGAGGTGCTAGGCGGAGAGTTAAAAGAGATGTCTACGTTCCAATTACCGTTTGAAGAGAGTGAACGTAATATTTTATTAATCGAGAAAAAGCGCAAGACACCAAAGAAATATCCACGCAAACCGGGAACACCCAATAAATTACCTATTGAAAAATAAATCTTATTAGACGTAAGATTAAATTATATAAATGAAAACGTAAATGTTTCATAGGAAACATTTTATGGAGAATAGTCAATAGGCCTAAAAGGTGGTGGAATATGTATGAAAAATACGTTTTCTCGTTTATTTGGCTTTGGAGATAAAGAGAGCGAATTCGAATTACAAGACGAAAGCCATGAAGAGATAGATAAAAAGGTATATGAAGAAATACAAGAAATTCCGATAGTAAATATTACCCCTAACCGTTATCAACCAAGAACAGTTTTTGATGATGCGCGTATTGATGAGCTAGCATTAACAATTCGTACACATGGACTTATTCAGCCGATTGTTGTAAGGCAATATGAGGATGATAAGTACGAGATTATTGCTGGAGAAAGACGTTTTCGCGCAGCAACAAAGTTAGGTTGGGAAAAGGTTCCTGCAATTATAAAGAACTTAAATGATACAGAGACAGCTTCTGTAGCTTTAATTGAAAACTTGCAACGTGAGGAACTAACGGCAATCGAGGAAGCTGTGGCATATCAAAAGCTGATTGAGTTACATAATTTAACACAAGAAGCATTGGCACAACGACTTGGAAAAGGACAATCTACAATCGCAAATAAGTTGCGATTGTTAAAGTTGCCTGAAGAAATAAAAAGTGCATTATTAGAAAAAAGCATTACAGAACGTCACGCCCGCGCTCTCATTCCTTTAAAAAATGAGGAATTACAACTGAAGGTTTTACAGGAAATTGTGGAGAAACAACTAAATGTAAAGCAAACAGAAGAACGAATTGCGAAGCTACTAGAGGAAGCGAAACCGAAGCGTAAGGCAAAGCAAAAAGCAGTAAGTCGAGATACGAGGATTGCTATGAATACAATTAGACAATCTTTACAAATGGTTACTGAAAGTGGTTTGAATGTTAATTCTGAGGAAGAAGAATTTGATGAGTACTATCAAATTACAATTAAAATTCCAAAGAAAAAATAATAATGACGTGCTAGAGACCTTATCCTATTGGAGAGGTCTCTTTTACTATATTTTCTTGTTAAATGAAGAAGGAGTTTAGAAATAAATTTTGAAGTTTAATAAAGGACGTAAAAGAAAAAGTTTTATTTCATGTTACAATAAACGTAATTGTTACTAGAATAAGATAGAAAGGTTGAAAGTAGGTGACATCATGGGAAAAATCATTGCTATTGCTAATCAAAAAGGCGGTGTTGGAAAAACAACAACATCTGTTAATTTAGGGGCTGGATTGGCACAAGTAGGTAAAAAAGTCCTTCTTGTAGATATTGATGCTCAAGGAAATGCAACGACTGGTGTGGGAATTGAAAAATCTGAATTAGATCAATGTATTTACAACGTTCTTGTGGAAGATGCAGATGTTCAAGGGGTTATACAGAAAACCGCAACTGAAAACTTAGATGTTCTACCCGCTACAATTCAATTAGCTGGTGCTGAAATTGAATTGGTACCGACTATTTCCCGGGAAGTACGTTTGCAAAGAGCATTACAGCCAGTTCGTGATGAATATGACTATATTATTATCGACTGTCCCCCATCTTTAGGGTTATTAACGATTAATGCATTAACAGCAGCAGATTCTGTTATTATTCCTGTACAGTGTGAATATTACGCACTAGAAGGGTTAAGTCAGCTATTAAATACAGTTCGACTTGTACAAAAACATTTAAATAAAAATTTAGCAATTCAAGGTGTATTGTTAACAATGTTGGATGCCCGTACAAATTTAGGAATCCAAGTTATAGATGAAGTGAAAAAGTATTTTAGGGATAAAGTATATCGCTCGATTATTCCGCGTAATGTACGCTTGAGCGAGGCTCCAAGTCATGGGAAACCTATTATGCAGTATGACGCTAAATCAAGAGGAGCAGAAGTATATATAGATTTAGCAGAGGAAGTGATTGCAGGTGGCTAAAGGATTAGGAAGAGGAATTAATGTGTTTTTTCCTGATTTAGATGTGAAAGAAGAGGAAACAATTCAGGAGATTCTTGTAACTGAATTAAGGCCGAATCCATATCAACCGCGTAAACACTTTAATAAAGAGGCGATTCAGGAATTAGCAATTTCGATTAAGGAACACGGTATTTTACAACCATTAATTGCTAGGAAGAGTATTAAAGGATATGAAATTGTTGCAGGTGAAAGACGATTTCGTGCTGCAAAAGAGGCTGGTTTAGAAAAAGTACCTGCCGTTGTCAGACAATTAACTGAACAGCAAATGATGGAATTTGCTTTGTTAGAAAACTTACAACGAGAAGATTTAAATCCTATGGAAGAGGCAATGGCATACCAGATGTTAATGAATGAGCTAAATGTAACGCAAGAACAATTAGCGAAACGTCTTGGTAAAAGCAGACCTTACATTGCAAATTATACTAGGTTATTAAGCCTACCTTCTTTCGTACAAGATATGATTGCAAATGGTCAACTTTCAATGGCTCATGGGAGAACTTTACTTACGATAAAAGATGAAGAACAATTGAAGTCCTTATTGAAACGCATTGAAAAAGAAGGATTAAATGTTCGTCAATTAGAGAAAATTGTCCAAGAGATTAATCAACACGTTTCACGTGAAACAAAAAAAGTGAAAAAAGAGCGAAATATATTTTTCGTAGAACGTGAAACGTTCTTAAGAGAAAAGTTTGGCACAGATGTGAAAATTAAAGAGACGAAAAAAGAAAAAGGTAAAATTGAAATTGAATTTTTTAATAAAGAAGATTTAAATCGTATTTTAGAACTATTAGCACAGAAAAATTAAAAAGCAAACCATCTTATTATTTATAGATGGTTTGCTTTTTTTAATGCGGATAATTTTTGATCCGTCTCTTTTATACTTTGTGCGATTACATCAGCCATTTTCATGACTAAACTTAATCTTGTATTTTGAAGAACGAAAAACTCCATAAACCCATTTAGATTGACGATACCGTGTATGTGCAAATCACCAACTGCAGGTAATTTCTTATTCATAGCAGCTCCAGGTTTACTAGGCCCCTTTCCAGTAGTGATTGATCCGATATTTTGGGACTTTCCTAAACATGCATCAACAGCAATTATAAATGCAGTAGGATTTTCTTTCTGTATATTATGAATTTTCTCTTCTAAATTTAGCGCATGTACTGGCTCATCTAGTGTACCGAATACTTGGAGGTTTTGGATGTCTATTTGTTCAAGTTTTGTACCAACTAACGGGCCGAGTGCATCACCTGTAGAGCGATCTGTTCCGATACAAACGAGAATGATTGGTATATTAGTTTTAATAGGAATATGGGTAAGTAAGAAATTACTGATTATCTCAGAGGCTTCTAGATCTTGGTGCATAACGTTTTGAGTTTCTTTCTCAAAAAATGGTAAGCGAAAACTTCCAATATTCATGAAGCACCCATCCTTTTAATAAATTTTCAATATATGTTATATGGTGAGGAAAATGGAAAGTTATAATTGCGTAATTTTTGCAAAATGTGAATGAAAACGGAAATAATAGTACTAGTATATATATATTCGTTCCATTTTATACCTGGATATCGGGGATAAAATAGGATTAAAATCATAAAATTTTTTCAGCAATTAGGGGACTTCTGATACAATAATAAGGGTAACTAAAAAGAAATTTTAGCTAGAGAGGTAGAGGTACATGGATTTATTAGCGAAGTGGTTTAATTCTATGAAACAGTATTTATTAGATGCTGATCGTTGGGCTCATATTGGAGTTGCGACATTAAAAATATGCATTATTTTAATAATTGGTGCGGTTGTTGTGCGAATTGCAAGAGCGGTTGTACGAAATGCGTTTCGTATGGGAAGTCGTTCTCCAATTCAAATTTCAGAACGTCGTACAGTTACAGTAGCGAAATTACTTGAAAATATTGTAGCGTACGTTGTTATGTTCATTATGCTAATTGCGATTTTAGGTGTGTTTGATATTAATGCATCAGGTTTATTAGCGGGTGCTGGGGTAATTGGTTTAGCAGTCGGATTTGGTGCTCAAAGTTTAGTGAAAGACGTTATTACAGGTTTATTTATTTTGTTAGAAGATCAGTTTTCAGTTGGCGATTATGTTAAAATCGGTCAATTTGAAGGAGTCGTTTTAGAAATTGGACTTCGTACAACGAAAGTAAAGAGTTGGACAGGTGAAATTCATACTTTACCAAATGGAAGTATTATTCAAGTTACTAACTACTCAGTTAGTAATAGTGTAGCGTTTGTTGATGTATCTATTTCATATGAGGCTGATATTGCGAAAGCAGAGCAGGTTATTGAAGATTTATTAGTAGAATTACCTTCAAAGTACGAAAAAATGGTAACAACGCCTCAATTATTAGGTGTGCAAACATTAGCTGCATCAGAAGTTATATTACGTGTTATTGCTGAAGTAGAACCGATGCAACATGCAGTTATTGCAAGGGCACTTCGTAAAGAGATTAAAAATCGTCTTGATTTACATGGAATTGAAATTCCATATCCGCGTATGGTTTTATATAATCGTGAAGAATTAGTTAGTGGAAAAGCAATTTAGTATGGAGAGGAGTTTGGAGAGTGGAGCAAAAGGAATATAACTTGTATGATGTTGTGGAAATGAAGAAAGCCCATCCATGTGGCGAGAATCGTTGGAAAATTATTCGTATGGGAATGGATATCCGCATTAAGTGCGAGGGGTGTGACCATTCAGTAATGATTCCTCGAAGAGAGTTTGATCGTAAGGTGAAAAAAATACTTGTGAAGCACGAAGAATAGAGGGAGAGTAACAGTTACAGTAGGTAACTGTTACTTTTTTTCGTTTGGCGGAAACTTGTCATTTTTTTCGTTACTATCTATAATGATGAAAGATTGAGACATAGGAGTGAAAAATATGGGATTAACGGCTGGGATTGTTGGATTACCTAACGTAGGGAAGTCCACTTTATTTAATGCAATTACACAAGCAGGAGCAGAATCTGCGAACTATCCATTCTGTACAATTGATCCAAACGTAGGGATTGTAGAAGTACCAGATGAGCGTTTAAATAAATTAACGGAACTAGTAGAACCGAAAAAGACTGTTCCGACTGTATTCGAGTTTACTGATATTGCAGGTATCGTAAAAGGTGCTAGTAAAGGTGAAGGTTTAGGAAATAAATTCTTATCTCACATTCGTCAAGTAGATGCAATTTGCCAAGTTGTTCGTTGTTTTGAAGACGAAAATATTACGCACGTTTCAGGAAAAGTAGATCCAATTGATGATATTGAAACAATCAATTTAGAGCTAATTTTAGCGGACTTAGAGTCTGTTGATAAGCGTATCGAGCGTGTCGCGAAATTAGCAAGACAAAAAGATAAAGAAGCGGTATATGAGCATGAAATTTTAGTTCGTTTAAAAGAAGCTTTTGAAGAGGGAAAACCAGCTCGTACTGTTGAATTTACAGAAGAGCAGATGAAGATTGTTAAAGGCCTTCATTTACTTACAACAAAAGAAATGTTATACGTAGCGAATGTAAGTGAAGACGATGTTATCGATCCTTCGGAAAATAAATACGTACAAATGGTAAAAGAATTTGCAGCAAATGAAAATTCTCAAGTAATCGTTGTATGTGCAAAAATCGAATCAGAAATCGCTGAATTAGACGAAGAAGAGAAAAAAGTATTCCTTGAAGAATTAGGAATTGAAGAGTCTGGTTTAGATCAATTAATTCGTGCAGCATATGACCTATTAGGACTTGCTACTTACTTTACAGCTGGCGTTCAAGAAGTACGTGCTTGGACATTTAAACAAGGAATGAAGGCACCACAATGTGCTGGTGTTATTCATACAGACTTTGAGCGTGGATTTATTCGTGCAGAAACAGTTTCTTACGATGACTTAATGACAAACGGTTCTATGACAGCTGCAAAAGAAGCTGGAAAAGTACGTTTAGAAGGAAAAGAATATATCGTAAAAGACGGAGATGTTATGCACTTCCGTTTTAACGTTTAATTTAATATTTCCTAGGAAAAATAAAGATATGAGCTTGGCAAATATATTATATGTTTGCCAAGTTTTTTATGTATTGGTGAGTTGATTCATATAACTTACTATGATATAATCTAAACTCGTGAGTAATTACTATAAATTAATTGCTCCTTGCCCATTACGGGCCGTTTAGACCAAAAGGAGGTGAAAGTGTAATGAGAAAGTACGAAATTATGTACATCATTCGTCCTGGCGTTGAAGAAGAAGCTCAAAAAGCTTTAGTTGAACGTTTTGCAGGTGTTTTAACAAACAATGGTGCAGAAATCATTAACACGAAAGAGTGGGGTAAGCGTCGTTTAGCTTACGAAATCAACGACTTACGTGAAGGTTTCTACATGATCTTAAACGTGAAATCTAACGCAGAAGCGATTAACGAATTCGACCGTTTAGCTAAGATCAACGAAGACATCCTTCGTCATATCGTTGTTAAAGAAGAAGAAAAATAATTGATATATAAGGGAGAGTGGTTCGATTGATGAATCGTGTTATCCTCGTTGGTCGTTTAACTAAGGACCCTGACTTACGTTACACGCCCAATGGTGTTGCAGTAGCTACTTTTACGTTAGCTGTGAATCGCGCATTTGCCAATCAACAAGGTGAGCGTGAAGCTGACTTTATTAATTGTGTAATATGGCGTAAACAAGCAGAAAACGTAGCAAATTATTTGAAAAAAGGTAGCTTAGCAGGCGTAGATGGACGTCTTCAAACTCGTAATTACGAGGGACAAGATGGTAAACGTGTATACGTAACAGAAGTTCTTGCGGAAAGCGTGCAATTTTTAGAGCCGCGTAATGGCGGTGGGGAGCAACGTGGTTCATTTAATCAGCAACCATTAGGAGCTGGTTTCGGTAACCAAGGCTCTAACCCATTTGGTCAATCTAGTAATTCAGGTAACCAAGGTAACTCTGGATTTACGAAGAATGACGATCCATTTTCAAATGTAGGTCAACCGATCGACATTTCCGACGACGATTTACCGTTCTAATACAGTAAATTTGTTAGTTTTAACAAAGAATGGAGGGAAATAGACATGGCAGGACGCAAAGGTGGACGTGCGAAACGTCGTAAGGTGTGTTTCTTCACAGCTAACGGCATCACTCGCATTGACTATAAAGATGTTGATTTATTAAAACGTTTCGTTTCTGAACGTGGTAAAATTTTACCTCGTCGTGTAACAGGAACAAGCGCGAAATACCAACGCAAACTTACAGTTGCAATTAAACGTGCTCGTCAAATGGCACTTTTACCATATGTTGGTGAATAATAGCGTATGAAATGCACAGTAGAGTCGGACTCTACTGTGCATTTTGCTATGCTTTTCTTTTTTGAAAGAGAGGTTAAAATGTGAAACAAGCAAGATTTATTACTGAAGGTGCCGCGTTGTTGACTATATATGTAATGTTATTGTTTATATCTATGTATGTTCCGATTTTGGGTACAGTTGTAACTTTTGCGTTGCCGTTACCATTTATACTATTAATGATAAGACATAAACTATCTAATGTGCTCGTGGTTTTTGTAGCGGCACTTTTTGTTACTATTATTGTGAGTCAACCGATGAATTTAGTGAAGACAATTATGTTTGGATTGATAGGGATTGTTTTAGGATATATGTATAAAACAAGAAAAAAGCCAGTGGAAATCTTAATAGCTGGGACGCTTGCATACTTAATTGGTTTTGTACTTATTTATGTTGCGAGTATAAAGTTTTTCAACATAGATATAATGAAGCAAATGCAAAGTATATTTAGTGAAAGTATGGCGAAAAGCGAAAAGATAGTAAGTGCTACAGGTATGCCGATTAGTAAGGAACAAAAAGAGTTACTTGCACAAATGAATGATATATTACAATCGTTACTTCCGAGTATACTTGTGCTAGTTTCAGTATGTTTTTCTTGGATTACAGTGATAATATCAGGTAGTGTTTTGAAAAAGTTAAAATATGACGTTATATCTTGGCCTAAATTTAAAGATATACAATTACCAAAGAGTATCATTTGGTATTACGTTATATTTATTTTGTTAGCAACTTTTATAAAAGTAGAACCAACATCATATTTACATATGGTATTTTCTAACCTAAATGTCATATTTGCACTATTACTTGTACTGCAAGGTCTGACATTTATCGCCTTTTTAGCGTATAGAAAAGGTTTTACTAAAGGGGTTCCTATTATTAGTTTTATTGCATGCATGTTTATTCCGATGCTGTTTCCTCTTGTGACAATCTTAGGTATAATTGACTTAGGGATTTCATTGCGTTCTAAAATAGGGGGATAAAATAATATTCCTTATACTATTTTAATCTGTTTAACTAACTGGAAGGTGAGTTAGTTTTACTTTATAGGAGTTGTATACATGCCTGAATTTGATAAGAAACAGTGGTTTTTATATCCTGTTTATGTATTGGCATTTTTTGTGTTTGTGCTCATTTCAATTCTCTGTTATTTTCATTTAATTATGGGGATAGCTGCTTTTGTCATTTTTTGTATCGTATTCTTTATCGTTATACGATTTGAACTTAATTTTCAAAGGAATTTCGAAAAGCATACGACAGATATGATTACAAGAGTAAAGAAAGTAAGTAATGAAGCATTTAACCAAATGCCGATTGGTATTTTGTTATACAATAAGGATTATGGGATTGATTGGGCAAATCCTTATTTATCTTCATGTCTGGGACAGCATGCATTAGCTGGATGGCACCTTTACGATGTATCAGAAACATTACTTCTTTTCATTAAAGGAGAAACTTCTGATGATATAGTCTCTTTAAATAATCGAAAGTTTCGCGTTTTTGTAAGGAAAGAAGAAAAGTTAATTTATTT
Source organism: Bacillus sp. FSL L8-0199 (assembly GCF_038005705.1). NCBI lineage: Bacteria > Bacillati > Bacillota > Bacilli > Caryophanales > Bacillaceae > Bacillus > Bacillus sp. FSL L8-0199. The sequence goes on along the minus strand of NZ_JBBOTS010000001.1, from coordinate 5,425,416 downwards.
CTTTGATGTAACGGAACAAACAGAAATCGAAAAGATGTACGAGGATCAAAGGACTGTTTTAGCTGTCATCTATTTGGATAATTATGATGAAGTTACACAAGGATTAGATGATCAATTACGTACGAATATAACAAGTCTTGTGACATCGCGACTAAATGAATGGGCACTTAAGTATGGTGCGTATTTAAAACGTGCATCTTCAGAAAGATTCTTCGTTGTGCTAAATGAAAGTATTTTGACGCAGATGGAGAAAGGGAAATTTAGCATTTTAGATCAGGTGCGTGAAGAAACATCTAAAAGGAATATACCACTTACATTAAGTGTGGGTGTCGGATCAGGTGATTTACCTTTATCAGAGCTTGGAGCAATGGCTCAATCTGGTTTAGATCTTGCGCTTGGGCGTGGGGGAGACCAAGTAGCTATTAAACAAGCGACAGGTAAAGTTAAGTTCTATGGAGGTAAGACAAATCCGGTTGAAAAACGTACCCGTGTACGCGCTAGGGTCATTTCGCATGCGTTAAAGGATTTAGTATTAGAAAGTAGTAATGTCATTATTATGGGGCATAGGGCTCCCGATATGGACGCAATTGGTGCTGCGATTGGTATTTTAAAAGTGGCTCAATTAAATGAGCGTAAAGGATATATTGTGTTAGATGAAAATGATTCCGATAAAGGAATTAAGCGTTTGATGGACAAAGTGAAACAAAATGAGGAGTTATGGTCTCGTTTTATTACTCCAGAGCAAGCGATGGAATTTGCAAATGATGATTCGTTACTTGTTGTTGTCGATACGCATAAACCTTCGATGGTGATGGAGCAAAAACTGTTACGTAAAATTGAAAATGTAGTAGTTATTGATCATCATCGCCGTGGAGAAGATTTTATTGAAGACCCATTGCTAGTTTACATGGAACCATATGCTTCTTCAACGGCAGAATTGGTTACAGAATTACTTGAGTATCAACCTAAAAATTTAAAGATGACAATGTTAGAAGCGACGGCATTGTTAGCGGGTATTATTGTCGACACGAAAAGTTTCACATTCCGGACAGGGGCTCGTACATTTGATGCTGCTTCTTATTTACGCTCACATGGTGCAGATACTGTACTTGTACAAGAACTTTTAAAGGAAGATATGGATCAGTATTTACGGGTTGCAAAAGCTATAAAAAATGCGTACATTTATAAAAATGGAATTGCGATTGCTAAAGTTGATAGTGATGATTACTACGATCAAGTGCTTATTGCGCAATCGGCAGACACGTTATTAACAATGACAGGGATTATTGCATCATTTGTTGTTGCGAAACGTGGCGAGAATCTCATTGGAATTAGCAGCAGGTCTTTAGGTGAAGTGAATGTGCAGCTAATTATGGAAAACTTAGGCGGTGGCGGGCATTTGACGAATGCAGCCACACAGATGAAAAATGTTACAGTAGATGAAGCTGAGGAGAAGCTTCGATTTGTTATTGATGACTATTTACAGGGAGGCACACAATCATGAAAGTAATTTTTCTAAAAGACGTAAAAGGTAAAGGTAAAAAAGGAGAAGTAAAAAACGTACCAGATGGCTATGCAAATAACTTCTTATTAAAACAAGGATTAGCTGCTGAAGCAACAAATAGCAGTATGAAAACTTTAGAAGCTCAAAAGCGTAAAGAAGAAAAAGATGCAGCAGCAGAGCTTGAAAATGCAAAAGAGTTAAAAGAGACTTTAGAGAAATTAACTGTAGAATTAAAGGCGAAATCTGGAGAAGGTGGCCGTTTATTTGGTTCTATCACAAGCAAACAAATCGTAGATGCAATGCAAAAATCACACAAGATTAAGCTTGATAAACGTAAATTTGAAATGGACGATGCAATCCGCGCGTTAGGTTATACAAACGTTACTGTGAAATTGCATCCACAAGTAACAGCAACAGTAAAAGTTCATGTTAGTGAACAATAAAAATAAATTAAGCAAGGAGGATTGCGTATGAGTGATGTACTTGCTGATCGTACCCCTCCGCATAATATAGAGGCTGAGCAGGCGGTTTTAGGGGCCGTATTGATTGATCAAGATGCGTTAACTTCAGCATCAGAGTTATTGGTACCTGATTCGTTCTATCGAACGAAACATCAAAAGATTTTTGAAGTCATGCTTGGGCTATCTGATAAGGGAGAGCCGATCGACTTAATAATGATGACATCAGCAATGGCTGATCAAGGATTATTAGAAGAAGTTGGTGGGGTTTCTTACTTAGCGGAGTTAGCAGAGGTTGTGCCAACTGCAGCTAACGTAGAATATTACGCACGCATCATCGCTGAAAAGGCGCTTTTACGTCGTTTAATTCGCACGGCGACTCATATTGTATCGGATGGATATGAGAGAGAAGATGATGTGGATGGTCTTTTAAATGAGGCTGAGAAAAAAATATTAGAAGTATCCCATCAAACGAATGCAAAAGCATTCCAAAACATTAAAGATGTTCTTGTAGATGCTTATGACAAAATTGAACTTTTGCATAATCAAAAGGGTGAAGTTACTGGGATACCAACTGGGTTTACTGAATTAGATAAGATGACAGCAGGTTTCCAACGAAATGATTTAATTATCGTGGCAGCACGTCCATCAGTAGGGAAAACGGCATTTTCATTAAATATCGCACAAAACGTAGCGACGAAAACGGATGAAAATGTAGCGATTTTTAGTTTAGAGATGGGTGCTGATCAGCTTGTTATGCGTATGCTTTGTGCAGAAGGGAATATTGATGCACAAAGACTTCGTACTGGTTCATTAACTTCCGATGATTGGGCAAAATTAACAATGGCAATGGGGAGTCTCTCAAATGCTGGTATATATATTGATGATACGCCAGGTATTAAAGTAAATGAGATTCGAGCAAAATGTCGTAGATTAAAGCAAGAACAAGGTCTTGGTATGATTTTGATCGACTATTTGCAGCTTATTCAAGGAAGTGGGAAATCAGGAGAAAACCGTCAGCAGGAAGTATCTGAGATTTCTCGTACCTTAAAAGGGATTGCACGTGAATTGCAAGTGCCTGTTATTGCTTTATCACAGTTATCTCGTGGTGTAGAATCTCGTCAAGATAAACGCCCGATGATGTCTGATATTCGTGAATCTGGAAGTATTGAGCAGGATGCTGATATTGTAGCTTTCCTATATCGTGAAGACTACTATGATCGAGAAACGGAAAATAAAAATACAATTGAAATTATTATTGCAAAACAGCGTAACGGTCCAGTAGGTTCAGTGGAACTTGCATTCGTCAAAGAGTTCAATAAGTTCGTTAACTTAGAACGTCGTTTTGAGGATGGACATGCTCCGCCGGCATAAAGGCAGTATAAAAAAGAAACACATTTCTTATAATAAGATGTGTTTCTTTTTTTTTATAAGAAAGATAAGGCTTTCATAAGTTAAATATATAATTCTTACGAACGAAAAAGTTTTTTTATGAAAAAATGTTCGCTTTTCGGTTGACTTCTTTTTCGGTTTTGGTACAATTATATTGTTTGAATAGATCGTTTGAAAATTGCGGAGGTGCTTTAATAATGTCTTCAGTAGTAGTTGTAGGAACACAATGGGGCGACGAAGGAAAAGGTAAAATCACTGATTTTCTTTCTGAGCATGCGGAAGTAGTTGCAAGATATCAAGGTGGAAATAACGCGGGACATACAATTGTTTTCGGCGGAGTTAAATATAAATTACACTTAATTCCATCTGGTATTTTCTATAAAGAGAAAATTTGTGTAATCGGAAACGGATTAGTAGTAGATCCAAAAGCATTACTTGAAGAGTTAAAATACTTACACGATCGTGGTGTAAGTACTGATAATTTACGTGTAAGTAACCGTGCACATGTTATTTTACCTTACCACTTAAAGCAAGATGAGTTAGAAGAAGCAAGTAAAGGTGATAACAAAATCGGTACAACGAAAAAAGGTATCGGTCCTGCATATATGGATAAAGCTGCTCGTATTGGTATTCGTATGGCTGATCTTTTAGACCGTGAAGCATTTAAAGAGAAGCTTGAGCGCAATTTAGTAGAAAAAAATCGTTTATTTGAAAAAATGTACGATACAGAAGGTTTCACTGTAGAAGAAATTTTCGAAGAGTACTTCGAGTACGGGCAACAAATCGCGCAATATGTATGTGATACATCTGTTGTATTAAATGATGCATTAGATAATAATCACCGTGTATTATTTGAAGGTGCGCAAGGTGTTATGCTTGATATTGACCACGGTACGTACCCGTTCGTTACATCTTCTAACCCAATTGCTGGTGGTGTAACAGTTGGAACTGGAGTTGGTCCTGCGAAAGTTACTCGCGTTGTAGGTGTATGTAAAGCATATACAAGCCGCGTTGGTGATGGTCCATTCCCTACTGAGCTTCATGATGAAATTGGTCATCAAATTCGTGAAGTTGGTCGCGAGTATGGAACGACAACTGGTCGTCCACGCCGCGTAGGTTGGTTCGATAGCGTTGTTGTAAGACATGCACGTCGTGTTAGTGGTTTAACGGATCTATCATTAAATTCTATCGACGTTTTAACAGGTATTCCAACTCTTAAAATTTGTGTTGCTTACAAATACAATGGTGAAGTTATTGATGAAGTTCCAGCTAACTTAAACATTTTAGCAAAATGTGAGCCTGTATATGAAGAGCTTCCAGGTTGGGAAGAAGATATTACTGGTGTAAAATCATTAGATGAACTTCCTGAAAATGCACGAAAATACGTAGAACGTGTTTCTGAGTTAACAGGAATTCAAATATCTATGTTCTCAGTTGGACCAGATCGTAACCAAACAAATATTGTTCGTAACGTATACGAAGCTTAATTAATAGTGTTTAGAAAAAACTCATGTCCGCATGAGTTTTTTCTTATTCTTTTATAAAAAAACGAAAAAAGTATTGCAATAAATACAGAATACATGTTATGATACATCTTGTCGTCACGAAAATATGACGTTGGTGAGTATGAGCCATTAGCTCAGTTGGTAGAGCATCTGACTTTTAATCAGAGGGTCGAAGGTTCGAGTCCTTCATGGCTCACCATTTTATTTTTCGTGGCCCGTTGGTCAAGTGGTTAAGACACCGCCCTTTCACGGCGGTAACACGGGTTCGAATCCCGTACGGGTCATGTTTTTTTTTGCTTATTTTTGGTCCCGTGGTGTAGTGGTTAACATGCCTGCCTGTCACGCAGGAGATCGCCGGTTCGACCCCGGTCGGGACCGCCACTTTTGTTTATACCACCATTAGTGGTTTTATATATAGTTTTGGCTCGGTAGCTCAGTCGGTAGAGCAGAGGACTGAAAATCCTCGTGTCGGCGGTTCGATTCCGTCCCGAGCCACTCTCAGGATATTAAGTGGGCCCACTTAATATCCTTTTTATTTATGTAATTTTACAAAACTGAGTAGTTATTTTAAAATAGAACGAGGAGCCTCTAGCAGTTGAAGCTAGAGGTTTTTCTATAGATCGTATAGGATGCCGTGTAAAAGTGGATCATACATGAGTCTATGAGAATAGAGGAGAAAATACTTAAACAAAGGATGCGGTCATATAGGACATACTATGTAAACATCAATATGTTTAGGGATTATTGACCATATTTTTATAAGGAGGAAATAGACGATGATGGGAAAGAAAATTTTAGTAGTTGATGATGAAAAGCCGATTGCAGATATTTTGAAGTTTAACTTAGAAAAAGAAGGTTTTGAAATAGTAATGGCGCATGATGGTGATGAAGCAATTGAAAAGGCTAATGAAGAGCAACCAGATATGGTTTTATTAGATATTATGCTACCAGGTAAAGACGGCTTAGAGGTTTGCCGTGAAATACGTAAAAGCTCAGAAATGCCGATTATTATGCTTACAGCAAAGGACTCTGAGATTGATAAAGTATTAGGGCTTGAGCTTGGGGCAGATGATTATGTAACGAAGCCATTTAGTACAAGGGAATTACTTGCTCGTGTGAAGGCGAATTTACGCCGCCATCAACAAGGTGGTGCTGCGGAAAAAGAAGAAAATACAGAAATGGTTATTGGACCAATTGTGATTAATCCAAATGCATATAGTGTAACGAAGCGCGAGGAAAATATCGAGCTTACACATCGTGAATTTGAGTTGCTACATTATTTAGCGAAACATTTAGGACAAGTTATGACACGCGAACATTTATTACAAACAGTTTGGGGTTATGACTATTTTGGAGATGTGCGCACAGTAGACGTTACAGTACGTCGTTTGCGTGAAAAAATTGAAGATAATCCAAGCCATCCTACTTTAATTGTAACTAGACGTGGAGTAGGGTATTACTTGCGTGACCCAGAGCAGGAATAGTATATGAAGAAAGTTGGTTTTTTTCAATCTATTCATTTAAAATTTGTGCTTATATATATGCTATTAATATTAATAGCGATGCAAGTTATTGGAGTATATTTCGTAAGGGAATTAGAGAAGAGCTTAGTACAAGGTTTTAGGGATTCTTTAACGCAGCAAACAAACTTATTATCATATAATTTGAAGCAAGAGTTTAAAAAAAGTTATACAAAAGCAGAAACAGAGTCAACAGATGAAACGATTAAAACTTCAATTCGAAAATTTGCCTCTGATCAGAAGAAAGTTATACAAGAGGTAAGTGTATTTGATTCGCACAGAAAGTTACTGGCTATTTCAGATGAATCAAAGCAGAATAAGGTGAATCGAACATCAACTGATATAGCTGTTCAGCGAGTGTTAGTACAAAAAAAGCCAGAAGTGAAAATTGAGAAGGATGGTAGTACAGGTCATCGTGTTCAAGTTATGCTTACTCCGATTCTAGATGATAACGGTAAGGATGCGCTTGGTGTTATTTACATTGTGGCATCTATGGAAGATGTATATAAACAAATGAAGGATATAAATCAAATTTTTGCTACGGGAACAGTAATTGCTTTATTAGTAACGGCCGTACTTGGGATTTTATTGGCTCAAACAATTACAAGACCAATTTCAGATATGCGGAGACAAGCAATCGAAATGGCAAAAGGAAATTATTCCAGAAAAGTAAAAGTGCATAGCCATGATGAAATTGGACAACTGGCATTATCCTTCAATAATTTATCGAAAAAATTACAACAAGCTCGTTCTTCTACAGAAAGTGAAAGGCGTAAATTATCATCTGTTTTATCACATATGACAGATGGAGTAATTGCTACTGATCGAAAAGGGGATATTATTTTACTAAATGACCCTGCGGAAAAGATGTTAAATGTTTCTCGTGAAACAGCGCTCGATCAATCTGTTTTAGAGGTATTAGGGATACAGGAAGAATTTACGCTCGATCATTTATATGAAGAGCCAGATTCTGTTTTATTAGATTTTAGTACGAGAAACGAACCATATATTTTACGTGCTAGTTTCTCTGTTATTCAAAAAGAAACAGGGAAGGCAAACGGCTTAATTGCTGTACTATATGATGTAACAGAGCAGGAACGTATAGAACGGGAACGCCGTGAGTTTGTGGCAAATGTCTCTCATGAATTAAGGACGCCATTAACGACGATGCGCAGTTATTTAGAGGCACTTACAGATGGAGCATGGCAGGATCCAAATATTGCACCACAATTTTTAACGGTTACACAAGAAGAAACAGAAAGAATGATTAGACTTGTAAATGCGTTGTTACAGCTATCTAAACTGGATAGTACAGAGCATCGTTTAATGAAAGAATGGGTCGACTTTACTGATTTCTTTAATAATATTATTGATCGCTTTGAAATGTCTAAAGAGCAAAATGTAAGTTTCAAACGATCTTTCTCTAAGAAATCTAGATTTATTGATATGGATACTGACAAAATTACTCAAGTGCTGTATAACATTATTTCTAACGCATTAAAGTATTCACCAGAAGGTGGGACAGTAACATATCGTTTACGTGATCGCGGTGATTTATTAGAAATTAGTGTAAGTGACCAAGGAATGGGTATTCCAAAAGAAAACGTTGATAAAATCTTTGAACGTTTTTATCGCGTAGATAAAGCTCGTTCAAGACAAATGGGTGGTACGGGACTTGGATTAGCAATTGCAAAAGAAATGATTGAGGCACATGGTGGTTCTATTTGGGCGAAGAGTGAAGAAGGAAAAGGGACAACTATTTATTTCACGTTACCAATGGCAGCAGATGAAGAGGACGATTGGGAATGAGTATGGAAAACTTTAAAACAATAGTTTTAATTAACCTAGTTGTAATTAGCCTATTTCTTACTTTTAATTTATGGACGTATGTGCCAGATTCTACATCCATGCAAAACGCGAAATTTGTACAGGGGAATGAAGGAATGAACCAAACTAAAATTTCCGATGTTGTCCGTCCTACTTCTATCATCGTGCATAAAGATAAAAATCATTATGGGAGCAAAAGAGAGGCAGATATAGAATCAATCTATAAGCCTCTGGAAGTAGGGGAACTATATGATTTTAGAGAGATATCAATCACTAAGGGTGATTTCCTTTCATATGTGCATGGTGAAGGGAAAGTTGAACTTGTTTTCCCTACCGATATCCCATTTGATGCAGTTAAATCCATGTTTAACATGAAAGAGAAAAGTACAGGTAAGCCTAAACATTTTAATCGTATTCTCCTTGATCCTTCTAGAAGTAAGGATCAAGAAATTAAAATTAACTTTGTTTCTGATGGTGATAACTTTAAAATATACGAGGCAAAATTAAGTGGCTTGTATTTAAAAGATATTGTAAATGCCCAAAATCAATTTATAGTATCAGCAAAACCTTATTTTGATTATCAACTCAATGATATGAAAAAATTATTTTTACCAGATGGAACGACAGAGTTAAGCAATATAACATATATTTCATCTAATTTAGCAGTTGATACGTTTAAGAATGCTCTGTTTAGTGATCCTCGTTATTTAAGTCCGATTACCGAGATGTCGAAAGAAACATTTACAGATGGTATTAGATCCATGGAAATTGAAAACGATCGTCACATGCTAAAGTATAAAAACTCTTCTGTCTTAACTGAGAAAACGATAGATAATTTAATGCTTTTACAAAAAAGCTTTGAATTTGTAAGTGGTCACAGTGGGAGTTTGGATTCATATCGTTTGGACTATATGAATAAAGGAGAGACAGTATTTCGCTTAAATGAAGATGGATATCCAGTATTCAATGCAGATGGATTAGCGGAATTAAGACAAGTATGGGGATCAGAAGAAGTAATGGAATATGAAAGACCGTTGCTGTCTTTAAATACTAAAGGTATAGAACAGAAGGTTACTCTTCCGTCAGGGCATGTTGTAATAGCATCCCTAGAAAATAATCCAGAGATAAAGAAACAAGTAATTAAGGATATTGGCATTGGATACAAGTTATCACTAGATGGGCAAGTGGTTCGACTACAACCAATTTGGTATGTAAAGCTTGTTGAAGATGAAACAGGTAAACAGAAAATCTATGAGTGGAGTGAGGGAGGACTAAATGGATTGGGATCGGATTAAAACCATATTTATTGTGACCTTTTTTGTTTTGGACCTCTTTCTCATTTTCCAATTCATTCAAAAGCAAGATAGTAATCAATTGGAGCTTATTGCAGAAACAAAGATAGATCAAGAATTAAAAGCAAATAAAATTACGATGGGAAATATCCCTAAAGAACCGAAAAAAGAGTCATTTATTAGAGCGGAAAATAAAGCCTTTAAAGAAGAAGATATACAGTCTTTGAAAAATCAAACGGTGCATATACAAAATATGTACAAGATAGAAAGTAAGCTAAAAGAGCCTTTTTTAAATACGAAATCATTATCAAAAGATAAGTATAATGAATTTTTGAAGAACTATGTATTGGATGGACAAAAGTATGAATTTGGAGCGGTGAAAGACTCTAAAATTTATTTCTTCCAAAAATATAAAGATAAGCCTATTTTCTATAATAATCAGGCGATGATTGTTGTGGAATTAAATGAAAAAAATGAACTTGTTTCATATACGCAGACAATGCTAACTGATTTAAAAGAAATGGGCGAAGGTGAAAAAACGAAAGAGCAAGAAATTATTACGGCTCAAACAGCTTTAGAAAATTTGTATTTAAAAAATAAAATTCATGGAAATACGCATGTTAAAGAAGCGCAAATTGGTTATGCCACTCTTACCGCATCTACTTCTAATAACCAAGTACTTGCTCCAACGTGGAATTTAAAAACGGAGCAGAAGCAGGACTTCTTTGTGAATGCAATTGAAGGACAAGTTATGGAATTAGGAGAAAAGGAAAATCAAGTGGTTGATGAACATACTGGAGTGAGAAAGAATGGGGTTGCATTTTAGCGTACTTGCAAGTGGAAGTACAGGAAATATGCTATACGTAGGAACCGATGAAAAAAAATTACTAGTCGACGCAGGTTTAAGTGGTAAAGCAACAGAGGCTTTATTTAAACAAGCAGAACTAAATATAAATGATGTATCAGGTATTCTTGTAACGCATGAGCATAGTGATCATATTAAAGGATTAGGTGTATTGGCACGTAAATATGATTTACCTGTTTATGCGAATGAGAAAACATGGAATGCAATGGAACATTTAATAGGAAATATCCCAACTGAACAAAAGTTTATTTTCTCAGTTGGTGATGTGAAAACATTTGGTGATATTGAAGTCGAGTCATTTGGAGTTTCTCATGATGCGGCAGAACCGATGTTTTATGCTTTCCATAACAATAATAGGAAATTAGCGCTTATTACAGATACGGGATACGTAAGTGACCGTATGAAGGGCGTTATTAAGGGAGCTAATGCTTTTGTATTTGAAAGTAATCATGATGTAGAAATGCTTCGTATGGGACGTTATCCATGGAGCATTAAACGACGTATTTTAAGTGACGTTGGGCATGTTTGTAATGAGGATGCTGCATTAGCGATGGCAGATGTAATTACAGATGAGACAAAGCATATTTATTTAGCCCATTTAAGCTTAGATAATAACATGAAAGAACTAGCGCGTATGTCAGTATCACAAGTACTAGAGGAAAAAGGATTTGGAGTGGGTGAATCCTTTGAAATTCACGATACAGATCCAAAAATGCCTACAAAAATTCAATACGTATAATTCTTCATTTTAGTAAACAATAAAGGTGAATATAGTTGTTTTCAGGAAGATAGGTGAACAAATATGTCCTTTATTGATGAAGAAAGTTATCGTATGAAACGTGCAGGAAAAAAGAAGCACAAAGGTATAGTTCTTTCGAGTATAGCGGGAACAATTGTAGGAGCTTCTTTATTTGCGTTTGGAGCGCCTTTATTTTCGAATTCTGCTGATACGCTTCCGCAAGCTGAAGCAAGCGGAAGTAATATGGCTGAAGCTCAAGGGATTAAACAGATTAGCTTTGTAGATGCTGTTGATCGTGCATCTGAAGCTGTTGTGGGTGTTATTAACATTCAACGAGATAATTTTTCAGAGGCAGATTCAGAGGCCGGTACAGGATCAGGAGTAATTTATAAAAAGACAGATGGTCAAGCTTATATTGTAACGAATAATCATGTTGTAGCTGGAGCGAATCGTATTGAAGTAAGTCTAAGTGATGGTAAGAAGGTTCCTGGAAAAGTATTAGGAACCGATGTAGTCACAGATTTAGCTGTATTAGAAATAGATGCAAAGCATGTGAAAAAAATAATTGAAATTGGCGATTCTAATACTGTTCGCAGAGGAGAACCAGTTATTGCGATTGGAAACCCACTTGGACTGCAATTTTCTGGAACAGTTACACAAGGTATTATTTCAGCTAATGAACGTATTGTCCCTGTAGATTTAGATCAAGATGGACATTATGATTGGCAAGTAGAAGTGTTACAAACAGATGCAGCGATTAATCCGGGGAATAGTGGTGGTGCGCTTGTAAATGCAGCAGGACAATTAATTGGTATTAATTCAATGAAAATTGCTGCAAAAGAAGTAGAAGGAATCGGCCTTGCTATTCCGGTGACTAGAGCTGTTCCGATTATGAATGAACTTGAGAAGTATGGAAAAGTAAGAAGACCGTATGTTGGGATTGAACTTAGGTCATTAAATGAAATCCCAAACTATTATTGGTCAAAAACATTACATTTACCAGGTACTGTAACAGAGGGCGTTTGTATTTTGGATGTGAAAAGTCCTTCGCCAGGTGCGGATGCTGGTTTAAGAGAACATGATGTTATTGTGGCAGTAGATGGAAAACCGATTCGCGATATTATTGGATTCCGTACGGCCTTATATGATAAGGAAATTAATGATAAAATGACTCTTACGTTTTATCGTGGTACAAAAAGAGTAACAACAACAGTGAAATTAGGCATTCAAAAGTATTAAAAACAGGAGGGCCTACCTCCTGTTTTCTATTGTAGAAAAGTGAGGTGTAGAAAATGAATTTACCTTGTTGTTTAGAACATGTTGAATTAGCGTTAGATATTATTGTGGATGAGTGTGAAGTTGCACCAGTTATCAACAATGTGGATAACTCGGGAAAAGAGAAAAAAACATGTGAATTTTGTCAAAATGAGGCGACATATGTTGTATCGAACACAGATTCTCACACAATATGTGGGTAGTATTTGTGGATATGTGGATAAGTTTTGTGGATAACATGTTTGTAAGGTGGAGGATACGTGTGAATATCTCGATTATTTCAATTGGGAAATTAAAAGAAAAATATTTGAAACAAGGTATAGCAGAATACTTAAAACGATTATCTGCATACGCAAAAGTAGAAGTAATTGAATTACCTGATGAAAAGGCGCCAGAAAATTTAAGTGAAGCAGAAATGTTAATTGTAAAGGAAAAAGAAGGTATACGTATACTCGATAAAATTTCTGATGACACGCATGTGATTGCATTAGCTATAGAAGGAAAGCAAAAGTCATCAGAAGAATTTGCGGTAAGTCTAGATCGCCTTGCTACATACGGAAAGAGTAAAGTCGCATTTGTAATTGGTGGATCACTTGGACTAAGCTCAGAAGTGATGAAGCGTTCAAATGAATCACTTTCTTTTTCAAAGATGACATTACCACACCAATTAATGCGATTAGTGTTGCTTGAGCAAGTCTATAGAGCGTTTCGGATTAATCGTGGAGAACCGTATCATAAGTAATGTATTCTATGTAAAACACTGATATTATCATATTTATTTTATTATGCCTATAATTGGAGGCTATGTGAATGGTAAGTGATCAGACGAGATATTCTAGACTCGCAAATATAACAAAAATAATAAATACGAAATTAGAACTACGTGACGTATTGCAGCGTGTGACAATGGCGATATCAGAGGAAATTGTTAGGTGCGATGCTGTTGGAATTTATTTACCCCAGGAAGATGGAACATTTAGAGGGTTTGCAGGAAAACCAGAGACTATAAATGGCGTAACGCTCGATACTCAAGTAATTGATCCTGAAATAGACTTACTGGCAAAAGAGGTTATTGAAACGAAAAAAACCATCTATATTCCTGATACCTCAAAGGATCATCGACCAGATCCGAGACCGGTTAATGCATTCAAAATTAAGTCCTTATTAGCCTTGCCTATCTCATTTGGGCAAGAGTTATTTGGTCTAGTTTTTTTATTTGATTATGGAATTCCGATGAACTTAACAGATTCAGAAATTCAAAGTGTTGAAGCTTATGTAAATATGGCTGCGGTTGCAATTCAAAACACAAATAATTTAAAACAAAAGGAAAACCTTATTGCTGAGAAGCAGCTGTTACTAAATGTTACACGTGATTTATCAATGTGTTCCTCGATACAGGAGAGTTTTGATAAATGCTTTTTTTACCTAGAACAGATTTTAGAGAGTAAAAATATGACTGCCCATCTTCTAGATCCGCTAGATAAAACAACAATTAAAACAACGAAATTAAGTAAGGGCTGTCATTGGACAGAAGCGGATTGGACAGAGAAAAGCTATGAAGCCAAGATTCAAGAAGTTATTCAAACAAAAAATATAGATAGTAAGGGTCTATTGATGATTCCATTGGTTTCAATTGGAGAAGTATTAGGGGTAATCGTCGTTGGCAAAGAAGGAAAAGCTCACAATTATGATCATTCTCAACTTCAACTAGCAAAATCTATCGTTGATGCCACAGCCCCTACGTTTTCGAATTTGTCATATATGGATCAACTAGAAAGCATAGTGGAAGAGCGAACGAGAGAGCTAGCTGCTGCTAATGAAAAAGTTACAAGTGTGATTGAATGTATTACGGATGGATTTTTTATTTTAAATAATAAATGGGAATTTACGTACGTAAATAAGCACCAATATTTTCCGCAAAGAAAAACAGCAAAAGATGTATTAGGAAAGAATATATGGGATGTTTTCCCGAGTGAAATCGACACAGTTATGTATAAGGAATTTCATCGTGCGATGTCAGAGCGAACTACAGTTCATTTCGAATTTCTTTCTACTGCAGATGAATATTGGCACGAAGTTATTGCATACCCGTATGATGATGGTATTTGTTGTATTTTTAAAAACATAACGGAAAAAAAGAAATATGAACAGGAATTGAAAAGATTATCCAACATAGATTTAATAGGGCAAATGGCAGCAGGTATCAGCCATGAAATTAGAAATCCAATGACAACAGTACTAGGATTTTTACAGTTATTAAAAGAAGAGAATACCTATGAGAAACATAATAAATACTTTCATTTAATGATTGAAGAACTTAACCGTGCCAATTCTATTATTACTGAATTTCTCTCAATGGGTAATACAAGGAAATCGGATTTGCAGATGTTAGATTTAAATTCAATTATCCGCGATATTATTCCTTTAATAAAGATTGATACGTACAATCAAAATAAATATATTCAAGTCGATACAAATGACATTCCAGAATTACTTTTAAATCGTAATGAAATACGGCAATTATTAATGAATCTATATCGTAATGGCTTAGAAGCGATGAATACAGGGAAAGTTCTAACCATTAGCACTTACAAGGAAGGTCAAAATTGTGTGGTGCTTGCAGTGCGGGATCAAGGAAAAGGTATCAGGCCTGAAGTATTAGAGAAACTGGGTACGCCGTTTTACACGACCAAAGATAATGGAACTGGATTAGGGTTAGGTGTATGTTATGCCATTGCTGCCCGCCATAATGCAAAAATAGAAATTCAAACAGGATCGGAAGGCACTACCTTTTTTGTTAAATTTAATTATGAAAATAATAAAAAATAACCTTATTTAGAATAGTTACGATGAACCGTATCATAAATAAATTTATTCTTTGCATATAAAAGGATAAAAAGACCATTGGACAAAAATTACCGATGGTCTTTTAAATATTATTAGATGGTATGTAGATTTCCTAAAATAAGTATGTTTCTATTTCCATAAAAATATGCTGTAATATGAAGAGGAAAAAGTATAAGTAGTTAGAGAAGTGAGGAATTAAAGGTGAAGAAGTTTAAGAAGTTTTACTTGGAGATTACGAGTGTATGTAATCTTGCGTGTAGCTTTTGTCCGCCGACGGAAAGGCAGAAGCAATTCATTTCTGTAGAGGATTTTGCTAAAAGATTAGACCAAATTAAACCTCACACAGACTACATTTATTTGCACGTGAAGGGTGAGCCGTTGCTCCACCCGAAAATAGATCAACTATTAGACTTAAGTCATGAAAAAGGGTTTAAAGTTAATATTACAACGAACGGAACGTTAATTAATAAGAGAAGACATAGGCTGTTAAATAAGCCTGCGTTAAGACAAATGAATTTTTCACTGCATAGTTTTGATGGACATCCAGGTTCGCAAGATAAAGAGGGCTATGTAAGGAGTATACTTTCCTTCATTAGGGAAGCGACAAGTCAATCAGATTTAATTGTATCGTTAAGGTTATGGAATTTAACTCAGGATAATAAAACGAATGCTGAAATCCAGAAAAATAGAGAGTTATTATCTATAATTGAAAATGAATTTGATCTATCTTATCAAATTGAAGAGAAGCTTACACCAGGAAAAGGTATAAAAATTGCAGAACGTGTCTTTATTAATCAAGACTATGAATTCCAGTGGCCAGCATTACATGAAGAAGAGGATGATGGGAAAGGATTCTGTCATGGACTTCGTAATCAAGCGGGTATTTTAGCGAATGGAACAGTTATTCCTTGTTGTTTAGATGGTGAAGGGATTATTAACCTTGGGAATATTAATAATGATTCATTTTCTAACATTATCGAAGGTGAAAGAGCAACAAACATTGTCGATGGATTTTCGAAAAGAGTTGCGGTTGAAGAACTTTGCAGGAAATGTGGATATCGCAAACGGTTTGGGAAGTAAATATGAAATAAGCCCTCATAAAGCGAGGGCTTATTTTTTATACTTGATAAGAATGCTCTAATTTATCAATTAATGAACCAACGTAAGAAACAGCTTTACGGATTGCATCTGGTTTTGACATATCTACTCCGGCATGTTTCATTGTACCACCAGCGATCAATAGCATGTTGTCCTTCCTCTTTAATCATTTGAGCTACTGCAGTGGATGCAGTGTGTGCTGCCTTTTTTGTAGTATTTCTAGTAACGATTTACGGAAAGGTTCAAGTTTTGTTTCTTCAGTTAAATATTTTTCAATTGTTCCTTCGCCGAATATGAGAATTTCATTATGAATAAAGGATAGTGCAGTATGTACTTTCGTCCATAAAGCAGAAATTTTGGAAGAGTTCGCTTGAATACTTGGATTTGTACGATCAGTAGATTCTTTTAAATTTGCATATGAGTACAGTTTTGTTAACGTCATTAAAAGTTCTTCTTCTAAAAGTAGGCAATTTAATAAAGTGTGGGAGCTAGTATGTAAATGTCCTTTAAATGAATCAAGTTTCTGTATATCATTTTCCAATGCGTTTAATGCAGTAGGCTATTTGGTATCAGAATTATACAAATCGGATAAATCCCATGTTAGTTCAGCAGGTACCTCTACGCGATTAAGGCGATTTTCCATTACATTTTTCAAGTCGTATATCCTCCTTATTAAGACTATCTAAAAATATAACAATAGAAAATTCAGTTAAATCAAAGTATTTTACATTTTTATATACAAAAAAGAAGGACAAGCATGAAAATGCTTGTCCTTCAAGTTAATTTAAGAATTAATATACTTTGTCACCATTGAAAATCGAGTTTTTCACGACAACATAATCTACAGTACGAATAGCATCTAATTTTGTTCCACCAGCGTAAGAGATAGAAGATTGAAGATCTTGTTCCATTTCGATTAACGTATCTTCTAAAGAACCTTTATGCTCAACGAACATTTTCTTACCTTCAACGTTTTTCTTCTCACCCTTTTGGAATTCAGAAGCAGAACCGAAGTATTCTTTATAAAGTTTGCCATCTCTTTCAATTGTTTCCCCTGGAGACTCTTCGTGACCAGCGAATAGAGAACCGATCATGACCATAGTTGCCCCAAATCGTATAGATTTAGCTACGTCGCCGTGTGTACGAATACCACCATCAGCGATAATTGGCTTGCTTGCAGCTTTTGCACACCAGCGAAGTGCAGCTAGCTGCCAACCACCAGTTCCGAAGCCTGTTTTAATTTTAGTAATACAAACTTTACCAGGTCCAATACCAACTTTTGTTGCATCGGCACCAGCATTTTCTAATTCTCTTACCGCTTCTGGAGTTCCAACGTTTCCAGCGATAACGAAGCTCTCTGGTAAATGTTTTTTAATATGTTGAATCATGTTGATCACAGCATTAGAATGACCGTGTGCGATATCAATCGTGATATATTCAGGTATCAGTTGCTCAGCAGCTAATTGTTGTACGAATTCATATTCGTCCTCTTTTACACCAACGCTGATAGAAGCGATTAATCCACGTGATTGCATATCTCTAATGAATGAGATTCGTTTCTCTGGTTGGAAACGATGCATGATATAAAAGTAGTTGTTCTCAGCTAAATAAGTTGCAATTCTTTCATCAATAATCGTTTGCATATTTGCAGGTACGACAGGTAATTTAAATTTATGTTTTCCTAAAGTGACAGTTGTATCACATTCAGAGCGGCTATTTACAATACATTTCGCGGGAATTAATTGAATATCTTCATAGTCGAATACGTTTTCCATCATTTACACCCCTAAAATACGAATATTTTATTTTTATTAATCAAAAATGTTCGTCCATAGGATAATTTACATTATTTTTATTAAGAAGTCAAAGGATTTCTTAACATTTTTTGAAAAAGTAGATTTTATATCTGAAAAACAACGTTAAAAACGAATTTAAAACGTTTTTTTATTTTTATTGTTCGTTTATGAAAAAGGTTGAAAAATTAAGATAATTATACAAGGTTGTATGTATTCTTTTTATTTTTTTGGAGTGGATGTAGGATACTATGAAAAGGTTAATGCTAACAATACGAGCAAAAGATGTTATCAAGTAGTTGAACATTATATGAAATGATAAGGTTTATTTCTATATAAAAAGATGAATCTGGCATGATCCACCTTTTTATGTGAGGTTTCAAGTATAATAAGTAGGGTGATAGTAATGTATACAAAAGATAAAAAAGAAAATAATACAAAATAAAATGAGGTTAATATATGAGTAAAAAAAGTTTTTCTGATTATAAACTAAGTACGGAAATCGTAAGGGCACTTACTGGGTTAGGATATAATCATCCAACAGAAGTACAAGGTGAGGTTATTCCAGTTGCATTAGAAAAGAAGGATCTTGTTGTGAAGTCCCAGACTGGAAGTGGAAAAACGGCTTCATTTGGTATTCCACTTTGTGAAATGGTGGAGTGGGAAGAGAATAAACCACAAGCATTAGTTTTAACACCAACGAGAGAGCTTGCGGTACAGGTAAAAGAAGATATTACAAATATAGGTCGATTCAAAAGGATTAAGGCTGCGGCAGTTTATGGGAAATCTCCATTTGCACGTCAAAAATTAGAATTAAAGCAAAAGACACATATTGTAGTTGGTACTCCTGGTCGTGTGTTGGATCATATTGAGAAGGGTACCCTTTCTTTAGAGTGTTTGAAGTATTTAGTTATTGATGAAGCAGATGAGATGCTAAATATGGGCTTTATCGATCAAGTAGAGGCAATTATTGATGAATTACCTACAAAAAGAATGACGATGTTATTTTCAGCAACACTTCCAGAAGATGTTGAGAAATTGTCTCGTACATATATGAATTCACCAATTCATATTGAAATTAAAGCAGCTGGGATTACGACGGATAAAATTGAACATACTCTTTTTGAGGTGATAGAAGACGAGAAGCTTTCACTACTTAAAGATGTAACAACGATTGAGAATCCTGATAGCTGTATTATTTTCTGTCGTACACAAGAAAATGTAGATCATGTATATAGACAATTAAAACGAGCTAACTATCCTTGTGACAAAATACATGGTGGTATGGTACAAGAAGATCGTTTTGAAGTCATGGATGATTTTAGAAAAGGAAAATTCCGTTATTTAGTAGCAACAGATGTAGCTGCGAGAGGAATTGATATTGATAATATTACACATGTTATTAATTATGATATTCCACTTGAAAAAGAAAGCTATGTACATCGTACTGGAAGAACGGGACGAGCTGGAAATAGTGGGAAAGCTATTACATTTATAACACCATATGAAAATAGATTTTTAGAAGAGATTGAGGAGTATATTGGATTTGAAATTCCAAAGGCAATTGGACCTTCAAAAGAAGAAGTTATGAAAGAGAAAGCTGCATTTGAAGAAAAGATACATGCTAAACCAATTATAAAGAAAGATAAAAATGCAGATATCAACAAAGGCATTATGAAGCTGTACTTTAATGGCGGGAAGAAAAAGAAAATTAGGGCGGTAGATTTCGTCGGTACAATTGCTAAAATTAAAGGTGTTACAGCAGAAGATATAGGTATTATTACGATACAAGATAATGTTTCTTACGTTGAAATATTAAATGGAAAAGGACCACTTGTCTTGAAAGTCATGAAGACTACAACGATTAAAGGGAAACAACTAAAAGTTCATGAAGCAATTAAGTAAATAAAAAACTATCCACTTTAATAGGTGGATAGTTTTTTATTTATGATTCTTTTAAATCATCCACTAGTTGCTCCGCTAAACGTCTATACATATTACTCATAGTCACGAAGGATGTTAGTAGTAGAAATTTTTCTAGCTTTGTATCTTCTAAGGAAGAAATCTCATTTACTTCTGTAACACGGTTATTTACGTCTTGTTTAAAGCTTTCGACATTGCTTTCAGTAAGAGCAAGATAATTTTTGTATAACGTATTTAATTCGAATGAATCATCATTTAATAAGGAGTCATTTATAGTTTCTAATGAACTTTTTATGTCGTTAATGGAGAGAGCTCCCTTTAATTGATAAATTAGGCTAATTAAAATCATATGCTCTTTTGAATACTTTTTATTTTTGATAGGGATGAATAGTTTCCCTTTTGCGTAATTATTAATCATCGTTTTTGTTAATACTTTTTCATCATCAGTTCTCGTTGTATCTGCATAAGTATTCTCAAATAGTTGGACAACTTGGTCTACATATAAGTCAACATTTGGAATATCCTCAAGTTTAATGTTTTTTTCTAAATGTAATGTCTTAAGTAATTCATTTATATTTTCCACGTAGAATCCCTCACTTTTATAACTTAGTGGAACTTAATGTTTAATATATCTTTAAATATGGTATTACGAAACAAATGAATTGTAAATGTTGACCTTAAAAAGAAATGTGTATATAATTACATGTAGTTATCAAAACTACATGTAATTATATGAGGGGTGTTATTATGAATACTTATGTAAGAGAACCAGTTAATGCATTTACTCACTTAGGTGGAGCGATATTATCATTTATTGCGTTATTAGCTATGCTTGTGAAAGTTTCTATCAAGATGCCATCATTTGCTGCAATTACAGCTGTTATTTTGTTTGGTATTGGAATGATGGTCCTTTATACGGCGTCAGCTGTATATCATAGTGTTGTGGCCAATGAACGTGTTATATACTTCTTTAGGAAGCTAGATCATTCTATGATTTTTATATTAATTGCAGGTACATATGCACCCTTTTGCTTAATTACATTAAATTCAGCAAGTGGTTTGCTATTATTTTGTTTAGTCTATGCAACTGCGATTTGTGGCATTGTATTTAAAATGTTTTGGTTTAATTGTCCAAGGTGGTTATCGACAGCAATTTATATTACGATGGGTTGGTTAATTGTTTTATTCTTTGCGCCGTTAGCTGAGAATTTAAGTACAGGAGGCATTATTTTCTTAGTACTTGGTGGCATTTTTTATACAATTGGTGGATTTATTTATGGAACAAAGCCAAAATGGTTAGAGTTTAAATATATGGGGCATCATGAAATTTTTCATGTTTTTGTATTATTAGGTAGTCTTGCGCATTTTCTAAGTGTATATTGTTACGTAATTTAATAAAAAAACGTCACATAATTTTTATTATGTGGCGTTTTTTTATTACCTGATTAGAATCGTATATGTTATAAAATTATTATGGGATAAAATGTAAGTTTCTGTGTTCGCATGTTAAACATAGGATAAGAAATATGTGATATACTTTGAGAAGTTTATAATGAATGAAATATGGAGGACTATAATTATGGCAATACTTGTAACAGGTGGAGCAGGATATATTGGTAGTCATACATGTGTAGAATTACTAAATAGCGGTTACGAAGTTATAGTAGTGGATAATCTTTCGAATAGCTCGGTAGAATCTATAAATCGAGTGAAAGAAATAACAGGAAAACAATTTAAGTTTTATAAAGAAGATGTTTTAAATCGCGAAGCGCTTGACGCAATTTTTGAAGAAAATTCAATTGAAGCAGTTATTCACTTTGCAGGATTTAAAGCTGTAGGGGAGTCAGTAGCGATTCCATTAACATATTATCATAACAACATTACAAGCACGTTAGTGCTATGTGAAGTAATGCAGAAACATAATGTAAAGAAGATAATCTTTAGTTCATCTGCAACTGTATATGGTATCCCGGAAACGTCACCGATTACGGAGGAGTTTCCATTAAGTGCAACAAATCCATATGGTCAAACGAAATTAATGATTGAGCAAATTATGCGTGATGTAGCATTTGCAGATCCAGAATGGAGTATCGCATTACTTCGCTATTTCAATCCATTTGGTGCACACGAAAGTGGGCGTATCGGAGAAGATCCAAATGGAATCCCAAATAACTTAATGCCATATGTAACGCAAGTAGCGGTAGGTAAGTTAAAAGAATTAAGCGTATTCGGAAATGACTATCCAACGAAAGATGGAACAGGAGTCCGTGATTACATCCATGTTGTGGACTTAGCAAATGGTCATGTAAAGGCGCTTGAGAAAGTACTGAGTACAACAGGAGTAGATGCTTATAACCTGGGCACAGGCATGGGCTATAGTGTACTAGAGATGGTTGAAGCATTTGAAAAAGTTTCAGGCAAGAAAGTTCCTTATAAAATTACAGAGCGTCGCCCAGGTGATGTGGCAGTATGTTTTGCTGATGCATCGAAAGCAAAGCGTGAATTAGGCTGGGAGGCAACACGCGGATTAGAAGAAATGTGTGCTGACTCTTGGAAATGGCAATCAAATAATAAAAATGGCTATCTAGAAGTTTAATGGTGAATATACAAAAATGACCTTTGCATAAAAGCAAGAGGTCATTTTTTATATTCATTTTCTACTAAGTTTATTAGCGAACCTAGAAAAGAACGTTCGCTGTTTTAAATGATATGATTTTACAATATCTTATGCTACAAGGTAGTAGAATGAGATAGAGTAATGTATTATTTTATTGATTTTTTATGGGAATTGAAAGCGTATTATTGAAATGTATTCCAACACTTGTATCATTGCTAGAGTACGTTTATAATCAAGGAATCCTAGTTCATGTTTTGATAGGATTATTTATTATTGAAAGCGTTTTAAGTTCACTCCTTTTTTGAGGTAGGAGGTCTGACTTATTTAGATGAAAAATTATGTATGTAGTTTTAAATGGGAAGAAAAATAATATAAGTATCATTTTATAGTGTGGGGAGGTTAAAAGTGTGAAAGGTAAAGATTTTCACACGAATATATATGGGTTATGTAGGATTATTACTTTCAGGGGCAGCTTTATTTTTAAATAGTCTTGTTATATTAGGGAAAGCAGAGATGAAAAGTGCGGGTGTTTTTAATTTATTTGTGGGTGCACTACAAATTATTATTCCGTTTTATTTGATTATGATTTCTGACCAAAGCAATTGGACAGTGTATTCATATGCGGCTACTTTCTTATTTGGATTAACTTATTTATATGTAGGTGTTACTTTTATAAAAGGAATGGATAGTAGTGGTCTAGGATGGTTTTGTATTTGGGTAGCAATTATAGCCTTATTCTATATGGTTGTTTCATTTGTTCAATTCCATGATGTTGTTAATGCGTTAACGTGGTTTATGTGGGCATTACTTTGGTATTTATTCTTTGTATTAAATACACAAAAGAAGAACATTAATCAATATCTTGGAAGGATTGCCTTCGTACAATCATGGGTAACATTGACTTTACCTTCACTCTTTTATTTTATGGGAGTGTGGGGAGAGGGATTTGTATATGAACTATGGGTTTATGTATCAGTAATTTCTATTTTGTACTTCTGTTATTGTATTTATAAATATCGAGTCCGTTAATATATTATCTGTATAAAGGCATGGAATCGTTAAACGAATTCCATGCTTTTTATATGTTAGCACTTATAATAGAGAGGTAGTATTTTACAATTTGCTAAAGTGGGGATGATGAAGTTGAAAAAAGTATTGGTGCTAGGGGGAACAAGATTTTTTGGTAAACATTTAGTAGAAGCACTTTTGCAAGAGGGGCACGATGTAACGATTGCGACGAGAGGAATTACGGAAGATTCTTTTGGCAGTAGAGTAAAAAGACTTATTGTAGATAGGGAAGATGAAAAACAACTAGCAGAGCGTCTAGGAGATAAAATTTATGATATTGTATACGATAATTTATGCTATAGCTCGAATGCAGCGAAGGTAATATGTGAAGTGTTACGAGGGAAAACGAAGAAATATGTTATGACATCTTCAATGGCCGTCTATGAACCTGCCCTAAGCTTATCAGAAGAAGACTTTAATCCGTACGAGTATGCAATCGCGTATGGAGATAGGAATGACTTCAATTATGGTGAAGGAAAGAGATTAGCTGAAGCCGTTGTATTTCAACATGCAACATTCCCAGTCGTTGCAGTGCGTTTTCCAGTTGTTATTGGAGAAAATGATTATACGAAAAGGTTACAATTTTACGTTGAATGTATTGTGAACCAAAAACCTATCGTTGTGGATCATGTAGATGGAACTTTGTCATTTATACATGAAAAAGAGGCAGGAGAGTTTCTAGCTTGGTGCGGAATGGCAAATGTGAGAGGAGCAATTAACGCCTGTAGTAACGGAGTAGTTTCTATGGAAGAAATTATGCATTTCATAGAAGAGAAGACGGGAATAAAAGCACTCATTCAGAAAGCTGGGGGAAATATAGCTCCTTATAATGAGGTAACTAACTGTACGTTACATAATGGAAAGGCTCGTGAATTTGGATTTTTGTTCCGAGAGCTGGAACTAGAAATGAAAAATGTTTTAAAACATTATATAAATACAATGAAGTAATCATAAATCCCCCGGTGGCAATCCGGGGGATTCTGGAGGATTTCGACAATACTGATTTTACATTACCAAATTTACCTTATACGTACGACTAATGTTTTTGTGATTGAATTGCTTGTAAATACTTCTCGTTTACTTGGTCCCAGTTTACTGTATGCCACCAGTTGGTAACAAACTCTGGGCGCCTATTTTGATACTTTAAATAATAAGCATGTTCCCATACATCAATTACGAGTAAGGGGATTTTCCCTTCTTGCAAAGGCGTATCTTGATTTGGTGTACTCATAACAGAGAGTTCCTCACCGTCAAGAACAAGCCATCCATAGCCACTTCCAAAACGACTAATAGCAGCTTTGGAAAGTTGATCTTTTAAGTTGTCAAAGGTATTGAAATAATAATCAATTACTTTTGCAACGTCTCCATTAGGCTCACCGCCACCTCGTGGGCTCATCACTTCCCAAAAAAGACTATGACAATAGTGACCACCACCGTTATTTCGTACAGCTGTAACAATTTCCTTCGGTAAAGCATCTAAATTACATAGCAATTCTTCTAAAGATTTATTATGTAATTCAGTATAATTTTCTAAAGTAGCATTTAAATTGTTTACGTATGTCGCATGGTGCTTTCCATGATGAATGGAAAGTGTATTGCTATCAATATGTGGCTCTAGTTCATCATAGTCATATGAAAGCTTTGGCAATTGAAATGAAGACATAACATTACCTCCTTTCCATTTAAAAAGTTGGTCTAGGTAAAAATACTTTACCTGAGTCAAAAATACACCCATTTTCCATATAAGTCAATAGTAAGTCCATTAATTTTCTGAAAAATATTACAATAAAAGTAACACTCTCACTTTCATTTGTGACTCCTATCCTTTTTGCTTATACTGTAAAGTAGCAGGGTTTTGTTGAAATAGAAGGAGATTGTTTATGAGTAAAACGAAACAATTAATAGAGGAAGCAAGTAATTTTATTACGATTTGTTATAAGGAGCTTCATAAAGAACAATTGATAGAAGAACGTATAAAAGAAATTCAAATTGAGATAGAGAAGACAGGGACATATGAGCATACATTTGAAGAACTTGTTCATGGTTCACGAATGGCATGGCGTAACAGTAATAGATGTATTGGAAGACTATTTTGGAGTAAGATGCACATATTAGATGCGCGCGAAGTAAATGATGAAGAGGGTGTATATAATGCATTAATTCATCATATTAAATATGCAACGAACGACGGAAAAGTTAAACCAACCATTACGATTTTTAAGCAATATCAAGGTGAAGAAAATAATATAAGAATTTATAATCACCAATTGATTCGATATGCAGGATATAAAACAGAAACGGGAGTGATTGGTGATTCTCATTCCGCTACATTTACGGACTTTTGTCAGGAGCTTGGTTGGCAAGGAGAAGGTACGAATTACGATGTATTGCCACTTGTGTTTTCTATAGATGGAAAAGCGCCTATATATAAAGAAATTCCGAGAGAAGAAGTAAAAGAAGTGCCAATTGAACACCCAGAATACCCTATTTCATCACTTGGAGTAAAATGGTATGGTGTTCCAATGATTTCAGATATGCGTTTAGAAATTGGCGGTATTTCTTATATAGCCGCTCCGTTCAATGGATGGTATATGGGAACAGAAATTGGGGCGCGCAACTTAGCAGATCATGATCGTTATAATTTACTTCCGGCTGTTGCGGAGATGATGGATTTAGATACATCGAGAAACGGTACCTTATGGAAAGATAAGGCGCTAATTGAGTTGAATATTGCCGTACTACACTCCTTTAAAAAACAAGGAGTTAGTATTGTTGATCACCATACTGCTGCACAACAATTTCAGCAATTTGAGAAGCAAGAAGCTGCTTGTGGTCGTGTTGTAACAGGTAATTGGGTATGGCTTATTCCACCATTATCTCCAGCTACCACCCACATTTATCATAAACCGTATCCGAATGAAATTTTGAAGCCAAATTTCTTTCATAAATGATATTTAGTATAGGTTTTTTCTGTGAAATATAATTTTTTTAAATTACTGTTATGTAGCAAATGGAAGCCTTTACTCTCGGTTATTTTTGGAAGAGGCTTTTTGAACCAAGGAGTTCCTTATGTTATAATCAAATTTCTGTTTCGAAGACCTTATAGAAATATAAGGTCTTTTGTTTTGCTTTTTTATGTAAGAGGAAGAGATTCTTTCTTTTTAATAAGGGATTTGGCATATTTTTAGGGACAACATAAGTATGTGGGAAGTCGATAAAATGTTATGCATATATAATTATTGTGTTTTGGTTTTAAACAATAAAACATAATAAAGTTGTTTTTTTAGATTGCTGAGGAAGGAGGAAGTGTAAATGAGGATGAAGAGTCGAAAAACTGATTGGCCTGTATTTATTATTAGTGGTGGTTCACTTTTATTATTTGTAATTGCAGTTTTTTTGAACAAGGATTATGTAGAGAGTGCGATTAATAAAAGTTTCGCTTTTTCAATTAAATATTTCGGTGCCTTCTGGCAAGTTTTATTATTAGGTACATTTATTGTTGCGATGTGTATGGCGTTCTCCAAATATGGGAGAGTTAAGCTTGGAGGATTAGAAAAACCTGAGATTAGTACGGCAAAATGGCTTGCTATTATTATGTCTACATTACTTGCCGGAGGTGGCGTTTTTTGGGCAGCAGCAGAGCCAATGTATCATTTGATGACGGTGCCACCAATACATGATGGTATATCTGCTGGAACGAAAGAAGCAGTCATGCCTGCTTTAGCACAAAGTTATATGCATTGGGGATTTTTAGCATGGACGATTTTAGGTACAATTAGTGCGGTAGTTATGATGTATGGACATTATCATAAAGATATGCCGCTAAAACCTCGAACGCTTTTATATCCTATTTTTGGGGAAAAATTAAGAAAGAGCCTGCTTGGAACGATAATTGATGCAGCTGCAATTATTGCAGTAGCTGCAGGTACAATTGGCCCAATTGGATTTTTAGGTTTACAAGCAAGTTATGGATTACAAGAATTATTTGGAATTTCTGATGTGTTTACTACTCAATTAGCAATTATTGTTTGTGTGGTGGCCGTGTCTACCATATCGGCAGTAACAGGTATTGATAAAGGGATTCAAATTATAAGTAATTTAAATGTTAGATTAGCAATTGTATTAATGGCATTCATATTACTATTTGGGCCAGGTGGATTTATTATTGATTCGTTTGTTTCTTCGTTTGGATTTTATGTAAATGAGTTTATACCGATGAGCACATACCGTGGTGATACAAGTTGGTTAGGATCTTGGACAATCTTTTTCTGGGGATGGTTTATTGGATACGGACCAATGATGGCAATTTTAGTGAGTCGAATTTCAAGAGGGAGAACGATTCGAGAAATCATCGTTGCAATTGGAATTATCGCACCTATTATTACAACGTTTTGGTTTACTATATTAGGTGGATCAGGCGTGTTTTATGAGTTGATGAATCCTGGGTCTATCTCGGACGCATTAAGTGAATCTGGTATGCCGGCAGCTATGATTGCAATTACAGGACAATTGCCACTTTCTAATATTATTGGACCAGCATTTCTTTTATTAACAATTTTATTTGTAGTGACAACAGGAGATTCAATGGCGTATTCCATTTCAATGGCAGTGACTGGAGACGGAGATCCTAGAATTAGTTTGCGAATTTTTTGGTCGCTTATTATGGGCGCAGTTGCAGCAATTCTTTTATATATGGGTGAAGGAAGTATTAATGCGCTACAATCGTTTATCGTGGTGACGGCAGTTCCGGTATCAATTTTGTTATTCCCGATGCTATGGTTAGCGCCTAAAGTTGCGGGAGAATTAGCATTAAAACAAGGTATTGTAAAAGAAGAAGATAAAACTGCATTCTTATTTCAGAAGGCTAGTAAATCAAAATAAATAAAAACGTAAAAGAGGAAGCATCTTAAATGAGATGCTTCCTCTTTTACGTTTAATCTAATACTTTTCCCTTTGTTTCTGGTACACATAGTAGCATTGTAATTAACCCGATTGGGTAGATGATAAAAATTAAGGACAATGCTCCAAGTAGGTTGCCACCTGTAGCGAGTAAGCCAATAATAACAGGCCCAAATCCAGCTAACCCACGTCCTGTACCGAAAATAAAGTTTTCAGCGGTAGAGCGAGCTTCAGCAGGATAGTTTTCAGCTAAAATTGCTCCAAACCCTCCCATCATTCCATTTGCAAAGAATCCAAGCAATGCACTTCCCCATAATAATAATGTTGAATCTGTGAATAAGAAGAAGTAAATGAGACAGTATACTGTACCGCCAATATAATAGATTGCAAAAGTTTTACGGCGACCAATTTTATCAGCCAGAATACCAAAGATTGCAATTCCAATTAGCATACCGATGGTAGAAATGAACATCCAGCCACTTGCTTTTGCTAATGTATAGTTATATTTATTTGCTAAAATAGTGGGCATCCATGTGAAGATTCCGTAATATCCGAAGTTTTGGATAAACGACATAATAATAAGACCGATTGTTGTAATTGTTACTTTTTTATTGGCAAATAACTTTCGAAGTGGGAATTTTTTTATATGTTTTAGTTGTTCTGCTTCAGTAGTTGTTAATTTACCTGCAGCTTCTTTTTGCAATAGTTCCTTTTTGTAGCGTTGTTTTTGCTCCCATATTTTCGGTTCACTTAAACTTTTACGGACATAGACAGCTAGTAAAGCTGGAATTAATCCAAATAAGAAAACGGCTCTCCATCCAAAGTGCGGGACAATAAATGCTGGAAGGAGTGAAGCAACCAGTACACCAAATTGCCATCCAAGTGCAACAACAGATGTCGCTTTAGCGCGCATTTCTTTAGACCATGTTTCTGTTACAATGGCCATTCCGATTCCGAATTCACCACCAACCCCCATTCCAACTAAAAAGCGCAGAATTAATAATTGCCAGTAGTCTGTTGCGAAATAAATGAGTGCGGTTGCTAGTGAAAACAGTAAGATTGTGAAGGCCATTGTACGAATACGGCCAAATAAATCAGCAATAAATCCAAATAAATAAGAACCAATTAACATCCCTATTGTGGTAGCTAATGTTAAGTTTCCACCTTCAACAGGACTTAAGTGAAACTCTTTTAAAATATAGACAAGTACGAAAGATAATAGCAACATATCTAAACCTTCTGCTGCATATCCTAGCGCAGAACCAAATAATGTTTTATATCTTTTCGCTTTCGTCTCCTCTGTTGCTTGTTGTACATCAGTAGTGACGTTCATTATTACTCCTCCTTATTTTCTACAGTCGCTATGGAAGAATAACAAAAGGCCTTCTCACCTGATATGATGAGAAGGCCAAAAAAGCATACGTATCCCCAAAAAAGAACATACGTATATTGTATTCCGACTTCCTTCTCAACCTCACGGGGTTGGGTTAAAGGACTGTATTATATTACTTTATTTTTAGCACTCTTCTATTGTATTGTCAAATAAAGAGGAATTTATTATGTGTAAAATATTTCAAAAAACATTTCGTTCTTCTTGACGCCGACTTCATTATTTTCCCATAATAAAACTAACTAAATAAAAAGGAATGAATCAAAGATGCTAAATTTAGTACTCATGATGATCGAACGAGTCGGACTTATAGTTATTTTAGGATTTTTACTCTCTCATATTAAAACTTTCAGACGCCTCCTTCATAAACAGGATGGCTATGTAGATAAGCTTAAGCTTATTTGTATTTTTTCGGTATTTACAATTGTAAGCAATTACACTGGGATTGAAATAGCAGGAAATACGATTATGAATGAAAACTGGTTACAAGGTGTTTCTTCTTCAAGTACAATTGCGAATACGCGTATTATGGGTGTTGGTATTAGCGGCTTACTTGGTGGCCCTATTGTAGGGGTTGGAGTCGGATTTATTGCTGGTATTCATCGTTATATGCTTGGTGGTACGACAGCGCTAAGCTGCGCAATCTCTTCTATTTTAGCTGGGATTATAACTGGTTATATCGGATATATTTTCAAAAAATATAATCGTACAATTACTCCTAAATTTTCAGCAGTTTTAAGTGTTTTTATCGTATCTTTAGAAATGCTTATGATTTTATTAATTATAGAGGATGGAATTAGCGTTGTGAAAACAATAGCGATACCAATGATTCTTGTAAATAGTTTTGGAAGTTTTATTTTACTTTCTATGATACAAGCTATTTTGCGTCAGGAGGAGAATGCAAAGGCACTTCAGACTCATAAAGTATTACGTATTGCAGATAAAACGTTACCGTATTTCCGCCAAGGCTTAACAGAAGAATCATGTAAGCATGTGGCACAAATTATTCACCGTTTTACAGGAACAGATGCGGTATCCTTAACAGATACAGAGAAAATATTAGCTCATGTTGGATTAGCATCAGATCACCATATTCCTTCACATAGTTTAATAACCGGTTTGTCGAAAGAAGTGTTAAACACAGGGAAAATAATGAAAGCGAAATCACGTGAGGTTATTAATTGTCAACATGAAGGCTGCCCTTTGCAAGCGGCGATTGTAATTCCACTAACTTCGCATGGAAATACGATAGGGACATTAAAACTCTATTTCAAAAATCCTAACCAGTTAAGTCGTGTGGAAGAGGAATTAGCAGAAGGGTTAGCAAAAATATTCTCCACGCAGTTAGAGTTAGGAGAAGCTGAGTTGCAAAGTAAATTACTTCAAGATGCGGAGATAAAAGCATTACAAGCGCAAATTAACCCACACTTTTTATTTAATGCGATTAATACAGTATCAGCTTTATGCCGAACAGATGTAGAAAAAGCAAGGAAGTTATTATTACAGCTTAGCGTATATTTCCGTTGTAATTTGCAAGGGGCACGTCAGTTATTGATTCCACTAGAACAAGAATTAAACCATGTACAGGCATACTTATCACTAGAACAAGCAAGGTTCCCAAATAAGTATGAGGTAAAGATGTATATTGAAGATGAGCTAAAGACAACTTTAGTACCACCATTTGTTCTTCAACTATTGGTTGAAAATGCATTGCGACATGCTTTTCCGAAGAAGCAACCAGTATGCGAAGTGGAAGTGCATGTTTTTGAAAAAGAGGGTATGGTTCACTTTGAAGTAAAAGATAATGGACAGGGAATTGAGGAAGAACGTTTAGAACAATTAGGAAAGATGGTAGTTTCGTCAAAGAAAGGGACTGGAACAGCTTTATATAATATTAATGAACGTCTTATTGGGTTATTTGGGAAAGAAACGATGCTTCATATTGAAAGTGAATTAAATAAAGGGACGGAGATTACCTTTATTATTCCAAAAAAAGTAGGGGAGGAAGAGCCGGGTGTTAAAAGTATTAGTAGTTGACGATGAAATGTTAGCACGTGATGAACTAAAGTATTTATTAGAGAGAACGAAAGAAGTTGAGATAATTGGTGAGGCTGATTGTGTGGAAGACGCATTAGAAGAACTAATGCAAAGTAGACCAGATATTGTGTTTTTAGATATTCAATTATCCGATGATAACGGATTTGAAATCGCGAATATATTAAAGAAGATGAAAAATCCACCTGCAATTGTATTTGCTACTGCCTATGATCAATATGCGCTGCAAGCATTTGAAGTAGATGCGTTAGACTACATTTTAAAACCATTTGATGAAGAGCGTATTGTGCAGACATTAAAGAAGTATAAAAAACAAAAACAAGCGCAAATAGAAACAAAGCACGAAATAAAGGGGACAGATGTAACAGCAGAGATGCATAAATTAGCATTACCAATTGAAGAATCAATCGTACTTGTGAATATTGAAGATATTATATATGTAGGGCTTGTAGATGGGAAAGTAACAGTAAAAACAACGAGGGAAACGTATGTAACACATGATACACTTGTAATTTTAGAGAAGAAGTTACCACAAGCAAGCTTCATGCGCGTACACCGTAGCTTTATTGCGAATATTAATCATATTACTGAAATTCAGCCATGGTTTAATTCTACTTATAATTTAATCATGAAAGAAGGATCGAAAGTACCTGTTAGCCGTACATATGCAAAAGAACTCAAGAAGCTGCTTCGTATTTAAGAAGCAGCTTTTGTATTTCATCCTTTTATATTTGTAACTGATTCTGTATATTTGACGTTCTGTTATGTAAACGCTTACTTATACGTTTGTATCCTATACAATAAAGGTACCAAATCGAAAGAGGTGGCCAAAATGAGTACGAAAAAAGTATATAGTTTCTTATCACAAGCATTCATATTCTCAGCTATTATGTTAATTTCTAATATTATTGCAACACATTTACCAATTCCAATGCCTTCATCGGTAATCGGGTTAGTTATTTTATTTAGTCTATTATGTTTAAAAGTTATTAAATTGGAGCAAGTTGAATCACTCGGAACAGCTTTAACAGGTATTATTGGATTCTTATTCGTCCCATCAGGTATTTCAGTTATTAATTCTCTTGGTGTAATGGGGCAATACTTTGTACAAATTTTAACTGTAATTGTTGTAGCAACAGTTATTTTACTTGCTGTAACAGGGTTATTTGCACAATTTATTTTAGGAAAAGATGAAAAAGAAACAGAAGATACAAAAGAATTGAAAGTAGTAAATAAAGGACGCAAGCACGGAAAGGTTGCGTAACCATTGCATTTATATATTGTTAGGAGGTAATGAACATGGCAAGCACAATGACTCCATATTTCGGAATCGTCGTTTCATTAATCGCATACGGAATCGGAACATTATTATTCAAGCATTCAAAAGGGTTCTTCCTATTTACACCATTATTCGTAGCGATGGTATTAGGGATTGTCTTTCTAAAGGTAGGTAACTTTACTTTTGAAGAATATAATACTGGCGGAAAAATGATTAGTTTCTTCTTAGAGCCAGCAACAATTGCATTTGCTATCCCACTCTATAAACAAGTTGATAAGTTGAAAAAATATTGGTGGCAAATTTTATCAGCTATCGTGGTTGGATCTATTTGCTCAGTAATTGTCGTGTTCATTGTTGCAAAAGCAATCGGTTTAGATACAGCAGTAATGAATTCAATGCTACCACAAGCAGCAACAACAGCAATTGCGTTACCAATTTCAGAAAGTATTGGTGGTATTCCAGCAATTACATCGTTTGCAGTTATTTTCAACGCAGTTATCGTATACGCATTAGGAGCATTATTCTTAAAAACATTTAGAGTGAAACATCCGATTGCAAAAGGTTTAGCACTTGGAACAGCGGGTCATGCATTAGGAGTTGCGGTAGGAATTGAAATGGGTGAGGTAGAGGCAGCGATGGCAAGTATTGCTGTAACAGTAGTTGGGGTTGTAACAGTAGTTGTCATCCCAATGTTCATACCATTCATTGGATAGTAAAACTTACTTAAAAAACAAGAAAAGCAAGCTATTTGTAGGACAGATTTCTACTGATAGCTTGCTTTTTATGTTACAGTAGTGGTAAGACCTATTTAAAAAAATATAAGTTTCCTTAAATCTTCATTAATACTATGTAGAATACGTTTTGAATTAGGTCATTGTATTGTAAAATAAGAAGTAAGCTACTATATACCTGTTAAGGTAGGCATATAATGAGTTTATAAAAATCTTAATATGAATGAATAATTAAAAGTAGAAAAGAGAGAGAAATCTACTTATTAACGTTTTAGTTTATAGGACAGGAGAGAGTATTCGTCGATTATGCAAATAAAAAACCTGTTTCAAAGTAAAGGATTTCAGAGGTTACTCGTATTAGTAATACTTGCTCTCGTGTTATACGGGCTGCAAAGTATGTTGAATTTAATATTAATTACGTTTATTCTCACGTATTTAATGGATCGATTCCAAAAGTTTATTTCCCGCAAATTAGATCATTTCATGCCTATTAATCGAAAAATTATTATAGCATTTCTATATGTAATGTTAATTGGTGGAATTGCTATTACGCTATTTAAATATTTACCAGTATTGACGATACAAATTTCACAACTGATTTACCAATTCAATGTATTTTTAAGAAACCCACCAGATAGTGAACTAATTAAGTATGCAGTTAATGCTGTCAATCATATGGAGCTTTCTAAATATGTAGGACAAGGCGTAGACATTTTGTATAAATCGATTACGAATGTTGGTAAATTTGGCCTTCAAGTTTTACTTTCTTTAATTTTGAGTTTGTTTTTCTTATTAGAAAAATCTCGTATTGTTGGTTTTACTGCAAAGTTTAAAGAAAGCAGGCTTGCAATTTTCTATACTGAAATTGAGTACTTCGGAAAGAAATTTGCACGTTCATTTGGAAAGGTAATCGAAGCACAATTTTTAATTGCTGTTGTTAACTGTGTTCTTTCAGTTATCGCATTATGGATATTAGGATTCCCGCAATTATTAGGTTTAGCATTAATGATTTTCTTGCTTGGATTAATTCCAGTAGCGGGGGTTATCATTTCGTTATTCCCACTTTGTATGATTGCTTACAATATTGGCGGTATTATGTACGTTGTTTATATTTTAGTTATCGTAACAGTGATTCATGCGCTTGAAAGTTACGTATTAAATCCGAAGTTTATGTCGCAAAAAACAAATTTACCGATTTTCTATACTTTTATGGTATTAATTTTCTCAGAGCACTTCTTAGGTGTATGGGGACTGATTATCGGTATTCCAATCTTCATTTTCTTACTAGATGTTTTAGACGTGACAAGTGATGAAATGGAGAAGGATGTTGGAAAAAATAAAGTGAAGTAAAGAAAAAGCATCGATGTTCGATGCTTTTTCTTTTATAACATTATGTTTCTTATGCCATACTGTAAGGAGAATATAGAATAGGGGTGAAGTAATGGCTGTAAATGAAAAGGTAGAGTTAGCTACATTTGCTGGAGGGTGTTTCTGGTGTATGGTTTCTCCATTTGAAGAGATGGAGGGCATTATACAGGTTATTTCAGGTTATACAGGCGGTCATAAAGAGGACCCAACGTATAAAGAAGTGTGCTCAGAAACAACAGGACATTATGAAGCGGTACAAATTACATTTGATGCAAATAAAATGTCGTATGAGGAATTGTTAAATATATATTGGAGACAAATTGATCCGACCGATATTGGAGGACAATTCCACGACCGCGGACAGTCTTATGAAACAGTGATTTTTTATCATAATGAAGAACAACATAAAAAAGCAGAAGTCTCAAAAGAAGAACTTGAGCAGAGTGGGCGCTTTTCAAAACCAATTGCGACAAAAATACTACCAGCAGCTACATTTTATCCAGCTGAAGAATATCACCAAGGATATCATAAGAAAAACACATTCCGCTATGAGTTATATCGTAAAGGCTCAGGACGAGATGCTTTTATTAAGCAACATTGGCCAAAGGATAATGCTCATTTAAAAGAAAAACTCAATGAGATGCAGTTTTATGTAACGCAGGAAAATGGTACAGAACCACCATTTCGAAATGAGTATTGGAACCATAAAGAGGAAGGTCTTTATGTAGACATCGTTTCAGGTGAGCCGCTATTTACTTCTCTAGACAAATTTGATAGTGGATGTGGATGGCCTAGTTTTACAAAACCAGTTATGTCAGCAAGTGTGAAAGAAAAGATGGATGTGAGTCATAATATGACGCGTACAGAAGTGAGAAGTAAGGAAGGAGATTCACATCTTGGGCATGTATTTCCAGACGGTCCAGGACCAAATGGACTTCGTTACTGCATTAATTCTGCAGCCCTTCGATTTATTCCAAAAGAGGAATTAGAGAAAGAAGGCTATGGTGATTTTCTAGTCTTGTTTGGAAATAAAAAATAACCTCGCAGTTAGCGAGGTTATTTTTTGTTATTTTGTTTTTTTCTTTTTAAATTTGCTTAATACTTCATAAACGATTGGAACAATAAGAAGTGTTAATAACGTTGAACTTGTTAATCCACCAATTACCGTTACACCAAGTCCTTTAGAAATTAAGCCACTACCTTCAAATCCTAATGCAAGCGGGATAAGAGCACCAATTGTTGCAATTGCAGTCATTAAAATTGGACGAAGGCGTGTTGCACCAGCTTCTAATAAAGCTTCACGTGTTGATAGTCCTTCATTTTCTTTATGAATAACGCGGTCGATAAGCACGATTGCGTTTGTTACAACGATACCGATTAACATAAGCGCCCCAATCATTGCAGATACACTTAATGTTTCACCAGAGATTAATAAGGCAACAAGAGCTCCGATAATTGTAAATGGTAGCGAGAATAAAATTGCGAATGGTGCAAGGGCACCACCAAATGTAACGACAAGAACGAAGTATACAATGGCAATCGCAGCTAACATCGCTAAGCCAAGTTGCTTAAATGATTCTTCAATATCTTTTGTAACGCCGCCCATAGAAACATCTACGCCAGAAGGAAGATCCATTTTATCTACTTCTTTTTGAACAGCGGCAGATGCTTTTGAAACGTCATCAGATGTTAGTTTTGCACTTACTTCTGCATAAACACGGCCATCGCGGTGTTTCACTGTATTCGAAGTTTCACCTTCTTTTACAGTCATAACATCTTTCACAGCCACTTCAGTACCAAGTGGTGTTGTAATTTTACGATTTGTTAAGTCATCGATTGTTGCATAATTTTGTTTTTCAGCTTCGACATATACGTTGACATCTTTACCGTCTTTTTTAATTGTTGTCAGAACAGGTCGATCATGTTGATTAGAAAGTCCCATTCCAATTTGAGCAGCCGTTAAGCCCATTTTACTCAGCTTTTCTTGATCTGCGACTAAAGTGTACTCTGCATATGTTTTTGCAATACTAGAATCTATATCTTTTAAGTCTTTATTTTTCTTCATGATATTTTGAATATCTTTTACGACAGGCTTAATGTCTTCTGAGCTATCTCCGTAAACGTATAGTTTAATTTCGTTACTACCGCCACTTGCTCCGAAGTCTTGGTTTTTCCATTCGCCTTTGCCAGACATCTTCTGTAAATCTTTAACGACTTGTTCTTTCTCTTTTTCAAAGTTTTTCGTGTCGTTATCATATTGCACGAAGAACATTGCTTGGTTTGATTGACCAGGACTCATTGGGTTTTCGCCACCTAATGAGAATTGAATTGTTTTGACGTCTTTATTATTTTGGAAGTGCTTCTCAGCTTTTGTTGCAATTTTTTCAACGTCTTCTAACGTTTGACCTGGTTCAGGGTTGTATGTTGCGATAATCATTTTTTCTTCTTCAGAAGGTAAGAAACTTACACCGATAACTGGTACAAGTGCAAGACTACCAACTAATAGAAGGACAGCGATACTTGATGTAATAATTTTGTGATTTAAAGCCCATGCAAGTATGCGTTTATACCCATTTGCTAATTTACTTGGTTTTTCTTCATGATGTACTTCTTTTTCCCTCATGCTCTCTTTCTTAAATAAGGAATGAGCTAGCATCGGTACGATTGTAACTGCTACTAGTAATGATGCTAATAAAGCGAAGACGATAGTTAAGGCGAATGGTAAGAACATTTCACCAATCATACCTTTTACTAGTCCAAGTGGTAAAAATACAGCAATTGTTACGATGGTAGAAGACATAATTGGGATAAACATTTCTTTCGTAGCTTCACGAATTAAATCTTTTCCGCGCAATTTCTCTTCTGATAACGACATACGTCGGTAAATATTTTCAATAACAACAATTGAGTCATCGACAACGCGGCCTATAGCAACGGTCATTGCTCCAAGTGTCATAATGTTAAGCGTAATATCCATTTGCTTTATGACTAAAACAGCAATTAATAAAGAAAGTGGTATTGAAACGACAGAGATTAACGTTGTTCGAATATTTCGTAGGAACAGCATAATAATAACGATCGCAAAGATAGCACCGAAAATTGCTTTGCTCAGCATTGTTTCTACTGATTTTTCAATAGGTGCACCTTGATCGAATGTTGAAATAATCTCTAAGTCTTTATACTTTTTCTCAAGTTCTTTTACTTTATCTTTTACTGCATTTACAACATCAACTGTATTTGCATCAGAGGCCTTCACAATTTGAATTCCAATTGCTTCTTTTCCATTTGTTCGAGAAATGGATTCTGCTTTCCCAACTTCTTTAATGTCAGCAATTTCATCTAATGTAACTGTTGGAATCCCGTTCATAGCGGCTGGATTCATTTGTGGCGTTTGTGCACCAGTGCCAGCATTTTGACTACCTTGACCGTTAGGTGAGGAAGGTATAGCTGGGATTTTAAGTTCTTTTAATGCTTTAATCGTTGTAATATTGCCATCTACAACAACTGATTTTTCCGTGTCTTTAAATGTGTATAAGCCAAGTGGTAAAGATACATCCGATCCTTTAATCACATTTTTTACAGTATCTTCACTTAGTCCTAGTTCTTTCATTTTATCTTTCTTAAAGATGAGCTGTACTTCATCTACTTGTTGACCAGCAATTTGAACAGATACAACACCATCAAGTCCTTTTAATCCCGGTACAACATTTTTTTCTACATTTTCAGTTAAAGTAGCTAAAGATTCATTCTTGCTTGCTACGCTTAACGAAATAACGGGAAAAGCATTGAAGTTTACTCGTGAAACTTTAGGATCTTTAACACCTTCTGGGAGTTTTACATTTGTGAGAGCTTCTTTAATTTCTGTTTCTGCTTTTTCCATATTTTTGTCAAAATCGTATTCTACTTGAATAGAAGATGCGTTTTGAAAAGATGATGAACTCACAACGTTAACACCGCTTAAATTTTGTAGTTGTTCTTCCATCGGCTTTGAAACTTTATCAGCTACTTCTTCTGGTGTAGCACCAGGATAGACCGTAGTTACTGTCACAATCGGTGTTGTAATATCAGGAATTGTTTCCAGCTTCATATTGAGTCCAGAGTAGATCCCCGCAATAGTAACAATAATGGTTAGTAGCCAAACTGCGAACTTATTTTTTAACGAGAAATTGATGATTTTGTTCATGTTTGCGCTCCCTTTGTATTATATTGACCAACTGGTCAGTCTAATACATAATATAACTGACCGTTCGGTCAATCGTCAATAAAAAGGGATGGTATAATACATTTATAATAAGATGCGAGATTAAATTTAGGAGAGAAGATATGAAAGAAAAAGAGCGTTTAATTATAGAATCGGCTATGAAGTTATTTGCTACTAAGGGTGTAAATGCGACATCAGTGCAGGAAATTGTGACAGCTAGTGGTATATCTAAAGGAGCTTTTTACTTATATTTTAAATCGAAAGATGAGCTTTTATTAGCGACACTTCGATATTATTATGACAAAATCCAAAAGAAAATGCTGGATATTGAACAAGAGTCTTTATTACCACGTGAAAAATTTGCAAAACAATTACATTGTCAGTTTAATGATATACAAAAACATAAAGAATTTATTATTATGCATGCGAGAGAAAATGCAATTCCGTTTAATAAAGAAGTAGAAGAATTT
This sequence comes from Bacillus sp. FSL L8-0199, assembly GCF_038005705.1. Classification (NCBI taxonomy): domain Bacteria; kingdom Bacillati; phylum Bacillota; class Bacilli; order Caryophanales; family Bacillaceae; genus Bacillus; species Bacillus sp. FSL L8-0199. The sequence continues at coordinate 5,385,300 of NZ_JBBOTS010000001.1, read as the reverse complement.
ATGATGCGGATGAAGTTAGAGTCTCATGCATTTTATCGGAATAGTTTATTGTCCATTTATGGTGAAAAGGTTATGCCATATTTATTGGATTTAGTAATTATAGTAGAAGGCATATGCCGTGGTTATTTAGAGTTAATTATTTTACAAGCACCAGAAATTGATTTATCGTATGTCGCTGCTTTTATTTTAAAAAGAGTAGATCATTTAGTAGATGGCTTAGTAGAATCTTCGGAAGAACCTATTTTACATGAAGAAAAGCTTGGAGAATTCCTTTGTAAATCAGAGCTTATTAAGGAACAAGTTAAAGAGCATTTTTTAAAAGAAATTATTGTATTTAAGCGTAGTTTAGCTGATCAATTAGAGGATGATGAGTTGTTAGTAACGTTAGATGTTTTAGAGGCGGAAATACGATTGCTTAATCCAAGAATTCCAGTAATTAGAGGTATGTTAGCAAATTTAGAGGCGTATCCGGAATTAAAAGAATTTCGATTACGACTTATAGGATACTACAATATAAAAAATTCTTAATAAAAATAAGTAAAAAACTCCTTGTCTACACAAGGAGTTTTTTCTTAAAGACTATTTACTATTTTGAGACCATTCTTCAACATCCCAAACTTTTGTAATCCAATCTTCATAGAAGTCCGGTTCGTGACATACAAGGAGGATTGTTCCTTTATATGCTTTCATAGCCTTCTTAAGTTCCGCTTTTGCTGTAACATCAAGATGGTTTGTCGGCTCATCAAATAGTAGCCAGTTACTTTCCTCACCCATTAGCTTACATAAACGAACTTTTGCTTGTTCTCCACCACTTAATTGACTTAATGGGCGAGAAATATGTTCATTTTTTAATCCGCATTTTGCTAACATCGCACGAATTTGATGCTGGTCTAAACCAGGGAATGTATTCCATACATCATCAATTGGTGTTATATTGTCAGCTTTAACTTCTTGCTCAAAGTATGCAGGCTCTAAGAAGTCACCAAGGCTTGTTTTACCGCTTAAAGGCTTAATTTTACCTAAGATTGTTTTTAGTAACGTTGATTTACCAACACCGTTACATCCAACAATAGCAATTTTTTCACCACGTTCGATCGTCATTGATAGCTTTGGTAGTAGCGGATGTGTATATCCGATTTCTACATTTTCACCTTCAAAGACGAAGCGACTACTTGCGCGACTTTCTTTAAATGAGAATTCAGGTTTAATTGCTGTTTCTGGGCGATCAATAAGTTCCATGCGATCAAGTTGCTTTTGACGACTCTTTGCACGACCTGTCGTTGAATAACGAGCCTTGTTTTTTGCAATGAAGTCTTCTTGCTTTTTGATAAACTCGCGCTGCTTTTCATAAGCGTTTATATGTTGGTTTTTATTGATTTCTGCTAGTTCTAGGAATTTTTCATATGTCGCTGTATAGCGTGTCATTTTTGTGAATTCTAGATGGAAAATAACATCAACACATTTGTTCATAAATTCTGTATCATGAGAAATTAATAAGAATGCATGTGGATATTCTTTCAAATAATTTGTTAACCAATGAATATGTTCAACGTCTAAATAGTTAGTAGGTTCATCAAGCAATAATACTTCTGGCTGTTCAAGTAATAGCTTTGCAAGCAATACCTTTGTACGTTGTCCACCACTTAGTGCTGAAACATCACGATCTAAACCAATAGCATCAATTCCAAGACCACGTGCAGCCTCTTCAATTTTCATATCTAGTAAATAGAAACCACCTGCTTCAAGTGCATCTTGTATTTCTGCCATTTGTTCAAGAAGTTCTTCTAGTTCTTCTGGTGTAGCAGTTCCCATTTTTTCTGTAACTTCATTTAAAGCTTTTTCCTTTTCGAATAACGGTAAAAATGCATCCGCTAGTACGTCACGGATCGTACGTCCAGGCGTTAAAACAGTATGCTGATCTAAGTAGCCGTAATGTGTGCCCGGTGTCCATTCTACACGACCTTGGTCATGAATAAGCTGACCAGTAATGATATTCATGAATGTTGATTTACCAACACCGTTTGCACCAACTAATCCAACGTGCTCACCTGCTAATAATCGCATAGATACATCTTTAAATAATGTACGATCACCAAATGTATGTCCTAATTTTTCAACTGTTAATAAGCTCATAGTATCCTCCGTCCAACTTGAAATAGTACCTTGAATCATGATACTAAATTCTTTCATATAATGCCATCATTTCAAAATGTATATTTTTTCAAAAGAAGTGTTTGTAAATGTTAGTATATAAAAAAGTTACTTCTACCTACAGAAGTAACTTTTTGGTTATGCCTTTTGTTTAACTTCACTAACTTTCTTTTCAGCTACAATAAAATGCGGTCTACGTTTTGTTTCATAATAAATACGACCGATATATTCACCAATAACACCTAGGAATATGAGTTGAATACCGCCAATAAATAGTATAGCGGAAATGAGAGTAAAGTAACCAGGAACTTCCACACCACCAAGGATGATTTGAACAAACGTAGTGATTACGTATAAAAGTCCTAAAATGGTTGTTAGTAATCCGAGATATATAGATAGACGTAACGGTTTATTATTAAATGAAATTACACCATCAATTCCGTAATTTAATAATTTCGAGAAGGTCCATTTACTTTCTCCATCAGAACGTAATACATTTTCATATTCAATGATTAATTCGTTATAACCGATCCAAGAAAATAAGCCTTTTGAAAATCGGTTGTATTCACTTAAAGATAATAAAGAATCTACTGCTCTTCGACTTAAAAGTCTAAAGTCACCAATACCGTCTACTAATTCAATATCTACAAATTTATTCATCACTTTATAGTAAAGACGAGAGACGAAAGAGCGAACGGGTGAATCACCAGTTCTTGTTCTTTTTGCAATGACTTGGTCGTAGCCGTCGTTATATCCTTCTAACAGTTCTTTTATTAACGTAGGAGGGTGCTGTAAGTCAGCATCCATAATAACAATTGCATCGCCTGTAGCATATTTTAAACCAGCTAACATTGCAGCTTCTTTTCCGAAGTTTCGACTAAATGATATGTAGTGTACTGACGAATCTGAACTAGCTAAATCACGTAAAATATTTAAAGTATCATCTTTACTACCATCATTAACAAAAACAAATTCATAATCGGTAGTTAATTTATGAATTTCAAGAGAAGTCTCTGAATAAAAGGCACGAAGCACCTTTTCTTCATTGTAGCATGGTACTACTATTGAAAGGGTCATTTTTGACACTCCTTGTTTGTAGTGGATTAAAATACTATTTATGTATTATTATAGGAAGCTATCTAAATAGATAGCTTCATGTTTCATTGAGTGCTCATTATTGATTTTTAAAAGAGAGTTTTCGTCGTGCATTTGGATTTGTGAAAATTAGTAAAGCTATACAAATAATTAGTGAGATGATTGATATAGTCATACCTAATTTGAAATAAGGTGTAACGTAAGTCATTTCGATTACATGTGAACCTTTTGTAATGGGAACACCGATAAAGGCAGAATTCGCTTTCGTAAATTCTGTTTCTTTTCCATCAATTTTTATAGTCCAGCCTTTACTATATGGGACAGATAAATATAAAAGCCCGTCTTTATTTGATTTGATATCCCCCTTTAAATAATTGTTCTTATAATAAATATTTTCAAGCCTATTTTCAGTTAGTTTTTTTGTTTCTTTTTGTACACTTTCATAGTTTACAATATTTGCTTGCAAGTCACCTAATTCATACTCACCTGCCATATCAATAGAGATAGTTAGATTTTCTGGACGCTCATTGCCCAAATTGTAAACAAACCTTTCTAACGGATAAGAGTATGCACCAGCATCGTCACCTTTTCCTATCGTTTTTCCATTAACAGTTGCATTGAATGTGCCTGCATTTTTTAATTTTAATTCTATCAGTAGATCACCAGGTGTATCAGGATAATTGATAGGTACAATCATATTTCCAAAGCCATGAACAATTAGTTTATTTTCTTGTTTTTCCATGTTTTCGAATTTTGCTTTTTCCGTTTTAATAGATACTGCCTTTGATTTAAGGTCTTGTTTATTAAAATGGTTTAATGAAAATTCTTTTGTATTATTAACGACAACAGCATGTAATAATAATTGATCACGCTGAGCGAAGTTTAATTTAGAAAATTCTTCCTCACTTATAGCCGAATCATATACATATCCTAACGGTAAAGCATAGTCATTTTTGTAAATATTATACGGTCCTACTTGCTGTAATAGTTTATATCCATAAGGCACATTCTTTGAATCTGTATCAGCACTTAATACGCGATATTTTACACCTAGCATATTTTCAAGTAGTAGTCGACTATCAGCTTGATAAAACATTGAAGGTGTATCGTACATTTGGAATACACCATATTTATTTTTCATAAAGTCATGGACATAATAATTAACTAAGCTTTGATACGTACTTAAGCCATGATAACCTTGTAGCATTGGTGTGTTATATTCGCTATATGGATTAAGAATACGATAAAAGTCTTTATCGTTTTCTTGTATGTAGCGAATTGCAGCAATTTCTTCTTTATTATCATAGCCTGGTTCGTGTAACTTTTCAGTTGAAATCTGGCTCTGTCCGTAAACGGTGCTAAGTATATTATTCGCATACATATAATTCATAGAAACGGTGCTAACAAGGACGTTCAATACAACTAAAAATTGTATGAATGATTTAGAAATATAGCGCCATAAACATACTGTAATAACAGAAAGAACGACAGTTCCGAGTAAAATGTTATCAACGTCTTGTAAAGGTTTATCAGTTACATTTATATTTGCCTTTCTATAAAATGCATAAATGAATAATCCAATAGACACTAATAAACTTATTAAATAAGGTAATTTGTAGTCTTTCTTATGAATAATCATCCAATCTAGAATGTATGCAATTGTTTGGGCAATTACAAATACAAATAAATAAAACCATCTAGATTGCATTGCTGAAAAACCATTAAACACAGAATATGTATATGGAAGCATAAACAGAATGAACATGAATAACGTAAAGAATACTTTACTTTTAACGAGTTTATCACGTATAAACATTCCAAATACGATTAAGAATAAAATTAAAGCTGGTAAAGCTAATTGATGATTTTCAGCATTATACATGAAGAAAATATTTTCCATTAAATCTTTATAAAATTTATCTTCAAATAATAATGGTATCTCAAACTTTTTTGATAGTCGATCAGCGCTAAATACGGCATTAACTGATGGGAGGAAGCAAACGGCAGCTAAACCGAGTGATAATCCGTACAATAAACCGATTCTAATATAATAATTTAGAAAAGAGACAATCGTTTTATTTTGTTGTGTCGCAAAGTATTGGAATAATGCATAAATAAATATGAAAATACTTGTGATAAAAGCAAAATAAAAGTTTGATGCTAACATTAAAGTAGCGGTGATTAGGAAAAGTCCGCGCTTCTTTTCAATAATATATTTATCAAGTCCCCATATTACTAATGGTAAAAATACAATGGCATCAGCCATGAAATCCCATAGTAAAGAGTGGCGGATGAAAGTAATACAGCCACCATATATAATAGCAGCAACAAAAGATGAGAATGCTGTTTTATTATGGTAACGTAAAGAACCATACATGAATACCATAGCTAAAAAGTTTTTTAAAATACTCATGTATAATTTCACGTCATATACTTGCTCAAGACTTAGTTTAGGTAGTAACAGTGTAATCCAGAAAAACGGTGATGTGCTGTAATAATAACTAAACTCTCCAAATAAATCTCCACCTAATCCATAATCAAAAGACCAAAAAAGGTTGCCATCTTTAAAGGCATGTTGTAGAAGAAACGTAAAAAAACCAAATTGACGTAACGCATCCCCTGTACCAGAAAAGGCTTGATTAGATGTTAAAAAGAAATAATGAAAAGCAAAAGCGCACAATAATAATATTGGCATAATTATTATTGTTTTCTTGGAAAAGAATTTATTATTCGGCTTTATGCTCATAAAAATTGATAATCCTCCTTTGAAAGTCGTTACATGTAGCAACTAGTTTTTAGGTAGCATATAAAAACACACCAATTTTTAAAGGTGTGTTCTTTAGTTTTAACATGAGAAAATATATATTTTTGTTGAAGCATATATATTTTTACAAGCGTTGAAGTTCATAGTTTACATGTAATTTAGTATAAGGCATTTTCAGAAAGTAAGTCAATTTGAGCTGGAATATATAGCATTTTTTTACTGAAGAAAAATGATGGTATATAAAAAAGCAAAAAGCTTTTCCATTTTTAAATAGGAAAAGCTTTTTGCTTTTAAGCATGTTTGCGAATAAGCTTTTGTTTTATAAATCCTAAAACGAATCCACGTATTTGAGGATCAATTACAATTCCGATTATACCGTATAGTATACCAGTAAGAGTTAAAGCAACTAATGGTGGTAAGTTGATTAATGCAATTCGGTATATACCGTAACTAATAATAAAGGCTAAGGAATTAAATATAATTCCTTTAACTAATAATTGCATGCCTTTACGAATAAAGAGGGTAAATCCAATTAATAGTGTAATTTCGGTAAGTATGGCTGCGGCAGCTGCCCCCATCATTCCATATTTACTACCTAATACAATATAACCTATGATGGCAACAACTAATCCAATAGTCATTGTTGTTGCACGTTTCCATTGCTGGCCAATCGTTGTTAAATTATCGGCTAGTGGATAGTTAATTGATTGTAAAATAACCATAAACGCTAGAATAGCAAGAGCGTCACCAGCGGGAGCGTATTTTTCTCCTAATAAACTAACAATCCAGAAACTTGGATCAGCAATAAAGGGGATAGAAATTCCCATTCCTAAAAAAGACATAAGTTTTAATTCAAAACTTGATAATTTTCTATGTTCTTCAATATTTTTCTCATTACCAAAAGCAAAAAGTCTTGGATAAAATGCAGCTGCAATTACTCCAGGTATTTGATATAGTACGGCAGGTATTTTATATGCAGCACCAAAGAATCCAACTTGCTTATATGTTGAAACTTTTTCTAATATAATAGGCCCTAATTGTGGTAAGAGCATAATGATGATTCCATTGATTGTGAAAATAAGTAGTTGATCTAAAATGCCTTTATCCCAACCCTTATGTACTTTCGTATAGCGTATTGTCATTATAAAGGCAATAACACCTGTTACAAGACTAGATACCCCGTACATGGCAGCCACCATCATAAGTGACCATTGAAAAGACATCCCTAATAATAGGGCAGCAGCAGCCGTTACACCTTGTAGTACAGAAATAATAGCTGTAAATTGCATGCGTTCTGTTACTTGGAAGTAAGCCATACCAACACCTTGTAAGGTTGCTCCGAACATTGTTGGTAGGACAACCCAATATACCATCGCACGTAAGTAAGCATCGGGATAGAAGAACTGGGCAAAAATAGCGAAAAGTACAGAAATTACGATAGCTAATATTAAACGAATACGTAAATAACTACTTATTAGCACACTAATATTAGCATCGCTTCTCGTTCCTTCACGCATAAACGTATGTGTTAAACCTGCATCTGTAAAGTAACAAATAACAGCTGAAACTGCTAACGCAGTTGTAAACATACCGTAATCACTTGGAGAAACATATCTTGCAAAGAAAATTGTTGCAATAGCCAGTACAAAACGGACAGTAATGTTTCCTACAAAGAGGTAGGATGCGTTTTTTAGAATTTTATTTGTTTTCATGAGAAAAGACCTTTCTATTCTTTAGGACCTGGTTAGCTTGTCCTATTTGTAAATTTGATTTGTTCACAGAAAGAGAGAGTATCGTTATATTTTCAGTTTAAGAAAACAGAAATTTAATTCGTACAAACCAAAGCATTGCATATAGTTTTTTACTACGCTTTCCATTCTTTGAATAGATTTTACGGCAATATTTCTTAATATCTTTTTTGATTAATTGAACTTGTGATTTATCTAATTGAGAGTTTTCCTTAATATATATACAAGCGTTATTGATGACTGTATAAGGGAATAAATAAGTCTCAAGAATCTCAATAAGTGACTGAGGGTCTTTCGTAATGAAATCTTGAGATTTGTTATGTACCCAATCTTTCATACGATTGAATACTTCTAGCTCTTTTGTCGTTTTTAATTCATAATCTTTATACTTAGAAGAAAGATTTCCTTCTGATAAGATTCTATAATAAGTTAAGTATTCATCGACATAACATACATTTGTCACACTCATAAGTTTAAATAAAAACTCTAAATCTTCGCCCCAACTACATCCTGGTGTAAAACGAATGTAATGATCCATTACGATGGATCGTTTGAAAATCCAAGTACTTGTTTGAGCAACAACTTGATGTGTTAGGAATGCTTTTGCCATATCACCTTTAATAAAGTTTGTTGTATGTTCAACCTTCTCGCCTGTTTCTTCGTAGAAATTCATATAACCACAATAGCACGCGTCCATTTCGTTTTTATGCATACTTTCGACTTGCTTCTCAATTTTAGTTGGATGCCATAAGTCATCACTATCAAGAAAAGCGATATATTCTCCGCTAGCATTTTCGATACCTGTATTACGGGCTACCGAAACACCTTGGTTTTTTTGATGAACGTATTTTACTTGCCCTGGGTATTTTTCAGCAAGGTTTTTCACAATAGAAGGTGATTGATCTTTACTTCCATCATCTACAATTACAATTTCAATGTTTTTATATGTTTGATCTAGTATTGACTGCATCGTTTCTTCAATATATTTTTCCGTGTTATACAGAGGTATGACAACAGAAACAAGTTGCTTTTGTTCCATCATAGAATTTTTATCTCCTCAAGTTTTTTATGTCTTGCATCATATATACAAGCCTTTTGGAAGGAAGAAGATTACAAGAACATCTGTATAAGTTTAACGCATATAAACTTTGTAAATCAACTTTCTATTGTTGTACTTTGTATAAAAAGTATTTATTATAGAACGTATTGTGTTGTAAAAATATAGAAATATATTTTGAAAATTATGTATCTGAAGGGAGAAGATGAGATGTTAGGGCGATTTACTCGCAAATCTAATATAATCCTTTTAGGGATTATTATGATAGTCGGTTTTGCACTTCGTTTTGCAACTTTACAAACACATGGTGCAGATCTATCTATAGCTAGCGATGATATAGGTTATCAAAAAACGGCAAATATTTTATTGGAAACAGGGATGTTAACATATCATGAACCAGATAAACCAACGATTCATATTATGCCGGGTTTTCCAGCTTTATTAGCTGTTGTATTTTATTTTTTTGGAAATGGCAGTGAAGGTCTTTTTGTAGCAAAATTAATTATTATCCTATTAGGGGTACTTAGTATTTTGCTAACTTATAAGATTGGTACTTATTTATTGAATTCTGCTGCAGGATTAATAGGTGCTTTCTTATTAGCTGTGTATCCTCCAGAGATTGTTATGGAAAATTTAACTTTAACAGAAGGACCATTTCTATTCCTTTCATTAGGATTAGTATATTGGAGTTTAAAATTAGCTGATACTCATAAAACGAAACATCTTCTGATTGTATTAATTTTCTACTTTTTAGCACTGTACCTCCGTGTACAAATTGCCTTATATCCAATCTTACTATTTGGGTATCTTTTAATGAAACGCTACCCATTCCGTATTATGATGAAGCAAGCGATTATAAGCATAGGAATAGGACTTATCGTACTTGGACCATGGTGGGCTCGCAATTACATTCAATTTGATAAATTTATCCCACTAACTGCTGGGGCAGGGAATCCGTTATTACTTGGAACGTATCAAGGGAAAGGTTACCCAGAAGGTAAGGATATGGGGGAACTTGAAATAGAGTTACATGCAAAATACCCTAATCTTGAAGCACATGAATTTATGGAATTAGAAGAAAAAATAGCGATTGATAAAATGAAGGAATGGTGGAAAACTGATAAGGAATCTATGATAGAGAGTTATTTAGTTTTGAAGCCAGAAATTCTTTGGAAAAAACCGTATTATTCTATAGAGCATAATATTGAAGTATTCAATGTTTCTGCAAAGGATATGAATGAAATATATAATTTTATTAAGACGACGTTTTTAATATGTACAGTACTTTCATTTATTTTCCTTTTAAAAAGGTGGAGAGAGACTACATTTTTATGGTCAATCCTTTTATTGCAAACAGCTTTAACATGTTTTTATGTTGCATATGAACGATATGCATTACCGTTAATACCATTCTTATTTATTATAATTGGAGTTGGGATCGTGGCAACTGTTATGAAAATTAGTAAATTATTAATTAGAAAAAAATAGTTTGCAATAAAAAACATCTTAATTTTTTTAAAAAATTAAGATGTTTTTTTGTATATATTGATATTTAAATAGAAAACTATTCTTTATCGGTTTCAGGTTGCGTTACTTTTAATTTTTGCTTTAATAACGCATAATCTTGCGTTAACGTTACAAGTTGATGATGTAATTTAGAAATTTTTCTTGTTAAGTCAAAAATTAATATGAAACAGAATAATAGTCCAAATAAGAATAAAACAGATGGAGGATATTCTACGTGTAATAGTTGGCCAATCCAATTTATAATTTTTTCAGTAGAACTTAAAATAGCCATTGCAACACAAACAAAAATCCATAAAATAGCATATTTAGTTTCTAAAGCTCCACGACGAATGGAATTAATAATTAATAAAAATAATAATAGAATGAAGATAAATGAAAAGGTAATTATAGGCATTTATTATCAACCTTTCACAATTTTTTGCATCAATATAGCAAGGCTTACTTTAATCATGTAATATGCAGATTTAAGAGGTGTGATAGAAGATTGTCCCCCTTGACGCTCTTGCATATTTACGGATATTTCATTAATGCGTAATTTTTTCTTTTTTAAATGAATAAGGACTTCTGGTTCTGGATAATCTTTTGGATAATTATGTGCAAAAATTTTAATTACTTCTCGATTGATAGCACGATATCCAGAAGTTGGATCCATAAAGGTTTGTTTTGTTAGTACTTTCAGTAGAGCAGTAAAATAAAAAATACCAATTCTTCTAGAAATACTACCTTTATAGGCTGTTTTCTCTGTAAAACGTGAACCTAGCACCATATCGCATTGGTCTTCAGCAATAGGTTTTATAATTTTGTACAAATCATCAGGATTATGTTGCCCATCAGCATCGAACTGAATCGCAATATCATATCCATTCTCATAAGCGTATTTATAACCAGTTTGTACAGCTGAGCCAATACCTAGGTTATATGGTAAGTTCACAAGGTGAACAGGAAAATCATTTACGATTTGAGCTGTTTTATCATGTGATCCATCATTAATAACGCAAATGCTTAATTCTGTAAAATGCTGTTTTAGTTTTAATAATCTTGTTAATGTATCTGCAATTGCTTCTTCCTCGTTATACGCAGGAATAATAATTAACGTTTTTGGTATTGAAATTGGTACCTCAATAGACATTATCGCACCATCCCTTATATACTTAATTATATTATAGTTATTTTTAAACGAACCTTATCTAATATACCATTAATAGTATAGCAAAATAAAGGAAAAACTGGTGGATTATTTTAGGAGGCAAACAGTAAATAAAAGATAAGAGGTGGAATTTTTTACAATAAAAAATACATGCAAGGATGAAATAAACCTGTGCATGTATGAAGTGAGAGTATCGTATTATATATTCCATGGCTTACTTAAAGTTAAAACTTCAGCCATCTCTTTACTTTTTAAACGTCCCTTTTTTCGGTTTTCCGCGCGTTCTAAACCGGTTGTGTGTAACCAATGTTCTTCTTCAGTTTCAGGAAGTACTTGTGGTACGGATGAAGGTTTTCCATCTTTTATTGCCACAAATGTAATGAAGCAAGTAGCAGCAATTCTACGCTCGCCTGCTAATAAGTTTTCTGCGATTACTTTTACGAAAACTTCCATTGAAGATTTCCCTGTATAACATACAAATGCTTCATAACAAACAGAATCAGCTTGGTGAATTGGAGTTAAAAAATCAACTGAATCAATAGATGCTGTTACGCAATGTTTACGACTATGTCTTGCAGCCGCAATTGAAGCAATACTATCAATTTCTGCTAATAATTTCCCTCCAAAAAGTGTTTGGTGATTATTTAAATCGTTAGGAAAAACACGTGTTGTCTTAATTGCTTTAGATTCTCGCATGAATTTCTTTTCCATATATTCAGCCCCTATAGTCTGTTTTCAATCAGAATAATATGTGTAAGCGGATTACTCATATTAGATATTTAATGAAGTAAAGTGTATTCCAAAAGAGGATTATTTAAACTTCTGTATTTGTATTCATGTAACTGAAAGAAAATTTATTTTATCTAAAATGTAGTGTAAAAGAGGATTCGCTTACATTGCAAGTAAAAAGTAATGACTATGTATTTGTCATAGAAATTCCCTATCAGCCGTGTACCCATTCATGGTAGAATCGTTTTGTTATGAATGGAAATAGAGGTGCAATGGACATATGAATCATATACAAACAAATTTTTCATCTTTCTTCAATAAAATTACAATCGGTGCGATGCTCGCATTTTTTGTTTATAGTTGTTGGGCAGCATTTGAGACAAGTAAGCAATTTTTTGGAGGAAGTACAACAAGTGTAACAATCATATTGGCGATTTTTGTCATACTCATTTTGTTAGTGGCATCAATTCTACAATATCGTTTTACAGATAAACAATTTCTTATTTTTCTTATAAGTATATCTATAGTTGTGAGGCTTAGTATGCTGTTATTTGTAGATGCTACAATAATTGGTGATATGAAAGTGATGTATGAGTCTGCAAAGCAGATTGCAATTGGTAATAATATAGGGACTGTAACTCATTTACCTTTTATTATATATGAATCGGTAATTATTCGTATATTTGGTGATTCATTATTCGCTTTACAACTATTTAATGTGCTATTTTGCACAGGAACAGCATTATTTATTTATCGTATTGCGGGAATGGTTTTTGGAGAAGAATGCGGTCGTATTGCTTCTATCTTTTATGCTCTGTATATTCCAAATATATTCATGAGTTCCCTATTAACTCCTGAGTCACTTGCAATATTTTTATTTTATTTTGCTTGTTACATACTTTTATATAAAGGATTAGATCATGCTTATATGTGGGTGTTTTCAGCGATTTTATTTGCATTTAGTAATATGATTTTCCCAATGGGATTATTTCTTCCTATTTTTATTACGGTATATGTATTATTAATCGAAGTATTTCAATCAGCAACGAAACAAAAGGTGTTACTAAAAATGATAGGGATACTTATTCTATTTTATAGTGCCCATTTTGGTGTGAATTATGGAATTAAGGCAATAGGATTGTCACAATATACAATTTCAAATGAGACGTATGTTCAATCTGTTTTAATTGGAAAAACGCAACATGAGGAAAAAATATCGAAAAATCAAAGTGTAACAGAGCATATTGATCAAAAGTTAAAAGAAATTGAGGGAGAAAGATTTAAACTTTTAGAGCCGATGATAAATCAGTTTTCAGATGAAGGAATAAATTCTATTCTTTTCAAATGTGAAAAACTGATATATATAGCCGTAACATTGTTTATGACTATAGCTCTATTACACTTTCTTATTAAGAAACAACAAAATGAGGGATATATGTTGTTTTTATTTTTAATTAGTGGCTACGTATTGTTAAAGCTCTTTCAAGTAGATATGGTATATTACAATGTAATTATGCCGGCATTGTTCATTTTGCAGAGCTTTGGTGTTTATATGAGTTATGTGTATTGTCAAAAAATATTTTTCAGAAAATAAAAAGAATCCATTCTGGATTCTTTTTTTGATGGAAGATGAAATTTAGTAGTCAGTGTAGATGAAAAATATGCCTGACTTGAATTTTATCCCGCTATTTTTCAGACAGCAAGACCCCCACCTCAAAATCAAGGAAAGCAAAGAAGTTAGGTGGGGGCTGATAATCAACGGGGGATGAACAAAACCCCCGTTGATTAAAGTTTCACTTTATCTTATCGATTTAGTTCTAGTTGCAAATTATCGGCTGTTAGAGCCATTTGTGAGGAATCATCTTGAATTCCTTTCATTACTTGTGAAATAGCTTGTAGTTCGTGTTCAATTTTCTTATTCTGTTCTTTTGAGTTAGACATATCTTTTACGATTTCTTGGAAGTATCGATCTGTTGCCGACATACTATCCGTTCCTTCCGATACGAGAGAGCTAATTTGTTTCACGGAAGACGAGACACGGGTAATTTGTTCATTTGTTTTTTCGACGAGCTTTGTAACGTTAAATATAGATTCTTTCGTTTGCTCTGATAATTTTCGAATTTCACCAGCAACAACAGAAAACCCCTTCCCAAATTCTCCAGCACGTGCAGACTCGATAGCTGCATTTAGTGCGAGTAAATTGGTTTGCTCCGCAATCGATTTAACAATATCTATGATTTCATTAATTTTGTTAGAAATATTGAGAAGTTCATGAGTATCTGTAATAATCGTCTCCATATTCATTTGAATAGATCCCATTCGTTTGTTTTGCTGGTTTAATTGTTCTTTCCCTTTATTCGCTTTTTCTTCAGATGTTGTAGCTAATGATGTACCTGTTTTAGCAATCTCTACAATAGTTTCAGATTTGGCGGTTAGTTTTTGAATAGAAGAGCTTGTTTTTTCAGATACAGCAGCTAGTTCTGTTGCGATATGCGTAATTGTCATAGCAGTTAATTCTTTTTCTTTCTCAAGCTCTTTTTGCATTCTTTCATATTCAGATTCATAAGCTGCAAGAACAAGTTCTTGTTCAAGAGTGAATAATTTATTTATAACATTTATAGAATATGAAAAATCATCGATTGTCGTTATTTTTGTTTGCAAAATCTTCATGATAGAGCGGAATAATTCTTGATAAGCAGCAGTATACCATTTTCGATGTAAACCAATTTGTACATGCCTTTTGGCAATCCTAACACGCTGTTCAATAAAATCTTCATGCATATTGCCGCTGAATAATTCTTTAATATGTGTTTTTAAAGTTTGTTTTAGTTTTGGAATAGAGCTGTAACGCTCAATAATAGTAATTAAATTAGGTTGTTTTGTAATGTTGGCATAGAATTTTTCAGTAATCCAATCAATTTCTGCATAAATAAAAGGCTGTAGTACTTTTACAACTTGTAAATCTTCTTTTGAAATATGTAGCATATCCATTTGAATTTTTAATTCAGAATTAGTAGGTACATTAAAAGTTATTTGTTGGTCCTTACTTAATTCGATTATACTGGCATTTGTTTTATTAATATTTTTTTTGAAAACCCCAAGCATCATTCTTCCCCCTGTATATAAAACGTTTTCAATTTTAAAACTAATATAGAGTAATTATATATGCTTATATATAATTACTCTATATTAGTTCGTTGAATAGTATATAAATTAAGAGAATTCTATCTAGAATTCTCTTAATGGCCTTTATTAATTTTAGCATGTGTTTTAAAGAAAACAGGGAAATGCACATTATATATTACAGTGACGACACGAATAACGAATGTTACTAATAAACAAACATAGAAAGCTAATACGTGCGCCCCCATAGCATGTGTGATTAGGAAGCTAATTGCTCCTAAGATAGAAGCGATTGCGTAAATTTCTTTTCGGAATACGTAAGGGATATCTTGAGCACAAATGTCACGCAAAATACCGCCTCCAATACCTGTAATGACTCCCATTGAAACAACAAGAAATGAGGCGTCAACATGATGTGACATTGCCGCATTTGCACCAATAGCTGTAAAAACGCCTAAGCCAACAGCATCAGAAAGCATAATAACGACTTGAAGTTTATTGATGCGCTCAAAAAACATACAAGTAAATAATGCTGATAATACACTTACGAAAAAGTAAATGGGTTTTACAAATGCGACAGGGGGCAGGTTACCAATCATGATATCACGAATAATACCGCCGCCGAGCGCAGTAGCTACAGCTAAACAAAGGACACCAAATAAATCTAAATCTTTTTTTAAACCAACTAATGTACCAGAAATGGCAGCGGCGATAATGCCAAGAAACGTAAATATATCGATTAATAACATGGCCTTAATCCCTTCCTCTTAAAGATGTTCCAGAGAAAAAATATACACTAAAGTATTGGAAATAACAATTACTTTTCGCTACATGTAGAAAAACGGATAAAATTCATAAAGAAAGCGTTTGAAAATGTTTGGAAAATAGCCATAAAGTAATTTGAAAAGGATATGAAAAGATTAATTTTACATTTTTTGATGTTGTTTATTTGGTAAAACATTACAATTATAGATAGGTTATTTATATTTGTATAAAATGATAAAAAAATATTTATATACTGACAAAAATAAGGGGATGGTTGTTAGATAGATTTTATAAAAATAGGGGAGTATAGCTAAAGGACGATAATTTCTATTACTGATTAATACTTGTCCTGGCTAGTTTTAGCTGGAAAAATAGTTCTCGATTTGAATATGAGTTATGTTATAATTGCTAGGTGTGTTTGAATGATAAAAAATTATGATTAAAAGATAATGTTAAGATTTTGTATGGAGGTCTTGGAATGTTAGCAAATCAAGCTAGGGTTAGATTTGAGCATTTTTTGCTCTTTTTTATTATTTTACAGCCTGTTTTAGATTTATTAACGTCTCTTAGCATCACTTTATTAAAGTCAAATGCTACCGTTGGAATTTTAGTAAGATTCCTTATTATGGCTGTTGGTGGCATTTACATTTTAATTCAGGCAAAAGAGAAGGAAAATAGAAAGTTTTTAATTTATCTTATATTGTTAGCCGGAGTTTTAGGGATAGGATTTATTAATAACAAACTAGTTAAGGATCCTATTGTACTTAGTGAAGAGGTTAAATTCGTTGCGAAAGCATTATATATATATATCATGCTGGGATCATACATTTTAGCTTTAAAATCATTGAAAAAGACAGTTAATATTAGTGATAAGGTTCGAAATAGTATTGTATATTCTACATTAATCATTAACGCAATTATGGTTATTTCTATTTCAACATCTACTGACTTTGGTAGTTATGAATGGATGAAGGTTGGTTCTCGAGGTTGGTTCTATGCAGGGAATGAACTAGGTTCAATCTTAGCTATTATTTTCCCTATTGTAGTACTATATTCTATTCAAAAAACAAAGAGCTGGAAACACATTTTATATTGGATTCCATCACTTTTAATGATTTATTCGCTAATTCAAGTTGGTACAAAAGTAGGAATGGGCTCAATTGGTGCTACGCTAGCGGCAGCAATCGGGATTATTTTACTACAATTATTATTTGATAGAAAAAATCCGAACAAAAAATCCCTTGCACTTAATGCAGTAATTGCTATTGTCCTATTAGCTGGTGTAGTCGGAACGTTTAAACAAACGCCATTAGCACAAAATATGGGTATTCACAATAATTATTTATCAGAGCAAAATGTGGCGCAGCAAGGTCAAAAAGAAAAAGAAATTAAAGAGAAGCTGAAAAAAGAGCAAGAACTTAAAGCAAAAGAAGAAAATCATCATAAAGTTGAAAAGCCAGAAGAAAAGGCGAAGATAGAAGAGGAAGTTAAGAAAGAGCTTGAGAAAGAGCAAAAGAAAGAAAATCAAGAAAATCTTATTTTCAGTGGACGTCAAGTATATGAAGAAAGACATAAGCAGTTCTTTAAAGAAGCGCCAATGTCACAAAAGTTATTAGGAATGGGTTATGCAGGTAACTTTAAATACAATGAACAAAAGCAGCCAGATCCAAAACTAATTGAAATGGACTTCCATGATTGGTTTTATGATTTCGGGATTATTGGCTTTGTATTACTAATGATTCCATTTATTTATTACGGGCTAAGAATTCTACTAGCATTTGCTACGAGATTTAAGGACATATTTAATATAAAATATGGAATGATTTCAGCAAGCTTATTGTTAGCGTTAGGTATTGCTTATATTGCAGGACATATTTTAACAGCACCAGGAGTTGGGATTTACTTTGTAGTGGTGTTAGCTTATCTAATAGTAGACCTAGAAATTGAATGATAAAAATAAAAGCTAACTTTTGTTAGCTTTTATTTTTTAGTACAGTAAAATAAAAATAGATGGAAACGTAGCGAGGATTTAAAGGAGGAAAAAATATGAAAATATTGCATATGAATGCAGGAGCAGAAGATGGGGGAGGGAAAACACATATTATTTCACTTCTCGATCAGTTTCCAACTGGTGAAGTAGAATTAGCAGTATTTGAAGATGGAATTGTTGCGAAGGAAGCAAGGGAGTTAGGGATAAAAGTCCATGTGTTTTCACAAAAATCGCGCTATGATTTATCCATTTTAAAGAATATAAGTGAATTTATTAATAAAGAAAAATTTGATGTAGTTCATACACATGGCCCTAGGGCTAATTTCTATGTTTCTTTAATGAAAAAGAGAATAAAGGCAAAATGGGTAACGACTATTCATAGTGATCCATTTCAAGACTTTACTAAACAGGGCTTAAAAGGTTGGATTTTTACGAAATTAAATTTGAAAGCCTTAAAAAATATAGACTTATTTTTCGTTGTAACAAATAGATTGAAAAAAAGCCTGGCAGCATTAGGTATTTCAAATGAAAAGATGCATGTTATTTATAATGGAATTGAATACGATAAGGAAAAAGCAGAAGGCTATAATAAAAAAGAAATGTTCAATATTGATGAAGATGTATTTACGGCAATCCAAGTAGCACGATTACATCCTGTCAAAGGACATGAAGTTTTATTCGATGCGTTACAACAAACAAAATTAGAGAAAATTAAAGTATTATTAGTTGGCGATGGCCCATTAGAAGAAAATCTAAAGTCATTAGCTACTGAAAAAGGGATTAACGATAAAGTAGAGTTTTTAGGACATCGTCAAGATGTAAAACAATTATTTGCATCGTCACATGTAAATTTATTAACTTCCCATAGTGAAGGGTTCCCACTAGTTTTATTAGAAGCGGCAAATCAGCGCGTACCATCAATTGTGACTAGGGCTGGAGAAATTGAACCATTAATCGTAGATGAAACTTACGGATGGATTGTGCCGACAGGTGATGGAAAGGCATTAGCATTAGCTTTAGAAGAAGCGTATGATAAGTGGAAAACTGGAGAGTTAGCAGCAATGGGTAAACATATTTATGAGCATGCTACTATGAACTTCTCACTTCAGAAACTATATGAAGATACAAAGGAAACATATAAGCAATTAATAGCGAAAAACTTGTAATGATAGAGAGGATAGTTAACTATGGCAGTACAAACAGTTGATATTCTAGGCGTTCCTTTTTCTACAATGACAATGGATGAAACGGTCCAATATTTAAAAGAACAACTAGAAGCGGAGCGAACTCATACGTTTCAGGTAGTAACAGCAAACCCTGAAATTGTTATGTGCGCAAAAAAGGATGAAAAGTTCTATCAAACATTATTGAATACAGATTTAATTACACCTGATGGTATTGGGGTTGTAAAGGCAAGCGGGATGCTTGGTACACCTTTAAAAGAACGTGTAGCAGGTTTTGATTTAATGTGTAATTTACTTGCGAAGTTATCAGAAGATAGTAAGCCGGTATCTGTTTTCTTATTAGGTGCAAAGCCGCATGTTGTACAAGCTGCAGCAGATCATTTAACAAAGACATATTCAGCTGTATCCATCGCCGGTATACAAGATGGTTATTTTAAACAAGAAGACGAAGAGAATATTATTTCTCGCATTCAAGAAGCAAAACCAGATTTATTACTTGTTGCACTTGGTTTCCCGAGACAAGAGAACTTTATCCAAAACAATAAGCATCGTTTAGAAACGAAAATGGCTGTTGGAGTAGGTGGAAGTTTAGACGTATGGGCTGGAGAGGTAAAACGTGCACCAAAATGGATTCAAGCGATTCATTTAGAGTGGTTTTATAGATTATGCAGTAATCCAACACGCTGGCGTCGTCAGTTAGTATTAGCGGAATTTTTAAAAGAAGTAATGCGTTCGAAAAAGTAGCGAAATATCGCTGCTTTTTTTATTTGTTCATTTTTAATAAATTGAAACTTTAATCAGTGAGGCATCCCCACAGATTATTAGCTCTCACCAATCGGGATAGACGTTTTACTTTTTGGGAATGATGAAGGAGAATTTTTTACACAAAAGTATTTTACTTATACAATTCACACATGTAAAATGATGTGTAAAGACACCTGTGTGAGGAGGACTTCTAGTGGGCAAGGTTAAAGAAATTTCGAAGCGCAAACTACTAGGTATAGCTGGGCTTGGATGGCTATTTGATGCAATGGATGTTGGAATGCTTTCATTTGTAATGGTAGCCTTGCAAAAGGATTGGGGATTAAGTACGCAAGAAATGGGCTGGATAGGCAGTATTAACTCAATCGGTATGGCAGTAGGAGCGCTTATTTTTGGGATACTATCAGATAAAATAGGGCGAAAATCAGTCTTTATTATTACATTATTATTATTTTCTATCGGTAGTGGTTTAACTGCATTAACAACAACACTTGCGATGTTTCTCGTTTTACGCTTTTTAATTGGTATGGGGCTTGGCGGAGAGCTTCCGGTTGCCTCTACACTAGTATCAGAGAGTGTTGAAGCGCATGAACGTGGGAAAATTGTTGTGTTATTAGAAAGTTTTTGGGCAGGTGGATGGCTAATTGCAGCTCTTATCTCGTATTTTGTTATTCCTAAATATGGTTGGGAAGTTGCGATGGTATTGAGTGCAGTTCCAGCATTATATGCTTTATATTTAAGATGGAATTTACCGGATTCCCCAAGGTTCCAAAAAGTTGAAAAAAGGCCATCTGTTATTGAAAATATAAAATCAGTTTGGTCTGGGGAATATCGTAAAGCAACAATTATGCTATGGATTCTATGGTTTTGTGTTGTTTTTTCCTATTATGGAATGTTCCTTTGGTTACCGAGTGTAATGGTGCTAAAAGGATTTAGTTTAATAAAAAGTTTCCAATACGTACTTATTATGACATTAGCTCAACTTCCAGGATATTTCACAGCTGCTTGGTTTATTGAACGTCTCGGTCGTAAATTTGTTTTGGTTACGTATTTAATCGGGACAGCTTGCAGTGCTTATTTGTTTGGGGTTGCGGATTCATTAACAGTATTAATCGTGGCAGGTATGTTACTATCCTTCTTTAACTTAGGTGCTTGGGGAGCATTATACGCCTATACACCTGAGCAGTATCCAACGGTTATTCGTGGTACAGGTGCAGGAATGGCAGCGGCATTTGGTCGTATTGGTGGTATTCTTGGGCCACTATTAGTGGGATATTTAGTTGCCTCAGAAGCTTCACTATCATTAATATTTACGATTTTTTGTGGATCAATTTTAATTGGTGTATTCGCTGTAATAATACTTGGACAGGAAACGAAGCAACGAGAATTAGTATAAAGTGAAAATTTAAACGTATCCCTGACCGTTTATTATCCTACACTACTCGGATCTTTATAGGCAGTTAGTGCGGGATAAAAGGGGAGAGGAAACCGAAGTGGTTTCCTTTTTTCTGTTTTTTTAGATAAATAATGGTATAGTAAGAAAAAGGGATTATTTCTTATAAAAGCGAATGTATACAACAGGACATATGGACAAAGAATTAGGTGGTTGAAGAAATGAAAATTTTACTGATCATGGAAGAGGCAGAAGAGAGAAGAGAGTTAGCTGAAAATTTCACTGAAAATATGAGAAATGTAGAATGTTTTGAAGCAAAGACAGGAACAGAATCTTTATTTATGATGAAAAAACATATACCAGACTTTGTTTTTTTAAGTTCCAAATTACTAGATGGTACTGGTTTTGAATATGCAAGTTTATTACGAGAAATAAATTGCTATACAAAATTTATTTTTGTAGGTGAAAACATAGAAGAATCTATTACAGCTTTTCGTTTCCAAGCATTTTATTATTTATTGCGACCATTTCGTGAAGAAGATTTACAATTTCTTTTATATAAAATAGGTAAAGAACAAGGTGAGAAAGCAAAGAGTTATTTGCGAAAACTACCGATAGAAAGTCAAGAGGGTATACGATATATTCTTCCAGAAGATATCGTATATGTAAGTAAAAATAAAGAAAATAAAACTGTTTCAATTTACACAACGAATAATCAGTATATTTCAACATATACACTTCAGGAATTAGAAAATAAGCTAAATGCATATGATTTTTTACGTGTACATAAAAGCTATTTAATTAATATGTCATATGTAAAAGAACTGAAACCTTATTATAATGGCACGTATAATTTGTATTTAGATAGGTATGATGAGCAACCGATTCCAGTCAGTCGTAATTATGTAAAACGCCTTCGAAATAACATTGAATTATAGTAGGTAATGAGAGTATTTTAACATGATAAACTGAAAATCCTTCATGATAGGGAGGATTCAAGTTAAATATTCAGAAAATTTAGTACAATCTCCACTAAGAAATAGTATTGGGGGAATTGTATGTGAAGACATTGAAATCGATCTTACTTTGGGGCATTATTACAGCAGTAGGAGCAGGTGCTTTTGGGGTAGTAGCTTTATCACAAGGTGAAACCATTAATGCTGTATGGCTCTTAGTAGCTGCCGTATGTGTATATGCAGTTGCTTATCGCTTTTATAGTAGATTTATAGCGAGAAAGGTTTTTAATTTAGATGATAATCGGCAAACACCAGCCCATACATTAAACGATGGGAAAGACTATGTTTCAACAAATAAGTGGGTATTGTTTGGACATCACTTTGCAGCGATTGCTGGGGCGGGACCTTTAGTAGGACCGATTTTAGCAGCACAAATGGGATATTTACCAGGAACCATTTGGATTATTGTTGGGGTAGTTGTTGCGGGGGCTGTCCAAGATTTTGTCATTTTATTTGCTTCGATGAGACGTAATGGTAAATCGTTAGGAGAAATGATTAAGGATGAGATTGGACCTGTTACAGGACTAATTGCAATGATAGGTATTTTAGGAATTATGATTATTTTATTAGCAGTATTAGCGTTAGTCGTAGTAAAGGCACTAATCGGAAGTCCTTGGGGAATGTTTACGATAGCAGCAACGATTCCTATCGCTATTTTAATGGGAGTTTATATGCGCTATATTAGGCCTGGTCGTGTTGGAGAAGGATCAGTAATTGGTATTATCCTACTTATTTTATCTCTTGTTGGAGGACAGTATGTAGCAGAAAATCCAACACTTGCAAGTATGTTCACATTTAGTGGTGAAACAATTGCTATTATGCTTATTGTATATGGATTTATCGCATCGGCATTACCAGTTTGGATGCTTTTAGCACCACGTGATTATTTAAGTACATTTTTAAAAGTCGGAACAATTGTAGGGTTAGCAATCGGTATCTTAATTGTAGCACCAGATTTACAAATGCCAGCAGTTTCGAAATTTATTGATGGAACTGGTCCTGTGTTTTCTGGAAACTTATTCCCGTTCTTATTTATTACTATTGCTTGTGGTGCAGTGTCTGGATTCCATGCTCTCGTTTCATCAGGTACGACGCCGAAGATGATCGAGCAAGAGGGACACGCACAGCCAATCGGTTATGGAGCAATGTTAATGGAGTCGTTTGTAGCAGCGATGGCGATGATTGCGGCTTGTGTATTAACACCGGGAACGTATTTTGCAATTAATAGTCCCGCAGCACTTATCGGTACAGATGTTTCGCAGGCAGCTCAAGTTATTTCCTCATGGGGATTTGCTATTACACCAAATGAACTAAAAGATCTCGCTGTAAATGTTGGAGAGCAAACAATTTTATCACGTACAGGTGGTGCGCCAACATTAGCGATAGGTATGGCATATATTTTCTCACAAGTAATAGGTGGAACGGCCATGATGGCATTTTGGTATCATTTTGCGATTCTCTTTGAAGCTCTATTCATTTTAACAACAATTGATGCCGGAACGCGTGTCGGCCGATTTATGATTCAAGATATTTTAGGGCATGTATATAAGCCATTTGGGAAAACGGATTCTACATTAGCAAATGTAATCGCTACAACATTATGTGTATTAGGGTGGGGATATTTCTTATACCAAGGGGTAATAGATCCGCTCGGTGGAATTAATACATTATGGCCACTTTTCGGTATTGCAAATCAAATGCTAGCAGGTATTGCATTATTACTTGGAACGACAATTTTGTTCAAAATGGGAAAAAAGGCGTACGTTTGGGTAACACTTATTCCAACTGTCGGGTTGCTGATTGTAACGATGACGGCGGGATATCAAAAGCTATTTCATGAAAATCCTAAAATTGGATTTCTATCGCATGCAAAGGTATTTCAGGGAGCATTAGATGAGGGAAAAGTGTTAGCGCCAGCAAAAAATGTTGCTCAAATGAAGCAAATTATTTTCAATGATTATATCGATGCAGCGCTTTGCGGAATTTTTATGATAGTTGTAATCGCTGTGTTAATTTCAGCACTTCGAATTTGGATCCAAGTATTAAGAAATAAGCCAATGCCGTTAAAAGAGGCACCATATATTCCGAGAGATGAAAGTGAGTCGAGGAACTATGCTTAAAAAGTTGTGGCAAGTATGGGGTGAAAGAAAACGCTTTATTAGTTTGCTCGTTGGGGTACCAAGTTATGAAGTATATGTGGAGCATATGAAAAAGCATCATCCTGAAGAAGAGGTTGTATGTCAAAAGCAATTTTTTGCTGAGGCACAAGAAGCAAGATTTAATGCAAAGGGTGGAAAAATATCACGCTGTTGTTAATGAAAAAGGGCGAGTTTTCGCCCTTTTTATTTTTTTGCTGTTTCACGTGGAACAGCAAAAATAAACAAAACCTTTGGGAATTAAAGGTATTTCGTATACAATAAAGTGAGGAAGGGGATAGATGGAAAAGTAGGGAGATTATTTTATGTTAAGGGACTTATTTGTAAATACAACAATTATTCTTTCCTTTATTTTTATTGGAGGCCAGCTTTTAAGGGATAAGCCGTTAAAAGAAGGATTCTCTTTTGGGCAGAAATGTGTAGTAGGCATTTTTACTGGGATACTAGGTATAGTATTAATGTATTTCAGTGTTCGTGTTGGTACCATTCTATTGGATTTACGCTATTTAGCTGTTATTCTAGCTGTTATTATTGGAGGACCGATAGCGAGTACCATAACAATTGGTATGATTTTAGTAACTAGGCTGTTGTTTATGGATTATTCATTAGCTTCTCAAGTGGCTTTTTATACAATCATTGCGATAGGAATAGGGAGTATCTTTATTTCGCGCATGAAGCTTTCTTTAGGGGGAAAGTGGGTATGGTTACACACATATATTTTATCTATTCTAATCCCAGCGTTATATATATGGTTAATTAAAGAGATCCACATAGTGGGATTATATTTAATTTCTAGTATTATTACAGGTTACATAACATTCATAAGTGCAAATTATGTTTTACAATCCAATGAGTTATTTCAAAAGATGAAACAATACGCAACGATAGATGCATTGACAGGTTTAGGAAACGTAAGACAGTTTGATTTAGAGATGAATCGTCATATTAGTAATAAGAACATGAAAAATGATTCGTTTTGTTTACTACTTATAGATATTGACCACTTTAAGTATGTAAATGATACGTACGGGCATCCTGCAGGGGACGAAGTGCTAAAACAAGTAGGATGTATTTTACGAGAAACTTCACAATTTCCAGATTTGGCTTTTCGAAAGGGTGGAGAGGAGTTTGCGCTTTTGATACCGAATAAGGGATTAGCTTACGGAATTCGTATGGGCGAGCAAATTCGTACAGCTGTTGAAAGTCACTCATTTCAATTGTTAGATGGAACGAAAATAAAAATTACAGTTTCGGTGGGGGTTTCAGAATATGAAGAATCACCGGAGCAATTTATTCAAGCGGCGGATGATGCGTTATACTACTCGAAACGAAATGGTAGAAATAAGGTCAGCTCTGTATCTTAAAGATAAGATGACCAGAAGACATAAAGCTTATAAAAAACACTCACAGAGGCAATGTATGAACTTTGTGAGTGTTTTTTATTTATATATTAGACAAGTTCTTTTGATACAACAAATTTACGATATGCACCATGGTGAGTTGGACCTACGTATTCGTTAATTTTGAATGAGTAACGAATAGCAGCTGTGATGAATTCTTTAGCAGTTTTTACTGCTTCTTTCACAGGTTTTCCTTTTGCAAGTTCTGCTGTAATTGCAGCAGAATATGTGCAACCTGCGCCGTGTGTATTTGTCGTATCAATTTTTTCTGATTCTAGAAGGTCGAATGTCTCTCCATCATATAGGACGTCGATTGCAGTTTCCGTACCAAGTTTGCTACCGCCTTTAATTAGGACGTATTTCGCACCTAAAGCATGGATCTTTTTCGCTGCTTCTTTCATGTCTTCAAGAGAATTAATTTTTACGCCACTTAATTGGTAAGCTTCAAATAAGTTTGGTGTTACAACTAATGCCTTTGGAACAAGAACGTCACGTAAGCAATCATTCGTTTCAGGATGTAATGCTTCATCAGCACCTTTACATACCATAACAGGGTCAACTACTACATTTTTGAAATTGTGCTTTTCGATTGTTTCTGCAACCATTTCAATAATTTCTACTGATCCAAGCATACCTGTTTTTAAAGCGTCTACGCCAACACCTTCAATTGTTGTTTCTAATTGTGGTTTTAATGTAGAAGCTGGGATTGGAAATACGTTATGTGCCCAACCGTTATGTGGATCCATCGTTACGATTGTTGTAAGAGATGTCATTCCGTATACGCCCAGTTCTTGGAATGTTTTTAAATCTGCTTGTATACCAGCACCGCCACTTGTGTCAGAACCAGCGATAGTAAGTGCTTTATTTAATGTCATTATGAAAGCCCCCTCGAGTGATATAATGAAAACTATGTTTTCACCATTATATCAATGTTACGAATAAGTACAAAGTGAAAAGTAGATGATTTATTTTAAGAGCTATTTAAAATCTTGTATGCAGGAGACTGAGTATGTTTCGAGATAATCGTACAAATGAATTAGTTATATTAAAGGAAATTGCAGAAACATTAAATACATCAAATGATACATATCATGTATTGCAAGCTGTCCTAGAGAAATTACTAAGTGTAACAGGTTTAACGACAGGATGGATTTTTCTTGCGGATGAAAATGGGAAGTATACGAAGTTAATTGATTATCAATTACCAGAGGCACTTACATATGAAAATAAACGCCCGATGTGCGAAGGTGAATGTTGGTGTTTACGAGGTTTTGTAGATGGAAAATTAGAGAGAGCCGTTAATATTATTGAATGTAAAAGAATTAATAATGCAATTGAATATAATTGGGGAGATACGGAGGGCATTCTTCATCATGCTACGGTTCCTTTAAAAGCTGGGGGAGAAAAATTTGGGTTGTTAAATGTTGCAAGTCCGGGTAAAACACATTTTTCAGAAGAAGAATTAGTATTACTCCAATCGGTTGCCTTCCAAATTGGTACGGCTTTAAAGCGAACAAAATTATATGAAAATGAAAAGAGAAGAGCACATTATTATGTGAAATTAGAGCGTTTCATTCAAGATTTAAAAACGATTCATAAGTTTAATGTACTACCTGAAAAAGTGGTAAATCACGTAGGTGAAGTATTTCAATGGAATCAAGTAGCGCTTTTTATTAGGGAGGAAAAAGAATTATCTCTGCGAGCGTCTTACGTTCAGGAAGAGTTACAAGAGGATGTAAAAGAGGCGGCCAAGAGGGCGTTAGAACAAGATGAACCAGTTCTAATAAAACATCAAATAGGACATAATGTACATCTAAATCGAGCTGTTATTGCTACACCAATACATATTCAAAACCATATATTTGGTGTTTTATGTGTTAGCTTGAATAATGGAGAGTTTGATGCTAATACAATAGATGTAATTCAAGCATTATCGAACCATGTTTCGTTAATAATAGAGAATTTGAGGTTAAACGAGCAGCGCCGTGAACTTGTACGAATGGAAGAAAGAAATCGGTTAGCAAGAGATTTACATGATTCTGTTTCGCAAAAATTATTTTCATTAACCTTCATGACAAAAGGCGCCGAGGCAGTTTTAAAAGGTAAAAATGAAAAGGTAGATCAATCTTTGCATGAGATGCGTGAACTTGCGCAAGGAGCTTTGAAAGAAATGAGGACATTAATTTGGCAGCTTCGTCCGGCGGGATTAGAAAAAGGATTATTGCCAGCTCTAAAGCAGTACGGTGAAAATTTGGGACTGAAAATTAGGGAGCAAGTTACGGGTGTTCGTGATTTACCTCGTGTAGTAGAAGAAGCTTTGTGGCGCATAGGCCAAGAAGCACTGAACAATGTAAGTAAGCATGCAGGTGTAAAAGAAGC
This sequence comes from Bacillus sp. FSL L8-0199, assembly GCF_038005705.1. Lineage (NCBI taxonomy): Bacteria > Bacillati > Bacillota > Bacilli > Caryophanales > Bacillaceae > Bacillus > Bacillus sp. FSL L8-0199. The sequence goes on along the minus strand of NZ_JBBOTS010000001.1, from coordinate 5,356,914 downwards.
GACGATTTATTTTACAGTGAATGAGAAAAATGTATCATTAGAAATAGTTGATCAAGGAAAGGGCTTTGTGGAAAAGAATATAAAAGAAAAGAAATCACTAGGTATGACTACGATGCGTGAAAGAGTAGAATTAGTTGGTGGAACAATTAAAATTGTAAGTAGTAATAAACGAACGAGCGTAAAAGTAAATGTACCATTATGATGTGAAAATGAGGGAAGTTTGTGAAAATAAAAGTATTGTTAGTTGATGATCATACAGTCGTTTTAAAAGGATTAGCATTTTTCTTAAGTACACAGGAAGATTTAGAGTTAGTTGGAGAAGCGAATAATGGGAAAGAAGCGTTAGTGAAAGTAGGAGAAACAAATCCCGATGTTATATTAATGGATTTATATATGCCTGAAATGGATGGTGTTGAGGCGACGGCATATATTAAAAAAGAGTATCCAAATGTGAAAGTAATTGTATTAACTAGCTTTTCTGATCAGGCGCATGTGTTACCTGCATTAAGGGCTGGAGCAAGTGGTTATATTTTAAAAGATGTAGAACCAGATCAGCTTGTTGAGGCTATTCGAAGCGCATATAAAGGTAATATTCAATTACATCCGGATATAGCAAATGCTCTTCTCTCTCAAACATTACCTGTAGAAGAAAAGGAAGAAGAACCTTCTATTCAAGTGGATGTGCTAACAGCGAGAGAAAATGAAGTATTGCAGCTATTAGCAAAAGGGATGAGCAATAAGGAAATTGCATCTGTTTTAGTTATTACAGAAAAGACAGTTAAGGCGCATGTAAGTAGTATTTTGAGTAAGTTGAATTTATCTGATCGTACGCAAGCGGCATTATATGCAGTGAAAAATGGAATTGTATAAGACGAAAGTCGTAAGACCAAGTTCGCCTTTAGAAGGTGGACTTTTTTTATGGAAAAATACGTCTATGTGAGGACGAAATTGTCATTATATAAAGATAAAATATGTTTGTAAGCAACAAAACAACAATTACAAGGGATACCTTTTTTGAAAGCATATAACAACATAAGAGTGAGTACTAGGAGGAATAAATAATGGCAACAGTTTTATTCGTTAAAGCAAATAACCGCCCAGCGGAACAAGCAGTTAGTGTAAAATTATATGAGGCATTTTTAGCAAACTATAAAGAAGCACACCCAAATGATACAGTAGTAGAACTTGATTTATATAAAGAAGAATTACCATATGTAGGCGTAGATATGATTAATGGTACATTCAAGGTAGGTAAAGGATTTGATTTAACAGAAGAAGAGGCAAAAGCAGTAGCAGTTGCTGATAAGTATTTAAATCAATTCCTAGAAGCTGATAAAGTTGTTTTCGGCTTCCCATTATGGAACTTAACGATTCCAGCAGTATTGCACACATATATTGATTATTTAAACCGTGCTGGTAAAACGTTCAAATATACGCCAGAGGGTCCAGTTGGTCTAATCGGAGATAAGAAGATTGCATTATTAAATGCAAGAGGCGGCGTATATTCAGAAGGTCCAGCAGCTGAGGTAGAAATGGCTGTTAAATATGTAGCAAGTATGATGGGCTTCTTCGGCGCAACAAACATGGAAACAGTAGTTATTGAAGGACATAACCAATTTCCAGATAAAGCAGAAGAAATCATCGCTGTAGGTCTTGAAGAAGCAGCTAAAGTAGCAAGTGAATTTTAATTAAAATTATAATCGTCACTCGAAAAAACAGCATTAACGTTTACATGTTAATGCTGTTTTTTTATATTTTTAGTTCATCAGCAAGTTTTTCTAATGTATTTCGATCTTGTATATAATATGTTCGGCCTTCTTTTCTTAAATAATTTTGTTGGCAAAACTGATTTAATACATATAAAAGATGACGGTAGCTGACATTTAAATATTCCGAGGCCTCGGTATGCTTTTCTATATAACAATTATTTTGCTCTGTTAATAAAATAAAAGCAGCTAATCGATTTTCAAAAGGATAACTATAGTTTTTTGCGTAATTTTCAGTGCGAGTAATTGTCTTTTCTCCAATAAATTTACATAAGTGCTGTAAAAACGTTGCATCTTGTAATAAAAGTTGCTGACAATCTTTAAGAGGAAGTGCCAAACACACACAATCTTCTAGTACTTCAACGGACTTAGTAATATTTTCTACTCCTATTAATCCTAATTCCCCGATAAAAGATGGTGCTTGAATAAAATTAATTAATGAAACCTTCCCGTTTTTATGACTCATATATATTTTTGCCTTCCCAGAAATTAAGTAATAGAGATAAGGGAGAGCATTTCCTTCGCTACATATCATCTCTTTCGTTTGAAAAGAATGCAGCTCTACATATGGCAAGACATGAAATGAAAATAGGGTATGGAATTGATGGATTCGCATGTATTGATAAATTTCTTCCTCATTTTTGCTGATTTTCATATTTTCACCCCCATGTATAGTATGAGATATCTCCTATTATCTTTACAAGAAGGAATGATACGATTTATGTAAATTTGTTTTTGTAGAAAAGAGAGTGTGATGAGTTTATGAAAAAATATAAAACATTGTTATTTGATGTAGATGATACATTACTAGATTTCCAAAAGGCTGAAAAAGTGGCTTTACGGGTGCTTTTTGAAGAGAAGGGAATCCCTTTAACAGACGAGATAGAGGCTCGTTATAAAAAAATAAATAAAGGTCTTTGGGATGCTTTTGAAAAAGGTGAACTATCACGCAATGAAGTTGTAAATACAAGATTCTCTCTGTTGTTTAAAGAGTATGGAGAAGAAGTAGACGGAATATTATTGGAAAATAATTACCGTAACTACTTAGAAGAAGGAAATCAACTCATGCAAGGTGCGTTTGAATTTATAAATCAAATTCAAGGGGAGTATGAGTTGTATATAGTGACAAATGGTGTTTCTAAGACGCAAGATAAACGTTTGCGTAATGCAGGGTTACATTCATTGTTTAAAGATGTTTTTGTTTCGGAGGATACAGGTTTTCAAAAGCCGATGAAAGAGTATTTTGATTATGTTTTTGAACGGATTCCTAACTTTGCACCTGAAGCAGGGCTGATTATTGGGGATTCATTAAGCGCTGATATTAAAGGTGGATATGTAGTGGGAATTGATACTTGTTGGTTTAATCCAGAAAGGAAATTAAATGATAGTGGGATTATACCGACATATGAAGTGCATAATTTTGAGGAGTTAGAAGCGTTATTAAAGCAGCATGTGTAATAAAAAAATAGGCAGTGGAGCTTTCATCCCCACTGCCTATTTTTATTAATTTTTATTTTCGTTATGTTTTGGGAGCGGAAAGGCATTCCCGATAGCAGCTGCACCAAGCATGGGAAATAGTAAATTAAGCGGGAAAAACATAAGTAATAGTAATGTTATAGCTATTGGCTTTCGTAACGCATAGCTTGAAATTGCTGTCGTTACGATGGCAACAGATGCTACTGGATCTATAGGAAGAATAGATGCTACAGCGTATCCGATACTTGACCCGGAAAATATAATTGGGAAGATATGTCCACCTCGCCACCCTGTGTTCAAACAAACGGCAGTAATGCACAACTTTAAAATCCCTGAAAGAAGTAGTATCCAAAAAGATAAATGGCTCCATTCAACAACTAATTCTTTTAATTGATGTTCCCCTGAAAATAATGTGTACGGAAGAAAAGTTCCCGCAATTCCTAATAAAATACCACCGATAATTCCGAGTGTCAGTTTGTATTCCCTAAAAGGGTGAATTAACTTCTCTAATGTGAATTCTAACTTGAAATAAAAGAAACCAACTATAGCACCGATACTAGCAAGTGGAAGAAATGCAATCCAGTCATTGAAAGAAAGTGCACCTTCCCCGAAATCAACAATAAAGGATCCACGATTATCGAGTTTACTCAGTAGTAAATAAACAGAAAAACCTGCGAAAGTAGTAGCTAAGTATACAATCGCCTTTTTTCCTTTAGAAAAAGCAGCAATTTGTTCCCCTTCATTTTCATTTGGTGCTAAATAACCGAATAATGGTGCGTTAAAAATTACACTTAAAGTAGCGCCAATTCCAATCTCGGTTAGCTCATTCATACCCTTTAAGGCAAATTTAAAGCGATCCCCTACCCATGTGCACAGTCCGCCTATAATTCCAACTAGTGCGGCTTCTGGACCAAGACTAGCTCCGAAAATTAAAACAATAATCGCTGTTAAAGTAGCCTGATGGACAAAGCGATATTCGATTCGACCAGTTTTTTTATATTCAGCCATCACTTCAGGCATAAGGCGTGGGTATGTACCGAAATGTTTTTGTGATAGACCAACAAGGATCCCGCCAATTATTGTTACGCAAAGGGTGTAATAAGAGGGAAAAGAGAGAACTTCAGGCAAGTATCCCCAAATAAAGTGGATTCCAATATTTATTGTGACTAAAAATAACCAGACTGTAGCTCCTACTATAGATCCTAGAAGAATGCCATATAGAGCAAGTATGTACTGCATATCTTTTTTATTTGTCATGTTATACCTCCGTTATGTAAATCTTAGTAGGTAAAAAAGTGAAATATACTAGTGAAAAATGGATTGAATATATATAGTATCTTTTTGAGAAGATGGCCTATTCAACATATAGGCTAACTTTAGGGGAATTTGAATTTATAGGTTAAATTACTTATTTAATTTTATAGACTGATTTGCGGTTTTTAAAGGTCTTTTTTGAAATAGACTAGAATATATTTCTTTTGTTGCTTTATATGAAACTGTTAACATTTATTTTAGAACATTCAGAAAAACTGTTTGACATTAGGAAATTATTGCTATAAAATCAACGGTAATTGCATAGTCTTATCAAGAAAAGGTGGAGGGACAGGCCCGATGAAACCTTGGCAACAGCCGTATAACGGAATTGTGCCAAATCCTGCAGGTAGTAATCCTGAGAGATAAGAAAGAGCCTTTAGAGCGTGTTTTCAAACTGCTCCTTTCTTGTTTTCAGGAAAGGGGCAGTTTTTTATTTTGTATAAAAGAAAGGAGAATGAGAGATGGGAGAATCATGGGGAAAAGGAACAATTTGTGTGCAAGGTGGCTATACGCCAAAAAATGGTGAACCACGTGTTTTACCACTTTATCAAAGTACAACATATAAATACGATACTTCAGATGATTTAGCAGCCCTATTTAACTTAGAGGCAGAAGGATATATTTATACACGTATTGGAAACCCTACTCTAGCTGCATTTGAGCAGAAGTTATCAGATTTAGAAGGCGGTGTAGGAGCTGTTGCAACGGCTTCTGGGCAAGCAGCTATTATGCTCGCAGTTTTAAATATTTGTAGTAGTGGGGATCATTTACTTTGTTCTTCAACGGTTTACGGGGGAACGTTTAATTTATTTGGAGTGAGTTTGCGTAAACTGGGCATTGATGTTACGTTCTTTAATCCAAATTTAACGGCAGATGAAATTACGGCGCTTGCTAATGACAAGACGAAACTTATCTATGCAGAATCGTTAGGAAATCCAGCGATGAATGTTTTAAATTTTAAAGAATTTTCAGCTGCTGCTAAAGAATTAGAGGTACCTTTTATCGTTGATAATACATTAGCAACTCCTTATTTATGCCAGGCGTTTGAACATGGGGCAAATATTATTGTTCATTCTACGACGAAGTATATCGATGGGCATGCGAGCTCCTTAGGCGGTATTGTAATTGACGGTGGAAACTTTGATTGGACAAATGGAAAGTATCCTGAACTTGTTGAACCAGATCCAAGTTATCACGGTGTAAGTTACGTTCAAAACTTTGGTGCAGCAGCGTATATTGTGAAAGCACGTGTTCAGCTATTAAGAGATTATGGAAATTGTATGAGCCCATTCAATGCATATATTAGCAATATTGGCTTAGAAACATTGCATTTACGAGTGGAACGTCATAGTGAAAATGCTCTCGCGGTTGCTAAGTGGCTTGCTAATCATGAACGTATTGAATGGGTGAATTATCCGGGCTTAGATAGTAATGAAAATTACTCATTGGCACAACAGTACTTGAAAAAAGGTGCTAGTGGTGTTTTAACTTTCGGTATTAAAGGCGGATTAGAAGCAGCAAAAGAATTTATCGCAAATGTAAAACTAGCAACTCTCGTAACACACGTAGCTGATGCACGAACTTGCGTTATACATCCTGCTAGTACGACGCATAGACAATTAAATGCTGAAGATCAGCGTTTAGCTGGTGTTACATCTGATTTAATTCGTTTATCAGTTGGTATAGAAGATGTTTCTGATATTATTGCAGATTTGGAAGCAGCTCTAGTTGGGGGCAAAACACATGCCGATCATAATTGATAAAGATTTACCGGCTCGCAAAGTGTTACAAAAAGAAAATATTTTTGTAATGACGAAGGAGCGAGCGGAAACACAAGATATACGCGCTTTGAAAATTGCTATATTAAATTTAATGCCAACGAAGCAAGACACAGAGGCGCAATTACTTCGCTTAATTGGAAACACACCGTTACAATTAGATGTTCATTTGCTTCATATGGAATCACATCTATCTCGTAATGTAACGCAAGAACATTTAACAAGCTTTTATAAAACGTTTCGTGATATTGAAAATGAAAAGTTTGATGGGCTCATTATTACAGGAGCGCCAGTGGAGACCCTCGCTTTTGAAGAGGTAGATTATTGGGAAGAGCTTAAACATATTATGGAGTATTCAAAAACGAATGTAACATCTACGCTCCATATTTGCTGGGGAGCACAGGCTGGCTTGTACTATCATTATGGTGTTCCAAAGTATCCCCTTAAGGAAAAAATGTTCGGTGTATTTGAACATGAAGTTTGCGAGCAACATGTGAAATTGTTACAAGGATTTGATGAATTGTTTTTTGCTCCGCATTCTCGTCATACAGAAGTACGAGAGAATGATATTAGAGGAGTGAAAGACTTAACATTGTTAGCAAACTCTGAAGAAGCAGGTGTTCACCTTGTTATTGGGCCAGAAGGAAGGCAAGTGTTTGCCCTTGGACATAGCGAATATAGTTGTGAGACGTTAAAACAAGAATACGAACGAGATCGTGACAAGGGATTAAATATTGATGTGCCAAAAAACTATTTTAAACATAATAATCCAGATGAAAAGCCGCTTGTTAGGTGGAGAAGTCATGGTAATTTATTGTTTTCTAATTGGTTGAATTATTACGTGTATCAAGAAACCCCTTATATATTGTAAAGAAAGATTGTGTAACACGTGGCAACGTTTTCCTTGTAAAGATCAACCTTTATTTTTCCGAATGTTCAAAATACATTGTTTTTCGGATTTTTTACTCATATAATTTCATCTAAACACAATTTTTGAGGGGTGGACAGTACTATGAAAGAAATTCAAGTTGGGTTATTAGGTCTTGGGACAGTTGGCAGTGGTGTGGTTCGTATTATTACGGATCATCAAGAACGACTCATACACCAAGTAGGTTGTCCAGTGAAGGTAACGAAAGTATTAGTGCAAAACATTGAGAAAGAGAGAGAGGTAGAGGTACCTTCTACTCTATTAACACAAGATGCAATTGAAATTTTAGATAATCCAAATATTGATGTTGTCATTGAAGTGATGGGTGGCATTGATGATGCAAAATCATATATTTTACAAGCTTTAAAAAGCGGAAAGCATGTTGTAACTGCAAATAAAGACTTAATGGCATTACATGGAGCTGAATTATTAGCGACAGCAAAAGATAATAAGGCTGATTTATTCTATGAGGCGAGTGTGGCAGGGGGAATTCCAATTTTACGCAGTATCGTAGAAGGACTTTCTTCAGATCTTATTACGAAAGTAATGGGAATTGTAAATGGAACGACAAATTTTATTTTGACGAAAATGTCAGACGAAGGGAGAGCATATAACGACGTGTTAAAAGAAGCCCAACAACTTGGATTTGCAGAAGCAGATCCAACATCAGATGTAGAAGGTTTAGATGCAGCAAGAAAAATGACAATTTTAGCTACTCTCGGTTTCTCTACAAATGTAGAGCTTGGAGACGTGAAAGTAAAAGGGATTACCTCTATTACAGAGGAAGATATTGAATACAGTAAGAGCTTAGGTTATACAATTAAATTAATCGGTCTTGCAAAACGAGATGGTGAAAAATTGGAGGTTACAGTTGAACCAACTTTACTTCCAAATACACATCCTCTTGCGGCAGTACAAAATGAATATAACGCTGTGTATGTGTACGGTGAAGCAGTTGGGGAAACGATGTTTTATGGACCAGGCGCAGGAAGTTTACCGACAGCTACAGCTGTTGTTTCGGATTTAGTTGCTGTAATGCAAAATATTAGATTAGGGGTAACAGGAAATAGTGCTGTAGTCCCACAATATCAAAAAGTATTAAAAGAGCCAGACGAAATTGTCGTGAAAAAGTTTTTAAGACTGCATGTAAAAGACGAAATTGGTGTATTTGCAAAAATTACTTCATTGTTCTCTGAGCGCGGAGTTAGCTTTGAGAAAATTATTCAAATGCCGCTTGAAGAGAAAGGAAAGGCTGAAATTGTAATTGTAACGCATCGTGCGTCTCTTGCTGATTATGATTATATTCTACATACGTTGCAAGGGTATGAAGAAATAGATTGTTTGAAAGCGAACTATCGAATTGAAGGGGATGCTAAGTAGTATCTCTTACCATAAAACAGAAAGAGCCTATTAAGCAGCTTGCTTAATAGGCTCTTTTCTATTTAAAATCTGCGTACCAAATTGAATAAATGCTTGGATAATCCAGCCTGTTGTAAAGGATAAGATGATTGTTCCAAAATAGATAGGTCCATCTAATAAAAAGCTTAACGTTAAAAATAAAAAGGCTAATGAAATCTCTGTTCTTCTAAACGTCCATTTTTTCTTCTCAGCAACCGTTAAAACGAAAGCTTCTTGAGGCGCTGCACAAAAGTTTGTAGAGACGTAAAGACCAATTCCAGCTCCAACGAATAGATTTCCGCAAATAAGTGTTATATATTTTGGAAGAGAGCGGATAGCGTCCATAATAGTTGTAATGGAACCAATCCAATCAACAAAAAGAGAAATAAGAACCATCGTTACAATTGTACCGATTGTAATTTGTTTTTTATTCCAAAAGAGTACGATAAGTGTAAAGGCAAAGTTAATCATAAAAATCCAAAAACCAATACTTATGCCAAAATTTTGATATAGTGCAATAAAGAAGGAATCATAAGGGCTAAGTCCAAAGGAAGTAATTGTCGTCATCATATTAATACCGATGGCAAGAATGAGTAAACCGCCAATGAAAAATATATATTCTAATTTGAATCGAAGCATAGTTGTATATCCTTTCTAAATGTATTTGCTAGGAAAGGATATATTGTGGAAAGCTTACCAGGTCAAGGGAGAATTTTTGTGAGAAGGGGAAAATGAGATGACAAATATAAGAAAGATTGCTGAACTTGCTGGAGTATCTGTTTCAACTGTTTCACGTGTACTAAATAATCATCCGTACGTAAATGAACAGAAACGAAAAGAAATTCTAGCGATTATAGAAGAATTAAATTACACGCAAAACGTGAATGCAATTCATTTAGTGAAAGGAAAAACGAATGTAATTGGCGTTTTATTGCCACACGTAAATGATCAATATTATAGCGCTATTATCGAGGGGATATCAAAAGAGACAGCCAAGAATAATTATAATATGATGCTTTGCCAGACGAATTATAGCGAAGAAAGAGAACTAGAAATTTTAAATATGTTAAAAATGAAAAAGCTTGATGGGGTTATTATTTGTTCTCGGGCAAATAGTAAGGAGAAGCTTGAAGAATATACGAAATTCGGCCCGATTGTTATGTGTGAAGAAATAGATTCAAAATGCATTTCAAGTGTCCATATCGATTACTACAAAGTATTTTCACTTGGGATGAAAAGCTTAATAGATGCCGGTCATACACATATTGGATATTGTATTGGAAGAAGTAATAGTGTTAATAGCCAAAGACGAAAGAAGGCATATGAAGATTCGCTTCAACAGAGTATCGTAACACCGTTAGAGACCTGGAAATTTGAGGGTTGTTTTACAGTGGAAGATGGACGCAATGTAATTAGAGAATGGGCTCATATGTCAGTAAAACCGACGGCGTTCCTTGTATCTTGTAACCATATTGCAGCAGGGATGGTTACAGAAGCAAAAAAACAAGGAATTCGTATTCCAGAGGATATTACGATTATCGGGTGTGATGATCAAGAGGTGGCAGATATATTGGGTATAACGACGATTTCGCATTCTAGTAAAAACGTTGGAGTAAAAGCGTTTGAATTATTATATGAAAAGATTAATGAAGAGAAATTAGATGTGAAGCATATAGAGTTATTACCAGAGTTAGTAGATAGAGAAACGACATAATTGAGAAGGTGTGAAAATCGCTTTTCAAAATTTCGTTTGGTATAATTATGGACAATCTATGAGGGCTAAAAGGGGTTTTGATATGAGATCAAAAGTAGTAAAAGTAATTCTACTCATTACAATTGCATCTTTCTGTTTATTTGCATATGGCTTTGTTTCAGGTGTAAATGATGTATTAAATCCGAAAGCTTCAAATTTAATTAAAAAGACCGATGTAGTGGCAAAAGAGAAAAAGAAAACGGGAACGTTACAAATCGTTAGTTTAGGTGATTCATTAACGCGTGGCGTTGGTGATAAAGAAGGAATTGGCTATGTTGGGCGAATGAAAGAGGATTTACAAAAAGATTATAAGCAAAAAATTGCATTAACAAATTTAGCAGTTAGTGGTGCAAAAATGCCCGATTTATTAAAACAAATTGAAAGTAATGGCGCTCAATATTCAATTAAGCAAGCAGATGTAATCGTGTTAACGATTGGTGGGAATGATTTGTTCCCAGGCTGGGAATCGCTTGGGAAAATAGATTTAGAGACGTATCGTCCTGACACAGAAACGTTTCAAAATGAAGCAAAGAAAATTATAGAAGAAATTCGTAAATTAAATACAGATAGTCCGATTTTTTGGCTTGGTTTATACAATCCTTTTGAAGATGTAGAAGATTTAAAAGGGTCTTCAAACATTGTTGTGGACTGGAATGCATCTTTAGAGAAGTTAGCGCTAAACGATAAAAATGTGTATATTACACCGACATTTGATTTATTCCAAAACCGCGGGAAAGATTTATTATACTCTGATCATTTTCATCCGAACGAAGTAGGTTATACGTATATGGCAGAACGTTTAGTTCAAAATGTTGTAAGTAAATTAAAACTAGAACAAGGAGGGGTAAAATGACGACGATACTTTCCGTACGAGATTTGAAGAAGGTAATTGGAAAGAAGACTCTTGTAGAGAATATTTCCTTTGATGTAAAGCAAGGAGAAGTGTTCGGGTTCTTAGGACCAAATGGTGCTGGAAAGACGACTACCATTCGAATGTTAGTCGGATTGATTAAGGCGACAGAAGGTACGATTTTTATCGGTGGTTATTCGATTAAGGAAAATTTCAGAGAAGCGATGCGTCAAATTGGGAGTATCGTTGAAAACCCAGAGTTGTATACATATTTAACGGGATGGGAAAATTTAAAGCAATTTGCTCGTATGTTAGGTGATATATCAGATGAACGTATTATTGAAATTGCTGAAATGGTTCATTTAGATGAAAGAATTCATGATAAGGTAAAAACGTACTCACTTGGTATGAAACAACGCCTTGGAATTGCGCAGGCGCTCCTTGGGAATCCAAAATTGCTCATATTAGATGAGCCAACGAATGGTTTAGATCCAGCAGGGATTAGAGAACTTAGGGAATTTATACATAAGCTTGTAAAAGAAGAAAATATGAGCGTGTTTATTTCAAGCCACTTGCTAAGTGAAGTGCAAATGATATGCGATCGCGTTGCTATTATTCATAAAGGAAAGATGATAACAGTTGCCAAGGTTGAAGAATTAATTAAAACAGCAAGTGATCGTGTAGAATGGATTGTTACACCAATTTCTAAGGCGAAAGATATGCTAGAAGCAGCCGAAGAAGTAAGGGAAGTAAGTGTAGAAGGCGAGCGATTACTATGCCGCATGGATATTGCATCTATAAGTAGTTGGAATAAACACTTTGTAGAAAATGAGATAGATGTACATAGCGTTAAGGAGCTTGTATTTACGCTAGAAGATTTATTTATTGAACTCACAAGGGGTGAGCAGCATGCGTGAATTTGCGAATCTAGTTTTAAATGAATCAGAAAAAATTTACCGTAAGAAACGTATTTTTGTTGTCATGCTTATTTTAGCAATCTTGATCCCGCTTTTTGTGTATGCGCAGTATCGTGAAATAGAAACGACACAAAAAAGGCTCGGTACAACCGATTGGAAGGTTTCATTGCAACAGCAAATTGTTGATTCTCAGAACCGGTTGAACAATTCTAGGTTGCCAGAAGAATGGCGTGATTGGTTAAAGGTAAGAGTTGAGCAACAACAATATTATTTAGATCATGATATTAATCCGATGGCACCGGGTGCACCAACTTTTGTCAGAGCATTTATTGAACAAGGAATTACATTATTTATTCCGCTTCTCGTAATGATTGTAGCCATTGATATCGTTTCAGGAGAACGAAGTGATGGGACGATGAAGATGTTACTTACGCGGCCAATTCGGCGCTGGAAAATACTCCTTAGTAAATACGTGACGATGTTATTTTTCATTTCGCTCATACTGTTTCTTGTAGGCTTGTTTGCTTACATATTATCAGGGCTTGTATTTGGGTACTCGGGATGGAATTTACCTGTTTTAACAGGATTTGTTATTGATAAGGAAACGTTAAATACGAACTTTGTGCATCTTATTCCGCAGTGGCAATACATCTTAATGGCGTATGGACTAGCCTGGTTTGTTGCTATCGTTGTCGGAACTATATCATTTATGGTCTCTGTTTTAATTCGTAATACACCAGCTGGTATGGGCGTTATGCTAGCTGCATTAATTGCAGGCGGTATTTTAAGCTCGTTCGCAACATCTTGGGAAGGCGCCAAATATATTTTTAGTGTGAATCTATCATTAACGGATTATTTATCAGGAAAATTACCTGCATTACAAGGTTTATCGATGGGATTTTCTTTGATGAATTTAACTGTTTGGGCAGTTGTTTCTCTTGTTATTTCGTTCGTAGTATTTACAAGACAGGATATGGTGAATTAATTAGACAGGAAGTGACAGTATGGAAAATATTTTAAAGAATGATTGGGAGCCACTATTGGCACCTGAATTCGAGAAAGAGTATTATCTTACTCTATCCAGTTTTTTGACAGAAGAATACAGCACGTATGTTGTTTATCCGAAAGTAGAAGATATTTTTAACGCTCTTCAGTATACAAGTTATGAAAATACAAAGGTTGTTATTTTAGGACAAGATCCATATCATGGACCGAATCAAGCGCATGGTTTAAGCTTTTCTGTACAACCTGGTGTTAAAACACCACCGTCATTGTTAAATATGTATAAAGAACTTCGAGATGAATATGGTTATGAAATCCCGAATAACGGTTATTTAGTAAAATGGGCGGAACAAGGAGTATTATTACTAAATACCGTATTAACAGTTCGTCAAGGCGAAGCAAATTCTCATAAGGGAAAAGGATGGGAGCACTTCACAGATCGTGTAATTGAACTGTTGAATGAACGTGAAAAGCCAGTTATTTTCATATTGTGGGGGCGCCATGCGCAGGCGAAGAAGAAGTTAATTACGAATCCGAATCATCATATTATCGAATCTGTACATCCAAGCCCATTATCGGCAAGACGTGGTTTCTTTGGTAGTAAGCCATATTCTAAAGTAAATACGATTTTAGCTAATATGGGCGAAAGAGAAATTGATTGGGAAATTCCAAATTTATAAATAGAAAAGGTAGTTAACAGTCGTTAACTACCTTTTTATTATTATTGTTGCTCGTTCTTTAATTTTGCATCTAGTACAAAAGTGCCAAATGGGATAACTGATGAAACAAATGCTCCAAGTGCCCATAAAATTGATTTACGGTGTACGATTGTTACTTGAATTACTGCAAAGATGAATAGAATAAATAGAACACCATGAGCCATGCCTGTAATTTTAACAGCTGTTGCAAATCCTGCGAAATATTTCAATGGCATTGCTACAAATAATAGTAATAGGAAAGAAATACCCTCAACTAGTCCAATTGCTCTTAATCGTCCGATTGGTGTAGATAACATAAAGTAGCCTCCTTTAACGTATGCTTGTATATAGTAAATTTGTATTCTTTTTCAAAATAAAATAGTCTATTTTGTTTCATTATATACAAAAAGAAAGTTTACACTACGAGAATAGTGCAAAGTTCAAAATATAGTCACAAAAGCATGAGAATTTAAATAAAAACCTATTTGAAGCATTTGACTTCAAATAGGTTTTGTGAATGAAAATATTAAACAAGTACATCCGTTTTTAAAACGAATTTCTCTACAACTTTTGCAACACCATCGTTCATATTTGTATCTGTTACGTAGTTTGCAATTTCTTTAATATCATCAGGTGCATTGCCCATTGCAACGCCAAGACCAGCAAATTCAATCATCGCTTGGTCGTTATAGCTATCGCCCATTGCGATAACTTCTTCACGCTTAATGCCAAGCTTTTGAATCAGTTTGTTTAAGCTCGTTCCTTTTGTAACACCAGCTTCAGTAAATTCTAAGAAGAATGGTTTCGAACGCATCACGCTTAATTGGCCTTCTAGTTGTTTTTGTAGTTTCTTTTCAACTTCAACAAGGCGTTCAGCCTCTTTATTCATTAATACTTTTACTACTGGCTCTTTAACAGCAGCCTTAAAGTCATCTACTACAACAATTGGCATACCAGTAATATCGCCCTCAATTTCAGTATAAGGATTATTTTCTTCTGTTACGATATCATCGCCCATATAAGTATGAATCCATACATCTTCAGTTTTACTAATTTCAAATAGGTTGTGAACGATTTCAGGAGATAGCGTACTACTAAAGATTTCTTCGTTTGTTTTACAGTTAATAATTTTTGCGCCATTAAAAGATAGAATGAAACTGCCATATTCTTCTAAACGAAGTTCTTTCGCTACATTGCGCATACCGAATGTTGGACGTCCAGAAGCAAGTACAACTTTTACACCTTGCTCTTGTGCAGTCATTAATGCTTCTTTCGTACGAGGTGAAATAGTATGGTCATCACGTAATAAAGTATCATCTAAATCTAAAACAATCATTTTATAAGTCATATAGAAAATTCCTTTCTTTAATTGAAATCAAAATACATGTTCATGAAGAGATTGAGGAATAATAGTAAGACATCAAACCTCTTTGAAAAGAAGTAGATAAATTATTATGAGTGTGTTGCTCATAATATTGGTTAATAATCATTGGGGATGAATAAAACCCCAATGATTAAAGTTTGATTTTATCGTAACAACTCTAAAGGTAGAGTGCAATAATGGAAGTTTTCCAATTTAAGATATTTGTTTTGCTGTGGAACGAGAAAATAGTATTTCTAGCAAGATTGCCATTACAGATCCAAGAACGAGACCATTACTTAAAAACGATGCTAGAAATGGTGGAAGTGTGGAATATGCTCCTGCTGGAACAAACATAACTCCGACTCCTGTAAAGATTGAAAGACCGGCTACTTTAAATAATCGTTCTTTATCCTGGACAGTTTCGTATTCTCGAAAGGCGAGGCCAATCATGCTTGCGAATACAGGATAAATAGCGGCATAACCAACTGCAACAGGGATTGCTGCAAAGAATGAAGTAATCTTTGGAAATATACTAACGACAATAATAAAGCTTGACCCTAATATAAACGGGAGACGTTTATAAATATTAGTCGTTGCAATAAAACCTGCTGATCCAGAAATAGCGACAGGCCCAATAGCTGAAAATAGGCCGCCTAGCAATTGGTTGATTCCTGTTATAATGCCAGCTTGTTTAAAACGATCTGATGCAGCGTTTTCTTCATATTTAGAGACAACCTTTTGTACAACACGAATACTTGCTAACATATTTGTTAGAAGTAAGAGTGTAACGAAAATGACCGTAATTACCATGTTCCATTCAACACGAGGCATTCCGAAAACAAATAAGGATGGAAAACGGATTATGTCTGTCACTGGTGTTATTGGATTAGATAATCCGAAGCATGCGAATAATATCCAGCCGCATACGATACTGAAAAGAACGGAATATTGTCCAATAATAGGTAGCTTCATGATGAAAAAGGATAGTAAAATAACAATGAGTGAAAGAATAAATACGTTAGATTGTACTTCTGTATGTTTTCCATCAAGGCCAAACATTCCCTTTAAGAAGGAGCCACTAAGCTGCGCGACAAGAAGAAATAAATACGTTCCAATGACTGTCGGTGTAAAATAGCGAACGAGTTTATCAATAAGTCCAAAAACGCTAAGAATAATACAAATAATACCGCTTAATAAGAAAGCATATTGAAGAACTTTAAGTGTCTCATTATTTGATCCAAATAGTACGACGCCTAAACTTGCGTAAAGGGAGAAAATTCCCCACCAAAGGCCAGCAGGACCTTCTTGAATAGGAAGTTTATGCCCAAATATAGCTTGCAAGAGACCAGCAAAACCTAGAACAAATAATGTTCTTTGTACGAATGCGATGGCTTCAGCGCCATTAAGACCATAACTAGTTGCGACACTAATTGGTACAATAAGGCTTCCAGCTAAAATAAATAGTGCCCATTGTAAGGCGGAAAGAAATGTCTTCATTATATCAACCTCTTTCATAGATTCCGTATCTAGTATATACGTATTTTATTTCCACTGGCAAAGATTGTAGATAGAGAAAAGAGTTGAAACACGGTATGAATGCACGTAAGCAATTATGGATAGCAGTTATATGTATGACTTTTGTTGTAATTCTAGGAACGATAGGATTTATGACGATTGAAGAGATTAGTTTGTTTCAAGCATTTTGGATGACAATGATTACTGTATTGACTGTTGGATACGGAGATGCCGTTCCTGTAACGCAAGCGGGGAAAGTATTTGCGCTTCTTATTATTCCTGTTGGCGTAGGTATTGTTACGTATGCAATTGGGGTAGTGGCAGCTATGATTATTGAAGGGAATTTATTTCATGCAGTACGGAGGAAGAAGATGGATAAACAAATAGCGCAGTTGAAAAATCATATTATAGTATGTGGTTGCGGTAGAGTGGGGCTTCAAGTTGTACATGAATTGCAAGAAAAGAATATTCCATTTGTCGTTGTTGATAAAGATGAAAGTATATTGGAGCAGGAAAAGCTTTTATTTGTACATGGAGATGCAACGGAAGATCAAGTATTACATAATGCCGGAATTTTAAAAGCAGCTGGTTTAGTTGCTATTGTTGCAAATGATGCCGAAAATGTATTTATTACATTAACAGCAAGAGGGTTAAACGATACGATTAAAATTGTGGCGAGATCTGAAAAGCCAGAAACTGAAGAGAAATTAAGGCGTGCTGGTGCAAATAAGGTTATTAACCCATCTAGTATGGCGGGTATTCATATCGCAAAAGGTATTGCAAATCCATTAACCGTTCATTATATTGATACAGTGTTGTATGGAGTAGAACAGTCATTTGTCATTGAAGAAATTCTAGTTGGAAAAGATTCAATATTAGTTGGTAAATCGTTACTAGAGAGTAATGTAAGGAATCAGTTTGATGTAACAATATTAGCGATTTCAAGAAATGGGAATATTATACATAATCCAACAGGGCAGGAAAAATTGAAAGAACGTGATATGATAATAGTATTTGGTTCAGTAGAAAAATTGGGACAATTCGAGAAAGAATTACAAAGTACGAGGTGATAAGGAATGCAAATATCTAGCGACAAGATTTTAAATAAAATGGCGAATGAAATTGTGAAGGCAAAAAGTAGTGAAGGACAAAAGTCAAAAGAACATTTATTAGTTGTGCGTGCTTTATGTGACTTATTATTAGATGAACAAGTTGAAACATCTACATATAGAGAACCGAAAATTCAATCGCAAGTAATTGGATCACAACCAGTAACAACTATGCAACCAATTGCACCTGTTTCTGGGGAGCCAGTATATATAAAAGAAAGTGATGCAAACGGTAATTCTTTATTTGATTTTTAGAAGATAAATCGTTTGGCTTATATGCAAAAATTGCTTATGATAAAGGTAAAAAAGGGGAATTAAGATGAAAATTTTCTTTTTACTAGGTTGTATTGCAGCGGGGCTATCTGTTGCGTTAGGGGCCTTTGGAGCACACGGTTTAGAAAATAAAATTTCTGCAAAAATGTTAGAAGTTTGGAAAACAGGCGTTACATATCAAATGTTTCATGCAGGTGGACTATTCGTAGTTGCTTTATTGATGGATAAGGTTCAATCATCACTTTTAACTACTGCTGGTTGGCTAATGGTAGCTGGAATTATTATGTTCTCAGGTAGTTTGTATGCATTAAGTACGACAGGCATTAAGTTCTTTGGTCCAATTACACCTCTTGGTGGTGTAGCGTTTATTGTGGCGTGGATTCTAGTAGGGACTGCAGTTGTAAAAGGATTATAAAAAAACAAAAGCTGGCATTTGCCAGCTTTTTTTATGGTCTTGGAGTATAAGTTGCTTGTTGACTAGGTAAATACGTAATTTCTTCTGGAAACTCTACGTAATCTAAGTAGATCATTAGTAGTAAATAGCGTTTTCCTGATTGCGGTTCACTAATAACAATATGGTCACGGCCAGCTGCTTCAATAATACCTGTATAAGATTGTGTACCAAGGGAACTGCCACGTTCATAAGTCATTACAACCGTAGCTTGCTTACCTTTGTTTAAACGAAGGATATTTTCAATATAGGATTGCTCTAGAGGTAACATGCCTTGAGAAATTGCATATTGAGCTTGCGCAGCTTGAGCTGTTTGTTGTTGCATCGCTTGCTGCTGTTGTTGAGTCATTTGTTGCGGTTGTACATAAGTTCCAGATGGTTGATAAAAACCTGTTCCATAGTACGGATTTTGTTGCTGTGCCATTCAAAAATCCCTCCTCATTTTTATTCCTTAATATACGCTAGGGCAGTCTCCAGCAGATGGCTGGAAGAAGCAGTGCTTTTTAAAGCGACCAGAGTTTTGTTGGTTATACCAAGTCGGTGGACATGCCCCTTCAGGTCTAAAGAACCATAAGGCAAAGTTGGCAGGCCAAAAACGTTGCCCTTGAATGGTCCGTCTCGCTAGGGCAATATCTTGTTCACGTGCCCGTTGATAAAAGTATCCTTTTTGCGTTGCTTCAAAACCGCCGGGGTTTTGATAAACCATTTGACGTAAATTACGAATGCTTTTAAAGTCTAAACAATTTCCGCGGACACGATTTACCCCAACGTTTCCGACCATTAACATTCCTTGTTGTCCTTCTCCTTCGGCTTCAGCACGCATCAGTCTAGCTAACAACTTTACATCTTCTTCGTTATAAGCAATAACTCCCATTATGTGTCACCTCTCTTTTTGGAATACCTTTTGGAAAGAGGTTTATCTCTAGATGAAGTGTGTAACAATTACTAGTTCATACGTATGAGGAAAAGGGCTCAGATATGACAACCAAACGAAGTTTTACATTGAGAGCGGAAAATAAAAAAAGCTAGCGTGAGCCAGCTTTTTTATTAAAAAACTTTAGACCATAAGTTTGAGAAGAAATCACCAATAGAGCGCATTGTTAACACAAACCAATTTGCTTTTTCAACTTCCTCTGTCGTTTTTGCAGTAACTTTCATACTTTTACTACCGTCTAAGAAACCATATTTATCAGTTGATTCTAAAGTAATTGAGCCTACTTTGGCATCTTTCTTAATAGGAGCAACTAAATGTCCATCTTCAGCAAGAGATTTATCTAATTCAGTCCCAATTTTATAAGGTTCTTTGCTACCTTTTTTCGCAATTACTGTTATTTCTTTTTCGGGTGCAACAGTTACTTGGTCTTCTTTCCCTTTTACTACAGAGATTGTATTGTTCTTATTAACTTTTAGTTTTTGTTTTTCAAAGTTATTAAATCCATATTCGATTAATTCACGAGATTCTGTGAAACGTTCATCCATTGATTTTGTTTTAATAATAACCGAGATAAGACGTACATCACCACGTTTAGCAGTAATAGTAAATCCGTATCCAGCTGTATCAGAACTTCCAGTTTTTAAACCATCAGTACCTTCATAAGCGAAAGCAGCTCCTGGTAACATCCAATTCCAGTTTTCCATACGAATTGGTTTTGGGTGATTGTCTGGGAAGTTTCTAAATCTTTGTTTTGTATCCTCTAGCATTTCTGGATACTTTGTAATCATTGCTTTTGAAAGCATACCCATATCACGAGCTGACATAGAGTTTTCTGCATTTGGATCAGTACCCTCAGGATGTTTTCCTTTTAAGTCAGCGTTATTTAAGCCCGTAGCGTTTACAAATTTATATTTCTTTAATCCTAGCTTTTTAGCATGTTCATTTGCAAGATTTAAGAAGTTTTTCTCACTTCCTGCAAGAAGTTCTGCTAAAGCGATACTAGATCCATTTGCAGAGAATATAACAATAGAATGATATAATTCTTTTACAGTATATTGACGTCCTTTTTCGAACGGTACATTAGAGAATTCATTATTACGAGAGACTTCATAAGCGTAATCAGAAATATTTACTTTCGTATCCCATGTGATTTTTCCTTCTTTAATTGCTTCTAAAACAGCGTAAACAACAATTAATTTCGACATACTAGCAATAGCTAGCAATTCATCTGGATTTTGCTCGTGAAGTATTTTTCCTGTATCTGCATCAAATAAAAGTGCAGCGGCTGCCTCAATATGTATTTTTTCTTCCGCATGGGATGTTGTTACTCCTAAGGAAGAAATTGACAATACAAACAATAGTAAAATAGACAAAATTTTTTTCATATAGATTATCACCTTCGCATCGTTATTTAGCATATAGCTCGTATCATTTTAGCATATCTTTACATATAAAAAGGTTACAATTTTACAATAAATTTGAAAAAATGTCGGTTTTTCTTCAAAAGTGCAGAAAAAAGGGGATTTTTGAGGATAAATATAGAGAAGAATAAAAAAAGGAACGAATTTCGTTCCTTTTCACCATTTATATGTGTAAAAATTTCTCTACTTTTTCGTCTGGTAAAATGTTTCCAACGAAGAATGTTCCAAATTCACCATAACGAGCACTTACTTCATCGAAGCGCATTTCATATATAAGTTTTTTAAATTGAAGAACATCGTCAGCGAATAATGTTACGCCCCATTCGAAATCGTCGAATCCAACAGATCCTGAAATCACTTGGCGTACTTTACCTGCGTATTGACGTCCAATTTTACTATGACTGTACATCATTTTTTTACGCTCTTCCATAGGAAGCATGTACCAGTTGTCATCACCTTGGCGACGCTTATCCATTGGATAGAAGCAAATATGATTTGCTTTCGGCAATTCAGGATATAAGCGAGCTAAAATTTGCGGGTTTTGGTATGGATCCTCATCAGCTGGAAGATAGTTGCTTAATTCAACAACAGATACGTAAGAATATGCAGGAACCATATATTCAGCTAAAGTTGTTTTATTCAATTCTGTCTCAATTTCATTTAACTCTTCCATTGTTGGACGTAAAATCATAAGCATAATATCAGCTTTTTGGCCAACAACTGTATACATTGCGTGACTACCTTTTTTCGCAGTAGCTACTTCGTTCCATTTTTCAACGACATTTAAAAATTCAGACACTGCTTGTCCGCGTTCGTCGCTAGATAATGTTTTCCATGCAGCCCAATCAATAGAACGTAAATCATGTAAACAATACCAGCCATCTAACGTTGTTGTTGCTTCACTCATTCTATTCACCTCAGTTAATGATAGTTTTACACGTTAACTATAGCATATATAGTTTTAAAATCATCTATATAAAACCTTGGCGCATAAAATTGTCACATTTAAGTGTTTAAGCAAGGTGAATTTAACGGCTGAATTTTATGAAAATATAATCATTTTTATTTTATCTATTTTTTGGGAGCTATAAGTTTAAAATATAGAAGAAAAGCAGTATTCTTAAAGATAGAGTTTTTTTAACATATGTAGGAGGGTTTATTCGTGAGCAACTTATTTACAACAGTAAAAGAAAAAGTTCAAGGAAAAGGCATTTCTATCGTACTTCCTGAAGGAACTGATGAAAGAATTTTAGGCGCTGCAGAGCGTTTAGCAAAAGAAGAGTTAGTAAAACCAATCTTAGTTGGTAATAGAGAAGAAATTAGCGCAAAAGCTGCTAGCATGAATTTAACATTAGCAGGCGTTGATATTTACGACCCAGCTACATACGAAGAAATGGATGCAATGGTAGCATCTTTCGTTGAACGCCGTAAAGGTAAAGCAACTGAAGAAGACGCTCGCAAAATCCTTAAAGACGAAAACTACTTCGGTACAATGCTTGTATACATGGGCAAAGCACACGGTCTAGTAAGTGGTGCAGCTCACTCTACAGCTGATACAGTTCGTCCAGCACTTCAAATTATTAAAACAAAACCAGGCGTTACAAAAACTTCTGGCGTATTCATCATGGTACGTGAAGAAGAGAAATATGTATTCGCTGATTGCGCAATTAACATTGCACCAAACAGTCAAGATTTAGCTGAAATCGGTATCGAAAGTGCGAAAACTGCTGAGTTATTCGGCATTGATCCACGCGTTGCTATGTTAAGCTTCTCTACAAAAGGTTCTGCGAAATCTCCAGAAACAGAAAAAGTTGTAGAAGCAACTCGCATTGCAAAAGAAATGGCTCCTGAGTTAACTTTAGATGGAGAATTCCAATTCGATGCTGCATTCGTACCATCTGTAGCTGAGAAAAAAGCTCCAGGTTCTACAATTAAAGGTGATGCTAACGTATTCGTATTCCCAAGCTTAGAAGCTGGTAATATCGGCTACAAAATCGCTCAACGTTTAGGTAACTTCGAAGCAGTAGGGCCAATCTTACAAGGCTTAAACATGCCTGTAAATGACCTATCTCGTGGATGTAACGAAGAAGAAGTGTACAAGTTAGCTTTAATTACAGCAGCTCAAGCACTTTAATTCTATAATGAATTGAAATAAAGACCGTCGCTATTATAGCGACGGTCTTTATTTTTCTAAACCAAGTGCTTTATTATTACGATCAATAATACGTTGTAAATTCGTCTCATATAAAGGAATCTCATCTATTGTTAATTGAGATGGTGTTAACTTTGGAGCGAATTGCTGCAATGTTTTTAAAAGACGCATCATTAAATCTTGTACTGTAATGGTTTCGCCAAGTAATTCTGAGAGTGAGGCCATCGTACTTGGTACAATTTCAGGGTACGTAAAGCGTGTTTCTTCCCCTTGAATTGCTAGGCTGTAAAAATCACGAACGAGTGCGGCACGCTCAGAGCCACTTCCGGTAGCGCAGAGATAGATTTGGACAGCGACACCGCCGCGAATACGACGTTGTGAAATACCAGCGAATTTTTGATCGCGAATACTTAAGTCATAACTACCAGGACAGTAAGAGCCGACAATTTCTTTTGCCTCGATAGTAACGTCGTAATCCTTTAACATCTCCTTAATCAAATGCCACATTGTATCGTATCCAAGATCAATATCGATACCTTTTTCTGTTTCTTGGAATAAAAGTGATACGTTTAAAACACCTTCATCAAGCACGACCGCAAGCCCGCCAGAATTACGGACAATAACATTGAAGTTGTTTTGTTTTAAAAAAGAAATACCTTCTTCTAAATGCGGAAGGCGTGAATCTTGAATGCCAAGGACAATTGTATTGTGATGAACCCAAGAACGCATTGTTGCGGCTGACTTGCCATTTCCAATGCTTGTGCATAATGTGTCATCCATTGCGAATGACTGAAGTGCATGGAATGTTGGTCCCAAACTAGATTGATCTACAATGCGCCACTCTGGCTGAGATAAAATGGAACGGGAATTGCTCATATAACTAACCCCTTATCTTTAAAATGACAATCTCTATTATAGCAAAAAATGAAGAATGGAGTTTTCTCACATATAAAGGGGGAGCTTATAGGTGAAATAATAAAAAGGATGCATTACATGCATCCTTTTTATTCTGCAATTTTTTCTAAATTACCGTTTCGGTCCATTCGGAAAGATGTTTGAGAACGTTCTTCGTCATCCATGACTGCCAATTTACGAGCTCGGTTCATAATGTTCATAAGTGTTTCGTAATCTTCTTGTACAGTATGAGATTGCTTTTCCAATTTTTCTAGTTTCTTTTCTAGTTCCTCATTCCGAAGGATTTGTGCTTTAATTTCTTGTTTCAATCTCGTATTCTCGTTTTCAAGAGCTGTCACTTTTATATTTGAAGATCCGACTGTTTGTAAAAAATAAATAACATCTTGCATTGTCATAGAGCTTCTTGCAGCAGGAGCAGTAGATTCTTGATATGGAATAGCTTCTTTATATTGTACGATTGATTCTTCTTGTACTAATTCTTCATAATCAGTTATCGAATCTGAAGCTGGTGGTGTATAAAGTAAACGTTTTTTTGCTTGTTCACCGCTTGCAGCACGCATTTTATCTTTACGATGTTTTTTTGCTAGTTGAAGAGCTTGTTCGTAGCTATAGCGAACAACAGCATTCCAGCGGAAACCACAAGCAGCAGATGTACGATTTAACTGATCCCCTACTTCCTCAAATGCATTTAATTGCGTACTTCCTTCTCTAACATGACGAAGTACCGTTTCAGCAAGTAATAAATCATCCTCATCTGTCCAAGCATCTTGTCTTACTTTCATAGATTCAACTCCCTTTCTTTTTATGAACTTCCTATTTTTATAATGGGCAAAAAAATAAACTTTTATACAAAGCTTTTAAAAATATGGTAGATTTCGATGAAAGGTAAAAATTTTCCCATGAATGGTGAGCGCTTCTGTAGAAGAGCATATAAATATGTAGCATTATGTAGAGAATAGGCTTTGTAGGGAAACTTGCAACGAGCTTCAAAGAGCGGTAAAATACCATTTAGTGTTTATTTTTAAATGTACTTGAGAAAAGTTTAAAATAGAGGAAGTGTTATATAATGGGAAACGAGTTTCGCGTGTGCGATGACTGTCAGGCAACGAACGTTAAAACGTTAGTTCCGAAGTTAAAAAAAGTAGATTCATGTGCAACGATTGAAGTTGGATGTCAGTCTTACTGTGGTCCTGGTCGTAAAAAATCATTCGCATTTGTAAATAACCGTCCAGTTGCGGCTCCAACAGAAGATGAGTTAATCGCAAAAATTGAAGCAAAGTTAAATAAGTAAGAAAAAGAAGAGTGAAAAGATTACTCTTCTTTTTTATGCCCATAAGAGGAATGATTTATTCTGCGAAAGTACTCTTGTGTGGACGAACGTTTTCTAAAGGATAGATATAACTTTTGTATTGAAATTCCAATTTATATAAATTTATATTTCAAAATAATGGTTGACAGTCTTTTAAAGCGATAGGTAGAATAGAAGTGTCTGATTCTGATAATCATTATCAGGAAAATAACAATTCACCTAATTTTTTTATTACTATTTGAGAATAAATTTCATTTCAATAAATATATGTTGTTAGTTAGGATGGTTGAGGGATGGAAGCGAGCGCAAGCAGTATAGAACAGCAAGAAGAGAATGTTAAAGAGATTAAGAGCAGACCGCTTATCGCTTCTATTATTTTAGTAGCGGGTACAGTTTTGTTAGCTTTAAGCATGGCAGTTTCTATTTCTTTTGGGGCTGCAGATATTAGTTTAAAGACTGTATGGCAAGCTGTATTTCAGTTTGATGGATCTATTACACATCATAATGTAATTCAAGAGCTTCGCATGCCTAGAGCAATAGGGGGCGTAGTTGCAGGTGCCTTTTTAGCGGTATCAGGAGCAATTATGCAAGGTATGACGCGAAATCCACTTGCTTCACCATCGTTAATGGGGATTACAGATGGGGCTGTATTTGGAATTGCAATTATGTATGCATTTTTTCCTAATTCACCTTATTTAATGTTTGTTATCGCATCTTTTATTGGAGCTGCGTTTGGTGCAAGCATTGTATATGGAATTGGGTCTTCTTCACCAGGTGGATTAACACCTGTGAAATTAGCTTTAGCAGGTGCAGCTATTAGTGCTTTATTAGGGGCAATTTCATCTGGAATCGCATTGTATTTCAATCTTGCCCAAGAGGTAAGCATGTGGAATGCAGGCGGAGTTGCTGGAGTGAAATGGCAAAGTATTAATATGTTAGTGCCAATTGGCCTTGTTTGTCTTTTTATCGCAATTATGATGTCGAGATATATTACAATTTTGAGCTTCGGTGAAGAAATTGCAATTGGACTTGGTCAAAATACGACATTGATTAAATTTATCGGAACAGTACTTGTTCTTGTTTTAACGGGTTCCGCAGTTTCCATGGCAGGATCAGTTGGATTTGTTGGTCTTGTAATTCCGCATATGACTCGTTTTCTTGTAGGCTCGGACTATAGATGGGTTATTCCATGTTCTGCGGTCTTAGGTGGGCTGTTAATTGAATGTGCAGATATGTTATCTCGCGTTATTAACCCGCCATTTGAAACGCCAATTGGAGCAATTACAGCGCTAATTGGGGTTCCATTCTTCCTCTACTTAGCACGTAATGAAGGGAGAGGAAAGATGTGAGGACGAGTGTCTTAACAAAAAAGAACATTTCTATATTAACGATTTTAGTAGGACTAATCGTTTCTATATTTCTTATTAGTTTAAATACAGGAACTTTTAAAATCCCGCCAATGGACGTATTAAAGTCATTGGTTGGACTAGGGGCTGAAGATCAGTCTGTTATTTTATTTGAATTCCGTATGCCGCGTATGGTAATTGCTATACTAGTCGGATCTGCTTTAGCTATGTCAGGTGCGATTTTGCAAGGTTTATCACGAAATCCGCTTGCTGATCCAGGTATTATAGGTATTAATGCTGGAGCGGGATTAACAGTTGTTATATTCGTCTACTTCTTCTTCGGGAAAGTAGGGACTGGTACATTTTTATCTGTATTCATTCTTCCATTCTTCGCACTAGTTGGAGCGATATTAGCAGCGGTAATTATTTATTTACTAGCATGGAAAGACGGCGTTTCATCGACTCGATTAATACTTGTAGGTATTGCCGTTGCAGCTGGATTTGGAGCTGTTAGTTTAATTTTCTCTATGAAGATGACATCTAACGATTTTCGTTTTGCTACGATTTGGCTGGCGGGAAGTCTATGGGGTACAGATTGGAAATTCGTATTAAGTGTACTTCCATGGATGGTTATTTTCTTACCGCTTGCTATAAGTAAAGCACACATATTAAATGTAATGAACCTAGGCGATTCTACAGCAGTTGGCCTTGGTGTAAACGTAGAAAAAGAAAGACGTAAATTATTATTTATTGCAGTTTGTTTAGCAGGTGCATCTGTTGCTGTTGCAGGCGGAATTGGCTTTATCGGTTTAATGGCCCCGCATTTAGCAAGGCGCCTTGTTGGTGGTAAACATCAAATTATGTTGCCCACAGCTGCGCTAATAGGAACGTTTTTACTTTTATTTGCAGACGTAATTTCAAGAAGTGTATTAACAACTTCAGAAATACCAGTCGGTCTTGTTATTTCTGTAATTGGTGCACCATATTTCATTTATTTACTTATGAGGACAAAATAAAGGGAGGCTTTTCGTATGGCAACTTTAGCGGTGGATGCGGTATCTGTTGGCTATAATGAAGGTTTAATTATTGACGGGTTAACAGTTGAAATTCCGGAAGGGAAAATTACAACAATTATTGGACCAAATGGTTGTGGGAAGTCCACATTATTAAAAACGGCGTCTCGTATTTTGAAGGCAAAGCAAGGTACTGTTTATCTTGACGGAAAAGCAATTGAGAAACAGCCAACGAAAGAAATTGCAAAGAAAATGGCGATTTTACCACAAACTGCAGAAGTGCCAACGGGTCTTACTGTATTTGAGCTTGTGTCATATGGAAGATTCCCTCATCAAAAAGGGTTTGGCACGTTGAAAGAAGAGGATTATCGCTACATTAACTGGGCACTTGAAGTGACAGGAATGAAAGAATTTGCGAATCGTCCAGCAGAAGCGCTATCAGGTGGCCAACGTCAACGTGTTTGGATCGCAATGGCTCTTGCACAAGGAACAGAATTACTTGTATTGGATGAACCAACAACGTACTTAGATATGGCTCATCAATTAGAAGTATTAAACTTATTGAAAAAGTTAAATGAAGAAGAAGGTAGAACGATTGTTATGGTTATCCATGACTTAAACCACGCTTCTCGTTTCTCTGATCATATGATTGCATTAAAAGCAGGTAAGTTAATGAAACAAGGAACGCCAGATGAAGTTATGACAAGTGAAACACTTCGTAACGTATTTGAGATTGAAGCTCAAATCGTTCCATGTCCAGTAAACTGTAAGCCAATTTGTTTAACATATGATTTAGCGATGATTAGTAATCAATTGCGTAAAAAAGCATAAGTAGAACCCCCTCGTAAAGAGGGGGGCTTCTAATGGACGTTGAGCTTCTTATATATGAATGGGAAGTTGAACGCCCGTTAGAATGGGTTATTAACAACAGTTAATAAATATATATTAATTAATTGTTATCTTTGTTTCTTATAGTTCATTGTAACTTATAAGATAAATACAGCTAGAAGGAGTGGGAACATGAAGAATTTTAAAATGGCACTATTAGCAATGGTACTAGTTGTGACTTCTGTACTATTTGCAGCTTGTTCTAACAAAGAAGAAGAAAAGAAAGCAGATGCAAAGACTGAAGAGCGCACTGTAAAACATGCAAAAGGGGAAATTAAAATTCCTGCAAACCCAAAGAAAATTGCTGACCTTAGTGGTTCAACAGAAGAATTACTAATTTTCGGTATGAAACCGGTTATTACTGCTAATACATCTCAAGAAAAAATTGATGCACATATTGAAAAGAAACTAAAAGATGTTAAACCAGTTGGTTCTGCTTGGGGCGATAAAATTAACATCGAAGCAGTAGCTGCTGCAAAACCAGATTTAATTCTTGTAAATAATCGTCAAGAAAAGATTTATGATCAATTATCTAAAATTGCACCAACAGTTATGTTAAACACTCCATTAGATCAATGGCGTCCAAAATTCGAAGAAGTAGGTCAAATCTTCGGTAAAGAAAAAGAAACAAAAGAATGGTTCAAAAAGTATGATGAAAAAGCAAGCAAATTACATGACAAAATCGTCGCTAAAACTGGTGAAGCAACATTTATGAAAATGGCTGCATATCCAAATGCTTTCCGCGTATATGGTGACTACGGTTACGGTAGCGTAATCTTTAATGATTTAAAACTACCAGCAGTTAAAGGTACACCAACTGATAAACCGTTAGTACAAGTACAAAAAGAAGCTTTAATCGATTACAACCCAGATTACTTATTCGTATTTACAACTGGTGACGGTTCTCAGCGCTTAAAAGAATTCCAAGAAGAATCAATTTGGAAAAACATGAACGCTGTTAAAAATAACCACGTATTTACAATTAAAAATGAAGACTTAAACAAAGGTTACTTCCCACTAGGAAAAGATATGATCTTAGACGAAGTTGCTGAATTCGTTTTAGGTAAATAATGTATAAAGGAAATCACTTTTACTTCGGTAAAGGTGATTTTTTCTTTTTATAAAGGGAATTAATACAGTCTTTCATTTCTTTCTGTTTCTCATTTCGTTTATAATATAAAGTAAGAATGTAGTAAAGAAAGGGGGATGTCGGAAAGTGGTATATTTAAACGACAAACTCAGCGAAACAAAAGTGTTTAAAGACCCAGTACATAAATATGTGCACGTGCGTGATCGTGTTATTTGGGATTTAATCGGAACGAAAGAATTTCAACGCTTGCGCCGTATTAAGCAGCTTGGAACGACATTTTTTACATTTCACGGTGCAGAGCATAGTCGCTTTACTCATTCGTTAGGTGTATACGAAATTATTCGTCGTATGATTGATGATGTGTTTGATGGCAGACCAAATTGGAATGCTGAAGATAGATTGTTATGTTTATGTGCGGCATTACTTCATGATGTCGGCCACGGCCCATTTTCTCACTCGTTTGAAAAAGTATTTTCATTAGATCATGAGAAATTTACGCAAAAGATTATCGTAGGCGATACGGAGATTAATGATGTATTAAGTCGTGTTGATAAGGAGTTTCCACAAAAGGTAGCAGATGTAATTGCAAAAACGTCTACTAATAAATTAGCGATTAGTATGATTTCGAGTCAAATTGATGCGGATCGTATGGATTATTTATTAAGAGATGCTTATTTTACAGGCGTAAAGTACGGAAACTTCGATATGGAACGTATACTGCGTGTAATGCGTCCGTATGGGAATCAAGTAGTCATTAAAAATAGTGGTATGCATGCTGTTGAGCATTACATTATGAGTCGTTATCAAATGTATTGGCAAGTATATTTCCACCCGGTAACGCGAAGTGCAGAAGTTATTTTAACGAAGATTTTACACCGTGCGAAATCACTGCACGAGAAGTATTATACATTTAAAAATCATCCTGTTCATTTCTATTCTTTATTTGAAGAAGAAGTAACAGTAGAGGATTATTTAAAGTTAGACGAGAACGTTATGTATTACTACTTCCAAGTATGGCAGGAAGAAGAAGATCCAATTTTAAGCGATTTATGCCGCCGTTTTATGAATCGAAATCTATTTAAATATGTAGAGTTTACAGATAAACACGGTTTAGATAATTGGATGGAATTAAGTAGTTTATTTAAAAAGATTGGACTTGATCCGGAGTATTATTTAGTAGTCGATTCAACATCAGACTTACCGTATGACTTTTATCGTGCAGGAGAAGAAGAAGAGCGTCTACCAATCCTACTTCTTATGCCAAACGGAGAGCTTAGAGAGCTTTCACGTGAGTCGGATATTGTTGAGGCGATTACAGGTAAGAAAAGAACGGATCAAAAGCTATTCTATCCGCATGATTTAATCTATGAAGATGGAAGAAAAGGAAAATATAAAGAGAGAATTATTGAGTTGTTAGAAGGAAAGAAATAAGAAGCAGCTAATGGCTGCTTCTTATGAAAAAACTTGAAATTATTTGTCGCTTAAGCGTTTTCCGCCAACTGCATAATGGTTTTTAGACATTTCTTCGATGAAAACAACGATGTTTTCTTCAGGAGCACCAGTTGTTTCGCTTACTGCTGCTGTTACTTTCTCAGCAAGAGCTTTCTTTTGTTCTTCTGTGCGTCCTTCTAGCATTTTCACTGTTACGTATGGCATGTACAATCGCTCCTTTTATGTAAGTTACACTCTTATTATAGCGGATTATAGGGAAGAACAATCGAAAAAACAAATAATTTCTTTTTTTGACATATGGAAGAGGAGATGAAGCATGGATCAGTTATTTAGATACCCGTTGCACCAAATTCCTTTGGTAGCAATGGCCATTATTATCGCATTATCAGTTCATGAATTTGCACATGCATATGTAGCATATAAATTTGGAGACGATACAGCAAAGAGACAAGGTCGTTTGACTTTATCACCGATGGCACACTTAGATCCTATAGGTTTGATTGCAGTATTAATTCTTGGATTCGGTTGGGCAAGACCGGTTCCTGTTAACCCATATAACTTTAAAAGACCGCGTCTTGCAGGTGTATTAGTTTCAATTGCGGGGCCGATTAGTAATTTAATTTTAAGCGCAATTGGTTTAATTATTTGGTATAGCTTATTAAAATTTGGTGTATTATACTCAATTCCATCTGCAGTAGCAGATACGTTAGCTCAATTTTTTCAGATTTTTATTATGCTGAATATCGTTTTACTTGTATTTAACTTATTACCGATCCCGCCACTTGATGGGTATCGTGTAGTGGAAGATTTAGCGCCAGCAAATATTCGCGCGAAAATGACACAGTATGAAAAATACGGGGCAATTGCGTTATTAATTCTCGTTATTACACCGCTTAGTAATTACACAATTCAACCTATTTTCCAGGTAGTTATTCCGCATGTATTTGTATTTTTAGATAGCATCATTGCGCCTATTTTTGGCCTTTTATAATTTTTAAGTGAGGAGGATTTTACATATGACAGAGAAAAAGAAAAAAATCGGTTTTAATATCGTGAAAAATGATTCAACAGATGGACATGGTGGATTTGGTGTTGGGGCATTAAGCTTAGAAAACATTTCACCTGTATTTGTTGATGTACTAGAGAAAACTGCATTCGTTGATATTGGTGCGATGCACGCGCGTAGTACAGTAGAAAAAGGTATTAAGTTTTTAACAAATAAAGATGAAGTTCCAAACGGAAAACCATTTTGGCTTGTTTGGGTAACGATTGAAAGAACTGCGACAGGTGCGTATTACGCAGGTGTAACAGCTTGTGAAATGACAGTAGACCGTGAAATTCGCCGCGGATATAAATCACTTCCAGAG
The DNA here is from genome assembly GCF_038005705.1 of Bacillus sp. FSL L8-0199. Taxonomy (NCBI): domain Bacteria; kingdom Bacillati; phylum Bacillota; class Bacilli; order Caryophanales; family Bacillaceae; genus Bacillus; species Bacillus sp. FSL L8-0199. Next base: position 5,324,436 of record NZ_JBBOTS010000001.1, on the reverse strand, counting down.
CACGTAAATAAAATGGATAAATCATTGAAGCGTCACATTATGGTTGAACATATGGATGAATCATCTAAAAAAGTACTTGGTACGTTCTTGAAAGAACATAATGAAGCGATTTGGAACGAATCTAGTGAAGAATTGCGCCGTGCATTATTAAGTGAATAAAAAATAGCTGACGGATGCCCGTCAGCTATTTTTTTACCAAGGAAGATATTTTTTCCACCAACTTGTTTTTTTCTTTTCTTCAGTCGTTTTTTCAAATTCTTCTTTATCATCGACGTGATCCATACAATATTCAGTCGGTTCGGTACCTTTAGCGAAATACATTTTCACAGAAATAGGACAATTTTTTGTAGCAATTTTACCGTTCTCTGGATTGATATTAACCGCTACGACGTCACTTGGTTGTTTAAATTCTTTTTTTGGTTGTCCATCTAACCCTTTCTCCATCGTATCAGTCCATATTTTCTTCGCATATCCTTGTTCTGCTACGTTTGAAATAGATTTAGGTTGATCATATCCGACCCACACACCAGTTACGATTTGCGGAGTAAATCCAATCATCCAACTATCCGTTTCAGTAGAACCAGATTTGCCGGCATATGTTCTTGATAGTTTGGATAACATCGATTGACCAGTTACAGCAGCATAGCTGCTTAGTTTCTTATTAAACATACCAGTCATCATTTCTTCCATTACAAACGCTTTGCTCTTGTCGAGAACTTGTTTACTCTCTAAATGAGCATCGTATAATATATTTCCTTCATGATCCATAATGCGGCGAATGAAAGTAGGTTTTACTTCTTTTCCACCATTTGCGAACATGCTATAAGCGTTAACCATTTCAATTGGTTTTACTGGTGATGTACCAAGAGCTAGAGAAGGAACATCTTTTAATGCACTTTTAATTCCAAATTGTTTCGCTGTTTTTGCAAGCGCGTCATCGCCTAAAAACAAATTCGTTTTCACAGCATAAATGTTATCAGAGACTGCGAGAGCTTGTGCCATCGTTACGAAATCATCTGCATAATAATCTTTATAGTTCTTCGGTTTATACTTTGAAACGCCGTCACCTAAGGTGAATACAGTATATTCGCTTTTTAAGCGCGTAGCAGGCGTGAATCCTCGTTCTAATGCCGCATAATATAGAAATGGCTTAAATGTAGAACCAGGCTGACGAATGGCTTGTGTAGCCCTGTTAAATTGACTTGTAGTATAATCAGTTCCACCAACAAGAGCAGCCACTTCACCTGTCTTTGGATTCATAGAGACGAGAGCAGTTTGTATGTTTGTTGTGTCAGGTATGTGATCTTTTACAGCTTGTTCTGCTACAGCTTGTAGTTTAGGGTCTAGCGTTGTATAAATTCGCAAGCCACCCCGTTGTAAAGCTTGTTCGTCTAATCCAACATCACGAAGGAGCGAAGCTTGTACAGCATCTTGGAAATATGGTGCGACCTCTGCTACTTTTTTCGTATCTAATGAGGCAAAAGTTAGTGGCTCTTTCTTCGCTAAGGCTGCTTGTTGCTTCGTAATATATCCTTGTTCTACCATTTCATCTAATATGAGAGCTTGTCGTCCTTTCGCACGATCCTCTTTCAAAAAGGGCGAATAGACACTTGGCCCTTTCGGGATACCTGCGAGCATACTAGCTTCTGCTAATGTTAACTCTTTTGCCGTTTTATCGAAATATAGACGGGATGCAGCTTCGATGCCATAAGCGCCATGTCCGTAATAAATTGTATTTAAATATCCTTCTAAAATATGATTTTTATTATAATTCACCTCAAGGCGAATTGTGTACATTGCTTCTAATAGTTTACGTTTCCACGTTTTATCATGATCTAAGTAAAGGTTACGAGCATACTGTTGTGTAATCGTACTAGCACCTTGGACTTTTGCCATCGCTTTTAAATCGGCAACAATGGCACCAGCAATACGTTTCATATCAAAGCCATGATGTTTGTAGAATCGTTGATCTTCAATAGATAGTGTCGCCTCTTTTACATAAGGTGAAATTTCATTAAGAGATACATTGTAACGTTTTTGCATTTCATTACTTTGTCCTATAACAGTGTCATCATTTGCGTAAAAGACGCTTGTTTGCGGGACCGCAACAGGAGGAGGTCCCATAATTTTTGCAACTATAATAATAACAAAAAAAGAAAAAACGAAGAAAAGGACGCAAGAAAACATTGCGGTGAAGAAAAGACGTTTATATTTTTTAAGTTTTGGATTCATAGTTTGATCCATCTTTTTTCAGCCCCTCATTAATACAAGCGTTATTGTATTAGTATTGAGGGTTTTCATTTATTTTAAACAATGAAATTTCGAAAATAAAAAAGCCCCTTCCATTAAGAAAGGAGCTCAAAGGCACGTGCTGGCCAATCAGTAATGATGACATCTACACCATAATCAATCATAGTTTGTAAATCTTTGTATTCATTAATTGTATATGGACGGAAAACATACCCTTGCTCTTGTGCTAACTGCACAAATTCTTTCGTTAATAACTGGAAGTTTGGATGTAATCCATTTGCTTCTCTATGTTTTGCTTCGGCAATTGGATCAGCAAGTGGTGTATCATATAAAATTGCTCTTGGGATTTCAGGAGCAATTTCTGCTAATAATGAAACAGAGTCATGGTTAAATGATGAAAATACAATTTGATTAGAAAGATGATATTCACGCACAAGTGCAACAGCTTTTTCCTCAATATTTGGGTAATGAATAACATCTGTCTTTAATTCAATATTTAGTTGTAAGTTCGTTGTGGAAAGCCAAATGAAAACCTCACGCAACGTTGGGATTTTTGCTTCATGGAAAGAAGGGTCTTTATAGCTACCAGCGTCCAATGATTGTAGTTCCTCTACCGTTTTTTCCGAAACAAGTCCAACGCCATTTGTTGTACGATTGACGGTTTCATCGTGAATTACGACAAGTTCACCATCTTTTGATAAGTGGACATCGAGTTCAATTCCGTGAGCGCCAATGCGTTCTGCTTCTTGGAAGGCAATCATCGTATTTTCGGGATGTGTTCCTTTTACTCCGCGGTGAGCGAAAATAAGTGGTTTACTCATGTGAAATTCTCCTTATTATCTCTTTTCTTTCATTATGAAACTGCTTTAGGGAAAATACAATTGAATATGACAAACATTTACAAAAGTCTAACAGTTGCACAGAAGTTAACGTTAACGTAAAATGTAATAATCAAGTGAAGGGAGGAATAAACATGTATAAAATTGATGAAGTAACAAAGCAAGTTGGTTTGACAAAACGTACACTTCGTTATTATGAGGAAATTGGTTTAATTCATCCCCCTGAACGTAGTGAGGGGAACATTCGCCTGTATACAGACGGGGATATCGCCAGAATTAAAAAAATTGTGGAAGCGAAAGAAGTGTTAGGAATTACGCTTCAAGAGATGCAGCATTTTTTATCGTTAAAAGAAAGAATGGAGCAAAGAAGAAGTAGTGAAAATCCTCGTGACCGTGAAGTGATTCAAGAAATTAAAGAGATGCTTGAACAACAAGTGCAAACGCTAGACGAAAAAATGGAGCAAATGCAACGTGTAAAGGCAGAACTCGAAGATAGTTTACATCGTGCAGTAACATTTTTAGAGAACACAAAAGGAGAGTAATCAAAATGGAGAGCAAACAAAAACTAGGGAGATTGATTACAGTGGTGGCTACCTTCCTTGCCTTTTCGGGTATAGGGGTAGTTGACCCGATTTTGCCAATTATTGCTGAGAAAATCGGTGCAACGCATTGGCAAGTTGAAATGTTATTTACCGCTTATATTTTAACGATGGCAATCATGATGTTACCAGCTGGTATATTTGCATCGAGATTTGGTGATAAACGAATGATGACAATCGGCCTTGCAATTGTGACTGTATTTGCGTTTATATGCGGTATATCGCAAACGATTGCTCAATTATCTCTTTTCCGCGCTGGATGGGGATTAGGAAATGCGATGTTTTTTGCTACAGCAATGACGCTATTAATAGCATTAAGTAAAGAAGTTCATGAAGCAGTAGGATTATACGAAGCAGCTATCGGTTTAGGCATGGCTGGCGGACCATTATTAGGCGGGATATTAGGTGGTCATTCTTGGCGTTATCCGTTTTTCGCGACAAGTATTTTAATTTTCTTAGCATTTATTTTAGTATTCTTTTTTGTAAAAGAACCGGAGCGAAAAGTGAAGCGTAAGGCTGCTGGGGTAGGGGAATTACTTAACCTGGTGAAGTATAAACCGTTTATGCAAGGTGCGATTTCAGGAATGTTATACTACTACGGATTTTTCGTTGTGTTAGCATATTCACCACTTATTATGCATTTATCAGCTATTCAATTAGGCTTTGTATTTTGCGGATGGGGGCTCGCGTTAGCTTACGGTTCTGCAATTTTAGCACATAAGCTAGAAGGGAAATATGAACCAAAAACATTATTAAAGGGTAGTTTACTCGTATTTGCGATTTTCTTAATTGCACTATTCTTTGTGAAAATTATGTGGTTACAAATTACTCTTATCGTTTTATCAGGATTGGCATCTGGCTTAAACAATGCATTATATACAAGTTATGTAATGGATATTTCACCTTATGAAAGATCTGTTACGTCAGGTGTTTATAACTTTGTTCGTTGGCTAGGTGGTGCGATTGCTCCAATTTTATCAGGAATTATCGGTCATACTGTTTCACCACAAAGTCCGTTTTTAGTAGGTGGAATTGTTGTGTTAGTTGGTTGTATTATGATCCTAATTCCAATTCGTAAACCAGTAGAAATAGAGACAAAAGCCCTTTCTTAAGAAAGGGTTTTCTTTCCTTTTACGGTGCAAACCCTTTCCGCACATATGTTAGAACCCTCTGACTAAAATATATTTTCGGTATTTTTGTACTTTTAACTATACATTTTGGATGTTTTGTTTTATTTTTGTTAGGGGACATTAATGATGTCCCTATTATAAATTTGCATTGAAAGGCGTGATTGTACGATGGAACTATGGTTCACTGAAAAACAAACAAAACATTTTGGGATTACGGCGCGTATTAACCGCACATTACATACGGAGCAAACAGAATTCCAAAAACTAGATATGGTTGAAACGGAAGAGTTCGGAAACATGCTTATTTTAGATGGCATGGTTATGACAACAGAAAAGGACGAGTTCGTTTATCACGAAATGGTAGCGCACGTACCTTTATTTACACATCCAAATCCTGAGAACGTATTAGTTGTTGGCGGCGGCGATGGCGGTGTTATTCGCGAAGTGTTAAAACACCCAAGTGTAAAGAAAGCAACTCTTGTTGAAATCGATGGAAAAGTAATTGAGTACTCTAAACAATACTTACCATCAATTGCAGGCGCATTAGATAATGAGCGTGTAGAAGTAAAAGTAGGAGACGGTTTCCTACATATCGCAGAAAGCGAAAATGAATACGATGTAATTATGGTAGATTCTACTGAGCCAGTAGGACCAGCAGTAAACCTATTTACAAAAGGCTTCTACGCTGGAATTTCAAAAGCGTTAAAAGAAGATGGTATTTTCGTTGCACAAACGGACAACCCTTGGTTTACACCAGAACTAATTACAACTGTGTTTAAAGACGTAAAAGAGATCTTCCCAATTACTCGTTTATACACAGCAAACATTCCAACTTACCCAAGTGGTCTTTGGACGTTCACAATTGGATCTAAAAAACATGATCCATTAGAAGTAAGTGAAGAGCGTTTCCACGAAATCGAAACGAAATACTACACAAAAGAATTACACAATGCAGCATTCGCATTACCGAAATTTGTTGGCGATTTAATTAAGTAAGAGAATTGTATCAAACAAATAAAGTGTAAGTAGCTCATTTAAGGTGTTTGTCCAGAAGACTTGAACATGCTAGCTACTTACACTTCTGTAGAGAAAATCGTCTTCTTGTTGTTAAAAAGAAGACCCGGTAAATCGAGAAAGAGGAGCAATTCGCTCCAAATTTGAGAAATAGTGAAAGGTTGGGATACCTTAAGTTCCACATAAGGAGGAAAAGAATATGCGTTTTGATGAAGCTTATTCAGGTAAAGTATTTATTAAAAGTCATCCAAGTTTTGAAGAGTCAAAGGTAGTTATTTATGGGATGCCTATGGATTGGACAGTAAGTTACCGTCCGGGATCTCGTTTTGGCCCTGCACGTATTCGTGAAGTATCAATCGGTCTTGAAGAATATAGCCCGTATTTAGATCGTGAACTAGAAGAGGTAAAATATTTTGATGCGGGTGATATCCCATTACCATTTGGAAACGCACAACGCAGCTTAGACATGATTGAAGAGTATGTATCAAAACTTTTAGATGCCGATAAGTTTCCACTAGGTCTCGGCGGTGAGCACCTAGTGTCTTGGCCAATTTTTAAGGCAATGGCAAAAAAATATCCGGATTTAGCAATCATCCACATGGATGCTCATACTGATTTACGTGAATCGTATGAAGGGGAGCCTTTATCCCACTCTACACCAATTCGTAAAGTGTGTGATTTAATTGGTCCGGAAAACGTATATTCTTTCGGAATTCGTTCTGGAATGAAGGAAGAATTTGAATGGGCGAAAGAAGTAGGTATGAACTTATACAAATTTGACGTATTAGAACCGTTAAAAGAAGTATTACCGAAACTTGCTGGCCGCCCAGTTTATGTCACAATCGACATTGATGTATTGGACCCAGCTCACGCTCCAGGAACAGGAACGTTAGAAGCTGGCGGTATCACATCTAAAGAATTATTAGATTCCATCGTAGCAATTGCAAATTCAAATATAAATGTAGTTGGAGCAGACTTAGTAGAAGTAGCTCCAGTCTACGACCATAGTGATCAAACACCAGTCGCAGCAAGCAAATTCGTGCGGGAAATGCTGCTCGGTTGGGTGAAATAAAAGTGAAGCCGACTGTTTAGACCCGGTGACTAAGGTTCTTTCCTGCAAAAGGTGCTTTTTACCTTTTGGCAGGGAAGGTTCTTAGACGCAAGGGTCTAGGAGGCGTAACTGGATAAAATAAAAGCGGAAGCGGCTCGCTCAGAATGTGAGGGGGATGGAGCTTCAGACGTAGAGGCGCTTTTTGCCTCGAAGGAAGAAGCGAAGCCACCGATCATTCTAGCTGCTGCAGCTAGATAAAGTAAGAGCCCTCTATATGATTAGAGGGCTCTTACTTTGTCGTTATGTGTCGGTAAGTCGATATATTAAAAAAATCGCTGATATATTTAAAAAACCGCCGATATAATTTCATTTACCATTATGCAACACAAAAAAGAGCTATTCTCAAACGATGGGAATAGCTCTTTTTTTATGCAACCTTCTCTTCCGAAGTAACTCCGCGAATTTCATCAGCAGAGCGGATTGGATATTTACGGAACACAATAGATCCAATGTATCCGACAATAGTGGTAACGATTCCACATAGTACGGCAGCGATCGTTACTTTTATAACGTCATTAAATCCGAATAGGACAAGAAGACCTGGAATTGGTGATGCTGTTCCTGGTGCATTATTAACAAGTTGGAATAGCGATGTAATAATACCGGCAAGTGCACCGCCAACGAAATTTGTCATATAGATAGGAATTGGATTTGCTGAGACAACATCGGCTTGTGTTAAAGGTTCGATTGCTACAGCAATTGTATCTTTCTTTGAACAAATTTTTAATCGTTTAAAGAAAATAAAGTTCATCGGGGCTGAGGCCGCAACGGCAAGACTACCAATCGCCATTGGTAAACCTGTTAATCCAAGCATTGCAGTTAGTGCCATAGAACTCAGTGGAGAGGTAGAAATAACTGTTATTAATCCACCAAGCATAATACCCATAATGATAGGACTTTCTGTAGTTGCAACTGAAATCATAGAACCGATTTTACCGAGTGTTGCGTTAACGAGCGGATCCATAAGCATTGCCATTCCGCGTGAGATTGGTGCAGCGATAAATAGGATTGCTAAAAATTCCACGCCAGCTGGTAATTTCTTTTCGAGAAATTTCACGACGAAAGCACAAACGTATCCAGCGAAAAATCCTGGTAAAATACCGAATCCACTAGTAGCGATACCAATTAAAACAGCGTATACGGGGGAAACACCGATTGCTAATGCGACTAAAATCGCTGCTGCGACACCGCTCATACTACCGGAAGCTTCTCCTACTGATTGTAAAAAGTCATTATGAAACATTTCTCCACCTATATAACGGTGAAATGCTTCAATAAGAAAACTTGCGATTGCTGCATTAGCTAAAGCACCCATCGCCTTCATTCCATAAGGCGCACGGTAACTAAAAAGTGTAAATAGACAAAGTACAACAAGTAATAGTGCTAAACCTTGCAAGATAGCCATTTGAAAACTGTCTCCTTTGATTTTTGTAATAAAAATTCGTATCATTCAATAATAATATAAAAGTGTATGAAACGGAAAAATTTTTTCTTGGGAACTTGCTGTAAGAAAAAATCCCTTACAATAATGTAAGGAAAGTGTAAGACTTTTAGATAGAGTATAGTATGCTCTTTTCCGTATAATACAAGTATAGATATAATACTAGTGAGAAAGAAGTGCAAACAGGAGGTTCATGTATGAAATTGGTAATTAAAGTTTTAGCTGTATTCGCCATTATTCTAGGTGGAACAGCGTATTATTTGAACACAAAAACAGAAGGTGTACATGCTTTTGTAGACAACTTCTTTTCAAATAAAGAAATACAAGATTATTATGCGGTTATAGATAAAGGTGAGAAAAAAGACGGAGAATACTTGTATACTTTTAAAGGGTATACAGAAGACGGAAAGTTACAGATCATTAAAAGAATGATGAACCGTGAATTGCATACGGGGGCGTTTATAAAAATTTATGCAAAAGGTATGCAAGGAAAAGGATGGGCTGAAATCCCGAAAGAATCTATTCCACAAAAAGCGTTGGAAAAAATAGAAAAACCATAAAAGGAGCGACTCATTCGCTCCTTTTTTAGTGCGTTAAAATAGTGATAGATGTTTTTTCCTTGTTAGAAATAATTTTTGCACGTCCACCAATTGGGAAAGTGAAAATCGGGGTTGTATGCCCGAAACTTGCGTTTGCAATGATAGGAATATGTGCAAGTTCAGGTTTTGAAGCAATCATTTCTTGAATGTCTTCTATCGTACATTCTGCACCTTTTTGCATCTTTCCTATAACGATTCCCTTTATGTATTCAAAATCTTGCTGCTGCATAAGGGAATGTAAATAACGATCAAAAGTTTTAAGAGTAGATGTTCCAGTTAAACTATCTTCTTCAATAAATAAAATTTTGTCCTTTAAATTTGGCATATATGGTGTGCCTTGCAGTAAGTTAAATGTGCTCATATTGCCACCGATAATATCTCCCGTAGCTTCTCCTTCCTGAATTGAAACGTATCCTTCATTTTTAATAAATTCTCGATTTTCCTGATCTATATACCAAGAATCATCGCTCCATGTTTCAGATGGCAGGACTTCAATAGGCTCATTAGAAGTTAAGCACTTTAAAAAGTAATCGGTTGTATACTCGAGCCCTTTCTCCATTCCAAAGGAAGAGAAATGGGGTCCTGAATATGTAACGAGCCCTGTTTTTGCGTAAATTGCATTATTTAAAGCAGTAATATCTGAATAACCACAGAAAAATTTCGGGTTTTTACGAATTAGATCATAATCGAGATGTTTCAATAAACCATTGGAGTTGTATCCGCCAAGTGTCGTCAAAATAGCTTTTACATTAGGGTCTCCAAATGCTTTATGGAGGTCTTGAATGCGGGAAGAAATAGAAGAGGAAGCAAATCGATCTATCTCATCGGCATATTTTGAGAATGTAACTTGAAAGCCCATGTCGGTTAATCTTTTTATAGCAAGTTTTTTATTTTCATTTGAAACAATACTTAAACTACACGATGGTGAAATCACTCGTATTTCATCACCCTTTTTTAACTTTGTTGGTATCACTATACTCACCTCTTTAATTGAAAGAATATTTAGATTTAAAAAATATTTTATCATATGAAATAAAGTAGAAGTGAATTATTTTTTGAAATGGAGTTTTCCTGATTTTTCAGCAGACAGACAGAGTCTTTTTTTGATATGATAGGAAAAGTGATTTATTATAAGTAGTATTTAATATCTATAACATTTGAAAGGTGTGCAAGACGTGGAGAAACAACTTGCAGGCTTGCCGGTACACGTTCATTTCGTAACAGAAATCCGTGAAGGGGCGAGGAAGGAAACCGTTGCTTTTGAAGCAAATGGTCAATACTATGTAAAAGGTCAAGGTACATATGTAACATTCCAGGAGCCGAACGAACAAGGCGAAGTGAAAACAATTATTAAAATTCAAGATGAACAAGTTCTCATTATGCGTTCAGGTGCTGTTTCTATGCGTCAGACGCATGTGAAAGGTGAATGGACAACTGGTACGTATACGAGTGAACTTGGTACGTTTGCATTGCAAACAAAGACTGATAACGTTCTTTTTAAATGGTCGGATGAAAAGAAAAAAGGACAACTCTTCTTAACTTACGCATTGCTTCTAAGTGAACAAGAAGCTGGCAGATATACTATTACAATTAATTTGAAGGAGGCAAAATAATGAATTCCTTAGAACAAGTAAAAGGATTGATTAAAGAAGAAATTCAGGCTGCTGTATTAAAGGCAGAATTAGCGACAGAAGAACAGATTCCAAACGTTGTATTAGAATCTCCAAAAGATAAAACAAATGGTGACTTCTCTACAAATATGGCAATGCAACTTGCACGCGTTGCGAAAAAAGCACCTCGTATGATTGCAGAAGAACTAGTTGCAAATTTCGATAAAGCAAAAGCTTCTATTGAAAAAATCGAAATCGCTGGTCCTGGTTTTATTAACTTCTATATGGATAATAGCTACTTAACAGATTTAATTCCAACAATCGTAAACGCTGGTGAAGCTTACGGTGAAACGAATACTGGTAAAGGTGAAAAAGTACAAGTTGAGTTCGTATCTGCGAATCCAACAGGTGACCTTCACTTAGGGCATGCACGTGGTGCGGCAGTAGGTGATACTTTATGTAACCTATTAGCAAAAGCAGGCTACGATGTATCTCGTGAGTACTACATTAATGATGCTGGTAACCAAATTCATAACTTAGCTCTTTCTGTTGAAGCTCGTTACATGCAAGCTTTAGGCTTAGATAAAGAAATGCCAGAAGACGGTTACCATGGTGCGGATATCATTGGAATCGGTAAACGTTTAGCTGAAGAATTCGGCGATCGTTATGCGAAAGCTGATGAAAAAGAAAGCTATGAATTCTACCGTGAGTACGGTTTAAAATATGAATTAGCAAAACTTCAAAAAGACTTAGAAAGCTTCCGTGTTAAATTTGATGTATGGTTCTCAGAAACATCACTATACAAAAACGGAAAAATCGATCAAGCTCTTGCCGTATTAAAAGAGCGCGAAGAGATCTTTGAAGAAGATGGAGCAACTTGGTTCCGTTCAATGACTTACGGTGACGATAAAAACCGTGTATTAATTAAAAACGATGGTTCTTACACATACTTAACGCCAGATATCGCGTATCACCGTGATAAATTAGAGCGTGGTTTTGATAAGTTAATCAACATTTGGGGTGCTGACCACCACGGTTACATTCCTCGTATGAAGGCTGCTATTCAAGCACTTGGTTACGATAAAGAAACACTTGAAGTAGAAATCATCCAAATGGTACAACTGTATCAAAACGGTGAAAAAATGAAGATGAGTAAGCGTACGGGTAAAGCAGTTACACTTCGTGAGCTTATGGAAGAAGTAGGCGTGGACGCAATGCGTTACTTCTTCGCAATGCGTAGCGGTGATTCTCATTTAGACTTCGATATGGACTTAGCTGTATCAAAATCTAATGAAAACCCAGTATACTATGCACAATATGCTCATGCTCGTGTATGCAGTATCCTTCGTCAAGGTGAAGAGTTAGGATTAGCTACAGGCGGAGATGTGAACTACAAGCTTGTTACTTCTGAGAAAGAAGTAGAGTTACTGAAAAAACTTGGTGAATTCCCAGCTGTAGTTGCAGATGCAGCACAAAAACGTCTGCCACACCGTATTACAAACTATGCATTTGAATTAGCAGCAACATTACACAGCTTCTACAATGCAGAAAAAGTATTAAACCAAGATAACTTAGAATTAAGTAAAGCTCGTTACGAGTTAATGAAGGCAGTACGCACTACACTTCAAAATGCATTAGCAATCGTAGGAGTATCTGCACCAGAAAAAATGTAATGAAGAAAAGCGGAAGCGGCTCGTTTAGAATAGGAGGCAGAGCTGGACATAAAGAAAAACGGAAGCGGACTTTCGTTTTTAAATAAAAGGCAATCACACGATGTTGTGATTGCCTTTTTATGTGGAGATAATAAAAAAATAAAATTTTATCAAACAAAAGAGGAATTTGCGTCGTCTTATATAAATGACAGGAGGCTTATGATGGAAGAAAAGATAGAAGAATTAATTGATATATATAAGCAGCAAATATATTCCTTATGCTATAAGTTAGCGAAAACGAAAGAAGATGCGGAAGATATTTTTCAAGAGACGTGGATAAAGGTTTTTTCATCAAGGCACCAACTTTCTTATGTGGATAATTATAAAAAGTGGATTACTACAATTTGCGTTCGTACATTTTATGACTTTTACCGCAAGAAGAAAAGATGGAAAGATCGCGTATTAGATTTATTTCATAAAGAAGATGGTGGAGAAGTAGAGTTTGTAGATGATGTGAATATATCAGAGGAAATCATTCAAAAGGTAGAAGCGGAAATGATATGGGAAGTTATACATTTATTAAATGAAAAATATAAAACGGTACTCGTACTCTATTACTATGAACAATATTCTTACAAGGAAATGAGTGAAATATTAAATATACCGATTGGTACGGTAAAGTATCGGCTTAATTATGGGAAAAAGAAAATGCGAGAACATTTGGAGGGGTTCGTTCATGAAGGAAGATAAATTTGAACAGAAAATAAAGAGCAGTTTAGCAGGAGAGATAATTCCAAGCGAAGAGCTAATCAATAACACGAAGCAGAGTGTGCGAAAGGCTCAGAAGTTAGAGAAGAGGTGGCTAATTAGTATTCATGCCATTTGGATTGTTTTGTTAACAATTGTTATAGAACAATTTATCACTCATTTGGATCATAAAATTCCTATGCTGATAGCAAGTGTGATTATGATGCACGTATACGTTCCGATATATGTTGTAATACAGTCATTTTTAAAGAAGGAGTATAAATTACATGATAGAGTTCGCTAATCCATTTGTAGTATTTGAGATAGCTGGGATTACAATGTTTTTGGCTTTTATAGCACTTTTAATATGTGTTGGGTCATGGGTATATACAGATGCTAAAGCACATCAAATGAGCAAAGGATGGAGTATTTTAGCAGTTATATTACCATTCTTTATTGGTTTTTTATTATATATGGCAAGAAGAAGTAAAAAGAAGGTTGAAGGAGAACGTAAGGTGAATTTTGTTAAAAAACAGAAAGTAACATTAGTTGCGATATTGGCAAGCACAATGTTTGTATTACTTAGTGGTTTTACTTTTGCACAAACGTTAGATGATGCGTGGAGAGCCGGATATATATATTTAGCAAATGAGAGGCAAGGGAAAACAAGTTACAAGGCAAAATTCTCATCATGGGATATTGCCGGTAAGGATATTGAATTTCAGTATGAAAAGGATACAGAAGTGACATTTTCTTATGAGACAGATGCAAAACGAGGAAACTTATGTTTTAGTGTGTATGAAAGACAAGGAGAAGGTATAAAAGAGTTAAAGGAAATTTGTGAATCGAAAAAAGGTACTTTTACAGTTACTTTAAAAGCAAATGAAGAATATGTATTGAATATAAGCGGATTAAAAGTAAAAGATGGATTTGTAAAAGTGAATTGGGAAGAGAAATAAAAGGGTCCTATAAAGGACCTCTTTTCTATTGAATAGTATAAGTAACAGAAAAACTAACAGGACTATAGTAAACGTAAGGTGCATGAAATTGAACATACATATTGCCATCTGTTTTTGCAGTGAAAATTCGGCCGTAACCATCAGAATAACGTCCAATAAGGTTATGATTTGAGTCATAAACACTGTAACTAGGAGTTTTGCTGTTAGGATGAATTGTTAGTTCTTGTCCTTTTTGAAGGAAAATAGGTTCTTGTTCAGAACTACCTCCAGTTTGCAAAGAATAAAATTTTGTAAAGCTTTGTTCTTGAGCGGCAGCAGCGACTTTTGTTTCAGGAATAAACGCAGTAGCTCCAGTAATTCCTGCTAAAGTTAATGCACCTGCTAAAATCATTTTTTTCATAATAGAAAAAGCCTCCTTATTAGTTGTAATCAGTTTTGTTACAGTTAATATTGTATACGATAATGGGTAGGATAAAATATGCTTTTATGCATATATATTTTTTCTCAATAAAATACCACTGATAAAATCAGTGGTATTTTAAATGATTAAGCAGCTTTCTGTTCAGTTTGAGGAACAGGTTTTTGAAGCGAGTTATAAACTCCTGTTCCGATAACGTCTAATGCCATTCTCATTCGTTCAGGTGAAATGTTTTCTAATACGTTATCTTGAGGTGTATGGTATACCTTCTCAATATGATAGATTAATGGATTCCAACTATCGACACCCATCCAAATGAATAGAGCAGCAGGAATACCAGCTTCAGCAAATGGAACATGATCACTAGAACCGAATTTACCTTGTAGGATGAGGTTATTATTTAGTTGTTTACCTGCTTGCAAGGCAGCGTCTGTTACAAAGTTTGTAGAGCCATCAGGTGTCATAGCATATAAATTCTTTGCTTTATCATAATTTGTTGCAACCATGTCGGCGTTAAAGACACCTAAAATACGGTCGCGTTCTTTTTGGGATAGACTATTCACGTAATAATCCGAACCAAGTAATCCAGTTTCTTCAGAACCAAAGGTAATAAAGCGAATTTCTTTATCAGTTTCTACATTTTGAAAAGCACGAGCTAGTTCTAATACTAATCCAGTTCCAGAAGCATTATCATTTGCGCCAGGTGCTCCGACAACACTATCATAGTGCGAACTTACAACGACTGCTTTTTCATTACCTGTACTCTTTTTTGGTTTCTTTTTGGCGATAACATTTAGAGATGTTAATTTAGATTCATGTCTCGCTTTTAGGGAAAGAATTGTTGTCCCTTTTTTAGCGATTTCTTCTTTAAATGCATTTCCTTGCGCATAAGCAAGACCAAAGACAGGGATAGATTGCTTTTTCGTTAGGCGGGGATTGAAGGTTTGTCCATAATTTCCGCGCCCGCCAATTAAACTGTATAAAAGAACACCTTTTGCACCTTTGCTAACAGCATTTTCAACTTGTTTATTATAGTCGGTAACTGTCGTTCCTCTTTCAAATAAAACAATTTTACCGTTTACTTCATTTGGAATATCTTCTAATTTTGTCCCACCTTCAACAAAGATAAGGGGAGCTGTAACAGCTTCTGTAGAAATTAGTGCATTAGGAGCAGCACCAGCTTGCCAATTACGTTTTGTTGATAGTGGTGATTCAATGAATCCAACGTATTGATCGGGCACCTGAAATGGTTGATATTCTACGTCATAGCCCATTGATTTAAGCTGCATACCAATGTAACGAGAAGCCCATTCTTCGGATTTTGTTCCACCGGGGCGAGGACCAATTGTTTCAGATAAGAAACGAACATGTTCAATCGCGCGGTTTGGATCAATCTGTTTTGTAATAGATGGAGTTTGTGTAACCTCTGACGTGGAATCCGCTTTTGCTTGCCCAATTGGAGCTAAGCTAACAGCAAGTGATACAGCAAGCAAAGAGCTTACTATTTTTTGTTTCAATGATTTTCTCATTTTTTCCTCTCCTATTCTTCTATTCTCTCTGACTGACAAAAGAAGACGGATAATGACTTTATTTTACCTTCACACCTTTTGTTTTTCAATATTCTGACATTGAGAAATAAAAAAACGATATATGCATATTTGCATATTTTTGAGGGAGATATGTATGCTATCATTTTAAACGAAGGTTCGCTTTCTACTCTGAAAGCTCCTACATTGCATGAATCTAGTGTACCCAAACTTTAGATTATGTAGAGGAATGGAACCACTGTAGGGTTTCATTTCTCATGTTTGAATCAGTTGATGGTAATTATGTTTCCGCATTTCATAATTATTATCAGTGATATATGTAAGGCATCCATATGAAAATAAGAGGCTGTTCAAAGGTTTTCCGTACTTTTGGGCAGCCTCACCCCGTTAAAAGGACGATACTTTATGTATCGTCCTTTTTGTATAAAAAAACATCCAATCAATTGAGAGATTGATTGGATGTGAAAAAATTATTAATAATTTTTTTTGCGTTTTGTAGCTAAAATACTTAATAATCCAGCTAGTAGAAGAACAATACCTACTGTTTGTGTAGGGTCTTCTTTATGACCTGTATTTGGAAGGTGCTTATCCGTATTTCGATCATCTTGCTGTTTGTTATCTGTTTTATTCGATGTTTCTTCGGAAGTTCCGTTTTCGTGTTTCTCAGGTGTTTCATTATTTTGTTCTTCAGAAGTTCCGTTTTCGTGTTTCTCAGATGTTTCATTGCCTTTGTTATCTTCTTTATTTGGAGGAGTAATTGGCTTGTCATCTCCACCTGAAGAAGATTCAATTTTTTTATTTGAAACTGTAATTTGTAGTGGCGTAGCTTGGGCTTTATCAATTGTAAAGTTTATTGGTGATGCATCTAATTGATAGCCTTTAGGAGCCTTTGTTTCTACTAATTGATAATTATCAGGTTTCAAATCATTTACGATTACTTTTCCGTGTTTATCTGTTTTTAAACCTTCTCGGATGACTTTTCCATCTTGGTCTAAAATATTGAAAATGGCACCTTCAAGTGTTCCATGGTGATCAATATCAACTTTAGTTAACTCAATTGAACCTGTTGTTAAACTATTTAAAGCTGTAACAGAGGTAACCTGAGATTGTCCTTTCGTAATTGTGAAAGGAATTGGTTTAACGTTTAAATCATAGCCAGTTGGAGCTTTCGTTTCAATGAACTGATAATCTCCCGGACGTAAATCAGAAACAGAAATCTTCCCATCTTTATCAGTAGTTAAATCAGTGCGAACAATTTTACCTTTCGCATCGATGATGTTAAACACTGCATCAGAAAGTTTTGTATCTGGATTTATATCATCCACTTTTATTAATTCTACAGCACCCTCAGTTAAGCTATTTGTAGCAGTAACTTGGAGCTTTTCTTTTTGGCTTTTCTTAATTGTAAACTTAATAGGTGTACTATCTAATTTATAGTGTTCAGGAGCTTTCGTTTCAATAAACTGATAGTCCCCAGGACGTAAATCAGAAACAGAAATTTTTCCAGGTACATCTGTTGTAAGCTCAGTGCGAATGTCGTTACCATTCATATCAGTAATTTTAAATATCGCATCTTTAAGAGCAGTACCATCTACATCATCTACTTTAGAAAGTTCCACAGTGCCTTTCGTTAAGCTATTTGTAGCTGTAACGGAGATAGGATCAGCTTGGCTCTTTGTGATTGTGAATGGAATTGGCTCTTTGTTTAAATCATAGTGTTTCGGAGCCGTTGTCTCGATGAATTGATAATCACCAGGACGTAGGTCAGAAACGCTAATTTTACCTTGTTGATTCGTAACAAGATCTTTGCGAATTACAGTGCCATTCATATCCACAATTTTAAATACTGCGCCTTCAAGAGTAGTGCCATCGACGTCATCCACTTTAGAAAGTTCCACGCCGCCTTTTGTTAAACTATTTTTCATAGTAACGGTAGCAATATCTTTTTGGCTTTTTTTAATTGTAAATATAATTGGTTTTTTGTCTAAATCATAGTGTTCAGGAGCCGTTATTTCAACGAATTGATACGTACCAGGACGTAAGTTTTCGATAACGATTTTACCTTCACTGTTTGTTTTTAAATCTGTTTTAAGTACTTTGCCATCTTGATCTAGTAAATGAAATACCGCATCGGCAAGTTTTGTTTGAGTGTTTAAATCATCAACTTTAAGTAATTCGATACTACCTTGTTTTAAGCTATTTGTAGCAGTTAAAGAAATAACTTTCTTCTGTCCTTTTTCAATAGTGAATTTGATTGGTGTTTCATCTAAAACGTAATGCTTAGGAGCTTTCGTTTCGATGAATTGGTAATCACCAGGACGTAGGTCGTTAATTTCGATTATTCCTTGTTCATTTGTAACAAGGTCTTTATGAACTACATAACCGTTCATATTAACAATTTTAAATACTGCATCTTTAAGGACAGTGCCATCAACATCGTCTACTTTAGAAAGTTTAACTGCACCCTTTGTTAAAGCATTTGTAGCAGTGATATGAAGAGTTTCAGTTTGGCTCTTTTTAATTGTAAATACGATAGGTTTTTTATCTAAATCGTAATGTTCAGGAGCAATTGTTTCAACGAATTGATACGTACCAGGACGTAGATTTTCAACAACAATTTTACCTTCAGCATTTGTTTTTAAGCCTTCTTCAACTAGCTCACCGTCTGCATCTAATAAATTAAATACGGCGTTAGAAAGTTTTGTATTTATATCAATATCGTCAATCTTTGTTAGTTCAACGCTACCTTTTTTTAAAGCATTTTTGCCTGTAACATTGATCTCTTTCGCTTGACTTCTTTCAATTGTAAATGGAATCGTTGTTTCATCTAATACATAGTGCTCAGGAGCTTTTGTTTCAATGAACTGATAGTCTCCAGGGTGTAAATCAGAAACAGAAATTTTTCCGTTTTTATCAGTAACAAGATTCGTATGAACTTCCTTACCATTCATATCCACAATCTTAAAGATTGCACCTTCGAGCATCGTACGATCGATGTCATCAATTTTTGTTAATGTTACCGCACCTTTCTTTAAACTGTTAGTAGCAGTAACAGTAATATTCTCTTTTTGACTTTTTTCGATAGTGAACGGAATAGGATCTTTGCTTAAGGTATAGTCTTTTGGAGCTTTTACTTCAATAAATTGATAGTCTCCAGGACGTAAATCAGAAGCAGTAATTTTACCGTTTTTATCAGTCGTTAAACCTTTTCTAATTACCTTTTTAGTATCATGAGCGTCCACGACTATAAATTCTGCACCTTCAAGAGTAGTGCCATCAACATCATCAACTTTTGTTAAAGTGACGCCACCTGTAAGTAAACTATTTTTTACAGTAACAGGGATAGGAAGATCTTCCTTACTACCTTTTTTAATTGTGAACTTAATAGGTGTTTTGTCTAATTTATAATGTTCAGGAGCTTTTGTTTCGATAAATTGATAATCCCCTGGTGCTAAATCAGGAATAACTAATACTCCGTGATCATCTGTTGTTAAATCTTTCATAATTTCTTTGCCAGTTGCGTCTTGCAATGTGAATACAGCGCCGGCAAGAGCTTTACTACTTTCCACATCATCTTCTTTAATAAGTTTAACTTTTCCTTTCGTTAAACTATTTTTAAATGTAAGTGGAAGGAGTTTTTGTTGTCCTTTTTCGATTGTAAATTCAATTGGTTCTACATTTACATCGTAATAAGTTGGAGCCTTTGTTTCGATAAGTTTATAGTTACCAGGACGTAAGTCATCTACAACTAGCATTCCTTTACTATTCGTAACAAGGTCCGTACGAACATCTTCATTAGTATCTCTATTAACGATTTTAAATACTGCACCTTCAAGTGTTTCCTTTTCATCTGCAGCATTCACTTTTGTTAACTCAATACCGCCTTTTGTTAAGCTGTTTTTAGCGGTAACAGTAGCCTGAGTTGTTTGACTTTCTGTAATCGTAAATTTAATTGGTTTTGTATTTTTGTCGTAATACTTCGGTGCTGTTACTTCGATAAATTTATAATCGCCAGGGCGTAAGCCAGTAGCGATAGCTTTACCATCCGCACCAGTTTTTATATTTTCGCGAATGACTTTCTTTTCATCATTTGCATCAACAATTTTAAATACAGCACCTTCAAGAGCTGTACCATCGACATCATCAACTTTTGTTAATTCAACATCTCCTGGTTTTAAAGCATTTTCAGCTTTCACAAGTAGAGTTTCTTTCTGACTTCTATCGATTGTAAATTCAATAGGTTCTGCTCGTAAAACGTAATGTTCAGGAGCAGCTATTTCAATGAATTTATACGTACCAGGACGTAGGTTACTAACTTTAACTTTACCGTGTTTATCAGTAGTTAAGTTAGTGTGAGGGGAAACGTCATTATTATTTGTATCGACAAGCTTGAATACTGCACCTTCAAGTGGTTTTTTCTCACCAAACTCATCAACTTTTAATAATTCAACTTCGCCCGTTTTTAAGCTGTTATTTGCCGTAACAGTAGCAAGAGCTTGTTGGCTTTTATCAATTGTAAACTCGATAGGGTTTGTACTTAACGTATAATCCTTAGGAGCTTCTGTTTCGATAAATTTATAAACACCAGGCTCTAGATCTTTAACGGTAACTTTTCCATCTGAACCTGTTTTTATATTTTCACGAATTACTTGTTTCTCGTCATTCGCATCGACAATTTTAAATACAGCACCTTCAAGGGCAGTGCCATCGACATCATCGACTTTCGTTAAAGTGACACCACCTTTAATGAGGTGATTTGTCGCGGTAACAGTAAGTGCTTTCTGTTGGCTTTTATCAATTGTAAATTTAAGCGGTTTTTTATCTATTTCATAATGTTCAGGTGCTTTCTCTTCAACAAATTGGTACTCTCCAGGAAGTAAATTTTTCGCTTCGATTTGTCCGTTACCATTTGTCGTTAATTTGGTATAACCAGGAATTCTTTTGTTATTTTGGTCCCGTACACTAAATACAGCACCTTCTAAAGTATTACCCTCTTTATCAACTTTTGTTAGGATAGCTGAGCCTCTAATTAAGCTGTTTTGGGCCGTTTTATTAATTACTGTTGTTTGATCTTCCTCGATTGTAAATTCAATAAGTCGATCATCTAATTGATAATGCTCAGGAGCCTTTATTTCTTTTAAGTAGTAAGTTCCTGATTTTAAATTATCTACAGTAATTTGTCCTTTATCATTTGTTGTTAATTTTTCGTGTTCTGAAATTATTTTTTTGTCTTTATCAAGTAGTGTGAAAACGGCACCTTGCAGTGTGACGTTTTTATTCAGGTCATCAGACTTTGTTAAAACTACTTTACCGACAAATTTCTTATTTGCAAGTTTATATGTTGTAGTCTCTTGTGAACCAAGTTCAACAATTTTTCCCTGTTTTAAATCCCAGCTAATTACATAGCCCTCAGGAGCTTTTGTTTCTTTTAATAAATATTTATCGCGTTTTAAGTTATTAAATTTAGCGATACCATCTTTGTCTGTTGTAATTTTACGGATAACAGTTTTACCTGTACGATCGTATAAAGTAAATTCTGCCCCAGCTAATAGTGCGTTCTTATTGTCGTTATCTACCTTTATAATTTCAAGGTTTCCACGGCCTTTAGTAGCAGATCCTCCGCCTGAACCAGAAGACATTCTCACTTCAATCGTTTCAGTAGTTTCTGTGTTTTTAACTGTCAACTTATTGCCTGTGATTTTCGCTTTATTACTTACTTTTTCTTTATCATCTGCATTAATAAGTGAGCGATATTCTAAAATATAAGCTCGATCAATTTTTTTCAAGAAGGCAATTTCGAAATGTTGCTTTCCGGTATTATTGTCTGTTGTTATTTTGAGTTTATAGTCTGTTCCTTCTTTTAATTCATTTACTGTATCTTTTGTTAAATTTCCATATGGATCAACAGTTGTAGGATATAAGTGGAATGAATCTTCCACAATTACCTGATTTTCGGTTGGGTCATCTGTTACAACGGCATCTGCAATGGTTGATTGGCTTTCGTTAATTGCGATACTCCAATTAATATAGTTGTCGTCTTGCACAGCTTTTTTAGTAACGAAGCTGCCACCTTTATTTACTTGAGTGTCACCTGTAAGGGTGTTTACAATTTTAGAGCCATCTTTTAAATCTGCCTCGTTTTTGTAGGTACCTTGGATAAGTTCACCATCAAGGCTTGTTTTAAAGATAATATAGTAAGGTGAATTAATTGATTGTTTGAAATGAACCTTTAGGGTGTTTTTATTTTCCTCTGTAGGTTCTTCAAGTTCATATTTCTCAGTTGGTACAGCATTACCAGGTTGTGCATTATCAGGATTTCCATTTAAAATCATATCGCGCACTTCAATGGATCCAGGCACTAACTTTTGTTTATCTTGTATGACGTCTATAACATAAGGATCTTTAATCCCGACATTATTATAGTTAAAGCCTATTATCCAAGTAATTTCCTTCGTTTGGGCGTTATAAGAACCGTATTTATAACCATTTGCCTTTGTGAAAGTATCAGGATCGAAATTAGCTTCAACTTTATTTGATTGTGGATTAGAATCCGTATCTATCCAAGAAAGGTTAACTGTATTTTTAAATGAAGTTTTACCACTTTCTAGCTTTGTATAATCAAAGTCTGTCGTATATTTTACGACTAATGTCTTTGTCATATTAGACTGATACGTACCTATAAGAGTGATTTTGAAGCCTTTATCTGTTACATCTAAAACATAGTCAGTCCCAGCTTGAAGGGTATAATTTCCGTCTTTAATTTCTAGTTTCTTATCTTTTAATTGTAATCCACCATGATCAAAGGTGTCCGTAATAATCGCGTTGTTTAATGGATAGTTGTTATTATTTACTATAATTGTCCAAGTTGTTGTTTTGTCTTTATAATTTGTTTCAGCTTTATTATTAGATTTAATAATATTTTGCTGCTTGAAGCTAGCTTCATTTTCTTTACTTGAATCATTATCAGCTGTAACTTTATTTTTTACTTTTCCATCTTCTATAACTTTATTAGTTGGCTTGGTTTTATAGGTAATCACATAAGCACTATTAATATCATCATTAAACTGTAAATCGAATCCATTCTTCTTGTTACTTACAGTGTAATTATTAACAGCGTCTCCTGTTACAAGCGTTCCTTTTTCATTATATGAAGCGTTTTTTACAACAATAGAATTTGCATCTAGTTCGTGTGTATCGTCAAAAATATCTTTTAAAATCGCATCTGCTTTTTTGATCTCTCTTTGATCACCATTGTAAGTAATTGTCCACTCAATTGTTTGCGTCTTTGGATCATATTTACTTGTTTTATTTAAGTGTGTACCACGAGAAACCGTTACAGTAGAGCTTGCGTTTTGTTGCTTTTGATTATCACTCGTTATCGTAACGTTATTTCGGAAACTTTTAATATTTTCATCAGTAATTTTTGTGGTATATTCGATTTGATATGCTTTATTGATAGAATCTTTGAAAGCAATCTCCAATTTTGAACCATCTGATGAAATAATATTGTAATCTGTTGGCTCAGCTTCTGCACCACGCGTTACATTCCCATTAACATCAACTTCTAAATAATAAACTTTAATAGAATCTTTATTTAAGTTTGTACCTTGTGGAATGTTATCTTTAAAAATAGCGTTTTTAAGGGTGTCTTGCGTTTTGTTCATCTCTACTTTCCAATTAATTTCATTTGTATTAATTGGTCTATCAGGTAATCCTTTTTTATTCGTAGCTGTTTGTACATTAGGCTTAAAGTCAACTGTAATAGAAACATCCTTATCTTTAATCGGGAAAGGAATTTCTTGTGTTGTTGTACCTTTAATTTCAGCTTTATTAAATTCTGTCTTTAATTGTAGGTTACCAGCAACATCTGGATGCTCTTCAACATAATCGTTGAATGTCATCGTGACTTTTCCATCTTTTGTAACAGTAAAATTACCAATTTGATGGTTTTCACTATCATATAAAGGACTGTTAATTGTATTGTAAATCTTAAAATGTTTAGGAAGATCAAAAATATAGTAATCTCCATTTTTCACATTCATTGATTTTAAAAGTTCCCATGTAAACTCAATATTGGCAGGGGAATCTGTACTTGGACGGTTATCCTCTGTAAATGGTTTTCCGTCTTTATCCGTCAACTTTACACCGGTTAAAATGTTTGTTGTTATTTGCTTTGGACCTGAATTTGTATTCTCAGCAGGGCCGCTTGATAGCTTTTGTTCTGGATTGTCAGTAGCAATTTTAGCTGCTGGGTTTTGTTCCAGATTATCAGTGGCAGTTTTAGCTGCTGGGTTTTGTTCCGGATTATCAGTGGCAGTTTTAGCTGCTGGGTTTTGTTTCGGATTATCGGTAACAGTTTTAGTTGCTGGGTTTTGTTCCGGATTATCAGTAACAGTTTTAGTTGCTGGATCTTGCTCCGGATTGTCAGTAACAGGTTTAGCTACTGGATCTTGCGCTTGTTTATTAGTATCCTGTTTGGTGCCATCTTCTTTAGAGTTTTCTACTTGAACAGGAACTGATATAGGCTGAACCATTGTTCCTAAAGGAAAAGCGATTTGAACTGATTTTTCCCCAGTTTTTAAAGTTGAGTTAAACACGGTATCAACTTTAATTTTTCCTTTAGCGTCTTTCAAATTTTCTACTTGATCATTAAATATTAATTTTAATTTATTATCTTTAGCTGTTATAAAATATTGACCAATATTTTTTTGATCTGTTACTAAATCCCCTTGCAAATCTTTAGATACTTTTAATGCAAGTGGTATTTGAACTACTGCTGTATCATTTGCGTGTGCAACTTGTTGATCCTTTATTGACCAAGCGTATTCTACTTGAATGGTTGATCCTATCTTTATTAAATTGTTAGGATTTTTTGCTTCGTCAATAATATGATTCGTCGCATCTTTCATTTCAACAGTGTCAAATAAGGAATCTCCTGTTAAGGTTTCCGCTCTTACTTGATTGTATGGAAAACTAGCAAGTTGCGAAAATAGTACGAATACAATTAAACATACATTAAAAAGTTTTTTCATTTTTCCTCCTCTGAACATTCATTTGTCCATTGGGGACTTATTCCACATGAACAAATGGAATATTAAAAGTATTTGTTATAAGCTATTTATTTTTGTTATCCCTCCGTTTCTATACGCGTTCTCAGACAAACAAGATTATGTTCAAAGTAAAATTGTTTAACGTAAAACAAAATGTATATTTACACAGTTCTGTGGAAATATACACAATTCGACAAAAAATGTCGAAAAAAATACTGATATAAAGAATGATATCAGACCTTTATATGTGAGATAGTTTTCATGTATATCTAGTAAAAAAGAATGGTTATAAAGGTAAGTTTTACGATACATACTAACCAATGTAGTGTATCCCTTTGTGAAGGCTTATTTTTGCCTTAAAGTTATGTGGAAATAAAAATCTAGATAGGGTTGGTTTTGGTCAGAATGAAGACAATATGTACTTTGAAAATAGTCATCTATTTTGTCTAAAGAGAGTTGTGCGATTAGTGGACCGAAGTTGAAAGATGATAGTTTCTTACATTGTTAGATAAATATAAGGATTACAGAATATTCGACTAACACGTTACTACGGTCATTTTTGAGACTGTTTAAACAATAAGAAAGAAGGTGTTTTACTCCTTAGTTACAATATCTTTTTAGTAAAGATAAGCTTAAGTAACCTCCGCTAAAGATTATATACTTAAATGATAAAGAGTTCAACAATGGTTCACATATTTTCCCAAAAATAAAAAAACGGCTGTTTTATGTGGAATAAAACAACCGTTTTTTTATATTAGATTTCTGTTAAGATTATTGGTTCACCGCGTGTTACGACAACGGTATGTTCACATTGTGCAACAAGACTTTTATCTGGTGTAACGAATGTCCAACCATCGTCACCACGTTCAATAATATGATCAGCTTTCATAGAGATGAACGGTTCTACAGCGATAACAAGACCATCTTTTAGAAGCGCATTATCCATTGGGTCATAGTAACTTAAAATGTGATTTGGTGCTTCATGTAAGCTAAGACCAATGCCGTGACCAGTTAAGTTTTGAATAACATTGTATCCACTTTTATGTGCGAAGTTTGAAACAGCACGACCAATTTGATTTTGTTTTGAGCCAGCTCTAACCTTTTTCATTGCTGCCCAAAATGCATCAACCGCTGCTTGGCAAAGCTTTTCTTTTGCCTCGTCTTCTCCAAGTACAAATGAAATGCCTGTATCTGCATAATAGCCATCAAGTGCAGCAGATACATCGACGTTTACTAAGTCGCCTTCTTTTAATACACGATCTCCTGGAATACCATGAGCAACTTCTTCATTTACACTAATGCAAGTTACACCTGGAAAATCATATTCTTTTTCAGGTGCAGAAATAGCACCATGCTCATCTAATACTTTTTTACCGATCAAATCAAGCTCTTTCGTTGTCATACCTGGCTTCGCTTGTTTTTTCATTTCTTCACGTGCAAGCGCAACGATGCGGCCGATTTTTCGTAAGCCTTCTAAATCTTGTTCATTACGAATAATCATGAAAACCACTGTCCTTCCTCGAATATATATCTTATCCGATTGTATCATGTTTATTTTCGTCCTGCTACTCGCTTGCGGTATGCAGGTTGATTCCTCTCATAAAGAATACATGACAATTGTCATATCGATGTCATGACGCATCATACTGTTTCCTAAGTTTTCCAAGGAATACAATGTAAATATAAGAAACAGCGGGGGTGGAGAGATGGAAAAGATTATTGAAGTAAATGATGTTTCTAAAACATTTAAACATAAAAACGCAGTAAATAATGTTTCATTTCATGTAAATAAAGGGGAAATAGTAGCGTTGCTTGGTCCGAATGGTGCGGGGAAAACAACGACGATGTCAATGATGCTTGGATTAAAGGAACCAACGGAAGGTAAGGTCTCTATATTTGGAAAGAGTCCAAAGCATAGAGATGTTCGTAATAGCCTCGGTGCGATGCTGCAAGAAGTAAGTGTCATTGATAGTATTACGGTGGAAGAGGCAATTGAGTTATTCCGTAGTTATTATACGAATCCTATAGAGAAAGAAACGTTACTGCAGTTATCAAATTTAGAATCAGAGCGAAAGCAAAGATGTGAGAAATTATCAGGTGGGCAAAAAAGAAGGTTAAACTTTGCGCTTGCACTTGCGGGAAATCCGGATTTGTTATTTTTAGATGAGCCAACAGTCGGAATGGATATTACGTCTCGAAGAACGTTTTGGGAAACGATTCGAAAGTTAGCAAGTGAAGGGAAAACGATTATTTTAACGACGCATTATTTAGAAGAAGCAGATGCTTTAGCAAATCGTATCTTATTATTTGCGAACGGAAAGATTATCGCAGATGGTACACCAGACGAAATGAAAGCAACGATTTCGAGAAAAACAATCACATTTTACTCAAAGGAAAGCATTCCTACAAAATTACTAAAGGAATTACCAAAAGTAATAGAAGTAAAGTCAAACGAAGGACGCTTCATTTTAACAACGGAGGATACGGATGCAACTTTAAAAGCCATTTATCAAAGGAGTTTACCTGTAACAGATGTTTCAGTTGAACGTGGAAGTCTTGATGAGGCATTTGAACAATTCGTTGCAAATCAGAAGGAGGAAATCGCATGAGAGCGTTATGGATGCAGTGCAAAATAGAAATTTTACGTACATTCCGCAATAAATTATTTATCTTTTTCTCATTATTAATGCCTGTTATGTTTTACTACATTTTCACAAATGTTGTTCAAGTACCACAAAACGGAGATGCGTGGAAAGCACATTATTTAATTTCGATGGCAACTTTCAGTATTGTAGGGACTGCACTCTTTAGTTTCGGTGTAAGACTTTCTCAGGAAAAAGGGCAAGGATGGACACATCTTCTAAAAATTACACCGCTTCCAGAGGGAGCATATTTAACAGCAAAAATTATCGCTCAAACAGTAGTAAATGCTTTTTCAATATTAGTTATCTTTATTGCAGGGATACTAATTAATCATGTTGAGTTAACGGTAGGGCAATGGATTGGTGCGGGGTTATGGTTATTGTTAGGGGTAACACCATTTTTAGCGTTAGGAACAGTAATAGGTTCCATTAAAAAGGCGGACGCAGCTGCTGGCTTAGCAAATATTTTAAATATGAGTTTAGCCATAGTTGGCGGGTTATGGATGCCGATTGAAGTATTCCCCAAAATATTAAGAACGATTGGTGAATGGACACCAACATACCATTTCGGAAGTGGTGCGTGGGATATTGTAGCTGGAAAATCAATTGGATGGGAAAATATCGCGGTATTAGGAGGTTATTTCCTTATATTTGTTGTAGTATCAATATATATAAGAAAAAGACAGGAAGCGGTATAAATGATAGAGAAGAAGAGGATTGAGATTTTTCCGAAACATATGGGATTCTTTCCGTACATGTGGTTTGTTTATCTATTATTTCCAATTTATCACTTAGCACAAGCATCAGGATGGAAGCTTGTGCTAGGGAGTGGTATGTTGATACTCTTTATTATCACATACCGTCAGCTTTATTTTGTTCAGAAGACGTTTATTTTATGGGCATGCATTCAAATGATACTCATCTTTTTATTTGCTTTATTTTATAATCCTTTTATGATATTTTTTGGCTTTTTCACAGCAAGTGCGATGGGATTTGCGCCAAATAAGAAAGTATTTCGAGTGCTGTTATGCTCGTTAGTTATAATGCTTGGAGCATTTTTATTTGTAAATATGAATCAACTAACACCAACAAGTTTAGTAAATATCGTCCCGATGTTTATTTTAATGCTTCTTACGCCATTTGGTATGCGTAATTTTAATCAGAAAAAGATGTTAAGAAATCAATTAGATGAGGCGAACGAGCAAATTAAAGACTTAGTAAAACGTGAAGAACGGCAGCGGATTGCAAGAGATCTTCATGACACATTAGGGCATACGTTATCTCTTATTACTTTGAAAAGCCAGCTTGTAGAGAAGTTAATCGCAAAAAATCCAGAGCGTGCAAGTGCGGAAGCGAAGGAAATTACACAAACGTCTCGTACAGCCTTAAAACAGCTGAGAGAATTAATTTCTGATATGCGTATGATTACGGTAGAAGAAGAGCTAGAGCAAATAAAAGCGATCTTACAAGCAGCTAATATTAAATTAGAAGTGAGGCAAGAAGCAAGATCGAGCTCGTTATCACCAATTGAACAAAATATTGTCGGGATGTGTTTACGTGAGGCCGTTACAAATGTTGTAAAACATAGTAAGGCGACGCGGTGCGCAGTTTCTGTATTAGAATCGCAAGGTGAGCTGATTTTGAAAGTAGAAGATAACGGAATCGGTTTAACAGATCAAAATCATGATGGAAATGGTATTCGCGGCATGAAAGAACGAATTGCTCTTATTGATGGATTTGTTGAACTAGGTACAATCAATCCAGGGACGTTGTTAACAGTAAAAGTTCCAGTTGTTATTAGAACAGGAAAAGATGAGGTGAGGGCATGATCCGAATTATTATTGCAGAAGATCAGCGGATGCTTCGTGGTGCGTTAGGGGCTCTGCTTGATCTAGAAGATGATATCGAGGTAATTGGACAAGCGGCAAACGGGGAAGAGGCGCTAAAATTAATTGAATCGTTAAAACCGGATATAAGTATCATGGATATTGAAATGCCGATTCAAAGTGGATTAGATGTTGCTGAAGCGTTAAAGAAAGAAAAATCATCATGCAAAGTAATGATTTTAACAACATTTGCACGGCCGGGATATTTTGAAAGAGCAATGAAAGCTGGTGTGCACGGCTATTTATTAAAGGATAGCCCAAGTGAAGATTTAGCTGCAGCAATTCGTAATGTAATGAAGGGGAAACGAGAGGTCTCCCAAGATTTAATGTTTGGCTTATGGCAGGAGCAAAATCCGTTGTCAGATCGCGAAAAGGAAGTATTGTTGCTTGCGAAAGAAGGAAAGACAGCAAACGAAATTGCGAAGGCACTTTATCTTTCACCGGGTACAGTACGTAATTATATTTCTGAAGTATTAGCGAAGCTTGATGCGAAAAATAGAATTGAAGCAATTACAATTGCGGAAGAAAAGGGATGGATATGAAAAGAAGTTTACCTATGATTGGTAAACTTCTTTTTTTATTATTGTACCGCTATTACTTTATTTATTTTTTGTAACGGTTTGTAACCGTGTGCTTCAAATGCCTTTGCAAATTCATTTGATACGGCAGTGCCATATAAATCTTTTGCAGCTTGTACGATGTGAGATTGAAGTGATTCAAAGTCTTCAGCGGAAGTTGCATAATTTTGCAATGCACGCATAACAACTTTACTGACTTTTTCATTGCCTTGTTTTTGGACAGCAATACCGTTATATG
This sequence comes from Bacillus sp. FSL L8-0199, assembly GCF_038005705.1. Lineage (NCBI taxonomy): Bacteria > Bacillati > Bacillota > Bacilli > Caryophanales > Bacillaceae > Bacillus > Bacillus sp. FSL L8-0199. Next base: position 5,294,126 of record NZ_JBBOTS010000001.1, on the reverse strand, counting down.
TTTTACCTTCAGCTAATTGATATAATACGTGACTGATAATACCAGAATTCACGTGTGATTCTTGATTATTACCATCGTTATAGAAATCTTGTAAATTTGTATATAGTTTATGACCGCCGTCACCAATTTCCCTTGGGATATCACGAATTGTTAGGCCACCTAATGTATCGCCCATAATCCAGTTTCCTTTATCTTTCTTTACGTAATATTCGATTTGTGTACCCCAGAAATCCGCTAATCCCTCGTTTAGTGCAGATGTTTCAGCACTTGGATATCTCACGACTTTATTTTTCGTCGTGCCACTAAATACAGCATGTCCAAATTCATGAGCTGTTACATCAAGAGCGGATGTTAGTTTTCCGTCTAAACCATCACCAAATACCATTTGGTTCCAAGCGGGATGCCAAAATGCATTTACATAGTCTTCTTTTACACCATCACTAACTTCAGTAGAATCAAAACCGTGTACACTAGCAACAACTTTTGAATCTTTATTGTCGTAACTTTTTAGATTATGTTCTTTCTTAAAGTAATCGTAAATATCACTCATGTTCTTCATAGCGCCCGCGGCTTCTTTATCTGCAAAACTAGGAGTACTACTTGAAATTAGTGTCCCTGGATAACCAGCTTGACTATATCCCCCGAGGGAATCAGCGTAGTTTGCATTATAAATATAAATACCATTTCCGCGTGATAAATCCGCTAAATAAAATTTTCCATCAGTTCCTTTGGCAATATTGAAAGAGATGTTTTCTTGAAGTGCATTTTTCCCAGTTCCTTGCTCACTTGCAGGGGATAATCTAGGTGATGTTACTTGATTTATAGTCTTATTCTCTTTGTTTTTAATGAATTTTTCTTGAAAAAGTACTTCGCCAGTTTTTAAATCAACGATAGCATTGCCGTTTATAATTTGTTCATTGTTTTCATAAGTAAATGTAATAACAGTTGCGAATGTATAATAGCCATCTTTTTTCTTATAAACAACGGTTTCGTTAGAGAATTCTGTCTCAACTGCATCACTTGGAATTTGAACTATATCGCGTAATTTAGATTTTACTTCATTTTTCGACAAAAAATTTGTTATAGTAAGATTAGGTTGTTGATTTAAATTTTGAACAACTTTACCACTAACAGTTGTGATTACTCCATTTTTATCTACTTTTACAATGAGATCTTGGCCATATACTTTATAGTTTTTATATGTTTGTGCAAGGCGAACTTCGGTTTGATTTTCTTTGGTTTCTTTATTTGTAGGTTGGAAATCTACATTTTTTTCAGTAGTGACTTGTTCTTGTTGAGCTTTCGCCCCATTTACCTCACCTTTTAAATACTTTTTAGCAATATTTTCTTTCGTATCATTTTGAGGTTGTGTTAATTTCCCGATTGTTAAACCAGGCTGAGCAATTTCAACTTTGACTACACTTTTGTCTAATTCTTGAGCATGAATAGCTTCTGTTGATAAAGGGCAAAGAAGACCGAATGTAACGAAAGCACTAGCAAGTTTTCTATAATTCATCTATAACACTCCTAATCTATTATTGTATGTGAGATGAATTGTATGAAAAATTTGCCGAATTTTATATATATTATGCATTATTTCATATCAAAAATTGTCGAATTCACATTATTGTAGTGGTATGACAACTTAACAAATTAGATTGTTATAATGGGATGGTGAGTAAGTATGCACGCAGAGAAATTAGGAAGTGAAATTAAGAAAATTAGAGTGTTGAGAGGATTAACACAAAAACAGTTATCCGAGAACATATGTCATCAATCGGAAGTGAGCAGAATTGAATCGGGTGCGGTATACCCAAGTATGGATATATTGCAAGGTATTGCAGCAAAGTTACAAGTTCCCATTATTCATTTTTATGAGGTACTCATTTATTCCGATATTGAGAGGAAAAAGCAGTTAAAAGATCAAATCATTATGCTTTGTAAGCAAAAGAAATATAAAGAAATTTATAATAAAGTATGGAATGAGTTGAAAAAGGAAGAATATCATCCTGAGTTTCAGCAATTTCTTCAATGGCAATATCATGTAGCAGCGTATGTATTGAAGAAAATTGATTATGAATATTGTATTTTAGAATTAAAAAAATTGTTAAATCAACAATTAACTGGGATTGATGTGTACCAAAATCTTTATATAGAGAATGCAATTGCAAATATTTATGCTGAAAATGGTTATTTTAAGAAAGGTATGGAGTTATTTGAAGGTATATTAAAGCAATTAGAGGCATTACCTGAAAATAAAGAGTTTGATGTGAAGGTAAGACATAATTATGCGAAAACATTATACTTAGATAATCAATATGAAGAGGCTCTTTATCAAATAAATAAAGCTATTGAAATATCTTGTCGAATTAATAGTATGGCATTGATTGGGCAACTATACTATCAAAAAGGTGAATGCTTAGAAAAGCTAGGCTATGATGAGACAGAGAGTGAAGAGGCTTATGAAAAAGCTTATTTCTTTTTTGATATATTAGAAATGCATACGTATAAAGAAAAATTTATGAAAAAAATGAAGAAATAAAATAACGCAAAAACTAAATATGCATAATTGCATAATATATGGATAAATTTTCATGATATATTAAAAGAAAAAATGTGGGTGATGGAATATGAAGAAACTACTTATAGGTAGTCTATTAACGTTAGCAATGACATGGGGTATTTCATTAGCGGATACAGCTTTAGAGAAAAGCAAAGTAATTTCTCATGATGATCAAGAGGTACAATTAGCTTCAGATATGCCTTTTGAGTTTTAAAAAAACAACCGTCTTACTTAGACGGTTGTTTTTTTATGGAGTAACATCCAAACATCTTTACTAGAAACAGGTTTGCTAATAAAGAATCCTTGAATGTGATCACAATTTTGTTTATGTAAAAATTCCCATTCTTCTTCCGTTTCTACACCTTCTGCAATCACTTTTAAATTTAGTTCTTTTGATAGTGTAATAATGGAAGAGACAATTGCTTCTTCTAAAGGGCTAGTTGTAATTCCACAAATAAACTCTCGAGCGATTTTTAATGTGTTGATTGGATATTTTGTTAAATAAGCTAAAGAACTATAACCAGTTCCAAAGTCGTCGATTGAAATTTGAATACCGAGATTTTGAAGTTGTTCTAGTTTTGCAACTACAGATTGATTTTGATTAATCGCGATGCTTTCCGTAATTTCAATATCTAGTGCTTCTGGTTTTAGTTCTGTTTCTTCCAACACCTTTGAAATAGTTGGGATTAAATCTGCATGGTTAAATTGAACAACAGATAAATTTACACCAACTTTTAAGTGAGAAAAACCTTGATTATGCCATCTTTTTGCCTCTAAACAGGCAGTACGTAAAATCCAATTGCCAAGTTCAATAATAAAACCAGTTTCCTCTGCTAGAGGGATAAATTGGGCAGGAGATACGATACCGAGTTTTGGATGCTTCCAACGTATTAATGCTTCAAAACCGATAATTTGTTTTGTTTTTGTGCTTACTTGTGGTTGGTATTCAAGGAAAAATTCATTTTGTTGTAATGCTTTTGAAAGTTCACCTTCTAAGAATTGAATTTCATTTTGAGCGATACTCATTTCTTTTGAGAAGAAAACAAATCTGTTTTTTCCATTTGCTTTCGCACGGTACATAGCCATATCAGCATTTTTCATTAATTCATTTACATCAGTTCCATAATCAGGGTACATCGCAATTCCGATACTTGGTGTAATAGAGAGTTCTTCGCCTTGAATGAAGAATGGTTTGTTTAAAATAGTTAAAATCTGTTCAGCTATAAAAATTGCACTTTTTTCTGAGTACATTTCTGGTAATAGAATTGTAAACTCATCTCCACCTTGGCGAGCGACGATATCTTTTGAACGCAAGCAACCGCGTAATCTTTTTGCTACTTCAATTAATAATAAATCTCCGACGTCATGACCAAGTCTATCGTTAATTTTTTTAAATCGATCTAAATCAAGGAATATGACGGCGACATCATTTGCGTTAGTTTGAGCTGTATTTAAAATGGCTTTTAAATCTTTTTCGAACTTTCGGCGATTTGGTAATCCAGTAAGTGCATCGTGAAAGGCTAAATGCTCTACTTGTTTTTGTTTTTCGTATAAAGTGGTAATATCACGCGCTATCCCAAACATTCCGACCACTTCTTTGTTTATAAAAGTAGGGATAAGTGTAATATGAAGATAATAATAATAGTCTTCTTGTTCTTTTGTACGAACTTCTAACGTTTGTGGCCTACCTTCCTTTGTAATTTGTAAAGCCTTCTTTAGTAGTTCGTGGTCTTTTGAATCAATGAAGTGTACCAGAGAATAGCTTGCCACTTCGCAATAATAGGCAGTAAATAAGCTTTCGCAAGCCTTATTAGATTGTTGAAAAATGCCATTCATATTTAAAGAGAAAACGGCATCGGGATGATCTTCGAATAAAGATTTATAGCGTTGTTCACTTTTTGATAATGCAAATGCACCTTCTTCAACTTCGTCCTCTAGTTGTGTAGTCAACTGTTCGTATGTAAGGATTAGTGCTTGATTATCTTTCCACATGTAAAGTTGCCGCAAGAATAACAAAATAAGTGATAATACGAGACCAATTAACATAAATTTATCATCCCAAGGTTGAATGATAATAAAGGAAAAAGTAATAATTATACTAAAATAAGGTAGTATAAAACGTACATAATCGAATCGATAATATTTTGCTTTCGTTTCATGTTGCATTGGTTTATCCAAGATATATAGTATGGAAGAAAGTCCAATTAATAAAATAGAAGCAGTGTGTATTAAATAATTAAATTCAGGAGAAGTTTTCATCCCAAAATTTAATTGAAACAGATGAATGTAACCGTATACGAGTATAATAGTGAAACCGATAATTAATGCGATTCTACTAGAAGAATATTGTTCTCTTCTATATAGACTAATAACGGCGTAAATTACTAATGATTGTGCAATAAAATAGCCAATTAAAATCCAAGTTTCCTTTGTTAGCATACGGAAGCTTGAAAGGTCCAAGATAAAAGTTAAAGTGAAATAAATGTTCATAATAACAATAAATATGCTATCGAATGAAAATTGAGCAAGACCCTTAATAGAGTAAATTTTTATAAACTTTATAGCAAATCCAACAAAGAGTAAAACATATTGTATGATAAAAAAAGGTAATGCTTTATATGAGAATATAACTTGCTTATGAATAGAAAGTGAAGGAAGAAATAAAGTTATCTCCATAGCTAACCCGCATAGACAAGTACATAATAATAAAATCCAAAATAATTTATCACCAGGCGTCATTTTTCTAATCGCTTTACATAAGCAATAGCAAGAAAAAAGTGCAGCGAAACAGAATAAGAAAAGAATCCCGATTTCTTTTATATTCGACTCACTTGGTATAAGGAATATCCAAAGAGCAAATATAAATATGTATATTATGACAGATTGTATATACTTTTTTTGATTAATCATATTATGACTCCGTTTCAATAAAGTTGAATCTCGGGGAGAAAATGCTAATTTAAATAATAGCATATAAAATAGAATATTTTTTACTATAAAAATTACTTTTTTGAAAAAATGGTGCAAAGTTACAATTTACCACTGTAACATTGCACCACTTATTCTTTTAATTCCTCTTATAGCAGAAAGTTCATCTATTAATTGGAATAGTGCTAAGTCTTTTTGTTTACTTTCAATCATAATATCGAAATTATGATTATTTTTTTTTGCAATGTGTAAGAAAGGCTTAATAAACTCTAAATCGATATATTCAGCATGAGCCCTAAATTCTTTTTCCGATCTCGGGGAGGAAATGTGAACTTTAGGAGAGATATTTGTATGTGACCAAGTTTCAAAAATTGCAGGAAGCAACTCTTCTAGTGGTTCCTCGCAAAGGTTGGCCATATGATGATGATAATCAAATACAAATGGAATATTTTCTTTTTGGCAAATTGATAAAGTTTCAGCGGTTGTATAGGTTTTATCATCATTTTCAAGAGTCATTTGTTTTTTTATATGTGTAGGAAGTTTTTTTATGTTTTCATGGAAGCGCTCAATTGCCTTTTCTTTATTTCCATAGGCTCCACCTACATGAATATTAATGTAAGAAGAATCTGCAATGCCTATAGCATCCAATATTTTATAATGGTAAGTCATATCCGTAATAGCGTTAGTAGTAATATGTGGCTTGTCGCTTGTAAATAGCGTAAATTGATTTGGATGAAAACTTATTCGTAAATTGTGTTCTTTAATTAAAGCCCCTATTTTATGCCAAAGTGGTGTGAATAACCCAATATAGTCAAACTCGACTTCGGGATGTGTTGCAAGTGGGACGATGGAAGACGATAGGCGATATAGTGGGATTTCATGTGCTATATTGTAATGAAGGATACGTATTGTGTGCTCTAAATTTTGCCTTATAACATGGTACAGTTTGTCTTCTCGTTCTTGCTTGCTAAGTTTCTTAAAGCTTGTGAACGTCATTGTTTTGGCAGGAGAACAGTCCCAGAGTGCCATTGCATGTGAGACATATCCAAACCGTATAATCATATGAGATACACCTCTTTTATTCATTGTCTTTCCTATAAAAAGAAAGCAAGCATTGTTCCAATCCATTCCTTTCCTCTATCGATAAGAGAAGGCGGGTTTACATCGCTATAGGAAAGTACGGATGCATTCTCTAGATCTTCATGAAATTTATTTTTTACTGTTTGAATGAAATGTTTATTATATAACAGGCAGTTTATTTCATGATTAATATATAAACTTCTCATATCAAAGTTTGCCGTTCCAATATCACAAATATCATCGTCCACTATAATAATTTTGGCGTGAAAAAACCCTTGTTGAAATGCATAAATATTGCAACCAGCCTGTATTAATTTTCGGCAGTACGGGAATTTTGCTTCCCGAACGAGAGGGTGATCAGCTTTTTCTGGAACAAGAATTGTGATTTGAACCCCTCTTTCTCTTGCTTTTAATAAGGCATTCATAATTTTTTTTCCAGGAATGAAATATGGCGTACCGATACAGATTTCTTTTTTTGCTCCGTTAATTAAATGTAAAAAAGTATGCTGTAAATAAGCACCATCAGTCGGAATAAATTGATGCAGGATGGTACCTGGTTGTTGTTTTGGAAAATAAAGAGAAGCATCCAATAAATTCTGTTTCGTATCATCAAACCAATCATGCAAAAATTGCTTTTGTAAATCTTGAACCCCTTCTCCTGTAAGACGTAAATGATAGTCTCGCCATAATCCTAAGTGTTCATTATGCCCTAGATACTCTTCGCCAATATTAAATCCCCCGATATAGCCGGTTTTCCCATCAATCACTGTAATTTTTCTATGATTTCTTTGATTGGCAGAAAAGAAAGGAAGAGGAAATTTTACCTTATGACAAAATGAAAAAGATACACCATGTTTTTGCAGGGAGCGAATAGCTTCGTTTGATAAAGAATGGCTGCCAAATCGATCAAGTAAAAGTCGTACTTCAATTCCTTCCTGAGCCTTATCAATCAACAATTTTAAAAATTCACGACTGATTTTATCGGTTTTTACAATGAAGAATAAAATATGAATGTGGTGCTGTGCTTGTTTTATGTCAGTAAATAAAGCGTCATATAAATCTTTCCCGTATGTATAAAGGCGAAAATCACTTTGACGTAAAGGGAAAGTGCGAGAGCTTACCCGTTTTAAATGAAGAAGTCTCCCGTATGAAAGGTCAATTGTAATCCAAAGAGCAACGGATATTAACAAAAGAGATAAGTAGAGCATCAGTGAATTCCCTCCTTCGCATTCTTTTCACCTTCAGTGTGTTACAAATGATACGGGTAGCACGGTTGTTATTATAAAGTTCATCAGAGGATAGTATGTTGCATTGATGAAAGTTGCACTTTATCCCGCTTTAAAGGGCAGTAAGCCTCACACCTCAAAAACTGTTGAATAAGTAGAAGTTAGTTTGGAAATCAACTGCCCGTAAAAGCCCGATTGGTTCAACTAATAATCAGCGGGGGAAGAACCGCCCCTACTGATTAAAGTTTCACTTTATAGTTTCACCGAAATAAACAGCTTTATGAAAAAATGTGTTGTTCTATAACAAAAAACTGTTGACTGAATGCTCACTCATTATATAATGGGGATAGGGGATATAATTCAGAAAATTATATATTTTTGAAGATTCAAAAAGAAAGAGGGCTTACAAAGAGAGGGGTAGCATAAAAATGAATAGCTTACTGATTATTAATTGGCTGGCTGCCATTGCTGTTATTGCTTATGCAGGATATTTGTTTGTATATCTTATACGGACGAGAATGGCCTACATACAATTAGGAAAAAAAATTGAGTTTGACCGTCGTTTTAAAGAGCGTTGGGATCTCCTTAAGGTCAATGTTTTCGGTCAGAAAAAGCTGCTGAAAGATAAGAAAAGCGGCATCATTCACGTTATGTTCTTTTACGGATTTATTCTTGTCCAATTTGGAGCAATTGACTTCGTTTGGAAAGGACTCGCACCAGGATCACATCTTCCACTTGGACCACTATACCCTGCATTTACATTCTTCCAGGAAATTGTCACACTTGTTATTTTAATTGCAGTATTTTGGGCTTTTCATAGACGTTATGTAGAAAAGCTTGTTCGTTTAAAACGTAACTTCAAATCAGGTCTTGTTCTTATCTTTATCGGTGGTTTAATGATTTCTGTGCTACTTGGTAACGGTATGGGACTTATATGGCATGGCGAGGAGCTTTCATGGAGTGAACCAATTGCTTCTGCAATCGCTTACGTTTTTAGCGGGGTAAATGAAACCGTAGCCATTTCAGTGTTCTATTTTTCTTGGTGGGTGCATTTACTAATTTTGTTAACGTTTTTAGTGTATGTTCCACAATCAAAACATGCGCATTTAATTGCAGGACCAGCTAATGTATTCTTCGGTCGTCTTTCAAACCCAGGGAAGCTTGAAAAGATTGATTTTGAAGATGAAACGCAAGAAACATTTGGTGTTGGTAAAATTGAAGACTTTAGACAAAATCAACTTATTGACTTATACGCTTGTGTAGAGTGTGGCCGTTGTACAAATATGTGTCCGGCAACAGGAACAGGAAAAATGTTATCGCCGATGGACTTAATTTTAAAACTTCGCGATCATTTAACTGATAAAGGAGCTGCGGTAACATCAAAAGCACCGTGGGTTCCAGTAGTTGCCTTCAATAATACACAAGGAAATCAGTTAGCGATGATGGCAGCTGGAAAAGGACAACAAGAATCAGCGTCTACAACGCTCGCTTACGATCCGAGTTTAATCGGAGATGTTATTACAGAAGAAGAGATTTGGGCATGTACAACGTGTCGTAACTGTGAAGATCAATGCCCAGTTATGAATGAGCATGTTGATAAAATTATTGATTTACGTCGATATCTCGTCTTAACTGAAGGGAAAATGGACGCGGAAGCACAACGCGCGATGACAAATATCGAGCGTCAAGGAAATCCGTGGGGGCTGAACCGTAAAGAGCGTGAAACATGGCGCCAAGGTGATGACGAAGTAACAGTTCCAACTGTAAAAGAAAAATCAAAAGCTGGGGAGGAATTCGAGTATTTATTCTGGGTTGGTTCAATGGGATCATACGACAATCGTAGTCAGAAGATTGCGATATCGTTTGCGAAGTTAATGAACGAAGCAGGCATTTCATTCGCAATTCTCGGTAATAAAGAAAAGAATTCTGGAGATACACCACGCCGCCTTGGAAATGAATTTGTATTCCAAGAGATGGCGACAAAGAATATCGAAGAATTTGAAAAGGCAGGAGTGAAGAAAATCGTTACGATTGATCCTCATGCTTATAACACATTTAAAAATGAGTATCCGGACTTTGGCTTGCAAGCAGAAGTCTATCATCATACAGAATTGTTAGCTCAGTGGGTGAAAGAAGGGCGCTTAAAGCCTGTTCACGCTATTGAAGAAACAGTTACGTACCATGATTCCTGTTATTTAGGAAGATACAACGAAGTGTATGAAGCGCCACGTGACATTTTGAAAGCGATTCCTGGAGTGAATCTTGTAGAAATGGCACGTAACCGTGAAACGGGAATGTGCTGTGGCGCAGGTGGTGGCTTAATGTGGATGGAAGAAACAACAGGTTCACGTATTAACGTTGCTCGTACAGAACAAGCATTAGCTGTACAGCCATCCATTATCGGTACAGGTTGTCCATATTGCTTAACGATGATCAGTGATGGAACGAAAGCGAAAGAGGTAGAAGAGAAGGTTCAAACTCTTGATGTGACAGAGATTTTAGAACGATCTGTTATCGGACAGAAAAAAGAAGCGATGTAATTTGTAAGAATGTATACAACTTTAGAAAGAGGTGCAATGATTGCACCTCTTCTCAACGTAGGGATACCGAGCGAGCGCTCAGTGTTAAAAAATGAAATGGGGGAAAGAAACATGAGTAAAACAGTTATTTTAAGTGCTGCAAGAACACCAGTTGGAAAATTTGGAGGATCTTTAAAAGATGTAAAAGCGACGGAACTTGGAGGAATTGCAATTAAAGCAGCGCTGGAAAGAGCAAATGTTGCGGCTAGTGATGTTGAAGAAGTTATATTTGGAACGGTTATTCAAGGTGGACAGGGGCAAATTCCATCGCGCCAAGCTGCGAGGGCTGCTGGAATCCCTTGGGAAGTGCAGACGGAAACAGTGAATAAAGTTTGTGCATCAGGACTTCGTGCGGTTACGTTAGCGGATCAGATTATTCGTACTGGCGATCAATCACTGATTGTAGCCGGCGGTATGGAGTCGATGAGTAACAGTCCTTACATTTTACGCGGAGCAAGATGGGGATACAGAATGGGTAACAACGAAGTTGTTGATTTAAACGTTGCTGACGGTTTAACATGCGCATTTTCAGGTACACACATGGGTGTTTATGGTGGAGAAGTTGCGAAGGAAGATGGAATTTCTCGCGAAGCGCAAGATGAATGGGCATATCGTAGCCATCAGCGTGCGGTTTCAGCGCATAAAGAAGGGCGTTTTGAAGAGGAAATCGTGCCAGTAACGATTCCGCAAAGAAAAGGCGATCCTATTGTCGTTGCAAAGGATGAGGCGCCACGTGAAGATACAACGATTGAAAAGTTAGCAAAGTTAAAACCTGTATTTGATAAGACAGCGACGGTGACAGCTGGTAATGCCCCGGGACTAAATGATGGTGGTGCCGCACTTGTATTAATGAGCGAAGACAGAGCGAAGCAAGAAGGAAGAAAGCCATTAGCGACAATTTTGGCGCATACAGCAATTGCAGTGGAATCTAAAGATTTCCCAAGAACGCCAGGTTATGCAATTAACGCATTGCTTGAAAAAACAGGCAAGAAAATTGAAGACATCGATTTATTCGAGATTAATGAAGCATTTGCAGCGGTAGCAATTGCAAGTACAGAAATCGCAGGAATTGATCCGGAAAAATTGAATGTAAATGGCGGCGCGGTAGCGATGGGACATCCAATTGGAGCAAGCGGAGCGCGCATTATCGTTACACTAATCCATGCACTTAAGCAGCGCGGCGGCGGAATTGGAATTGCTTCGATTTGTAGCGGTGGCGGTCAAGGGGACGCAGTGATGATTGAAGTTCACTAATTAAAGTTCGAGGGTATAAAATTTATTAACAATTAAGGGGGAAGAAAAAATGGGTGTACAAAACATTGTTGTAATTGGTGCAGGGCAAATGGGGTCAGGAATTGCACAAGTATGTGCAATGGCAGGATATGACGTGAAGGTACAAGATTTAAAGCAAGAGCAATTAGATAGAGGATTGGCTATCATTACGAAAAACTTAGCCCGCCAAGTAGAAAAAGGACGCATGAAGGAAGAAGAGAAGGAAGCGACATTAAATCGTCTTACAGTAACGCTTGATTTAGATTGTGTGAAAGAAGCGGATCTTATTATTGAAGCAGCTGTTGAGAAAATGGATATTAAAAAGAAAATCTTTGCGAATCTAGATGAAATTGCTCCAGAACACGCAATTTTAGCGACGAATACGTCATCTCTGCCAATTACAGAAATTGCAGCGGTAACGAAGCGTCCGGAAAAAGTAATCGGTATGCACTTTATGAATCCAGTTCCAGTTATGAAGCTTGTTGAGATTATTCGTGGTTTGGCTACCGATGATGCGGTATATGAAGCAATTGAAGATATTACGAAAAAAATTGGGAAAGTACCAGTTGAAGTGAATGATTTCCCAGGTTTTGTATCAAACCGCATTTTACTACCGATGATTAACGAAGCAATTTATACGTTATATGAAGGTGTAGCGACGAAAGAAGCAATTGATGAAGTCATGAAGCTTGGTATGAACCATCCGATGGGGCCTTTGACACTCGCTGATTTTATCGGTTTAGATACGTGTTTATACATTATGGAAGTGTTGCATGAAGGATTAGGAGATAGTAAATATCGCCCATGTCCATTATTACGTAAGTATGTGAATGCAGGATGGTTAGGGCGTAAAACAGGTCGTGGATTCTACGTTTACGAATAAATGCCCCCTTTGTTACAACATAGTGGTCTTACCAAATTATTTAAAGGATATATAGCAAATGGAGGCGGAATATATGAACTTTCGTTTTAATGAAGAGCAGCAAATGATGAGGAAAATGGTTCGGGATTTTGCACAGAAGGAAATAGCCCCCTTTGTTCCTAGTATGGAACAAGGGGTGTTCCCGAAAGAGATTTTGCAAAAGATGGGTGAGCTTGGATTAATGGGTATTCCAGCGCCTGCAAAATACGGCGGGGCAGAAATGGACTTTATTTCTTACATTCTAGCAATTGAGGAAATCTCAAAGGTAAGTGCAACAGTTGGTGTAATTTTAGCTGTACATACGTCAGTTGGAATGAATCCGATTTTATATTTCGGAACAGAAGAACAGAAGAAAAAATATGTTTCTAAACTTGCAACAGGGGAATATTTAGGTGCATTTGCTTTAACAGAGCCAAATGCAGGATCAGATGCAGGGAGTTTGAAATCAAGAGCTGTGAAAAAAGGTGATCATTATATTATTAATGGATCGAAAGTGTTTATTACAAATGGTGGTGAAGCAAGTACATACATTGTATTCGCTTCTACAAATCCAGAGGCAGGAAAAAGTGGTATTTCTGCATTTATAGTAGAGAAAGATACATCTGGTTTAATCATTGGAAAAGATGAACATAAGATGGGACTTCTCGGTTCTCGTACAGTACAACTTACTTTTGAAGATATGAAAGTGCCAGCTGAGAATTTACTTGGGGAAGAAGGACAAGGATTCAAGGTGGCGATGGCGAATTTAGATGTTGGGCGAATTGGAATCGGTGCGCAGGCGTTAGGAATTGCTGAAGCGGCGCTTGGCTGTGCAATTGATTATGCAAAAGAAAGGGAGCAATTCGGGAAGCCCATTGCGGCGCAGCAAGGAATTGGCTTCAAGCTTGCAGATATGGCAACAAGTGTCGAGGCAGCAAGGTTACTCGTATATAGAGCGGCATCTCTTAGGGCACAAGGATTACCATGCGGTAAAGAAGCATCTATTGCGAAATTATTTGCTTCTAAGACAGCGGTTGAAGTCGCGATTGAGGCGGTGCAAGTATTTGGTGGTTACGGTTATACGAAAGACTATCCAGTAGAACGATTTTTCCGTGATGCGAAAATCACGCAAATATATGAAGGAACAAGTGAAATACAGAAACTTGTTATTAGCCGTGCTTTATAAAAGGGCGAGGGGGAGACGGAGATGCATTTTAAATTATCAGAAGAACATGAAATGATAAGAAAAATGGTTCGAGATTTTGCTAAAAATGAAGTGGCACCAACAGCAGCTGAGCGTGATGAAGAAGAGAGATTTGATCGAGAGTTATTTGATCAAATGGCAGAGCTTGGTTTAACTGGTATTCCATGGCCTGAAGAGTACGGCGGAATTGGAAGCGATTACTTAGCGTACGTAATCGCTATTGAAGAATTATCTCGCGTTTGTGCTTCAACAGGTGTAACACTGTCCGCGCATACTTCACTTGCGGGATGGCCAATTTTTAAATTTGGGACGGAAGAGCAAAAGCAAAAGTTTTTACGACCGATGGCTGAAGGGAAGAAAATTGGTGCATATGGCTTAACGGAGCCAGGATCTGGATCGGATGCTGGTGGAATGAAGACAATCGCAAAGAGAGATGGCGATCATTATATTTTAAATGGATCAAAAATTTTCATTACAAATGGCGGTATTGCTGATATTTATGTTGTTTTTGCGCTAACTGATCCTGAATCGAAGCAGCGCGGTACGAGTGCATTTATTGTAGAAAGTGATACACCGGGATTTTCAGTTGGGAAGAAGGAGAGCAAGCTAGGGATTCGCTCTTCACCAACGACTGAAATTATGTTTGAAGATTGCCGTATTCCTGTAGAGAATCTACTTGGAGAAGAGGGGCAAGGGTTTAAAGTTGCGATGCAAACATTAGATGGAGGTCGTAACGGTATTGCGGCGCAAGCTGTTGGTATTGCACAAGGGGCTTTAGATGCTTCTGTAGAATATGCAAGGGAGCGCCATCAATTTGGAAAACCAATTGCGGCGCAGCAAGGGATTGGCTTTAAACTTGCGGATATGGCAACAGATGTAGAAGCGGCACGCCTCTTAACATATCAAGCGGCTTGGCTTGAATCAGAAGGGCTTCCGTATGGAAAAGAATCAGCGATGTCAAAAGTATTTGCAGGAGATACAGCGATGAAGGTGACGACTGAAGCGGTGCAAGTATTTGGTGGTTACGGTTATACGAAAGATTATCCAGTAGAGCGTTATATGCGAGATGCAAAGATTACACAAATATATGAAGGAACACAAGAGATTCAGAGGCTTGTAATTTCTCGTATGTTAACGAAGTAGGAACGAAAGCGTAGGTATTTTCCTACGCTTTTTCCTTCCAAAAAATAATAGAGAGGTGAAGGGAATGGTTAAACATAATGTGCATGCATCGGTGAAAGATGAAAAATTAGTTGCGTTAAGACGTGAACAAATGATTAAAGGTGCGGTGCAACTGTTTAAACAAAAAGGATTTCCGCGTACAACAACGAGAGAGATTGCAAAAGCGGCTGGGTTTAGTATAGGGACACTTTATGAGTACATTCGTACCAAAGATGATGTTTTATATTTAGTTTGTGATAGTATATATGAACATGTAAAAGAAAGATTAGAGGAAGTAGTGTGTACAGAAAAAGGGAGTATAGAAAGTTTAAAGATAGCAATAACGAATTACTTTAAAGTGATGGACGAATTACAGGAGGAAGTATTGATAATGTATCAAGAGGTACGCTTTTTACCGAAAGAATCACTTCCGTATGTATTAGAAAAGGAGTTTCAAATGGTAGGAATGTTCGAGAATATTTTAGAACAGTGTACGGAAAATGGAACATTTACATTAAATAAAAAAGAAATACAGCTTCTTGCGCATAATATTTTTATACAAGGACAGATGTGGGGATTTAGACGCTGGGCGCTGCAAAAACTGTATACGCTCGAAGAATATACAGAAATGCAAATTAGGTATGTATTGCAAGGGGCCCATATGCTTCCGAAATAAGGAACAGACAAATTATAATTTTACTACCCTATAAAAGTTTCCCGTTTTTTTTGTAGCATATTTGTGCGACTTTTGTTTATAATGAATAGTATGGATTTTTTTAAGCAGGCCGTTATATATAAGGTTATATTTGATGAAAGGAAGTGCCGCATAAGTGGATTTTAAGCAATATTCACCAGAAGAGCTAAAAGAATGTTCAATGATTGAAGTTGTACATAGCGTTTTAGGGGATAAAAAACAAGCAACGACATTCAACGAGTTGGTTCAAGAAATCGCTCAAGTGCTGGGACTATCTCAAGAGCAAGTTAATGCGAAAATCGCACAATTTTATACAGACTTAAACATCGATGGACGTTTCATTAATTTAGGAGAAAATCGTTGGGGACTACGCAGCTGGTACCCATATGAGCAAATTGATGAAGAAATCTTGCCTCAACCAAAACCGAAGAAGAAACGTAAAGTTGAAGAAGACGGTTTTGACGACTACATTGAAGAAGACGAAGATGACTTCGACGATGCAGACGTAATTGAAGAAGAAGACGATGTAGAAGATTTGGACAAAGTTCTTGAAGAAGAAGACGGAGATGACGACGATCTTGATGATTTAGACGAAGATGACGACGACTTCGCTGAAGAAGAACTTGAGTATGATGAAACTGAAGAAGAAGAAGAGGAAGAACTGTAGTTCTTGACTTTTCATTATCGTCCATGTAGAATCATTTTTGGGCTCTTTAAAAAAGGACGATAATACTTTTAAAGTGTAAATATAAAAGAAAATTGCTCCCTACTTATTACTTTTTGTGATGAGGGGAGCAATTTTCTTTTTTGTTTTTTGTTTAGAAAATAAAAAGAGTCTAACAATAAGATGGATACAGTGTTATCTACATACGTTGCGCTTTGCAACGGTGATTATATAACAGCAAAATAGAAGGGAGCTTTTTCATGACTAAGTATATTTTTGTAACAGGCGGTGTAGTATCGTCTTTAGGAAAAGGTATTACAGCAGCATCTCTTGGAAGACTTTTAAAAAATCGTGGTTTAAACGTAACGATTCAAAAGTTTGATCCATACATTAACGTAGACCCAGGGACTATGAGCCCATATCAACACGGTGAGGTATTCGTAACAGATGATGGCGCAGAAACTGACTTAGACCTTGGTCACTATGAGCGTTTCATCGACATTAACTTAAACAAATACAGCAACGTAACAACAGGTAAAATTTACTCTTCAGTTCTTCAAAAAGAGCGTCGCGGTGAATATTTAGGAGGAACAGTTCAAGTTATTCCTCACATTACTAACGAAATTAAAGAGCGCGTATATCGTTCTGGCCGTGAAACAAATGCGGATGTTGTTATTACAGAAATCGGTGGAACAGTTGGTGATATCGAGTCTCTACCATTCTTAGAAGCAATCCGTCAAATTAAGAGCGACATCGGTCGTGACAATGTAATGTACATTCACTGTACGTTAATCCCGTACTTAAAAGCAGCGGGTGAAATGAAGACAAAACCAACACAACATAGTGTTAAAGAACTTCGTAGCTTAGGTATTCAGCCAAACATTATCGTTGTTCGTACAGAAATGCCTGTTTCTCAAGATATGAAAGACAAGCTTGCATTATTCTGTGACATTGATACAAAAGCAGTTATCGAAGCTCGCGATGCAGATACTTTATATGCGGTTCCATTATCTCTTCAAGAACAAAACATGGACCAAATCGTTTGTGACCACTTAAAATTAGACAATCCAGCTGCAGATATGACAGAGTGGACTGCGCTAGTTAACAAAGTGCGTAATCTTTCTAAGAAAACAAAAATCGCTCTTGTTGGTAAATATGTAGAACTTCAAGATGCTTATATTTCTGTTGTAGAAGCACTTCGTCATGCTGGTTACTCATTCGACACAGATGTAGAAGTAAAATGGGTAAATGCTGAGCACGTAACAGCAGAAAACGTAAAAGAATTAGTTGGCGATACAGATGGTATCCTTGTACCAGGTGGCTTCGGCGATCGTGGTGTAGAAGGTAAAATCGTTGCGATTCAATATGCTCGTGAAAACAAAGTTCCATTCTTAGGAATTTGCTTAGGTATGCAACTTGCATCAATCGAATTCGCACGTAATGTATTAGGTTTAGAAGGTGCTAACTCTTCTGAAATCAACCCTGACACACCATATGCAATCATCGACTTATTACCAGAACAAAAAGATGTAGAGGACCTAGGTGGTACACTTCGTCTTGGTCTATACCCATGTAAGCTTGCTGAAGAAACCAATGCTTACAATGCTTATAATGAGCCGGTTGTATATGAGCGTCATCGTCATCGTTATGAGTTCAACAACCAGTTCCGTCCGGATATGGAAAAAGAAGGATTTGTATTCTCTGGTACAAGCCCAGACGGCCGTCTAGTTGAAATCATTGAATTAAAAGACCATCCTTGGTTCGTGGCAGCACAGTTCCACCCAGAACTTGTTTCTCGTCCAAACCGTCCACAACCATTGTTCCATGACTTCGTAAGAGCTTCTATTACGAATAAAGAGAGCAAGTAATAAAAAAGGCGCCTGAAATAAGGCGCTTTTTTTAATATTCATTTAACATTTCATCGATTGTGAATTTGATTCCGTGATAAGCAAATAAAGCTACTATTAAACTTGGGAATCCGTAGCGATTACCTTCATCATCTGGAATGAGACCTTTTAACAGTTTTGTATCAATATGTACGTCTGTATATCGTTCGAGTGATTCCGTACCTTCTTGAAGAGCAGAAATGCCGACAATAGAGTGTCCCTCTTCTTGTAGTTTTTTTGCAATTTCTACAACCGCTTCATCTGTTGAAAAACGGCTAATAAGAAGTACACGATCCGCAGAGGTTACTTCTGCTTCTTTACCATTTTCAAATAAGCGTTTTGCTTGCTTCATTGGTTCAGCACCGAATAGTGCCTCGGCAACAACGCCCTCCATTTCATTTGTACCATGTAAATAAATGAAACCATCGCCAACTAGTGCTTGAGCAAGTAAACGAGCGCTATCTTCTATATTCATTTCTTCTTTTTGAGAAACTCTGGAGAAATAACCACTTAATTGAGTTGAAAAAATTTTTAACATAATGTTACTCCCTTCGTACGTGTTTGCCGGCTTTCATTATAGTTTATTTTTTTAGAAAGGTGAAATCGTAGGGTAGCATAACAAAATAGGAAACGGTAAAATAAGAAAGAATAGGAAGGAATTTGCCAAAGAATAGCGAAAATAAATCGTTAAGATATAAGAAGCTTTAAATCTTGTACTTACACAGAAAGGTTGGGAATTATGGAAGGTAAAATTTTAATCGTTGATGATCAATATGGGATTCGTGTGTTATTACATGAAGTGTTCCAAAAAGAAGGTTATCAGACATTCCAAGCAGCAAATGGATTTCAAGCTTTAGATATCGTGAAAAAAGATAATCCAGATTTAGTAGTGTTAGATATGAAAATTCCAGGCATGGATGGTATAGAGATTTTAAAGCATGTAAAAGAAATTGATGAGAGTATTAAAGTAATTTTAATGACTGCTTATGGAGAGCTTGATATGATCCAAGAAGCAAAAGATTTAGGTGCTTTAATGCATTTTGCTAAACCATTTGATATTGATGAAATTCGTCAAGCTGTGAGAAATGAGCTCGCTGTAGAGGCGTAAAAATGAATTTTTTATAAAAAATATGGAAAAAAGCGTTTACATGGACTATTGTGCAGGTGAATACGGTTGAGTTTTTGAGTACAAGTTGTTATCCTATTGAGTGTAGAAAAAAGTCCGGTATGTATATATACATATTTTACCTTATTCTGGTCATACTACCAGCGATAAGAACTTATCGGATACAAAAAACGTTTTTTAGGAGGATTCACCATGCCTTTAGTTTCTATGAAAGAAATGCTAAACAAAGCACTAGAAGGAAAATACGCAGTTGGTCAATTCAACATGAACAACTTAGAGTGGACTCAAGCTATCTTAGCTGCTGCGGAAGAAGAAAAATCTCCTGTAATCCTAGGTGTATCTGAGGGTGCAGCTCGTCATATGACTGGTTTCAAAACAGTTGTAGCTATGGTTAAAGCTTTAATCGAAGAAATGAACATCACTGTTCCTGTAGCGATTCACCTTGATCATGGTTCAAGCTTCGAAAAATGTAAAGAAGCAATCGATGCAGGTTTCACATCTGTAATGATCGACGCTTCTCACCACCCATTCGAAGAAAACGTTGAAACTACTAAACAAGTAGTAGAATACGCACACGCTCGTAACGTATCTGTTGAAGCTGAGCTTGGAACAGTTGGCGGACAAGAAGACGACGTAATCGCTGAAGGCGTAATTTACGCTGACCCAGCAGAGTGTAAGCACCTTGTTGAAGCAACAGGTATCGATTGCCTAGCTCCAGCTTTAGGTTCTGTACACGGTCCTTACAAAGGTGAGCCTAACTTAGGATTCGCTGAAATGGAACAAGTTCGTGACTTCACTGGCGTACCTTTAGTATTACATGGTGGTACTGGTATCCCAACTGCTGATATCGAAAAAGCTATCTCTTTAGGTACTTCAAAAATCAACGTAAACACTGAGAACCAAATCGAGTTTACAAAAGCTGTTCGTGAAGTATTAAACAAAGACCAAGAAGTTTACGATCCTCGTAAATTTATCGGACCTGGCCGCGACGCTATCAAAGCAACTGTTATTGGTAAAATTCGCGAATTCGGTTCTAACGGTAAAGCGTAAGAATAAAATTCCGTTTTGGAAACCGTCTAGTCTTTTAGACGGTTTCCTTTCGTTGTATAATGAAAGCGTGAACAAGTCTAAAGATTTTATCATTTTTGTTTTTAAATAGAAAATAATGTGCATAGTCCTATTAATAAATGTGATAACGTATCTAAATTGATAAAGTGAATTCGATGAATAGTTGATCTTTATCTATTCGTGCTACAGGAGAAATGAAGATAATGGTTTCCTATTTATTGAGTTTTGGGATGGAAAGAGTAATTGAGATTCTTAAGGGGAGCTTTCTATAAAAAGATAGAAAGTAAATACATTCACAAGAAGGGAGCTCAATATGGAAAAATTGCTAATTGAAGGCGGAAGAGCTTTAAATGGAACAATTCGAGTAAGTGGTGCAAAGAACAGTGCCGTTGCATTAATTCCAGCGACAATTTTAGCAGATACTCCAGTAACTATTGGTGGTGTCCCTAATATTTCGGACGTGAAAATGTTAGGAGACTTACTAGAGGAAATTGGAGGGAAAGTAACTTATGGACAGGAGGAGGAGATGGTAGTCGATCCTTCTAACATGGTTGCAATGCCTTTGCCAAATGGAAAAGTGAAAAAATTGCGCGCTTCTTATTATTTAATGGGTGCAATGCTTGGCCGTTTTAAAAAAGCTGTTATTGGGCTTCCGGGTGGATGTCATTTAGGACCGAGGCCGATTGATCAGCATATTAAAGGGTTTGAAGCGCTAGGTGCACATGTTACGAATGAACAAGGTGCCATCTATTTAAGAGCAGATGAGCTACGCGGGGCACGTATTTATTTAGATGTTGTTAGTGTAGGAGCTACGATTAATATTATGCTAGCAGCTGTACGAGCAAAAGGTAGAACTGTTATTGAAAATGCAGCGAAAGAGCCCGAGATTATTGATGTAGCTACATTGTTAACAAGCATGGGGGCACGTATTAAAGGTGCTGGTACAGATGTAATCCGAATAGATGGTGTGGACTCTTTACATGGTTGTCACCATACTATCATCCCAGATCGTATTGAAGCTGGTACGTATATGATTCTAGGAGCTGCATCAGGAGGAGAAGTAACGGTTGATAATGTTATTCCTCAGCATTTAGAATCAGTTACTGCAAAGCTAAGAGAAGCTGGTGTTCAAGTTGAAACGAACGATGATCAAATTACGGTGAACGGTAATAGAAAGTTAAAAGTAGTTGATATCAAAACGCTTGTATATCCAGGTTTTCCAACGGATTTACAACAGCCGTTTACGACGCTTTTAACAAAGGCGCACGGGACGGGAGTTGTAACAGATACAATTTACGGTGCCCGTTTCAAACACATTGATGAATTACGTCGTATGAATGCTCAAATTAAAGTAGAGGGTCGTTCGGCAATTGTAACTGGTCCTGTGTTACTGCAAGGTGCAAAAGTGAAGGCGAGTGATTTACGAGCAGGAGCGGCACTTGTTATTGCAGGTTTAATGGCAGATGGAATTACAGAAGTAACAGGACTTGAGCATATTGATCGAGGTTATGAGAATATAGTGGACAAGCTTAAAGGGCTTGGAGCAAACATTTGGCGAGAACAAATGACAAAGCAAGAAATTGAAGAAATGAAGAACGCATAAGTGATACTTCCGCAAGGGGGAAGCGAAGCATCACTACTTGCGGAAGTACACTTTATAGAAAAACACGGTTCACAAAATACGGCAGAAATATAAAGACTTAAAGGAGAGGGATTATCGTGGAAAGAAGTTTATCTATGGAGTTAGTACGTGTAACAGAGGCTGCAGCTTTATCATCAGCGCGTTGGATGGGGCGCGGGAAAAAGGATGAGGCAGACGGTGCAGCAACATCAGCTATGCGTGATGTATTTGATACAATTCCGATGAAGGGTACAGTTGTAATTGGTGAAGGTGAGATGGATGAAGCACCAATGCTATATATCGGAGAGAAATTGGGTACAGGATATGGACCACGTGTAGACGTTGCGGTTGATCCTTTAGAAGGGACAAACATCGTAGCAGCTGGTGGCTGGAATGCTCTTGCTGTTATTGCAATTGCAGACCACGGTAATTTGTTACATGCCCCTGACATGTACATGGATAAAATCGCGGTTGGCCCGGAAGCAGTTGGGGCGGTCGATATTGATGCGCCTATTATTGATAACTTACGTGCAGTTGCGAAAGCGAAAAATAAAGATATTGAAGATGTTGTAGCGACAGTTTTAAATCGTCCACGTCATCAAGAAATTATCGAAGAAATTCGTAAAGCTGGTGCTCGCATTAAATTGATTAATGATGGAGATGTAGCTGGAGCGATTAATACAGCGTTTGATCGTACAGGTGTAGATATTTTATTTGGATCTGGTGGAGCACCTGAAGGTGTATTAGCAGCAGTTGCTTTAAAATGTTTAGGTGGAGAAATTCACGGAAAACTATTGCCACAAAACGAAGCTGAATTAGCACGTTGTAAAAAAATGGGCATAGAAGACATTAATCGTATCCTTCGTATGGAGGACTTAGTAAAAGGTGACGATGCAATCTTTGCAGCAACAGGCGTAACAGATGGAGAACTATTACGCGGTGTTCAATTTAAAGGTAGCGTAGGAACAACGCAATCCCTTGTTATGCGCGCAAAATCAGGCACAGTTCGCTTCGTAGATGGTCGTCATAGCTTAAATAAAAAACCGAACTTAGTTATTAAATAAAAAGTGCAAGCGGCTCGTTCAGAATCGCAGGGCATTGGAGCTCTCGACCTTGAAGCGCTCTTTGCTTCGAGTGAGAGAGTGAAATGACCGGAGATTCTAGCCGCTGGAACTGGATTAAGTAAAAAGCGTAAGCAGCTTGTTCAGAATGGGAGGGGGATGGAGCTTCTGACGAAGAGGCGCTTTTTGCCTCGCAGGAAGAAGTGAAGCCACCGACCATTCTAGCTGCTGAAGCTGGATTAAGTAAAAAGCGGAGGTGGCTTGCTCAGAAGGGGAAGGCATTGGAACTCCTGACGAAGAGGCGTTTTGTGCCTCGCAGGAAGGGGTGAAATGACTGACCCTTCTAGACACCGGAGCTGGATTAAATAAAAAGTGCAAGCGGCTCGCTCAGAAAGGTTAAAATGGTCGACTTTTCTAACTATCGGAGCTGGAACTAAATTAAATAAGAAGCGAAGACAAATTTTCTTGTCTTCGCTTCTTGTATTTGTGTTCCAACGTATTGATTAAAACTAGATAAAAGGGTTACAATAGTGAATATTACCCTACTTGAACTTATTGCCTTTCATTATTAATTATTTGCCTTCCGTATTTTTTCCCTTTACCCATGAAAAAAGAGAATAACGTTAAAGTGTGGTGTCTGAATGAATTTGTCAATTGCAGCATTAGAAAACATGAAATTAAAAGAGTTATACGAGCTTGCGAAAGAATTTAAGATTTCGTATTATAGCAAGTTAACGAAAAAAGAGTTAATTTTTTCCATTTTGAAAGCTCGAGCAGAAAAAGAAGGTTTCTTTTTCATGGAAGGCGTATTAGAAATTATTCAATCAGAAGGATTTGGATTCCTACGTCCTATCAACTATTCTCCAAGCTCAGAAGATATTTATATCTCAGCTTCGCAAATTCGTCGTTTCGATTTACGTAATGGAGACAAGGTTTCTGGTAAAGTACGACCTCCGAAAGAAAATGAACGCTATTTTGGGTTATTACAAGTTGAAGCTGTAAACGGAGATGATCCAGATTCAGCAAAAGAGCGTGTGCATTTCCCTGCATTAACACCATTATACCCAGATCGCCAAATGAAATTGGAAACGGAACCGAAAAAGTTACCGACACGCATCATGGATTTAATCGCACCAGTTGGATTTGGACAACGTGGTTTAATTGTTGCGCCTCCAAAGGCTGGTAAAACAAGTCTATTAAAAGAAATCGCGCATAGTGTTACAACAAATCATCCGGAAGCAGAATTAATTGTACTTTTAATTGATGAGCGTCCAGAGGAAGTAACAGACATTGAACGTTCTGTTAAAGGAGATGTTGTAAGTTCTACTTTTGATGAAGTACCAGAAAATCATATTAAAGTAGCTGAGCTTGTGTTAGAACGTGCGATGCGTCTTGTAGAGCACAAGAAAGATGTTATCATTTTAATGGATAGTATTACCCGTTTAGCTCGAGCTTACAACCTCGTTATTCCACCAAGTGGTAGAACATTATCAGGTGGTATCGATCCAGCTGCCTTCCATAGACCGAAGCGTTTCTTTGGAGCTGCGCGTAATATTGAAGAAGGCGGTAGCTTAACAATTTTAGCAACAGCCCTTGTTGATACAGGATCCCGTATGGACGATGTTATTTACGAGGAATTTAAAGGAACTGGAAATATGGAACTTCACTTAGATCGTTCATTAGCTGAACGTCGTATCTTCCCGGCGATCGATATTCGCCGTTCTGGTACACGTAAAGAAGATCTATTAATTCCAAAAGAACATTTAGACAAGTTATGGGGCATTCGTAAAACAATGCGTGATACACCAGACTTCGTTGAAAGTTTCTTACGTAAGCTTCGTCAAACTAAGACAAATGAAGAGTTTTTACAAAACATTGTTGCAGACTCAAAAAGGTATGTAACAACTAAGTAAAGGGAAAAATCAGGACTCGCTTATTTTATAGTAAGCGAGTTTTTTATGCTGTTTAGGTGATATTAAAGAGAGAGATAAGGGAGAGAACCTTAACTGGTCAGAGCTGAGCGAGCCACCCCCACTTTTAAGATAATATCGAGCTCCAGCGGCTAGAATCTCCGGTCATTTCACTCTCTCGCTCGAAGCAAAAAGCGCTTCAAGGTCGAGAGTTCCAATGCCCTGCGATTTTGAACGAGCCGCTTCTGCTTTTAAATGATATCCAGTTCCGGTGGCTAGCTCTTCGCATCTAAGAACCTTCCGCCCGAAAGGTAAAAAGCACCTTTAGGGCGAAAGAACCTTAGCTGGTCAGAGCTGAGCGAGCCACCTCCACTTTAAATTTAATATCCAGCTCCAGCGGCTAGAATGGTCGGTGGCTTCGCGTCTTCCTACGAGGCAAAAAGCGCCTCTACGTCAGAAGCTCCATCCCCCTCCCATTCTGAACGAGCCGCTTGCGCTTTTAAAATTAAAAAGACAAAAACAGGTAGTTGCAAAATGAAGTTAGCCTTGTTATAATTTCATCATATGTGTTTCATCAATATAGTTGTGTATGCAGCTGAAGATGAAAAACTCTGTTTCGAAAATGATTCAGGGCGGAAGGAGATGAAAAGAATGAAAGCAGGAATTCACCCAGATTACAAGAAAGTTGTATTCATGGACACAAACACAGGCTTCAAATTCTTAAGCGGATCTACTAAAGGATCTAACGAAACTGTTGAGTGGGAAGATGGTAACACTTATCCATTACTAAAAGTTGAGATCAGTTCTGATTCTCACCCATTCTACACTGGACGTCAGAAGTTTGCTACTGCAGACGGACGCGTTGACCGCTTCAATAAGAAATACGGTCTTAAGTAATAAAAACATAAAACAGGCAAGTGTATGTATTCGCTTGTCTGTTTTTTTTGCGAAAATATTATACCTTTACCCTACTTTTAACTGAAAAGTAGATGAAAGGAGAGCTTCATGTACTTAATAAATCAAAATGGCTGGATTGAAGTGATTTGCGGTAGTATGTTTTCTGGCAAGTCAGAAGAGCTAATCCGCCGTGTGCGCCGTACGCAATTTGCAAAACAACATGCAATTGTATTTAAACCATGTATTGATAATCGATATAGTGAAGAAGATGTAGTATCACATAACGGATTAAAGGTAAAAGCAGTTCCTGTTTCAGCTTCAAAGGATATATTTGAACATATTACAGAAGAGCTGGATGTTATTGCAATCGATGAGGTGCAATTTTTTGATGGGGACATTGTGGAAGTGGTGCAAGTATTGGCAAATCGTGGCTATCGTGTCATTGTAGCTGGTTTAGACCAAGATTTCCGTGGTCTACCATTTGGACAAGTTCCTCAGCTGATGGCGATTGCTGAACATGTGACAAAACTACAAGCAGTATGTTCTGTATGTGGATCTCCAGCAAGTCGTACACAACGATTAATTGATGGAGAACCAGCGGCATTTGATGATCCAATTATTTTAGTTGGAGCTTCAGAATCGTATGAACCGCGTTGTCGTCATTGTCATGCAGTACCTGCAAACAAAGATAAGTAAAACTCGCTGCGCAAGGCGGGTTTTTTTCAAAATAGAGAGAATGAGCGGTGTGAGCCGCTTACGCTTTTAAATATATCTAGTTCTGGTGGCTAGCTCTTCGCATCTAAGAACCTTCCGCCCGAAAGGTAAAAAGCACCTTTAGGTCGAAAGAACCTTAGCTGGTCAGAGCTGAAAGAGCCACCGCCACTTTTAAATATAATTTGCGTTTTTTTGAGTAAGTACCATATACTATTTGTATTAGATACTAGGATGTAGAGGTGAATGATGTGTTAGATCGTTTGCAAGCTGTAGAAAATCGTTATGAGAAGTTAAATGAATTGTTAAGTGATCCAGCGATTATTAGTGATTCAAATAAGCTTCGTGAATATTCAAAGGAACAGTCTGATATACAGGAAACGGTAGAGGTGTATCGTGAGTATAAGGATGTTCGTGAGCAATTAAAAGATGCGAAAGCAATGTTAGAAGATAAGTTAGACGCAGAAATGCGTGAAATGGTAAAAGAAGAAGTTTCTGAGTTAGAATCACAAGATAAAACATTATCAGAGCGTCTGAAAATTTTACTTGTTCCAAAAGACCCTAATGATGATAAGAACGTTATCGTTGAGGTTCGTGGAGCTGCTGGTGGAGATGAGGCAGCTTTATTTGCTGGTGACTTATACCGTATGTATAGCCGTTACGCTGAGGTACAGGGCTGGAAAACGGAGATTATTGAGGCTAGCTATACAGAGTTAGGTGGATATAAAGAGATTATCTTTATGATTAATGGTAAAGGTGCTTTCGCGAAGCTGAAATTCGAGAATGGTGCTCACCGTGTACAACGTGTTCCTGAAACGGAATCTGGTGGACGTATTCATACATCTACAGCAACTGTAGCTGTATTACCAGAGGCAGAAGAAGTAGAAATTGATATTCATGAGAAAGATGTTCGTGTTGATACATTCGCTTCTAGTGGACCTGGTGGACAGAGCGTTAATACAACGATGTCAGCGGTGCGTTTAACGCATTTACCGACTGGTGTAGTTGTATCTTGTCAGGATGAGAAATCACAGATCAAGAATAAAGAAAAAGCGATGAAAGTATTACGCGCACGTGTTTATGATAAGTTTAGACAAGAAGCGCAAGCTGAGTATGATCAAAACCGTAAACAAGCTGTTGGTACGGGAGATCGTTCAGAGCGTATTCGTACGTATAACTTCCCGCAAAACCGTGTTACAGACCATCGAATCGGTTTAACGATTCAAAAGCTAGATCAAATCTTACAAGGTAAGTTAGATGATTTCATCAATGCCTTAGTGATGGAAGATCAGGCTCAAAAGATGGAGGCAGCTGAGTAATGCGTGTCTATGAAGCCCTGAAATGGGCTTCTTCTTTTTTACAGGAAAATGGACGAGATGAAAATGCGGGAGAAATTGTCCTTTGTCATGTATTAAAGGTGAACAGAACAGGATTACTTATGAATATGCGTGAAGAAATAACTGAGGATCAAGAGAAAAGCTTTACGGAGTTTATCCACAAGCATGTAGAAGGTATTCCTATTCAATATATGATTGGTTATGAAATGTTTTATGGACGGTCTTTCTTTGTGAATGAAGAAGTATTAATACCAAGACCGGAAACAGAAGAGCTTATAGTGGGAGTATTAGAAAGAATCGAGCGCCATTTTGGTGATGAGAAACTACATGTAGCAGATATAGGTACAGGTAGTGGAGCGATTTCTATTACGCTTGCTTTAGAAAATGAAAATCTTCATGTTTATACAGTAGATATTGCACAAGAGTCGATTGAAGTTGCAAAAGAAAATGCAAAAGCTTTAGGTGCAGAAGTAACGTTCTATTACGGTGATTTATTGTCACCATTTCATAAAACGGGTCAAAAGCTAGATGTTGTTGTTTCAAATCCTCCATATATACCGGAAGAGGATTGGCGTGGTCTTTCTCCTGTTGTGAAAGAGCATGAGCCGAAGAGAGCACTTGTTGGTGGTGAAGACGGATTAGATTTCTATCGCCGTTTTATGGAAGAATTGCCGAATGTGTTGCAGAAGAAAGCGATTGTGGCGTTTGAAATTGGAGTAGGACAAGGTGAGGATGTAAAAAGATTGTTACAACAAGCTTTTCCACATGCTCATGTTGAGGTTGTTTTCGATATTAACGGAAAAGATCGTATGGTATTTGCAGAGATGGAGTAAGGTTCACACCTTACTCTATTTTTTTGTGGAAAAATTCATATAGATTTTGAATTTAATAGTTTAGAAAGATGAAAGTCTGTCCACACTGTTTGTAGAAGGGACGGTGGAGGAAATGAAAAAACAAGTTATTGCTTATCTTCTTATACTATTAATTGGTGCACAGTTACTTGTGCAGTTTGGATATATGAAAGCTGATGCGAAAGGGCCTTCAGTTATTCCGAAAGAGGCCGTTCGATTAAGAATTTTAGCAAATAGTGATTCAGATAAAGACCAGGCATTAAAGCGTAAAGTGCGTGATGAAGTAAAAGCACAAATTGATGGATGGGTAGCGGATTTAACTTCATTTGAAGAGGCACGCAAAGTAATTCAAAGTCATATTCCAGAAATCGAGGAAACGGTGGAAAATACGTTAAAAAGAGAAGGAAGTAAAGATTCATTTCAAGTGAAATTTAGTAAGAATGTAAAGTTTCCTACAAAGGTATATGGGAATTTTATTTATCCAGCAGGAGAATATGAAGCAGTATTAATCACAATTGGAGAAGGTGAAGGGGCGAACTGGTGGTGTGTATTATTTCCACCAATGTGTTTCTTAGATTTTTCGAGCGGGACAGCTGTAAGAAAAGAAGAGCACGTTGTGAAGGCGGAATCTCCTGAAGAGGAGCAGGTGAAACAACTAGATGAGGAAGTAATAGATAAAGAAGAGAAGAAAGTAGATAAGGTAAAAGAAACGAAAGCTGTAAAGCAGGAAGTAGTAAAAAAAGTAACAGCTTCTGAAAAGAAAGTAGTAAAAAATGAAACAAAAGTCGAAGAGCAGCCTGTAAGTAAAGAAGAAATAAAAACTGTGGAAAAAGTGGAGAAACCTGTGGAGAAAAAACAAGAAAAACAAAATGAGTATGTAAAAGTAGAAGAGGAAGAAGAAAAGCCAGAAGTTAAATTGTTTATTGTAGAGGCTTTTACATCTTTATTCTCTAAATAGTACTATTAATAAATCCCTCTTCATATATAAAAATGAGGAGGGATTTATTATGAAGAAAGTGTATTTTGCTACGAAAGCAGATGTGGAAAGATTACATTCTTTTTTCGGACAAGCTAATAAAAAAGATGATAAAATAAATGAGTTGTACGCACAATTTATGATTTTGGAAGAAGCGGAAGAAATACGAGCTGTAATTGGTTATGAACAAAGTGGGGAAGATGTGCTTATTCGTTCTTGTTTATTCACACCTCATGTGGATAAACAGACTTTCTTATATTTTTTTGAAATGTTTTTGCAGTATATGAAAGAAAAAAGTGTTCAACAATTGTACTTACTAACAAATCATCCACAATCTGTACCGATCTTTCAGTTTTTTGACTTTTTTACTATAGAAAAGGATGAGGTTCCAGAGGGAATTCAACAGCTAGAACATTTTTGTAAAAATATAAAAGAGCAGAATGCAATAATACTAAATTGTCAGCTATTCACAAAGTTATCCACGGATTAATTAGGTTTATCCACATTTTGTGGATAAACCTTGTTTGTCTTTTGGATAAATCTCATAGTAAACTAAAAATATACAAGTATTTAAGGGTAGAAAAGGACGTGGAAAAAAATGCATACAAATATGTGGGTTGTGGATAATGTTGTGGAAAGAAAAAAATATTATCCACAGTTACAAGAAGCAGCAAAATTATTACGAGAAAATGAGGCGGTTGCTTTCCCTACGGAAACAGTATATGGGTTAGGGGCAAACGCGATGGATGATGAAGCAATCGCGAAAATTTTCGAAGCGAAAGGAAGACCGAGTGATAATCCACTCATTGTCCACATAGGTACAAAATCTCAGTTAGATGGGATTGTGAAAGAAATTCCACCAGTTGCAGAGAAGTTAATGGCGCATTTTTGGCCAGGACCATTAACAATTATTTTGCCGAGAAAAGAAGGGATTTCAGAGAAGGTGACGGCAGGACTTAATACGGTTGGAGTAAGAATGCCTGATCATCCAATTGCACTTGCTCTTATTGAAGAGGCGAATGTACCTGTTGCAGCACCAAGTGCGAATCGTTCAGGGCGTCCAAGTCCAACATTAGCTTCTCACGTATATGAAGATTTGAATGGGAAGATTGCAGGTATTGTTGATGGTGGTGCAACTGGAGTAGGCGTTGAATCAACTGTAATTGATTGTACAAGCGCGGTTCCAACAATATTACGTCCAGGTGGGATTACGAAAGAACAATTAGAAGCGGTGATAGGTACGGTTTCTTTAGATCCAGCTTTAAAGGATGAGAAGGAAAAACCGAAATCGCCTGGAATGAAATACACACATTATGCGCCGAAAGCACCACTTAGTATTGTTGAGGGTTCACGTGAGTTTATTCAGCATCTTGTGGATGAGAAAAAGGAAGAAGGATTTAAAGTAGGCGTATTAACGACAGAAGAGTATCAGCATGTATATAGTGCAGATGTTATATTATCTTGTGGTGTTAGAAGTGACTTAGCTAGTGTTGCGACTAAATTATATGATGTACTTAGAACATTTGATGCAAGTGAAGTGGATGTTATTTTTAGTGAGTCATTCCCTAATGAAGGAATAGGGAATGCAATTATGAATCGTTTAACAAAAGCGGCAGGACATCATATTATTATTGAATGATAAGGTAAGATTAGCAAACAGAATATTTCTCCTTGGATAAGCATATTGTGAAGTAGCACGTCCAAGGAGGGGCATGAATGACGTTTGAACAGCTAATACCTTTAATAATTATGGCATTCGCCTTAGGGATGGATGCGTTCTCGGTTAGTCTTGGTATGGGGATGATACCCCTAAAGTTAAGACAAATCCTGTATATTGGTATGACGATAGGGATATTTCATATTATTATGCCGTTTATAGGAATGGTACTAGGTCGTTTTTTATCAGAGAAGTATGGAGATATCGCACATTTTGCGGGTGCTATTTTATTAATCGGACTAGGGTTTTATATCGTATATTCGAGCATTTTACAAAATGAAGAGACTAGAACAGCCCCTATTGGAATTAGTTTATTCGTATTTGCATTTGGCGTCAGTATAGATAGTTTCTCAGTAGGACTTAGTCTTGGTATTTATGGAGCACAAACAATTATTACGATTTTACTTTTTGGATTTGTTAGCATGTTATTAGCGTGGATGGGTTTATTAATTGGGAGACATGCGAAAGATATGCTCGGTACATATGGTGAGATAGTAGGTGGTATCATTTTGGTTGGGTTTGGATTATATATCCTTTTTCCTATATAATTTTATGTAGGAGGGAATTATGAACAAGCTATTGGAATGGTATGTTAAATTTTTAACCTTCTATCCTCGATGGCTAAGAAAACTTATAATTTGGGGTATTATTTTGCAAATTTCGATGTTAGGTTGGATTAAGTTAATTCGTGAATGGTGAGATAGTTCCTTTCTGTGAATATTTTGTTTGTACTATATTTATTGCGCTAAAAATTACAGATATAGAAAGGATGAGATGAATGACGAGATTGAAGCAAGTTTTTGGTATTATTATTAGTTTTTTTGTTTTTTGGTTTAGTATGCTCGGTGTACAAATGTTTGCTGAGTTTTTAGATATTGAGTCATTGAAATTTGTTGCGGGAAAGACTGAGGCGGCGCGTGCCTTTTACTCTCCGTACCCGTTTTTAATTGTTTTTCTTATTACATTGCTTTCCCTATACTTCTTCGTAATTAAGCTAGGGAAGCCGAAAAAAGAGAAAATGCCTACTTTAGAGGAAAAGAAGGAAGAATTACAATGAGAAAATCCCCTGCTAAAAAGCAGGGGATTTTATATTTGAGTGATGGGAGGCATCTAGCCGCCTTGCTTTTAAATATATCCAGTTCCAACGGCTAGAATGGTCGGTGGCTTCGCGTCTTCCTGCGAGGCAAAAAGCGCCTCTACGTCAGAAGCTCCATCCCCCTCTCATTCTGAGCGAGCCGCTTCCGCTTTTAGATGATATCCAGCTCCAGCGGCTAGAATGGTCGGTGGCTTCGCGTCTTCCTGCGAGGCAAAAAGCGCCTCTACGTCAGAAGCTCCATCCCCCTCTCATTCTGAGCGAGCCGCTTCCGCTTTTAGATATTATCCAGTTCCAGTGGCCAGCTCTTCGCATCTAAGAACCTCCCGCACGAAAGGTAAAAAGCACCTTTTGTGCGAGAGAACCTTAGCTGGTCAGAGCTAAATGGGCCACTTCCACTTTTAGATATTATCCAGCTTCAGCGGCTAGAATCTCCGGTCATTTCGCTCTCTCGCATGAAGCAAAAAGCGCTTCAAGGTCGAGAGCTCCAATGCCCTGCGATTCTGAACGAGCCGCTTCCGCTTTTAGATATTATCCAGTTCCAGTGGCCAGCTCTTCGCATCTAAGAACCTCCCGCACGAAAGGTAAAAAGCACCTTTTGTGCGAGAGAACCTTAGCTGGTCAGAGCTAAACGGGCCACTTCCACTTTTAAACTGGCCTAACCAATTCAAATTGTTCTCCTAATTTTGCATAGTTGTGTCCTGCTAGGCGGCTTATTGGTTTGAGTCCTTCGGCGTGAATGCGCCCTTTTTCATATAGATGTTCGGCAACGTGGAAACGAACGACGCGTCCAATTAGTAGATCACAAGCTGGTGAGTCTTCCGTTCCGCCAAGTGGAATTGCACGTTCTAATACGCATTCCATTCGAATATTTGCTTCTTTTACACCTGGAACAGAGATGACTTCACTTTCGATTGGGGTTAGTTTTGCTAGTTCAATTTCACTTTCATTTGGCGGGAGGTTAGCTGCTGTTTCGTTAATTGCTGCTACATATGATTCGTCAGAAATATGTACGACAAATTCTCCTTTTTCAATTGCGTTTCGGGAAGTGTCCTTTCTTTCTCCGGCTTTTCGTTGTACAGATACTGAGATAAGTGGTGGATTAGCAGCGACAAT
This sequence comes from Bacillus sp. FSL L8-0199, assembly GCF_038005705.1. NCBI lineage: Bacteria > Bacillati > Bacillota > Bacilli > Caryophanales > Bacillaceae > Bacillus > Bacillus sp. FSL L8-0199. The sequence goes on along the minus strand of NZ_JBBOTS010000001.1, from coordinate 5,260,484 downwards.
ATTGAAATAACTATATGGTGCTCCGTTTAGTACGCCTTCTTTTGTTACAGAAGTAACGAATGCGACAGGACGAGGGATGATACTTCCAGTAAGTAATTTGTAATTATCTTTTTCAGTTTGTTCATTTGGATTAATGGATAACATGCTTGTAATCCCCTTTCTAAATATGAATACTTATTGTTTGTTTACAAGATAACGATGAGAAAATCCTGCTGGAAATAATATTTTGTTTCATAAAAAGAACTTACTTCAATTGTAATGAAGTAAGTTCTTTTTTCAAGAATCTCAAATTTGAGATAAAAATTAAAGTAAAACGTATGCCCCAGGTCCGATTAAAGCTACACCAACAGCGACAGCGATTAACATTAAGTTATATTCATATCCGTTTTGTGTTACCCAGTAACCATTTTTTCCGTGAACAGTGAAGATAGCCATTAACATTGTTCCAACGATAAATAATGAACCAACTACAATGAAAATACCTGATGCAAATAAGAAACCACCTAGTAATTCAGTTGCGCCAGCCATAAATGCCATAAATACACCAGGACGTAAACCGATTGACTCCATCCAGCCACCTGTTCCTTTTAAACCGTAACCGCCGAACCAACCAAATAATTTTTGAGCACCATGACCCATGAATGTAATTCCTATAATAAGACGAATAATAAGTAGACCGAAATCCATCATTTTTAAAAACCTCCTAAAAGTTATTAACTTACCTTACGTAAGTAATAATAAAATAGTTACTTACTTTAGTCAAGTGGATTTTGAAAAAAGTTTGAATTAAATTTTACAAATTAACAACAAAAAATAAAATGTAGTAAAGACCTCTAGACAAGTTGGGCAAAAAAAGAGAAAATATAAATAGAAGTTAACTTCTAATTGTTATTCAGACAATCAGAATTGACTGGAATTTTGTGAAGCGCTACAATAAGAGTCTATTAGTAATGACGTAATTTATTTCGAAAGCGTTTTTACAGTATAATATTCGAAGTATGAAGTCTTACATGTATCCCGAGCTTTACTAGGGATTGCCCTATAAACTTTTAGGTAAATTATAAGGAGGACTATCCTATGTTTAAAAAATTATTCGGTCTTGGTTCAAAAACAAATGAAGAAACAATCGTAGCTCCATTAACTGGAGCAGTGAAAAATATTGAAGAAGTACCAGATCCAGTATTTGCTGGTCGTATGATGGGTGACGGTGTTGCAATCGATCCTACTGAAGGTGTAGTTGTATCTCCAGTTGATGGTGAAATCGTACAATTATTCCACACAAAACATGCTATTGGAATTAAAGCGAAAAACGGTACAGAAATTTTAATCCACGTTGGATTAGAAACTGTAAAAATGGAAGGCGAAGGATTCGAAGCTCACGTTTCTGAAGGCCAAGCTGTAAAAGCTGGAGATAAATTAATCTCATTCGACTTAGAATTAATCCGTGAAAAAGCGAAAAGCACAATTACTCCAATTGTTATTACAAACACAGATGCAGCTGAGTCTATTAAGACAACTGTAGGCGTAGCAGCTACAAAAGGTTCAACAGAAGTAATGAAAGTTACAATGAAATAAGTGCAATATAAGAGGAATCCGTTTCGTATGAAATGGATTCCTTATTTTTGTTGCATGTTCAGCATGTATGTTAAAATACTCTAGGCACTTGGAAATAGGGTTTCACATATATGTGGATAAGGCGCATTTTTCTTAGAAAAAATATAAGAGAAATGCGCCTTTTGTATATTCACATTTCTTTTGTTCTATTCTAATGTAAGTTATGATGAATGGTAAGAAATCGAATATAGGGGTGGGTTTGAATGAAACGAGTGTTATTTGTTTGTACTGGCAATACATGTCGTAGTCCAATGGCTGAGGCGTTGCTTCGTCATCACGGAGGAGATAAGTTTGAAGTGCAATCTGCTGGTGTTTTCGCCTATCCTGGGAGCGATGCATCGGTACATGCGAAGGAAGCTTTAGCTGAAAAAGGAATTTTAATTGATCATGCGGCGCAGCAAGTAAATGAAACTTTGCTTGATTGGGCTGATATTGTCGTAACGATGACAGAAAACCATAAGCAAATTGTACTTGGGCATTATCCGAGCGTTGAAAAGAAATTAAATACGTTATATGGATTAACTGAAGGTATAGGCAAGGACATTTCAGATCCATTTGGAGGCTCGCTTTCTATTTATAAAGAAACGTTAGATGAGATGGAAAAACTTGTACAAACTTTACTGAAAAAACATTCAGTAGGTTGATGTTTCGTGTATAATACGATATTGGAGATCACTTCTTCCTATGTGAGGTAGCGAGTGTGAAATGAAGATAATTGATTGAAAATTTGGAGGGGTAAAAATGAAAGTAGTAATAGCATCTGATCACGGCGGTATGAATATCCGCAAAGAACTTGTAAGTTTATTAGAAGAGTTAAATATTGAATATATTGATTTAGGTTGTGAATGTGAAGCTGGTTCTGTTGATTACCCTGACTTTGCGTTTCCAGCAGCTGAAATGGTAGCGAATGGTGAAGTAGATCGTGGTATTTTAGTTTGTGGGACAGGCATTGGTATGTCAATCGCAGCAAACAAAGTAAATGGTATCCGTTGTGCGTTAGTTCATGATACTTTCAGCGCGAAAGCAACGAGAGAGCATAATGACACTAACATGCTAGCGATGGGCGAGCGTGTAATTGGTGCTGGTCTAGCGCGTGATATCGCGAAAATCTGGTTAACAACTGACTATGAAGGTGGTCGTCACGAAAACCGCGTAGGAAAAATTAAAACATACGAAACAAAGTAATAGATTCTAACTATCAGTAGTGTGAAATATAATTTGGTGAACCAACCTGTGAAAGGAAGAGGCGTAATGACAGAAATCGTAAAGGTAAGAGAACAGCTACAAATGTCGCTTTCTGATTTCCAAGAACAAGCTTCATTACAAAGCGGTCAAATTTTTGTAGTGGGTTGTAGCACGAGCGAAGTGCTAGGCGAAAGAATTGGAACATCAGGAACGATGGAAGTAGCAGAGGCGATTTTCTCTGAGTTAAAACAATTTCAAGAGCAAACAGGTATTGAATTAGCGTTTCAATGTTGTGAGCATTTAAACCGTGCTTTAGTAGTTGAGAGAGAAGTAGCGATAAAATATCAATTTGAAATTGTAACAGTTACGCCTGTTAGATCAGCAGGTGGTGCATTGGGGACATACGCGTATCACAATTTGAAAGATCCGGTAGTAGTTGAGTTTATTAAAGCTGATGCAGGAATGGATATTGGTGATACATTTATCGGTATGCATTTAAAGCATGTAGCTGTTCCGGTTCGTACAAGTGTGAAGGCAATTGGAAGTGCGCATGTAACGATGGCCAAAACACGTGGAAAACTAATTGGTGGAGCGCGTGCTGTCTATGCGGCAGTGGAAGAGACTACCACTTGCCGTTAAATATGAGAAATTAGGAAGTCATATAGTAACTGTTTATCATAAGATAAAAGGTATGTTGTCTGACTTTATAATAGAAGAAAGAAAAGACCGATTTTCGGTCTTTTTTTTCTTTTATGATATAGAAAGTCATGTTAGAATGTAGTTGAAAACATGAAGGTTCGAAAGAATTACAACCTGAATTTTCGTTTTTTCTGAATAAATAAGAAAAAACTGTTGGGAATCGATGTAATTCGTTCAGAAAAGGGGGATTTTGGTGGATCATTTAAAACGTCAAGATGAAAAGGTATTTGCTGCAATTGAGGCAGAACTAGGAAGACAGCGTTCAAAGATTGAGTTAATTGCTTCGGAAAACTTCGTAAGTGAAGCAGTAATGGAGGCACAAGGTTCTGTTTTAACGAATAAGTATGCTGAAGGATATCCTGGAAAACGTTACTATGGTGGCTGTGAACACGTAGACGTAGTAGAAGATATCGCACGTGATCGCGTGAAAGAAATTTTCGGCGCAGAGCACGTAAATGTTCAACCACACTCTGGTGCACAAGCGAACATGGCAGTATACTTTACGATTTTAGAGCAAGGCGATACAGTACTTGGTATGAACTTATCTCATGGTGGTCACTTAACACACGGAAGCCCTGTTAACTTCAGTGGAGTACAATATAATTTCGTAGAATATGGCGTGGATGCTGACTCTCACCGTATTAATTACGATGATGTATTAGCAAAAGCGAAAGAACATAAACCAAAATTAATCGTTGCAGGTGCAAGTGCATACCCTCGTGTTATCGATTTCAAGCGATTCCGTGAGATTGCAGATGAAGTGGGCGCTTATTTAATGGTTGATATGGCACATATCGCTGGTTTAGTAGCTGCTGGTTTACACCCAAATCCAGTACCACATGCACATTTCGTTACAACGACAACACATAAAACGTTACGTGGTCCGCGTGGTGGTATGATTTTATGTGAAGAGCAATTTGCAAAACAAATTGATAAATCAATCTTCCCTGGTATTCAAGGTGGTCCACTTATGCACGTAATCGCTGCAAAAGCTGTTGCATTTGGTGAAGCACTTCAAGATGATTTCAAAACATATGCACAAAATATCATTAACAATGCGAACCGCTTAGCTGAAGGTCTTCAAAAAGAAGGACTTACACTTGTTTCTGGCGGAACAGACAATCACTTAATCTTGATTGATGTTCGTAACTTAGAAATCACAGGTAAAGTAGCAGAGCACGTATTAGATGAAGTTGGTATTACAGTGAACAAAAATACAATTCCATTTGAAACAGCAAGCCCATTTGTAACAAGTGGTGTACGTATCGGTACAGCAGCTGTAACATCTCGTGGTTTCGGTTTAGAAGAAATGGATGAAATTGCGTCACTTATTGCTTATACATTAAAAAATCATGAAAATGAAGTTGCATTAGAAGAAGTACGTAAGCGTGTAGAAGCGTTAACTAGCAAATTCACAATGTATCCAAATCTATAATAGATTGAAGAAGACTGCCGAGACTTAATTGTTTTGGCGGTCTTTTTTGTGGACATATATTATTTTTAAAGTATGTATACAAATGATGAATAAATTTTGGCGATATAATGAAGGATACAGCTCCCATAATTGGTAAAGATACTAGATAGATTCATCGTAAAATCATGATTTTGCCAAATTTGCCCTTGAATATTAGTAGCGTTTTCTTTACAATCGTAAATAGTGTAAAAAAGCGTGCAAACGCATGAATATCATCTAAAGGAGAGATTCACATGGGAAAACTGTATGTATTTGATCACCCGTTAATTCAACATAAGATTACATATATTCGCGATAAGAATACAGGTACGAAAGATTTTCGTGAATTAGTGGACGAAGTAGCAAGTTTAATGGCTTTCGAAATTACTCGCGACCTTCCACTTAAGGACATTGAAATTGAAACACCTGTAAGCAAAGCGACAACAAAAGTGATCGCTGGTAAAAAACTTGGTTTAATTCCGATTTTACGTGCAGGTTTAGGAATGGTTGATGGAATTCTGAAATTAATTCCAGCAGCAAAAGTAGGACACGTTGGTTTATACCGTGACCCTAAAACATTGCAACCGGTAGAATACTATGTGAAACTTCCAACGGATGTAGAAGAGCGTGACTTTATCGTACTAGATCCGATGCTAGCAACAGGTGGTTCTGCGGCTGAAGCAATTAACTCTCTGAAAAAGCGCGGTGCGAAACAAATTAAATTAATGTGTATCGTTGCAGCTCCAGAAGGGGTAAAAGTAGTACAAGAAGAACATCCTGATGTTGATATTTATGTAGCAGCATTAGATGAGAAATTAAATGACCACGGATATGTAGTACCAGGTCTTGGTGATGCTGGTGACCGTTTATTCGGAACGAAGTAAGACAACTGACGAGCAGGGGAGATTCCCCAGCTCGTCTTTTTTGTTGTAAGCAAGTAGGGGAGGGGGAGAGGATAAATATACATCGTATATACAACATAAGTTGCATACACCTCACATATAATATAGAAGTCTTACGTCTGAGGAACACTATATTATGGAAGAAAAGCGTTATATCTCGAAAATATAATAGTGACAAACTTGTGAACATTTCCTTCTATTATAAAGAGAAAACTGTTAGAAATTGCATATATGTAACCAGTATTTAGAAGGGGAACGTTTTCATTTTTGGGAGGAAATGCCTAATACTCAAATTTTTAGATTTTTTACGATTTCTCGTTGACACTGTTAATACCCTATTGTATGCTAACAACGGGGATAGATGGTAGGGCTTTCAGTGACAAAATTACATCTATTCCGTGACGAAAATGTAAACTTTTTGTTTTGTATAGGATTTATGCAAAAAAATGAGTTATTATTAACACATCGTGAATGAGGGTTACATATTGGAGGGATGAATCCTTGCAAAAAAACGATCGCAGCCATATAAAAGCTTATGCTTTAATGTCAGGTATTCTTGCTCAATTAGTCGGTTCTATTCTTGTTGGAATCTTTGGTGGGCAGTGGATTGATAATAAGGTTGGAACGTTTCCGTTGTTTCTTATTATAGGGTTATTACTCGGACTAGGAACAGGGGTATACGCAATGATTCGACTCATTCGACATTACTATTCGGGAGAGCAATGATGATAGACGTACATGGACTTGTCCAAAGACAAAAGAAATATATGTACTACTTGCTTGCGCTTCTAGTGCTAGGATGGGGATTTACCTCTTACAAGGATGTATTTCTTGGACTGATTATCGGGACGATTTTCAGTTTTCTTAGTTTGCGCATCATTGCACGTAGAACAGACAAGCTGCTAGATCGCGTAACAAATGGAGAAAACGTGAAGTTCAAGGCAACAGCGGTAAGTACATATTCAAGATTCGCCACGATTGGGTTATTAATTTTATTTGCAGCCAAATATCAAGAGTTAATCGCGATGTGGGGCCTAGGTGTAGGATTGCTGACAGGATACCTTGTCATGATCATAGATTTTCTTTATTTAGAGTATAAGAGCAGGGAAGAGAGGTGAATTACTAGTGGAACACGGTAAATTAGTTGAATTTCTAGGTTTAACGTTCGATTTGTCATCAGTTATGATGGTTACTGTAGCAGCAGTTATTGTTTTCTTAATCGCTGTTATCGGAACTCGCAGCTTAGCTCTTCGCCCAACCGGGATGCAAAACTTCATGGAATGGGTGTTTGACTTCGTGAAAGGGATTATCAATAGTACGATGGACTGGAAAACCGGTGGACGTTTCTTAACGCTTGGCGTTACGCTTATCATGTTTATCATCGTATCGAACTTCCTTGGTTTACCATTCATGTATTCAGCAACTGAAGCTGGCGAACATATTGCATGGTGGAGATCACCAACGTCTGATCCAGCAGTTACATTAACATTAGCCGTGATGGTAGTTACCCTCACCCATTATTATGGAATTAAGATGAAGGGTACGAAAGAGTACGTAAAAGGTTATTTCCAACCTATGAAATTCTTATTCCCATTAAAGGTTATTGAGGAGTTTGCTAACACATTAACGTTAGGTCTTCGTTTATTTGGTAACATTTATGCAGGTGAGATATTATTAGGATTACTTGCTAAGTTGGGCGGAGCATCATTCCTTGGCGCATTAGGTGCACTTGTACCTATGTTAGCGTGGATGGGATTCAGTGTATTCGTTGGTTCAATCCAGGCATTTATTTTCGTAATGTTAACGATGGTTTATATGGCTCATAAAGTAAGCCATGACCATTAATATAATTTAAGTAAGAAAAAATTTATTTTTTTATAATACAAAGGAGGACAAATTAAATGAGTTTAGGTGTAATCGCAGCTGCAATTGCAATTGGTTTATCAGCATTAGGTGCAGGTATTGGTAACGGTCTTATCGTATCACGTACAATCGAAGGTGTTGCTCGTCAACCAGAACTAAAAGGCGCACTTCAAACAATTATGTTCATCGGGGTTGCTTTAGTTGAGGCACTTCCAATCATCGGTGTAGTTATTGCTTTCATCGTAATGAACAAATAAGGGAGACTCCCCTTACATAGATGGCGAAGAGTGTTTTTCCGAACTTTCTTCGCCATTGCTTTATGAATGAAACGTATGTCTTTTTTTTTCATATGATCAATTTAGATATTTTGAAGGGAGTGAATCCTTGTGCCAACTTTATTATTAGGTGCTGCCATTCCATTTGGAACGATTGCTTATACATTGTTCATTTTCTTACTTCTATTAGTAATGCTACGCAAATTTGCGTGGGGTCCTTTAATGGGAATTATGAAAGAACGTGAAGAGCATGTTACTAATGAAATCGACGCTGCAGAAAGAAGTAATGCTGAGGCGAAGAAGTTAGTAGAAGAACAACGTGAAATGTTAAAACAATCACGTGTTGAAGCACAAGAGTTAATCGAAAGAGCGAAAAAGCAAGCTGTAGATCAAAAAGATGTTATTGTTGCTGCTGCGAAAGAAGAAGCAGAATCAATTAAAGCATCTGCTGTACAAGAAATTCAACGCGAAAAAGAGCAAGCAATTGCTGCTTTACAAGAACAAGTTGCTTCTTTATCTGTTCAAATTGCTTCTAAAGTAATTGAAAAAGAATTAAAAGAAGAAGATCAAGTGAAGTTAATTCGCGATTATATTAAAGAAGTAGGAGAAGCGCGATGAGCAATGGGATTGTAGCAAAACGTTATGCTGTCGCTCTTTTTAAAATTGCTAAAGAAAAACACGTATTAGAAATGTTTGAAGAGGAATTACGCCTTGTACAAAACGTTTATGTAAAGAACGGAGAACTACATAGCTTTTTAACGCAACCGAACATTTCAAAGGAACAAAAGAAAACGTTTCTTGCAAACGTATTCGGATCTGTTTCTGAATCTATTTTAAATACGTTATATATTTTAATTGATAACAAACGCATTGATATCTTACCTGAAATTGCAGATGAATATGTTGTTCTTGCTAATGAAGAACGTAACGTAGCGGACGCAACTGTATATTCTACTCGTCTTCTATCAGAAGAAGAGAAGCTTAACATTGCAGAAGCATTTGCGAAGAGAACAGGAAAAGATGCAATTCGCGTGAAAAATGTTGTAGATGAAGATTTACTAGGCGGCATTAAAGTACGTATTGGAAATCGCATTTATGATGGAAGTTTACAAGGAAAATTAGCACGTATTCAGCGTGAATTAATGAAGAATAGATAGGGGTGAAGCACATGAGCATCAGAGCTGAAGAAATTAGCGCACTGATAAAGCAACAAATCGAGAACTATCAGTCTGAAATCGAAGTTAGTGATGTTGGTACAGTTATCCAAGTTGGTGACGGTATCGCACGTGCTCATGGTCTTGATAACGTTATGGCTGGTGAACTTGTAGAGTTCTCTAACGGCGTTATGGGGCTAGCACAAAATTTAGAGGAAAACAACGTAGGTATTATCATTTTAGGACCTTACACAGAAATCCGTGAAGGTGACGAAGTTCGTCGTACTGGTCGCATCATGCAAGTACCAGTAGGAAAAGAACTAATTGGTCGTGTTGTAAACCCATTAGGTCAACCAGTTGATGGTTTAGGCCCAATCAATACAACAAACACTCGTCCAATCGAAAGTCCAGCGCCAGGTGTAATGGATCGTAAATCTGTTCATGAACCACTTCAAACAGGTATTAAAGCGATCGACGCTCTTGTACCAATTGGCCGTGGTCAACGTGAGTTAATCATCGGTGACCGTCAAACTGGTAAAACAGCAGTTGCACTTGATACAATCATTAACCAAAAAGATGAAGATATGATTTGTATCTATGTAGCAATTGGACAAAAAGAATCAACTGTACGTAACGTAGTAGAAACACTACGTAAGCACGGTGCATTAGAGTACACAATCGTTGTAACTGCATCTGCTTCTCAACCAGCTCCATTATTATACCTAGCTCCTTACGCTGGTGTAACAATGGGTGAAGAGTTCATGTACAATGGTAAACACGTATTAGTAGTATATGATGACTTATCAAAACAAGCAGCGGCTTACCGTGAGCTGTCATTACTATTACGTCGTCCTCCAGGTCGTGAAGCTTACCCAGGGGATGTATTCTACTTACATTCTCGCTTATTAGAGCGTGCAGCAAAATTAAGTGATGCAAAAGGCGGCGGTTCTTTAACTGCACTACCTTTCATCGAAACACAAGCAGGGGACGTATCAGCATACATCCCAACAAACGTAATTTCTATTACGGATGGACAAATCTTCTTACAATCTGACCTATTCTTCTCTGGCGTACGTCCAGCGATCGATGCGGGTACTTCTGTATCTCGTGTAGGTGGATCTGCTCAGATTAAAGCAATGAGTAAAGTATCAGGTACACTTCGTCTTGACCTTGCATCTTACCGTGAGTTAGAAGCGTTCGCTCAGTTCGGTTCTGACCTTGATAAAGCAACTCAAGCGAAATTAAACCGTGGTGCTCGTACTGTTGAGGTATTAAAACAAGGATTACACAAACCATTACGTGTAGAGAAACAAGTTATCATTCTTTACGCTTTAACACGTGGATTCCTAGATGATATCCCAGTAGTAGATATCACTCGTTTCGAAGAAGAATTCCATGCTTGGTTAGATTCTAATGCGACTGACTTATTAGAAGAAATCCGCACAACTAAGAAACTTGCGGATGACGACAAATTTGCAGCAGCAATCAATGGATTTAAAAAAGTATTTGTAGCTTCTGAATAATAAAAGCGGAAGCGGCTCGTTCTGAATGTGAGGGGAATGGAGCTTCTGACGAAGAGGCGGTGTTTGCCTCGTAGGAAGAAGTGAAGCCACCGAGCATTCAAGCCGCTGGAGCTAGATAGTATATATAAAAGGCATCTCGGGCTCTGAGATTGCTGACGGTTATGTAAAGGAAAAGAGTAGGTGCACCTATTCTTTTCCTTCAATCATGAGCAAGAATATCTTGCAACGTAGATTAGGAAGAGGATTCTTACTAATCGTGCCAACTTCCGGAAAAAAGGTGGTGAAAACCTGTGGCATCTTTACGCGATATAAAAGCGAAGATTAACTCGACAAAGAAAACGAGTCAAATTACGAAAGCGATGGAGATGGTATCTGCATCTAAGTTAAACCGTGCAGAGCAAAATGCTAAATCTTTCGTTCCGTATATGGAAAAGATTCAAGAAGTAGTAGCGAGCATTGCGCAAGGAAGCAAAGGGATTAATCATCCAATGCTAAATGCGCGTCCTGTAAAGCGTACAGGATACATCGTTATTACATCTGATCGCGGACTAGCAGGTGGTTATAACAGTAACGTATTACGTACAGTAAGTAACGTAATTCGTGAACGTCATAATATGGATTCAAACCAATATTCTATTATTGTGCTTGGACGACTAGGACGTGATTATTTAAAACGTCGCGGCTTTAACATTATTGATGAAGTAGTTGGATTATCTGACCATCCATCATTTACTGATATTAAAGACCTTGCTTCTCGAGCAATTGCGATGTTCGCAGATGGTGCTTATGATGAGCTGTACATTTACTACAACCATTACGTAAGTAAAATTTCACAAGAGGTAACGGAAAATAAAATTTTACCGCTTACTGATGTGGCGTCTGACAAACCGACGACAGCTTATGAATTCGAACCTTCTGAAGAAGAAATTTTAAAAGTACTATTGCCACAATACGCAGAAAGCTTAGTGTACGGTGCATTACTAGACGGTAAAGCAAGTGAACACGCAGCGCGTATGACAGCAATGAAGAGTGCTACAGACAACGCAATGGAAGTTATCGATTCACTTACACTTTCATTCAACCGTGCGCGTCAGGCAGCGATTACGCAAGAAATTACGGAAATCGTTGGTGGAGCAGCAGCGTTAGAATAGTATTAAAAGGCGGAAGCGGTTCGTTCAGAATGAGAGGGGGATGGAGCTTTTGACGTAGAGGCGATTTGTGCCTCGTAGGAAAAAGCGAAGCCACCGAACATTCTAACCGCTGGAACTAGATTCAATAAAAAGCGGAAGCGGCTCTGTCAAAAGAGTCGCGTAAGCTATAAACCAATAAAAAATTAAAAGCTAGCTGCTCGTAGAAAGTTGGCTAATTAAAAGAAAGCTAGGAGGGAACCCGATGAATAAAGGGCGCGTTACGCAAATCATGGGTCCGGTTGTAGACGTTAAGTTTGATGGCGGAAAGCTACCAGAAATCTACAACGCCCTTACGGTAAAACAAAGCAACGAAAACGGAAGTATTAACTTAACATTTGAAGTTGCACTTCATTTAGGTGATGATACAGTTCGTACAGTTGCAATGTCTTCCACAGATGGACTTGTTCGTGGCACAGAAGTAGAAGATACTGGTAAACCAATCTCTGTACCAGTTGGTGATGTAACACTTGGTCGCGTATTTAACGTATTAGGTGATGCAATTGACTTAGATGGTGAGGTTCCTGCAGATGTACATCGTGATCCAATTCACCGTCAAGCACCTGCATTCGAAGAATTATCTACTAAAGTAGAAATTCTTGAAACTGGTATTAAAGTAGTAGACTTACTTGCTCCTTACATTAAGGGTGGTAAGATCGGCCTATTCGGTGGTGCCGGCGTAGGTAAAACAGTATTAATTCAGGAATTAATTAACAACATCGCACAAGAGCACGGTGGTATCTCTGTATTCGCTGGTGTAGGTGAGCGTACTCGTGAGGGTAATGACTTATACCACGAAATGAGCGATTCTGGCGTAATCAAGAAAACTGCGATGGTATTTGGACAAATGAACGAGCCACCTGGAGCACGTCAACGTGTTGCATTAACAGGTTTAACAATGGCTGAGCATTTCCGTGATGAGCAAGGACAAGACGTACTTCTGTTCATCGATAACATCTTCCGTTTCACGCAAGCGGGTTCTGAAGTATCTGCCCTTCTTGGTCGTATGCCATCTGCGGTAGGTTACCAACCAACACTTGCAACAGAAATGGGTCAATTACAAGAGCGTATTACATCTACAAATAAAGGGTCTATCACGTCTATCCAAGCGGTATATGTACCAGCCGATGACTATACTGACCCAGCACCAGCTACAACGTTCGCTCACTTAGATGCAACAACAAACTTAGAGCGTCGTTTAACGCAAATGGGTATTTACCCAGCCGTAGATCCATTAGCATCTACATCTCGTGCACTTTCTCCAGAAATCGTAGGAGAAGAACATTATGAAGTAGCTCGTCAAGTACAGCAAACTTTACAACGTTATAAAGAACTTCAAGATATCATCGCTATCTTAGGTATGGATGAGTTATCTGAAGAAGATAAGTTAGTTGTACATCGTGCTCGTCGTATTCAATTCTTCTTATCTCAAAACTTCCACGTAGCTGAGCAGTTTACAGGTCAAAAAGGTTCTTACGTACCTGTAAAGAATACAGTTAGTGGTTTCAAAGAAATTCTAGAAGGAAAATATGATGACCTTCCAGAAGATGCATTCCGCTTAGTAGGTGGCATTGAAGAAGTTATTGAAAACGCGAAGAAAATGATGGCGTAAGGCCTTAGGAGGGACGAAGTATGAAGACATTTCCAGTCAGTATTGTAACTCCTGATGGACCGGTTTACGAAAAAGAAGTAGAAATGGTAAGTGTAAAAGCAGAGAGTGGGGAAATGGGGATTTTACCAGGTCACATTCCAACTGTTGCACCATTAAAAATTAGTGCAGTTCGTCTGAAAAATGGTGGACACACTGATTATGTAGCAGTAAGCGGTGGCTTTATCGAAGTTCGTCCAGATAAAGTGACTGTATTATCATCATCTGCTGAAGAAGCAAACCATATCGATATCCATCGTGCAAATGAAGCGAAGCGTCGCGCTGAGCAACGTCTGCAAGATAAACAAGCACATGTTGACTTTAAACGTGCAGAAATGGCATTACAACGTGCTGTGAACCGTTTGAACGTTTCCGATATGAAGTAAAAAAATCCGTAAGGGCTTTGCCTTTACGGATTTTTTTGTGTATTTTATGGATAATTTTACAAAACTGGTATAATTATATTGATGCTTGTATAAGTAGAAGTGTACAACAATTTATATTTCATAAAGGGGATGAATCAATGATTGGTGAAATGAAGCGAGAAGCATTGTACTCTTTAAAGGGAAAATGGGGACTAGGTGTTGGATCAACAATTTTATATTTTATTTTAAGTTATGTTGTTTCGATGGCTGCAATGCTTATACTATTAATTCCAGGAATTATTATATTTCTCTTATTTGCTGGTTTAGTAGGTTCACTTGAAGGGCAAACAATATCAAATGGAGCAAGTGTTACATTCGGGATTTTTTATTGCATTATGATAATTTTGAGTAGTGCATCCTATGGGATTACATCATACGGTTATACAAATGTATTTTTACAGATTAGTAAACGAGAAGATGCTAAAGTAGATTACTTATTCGAAGGATTTCGTGGCTTTAAAAGAATGATGAAAACAATATGGGCAATGCTTGCAATTTTATTATATACAGGTACATGGATTCCGATATTGTTAGTAGCCTTATTTGCATTTTTTGGTGAAGAAGGAAATGCGTCGTTTGCTATTGCTATCTGTGTACTACTAGCTATTTCAATCGTTGGTATGATTGTGATGTATTTTTCTTATGCACTGACGTACTATGTGATGATTGAAAATCCAGAATATAGTGTTTCGCAGGCGATAAAGGAAAGTAAGAATCTTATGAAGGGTCATAAGTTAGATTTGTTTCTTTTATGGCTGAGCTTCATAGGATGGGCTATTTTAGCGCTTCTTACTTTTGGAATAGGATTTCTTTGGCTTAGTCCGTATATGAGTACGACGACAGCACACTTTTATCGCTATATTTCAAAAGGTGAATTTCAATAGGAACATGCTATACTAATAGAATTATTGTGTATAGGAGGCGAGGCTACGCATGATTAGTGATTTAAAAGGAGAAGCACTAGATTCATTAGAAGGAAAATGGGGATTAGCTGTTGGAGCTACACTACTCATTTCAATTCTTATCACGGCTTTTAGTTTTAGTGTTGATTGGGGATTTTCTTTGATTTTCGGTTGGCAAAAAATAAATGGTTCACTTTCAACGAATATTCTTACATTTTTTGTTACTGGACCGTTAACTTTAGGTGGATATTACCTTGGTTTAAATATCCTTCGTGAAAAGCAAGCTAGTATTGGTAATGTATTCATTTGGTTTTCAGAGGGAAAGAGATTTCTAAAATCATTTTTATTATATTTATTAGTAAATCTTTATCTTTTCTTATGGACGTTATTGTTCATTATTCCAGGTATTATTAAATCATTTTCTTATGCGATGACATACTTTATTATAAACGATCATCCTGAGTATTCACTGAACCAAGCTATTACAGAAAGTCGTCGTATGATGGATGGACATAAGATGGAGTATTTCATTTTATGTTTAAGTTTTATTGGCTGGTTTATATTAAGTTGTATTACGTTAGGGATTGGATTCTTATGGTTAATTCCATATTTCTATACGACATCTGCAGCTTTTTACGAAGAGATTGCAGAAGAATATTATGAGAAAAATATTTAGCACTAAAAAACCCCCGGTATGAATTATTTGTTCATACTGGGGGTTTTTTGTAGAAACTTTATAAACTGATTGCTAGTAAGTGGTTTACTGAAATAGTAACCTTGCATATATTTACAGTTATGTTTTTGCAGAAACTTAAGTTGTTTTTCGGTTTCAATTCCTTCGGCGACGACTGAAAGATTTAAAGTATTCGCGAGGGAAAGTATTGTAGAAACGATGGCTCGTTCTTCAGGACGATGATCAGCTAATTGTGTAAATTCTCTCGGTACTTTTAATGTGTCGATTGGAAAAATTGATAAATAAGCAAGAGAAGAGTATCCAGTACCGAAGTCATCAATGGAAGTTTGGATACCGTATTCTTTTAATTGCTTCAGTCTTAATAACGTTTCTTTCTCGTCAACCATTGCAATTCTTTCTGTTAACTCAAGTGTTACATATTTTGGATCGACTTGCACGTCGTTTAATATTTGTGAAATGCTTTCAATTAATTGATCTTGCCGGAACTCTTTTGCGGATAGATTAACACTTATTTTTAAATTTTGGTAGCCAAAGGTATGCCATATTTTTAATTGGAGACAAGCTTCTTGTAATACCCAATGTCCAAGTGGGACTACTTGTGGCGTCTCTTCTACAATTGGAATAAACTCACATGGTGAAATGTCACCTAATAGTGGGTGTTTCCAACGTATTAAAGCTTCAGCGCCGATAATTTTATTTGTTGTCGTATCAATTTGTGGTTGATAAACGAGATAAAATTCTTTGTTTACTAAAGCGATTGGCAAATCTTTTTCAATTCGAGCTTTTCGTTCCATTTTTTTATATAGTTCTTTCGTGTAAAGAGAGCTACCGTTTTTTCCTTTATTCTTTGCTTCGTACATGGCCATATCAGCATGCTGCAAAATGGATAGCGCATCTTCACCTGCTTCAGGATATATTGCAATTCCGATGCTCGGTGAGATTTGTAAATGTTGATTTTCGATTTCAAATGGCTCATTCATGGCCGTTACAATCCTATCAGCTATTTTTTGGACATCTGGCTTTTTTTTGTAATTCTCGATAAGGATTGTGAACTCATCCCCAGCTAGCCGCGCGAGTTTCATATTTGATGTTGCTATTCTTTCGAGCCTTTTTGCTACTGCGATGAGCAATAGGTCTCCTACTCGATGACCGAGGGTATCATTAATAACTTTAAAACGGTCTAGGTCGAGAAACATAACAGCAAAAGGCTTTTTCGATATTTTTGCTCGCGCAATTGCCTGTTCTAAATGTTGATGAAATGCACGTCGATTTGCAAGCTCTGTTAAAGTATCATGGTATGCTAGGAAATTAATTTGTTCTTGTTGTTGTTTGCTTTCTGTAATATCTTTAATCATTAAATAAACCCCAGAAATTTTCTCCTTTAAAAAGATCGGTACGGCGGTAACGTGCAAGTAGTAAATATCTCTGCTTTTATGGTAAGCCCGTATTTCTAAAGAGATAGAATACCCCTTTTTCACGCGATGAAAGGCGTTAATCATTTCTTCTAAATCTTCTTCGTATATGAGTGAATAGTAAGGCTGGTTTAATAATTCATTCGTTTGATAACCGAGTAAAGTAGTGCCAGCGTTATTTACTTTGAGAAAATTACCGTACAAATCTAATGTGAAGATTGGATCTGGATGATGCTCGTATAAAGATTTAAACATTTGTTGATTATGATAGAGTTCATTTTTCTGTTCTAC
Source organism: Bacillus sp. FSL L8-0199 (assembly GCF_038005705.1). NCBI lineage: Bacteria > Bacillati > Bacillota > Bacilli > Caryophanales > Bacillaceae > Bacillus > Bacillus sp. FSL L8-0199. The sequence goes on along the minus strand of NZ_JBBOTS010000001.1, from coordinate 5,243,257 downwards.
TAAATCTTCTGTACGTAGTTTAATTTGTTTCTCGAGTTCTGAGTTGAATTGCATTTGAGCAAACAATAATATTTTATTTTGTTTTCGAACTAAGCTATGACGTATGAGAACGAAAGAGAAAGTTATTATAAGTCCGATTACTATAATAGGCGCAAAAACGTATTCAACTAATATAAAAACAATAAGCATTACTACCGAAATATACGGTAATGATAATCGGATTGATTCACCAATTTTAGGTGTTAGTAGTACTTGTTCTTGTTTTTCAGGCTCTTTTGTATGGAGAATACAGGCGATTGCTACTAACACTAAGGTTACTTGATAGAAAGGAGTAACTGTAAACATAGAATACTCTGGTATGAAGTATTTTATATAAGCATAAATCGCATCTGTAGTAGCATATAAAATTAAAGCACTGCCAAGAAGTGCACCGACCTTTTTAGGTAATAAGGATAGTGGTTTGAATAAAAGGTTGATTCCTATTAAGAGAAAGAGTAAATCAGCCATTGGATAGGTAAGTTGAACAAATATGTCGATATAGGATGTTGTAAAGATGTGAATAGTTCGTTCAATAAGTAAGTAGTAACTTAAAGTAAATTGGGCTGTAACGATAATACAAATATCACATAGCATAAAAAGTTTTTCTAATAAATCTCGGTTATAAATGATTTCGTATAGAAAGGCAAACGTAAAACTAACTAAAAAAAGTAAGTAAAAAAAGTCAGATGGATCAACGAACGTATAGAAGTCTTTTACAATTAAACGCTGATAGGCAACGACTATATCACCGATAAAATAAGAGAGAGCTCCAACAGATAATATGATCCAAAATAAACGAGATAGCCCTTCTTTCATGTTTGAAAAATAAAGTATATAACTACAAGCGATAATATCAATTAATAGGGTACTCATTCCGATTAATAGCTGAAAAGGAAATGAGTATTCATATAGAAAAGGCATCGCTACGTAGTGAATCGTTATGGACAGCAATACAATGCTTATAAGAATACTTACATGTGTTTGTTTTTTCATTTATATCACCTACGGTTTCTTGAAAAGCATATATAAGTTTTATATTTATTTTGCACAATTATAGCAAGTTGTAAAGATAGATTTTAATAATTCTTGTTTCTGCCTCCCAACATATCGACATAGGAATTTGAAGTTTGCTATAATGATTAGAATAGTTGCGTTATTTAGAAAAATTTAAAAATAATAATTACTGCAACTAGGACATATTGTTTACTATGTGAACTTGTTCTTAATTTAGGGGGGAGGGTTTCACAATGGCAAGTGTATATGAAAATAGTTATATGATCGTTTTGATTTTCTTGCTATTAGGTATATTGCTGCCGGTAGTGGCTCTTACATTAGGAAGGATGCTGCGCCCAAATAAACCAAGTGCAGCAAAGGCGACGACGTATGAGAGTGGAATTGAGCCTTTTCATGATGCAAATATTCGGTTTCATGCGCGTTATTATATTTTCGCTTTATTGTTTGTGATCTTTGATGTAGAAACTTTATTTTTATATCCTTGGGCTGTTGCGTATGACAAGCTAGGTTTATTTGCATTAATTGAAATGCTCATCTTTGTTGTAATGTTGCTAGTTGGATTAGCGTATGCTTGGAAAAAGAAGGTGTTACAATGGTTATAAATTTTGAGGAATTACATCCAAATGAGCGAGCAGAATTAGAACGAAATATCTTTTTTTCTACATTGGAACAGTTGAAAGGATGGGCGAGGAGCAACTCTTTATGGCCGATGACATTCGGACTGGCGTGCTGTGCAATTGAAATGATGGGGGTAGGCTCATCACATTATGATTTAGATCGATTTGGGTCATTTTTTCGAACTTCACCAAGGCAATCGGACGTCATGATTGTATCGGGAACGGTAACGAAGAAGATGGCTCCTATTGTTCGGCGCTTATATGATCAAATGCCCGAACCGAAATGGGTTATTGCGATGGGATCTTGTGCGACAGCAGGTGGTCCGTATGTAAATTCATATGCTGTTGTGAAAGGTGTAGACCAAATCGTACCAGTTGATGTGTATATTCCTGGTTGTCCCCCAAATCCAGCTGCTTTAATTTATGGAATTAATAAATTAAAAGAAAAAATTCGTTACGAAGCAAAGACCGGGAAGCAGGTGACGAATAAATGAGTAATCCAAATAAAGATTTAGAGGAGTTGAAAAAAGAAGCAGCTAGGCGTGCAAAAGAAGAAGCGAGAAAACGCCTTGTAGCGAAACACGAGGCGGAAATAAGTAAGCTTGAGGAAGAAGATCAAGAAAAAGAGAAAGCGCTACCAAAAAACGATGATATTACTATAGAAGAAGCAAAACGGCGTGCAGCAGCTGCTGCAAAAGCAAAAGCGGCAGCGTTAGCGAAGCAAAAAAGAGAAGGAACAGAAGAAGTAACGGAAGAAGAAAAAGCGAAAGCCAAGGCGAAGGCAGCAGCAGCTGCAAAAGCAAAAGCGGCAGCGTTAGCGAAGCAGAAAAGAGAAGGAACAGAAGAAGTAACGGAAGAAGAAAAAGCGAAAGCCAAGGCGAAGGCAGCAGCAGCTGCAAAAGCAAAAGCGGCAGCGTTAGCGAAGCAAAAAAGAGAAGGAACAGAAGAAGTAACGGAAGAAGAAAAAGCGAAAGCCAAGGCGAAGGCAGCAGCAGCTGCAAAAGCAAAAGCGGCAGCGTTAGCGAAGCAGAAAAGAGAAGGAATAGAAGAAGTAATGGAAGAAGAAAAAGCGAAGGCCAAGGCGAAGGCGGTGGCAGCGGCCAAGGCAAAAGCGGCAGCATTGGCGAAGCAGAAAGCCTCGCAAGGTGATGGGGATTCGGGAGATGAAAAGGCAAAGGCAATTGTAGCGGCAAAAGCGAAAGCAGCAGCGGCTGCAAGAGCGAAGACAAAGGGGGCTGAAGGTAAGAAAGAGGATGAGCCGAAGCAGGAAGAACCGTCCGTAAATCAGCCGTATTTAAATCAGTATGTTGAGGCTATTAGGGAGAAGTTAGGAGAGGGTGCATTAGTAGATTCCTACATTAATAAACTGTCAAAGGATGTGCCAACTCTTGTGGTGGATCCCGAAAAGTATTATGAAGTGATGGAGTTACTGCGATTCCATGAGGGACTTGCTTTTGATTATATGTCAGAGCTACATGCGACGGATTTTGTGACACATATGGAAGTGTATGTTCATTTGTTTTCATATAGTAAGAAACAATCGGTAGCGGTGAAGGTAAAGATAGACCGGGAAGCGCCGCAAGTCGAATCTGTGACAGCGCTTTGGAAAGGGGCCGACTGGCCGGAGCGAGAAGCATACGATTTGCTCGGCATTGTATTTAAAGGGCATCCGAATTTAACGCGTATTTTAATGCCAGAGGATTGGGTAGGCTATCCGCTTAGAAAAGACTATGAACCGTATGATGTGGAGGTGTAGCTATGATCCGTACGGAAGAGATGCTTTTGAATGTAGGACCTCAGCATCCGAGTACACATGGTGTGTTCAGGCTCGTAATTAAGATTGACGGGGAACTTATTAAAGAAGCTACACCTGTTATTGGGTATTTGCATCGCGGGACCGAAAAGATCGCTGAGAGCTTACAGTATACGCAAATTATCCCTTATACAGATCGAATGGACTATTTATCAGCTATGACGAATAATTACGTCATTTGCCATGCTGTAGAGACGATGATGGGGCTTGAAATTCCAGAGCGTGCCGAATACTTGCGAGTACTTGCGATGGAGCTAGGAAGAATTGCGAGCCATCTCGTTTGGTGGGGGACGAATCTTCTTGATATAGGAGCGGTCAGCCCGTTTTTGTACGCGTTTCGTGAACGAGAGATGATTATAAATTTATTAAATGAATTATGCGGGGCACGGCTTACTTTTAACTATATGAGAGTTGGCGGTGTGAAGTGGGATGCGCCAGATGGTTGGATTGAAAAGGTGGAAGAGTTTGTTCCGTATATGAGAGAGCAACTGGCAGGTTATCATGATCTTGTTAGCGGTAATGAGATTTTCTTAAATCGTGTGAAAGGCGTTGGTATATATAGCGCGGAAGAAGCGATCTCGTATTCTTTAAGCGGAGCAAATTTGCGGTGCACTGGAGTAAACTGGGATCTTCGCAAAGATGAGCCGTATTCGATTTATGATCGTTTTGATTTTGATATTCCTGTTGGAAGCGTGGGAGATGCTTGGGATCGCTACGTTTGCCGAATGCAAGAAATCGAGGAGTCTTTAAAGATTGTTGAGCAGGCGGTTCAGCAGTTCCCGAAAGATGGAGCTGTGCTGGCAAAAGTACCGAAAATTATTAAGGCACCTAAGGGAGAAGCGTTCGTACGTATCGAATCGCCGCGCGGAGAGATTGGGTGTTATATCGCTAGTGACGGAAAGAAAGAGCCGTACCGTTTGAAGTTTCGTAGGCCATCTTTTTATAACTTGCAAATTTTACCGAAGTTATTGAAAGGTGAAAACATCGCTAATTTAATTACGATTTTAGGTGGAGTTGATATTGTACTTGGGGAGGTTGATGGCTAATGATTGAGACGCTCTTACAATCACCTTCAAGCTGGAAGAATTTCTTCATTTTTTTCGGATTAGCGGTACTTCTGCTATTTGCAGTCCTTGGCTTCGTTACATATGGAATTTTGGCAGAACGGAAAGTGATGGGGTTTATGCAAGGGCGGATTGGACCAAACCAGGTTGGAGGCCGATTCGGTTTACTGCAAACGGTAGCTGATGTTTTAAAACTATTATTGAAAGAAGATAGTATTCCAAAAGCAGCAGATAAACCGCTGTTTATATTAGCGCCTGTCATTGCATTTGCACCAGCATTTATGGTGCTTGCAGTTATCCCGTTCACTGATAAATTTCAATTTGCAGATATTGGAGTCGGGCTACTTTATTATATTGCTGTTTCCGGTATTACGACGATAGGTGTTGTAACTGGAGGATGGGCATCGAATAATAAATATTCCCTTTTAGGAGGGATGCGTGCGGCGGCGCAAATGATTTCTTATGAGATTCCGCTCGTAATGAGTGTAATTGGTATCGTTTTGCTAGCTGGTAGTCTGAATTTAAATGAGATTGTAGCGGCGCAGGAGAAGGTTTGGTACATTTTCGTACAGCCAATTGGCTTCGTCGTTTTCTTAATCGCAGCAGTTGCAGAGTTAAATAGAACGCCATTCGATTTGCCAGAAGCGGAGTCAGAACTTGTTTCTGGATATCATACGGAATACTCAGGTTTTCGCTGGGCGTTTTTCATGCTTTCAGAGTACGTATATTTCTTCGGGATGGCATCGTTAATTACAGTGCTCTTTTTAGGCGGATGGAATCCAGTCATGTTTCTTGGATTTATCCCAGGTGCCGTATGGTTTGCTTTGAAATTTAGCAGTGTAGTCTTTCTATTAATTTGGTTCCGCGTTACGTTCCCGCGTATAAGAGGTGACCAGTTAATGGAGTTTGGCTGGAAAGTATTATTGCCGATTGCACTTGCAAATATTTTCTTAACGGCATTGATTAAGGAGTTATTCTTCTAATCTATGAGGGGGGTGCCAGTAAGAGATGAAAGGACTATTTAAAGGATTAAAATATACATTAAGTAATTTGAGCAAGAAGAAGGTAACGTATGATTATCCAAATCAACCGTTGCCGTTGCCAGACCGTTTTCGTGGAATTCAAAAATTTTATCCGGAGAAATGTATTGTTTGTAATCAGTGCTCTAACATTTGTCCGACAGACTGTATTCAGTTAACAGGAAAGAAACATCCGGATCCTACGAAAAAAGGAAAAATTATCGACACGTATGATATTAATTTTGAAATTTGTATTCTTTGTGATTTATGTACAGAAGTTTGTCCGACAGAGGCAATTGTCATGACAAATAACTTTGAACTCGCGGAATATTCACGTGATGACTTATTTAAAAATTTGCAGTGGCTTGACGAAAACGACGAAAACGTCAGGAAGGAGAACAAGGCATGAATGGCGAGTTTGTAGCATTCTTTATACTATCCTTGTCTGCAATTATCGGCGGTGTTCTTATGTTGAACTTAACGAAAGTTATGCACATGATGCTAGCTCTCGTTCTGACATTTCTCAGCATTGCAGGTTTGTATTTTCTTTTATCAGCTGAATTTATAGGCGTTGCACAAATTTTACTTTACTCTGGTGCAATCACAATTATTATGATTTTCGGCATTATGTTAACGAAACATAACGCGGAAAATGAATCGCGTCTTACTCTTCGAAAATGGATTATCTTCTTTGCAGTTGTAGCATTTGGAGCGGTTATGTATTTCGCTGTTAATAATGTTGATTTTGCAAATGAAAGCACACAAGGAAGTTTACCTCTCCATGAAAACAACACACTTCAAATCGGTACGCTTCTCTATTCAAAATATATTATCCCATTTGAACTAACTTCAGTTATTTTACTTGTAGCACTCGTTGGCGCGATTGTACTTGCGAAAAAGGATGAGAAAGAGGAGGATTCCAATGAGTAGCGTTCCAGCTTCTGCATATTTAACACTTGCGATTATTTTGTTTTGCATCGGTCTATTTGGAGCTTTAACAAAGCGGAATACAGTAATCGTATTAGTTTGTATCGAATTAATGCTGAATGCTGCCAATTTAAACTTAGTGGCGTTTAGTAAATTAGGCTTATTTCCGAATTTAACAGGTCAAATTTTCTCACTGTTTACGATGGCTGTAGCGGCAGCGGAAGCGGCGGTAGGACTCGCCATTTTAATTGCTTTATATCGTAATCGTACGACAGTTCAGGTGGATGAAATGGATACGCTTAAAGGATAGCATTGTGACCGAAAAAGGGGGAAGGAAACAATGATCGATTATGCATGGCTCATACCGCTTTTCCCACTCGTTTCGTTTTTGTTACTTATTATATTCGGGAAGAAAATTAGAGAAGGAAGCAGCGTACTTAGTATTTTTTTCGTCTTTCTCTCCTTTATACTTGCGGTACTTGTGTTAATAGAAAGATTTTCAGAAGCAAGCGTGAAGCATAAGTGGGTGTGGCTTAGAGCTGGAGATGTGGATATATCATTTGGCTTTGAAGTGACTGCATTAGGAGCTTTAATGTTATTTATCGTGACGCTTGTGAGTCTACTTGTACATGTGTATTCGAAAGGTTATATGAAAGGTGATGAACGATTACCAACCTTTTACGCATATTTAGGACTCTTTACATTTGCGATGTTAGGGCTTGTTATATCAACGAATTTATTACAACTTTATATATTTTGGGAATTAGTTGGTCTTGGTTCATTTTTACTTATCGGTTTTTATTTCTTTAAAGAAGAAGCAAAGGCTGCTGCAAAAAAGGCTTTTATTATGACCCGTATTGGGGATGTTGGTTTATTTATCGGGATGATTTTAATTTTTTGGTACGCAGGTAGTTTTGAATATGACGCAATATTTAGGGCGATTTATACAGGGGATTTACCTCCTTACATGATTACAATAACAGCGATATTAATTTTTATCGGGGCGATGGGGAAATCAGGTCAGTTCCCGCTTCATACGTGGTTGCCAGATGCAATGGAGGGGCCAACACCCGTTTCGGCACTTATTCACGCGGCGACGATGGTCGCGGCTGGCGTATATTTAGTAGCGACGATGTTCCCTCTATTTTCAGCAAGTACAGTGGCGATGCAGACAGTGGCAATCGTTGGAGCTTTCACTGCAATCTTTGCGGCCTCTATTGGTCTTGTGCAAACAGATATAAAGAGGGTGCTTGCTTATTCTACAGTTAGCCAGCTCGGGTATATGATGCTCGCGTTAGGTTCTGCCGGTTATGTAGCTGGTATATTCCATTTAACGACACACGCTTTTTTTAAAGCACTATTATTTTTGGCGGCAGGAAGTGTAATTCATGCTGTGCATACGCAAAACATTAATAAAATGGGCGGTTTACAGAAGAAGATGAAAGTAACTGGTACGCTATTTTTAATAGGTACCCTTGCCATTAGCGGTGTTCCGCTGCTTTCCGGTTTTTTCAGCAAAGATGAAATTTTAGCGGCGACGTGGATGAATGGCAATTACGTTTTATTTACTTTAGCGGTAATTGCGGCGTTTTTAACAGCATTTTATATGTTCCGCCTATACTTTCTTGTCTTTACTGGAGAAACGAAGACGAAGGAAGAAGTGCATGAATCGCCTCGCGTTATGACGTATCCAATGATTGTTCTCGGCGTTCTTGCGGTAGTGGCAGGATATATAAATACACCATGGTTTGGGACGTTTCTCGGAGATTGGTTGACGAAAGATGTAGGGTTTAAGGTTGAAGAAGCGCATGGACCAGTTTGGATTATGATTGTTGCGACACTCGTTTCATTTGCGGGAATCGCTCTTGCATATTTCATATATGGCAAGAAATCAATTTCTAGAGATTGGGCTGGGGGTACGGAAACATCTCTTTATAATCTTTTGAAAGAAAAATATTATGTGGATGAACTATACAACATGACGGTGATCCCTATTACGAAAGGAATCGCTCATGTGCTTCGCTTATTTGAAGTGTATGTAGTCGAAGGAATTGCAGTTTTAATTTCAAGTGTAGTTAAAGGCACAAGTAATCTTGGATCGAAACTTCAAAACGGGAATGTACAAGTGTACGGTACTGTAACGGCGGTTTCGCTCGCTGTACTCGTCATTATTTTGCTCTATACGGGAGGGGATTTACGATGAATGATTTGTTGTTAACGTTCTTCATTTTTTCCCCGCTTTTAGGAATTTTATTGCTTGTATTAACACCGAAAAAGGAATTGCGTACAGTGCGGGCGCTTGGCTTATTTGGGACGGCACTTCCATTTGGAATTGCTATCGTCCTCGCTTGTACATATGCTTCTGGAAAGAATTTGTCACTATTTGATGAAAAGGTGAAATGGATTAAGTTCGGCGATTTTACAGCGGTGGATAAAAGGTGGTTTTCTATTTATTACGAGCTTGGTATTGATGGTTTGTCGCTTGTCATGATGGTACTGACGGCTCTTCTAGCAACGCTTGCAGCAATTGCAGCCTTTTCTATTAAAAGAAATTTAAAAGCATTTTATATGCTGTTACTCATGCTAGAAATAGGAATGCTCGGCGTCTTTGCTGCTCAAAACTTAATGTTGTTTTTTATCTTCTTTGAAATTACGTTGCCACCAATGTTCTTATTAATTGGAAAGTGGGGAAAATTGTCGAGTGAAAAGGCTGCGTATAGTTATTTAATATATAACGGTATTGGCTCAGCTATTTTGCTCATTGTTTTCTCAATTTTGTTCGCGAAAACAGGTACAACAAATATTGTGGAGCTGAAAGAGATATTAAGAAGCGTAAGTGCAGAGGGAGCACTCGTCATACCAAGTAGTTTGCAGCTTAGTGTATTTATTGCCATAATGATTGCTTTTGCAATTAAACTACCTGTTTTTCCGTTGCACCGCTGGATGGTCAATGTACACATAGAAGCGCATCCAGCTGTAGTTATGCTTCATGCGGGTGTTTTGCTGAAGATTGGAGCGTACGGTATTATTCGCTTCGGGAAAGGGCTATTCCCGGAATATTTTCACGATGTTGCAACACTAATTGCGATATTAGGCGTAATTAATTTATTATACGGTGCCTTTTTAGCGCTCATCCAAACGGACTTTAGGAAAGTACTGGCTTACTCTAGTATTTCGCATATGGGAATTGTGTTAATGGGATTTGCGTCACTTAATGCACCTGGTACACAAGGAGCGTTATTCCAAGTTGTATCACATGGTTTAATTGCAGCCTTGCTCTTCTTCCTACTGGGTGTTATAGAACAACGATTTGGAACTTCGGATATTACGGTGCTAGGCGGACTTGCGAAAAGTGTACCGATACTTAGCGGATTCTTTTTAGCAGGAGGAATGGCCTCGCTTGGATTACCAGGGATGTCTGGGTTTGTTAGTGAATTTCTTGCCTTTCTCGGTTTATTTCAAAGAGAGCCCGTCATTGCTGCAGTCGGTGTGATTGGCATCATTTTAACCGCTGTATACGTATTAAGGGCGACACTTCAAGTGACATTTGGAAAGAAAGAGTGGGAAGCAAAATCTGATATACACGGATGGGAGTATGTCCCTGTTTTACTACTTATCTTTTGTATTATTGCAATTGGAGTTATGCCAGAGTTACTAGGGGATCCGCTTCAAAATACATTGAAAACATTGGGGGTGAAGTAGGATGGATATGAATACGTTACTTAGCTTATCGTGGCATCTAATGGTGCCAGAATTTATTATTCTCGGCGCCGCCATCCTCCTTTCCATATGTGATTTGTTTTTTAAGCTGAATCATAGATATGTAGCTCTTGGTGCGATTGCTGCTATCGTATTAGCAATCGTGTCATTAATTACGCTATATAGCGAACCAGCTGGAGATATTTTAAACGGATCGTTTGTGTTAGATGGATTTTCAAAAGGGTTTAAAACATTGCTATTAGGTGCCTCAGCTCTCATTTTATGCACCGCAATGAGCGATGATAAGAAGAATCCAATTGAAGATAAGGGTGAATATTATTACTTATTTTTAATGGCACTTCTTGGTGCAATGTTCATGGCTTCTAGTGTTGATTTCATTACCCTTTTCGTTGGTTTGGAGTTACTTTCACTTTCTTCTTATATTTTAGTAGGAATACGAAAAAAGAGCCGTGCATCAAATGAAGCGGCAATGAAATACGTCATTAGCGGAGGAATTGGAACGGCGATTACGCTCTTCGGAATGAGTTATTTATACGGTATTACAGGTTCAACTAACATTGTAGATATGCAAAAGGTACTCACTGGGGAACTCGCTAGTGGTATTCAGTTATTGTTAGCTCTCGCATTTCTTTTATTGCTAGTTGGTCTCTCATTTAAAATTGCCACAGTGCCGTTTCATATGTGGGCACCTGATGTGTATGAAGGAGCGGCTACACCAGTTACTGCTTTTCTTGGAACGATTTCTAAAATTGCTGGGTTCCTGCTCATTATTCGTTTGTTCCTTATGGTTTTTGCAAGTGTATTAATACAAGGAGATATGCAATCTTTATATGGGCATATGAGTATATATATCGCGGTGTTAGCAAGTATTACGATGATTGTTGGGAATGTAGTCGCGTTAAAACAATACAATATAAAGCGTTTATTTGCTTATTCGGGCATTGCTCATGCAGGGTATTTACTCGTTCCACTTGTGGCATTATCACCATTTACGATGGATAGCATGTGGTTTTATATGCTGGCATACATGCTTATGAATATAGGTGCATTTGCTATCATCCACGGCTTAATCTTACAAAATGATGAGGAAAATATAACGATTTTCACAGGTTTATATAAAAGGTCACCATTTGCAGCGATTATGATGACAATCTTTATTTTATCGCTGGCTGGGATACCAGGAACGGCTGGATTCATTGGAAAGATTAACATCTTTTTAGGCGCGCTTCATGTAGAGCCAGCACATTACGTACTAGCTTCGATTATGATGGGTACGACAGTTGTTTCATTCGTATATTATTTCCGTATTTTACAACAAATGTTTTTCCGCACAGGAGAGACAGAAGAGAGGATACGGTTACCGTTAAATATAAAGGTTGTTATGAGTCTTTGTGCAATTTCGATTGTAATACTAGGGATTATGCCGATGATTGGGTACAATTTCTTTTATGAATATTTTCCATTAATGAAAGATTTCTTCTTCTTAGGGAACGTGGTACAATAGTGAAAATAAAAGGTGTGGAGTCAGTACTCTGCGCTTTTTATTTTGTGTTAACTTGTAATGTAGATATACGTTTTTGGAAAGAAAATCACGATGTAAAATGTAAGATGTCTATGTGCATTTGAAAAAGTGTAGCTCCTACTTATTATGGTATCGTTTTTATATTCTTTCATAAGTAGTAGCTGAGTAAAAAGGGGTCGATTTTTTGGCACAACTTTTAGGGCAACAAGCACTGATTGCCATTGTTTCGCATTTATTGTTTATTACCATTACGTGGTGGGCCTTACAAGGCATTCACATTGAGCGTTTAATGAAGTCCGGAAAAGTGCTGCAGACGCGAGTATTACTCATCTTAATTACAATTGCAATTGGGACATCTGTAAGTAACTTTTTCCTTGATTATTTAGGCTATTCGAAGAGTTTAACGTATTTAGTAAAGTAAGTGTATAGAACCTCAAATCTCCGTTAACAATGGGGATAGGAGGGGATGAAATTGAAGCTTAAAGCCATTCTTATTGTTGCACTTAGTGTTGTTTTATTTTTGGTTGGATATAGAGAGATGAAACCGATAAGCGATGAACAGAAAATGGAGAGCATGATCAAGGCTTTAGAGAAAAATGATGCTAAAGTAGAAAAATGGTCATGGTTAGCGAGAGAAACAAAAACAATTTCTAACATACATACGTTTCAAAAGTTGTTAAACGATGTGAAGGAAAAGGCAAATATTCAAAAGTGGGAAGTAGAGCAATCTCCAGATGGATATAAAGCTACATCCTATAAAAAGCTTTCTTCTTATGAAGAACGAGTAGTAGTAACTTGGAGTAAAGAAAATACTAAAGAAAACACTTTCATTATCTTTGAAGTAAGTGGGGCGAAATGGGACCCGAAGTATGTTCAAAACATGAATAAAATTTTTAGTGAAAAACCTATAATTTACACTTGTGTTCAAGGTGTACTGAATGATAAGATTGAAGGTGTTTTGCAAAATAAAACCAATCAGGTTTTGAAAGATCTTTCAGCAAGAGCGATCGAACAAGTAGAAGAAAGAGCATTTGTGTCAGTCTCCGCATACAATAAAAAGTGGGATGACGCTCTTTCAACAAATAGAGAGAAAATAAATGTGCAAATAGCAATACGTTCTACAGACAACAAAGATACAATTGTGGTTGGCACACCGATCATAACTTCTGAGTATTGAGTGAATAGATACTGAAAAAAGGACACGGAGGGGAATAATTTGGAAAAGATCATCGTCCGTGGCGGAAAGCGGTTAAACGGCACAGTGCGTGTTGAGGGCGCAAAAAATGCTGTATTACCTATAATCGCTGCAGCCCTATTAGCGAGTGATGGAAAGAATGTACTATCTGAAGTACCAGTTTTGTCTGATGTATACACAATTAATGAGGTATTACGTCATTTAAATGCTGAAGTCGTATTTGAAAATAATCAAGTAACAATCGATTCTTCTAAAGAACTAAACATTGAAGCACCATTTGAATATGTACGTAAAATGCGTGCATCTGTTCAAGTAATGGGACCATTATTAGCACGTAATGGTCGTGCTCGTATTGCACTTCCTGGTGGATGTGCAATTGGTTCACGTCCAATTGACCAACATTTAAAAGGCTTCGAAGCAATGGGAGCTAAAGTACAGGTTGGTAACGGTTTTGTTGAGGCATATGTTGAGGGAGAACTAAAAGGAGCTAAAATCTACTTAGACTTCCCAAGCGTAGGCGCGACAGAAAACATTATGTCTGCAGCTACATTAGCAAAAGGGACAACAATTCTTGAAAACGCAGCGAAAGAACCAGAAATCGTTGACTTAGCTAACTTCTTAAATGCGATGGGCGCGAAAGTACGCGGAGCTGGAACTGGAACGATTCGTATCGAAGGCGTTGATAAATTATATGGTGCAAACCACTCTATTATTCCTGACCGTATTGAAGCGGGAACATTCATGGTTGCAGCAGCAATTACTGGTGGAGACATCTTAATTGAAAATGCTGTACCTGAACATTTACGCTCAATTACAGCGAAAATGGAAGAAATGGGTGTTAAAATCATTGAGGAAAACGAAGGTGTACGTGTTATCGGCCCAGATAAGTTAAAAGCGGTTGATATTAAAACTATGCCTCACCCAGGTTTCCCAACAGACATGCAATCACAAATGATGGCATTATTACTACAAGCTGATGGAACAAGCATGATTACAGAAACGGTATTCGAAAACCGCTTTATGCACGTTGAAGAATTCCGTCGTATGAATGCTGATATTAAAATTGAAGGTCGTTCTGTTATTATGAACGGTCCAAACAGTTTACAAGGTGCTGAAGTAGCAGCAACTGACTTACGTGCTGCAGCTGCATTAATCTTAGCTGGTTTAGTATCAGAAGGTTATACTCGTGTAACTGAGTTAAAACATCTTGACCGTGGCTATGTAAACTTCCATAAGAAATTAGCTGCATTAGGTGCAACTATTGAACGTGTAAACGAAAAAGTAGAAGAAGTGAAAGAACAAGAAGTTTCTGATCTTCACGCTTAATTGAAATAGTCTCTATGTCTTTTGACATAGGGGCTATTTTTTTGGGTTATTACTGTTATAGTCAATAAATTCTATACTTATGCACGTACCAGTAAAAATATTTAGAAAATTTCTGTTTTATACTCTTCCCCTTAAGTATGTTCTAAAAAAAAGAGTTGTTCCATAAGAATGAATGGAGTAAAGCTTTTATATTGGGGGAAAATAGGATGAAATTTTCAAAGCCACTTTTTATTACAGTAGCGCTCTTAATAGCGCTCGTTATCATTGTACCTGCAGCCCTTGTTATTCCATTTGCGAAAGCAAAAGTAGGGGAAGAAACGGCCTCTAAAACTCCTCCAGCGATAGAAAGCATACCAGCTCCAGGAAAAGCAGATACAGCTGTTCAAGTTGCTGTATATCGCGAAAAACAGAAGAAGGTAGAAACATTACCAGTGGAGGAGTATGTGACAGGTGTAGTAGCTTCTGAGATGAATGCCAGTTTTGAAATAGAGGCACTAAAGGCACAGGCATTAGCAGCGAGAACATTTGTAGTACAACGTATGCTAAGCGGAGGAAAGAAAAATAATGCGGACGTGACAGATACGGTGAAAGATCAAGTGTACAAAGGCAAAGATGAATTGAAGAAGCAATGGGGCAATAACTACGAAAATAATTTGAAGAAAATCGAAGAAGCCGTTTCGAAAACAGCAGGACAAGTTTTAACGTATGATGGAAAACCAATTTCAGCATCCTTCTTTTCAACGAGTAATGGCCGAACAGAAAATGCAGCTGACTATTGGGGAAATGATTATCCGTACTTGAAAAGTGTAGATAGTCCGTGGGATCAAGCCTCTCCAAAGTTTACGAGCGAGCAAACATTTACAGTAGCTGATTTTCAAAAACGTCTCGGTGTGAAAGTGCTAGCAGACGGGAAGGTTGGAAATATTAAAGACCTTACGGAAGGAAAGCGCGTAAAGGATGTAGCTTTTCAAGGAAAAACATTAACAGGAAAAGAAGTTCGTGAAAAGTTAGATTTACGTTCTTCTGATTTCACGTGGAAACAACAAGGAGATAAAATCATCGTTACGACGAAAGGGTTCGGTCACGGTGTTGGTATGAGTCAATACGGGGCGAACGGCATGGCAGCGGAAGGAAAGAAATATACAGATATCGTCGCTCATTACTATAAAGGCGTTGAAATAAAGACGATGAATGATTATGAAGGAAAACTGATGGTGAAGAAATAGGTGTCAGAACTCTGGCGCCTATTTTTTTATGTAAAATAGAATAATTTTCCATTAATTGTTTGATATAATAGGATAAAAAGACATTTGGGGGAGACGAAATGGCGCTACTGGAGTTGAAACAGTTAGGGAAGGCGAACCAGTTACCGGAAATTGAGCTAAAGGTTGAAAAAGGACAATGTATTGTTTTGCAATGCAATAATCATACAGCTAAAGTGTTACACCGTATTATTATTGGTGAAGAAGAAGCTTCAACTGGCAACGTACTGTTTGAAGGGGAAGCAATTGGAAAGAAAAATTATTCCCGCATCGGTTTTTGTTTTTTGAAAGACGAGGCATATGATCGTTTGAAGGTGAAGGAATACTTTAATTTTTTTATGGGGCTTTATGAATCGAATATGAGTACGGAAGAAGTTGTACAATATGTCGGTCTCTTAGATAAGTTAAACGTTAAAATAGAAAAACTATCATTTTCAGAGAAGCGTCGTCTTCATATTGGACGAATGATGATTCATAATCCGGATTTAATCATTTTGGAAGAACCGGAGCAAAATGTCGATATAGAGAGTACGGTTATTATTCGAAAAGCGATTATGAAAATGAAAGAGCAAGGAAAGGCAATCTTTATTACGTCATCATTTCTATCAGATGCCCTTTCGTTAACAGAGGACGTATACATATTAAACAACGATGGTGTGAAAAAGATAGAAATTGAGCAAGAGGAAGTGGAAGAAGTCGGTGAAGAAAAAGTCATTCAAATGATTCCGCAAATGAAGTTAGAAAGAATACCTGCGAAAGTAAACGATAAAATCATTTTACTTGATCCGATGGAAATCCATTTCATTGAAACGCAAAACGGAGTAACGCATATTCACGTTCGTGAAGGCGATTTCGTATGTGCATTAACATTAAGTGAACTAGAAGCGAGATTAACAGGTTTTGGTTTCTTTAGATGTCATCGCTCTTACCTTGTAAATTTACAAAGAGTACGAGAAGTGATTACATGGACTCGTAACAGTTTCAGTTTAATTTTGGATGACGAAAGAAAAAGTTCAATTCCACTTTCAAAAGGACGCATGGATGAATTAAAAGGTGTTATTGGACTATAAAAGTGCTCCAATAAGCTCAACATGCGATTCATTCACCGGTAAAAATACTCCTTTTACCGGTATTTTAATGCGCCTACCCTTTGTTTTTCATATGATTGAGTCAAGAAAAGCGAAACAAACAAACGAAAAGCGCTAAAGCGACTTTCATCTATAAAGAAGAAAAACAAAGGAGATGAAGAAATGACATTGGCAATTGAAATGAAAGATGTAATGAAAAGTTTCGACGGAAAAACGGCACTTGGAAATGTAAATATTGAGGTGAAGCAAGGAGAGATATTCGGATTCCTCGGACCGAGTGGATCTGGTAAGACGACAACAGTAAAAATTTTAACTTCTCAATTGCTTCATAGTGTTGGAACGGTAAGAGTATTAGGGAAAGATATTACAGGACCAAGTAGCATCGATTACAAACGAATTGGTATTTTAACAGATAACAGCGGCTTATATGAAAGACTTAGCATTTATGATAACTTATTATTATTTTGTGACTTATACGATTGCAAAAAAGAACGAATCGATGAAGTACTAGCACAAGTGAATTTATTAGATGATAAAAAAACACCAGTAAAAAAATTATCAAAGGGAATGAAGCAACGCGTCACACTAGCAAGAGCAATCCTTCATAAACCAGATATCCTCTTCTTAGACGAACCAACATCTGCACTTGATCCAGTAAACGTACAAAACATTCATAAAATCTTAAAAGACTTAAATAAAGAAGGAACGACGATTTTCTTAACGACTCACAACATGGACGAAGCAGAAACGCTTTGTAACCGCGTTGCCTTCCTGTGTGGCGGAGAAATTGTAGCGCTGGATACGCCAGAGAACCTGCGCTTACAATACGCTAAGGATCAAATAGAGGTCGTATTAAAAGATAAGCAAAAAGAAGTAGTGCAAAAAGATGAATTAGGCGCAAAACGTATTTCAGAATGGATGAACAAAGGAGAATTACTATCCATTCATTCACACGAACCAACTTTAGGCGATATCTTTATTGAAGTTACTGGGAGGGGATTATAATGACATTTTCAATGAAACGGTTTTCGGCTATTGTAAGAAAAGAAATAAATGATGCAGGTAAAAACTCACAAGTTATATTAATGGCGCTATTGCCTATTCTACTTGCTGTATTCTATAGTAATATGGATTCTATAAAAGAGTTCTTTGCAGGTTTTATTATTGTAATGACGATTACCATGGTGGGAAGTTATGTGCAAGCAATTATTATTGCAGAGGAGAAGGAAAAACACACGTTACGAGTATTGATGTTGTCTCCAGCAAGTCCAATAGAAGTTATTTTAGGGAAAAGTGTATTAACTGTATTTTTTGTACTAGCATCTAGTTTTATTAGTTTAGTGATTTTAGATACTTTTAAAGGAAATATTGGTATGCTAGTTATTATTATTTTAATAGGAACATTGTTATGTGTCGTTTTAGGTACTATAGTTGGCTTACTATCCCAAAATATAGCACAAACATCTATATTGGGGCTTCCGATTTTTATAATATTCATAATGGGGCCGATGCTACAAGAAATGGTTAAGAATGAATTTATTATAAAAGTAGTTAATCTTCTTCCGACAAATCATGTTATGGAGGCATTGCAAAAAGTTATAAAGGGAGAAGGGTTTATTGCGATTCAAGAACATATTTTAAACAATACAATTTGGACTATATGCCTTATCATTCTTTGTATTATTGTGTACAAAAAGAAACAATTAGACTAAAAACTGAGCCAAAAGTGCTCAGTTTTTTCTTTTTTCTATCATTTCCTCGGAAATTTTGCAATTCTCATACATATTTTTACAGATTTTGTCGAAAAGTAATTAGTTATACGTTGTATAGGATGCGTGAATATTGTTCAAAATGATTGCTGAGGTGATGATGGAATGCGAGGAAGAAATAATAAAAAGTCGCAAAAGGTAGTACATTTATTTCAAAAAAGATGGGTGTTTCCGGCACTATACATTGCTTGTGCAGCGGTAATCTTAATGGTTGCGCTATGGTTCCAAGGAGCTAATCCGAAGAAGACTCCGAACCATGATCAAGCAACACCGTATACACAATCGGAAGATCCAGCAGTACCAGTAACGAAATCTTCAGAAGTAGTGAAAATGCCAGCTGCCGCGAATGCGGAAGTAGTCGTACAGAAGAAATTCTATGAAGATGCAGCAACTGAGGCGGAACAAGAAAAAGCACTTGTTTTTTATAACAACACATATTCCCCAAACAAAGGAATTGACATTGCTGCGAAGAATGGAAAAGAATTCAATGTTGCTGCTGCTTTAAGTGGTACAGTAACGAAAGCTGAAAAAGATTCACTTCTTGGTTATGTTGTAACAGTTGATAGTGGAAATGGTGTAGCGGTATCTTATCAAAGCTTAGGCAGTGTGAAAGTAGAAAAAGGTGCAAGAGTTGCACAAGGTGAAGTATTAGGAACATCCGGTCTAAGTGCAATGAATAAAGAGGCAGGCTCTCACGTTCACTTTGAAGTACGTAAAGATAATGTGGCTGTGAACCCTGAACGTTACTTAAATAAATCAGTAGCAGAAATTAAAGCTGATGCAGGTGCTGCAAAGGCTACGAATGCTTCTGGTAAAAAAGCTGATGACAAATCTCAAAAAGAAGAGAAGTCAACGAGCACGAAACCAGAAAGTAAAACAGAAGACAAATCTCAAAAAGAAGAGAAGTCAACAAGCGGTTCAACTAGTGACAAAAAAGAAGAACCGAAGAAAGAAGAAAAATCAACAAATGGTTCTACAGAATCATCTAACGATTCTTCTTCACAAGAATAAGAAAGTGAAAAAATCAGTTCTCACTAGGAGAGCTGATTTTTTTATTTCTATATAAAAATACTCAATTTCGAGAAAAAAGTTGCAATAACAAGGAAAAATGACGAGATTCTCGAATATATATTACAAAAGGGAGGGGATACTGTGTCATTTTTGTTTGTTCTGTCGACTGCTATTATTTTATTGTTTGTTTTATTCACTTTATATTATTACATTGCCGGTAAGAAAGAGGTTCCCCACCATCAATTGTTAGAAGAAGAATTGGAACGAGAAGAATGACACCTTTTATACAAGGTGTCATTTTTTTTCGCTATAATAGTCAGTTTTAACGTATTTCTCACAAAAAAACGTAATTTTTCTTAACTTAGTCCGCAAAAATAGTGAACATGTAGCATATATCAGTAGTGCGGGCAATACAATGGTATAAACCAAAGCAAAGAGAGTGTTTGAGGTGAGAAATCGTGAATTATTTCATTATAAATCCAAGAATGTTTAACGCTTACAAACAGCACTCACACTTACTTCTTAGTCGTATGCAGCGAGGCTCATTTCACCCTTCTCACATCCAAATTAGGGAGGCGAGTGGTGTGCACGATTACATCAAAGAGAGAACTATCAAGATTGGTAAGTATATCGTGGAGACAAGAAAGACAGTGCGTGTCATTGCAAAGGAATTTGGGGTATCAAAGAGTACAGTCCATAAAGATTTAACAGAACGTCTACCAGAAATTAATCCAGAGCTCGCAAATGAAGTGAAAGAAATTCTTGATTATCATAAGTCTATTCGTCATTTAAGAGGGGGAGAAGCAACAAAACAAAAGTATAGAAAAGAAGATGTAGAGAAGCCTGTACGTCAATAATGTTACAGTAGCAAACATTCCGTTCACATTCGGTAATATTTTTCAGAAGAATTCTTTTTGCGAATATTACGTTTCTGTTAAATTTATGATAAAATCAGAAATTAGGTGAAAAGAATTCGGGTGTAACCTGATTTTGAATATCGAGGAGGAAAAAACGGGAATGTTTGCGCGAGATATCGGAATTGACCTAGGTACGGCTAACGTATTAATTCATGTTAAAGGTAAGGGTATTGTATTAAATGAGCCATCTGTTGTGGCGATTGATCGTAATAGTGGTAAAGTATTAGCAGTAGGTGAAGAAGCGAGAAGTATGGTGGGACGTACGCCTGGTAATATTGTAGCAATTCGTCCACTTAAAGATGGTGTAATCGCAGATTTCGAAATTACAGAAGCAATGTTAAAGTATTTCATTAACAAATTGGACGTAAAGAGCTTCTTTTCAAAACCTCGTATTTTAATTTGTTGTCCAACAAATATTACATCGGTAGAACAAAAAGCAATTCGTGAAGCTGCTGAACGTTCAGGTGGTAAAACAGTATTTTTAGAAGAAGAACCAAAAGTAGCCGCAGTGGGTGCTGGTATGGAAATCTTCCAACCAAGCGGTAACATGGTTGTTGATATTGGTGGAGGTACAACAGATATCGCTGTACTATCTATGGGTGATATTGTTACCTCTTCCTCTATCAAAATGGCTGGCGATAAGTTTGATATGGAGATCTTAAACTATATTAAACGTAAGTATAAGCTATTAATCGGAGAACGTACTTCAGAAGATATTAAAATTAAAGTTGGTACAGTATTCCCAGGTGCACGTAGCGAAGAACTTGAAATTCGCGGACGTGACATGGTAACAGGCTTACCACGTACAATTACAGTATGCTCTGAAGAAATTACAGAAGCATTAAAAGAAAATGCAGCTGTTATTGTACAAGCTGCAAAAGGCGTATTAGAGCGCACACCACCAGAATTATCTGCAGATATCATCGACCGCGGTGTTATTCTAACAGGCGGTGGAGCTTTACTACACGGTATCGACATGCTTCTAGCAGAAGAACTAAAAGTACCAGTATTAATTGCTGAAAACCCAATGCACTGCGTTGCGGTTGGTACAGGTATTATGTTAGAGAATATCGACAGATTACCAAAGCGTGCTTTGAGATAATTTGAAAGAACTAAGGCTGACGCCTTAGTTCTTTTTTTTGTTTTTATATTTTTTTATTTTGTTTTTTTGCGAAAATGGAAGGAAAATAGAGAAATATGAAGGAAACAGGTAAAATATTCATATATATGGTTAAATTTAATATTTCCTTAATTGAAAACGTTTATAATATAATGAGTCGAATACGACATTAAGGCAAATAATGTTTCAATACATATTGCCTTTCCCTAATTTGGGCATACACTCTTTTCCACCTCCGTGTCAGTTGCAAAAATGTGCAACTATTTTAATGGAATAGAGTGTGTGCATTTTTTTTAGGAAGTTGTGCTAAATATAAAATGTTACTTTGTAATGACAAACAATAAACAAAATGGGATAATAGCAATATGTCCAAGTGGTAAGACCAATATTACAAAAGGGGCGATTGTTACATGCTAAATATAGAACAAATTAAAGAAATCATTCCTCACCGCTATCCATTTTTACTTGTTGATAAAATATTAGAAGTAGATGAAGGCAAAAGAGCGGTTGGGATTAAAAATGTATCCGCAAACGAAGAATTTTTTAACGGACACTTCCCTGACTATGCAGTTATGCCTGGTGTACTTATTGTAGAAGCATTAGCACAAGTCGGAGCAGTTGCAGTATTAAAGAAAGAAGAAAACCGCGGAAGACTTGCTTTCTTTGCAGGTATCGACAATTGCCGTTTCAAAAAACAAGTACGCCCAGGTGATCAGCTTCGTCTAGAAGTAGAAATGACACGCGTACGCGGTCCAATTGGAAAAGGAAAAGCAATTGCAACAGTAGATGGTGAAGTTGCATGTGAGGCAGAAATTACATTTGCAATTGGTGATAAAAAAGAATAGATAGTACTAAAAAATCTCCTTGTGAAAAAGACAAGGGGATTTTTTGTTTACTGCTATATAACGATGAAAAGATAATATACAAACTAATCAGAAAATATCTTGTAAATAGATGGTAATTACCATATACTTACTTTATTATTTATTTAGAAAACAGGATAAGTGATAAAGGTAATAAAGAAATAAAGGCATTGTCATATTGTTAAGGTACTTAAGTAAGACAAAGTAGAATGTTATTGATTATGATGAGATATGGGGAAATCAGCAAAAATATTAATTAGACGTATGAAATCGAGCATAAAAGAGAGAAAAGGGAAATGTCGCATTTCACAAAAGGAGATTATGAATATGTTCGGGAGAAAGAAAAGAAAACCATTACGACAATTAATTACACATAAAGAGCCTAAATCGCGTATTACAGAACAATACCGCAACATTCGTACAAACATTGAGTTTACATCTGTAGATAATCATGTTCGTTCTATTATTGTTACTTCAGCCGATCCAGGTGATGGGAAAACAACAACAATCGCAAACTTAGCAGTTGTTTTCGGACAACAAGGAAAGAAAGTTTTATTAATTGGAGCTGACTTGCGTAAGCCAACGATACAAAACTTATTTGCCATTCATAGTTCAAATGGGTTAACGAACTTATTATCAGGACAAGCAAAACTTATGCAATGCATTCAAAAAACAGATATAGAGAACGTATACTTAATGGCAGCAGGTCCAATCCCGCCAAACCCAGCAGAACTATTAGGGAGCCGGGCAATGGACGAGGCGTTGCTAGAAGCATATAACATGTTTGATATTATATTAATTGACACACCACCTGTCCTTGCGGTTACGGATGCGCAAATACTAGCGAATAAATGTGATGGAATCGTACTCGTTGTACGAAGTGAAAAGACGGAAAAAGATAAAATCGTAAAAGCGAAACAAATATTAGATAAAGCATCAGGCAAACTACTTGGAGTCGTTTTAAACGATAAAAGAGAAGAAAAAGAGCAGTATGGTTATTACTAAAATATAAAAAGCCAACAAAATTTTTGTTGGCTTTTTTTGTTTTCTGAAAATTATTTATCAAGTTATACAGTGTAAAAAGCATGATATGATAAAATTTTTGGGAAATCATTGGAATGTGTTGTCATATTTAAGATTATTTTGTAAGATTAAACTTGTTTCTTGTGAACAAATATAGAACTGAATTATTAAAAATAAAAAATGTAAGATTTATATGTTATAATTTTTCCTATGTGTAAATTTTAGAAAGTTGGAGGAACCTATGGAAGAAACAATTAGTCTAAAAGAGTTATTTCATATCTTAAAAAAACGTTTAGCAATAATCCTCGTAATCGCATTTGGTACAGCTATTGCAAGTGCTATCATTAGCTTTTTCTTTATGACACCAATCTATCAATCTTCGACGCAAATTCTTGTTAACCAGAAGAAGCAAGAGGGTGCAGCAATTCAGTTGGGGGAAATTCAATCAAATATTCAATTAACGAATACATATAAGGTTATTATTAAAAGTCCAGTAATCTTAGAACAAGTGAATGAAAAATTAAATTTAAATATGACAGCGCAAGAGTTAACGAAAAAAGTTAATGTTGCGAATGAAAAGGATTCGCAAGTAATCTCTGTAACAGCTGAGGATAAAGACCCTAAAATAGCTCGTGATATTGCGAATGCGACTGCAGATGTGTTCAAAGGTGAAGTTGCGAAAATTATGAGCGTTGATAACG
Organism: Bacillus sp. FSL L8-0199; assembly: GCF_038005705.1. NCBI lineage: Bacteria > Bacillati > Bacillota > Bacilli > Caryophanales > Bacillaceae > Bacillus > Bacillus sp. FSL L8-0199. Next base: position 5,219,247 of record NZ_JBBOTS010000001.1, on the reverse strand, counting down.
TAACAGTATTATCTAAAGCAGAAGTTGCAGAAAATCAATCTCCGATTAAACCAGCTCCTATGCTTAATGTAGCAATTGCTTTCGTTGTTGGTTTAATGGCTTCAGTTGGTCTTGCATTCTTACTAGAATACTTAGATAACACGGTGAAAAAAGAAGAAGATGTAGAAAACTTACTTGGCTTACCGGTATTAGGAATTGTAGCTCGTATGGATGAAGAAACAATGAACGTGAAATCACACGCTCCATCATCAAGAAAAGTGAGGGGACAAACAATTGGCTCTTAATTTATTTAAAAAGAAAAAGAATCATCGTCAACGCCGTCAATTAATTGCTCATCAACAACCGAAATCACCAATTTCAGAACAATATCGTAATATTCGAACGAATATTGAATTTGCAGCTATTGATACGAATTTACATTCATTAATGGTCACGTCTGCAAACCCAAGTGAAGGAAAAACGACAACGACAGCGAATATGGCAGTTGTGTTTGCTCAACAAGGAAAAAAAGTATTATTAATTGATGCGGATATGCGTAAACCAGCAATGCATCAAATGTTCCAAGTAGATAATATTTTCGGATTAACGAACGTATTAACACATAGTGAACGTTTAGAGAAGTGTGTACAAACGACATCTGTAGACAATCTGCACTTTTTAGCTTGTGGCCCAATCCCACCAAATCCGGCCGAATTGTTAGGTTCGAAATCAATGAAAGAGCTTCTTGGACAAGCATACAGCATGTATGATCTAGTTATTTTTGATATGCCACCAATTTTAGCTGTTACCGACGCACAAATTATGGCAAATGTATGTGATGCTTCTATTCTTGTTGTTCGTAGTGAATCAACAGAGAAAGAAACAGCGGTAAAAGCAAAAGGATTATTGGAGTCTGCAAAAGGTAAATTGTTAGGCGTCGTTCTAAACGACCGTGAACGTGAACAAGGCCTATACTACTACTACGGTGCAAACTAATTTTAAAGTGAGATATGGTAAAAACATATCTCCTTTTTTCCTTTGAATATGAGATATATCTCATATTCAAAGGAAAAAAGATCTTTATAGGAGAGAGGGAGGATGAAACAAATGATAGATTTACATTGTCACATTTTACCTGGTATTGATGACGGTGCACAGACAGTAACAGATAGTTTAGCGATGGCACAAAAAGCTGTTTCAGAAGGAATACATACAATTGTCGCAACGCCGCACCATCAAAATGGAAAATATGTAAATGAACGTACCTCAATTATTCATCACGTAAAACAATTAAATGATGAACTACAACAACATAATATTCCACTTACTATTTTACCTGGGCAAGAGGTCAGGTTATATGGCGATTTATTAGAAGACTATGAAGCTGGTAAAATCGTTACTTTAAATGAAACAAATAAATATATATTCATTGAATTTCCATCGAATCATGTACCTCGTTATGCCGAACAATTATTATACGAATTACGTGTAAAGGGAATGATTCCAATTATTGTTCATCCAGAACGTAATGCCGAGTTAATCGAGCGGCCAGATAAGCTATATAACCTTGTAAATAAAGGTGTATTAACACAAGTGACAGCAGGTAGTTTGCTTGGGAAATTTGGCAAGAAAATTAAAAAATTCTCACTACAGCTTGTAGAACATAATTTAACACATATGGTCGCTTCAGATGCACATAACACAACGTCAAGAGGATTTCATTTAGCGGAAAGCTATGAACTAATTGAGAAAGAATTCGGAATGAATGTTATGAGTGATTTGAAAGAAAATCCGTACTTATTAATTAGCGGGAAGGCAATTTACAAAGAAGATCCAGAACACATTCGTCGTAAAAAATTGTTCGGTATTTTTTAAATAAAAATTGGTGATGTCTCCTAACCGTTATCAATGGGGGCACTCGGTCGTGCTGTGGGTAGAAATTTTTATTTCGAACCTACCTTAGACGCTTGTCGTCGGGAGTATGACGTGAGGGTGGGTTAGATGCCCATAATTTATTTGTAATAGAAACTCTACCTATGGAGTTATAACTATGACTTTATAGGTAGGGTTTTTGTTATTGTTACATATAGATATAATAATTTATTTTTGGGGGTACTAGATTTGAAAAAAGTAAGGAAAGCAATTATTCCAGCTGCTGGACTGGGGACAAGGTTTTTACCAGCAACGAAAGCAATGCCGAAAGAAATGTTACCTATCGTTGATAAACCGACAATTCAATACATAGTAGAAGAAGCGATAGAATCAGGAATTGAAGATATTATTATTGTTACTGGAAAAGGTAAACGTGCTATTGAAGATCATTTTGATCATTCCTTTGAATTAGAGCAAAGCTTACTAGAAAAAGGGAAGTATGAGATGCTAGAAAAAGTACAAGCTTCTTCAAAAATTAATATTCATTACATAAGACAAAAGGAACCAAAAGGACTGGGACACGCAGTATGGTGTGCACGTAAGTTTATTGGAAATGAACCATTTGCAGTATTACTTGGTGATGATATTGTTCAAGCAGAAACGCCATGTTTGCGTCAATTAATGGATCAATATGAAGGTATACAGTCGTCGGTTATTGGTGTACAAACAGTGCCAGAAAAAGAAACACATCGTTATGGTATTATCGATCCGATTGAACAAAGCGATCGCCGTTATCAAGTACGTCAATTTGTAGAGAAGCCAACTCAAGGAACTGCACCGTCAAATTTAGCGATTATGGGACGTTACGTATTAACGCCAGAAATCTTTATGTTTCTTGAAAATCAACAGACAGGTGCTGGTGGGGAAATTCAGTTAACAGATGCAATTCAACGATTAAATGAAGTTCAACGTGTATTTGCTTATGACTTTGAGGGTACGCGTTACGATGTTGGGGAGAAGTTTGGATTTATTAAGACGACGATTGAAATGGCACTACAAAATGAAGAATTAAAAATAGAATTAATTAAATATATGAATGAAATTATAAAGAAAGAGAATGTACATATATAAGGGCGAGGTGAAGAGACTTGGATTCGGCAAAAATATATAATGGAAATCTGGTGGAAGAAAAATTTCAAGAAATCAATCCAGATCAAGTAAATTCTAAAAGAGGATATTTAATAATTAAAAGATTTATGGATATTATTGGTTCACTTATAGGATTGATAATATTAGCTCCAATTTTTTGTATTGTAGCAATAATCATGAAGATTGAGGATCCTAAAGGCCCTATAATATTTAAACAGGTTAGAGTAGGTAAAGACGGGCAAGAATTCCAGATGTATAAATTTAGATCTATGGTAGTTAATGCAGAAGAAAAATTAAAAGACTTATTAAGTCAAAATGAAGTCTCTGGTGCAATGTTTAAAATGAAAGAAGATCCAAGAATTACAAAAATAGGTGGATTTATAAGAAAAACCAGTATAGATGAGCTTCCGCAACTTATTAATGTATTAAAGGGAGAGATGAGCCTTGTTGGCCCAAGACCACCTTTATTACGAGAGGTTAAAGAATACACTGTTTATGATAAACAACGACTTATGGTAACACCTGGATGTACAGGTTTATGGCAGGTAAGTGGAAGAAGTAATTTAAGTTTTAAACAAATGGTTGAACTAGACTTATATTATATTATAAACAGAAATTTTATTTTTGATGTTAAGATTTTGTTAAGAACTGTAAAGGTTTTATTAGGTTCAAAAGATGCATTTTAAAAGATTGCTATTTTAGTAAGAACAAGTTTTTAAAATTATGGAATAAAGGAGTTTTGTTTAAAAGATGAAAAGAAAAGTGATTACCTATGGTACCTTTGATTTATTGCACTATGGGCATATAAATATACTTAGAAGAGCAAAAGCGCTAGGGGATTACCTAATTGTAGCGATATCTACAGATCAGTTTAATGAGTTAAAAGGTAAGAAATCTTATTTCTCATATGATAAAAGAAGATTAATGCTGGAATCAATTAAATATGTAGATGAAGTAATACCAGAAGAGAATTGGGAGCAGAAAAAAATAGATGTAATGAATCATAATATAGATACATTTGTTATGGGTGATGATTGGAAGGGCGAATTTGATTTTTTAAAAGAATACTGTGAAGTTGTGTATTTACCAAGGACTGAAGGGGTATCGACTACAAAAATCAAAGTAGAATTACAATCTATAAATTAATAATGCGAGAGTATGGTAAAATATGAAAAATAAATTAACTAAGAATTTTATTTTCTTATTCTTAATGCAAATGGCTAATTTACTTTTGCCATTAATTAGTCTTCCTTACTTAAGTAGAGTACTACAACCAGAGGGTTTTGGCCTAATTGTATTTGCTCAGTCTCTTATACAATATTTTGTTATTCTTACGGATTTTGGTTTTAATTTATCCGCAACAAGACAGGTATCTATAAACAGAGAAAATCCAGAGAAGTTAAAGCAAATATTTAATTCGGTTTTAATTATAAAGCTAATATTGGTTATAATTTCTTTTGTTATATTGGTCAGCATAGTAATGTTAAACCATAGTTTTAGTGAATACTGGTATGTTTATCTATATAACTTTGGTATTGTAATTGGTAATGCACTATTTCCGCTATGGTTATTCCAAGGTTTAGAGGTAATGCAGTACTCTACTTTATTAAATGTTATTTCAAAATTAATTTTTACTTTGTGTACTTTTATCCTTGTTAAGGATTCAGAGGATTTATATATTGTTCCAATTCTAAATTCAATAGGCTTTATAATTTCGGGGGTATTAGGTATATCTGTGGCACTAAGGAAGTTTAATATGCGTCTTCAATTACCCCAAAAAGATGAATTGATATTGGCATTGAAAGATAGTGCTCAATTCTTTGTATCAAGGGCATCAGTAAGTCTTTATACGACAACAAATACATTTTTGATAGGGATCTTTTTAGGGAAAACAGCTGCTGGTTATTATGCAATTGCAGAAAAATTAATTAATGTTATTTCTATTATCATATCGACAGTAGTGGATGCTATTTATCCTTTTATGGCAAAAACTAGGGATTTAAAATTATTTAATAAAATATTTAAAATTGTAATGATTCTAGGTATTGTAGGATGCTTAGTGGCCTTCATAATTAGTGAGCAAGCTATTGGTGTTATTTTCGGAGCAAATTATCAGGTTAGTGTAACATTATTTAATATTATGTTAGTAAGTTGTTTTATTTCTATTCCTAGCATGCTGATTGGTTATCCATTATTGGCGGCATTTGGGAATTCTACATACCCCAATTATAGTGTATTAGCCGGATCAATAGTTCATATTGTATTACTATTATTATTAATACAGTTAGGAAATATTTATGTAGTTGCAAGCATTTTAATAGTAACACAGCTAGTTATATTATCAATTAGGTATTATGGAGTTAGAAAAATAATACTTAAAAATCACAAAAGTAAAAGAATTGGGGTATAACATGCAAACTAAACTACTGACGTTAGTATATATATTACTATCTCCTATATATTTATTATCAATGATTTTTCCAAAAAAGAAGGATTTAGTTGTAATAGGCGGATCCCTAGGGAAGCATTTTGCAGATAATCCTAAATATCTATTCTTGTACCTTGACCAAAATAAACCTAAATTTCAATATTATTGGTTGACTAAAAACAAGGAATTATGCAAGGAAAAGAATGCTAATAATTTTTTGTATCTGTATACGTTTAAGGGGCTATATATTTTATTACGAGCTAAATATTTAATTTTATCACATCAAATTAATGATATGTTCCCACCATTACATGGTGGAAAAGAAATAATTCAGTTATGGCATGGAACACCATTGAAAAAATTAGGGTTTGATAGAGATGCAGAATTGAATTCGCCTCTGAAAAATGGATTAAAATCAATATTTTATTTCATTTTTCCATATTTATTTTATATGCGAACGGATTATATAGTCGTATCTGCGGAATGTTTAATTAATAATTTTAGTACGGCATTTAAGTTAGAAAAGAGTAAGGTTATACCTTTAGGACAACCTAGAAATGATATATTATTACATCCAGAGTTACTTAACGAGAAGTATACAAATAATAAAGTTTTTTTACATGAATTATCCAATTATGAAAAAGTGATTAGTTGGTTGCCTACACATAGACATGGAACTAACAAAAATATAGTCAATTTATTGGATGATTATGGGTTTGATGCATTTAAGGTTAATCAACGATTGCGGCAGGAGAATAGCATATTAATTATCAAACCACATTTTATAGAACTGGGTATTATAAAAGATAAATTAATAGGATATGATAATATAGTTGTCTACGAAGAGGCTGATCCATATCCACTATTAACATTTACTGATATTTTAATAACGGATTATTCGAGTGTATTCTTTGATTTTTATTTAACAAAAAGGGATATAATTTTTGCGCCTTTTGATTATCATGAATATAAAAGAAACTTTAAAGATTTTTATTATGATTACGATGATTTACTTTCTGAATATCCAAAAGTTAATAATTGGGATGAACTATTAAAACTTGCTTTGAGTCAAGAATATTTTAATAGGAATAACGAATATAAAAAATTACAAGATTTTAATAAATACACTGATGAAAATTGTAAGAGGGTCACTGAATTCATTGAGAAGTTGTGTAAATAAGTTCTATTTAAAAGGCTGGGATTATGTTGATCTTAAGATTTTTTAGTTTTATATATCTAACATTACTATTATTTTTAGTAACGTATCAGGATTTTTTCTTAGTTAATAAGATAGGGGAGATAGGTCGCTCCCCTATCTTTTTATTATTGCCTTTCTTTATTATAGGAGAAATATTAAATATTAAGTGTAAGAAAATAAATATAACTAAACTGCAAAAATATTTGTTTATGTATATTATCTATGTATTTTGTGTTGGGCTTATATATGTTTTTATATACTCTTTAAAAGGGGTATATGTATACTTAAATGAAGACATTTTCTTGAAATTTGTAAAAGGGCAAATGTATTTCATAATAATATTTCTTTTTTATAGGCATTGTTATTTGTTGTTTTCGATAATTAAGACTAAGGTTATTTTTAGAGCATTTTTTGTTAATTTAATGATATTAAATATTATTATGGCCTTAGAGTATTTTAGTATGCCAAGTGCGTGGATGTGGCTTCATTCATCAGATGAGCCCTACTATAGAATTAGATTATTAACAGTGGAGAGTAGTTGGACTGGAACAATTTATCTTATATATAGTATTCTTACTTTATATTTAGCGAAAAAACTTTTTAATAATTTTAAAGTTAGATTGTATACGATAACTATAATAATTTCATTACTTGCTTATGTATTCCTCACTGGTTCAAAAGGCTTTTTTATCGTTTTTGTAGTAAGTCTAATCTTTTTTGCATTTAACTTTATTAATATATTTAGAATTAGTGTAAAAAATATTATTTTCAGCTTCTTGTTACTATGCTGTACCGCTTTAGTTTTTATGATTTTAAAGGATGATTTTTATTCTTCTCTTATGAGTGATATTGAGAAATATACATCAGTTTCTACAAGACTAGGTTTATTTATGGTAGCAATAAAAGTATTTGTTACAAACCCTTTTGGTGTGGGTACAGGTGTTTATATTGTTTTATTAGTAGAGAGTATTCAGGGGATAATTGAATTATTAAGAGAGATATTTGTTACACTATTTAATGTTTCACCTAATTTAGATGAATTGCAAAGATTAACGGGTACAACCAAAGGATTAGCTATTAAATCTAGCTTTTTTAACTGGTTAGTACAGGGGGGAATAGGAGCTTTACTGTACTTCTTCTATTCTTCTAAAGTGGCTAATCAAATAACAAAAAATGATAAAATGCTGAGATTTTGCTTAATTTTTGTTCTTATATCAGTATTTAGTTTTATAAATTTAGAAATTAAGTATGAGATTTGGTTATTCTTTGCTTTTATAGATTGGAATTACCAAAATAACAAACCTCATTTAAATGGTATGCCTTAGTATAGTTTCAAAAGGAGTGGAATATCTTAAATGTTATCTGTAAGTATTGTGATACCGGTTTTTAATTCTGAGAGTATAATTGGACAAGTGCTTAATTCTTTAATTGAGCAAGATTATGATAAAAATAAGTATGAGATTATTTTAGTTGACGATGCATCTACTGATGAAAGTGTTAGTGTAATTCAGGGGTTTGTTGATAACTACGAAAATATAAAATTATTTGTCAATAATAAAAATAGCGGTCGAAGTAAGACTAGAAATAAGGCAATTGAAAATAGTTCAAATGAATTAGTTATAATGTTGGATTCAGATTGTGTACCTATTACCAATCAATTTATTAATAGACATGTTGAATTTCATATGAGTAATAAGAAGGGATTAGGAATAGGGGCAATTTATTTCCCTAGTAAATCTAATAATTCATTTGATCAATTTAGAGAACAAAGAGAAAATATTAGATTAAGATATGGAGAAAATACAACAAAGTTGGAATTTGTATATGTAACTACGGCTAATTTAAGTATCCGTATGGAAAATTTAAGAGAATCGCAAGGATTTGATGAAGATTTTAAGTATTGGGGATCGGAAGATATCGAGTTTGGTTATAGATTATTTAAAAATGATTATGAGATTAGTTTAATAGAGCAGGATGGGGATGTACATCACTTTGATGAGAGGATAAGTTTAAAAGTATATTGTAAACGAATAAAAAATTTAGCCCAATATAATATGCCTATATTATTAGAAAAACATCCCGAAATAATTAACTTCTTTGGCAACTTTAAATATTTAGAGCCATTAAAAGCTAGAGATACTGTTCCAAAGTATAAAAAATATTGTATACAATTTTTAGTTAAAAATTGTAATTTTGTTTTTAAGCGTATTATAAAGAATGAAGCTAAGTTTAGTTTGAAACTACTATTCTTTGTATATAAATTATATATTGCTAACTTTTATATGGAGGGTGTACAAGAAAGGGTTTTAAAGTAGCTTCTAGATTTAATAATTTTAGGAGTGGATTAAATGAAAGTTTTACATATAGCTGAATATGTAAAGGGAGGAATTGCTACATATCTTCAGGAGGTAATAGAATATCAAGAACAGTGTGAAAACATTGATGACGTTTTTTTACTCTATGGGGATTTACACTCGGGGGAATTGAAGAATATTAATTCTGAGAATATATACGGCTATTCTTATAAAAGGAGCCCAAAATATATAATAAAAGCTATAAAGGAAATTAATGCGTATATAAATTTGATAAAACCAGATATTATTCACGTGCATAGTTCATTTGCGGGCCTATATGTTAGATTACTTTATTTTATTAAGAGAAAAAATGTGAAAATTGTTTATTGTTCGCATGGCTGGTCATTTTTAATGGACACCTCTCAGCTAAAAAAAAGAGTATACTCCTTAATAGAGAGAGTGTTAGCTCTTAAAACCGATACTATAGTTAATATTTCTCTAGATGAGTACACAAACTCACTTAAATATCATTTGCCTAAAAATAAATCTACAATTATATATAATGGGATTTCTGATAGGAGTAATGATAAAAGGGTATCATTAGAAATAGAAAAAGATTGTATAAATTTACTCTTTGTTGGAAGATTCGATAAGCAAAAAGGTCTAGATATTTTAATAGATATTTTTAAAAATAATAATTTACCAAAGATTAAATTATATATTATTGGTGAACCTGTTGTAAGTCAGGCTGAATTTCAATTTCCTCAAAATGTTATAAATTTAGGCTGGATCGACAATAAATTATTAGATAGTTATTATTCTGATATGGATGCGGTTATAATGCCTTCACGTTGGGAGGGTTTTGGTTTGGTTGCGATTGAAGCAATGAAAAATAGAAAACCTGTTATAGTAAGTAATAGGGGGGCATTACCGGAATTGATTAACCAAGAAGTTAATGGATACATATTTGATTTAGAAAAACCCAATGATTTAGTAGATATATTATTAAACCTTGATAAAATAGAATTGAAAGAAATGGGAAAACGGGGCAGGAATATATATGAAGAAAAGTTTACTAGTAATATTATGAATAGAAAAATTATTGAAGAATATCAAAAACTAGTGGATGGTTTAACTCATTAAGTACTATATTAAATAGGAAATACATTTAAAGGAAGAGGCGAATATCTTGAAGAAAAAAATATTTCTTTGGGCTTTAAGTATTATAGGCGTTATCCTAGTTGGCACAGGGATCTATGCATATACTGTTTATTCAAATGTATCTAATACATTAAATGCAGTGCATAAACCATTGGACCGTGAAAAATCAGATAAAAGGGATGGAAAGGTAGATATTGCTGATAGAAAACCTATTTCAATTTTATTAATGGGTGTCGATCAACGTGGGGAAGATCAAGGTCGCTCAGATTCTCTAATGTTATTTACATTAAATCCTAAATCTAATTCAATGAAAATTATTAGTATTCCGCGTGATTCTTATACAGAAATTGTTGGAAAGGGCAAGAAAGATAAAATAAATCATGCCTATGCATTCGGCGGAATCGATATGGCAGTGAAAACAGTCGAGAATTTCCTCGATATTCCAGTTGATCATTATATTGAGGTAAATATGGAAGGATTCAGGGATATTGTAGATGCTGTTGGTGGTGTGGATATTAATAACGATATGAGCTTTAAAATGGACGGTTTTGATTATCCAAAAGGGGATTTACATTTAGATGGGAAAAAAGCTTTAGTATATTCTCGTATGCGTTATGCGGATCCACGCGGTGACTTTGGCCGTCAAATGCGCCAACGTCAAGTTATTCAGGCTGTAATTAAGAAGGGTGCAAGCGTATCTTCTCTGGCAAGTTACGGTGATGTATTAAAAGCAATTGAGAAAAACGTTAAAACAAGTTTAACACAAGACCAAATGTTTGATATTCAAAAGAACTATAAAGATTGTATGCAAAACAGTGAAGAAATCCAAATCCCAGGCGACGGCCACAAAGCCGCTGATGGTATTTGGTATTACTATGTTCCGGATGCAGCGAAACAAGATATAACGAATAAGTTAAGAGCACATCTTGAAGTGACTAAATAATATGTAATAACCCAACTCCTTTGGAAGGAGTTGGGTTTATTTTTGCTTGGATTTATATTAGTATTATATATTGTGAGATTAATAGATGAGGTGAATCGATGAATAAGAAAGCAGTACTTGTCCTTGTTGTTTTTGTATTGTTTGTTGCTTCGATTGTGAGCGGTAAATTGTACTGGAATAAGAAGATTGCAAATGCAACAGGACAAACGAGTGAAGTAACGAAAACAAAGGCTGAAGTGAAAGATAGCGGAGCAAAGAAAGAAGAGAAAAAAGAAGAGAAAAAACAAGATGCGAAGTCATCTTTTAACGAAGCATATGCGAAGAACTTGCCAGATGCAGTGAAAGAGAAGTTAAAGAAAGCTGCCCAGGATAAAAAGGCAGTAAACCTTATTATTGTTGGTGATGAAGCTTCTTCATCTGAAAAAGGTGCTTGGGCAGCTAAGTTAACGGCTAATTTAGAAAATGCTTACGGTAAAGGTTTATGGAATGTGACTGTAAAGGAATATAAGGGTGAAAGCACAGAAGAGTTAATCGCGAATAAGCGTGATAAAGAGATTGCGAAAGAGAATCCAGATGTGATTTTATTTGAGCCACCATTTATTACTGATAACGGTAAAACTGGTAATGGAAACTCTGTCGCAAATACACAGAAGTTCGTTCAAGCACTTTTTACTAGTGCAAAGGGTGCTACAATTATGATTCAACCATCAAATCCAGTGTATGGTGCGAAAAATTATCCGAAAGCGATTGAAGCATTAAAACAATTTGCAACGCAAAATAATTATACATATATTGATCATTGGGGAGCATGGCCTGATGCATCAACAAAGGCTATCCTACCATATTTAAAAGAAGAGTTTGGTTTCCCAACTGCTAAAGGTCATGAAGTTTGGGCACAATATGTAACGGATTATTTTGTAGCTAAATAATAAAAGGGGAGAGGGTATCGTCGACAAAATATGTTCGACAATACCCTCTCTTTTTTTATAGGATTTTTGCTATACTAAACTGTACTATAATACGTGGTGGAAGGAGGAGAATGATGAAAATACTTGTGGTTGATGATGAATCGAGTATTCGTAATTTGATTCGGATGCAGTTGGAAATGGAAGGTTATGAAGTATTGGCAGCGGCTGATGGGAGAGAAGCTTTAGAGCGATGGAATGAAGGGCCGGATGTATTGATTTTGGATGTTATGCTTCCGGATACGGATGGGTATGAGTTGCTTCGTTTGTTCCGTGAGAGGGATAGGGATATTCCGGTGCTGATGTTAACGGCAAAGAGTCAGATGAATGATAAGTTGCTTGGCTTGCAGCTTGGTGCTGATGATTATGTGACGAAGCCGTTTAATTATGCGGAGCTTATTCTTCGGGTTAAGAATATGGCGCGGCGTGTAAAGAAGACGGAGACCGCTGTAAGTCATGAAGTAATTGAGGCTGGAGAGATCGTGATTTGTCCTAAGGAAAGAAAGGTACATGTGAGTGGACAAGAGATTCAGTTAACGTACCGAGAGTTTAATTTATGTCAGTTATTTGTTTCAAATCCGCAGCGTGTGTTTATGAGGGATGAGTTGCTTGAGAAAGTATGGGGATTTGAGTATATCGGAAATACGAGAGCGGTTGATATTATGGTGCAGAGACTTCGCAAGAAGCTTGGGACGAGCGGAGAATATATTAAGACAATTTATGGCGTTGGCTATAAACTGGATTGTTAAGTGGTGATGGTATGTCTTTAAAGCGAAATATGGTGTTCGGAATAGTTGGGCTGTTAATTCCGATTTTTGTTCTTTTATATGCAGTTGTTTATATTACGTTAGAAAAGAATATGTATCATAACGCAGCAGATTCTTTAGAAAAGTTAAGTGTAGAAGCACAAATTTATACGATGAATTATTTAGAGAAGGAAGCAGAAGTGGATACGCTTGGTCCGAATTCACTTTTAATTGCGTCGTATTTAGCGAAGCGTATGGATGTCCGTGTGCAGATGATTGGGAAGAATGGCGATGTTGTTGCAGATACACAAAAAGGAGCATTGCTTCACCGTAACATCGACATTGAGAGTTCCTTGAAGGGGAAGAAGTCTTATGTTTTCGAGGAGGCGGATCCCGCTCCCATTCTTTTGTTTTCAAGCCCGGTTTATTATGGAAACGATGTCATTGGAAGTATTCGTTTTATAAATGAGTTAACGGGTGAGAAGGAAGTTTTAACAAATGTGAGCTGGACGTTCTTAATGACGTCTCTTTGTTTAGTAGCTACCGGTATTTTCTTTGCGATTCGTTTAGCGAAGTCTCTTCATAAACCAATTGATCAGTTGAGACAAATGGCACAGAGGCTCGCGAATGGTGATTATAAGAGTAAGATTGAGTTAAATGAGTACGTGGAAATCGCCCAGCTTTCAGCATCTTTTAACGCGATGGCCGATGGAATTGAGCTGCATATTAAGCAATTGCAGGAGGAGAAAGAGAAGCAGAAAGATTTCCTAGACCGCATTACGCATGAGCTAAAAACACCGCTAACGGCAATTATCGGTTATGTTGATTTAATTCCGAAGTTACAATCGAAAGAAGATGTACAGGAAAGTCTCCGTTATGTGGCTGTGGAAAGTGAGCGTTTATTATCACTTGTAGAGGAATTGCTTAAGTCCTCGAAATATGGAACGAGTACGTTTGAAGTGTCACCTACAGTTGTGAACATAAAGGAATTGGCAGAGGAAGCAGTTTCAATTGTGAAACCTCGCCTAAATCAGTTTGAAATTGAAGTGATAAATGAGTTAACGGATGTACATGTTGTTGCGGATTTTGATAAGACGAAGCAAATTTTCTTAAATGTGCTTGATAATGCAATTAAGTATAGTGATGCTTCGCACATTCGTATGAATGTAATTGTAAATGAGCATGAGGCGAAGGTCTTTGTTCATGATGATGGGATCGGTATAGATGAAGTGGTGCTTGCGGAGTGGAATGAGTCTCCGAAAGGAAAGGCACTTCCTTCTAGTTACGGGAATGGTTATGGTTTGTATATTTGTCAGGAGATTATGAGTAAGCAGGGCGGAAGCATGCGGATTGAGAGTAGTGAAGAAATAGGTACTATAATATTCATTACATTTTTGCTTCCGAGAAGGATGGAAGACATAAAAAACTTGAAAGCGGTTAAATGATACATTTATGAAACAATTATGCGGTATTTTCGAAACAACGTTTTTTTATCTTGGAGGTAGGCAGAAATGAAAAGGCTATCATTTCAAATTCTTATGTTTGTCATTTGTATGATTGTTTCTCTTGTTTTGTTTTATGTTATGGAGAAGCAAATCTATAATCGAATCAACATTGTAAATGATAAACAAGCCGTTTTACAAAGGGTGAATGAATCTCTTCCAATTGAAGTGAAAGTAAGACATGAAAAGTGGGGAGAAATTGTTGTAACGGATGAAGTTCGTTTGCATACGATTGTTTCATTCTTTGACCGAATTCGAATAGAGCCTGAGGGCGTTAAGAGCCAAGAACAAGTATTTACTGGAGAAGTAACGTACTTGAATGGACATAAGCGTACTTTTGCAGTAGGTGACTTGTTCCAGTATGGGGAAAATGTATACGGAAAGAATGGCATGGATCCGATGATTTCAGCACTTCAAACGTATTTATTAAGCCTGTATTACACGCCAGAGCGTATTAGTGATTTCTTTGCTTCAGCAAAGGATGTCGTAGTACGTCAAGGTGATGTGGTACGTACTATCAATCTTACGCACATACTTGATTCTATTCGGTACGCAAAGCAAATTACAGATTACGGAGAAATTCAGAAGTTATTACAATCGCAGAATGAACCGATTGCTTATATTACAGCTTATAAAACAGGTAAGCGTGTAAAGAATGATCGTGAAGATATTCTTACGATTTCTGTGTATCCATCGTACTTTGTTGTGCAATATCTCGGTGATAATAACGGAAATGTCATGTATATGAAAAGCTCTCTAGCAGAGTTATTCGTAAAGGAGAATGCGTCATGAGAAAGATAGCCTTTTTCTTCTTTTTGCTAGTAATTGGAGGAGCGATGTCTAGTTGCTCTCGAGATACAACCTCTATTAAATATAGTAAAAATGGTCTCCCTATTTTGGATGATCGTCATATTGTTGCGTATGTAGCGGCTCGTGAGGAAGTTGGTGAAGCGTTACTTTCATCATTTTGTAAGCCGCGCGGATGTACGTATGAATTTATTCGTCTTTCAACAGAAGAACTTCTTCGTAGAGTGGAAGAAGAAGCTGGAAATCCGAAGGCGGATATTATTATTGGCGGTACAGTAGATGCGCATCAAATGATGAAGCAAAAAAATCTTTCTATTCCTGTGATAAGCCAACATGCAAATCGTATTTCAAAAACTGTTAAAGATAAAGATGGTTATTGGTACGGTTATGAAGTGGAGAAGCTGGCAATTGCGATTAATAAAGAGCGGTGGAACGAGGAAATAGCGCCGCTCGGTCTCTCGTATCCGTTAAGATGGAAAGATTTATTGAATCCAGTATATAAGGGAAAGATTGTCATGCCCGATCCAAATGTTTCAGGTACAGCATATACGTTTTTCCAATCACTTATTGATACGTTAGGTGAAGAGGAAGCGAAGGAATATGTGAAGAATCTGGCGGAACAAGTTGGAGAAGTAACAGTGAATGGTTACATCCCAGCAGAACTTGTTGCGAGCGGTGAATATATGATAGGCATCAACTTTATGGGAGATCAGAGAATGCTTCAAAAACAAGGTTTTCCGATTTTAAGTAACGAACCTGAGCAAACAGGGTTATCTGTTAATGCGATTTCGAAACTAAAACGTGCACCGAGTGGTATTATTGCGGATTTATTTATTGATTATTGTTTATCAGAAGAAGCGGGGCATATTTTAGAAAAGGTGTCGTTTGGCGTACCAACGATGTTTGCGAAGAATGAGAAAGAAATAGAAGGACAGCCGGTTAGAAGGACGAACCAAAATATATCAAATAGCGGAATAATCGAGATATGGAATAGACAGCGTCTCTCTCTGAAGTGAGAAAAGGAGACGAAAATATATGTTTAAATGGCTCAAGCCAGCACCTGCAATTGAAAGATTGCCAGCGGATATGATCGATCGTGTATATCGATTACTACGTATTCGTGTGTTAATCGGGATTTCAGTTGGATATGCTGCTTATTATTTAGTTCGTAGTAACTTTACGTTATCAAGTACGTATTTAGTACAAGAATATGGTTTTAGTACAGCTGAAATTGGTCTACTAGGTTCAGTAATGGCAATTGTTTATGGATTTAGTAAGTTCTTTATGGGGAATTTATCGGATAAAGCTTTCGCCCAGCGCTTTATCGCAGTCGGTTTATTCTTATCAGGGCTTGTAAATATTTGTTTCGGCTTTGCATCATCATTTGGGATGATTGTTACATTACTTGTTGTTAACGGTATTGTACAAGGTATGGGAGCACCACCTTGTAGTATTGTTATGACGAAATGGTTCTCGAAGAAAGAACGTGGTACGAAAACAGGTCTTTGGAATATTTCACATAACGTTGGTGGAATGCTTGTACCACCACTTGTCGGAATTGGCGTAGGTATTTTCGGTGAAAATCATTGGCAAGGCGGCGTATTTATTTTCCCTGCGATTATCGCAATGGTAATTGCAGTTCTTGTTTGGATCAATGCGAAGGATACACCAGAATCTGAAGGTCTTCCTCCAATTGATGAGTATCGTAATGACTATGAAAATCTTGAAAAAGCAGATAATGCTAACAAGATGTCACCAAAAGAAATTTTAATGAAGTATGTAGTGAAAAATAAATTTGTATGGTTCTTATGTATTGCGAATGCTTTTGTTTATTTAATTCGTTTTGGTGTTATTAACTGGGTTCCACTTTATTTAACGACAGTTAAAGGATTTTCAAAAGCAGAAGCGCATGCGGCATATGCAATCTTTGAAGGTATGGCAATTCCAAGTTCCTTAATCGTTGGTTTTTTAAGTGATAAATTATTTAAAGGAAAACGTATGCCATTATGTATTATTAGTATGGTTGGAGTTGTTATTGGTACGTTTATATATTGGCAAGCAACTAGCGTACTTGTTGTAAGTATTGCAGTTTCTATTATCGGTTGTTTAATTTATGTACCACAGTTCTTAATCGGTTTAAGTGCGATGGAATTAGTACCGAAATTTGCAGTAGGTACGACAGTTGGTATGTGTGGTCTATTCGGTTATGTAGGCGGAAGTCTTGTAGCTAACGCAGCAATTGGTGTTATTGTTGATAGTTCTGGCTGGGATGGTTGTTTCATCTTACTACTAACAGGTGCGGTTTTATCAACAATCTTCTTATTTATTGTTCAACGTGGACATGAGAGAAAAGATCCTAAAGTAGCGTAATATTTTGTTTGAAAAGCTATCCAATTGTGTGTGATTGGATAGCTTTTATATTAGAAGAAACAAACAGTATGTAAAATTGCAGTTTAATATATAAATGATTTTTGTTAATTAATATAATTTTTTTAGGTTTAATAAACCAATTACGTACATAGTTAGACCGAAAAATCCGCCGCCACAGATGAAAATTACAACCTTAAATAAAGAAATAGAGATTTCCTCTGAACCTACATAGGGAAGGATATAATTCATAAAAACAAACATTTGAAAGCCCCAAAGCACACCTGCTTTTAAGCCAGCTTTTCTTAATTTTTTCTTGTGTTGTAAATATTCTTCTTTTGTTGTACATTCAGTATCACTTAAACCTTTTTTCTTGAATTTAAAGGCTAAGTAATTAGCATAAATCATATTAGATAGAAAAATGAATATTGTCCCTATAGATATTGTGTGATTCATAGTATCAACAAGTAACATAATAAGCATTACCAACATATTTAACCACCACAAACCAATTCCAGCTACAGATAACTCTTTATTGATTTCTTGTTTTTGGTATTCATCTCTCTCACTTAGTGTTCCAACAAAACTATTATAAACTCTTTCTTTCCATTCAATTTTCATCATTTAATCTCCCTCCCAAAATAGACTATTTAAATCTGTTTTTAGTGCTTTTGCTAATTCGATACATAAGGCTAAAGAGGGATTATATTTATTGTTTTCAATTAAATTTATTGTCTGTCTCGCCACGTTAACTTTTTTAGCTAACTCTAGTTGCGATAGCCCTTCAGATTTTCGATATTGTTTAACGTTATTCAAATATAACCCTCCCATTGATGGTTGTAGACCTCGTGTACCGAAATGTCATTTATATGTGACATTTTATAATTGAATAGACGAAATGTCAAATATATATGACAAAATAGCGATGGTGCAATTAGGAAAATGATTTTAATGATTCATTTTGGCAAGAAGTTTGTTAATAAAGAATGGCTTCCATTCAATTAAAATTGCTCTTTTTTCTTTCCTTAAATCTATCTTAAAAGATATAATGTCATATTTCTAATCATTGGAATTTTTGTTACAATATAAATGGATGTGTAAAACTTTGTAAAAATATTGTAATAATATACAGTTTATTTTCAGAAAGTTTTATACAATTTTTATATTAAACTATTAAGTTATAAAAAAGGAGCGGTAATATGTTACCAAATACGGTTCGTACTCCAAACAAGAAGAAGAAATGGATTATTATTGGGGTTATTGCACTAATTGTTATTGTAGCGGCAATTAATATTTTTGTTATGCAAGGTAAGAAGAAGGGTGCATCAACAAATGCTGATGCTGTAAGTTTTGAGAAAGTGACAGAGCGTAAGCTGAATAATACGAAGTTAATTTCTGGTCAGGTGAAGCCTGGTAATATTGAAAGCTTCTATGCAGATCCGGCCAAAGGGAAAGTGAAAGATATTGAGGTAAAAGAAGGGCAAGAGGTAGAGAAAGGCACGAAGTTATTCTCTTATGATAATGAAGAGATTAACCTTCAAATGAAGCAAGCTGAGCTTGATCAGAAGATGGCGGATATGCGTTATGATCAAGGGAAAAAGAAGATTGATTCGTTGAAGAAAGAAATTAAGAAGGCGAAAGATAGCGGAGCTGGGAAAGAAGTAACAGATCCGATGGACGAGCAAGTAAACGAGTTAGAGATAGGACAAAAAACAATTGACCTTGAGAAAGAAAAAGGAAAGTTGCAGAAAGAAGAGTTAAGTAAGAAGCAGAAAGAACTTACGATTTATAGCAATTTTGCTGGTGTTGTTCAAAAGTTAGATAAAGATGCGGCACAAAGTTCATCTCAAGCGTTAGGTGGTCAAGGAAAAGCGTTTTTACAAGTAGCTTCTAAAGATCCATTCCAAGTTCAAGGTACGTTAACTGAGCTTCAAAAGTCACAAATCCAAAAGGATCAAACATTCACTGTAACTGCAAAAGCAAATAATAAGAAGAAGTGGACAGGTAAGATTACAGAGGTAAGTGAGTTCCCAACAAGTGCAGAGATGGCGCAAGCTGGCGGCATGGGTGAAGCAACTCAAAATATGTCTCAGTATACATATAAAGCTAGCCTTGATAGTCAAGATGGTTTATCTCCAGGTTATCACGTTTCTCTGCAAGTAAACTTAGAGAATAAGAAGATGATTGCTGTCCCAAGTAAGAGCATTGTAGCAAAAGGCGATGATGCATTTGTTTATGTTGAGGATAAAGGGAAGCTTCGTAAACAAAATGTGAAAAAAGGTTCTACTGATGGAGATTGGACAGAGGTTGTAGAAGGCGTAACAGTGGGGCAAAAGGTGGTTAAAAATCCTTCCGACGATGTGTATGACGGAATGGAAGTGAAAGAGAAATGATTACGTTAAATAATATTGCTAAAACGTATTATCAAGGAAAATTGGCGGTGCCGATTTTGCATGGTATTAGTTTAACAATTCAGAGCGGTGAGTTCGTTTCGATTATGGGACCGTCTGGTTCTGGTAAGACGACGCTTATGAATATTATCGGTTGTTTAGATCGTCCAACAGAAGGCGAATATATGCTGAATGACGTGAATATCTTAACAGCAGACGAGTCAAAGCTTGCTTTAATTCGTAATGAATATATTGGCTTTGTATTCCAGCATTTCAATTTACTACCTCGTCTTTCCGCAGTGGAAAATGTTGAGCTTCCGCTCGTATATGGTGGCGTGAAGAAAGCGGAGCGTCGCAAGCGTGCTTTGGAGGCGTTAGGTAAAGTTGGATTGGCAGATCGCGTGCATCATTTACCAAATGAGTTATCAGGTGGACAGAAGCAGCGTGTAGCGATTGCAAGAGCGATTGCGAATAATCCAACGTTCATTATGGCCGATGAACCGACTGGTGCACTTGATACGAAGTCTGGTGAGCAAGTTATGAATATTTTCACGAAGCTTAATGCAGAAGGTACGACAATTGTTATGGTTACGCATGAAGAGGAAGTAGCAGCGTATTCTTCCCGCCGAATTGTACTGCGAGACGGGAAAGTTACAGAAGATAGAAGGTGTGCGGTATGAGTTTACTAGATAGTATAAAAATTGCCCTGTCTTCTATTTTAGCTCATAAACTGCGTTCAGCTCTTACGATGCTCGGTATTATTATTGGGGTAGGTTCGATTATTACTGTCGTTGCAATTGGGCAAGGCGGGGAAGCGATGCTGAAGTCGAAAATCGCTGGTTCTGGTAATAATCTTATGCCAATTCAATTTAAACCGGATATTAATGATGAGTTCAGTATGGGGGGGCATCAAGTACCGAAATTAACAGAAGAAGATATTATGGAAGTAAAGCAAGTTAAAGATGTTTCTCATGTTATTACGACGAATAATACGATGGAAACAATGGATATTAATGATAAAAAATCAATGATTAATGTTATTGGACTTGATAGTGAATATTTTGAAGTAAATAAAGTGAAAGTGGTTAAAGGTCGTTCATTAAATGAATCTGATATTTCACAAGGAAATAACGTTGTTATGATTAGTACGAAATCAGAAGAGACGTTATTTAAAGATGAAAATCCAGTAGGGAAAATTATTGAAATGAAAGGACAACCGATGCAAATTATTGGTGTCTATAAATCAGATAATGAATTTATGGGGTTCGAGGCTGAGGAAATGTTAATTCCTCTTACTTTATGGCCTATTTTATACGGAACGGATGAAATTCAAAGTATTGCCATTCAATCTAAAAACGTAGATAATTTAGAAACGGCAGGGAAAAAAGCTGTTGATGTATTAAATAGTCGTAAACCAAGCGATATTCCAGGTAAATATGAATTGGTGAATTTAAAAGAATTCCAAGAAGGTGTTTCTAAAGTTACTAACATTATGACGATGATCATTGGTGGTATCGCGGGTATTTCATTAGTCGTTGGTGGTATTGGTGTTATGAATATTATGCTTGTATCTGTAACGGAGCGTACACGCGAAATTGGGATACGTAAAGCACTTGGAGCAACACGTAGTAAAATTTTATTACAGTTTTTAATTGAAGCCGTTATGTTAACACTTCTAGGTGGTTTAATCGGAATTGGTCTTGGGTATGGCGGAGCATATATCGTTTCTACATTCGCAAAATGGCCGCCACTCGTTTCATGGGAAGTTGTCGTTGGAGGCGTACTGTTCTCGATGACACTCGGTATTATTTTCGGATTAATTCCAGCAAATAAAGCTGCGAAATTAGATCCAATTGAAGCATTGCGTTATGAGTAATTAATAGTGTAGTAGAACTACAAATTACCGTTCTAGTGGGCGGTTCGTAGCCTCTATATGAGGAAGTGAACCGCCCGTTAGAACGGGTTATATAAATAGAAGGAGGCGTTATAATGGAAGCAAATATTAATACGCAAGATGTAGGTGCGAAGAAGCCATCATTATTAGGAATGATTACTTCTCCAGGTGAGCAGTTTGAGAGAATGAAGACGAAAAGTCCGGTTTGGGGGGCATTTTTCCTTTTCATTATATTAACAGCTGTAATTGCAGGGATTAGCATGTATCAAGTAATGAATCATCCTGATGTAATGAGTGAGGTGCCTGATGCTGAAACGGCTAAAGTTGTTGGTTACTTCGGAATAGGAGCAGGTATTGTTGGAGGGCTATTTGGTACTGCGATTTGGTTCTTCATTGCGGCAGCTATTTATAAAGTGATTATGATGTTTATGAGTAATGATACTTCATACATGAAATTATTATCTATTTATGTCTACACATATACGATTTCAATTTTAGGTGCAATTGTGAACTTTATTATTAGAATGATTCTTGGTGGAGATATTGAAACTTCTTATACAAGTTTAGCAACTTTATTTGAGCCAGGTACAGTTGCTCATGGTGCTGCTTCATCATTCGAAGTTTTCAATATTTGGGCATTAGTTGTAATGGGATTAGGATTACATATTACGGCTGGACTAAGTAAAAAACAAGCAACGATTTTAATTGTTATTTTCTTTATTCTTTCAGTTGGATTTACTAGTTTAAGTGGTCTAGCTCCAAAATTTGGTGCATAATTTATTCTTTTAGAAAAAGGTGACTCTTCAAGGGAGTCACCTTTTTTATTTTTACCCCTATTTCAAATACCACCAACAAAATTTCAAATACTATCTATTGTAATTTCAAATTCCGTCGGTAGTATTTGAAATTACTCACAGTGAAATCTTTTCTTTATTTTTATATTGTGAAGGTACCGCGGAATACTAGAAAGGTATACCTTTTAGAAACGGGTACTGTGTGAAGCCAGCGACTTTTAAAGAAGCAGTTGTTTTGTATGAAGGGATGATTGTAAATCAAATAAAGAAATTAGGTATTCGTAAAGATTATGAAGAGTATTATCAATGTGGTTTAATTGGTCTTTGGCATGCGTATGAAAGGTTTGATGCAAAGAAGGGGTATTTCCCTGCATATGCAGTTGTAACGGTGCGAGGTTATATATTAGAGAGATTGAAGAAAGAGTTCGCAGTGCAGGAGAAGTGTGTATGTGTAGGAGAGTATGAGGATATCTTTCATTTTGAGGATGTTGAAATAAGAGTAAAGGATTTTATGAGCGTGTTAGATGAGAAGGAGAAGTATATTATTTTTGAACGTTTTTTTGTAGGGAAGACGATGGGAGAAATCGCTTTAGAGACGGAAATGACATATTATCAAGTAAGATGGATGTATCGGCAAGCACTTGAGAAAATGCGAGATAGTGTAAGAGGATAAATATTAATATAAGAATGGAAGGCAAGAGATATTGCTTTCCATTCTACTTATTAGTTTAATGTAGTAAATGTAACAAGGGGTTTTTAAAGTGTAGTGAATCTTGCATGTTCATACGAGATAGTATGTATCCAGCTTTTAATAATTGTTGCTGCAATTTATGGGGACTGATAGATATTGTTGTAGTAGTGCCATTTGAAAAGTGTATTTTAGTCTTTTTAATCTTTGGGCAAAATTCTATATCATGTATGTGGTTATAAAATAGCCATATACAGCTTGGAGATGAAGGAGATTCTGTTGGAAAAGCACAAATGTATTCCCGATGATTAATTGGAATTGGAACGTTTTGTTTGAATCTAAAATTTGTTTGGACTGCATTGCGCCTGCCTTGATAAGTAGAGTGAATATGGGTTAAGCAAGATTTTTTGATGAGTTGTAATGCGGTTTGGCAGGAACGAAGATCATTTCCGCTACTGTCGATAAGTTTTGTACGATAATAAGGGTGATTGTATGGAACAAGCATCATAGTAGAACTAGAAATAATAATGTTATTTTCATCATTCATGATTTTAAGTCCTCCCTTATGAAATTAATATTTCGAATATAATTATATACAAAATAAGTAAATTAAGTGTTAATATTTTGTTTTGTATTGTAAATTTTGTCTATTCGTTTACAATCAATAGGTGATAGTCTTTCTAATTTGCATCGCTTGTACATATATATGAAAATAGAAAAGAGTAGGCGGTGATATAGTATGAAGAAAAAGTATATTATTATGGCTTTAGTTGTCGTTCTCCTAGTATATTTAGCAAACAGTAATCCGAGTAAGGGCGAATATACAGAATGGGCAGCGAAGCAGTTTATGAAGCGTAATGATGTGAGTAAGAAGCTAGATGAAGTTCAAAAAGAGAATGAAGAGGGTCTCCTTGGCGACTTGGCATCGGCCGGTAAAAAGTTAGCGAAAAAGTATGTTGAGCCACAAGTTGGGTTATTAATTGATCATTATACGAAGCGAAATGATTATATATTCTTCTCAACATATACGACTGAGTTTGATATAGGGGAAGAACATTATAAGTATGTATGCGTCGGTTTTTCAAAGATTTTTATCCCGATTGAAATGCCGAAGAAAAAAGACGAATCTGCAAAATGATGCAGATTCGTCTTTTTTATTTTATAAAGTAATTTGAACTTCAGATACATTTTTTTCTATAAGGCGAGCTCCCTTTTTTCTTGTATTTTCATCAATGGATGAAAATACAGATGAGGCAAGGATTGTATCCATTACTTGATTTACGACTTGTGCATCGATTGGTGTGATGGGCGTATCGATAGAAAAAACGACTGTTTTTCCATCTTCTTTCGCGAAAATCAACTCTAGTACTTGCATGTGTTATTCCCTCCTTTGTGTTTATCCCGCTATTTACGGGATTTGGGTCTGCCGGTTAAATTGCGAGCTAATAATCAGCGGGGATGAATAAAATCCCCACTGATCCGAGTTTTACTTTATAGTTTAGAAAGATCTGATGTGCTTACAAGTTGTACAGCGTGAAGTGGTGATGCTTGTAAGGAAGCTAGAGCATGAGCTACGTTGTGTACTTGATCTAAGCTCGCATTTGTTTTAACACGTTTAAATTGTTTGCTCTTGAAAACTGTTTTTCCGTTCTTATCTAATCCGTTGTTTAAGACAAGACGTAAAGTTAAATCCATTACGATTGTTTCAATTGCCATGTGTATCACCTCCTTTCACTTTATAAATAGGGTATAAATGTCATGTTTTGGCGTGAAATTTTTTCTTTTTTTTGGTACCCTTAAAAGATTAAGAGAGGAGAATTCTGGATAATGAATCGTAAATGGTTATTTTGGATTCCTGTATTACTATGGATGGGGCTGATTTTCTATTCTTCGGCACAACCATATAAAAAGCAGGATATGCGTTCAGATATTGAACAATATGTAAATGTTGAATTTGTGAAAGAGCATTTTTCATGGGTATCTATTGATTATGGTGGAGGAACCCCTGTTAGTATTGCGAATAAAGGTGTAGGCGGATTTATTGAGTTTTTCCTTCGTAAAGGTGCTCATTTTATGGTGTTCTTTATGCTAGGTTCATTGATTTATTACGCTTTTCATCGATCAGGTCATTCGAGGAAAAGATGTTTTATATATGCCCTTCTTTTCGTTGCGGGTTATGCAACATTTGATGAAATTCACCAATGGTATACGGGAGACCGTACACCAATGTGGCAAGATTCATTGCTTGATACGTGCGGCGGATTAACGGGGATTATAATAAGTAATTGGTTTTGGAATAGAAAAAAGCGCTAATCTCAAATGAGATTAGCGCTTTTTTTGCGGGTAGTAAAACTCCACTTAACTGGCCTGATTCAAGTTTCACTTTATACACCAAGTAATTCTTTTAGTTCGTCTGTTGATAGTTCAGTCATCCAACTATCGCTTGTGATGACCGCATTGTTTAGAGATTGTTTTCTTTCTAGCATTTCATCAATTTTTTCTTCTAATGTTCCTGTTGTAATGAGTTTGTGAACATGAACAAATCGTTTTTGACCAATGCGATATGCGCGGTCTGTTGCTTGATTTTCCACAGCCGGATTCCACCAACGATCGTAGTGAATGACATGGTTGGCAGCGGTTAAGTTTAATCCTGTTCCGCCAGCTTTTAAGGATAAGATGAAAATGTCATACGTTCCGTTTTGGAACTCCTCAATCATCTTGTCGCGATCTTTTTTCGGTACACTACCGTTTAAGAAGAGGACACGCTGGCCGAATTTTTCTTCTAGCACACGTTTTAGCATGTTCCCCATGCCGATATATTGAGTGAAGATGAGGCAACTTTCATTTTGATCTTTTATATTTTCGATGAGCTCCATTAACGTTTTTGTTTTCATAGAGCGTTCAACGACATTTTGTGGCTCTTCTTCTTTTAAATAAAGAGCTGGATGATTACAAATTTGTTTTAGCTTGTTCAGCATAAGTAATATAAAGCCGCGTCTTTCGATTCCACTTAATCCTTCGACATTTTGCAGTGTATCTTGAACAAGTTGTTCATATAAGGAAGCTTGTTCACCAGTAAGAGGACAGTAAGCTTTTTGTTCTTGTTTATCTGGTAAATTTAATGCGACTGTTTGATCTTTCTTTGTTCGGCGCAGTAAAAATGGTGAGATAAACCGTTGAACTTGCTGGATTTTTCCTTCATCACGATCTTTTTCAATCGGTGTGACGAAGCGACGTTGGAATTGCCCTAAGCTTCCGAGATATCCATGATTAATAAAGTCGAAAATGGACCAAAGTTCAGCGAGGCGATTTTCCATCGGCGTACCAGTTAAAGCGATTTTGTGATTTGCTTGTAAGTTTCGTACTGCTTTCGACTGTTTCGTATGTGGGTTCTTAATATTTTGTGCTTCATCCAAAATAACAGCATCCCAGCATAATGAAGTTAGTTCTTCCTCATCGAGCTGAGCCAATGCATAAGATGTTAATACAACATCTGCCGATTGAAGGAAATCTTCAAATGAATTGCCTTTATCTCTATTACTTCCGTAATGTAATTGAACACGTAAATTCGGTGCGAAACGCTCAAATTCTTTTTGCCAATTTCCAAGAACAGATGTCGGCGCTACGATTAATGCAGGGCCTGTTTTGAGATTGTTTTCTTTTATATATAGTAAGTAAGAGATTGTTTGAATACTTTTCCCGAGTCCCATATCGTCAGCTAGCAATGCTCCAAATCCAAGCTTTCGTAAATATAATAACCATTCAATGCCGTGTTGTTGATACGGACGAAGTGTTGCGTTTAGTGAAGTAGGGACATCTACTTTTGGAATATCTCCAATATGAAGAAGCTTTTGGAATAGTTCCTCATAATATCCATCTAGTTCGATTTCAATATCAGTAAACGGACTATCATCTTCTACAATTTCTGTTTCAGCCGTATTTGATAAATGTTGCTGCAAAACATCTTTCATCTCTAATCCGTATTTATCGGCACGATTCATGAGTTTCCTTACTTCTTCGATAAAGGCTGGATCTAGTCGCATCCATTGACCGTTTATATTAAATAGACGTTTGTTTTGTTCAACGAGTTCAAAAAATTCGCTTTCTGATAAATCAATGCCGTTCGTCGAAATTCGCCAGTCAAAATTAACGAGCGTATTCATACCGAAGAACGATTGTGTTTGTACTGTATTTTGCTTCAGCTGGACACGTAATTTCGGTTTTGTTGCTTTTAAATTTTGCCACCATGATGGTAGTAAAATTGTAATGCCCGCTGCAAGTAATTCATTGCTTGCTTCTGTTAAGAAGTTCCAAGCTTCTGTTTCAAAGAGCTCATTTCGGAATGTATCTCCTTCTTTTAACCACGGTATGAGCTTACTAAAACCTTCTTGTGTTTCTGTAATCCGTTCTTCGTAATCGTGCCATCTTTTCGGTAAGGAATCGATGTTTTCATATACATATATGCGATGCGCCCCGCGCTTTGGTGTCACGATTGTTTCAAGTTTCCACATTTCAAATTCTTCTTGTGGTTCTTGCAGTCTTAGTCCGATTGTAAACGGAAGATCATCTTCAATATAACCAATTTTTCGAAGCCAATCTTCTTCATGTAGTGCTGTTTCCAATTGTCTTTTCGTAAAGTCGTAATGTTCATATAGTCTTTTAGCATCTTCCCAGCCGTCATTTGAGCGATTATCTTGTAATATGCTTTCATTAACTGCTGCTGAGAAAAGAGATGCTAATGTGTCATCTTCAATTGGCGTATTTTGAACTTTCCAAGATGGTTGTTTGGGCCAGTGCTCCATATCTGGTACGAAGCTACCACTCGTAAAGGCATCCCATAATTCATTTGCATCTTTTGTAAGTGCTGTAATAGGGCCGTTCAGTTGAATATGTGCAAAGGAATTCATCGGTTTGTTTGCAATGTATTCAAAGGCTTGTGCATTTGTTAGTAGCACACCTTGTTTTCCTTCGAAGGTTGCTTCTTTTAGAAACGTACCGTAGAAAGAAGTGGAGTGCCATGTGAATGCATTTCGTTTCCAACTTGTTACGGATAATGGAGTACCGCTGTCATCTTCTCCCCAAAGGAACCAACCTTGACTAACATGCTGGAGCCTAATTGTTACTTCAGTTTGATTGATCATCGATTAATTTTCCTTTCCGTAATTCCTCTTGTAGTGCACGCAGACGTGAATGGAGATTGGCGATGTGAATAATGAAAGCATCCCATTCATCGGTGCGTTTTAATCGTTTATATAATGTACGTAATTTCTTTAAGTAACGAACTGCGCGTCTATATGATTTACGATTTCGTTCTTCAATTGCCTCTACAGCAGCAAGATGATAAAGAGGAAGTGCTGCTTCTGGTGCTTCTTTCTCAATATCTTTCAGTGGTTCTTTTAACAGTTCAATTGCTTCAAACCCATATAAGAGATGAAGCTCTGCCCATGTGTGATACTGTTTTTTCGCGAGTACGTACTGTTCATAGTTTGTGAAACTATACGGTAATAGTTCTTGTAAAATCATTTCAAAACCAGCTTGTTCATTTGTATGTGTTGCGTATGTTTCATACATGATTACAAATAGCCGAACGATATCTTTTATAAAAATCGTATTTTCGTGATCTTGGAGCGTTTTCTTTACTTGTTTATACGTAAAGGAAAGCCAGTTTTTTGCACGATCCCACTGCATGGCACTTAATAGTTCTTCTAACCAATAGAAGTATAGACTCACAACAGAAGCAGGCTGTTTTTTTAGTAAGTCCATCGCTAGTAGATCATCTTCATTTAAAAAGAGAAGGTGAGAAGACGCTAATGCTTTAGATAGTGGATTGATTTTCGTATCGATTCGTTTTTCTTCCTCTTGTATTTTCTCTTTATTGTTTAAAAGTTCACTCCATATGTGGCGATAAATGAAAAATCGCTCTTGTGTATAAGCGTTGGTAGAGAAGAATACTTCATGAACAAGACGAGCTGTTTCTTGCAAAATTATTTCAGACTCTGAAGGAATCGCTTCTGATTGTAAGTCCCGAACGATGGATTCCACTTTGTCTACAAATAGGCGAACGACATTAACAGGTTGGTGATAAGAATACGTTTTGTTTGCTTCGAATGCCTGGATTTCTTCTAATAATTTTTGAAAGCAGTAAAGTGCTGCATGTAACCTGAATAATTCATGTATGGCGATGACGCGCGGAGCTTTCCGCTCAAGCTTCGTATAGAAATCTGTAAAGATACTCATAAGAAAATACATTTGTTTATAAGTAAGGCGAGCTTGTTCTTTTTTAAATGATTCATATTCTTTTTCAAAATATGATTCCCAACTTTTATAATCCGTTTCTTCAAAAGCTGATGATTGCAATACTTGTCTTGCAGTTCGAATAGGAGGAAGGGAAGGTTTCGTATTATTTTTAAATAAAGTTAATACATCTCCTACTTGCCCGAAACTAGACGCTGCAGATAGTAATACAGCGAGCATATGCTCACATTGTGTTGGTGCGAAGCAATCACAATAACTTTCAGCGACATTACGAATCGGAATATGAACGCTATATACGTTGCCTTCCGCATCTACAGTTCCTGATAGTGTATAACCATCAAAGTCAACGTTGTAGACAACACCACTACGATATAGGTGCCGAGCTGTAGCGACATGTTCCTGATCAGCTGTTTGCTGTGGATCTAGTCCTTGAACGAACTCATTCGCAATCATCATAATTTCATCTTTCGTAATTGAGTGTTGCAGCATAATATTCCTCCGTACACATATTTCTTTCCTTTACCATTATAAACAAAAAATGCTCAAAACAGAAAAAATGAAATTTGGATTACATAACTTGAAAATCATGGTAATATATAAAATGTTAATTTCATATATGAATATATATGTATAGGAGGAGAAATGATTTGTCAGATTTACAGACGAAGTTAGGTAGTGGAATGAATAAGTTACAAGAAGGAATAGAACAAGGGAAAATGAAGTTGCAAGTTGCACAAGAAATTGCTCAATTGAAAAAGGGAATGCAAGTGCAAATGCAGAAAAAAGCAGAGGTTCTATTAGAGGTTGGACAGCAAGTGTATGTTCAATTAAGAGGAAGTGGAGTAAATGAAGCGAGCTTAAAAGAAATGATTGCTCCAGTTCAAGAATTTGATGTAGCTATTTATCAAGCAAGAAAGCGCATTGTTGAATTGCAAAAACAACAAGGGGAAAAAGCTACATGTGAATGTGGTGGACCTTTATCAATAAATGATAAGTTTTGTGGTTCGTGTGGAAAGCCTAACCCGATGTTAGCAGTAGAAAATGAAGGTGAAACGGTAAATTGTATTTCATGTAATGAGCATATCGATAAAAACTCTACTTACTGTCCAGTTTGTGGAATTAAGCAAAGTGGGGAGTGAATTAAATGTATTGTCGCACATGTGGAAAACAACATGGTGAAGAAGTAAATTATTGCCCAAATGAAGGTAGTATGGAGATTGCAGGAGCTATAGATGCAGTAACATTAGAAAAAGATACTGCAAAATACTGCAGAGGTTGTGGCAGTGGAAATGCTCAAAAAAATTTATATTGTCAAAAGTGTGGGTATTCTTTATCTGTTGTGAAGAAAAAAGAACAAACTGTAAAATTGCCTACAATGGATGGTGCTCCTAAATTTGAATTTAAAGCAGATAAAGCCGTTTTACAAAAAGGTTTTATTGGTGGGGCTGTTGCAAGTATTCTCATGTTAATTGCTGGTTGGATTGGTAGTTTATTATTTGCCTCTATGTTAAGTGAGATGTTTAGCAAATTTGCGAAAGAATTAGAAATGTTGCCAAGTTTTTATTCGAGTGCAACTTCTACGATGTTAAGTTACCATTTACTTGGTTTTACAGCTAACGATGATAGTGGATTGATATTTTCTTTATCTTGGCATACTCCATTTACATTATTATTAATCATTCCATTTATTATTTTCGCTGGTACAGGAATTTGGTTAGGGAAACAGCATGTTGCGAAAACGATTAAAGATCAAATCTTTATGGCAGCAACAGTTGGTATTATTTATGGAGTCTTTTTATTCATTATAAGTTTTATAGCATCACAATCTTTTGCAATCCCATTCTCAGAAGCAGGTAAGATTACGGTTGGCTATTCAGCGATGAAGAGTTTATTGAGTGGTTTTGTATGTGGGACATTATTTACCTTATTAGGATTTATTGCTCATACAAGCAAAAATAATATGGCAGCAGCATTTCAAGAGTTAATGCCATATGGAGCGTCTGTTTATTACGGTGTTTCGGCTATGATAAAAGGACTTTTAGTAACAGCAGTAGCGGTTTGTATTATGGCGTTAGTAAGTAAGGAAGACGGTATTGAACCATTAAAAGAAATAACAACTTTAAAATCTGAAAGTACATTATTAGCATTAGAGTTAACACCTCAATTATGGAGTATGGCTCATTTTGCGCCGTTAGAAGTATCAAGTCCAGCACTTAGTAAGGAATTTACTAGAATTGGTAAGAAATCAAATGCATATGAGAGCACACTATCGTTTTCATTTATATCAGGCGTCTCTGTAAATGGCGTAGAGCTTAGAGAGATATTGATTTCAAAAGGAGCAAATGAGGGAAGCCTTGCAGAATTTGATAAAGTGAATAACGTATTCCATTACGGTTTATTACTGCTTATTATTCCATTGTTCTTTATGTTTAGAGCGGGAAGAAAGTTAGCTAAATTACCGACTGCCAATATATATATTACATTAGCGGTATGCAGTGGTTCTTACACAATTATGATGATTGTAATGAATATGATTTCTAAGTTCCAAATTAATGTTTCAGGAACTGTAACAAGTTTATTTGGAACAAGCGGAACAGTACTATCTATGCAAAATTCATTTACATATTTAATTTTGTTTAGTTTTATTGTGACATATGTAGCGGCATTTGCTGGAATGAAATTAGCTAAAAAATAGGAGGAGAGCACGTTGAAGTTTTGTGGAACATGTAAAAAGAATGTTGCAGACCATTTGAACTTTTGTCCTGAGTGTGGGAGTAAAGTAGAAGTAATCGTTGATAACACTGCTGCTTCATATACAGAATTACAAAGCGAGACAAAACCAGTGAAAAGTAAGAAAAATTTATTTTTAATCATTGGTTTTGCCATTATTGCTGCATTATTATTTGGGGCATATAAATTTGGAGCATATAAGTTTTCAAAAGAAAAGCAAGTAAATGTAATGATTGAAGCATTCCAAAAGAAAGATATTAATGCAATTGATGAGTTTGTAAAAGCAAATGATTCAAGCTTAAAGATTAAGACAGAGGATCTTAAAGCGTACATGCGTTATTTAAAAGAGAATCCTTCTTACAACAAACAATTACTGTCTTATTTACAGAAAGAGACAGTAGATCAAAAGTTAACAAAAGATAAATCTTCATTTAAGGACGGGGAAATAGTAGAAGAGGGAAAAGAGTGGTTCTTATATCCAAAGTATAAGTTCAGCATGAAATCTTATTATATGAGCGTTAGTACAACTGCAAAAAATGCAGAAATATATGTGAATGACAAAAAAGAAGCAGAGCTTTCTAGTGATAAAACTTCGAAAGAGTTGGGGCCATACTTCCCAGGTACATATGTTGTAAAGGCAACGGCGAAGACAGAACTTACTGAATTAGAAACAGAGAAAGAAGTAGATTTAGCGGATGAACAGAGCGAGAAGGTGAAAGTGGATTTATCGCTTGAAGGCAAGTATGTAAGCATTTCTTCTGATGAAAGTGATGCAACTGTATTTGTGAATGGGAAAAAACGTGGAAAATTAAATTATGGAAGTTATAAACTTGGTCCTGTACCAACAGATGAAACAGTAGAAGTACATTTAGAGAAAACTACTGATCTTGGTGTGATGAAATCTGAAAGTGTTAAAATTGGAGACCAAAGCACATATTACTTAAAATTCCCGAAAGAAACATCAAGTTCAGCAGTGGGCGAATTTGTAAGAAATCATATTTATGATAACGTACGTGCAATTTCATTAAATGATTTTAGTTTAATTGAAAATAATTATGATAAGAGCGGAAAATCGTATAAGGAAGACCGTGATTATATACAGTATTTACACAAAAAAGGAATTACAGAAGACTTATTAACGATGGAAGTTCGTAATGTAGAGCGTCAAAGTGCTACGAAATATAAAGTAACGACATATGAAGAGTACCATATTCGTTACGGTGATGGATCTGTGAAGTTCAAAAGTTTTAATAACGAACATATTATAACTGTGAATGGAAATGGAAAGATGTTGTATCATTCTCTTGGTGCAAATAATACGTTGAAATCAGAAGATGTATCTGGTCCAACTCGTTAATATGAGAGAAGCTGTTCAATATTTGAACAGCTTCTTTTTTGTAGCTAAATCGATATTTCGTGTCGAACCGTTGATATATCGTAAGTTATGATAGATATAATCGAAAAATCGTTGATATATTGCGATTTATGATAGATATAATTGAAAAATCGTTGATATATTTTTTTACAATTATGAGTGTGTTTCCTTTAGTATCGCTTGTACATATGGATCATGTAATATTTGCTCTATAATTGGTAACATGTTTTGTTCAAATGGAATGTCGATAGGAAATGGCTTTTGAGAGCCTGGTTTTATTCCATATTGCACAATTTTGTAATGTGTATTGTTTTCAGACTTGAGCACAATTAACTTATAGCGGTTATCATCGCCAGCGAGTGAAAAATCAATAGAAGTAGCGTTATATGTCACTTCATCTTTATATATGTACGGTTTTGGCGTACCAATCCAGTCTACTTTTGCTTGTACATTCATGGGCGTAGCCTCCTTATATGTATTATAAATAAATAAAAGCCAGCTCTCAATAAAGAGAACCGGCTTGTAATTTAGCAGTCATTGGTTATTTTAAAATTTTCACTTTAACAGTTTTGCGTCCCCATTTTTGAGCAGCGCTATCTGATCCAAGTAAGATATCGATACGGTTACCTTTAATTGCACCACCAGTATCTCCAGCGATAGCTTCTCCGTAACCTTCTACCCATACTTTAGATCCTAATGGGATTACTTTCGGATCAACAGCGATCATTTTCATGTTTGGATTCGCAGTTAAATCATGACCCATTGCAGTTAATACACGGCCGCCATATGTGCCACCGTTTTCGCTCGGGTGAGCTGTATATGCTGTAGCTACAACTGTTAACTCACGACCACCAGAAGGTGTGTTAGTTTCAGCAGCTTTTACAGCAGGCTTAGTAGCTGGTTTTGCTTGTGCTGCAGGTGCTTGAGCCTTAGCTGGTGCTTCAGCTTTAGCAGGAGCAGTTGTTTCTTGTTTCTCAATTACAGGTGCTGTACCTGTTAAGAAAGGAACATGAACATAAGCTGTTTTCCCGTTATATTCAAATTGTAACCACTCATTTTGTACTTGGTTCGTTGTTTCGATTACATCGTCTTTCTTCAACTTTCCAAGAACCTCTGAGTTTGTGTTCGCTTCAGCACGTACGTTTAATACGTTAGCTGTTACGTAGTAGATGCTTTTTGTGAACTCTGCACTTACGAATGCGTCTTTACCGTTTAAAGTAACTTTTGACCATCCGTTCTCTGTATTTTGTACATCTATTTTATTACCGTTTAGTAATTTACCGACAACTTTTGATTCCGTAGTAGGGTTTTCGCGTACGTTTAGTACGTCTGTTGTTACAACAGTTTCTGCATTAGCAGATGATGTGAAAATCCCAAGACCAAAAACTGCTGCTGTTGCTATACCAATTAATTTTTTCATGATAGCCTCCATTGCGTTTGTTTTCGTGTCCTCATTATAGCAACAGATTTTTTCGGATTTGGGGAAAACACACAATTACAAACCATTCGTAATAAGTCGTTAATATCCTGTAATATAACAAAAAATATAGGAAAGCGTTTTTCATTCTATATGACTCATAGGTTTCTAGTTATATTCAAAATATTTAATACAACATGTTTTTTTCGACGTAAATAAAAATATTACAGGAATGTTACATGATGTTTACTAAACGATTACATTCCTTGAGTATTTTACCGTTTTATGGGTAATATAGTTATATAAACATAAACATTTTGTTTGTGAAGCTATAAACACGTGCTATATACTAGCAAAAAAACCGCATAATTGTTACAAAACGAAAGGGTTGCAAGGAAGAAATTTGCCCTTTTTTACATATGTAACACATCCTTTTTTAGGAAAATACATTCCTATCCGCGTTTTTCTCACACAATTTGACACCAGTATTTCTAACTTGTAGCTCTTGCAGAGTAAAAAGGTTATACGAAAGGTAAGGCTGTCCATAAGAATTCGAATTGGTGAAGGTGAAAGTAAGAAAATCACCGCAAAATTATAGTTTTCT
This sequence comes from Bacillus sp. FSL L8-0199, assembly GCF_038005705.1. Lineage (NCBI taxonomy): Bacteria > Bacillati > Bacillota > Bacilli > Caryophanales > Bacillaceae > Bacillus > Bacillus sp. FSL L8-0199. The sequence goes on along the minus strand of NZ_JBBOTS010000001.1, from coordinate 5,183,689 downwards.
ATCCGATTTTACATATCGGAATTTATGTTATTTACAAAAGCGAAACCTACGAAGGGGGATTTGATGAGGAAACTGACAAAAACATTCATCGTTTCATTAACATTATGTATTGCATTTACAATTTGGGGGATTATTCCCGAATCTATTATTGGAAAAGGTAGTTTAGGAAATGTAACAACCGCAATTCAAACTGCATTAGTTAGTAAGTTTGGCTGGTTTTATATTATTTCCGTTTCTATTATTTTAGGTGTGTCTATCTTTTTAATTGTTTCGAAATACGGTTCTATTCGTCTAGGTAAAGATGATGACGAACCTGATTATAGTTATATGACATGGTTTGCTATGTTATTTAGTGCTGGTATGGGTATCGGCTTAGTTTTCTGGGGCGTTGCCGAACCATTAAATCATTTATACGCACCTCCGTTTGGAGATAGTGCAACTGAGGAAAGTGCGCGCCTTGCACTGCGTTTTTCATTTTTCCATTGGGGATTACATCCTTGGGGACTATATGCGTTTGTAGCGTTATGTATTGCTTATTTTACCTTTAGAAAAGGAAAAGCAAGTACGATTAGTGCGACAGTAGGTCCGTTATTTAAGGGCGGGGAACACGGGCGTATTGCTCATTCATTTGATGTGTTAGCTGTTTTCGCAACTGTGTTTGGTGTTGCAACGTCATTAGGTCTCGGTGCAAAACAAATTGCAGGTGGTGTTAGCTATTTAACATCTATCCCGAATTCATTAACGACACAGTTAGTTATTATTGCAATCGTAACAGTTCTTTTCATGTTATCTGCACAAACAGGTCTTGATAAAGGAATTAAATATTTAAGTAATACGAACATTATTTTTGCGTTTGCACTTATGATTATTGTATTATTTGCAGGTCCAACAAACTTTATTATGAATTACTTCACTTCAACAATAGGTTCGTATATTCAGGAATTGCCAAGTATGAGTTTCCGTTTAAGTCCATTGGATGAAGGCGGAAATCAATGGATTCAGTCATGGACAATTTTCTATTGGGCATGGTGGATTGCATGGTCACCGTTCGTAGGTACGTTTATTGCTCGTGTTTCACGAGGTCGTACAATTCGTGAGTTTGTTATCGGTGTGTTACTTGTACCGACCGTAATCGGTGCGCTTTGGTTCTCCGTTTTCGGCGGGACTGGTATTCACATGGAGCTGTTTGGTGATGCACATATCTTTGAAAAAATTAAAGAGATGGGAACAGAAGTAGGATTGTTTGCTATGTTCGATCAGATGGGAAGCTTTGGATCAGCTTTATCTGTTTTAGCGATTCTTCTTATTTCTACATTCTTTATTACATCTGCAGACTCTGCAACATTTGTTTTAGGCATGTTAACGACACATGGTAGTTTAAACCCACCAAATCGTATTAAAATGATTTGGGGTATCGTTCTAGCCGCGATAGCTTCTACCTTATTATATATTGGCGGATTAGAAGCCTTACAAACGGCAGCTATCATTGCAGCATTCCCATTCGTCTTTGTTATTTTCTTTATGATGGCAGCATTATTTAAAGAGTTACAAAAAGAAGGACGTATGAAGCGTCATTAATAATAGAAGGAAAAGAGCTGATTTTATATCAGCTCTTTTTTTAATCCCTCTATTTGTCGGGCAGTAAGCCCCCCAACTCAAAAGTCAGCAAAAGCAAAGAAATCGGGCTGCCTGTAAAAGTCTGATTGGTGATGACTGATTAAAATCTCACTTTATATAGAAGGAATTTGAAATGCGGGTAGGGGAAATAAAATACTTTACCATATAAGTAGTATGCCTTTTATACGAAGAAAAAACGATAGGTTTCGACAATATTCGATCCCTTACGAATTCTATTCATATTTTTGACAAAAAATTGTCGGAAATGTGTTGTCACGTTTATATATATGTGCTATATTATTTCCTGTAAGCGATTTCAAATAGTTTTAAAGCGCATTCAAGGGGGACATCTAGAATAATGAAACGTTACGAAAGAAAGTGGAAGCATATTTGTTTGAAACGTGTGGCACATCGTAGTGTCCAAGAAAGCACGGAACCTAAGACTGAAACGCGCAAAGAACAGCAAGAGAAGCAATTGGTTCTACAAAAATAGCAATCACTTTTTCGTATATAAATGAAGGTCGATCGTTCGTTGGGGGATGGACGTGAAATTACTTTCAGCTAAGGGGTATTGTCTGATATATAATTTATACGGCAATAAATAAGCACAGAGCATACGGCGCTCTGTGCTTATTTTTATTATTTATCTTTTTTGAATCGAACTGTTTTATCCCAGCCAATGACTTGTTTCTTGCTCTTTGCACGTAAGTATAAGATTAAGCTACGAATAAATAAGTACGTAAAGAGCTGTGCGTACGTAAAGTACATAATAACGCTAATAAAAATATTAGTCGGTGTAAAGGTTCGTTCGACACTCTGGGCACTAAATAATTGAGAAACATATGTAATATATGCGACATACCACATAAATAGTAGCGGAATGCTATATTGAATTTGGAATATCCCGAGCAGCCCAATTACAAACCAAACGTTCGAAATGATTAGGAATAGCCAAAATACAACATACACTAGAACTTGTTGTAAGGAATGAACAAGCAGCTTTCCTTTAAAGAAACTTAATGATGAGAACATTTTTTCTAAAATATATAAATTTCCTTGGAGCCAACGTGTACGTTGTTTAATAAGAATTTTTAAATGCTCTGGTTCTTGTTCCCAAGTAACTGATTCTGGGACGATTGGTAAGAGATAACCTTTTTGTGTAATTCGTAATGTTAATTCAGCATCTTCTGCAATTGCGTAAGGGTCATAGCCACCAAGCTCTTCTAGTGCGGAGCGACGAAGAAGCATGTTTGTTCCTGTCAGCGAGCCCGTTTGGAATAGTAACCAGCGTCCAGATTGCATAAGGAGCTGGAAGATTTGGAATTCTAGTGAAATCATTCGCGTCAACCAGTTTCTTTTTTCGTTTACTGTACGAACGTGTCCAACAGCTCCAACAGCATCTTCAGTTGTTTCAGCGTGCTCTACAAGCATTCGCAGTGCGTGTGGTTCAGGTTGGTTATCTGCATCGTAAACACAGAAGTACTCACCATCTGAAATACTAAGCCCATAGTTTAGTACACGTGATTTACCCTTCGGTTCACCGGGAGGAACACGAATATGGCGAATATGAGCATAAGCTTTGTCGAAATCATCGCCGATTTCAGGTGTTTCATCTTGAGAGTTATCATTTAATAAATAAATAGTTAGCTTTCCTGGATATTCAATCTTTGCCATCGCCTCTAAAGTATCTTTAATAACGACGCCTTCATTATGGGCAGGTATGAAAATATCGACGCTCGGATAATGTTCTAGCGTACGATCTTTTCGTTTACTATTTCGGTGAATTAAGCCCGCGATTGTTAAGAAAGAGTAGTAAACGAGTAAGCCAGAGAATAGAAAGGCCGTAAAAATAAGTACATATTTAATTGAAAATGTGATACTAATCCAAAAAACGAGTACGCAAAACAGAAGGAATAAAAGAAGTATAACGAGAGTCATCATAACAGTGTCTGTCCTTTGTTTCCAATTTGCTCGCGTGAAATTTTTATATCTTTGATTGCTTTAGCAGCAAGCCATTGCTCCATTTTTGGTTTTAGGCGGTTCATTACAATGTCAGCACCAGCTTCATTTGTGTTTTGTAATAAAATAACTAGCGTATTATTATCATATTCAGCAGCAAGGTCAAAATCATTCCTTACCGTTTCAACTAATAAAGAAGCTACACGGTCCATAACACTTTCCTTTGTATATTTACTAAAGGAAGTGAAATCAAAGTAAACAATAATGCCTGTTTCATTACGACGATTCATTGCAGTCGTTAATAACGCTTGGCGTCTCTCAAATTCTTGTCTTGTTAGTAATTTGGATTCTCCAATATATTGTTCCAATGTTCTCACACGCTCAGTTAAAGCTTTATTTTCATGAACCACTTTTTTCAATAGGTGAGTTGTTATATATACAATGAAGAAGTTAGCTGCCATCAGGAAGTGGGTAATCATATATTGCCATTGATCTGATGTACTCCATAAGTGAAGCCATGCTTGATAGAACAAATAAAATACGGAAATAATGGTTCCTAGTATGAAGAAAACAAATGCTGTTTTGTCAGCTAAAAATAAGAATAGTACATTTACGATTACGTATATTATTGTAAAAATGAGAGCATGCTCATATTTCGTCACATATACAGTAGTAAAATAAAATACAATTTGTAAAATCCACATAGAGAGGATTTTATAGAACTTATCTTTCACAAAACTTTCCTCCTTAAAGCTATTTCATCAATAGATACTTGTAGTATGCGCAATTATTAAGAAATTGACTATGTCGTTAAACTCTTTTGAAGGGCAACAACAAGTAGTATCTCTATTTTCATAAGAAAAATAAAAAGACTTAAACATTATTGTATCATAATGTACTTATATTTAGGATAAATTGATTAATAGATACATAAAAGACGTTTGGATTGCATGAAAAAAGTCTCCTCTTGTAGAAAGAGAAGACTCTATATAAGTTTATAGGAACATCATACCTGCAACTGCTGCGTTTAAGAAGTTCGCTAATGTACCAGCGATAACTGCTTTAATCCCTAATTGTGCAATTTGTTTACGGCGAGTAGGAGCTAACGTTCCTGTTACACCTAATTGAATTGCGATAGAAGAGAAGTTTGCAAATCCACAGATTGCAAATGTTAAAATTAGATTTGTTTTGTCAGAGAACTCTGCCATGTGTGGTCCTAAGTTTGCGTATGCAACGAATTCGTTGATTGCAAGTTTTTGACCGATAAAGCTTGCTGCTTGTATCGCTTCACCAGGAGAAACCCCGATTAAGATTGCGAATGGTGATAATAAGTAACCAAAGATTAAATCAAGGCTAAGTTTAATATCGAACAGAGAACCAACCCATCCTAATAATCCATTTAATAAAGCGATTAATGCGATGAAAGCCATTAACATTGCTGCTACGTTAATAACAAGTTGCATACCTTCAGATGCGCCGCGTGCAGCTGCATCAATAACATTTGCGTCTTCACGTTCTGTAGAAAGTTCAACGTTATTATCTACTTTTTCTGTCTCTGGCATGATTAGTTTCGCAATTAATAAGCTCGATGGAGCCGCCATAATTGCAGCTGCTAATAAGTGCTCTAACGGAATACCCATTGCTGCATAACCGACAAGAACGGATCCAGCAACAGCTGTCATACCGCTTACCATAATAGTGAAGAATTCACTATTTGTTAAGCGTGCTAAGTAAGGTTTAATTAAAATTGGAGCTTCAGTTTGTCCTAAAAATACAGTCGTTACTGAGTTTAGGCTTTCTGCTTTAGAAGTTCCAAGAAGTTTACTTAATGCACCACCAACGATGCTAACAAATTTCTGCATAATACCGAAATAATATAAGATTGCTACTAATGAACTAATAAATACGATTGGAAGTAGTGCTTGAATAAAGAATACAAATCCCCAAGGTCCCTTTGCGTTGACTAAATCCCCAGTAACGAACTTAATTCCCTCGTAAGAAAAATTAATTAATCCTTGAACACCGTCAGCAGCGTGTTTTAAACCTGCTTTACCAGCGTCCCATCGTAATACGATAAATGAAAATGACATTTGTAATGCTAGCGCAATTAAAATTGTGCGCCAATTAATAGCTTTGCGGTTGGAAGATAGTAAGAAAGCAATTGCTAATACTCCAATCACGCCGCCAATTCCCCATAAAAGATTCATGCAGTGTATGCTCCTTCCTCATAGTAAAAACAGTGTATAAACCAGTTGTCTATACGTTTGCGAATATAACATCTTTAGTAACTTATCATAATGGACATCGGAGGTCAAACGTCTAATGAAAAGTTTAAATAAAAAGAAAATTCTTCAAAAAAACACATATAAAATAAATAGACATGAAATAGGTTATGTTTTTTATGAAAATATATACATTATGATAACGTTATGCATTGTTTTTGTAGAATAAAGTGTATGAAATGGAAGAATGGATACATTATTTTTGTAGAGAGAAGGTAGGAGAAAGGGAGTAATATGTTGAACTCATAGCAAAAAAAGCCTTCTAGTAAACTAGAAGGCTTTGAAACTATTAATTAAGGTGCTTTCGTGTATCCTAAGAAGTGGCTCTTCCAATAAGAGTTACTTAATGAAGCGATTGCGACACCTTTATCTCCAGCTTGGATAAATGATCCGCCCCCAAGGTAAATACCCATGTGAGAAGGACCAGATTTATAAGTGTTTTGGAAATAAATTAAGTCACCAGGTTGTGGACTTGAAGTTTTTGGTAGGCTACTCCAATATCCTGCAACACTTTGGCGGCTAATGTTATGACCAAATTTCTTAAATACGTGGTAGATGTAGCCACTGCAGTCTACGCCGTTAGCAGAAGTTCCGCCCCAAACGTACGGTACACCTTGCATTGATTTTGCATATGCAAGTACGGAAGAACTGTCGCCGCTATTATTGCCTGTATTATTATTGTTGTTATTGTTTTGATTGTTATTTTGGTTATTGTTAGGCTTATTATCTACTGCGCCTCCAACTGGTGTTTTAGACAGGTAACGTGTTCCGATATAACCAGTTTGACCGTTGTAGTTAATTTTGCTCCATCCAGAGTTTTCAGAGATTACTTGAACCTTCTGTCCTTGTGGAAGTGCGCCTATGATTCTATAATTTGTACCTTCGCCGCTACGTACATTTAGTGCAGAAGCATTAATGTAGTAGTCGCCAATTGCACCTTGGTTAGGTTTTTCAGGTTGTTTTGGTTGCTCAGGAGTAGTAGTGCCACCTTTAACGAATTTCACAAATTCGCTACTAACAAAGCCTGTTTTTCCTTGGTAATTTACTTTAAACCAACCGTTTTCAGATCCAACTACGTTTAATGTTGTACCATTTAAAACGCCACCAATTACACTATGGTAAGCGGCAGGGCCTGTACGAACACGTAGAGATGTAGCGTTAACCACGTAAGAACCACCAGTTTGAATAGTTCCATTATTATTGTTTTGTTCTTGTTTGTTGCCTTCTGTAACGTTTTCGTTAGAACCGCCTTTTGTTACGTAGTCTTTGCTTACATAAGCAGTTTGTCCTGCGTAATTGATTTTGAACCAATCTTGAACTTCGCCAACAACTTGTACTACTTGTCCTTTTTTGACAGAACCTACAGTTGTATGAGAAGTGCTAGGACCTGTACGAACGCGAAGGGAAGATACATTTACTGTATAGTTTCCGCTTGCTGGTTTTACTTCTTGGTTGTTATTATTCGTATTGTTGTTTGAAGAACCTGCATTAGAAGAAACGCCAGATACGAATTCGCCACTTACATAACCTACTTGTCCATTATGGTTAATTTTCACCCAACCATTTTCTTGTCCAATTACGTTTAATGTTTGTCCTTCATATACACGCCCAGAAACAGAACTAGATGTGTTAGGAGCTGTACGTACACGTAATACATCAGCGGTAACTTTATTGTTTCCACCTGTACTTACATTGTTGTTTGCTGCGCCACTTTTTGATACAAATTCGCCACTAACAAAGCCTGTTTGTCCATTAATGTTAATTTTGAACCAACCGTTTTCTTCGCCAATCACGTTTAGTGATTGACCGTTATAAACGCGTGAGATGATGTCGTGAGAAGTGCTTGATCCCGCACGAACATGTAATACGCTCGCGTTTACCTTATAAGATGAGCTGTTTGATGCAGAAGCTTGGACAGTTGTAGCAGCTTTTTGTGTATTTTGTTCAGGTGCAGCTTGAACACTATCAAGTGTAGGTGCTGCTCCTCCTGCTACAGACACTGCCGCAAGACCGGCAAGATACTTTTTCATAATTTGTCGATTCCTTTCTGTCTGTAATGTAGTGAAGAAATATTTACCAACTGTTAAAAATTCTAAAGAGCATGTCGATTACTGTCAAGACTTATATAGGAATCTGAATATGACAAAAAGATTACAAGAAAAAAATCAAGGCATAAAATTACACCTTGATTTCCATTTAAATGCATATATTGAATATGAAAGGACAGAAATTATTCGTGTTTAAGAAGATGCCATATTGGATTGTAATAAGATTTGATTAAAAGATTTTTGCAGTTTTTTGGTGATAGGCCCAACTTGCCCATCTTGAATCGCGGTCCCATCAAGGTGGGTCATTGGTAAAATTTCAATCGTTGTGCCTGTAAAAAAGCATTCATCTGCTTGATAAACGTCACGAACGCTGAAAAGTTCTTCCTGCACAGGAATGTGAAGAGTATTCGCTAAAGAAAGGACATATTGACGAATAATGCCATTTAAAATAAGGTGATTGGCTGGATGTGTGTAAAGCGTTCCGTTTTTAATTAAAAAGAAGTTGGAATGGCTTCCTTCCGTTACAATACCGTTCCTTACGAGAAGTGCCTCTTTACAGCCTTTCCGTTCAGCTTTCGTAGCAGCTAGTACGTTTGGTAATAAATTTAATGATTTAATGTCACAGCGTAGCCAGCGAGTATCGGGTTCTGATATAGCGCGTATACCATATTCAATCCATAAAGCTGGTCGTTCTTTTTTTGTAATATAGGCATAAATTGTCGGAGGGTTGTCATATGAAAATACATGTGTGCGAGCTTGTACACCACGAGATACTTGCAAATAAATGATGCCATCTTCGTGGAAATGGTTTCGTTCAATTAATTTGTAAAGTAAAGTGATGAGCTCAGCTTTTGAGAAAGGGAGCGATAATTCTACTTCTTCCATGGATCGATATAATCTCGTTATGTGCGGATCTAATAAATGAAAGTTCCCTTTATATAGGCGAATAACCTCATAGACACCATCTCCGAACTGCGAACCTCTCTCTTCAAGTTCTATGTACGTTTGTTGTTTTGTTGTATCAATAACTTCATCATTCCAAAGTACAAATTTTTCGTATGCCAATTTCCGTCCCATCCTTTCGTAAGTACGTAAGTAACGTGAAACTTTCATTCATGCGAGATAAAAATCACTATAGTAATTTTTATGTGAGCAATTCTCTACATATGACCGTATATGTATTTGTAAATCATAGAGAAATAAGGATGATTTACCCCGCATTAACGGCAGTAAAGCCCCTACTTACAAATTCGGGTAGAGCAAAGAAGTGAAGTGGGCGAATTACTGCCCGTAAATGCCCGATTGGTGAGGGCTGATTAAAGTTTCACTTTACAGCATTTTGTATATACAAATTCGAAAATAAGAAATGAGAATCCTGCTTTTAAATAAAAAAAAGCAACATTCTTATGGAATGCTGCACAAGGAGGGTAGCTATCTTTCATAGGGACATTGTCTCGTTGAATGCTTTGTGTATGGAAACAAAACAAGTTGAAAGACAATTATAAGAAAGTAGAAACAAAAGATTTACACATTTCTTTAAGGGATCTTACGAAAGATGAGAGATAAGAAATATGTAGAACCTCGTTTACATATTTTATTATAGAGATTCTTCATTAACACTATGTGAATATTTGGTAAAGGTTATGTAATTTTAAAGTTAATGAATATAAGTAGTTGTATGGAAGAAAATAAAAAAGAGGCTGAGATTACTCAGCGCTCTTCTTTTCTTCTTTAATAACTGTTTTTACTTCACCAGTTTTGATCTTATTACTTTCAGAGAAGCGAAGTAAGTCACCTTCAATGATTTTATCAGACATGTTCAATTCATTTTGGGCACGATCAATTAGTGGTTGGGATTCTTCTTTCGGTAATTGTACAACTTCGCCAGTAGCACGGTCATAGAATGTACTGTTTGTGTACATGTATTTATCTGTAACGAAGCTACCGTCACGAAGAACAACAAATCCTTTATTATCAGGTGAGAATACATCATGACCGAATCGAACGTCATTTGTAGAATCTACACCAAGTAAGTTTAGAATAGTTGGTTTAATGTCAATTTCACCAGTTGGTTTCGAAATTGTTTTACCTTCTTTTTGACCTGGAACGTGAATAAACATCGGTGTTTTTTGTAAGTTCATATGGTCAAATGCAGTGATTTCTTCTTTTCCTAAGAACTGTGCCATTGCACGGTTATGGTTTTCAGAAATACCGTAGTGGTCACCGTAGAATACGATTACTGAGTTGTCGTAAATACCTTCTGCTTTTAGACGCTCAATAAAGTGTTTCATTGCTTCGTCTAAGTAACGAGCAGTTACCATGTAACGGTCAAATACTCCATCACCAGAATTATATTCGTCGATTAATTTTGTACTGTCATCGTAAGTGAATGGGTAATGATTCGTTAAAGTAAGGAAGCGAGTATAGAATGGTTGCTTCACTTGTTTTAACATATCAATAGATTGATCGAAGTATTCGATATCTTTTAATCCCCAATTTAATTTTGTTTCTGGCGTAATCTTGTAATCAAGCTCGTTGTAGTAACGATCATAACCAAGTGCTGGATACATAATGTTACGGTTCCAGAATGTTGCGTTGTTTGCGTGGAATACCGACGTGTGATACCCTTGCTGACGTAAAATTTCTGGAGTTGCTGTATATTCATTGTTACCGTGTGTAAAGAATACAGCACCGCGGTCTAGTGGATATAACGAAGTATCTACTAGGAATTCAGCATCAGATGTTTTACCTTGACCAGTTTGATGGAAGAAGTTATCAAAGTAATAACTTTCTTTCGTAAATTGGTTTAAGAATGGTGTAACTTCTTGTCCGTTAACTGTTGCACCAATTAAGAATGTTTGTAATGACTCAAGAGAGACAACAATTACGTTTTTCCCTTTTGCAGTACCGAACATATTTGGATCTGGTTTACTTTGTGTTGTTTTTACGTAGTTTTCTGTTTCTTGTAATTTACTACCGTCAGCGAACGCTTTTTGTGAACTTGATTTTGCTTGTAAGCCAAGATCGTATACTTGGTGTACATATAATCCTAAGTTTTTAACAAGCATAACGCGGTCGAATGAACGTGTTAATAGTTCTGGGCGTTCAGCTTCTGCAAGTCCTAAGTTTGCGAAGAAGATAGCAACTGTTGATACGAAGTATAGGGAACGCATCGGGCGTGCTACACGCTCTGTAGGTGCAAAGTTTTTCATTTTCTTCAACAGAACGAAGAATATGATAATGTCTGCAAATGCAAGGATAATTTTGTAGTTAAATAATTCTTTCACACTAGAACCTAAACTTCCGAAGTTAGATGTTTGTCCTAGCACCGGTAATGTAACGAAGTCATTGTAGAATCCGTAGAACATTACGTTACCAACAAGAACGATTGTTAAGACAAAATTAATTCCAAGTGCTATATAGTTACGTTTTTTCCCTTTTGCAAATAATGCAAGACCAACAAGCAGTAATGATGCTGCTAATGGGCTAAGGAATAAAATGAATTCTTGCATGAAAGATTCAAGTTTTAAATCAAAGCTTGTGCGTGTAATAAGGTAAGTTTTCAGCCATAAGGCTAAAGCTACGAATACAGTGAAACGCACATTTTGAAATTGTGATTTCAAGGTTTCTTTCATTCATTTCCACCCTTTCTCTATCAGGCTTGGTCGATTTTGGAGCGAAAAATGTTAAAATAAAAAATACATAGTTTTCTTGGCCATAATTAAAGGTTCTATATTCACCCATATACGACTATAACTATGCATACCCTTTTGGTTTCTTTTGTTGCTCATAAGCATAACGTCATTTCTGTATTATACAACAAAATTCATTTCTGAGAAACACTATAACATTTTACATTTTTTGTATAAGATTTGTCACTACCAGAGAAAACTTTAACATTCGTTTATATGTCCGTCAACTAGAAAATATAACAAAGGTAGAGCAGAATGTTAAGTGGAAGTGAAAATTTTCTTTGTTGAGAAATAAGAAATGAATATGGATAAGGGTTATCTAGAAATCTATTATATGAAGGAAATAGTGTGAAAATTAACGAACACTTGTTCTTTTTTAGTTTGTTTGTTACAATAAAAGTTCATTGATAGGTTTTGTGTAATTTCCATGAACTTTTACTGATAACATATTGTAGCTTATTTCTTTTTAAAAATAGGGAGGCTTTTTACATGAAACAAAAATTTTCAGTTGAAGCGTTTTGGAAGAAAGTAAAACATGTTGCAAAGCAAGCAGGGCAATCGGTCATTTATGCAAGTTTATTACTGTTTTACGTTTTGCAAAGACCCGATGTTCCAAAACGAGTGAAAATTATTGTAATTGGAGCACTTGCTTATTTTATTGCACCGATTGATGCGATTCCAGATTTCATTGCTGGAATTGGCTATACGGATGATTTGGGGGCGTTAACGGCCGCACTAATACAGGTGTCGTTATACGTCAATGAAGATGTGAAAGATAAGGCACGAGTGAAGTTGGCAGAATGGTTTGGTTCGGATATAGACACAACATTTATCGATCAGAAATTAGGTCAATAGGTGAAACCTGTCATAAGGTGACAGGACGAACGTAAGCGAGGAAGTGCATTATGCCATCAGGAAGAACGCATACGAAAATAAACTTAATATCCCTTCCGGTTGTTTTGTTTTTGCTCTTTTCGTATGGATTAACAAATTTTGATTTTTTATTAACTTTTGCGATTGGTTTTTTAGTAGGTACTTCATTTTTAACACCAGATTTAGATACGTACAGTAATGCTTATAACAAATGGGGTTTCTTACGTATATTTTGGTATCCTTATAAGAAAGTAATGCCGCATCGATCTTTCTTTACACATACGATTATACTTGGTGATGTAATTCGTATTGCGTACATGTTAATCGTCTTTTCTCCATTTTTATTACTATTAAATGTAATCGCACTGGATGGTAATTTAATAGAAATTGCGAAGAAGCATGAGGTTGAAATTGTAACGTTCTTAATGGGAATTGTTGTGGCGAGTACGCTCCACATTATAGCGGATAAAGTGAATACGCGCCGAAAGAAAATGATGAGAAAAAAGAAGAAACGCAGAAGATAAAGTGAACGAATTAGGAAAAGGGCCCCTTGCAAATTGCAAGGGGCCCTTTTTAAACAAACATTTGTTTAAAATTAAGCTTTCAGCACTTTAATTCCTTTTACAATGTTCCAGATGAAGTAGTATAAGCTGATGATTCCGCAAATAGCTAAGACAATCATTGATCCAATTCCAAGTGTTACATCTGGTTGATCAGATCCAAGACCCATAATTCCTAGAATAGTTACGCCAATGAATGTAGCGATACTTGGAATGATGTGTGTCCATAGAGCACGTTTTGCATGTGGTTTTGTTTCAGCGTCTCCCACGATCCAAACGATAATAGGGAATAAGATAGGGGCAAATAGTACACTAAAGTATGATAACGCAGCTAATATTTTATTTCCGTTCATATATATCACCTCATGAATAATTTCTGTTGTTATACTATTATTATGCAATAATTTTGGCAAACTTCCTATCGATGAACATTACAAGAACGTGACGATTTTGTAAGATTTTCTGTTAAATAATAAAATTTTCAAAAAAATCTTTTTTAATAGAAATTGTTATGGTACAGTATAAATGAAAGTTGTTGGAAACGTTTTCTTAAACGTTTTTTTATTTTAGGCTTAAAGGTATGATGACCTGATAGTCTATTGATGAGGTTATTCTATTTAAAAGGGGATTCTTTAGGGGGAGAGAACAATGAACACATGGACACAAGTTTATGATCCATTCGGAAACATTTGGATTTCGGCAGCGGTCGCACTTATTCCGATTATCTTTTTTTTCTTAGCTTTAGCAGTTTTCCGCATGAAGGGGTATGTGGCAGGATTTATTACAGTTGTACTTACAGTTTTAGTAGCGTTATTCGCTTATAAAATGCCGTTCACGATGGCAATGGCAGCAACCGGATACGGTTTTTTGTACGGGTTATGGCCAATTGCTTGGATTATCATTATGTCCGTATTTTTATATAAAATTTCTGTAAAAACAGGTCAATTTGATGTGATTCGTGCATCGGTATTATCGATTACGAACGATCATCGTCTACTCGTTATTTTAATTGGATTTTCATTTGGAGCATTTTTAGAAGGAGCGGCAGGATTTGGGGCACCAGTAGCGATTACAGCAGCGCTTCTTGCGGGTCTTGGGTTAAATCCTTTATACGCAGCAGGTCTTTGTTTGATTGCAAATACTGCACCAGTGGCGTTCGGAGCGATGGGAATTCCGATTACAGTTGCTGGACAAGTAACAGGTATTGATCCACATAAAATTGGACAAATGGCTGGGCATCAATTACCGTTCCTATCATTATTTGTTCCATTCTTTATCGTATTTTTAATGGATGGATTTAAAGGGATAAGACAAACGTGGCCTGCGTTACTTGTAGCGGGTAGTTCATTTGCGATTACGCAGTTCATTACAGCGACATTTTTAGGACCGGAACTTCCGGATATTACATCGGCACTTGTAAGTTTAATTAGTTTAGCGCTGTTCTTAAAAGTTTGGCAGCCGAAAGAAACTTATCAATCTGGGCAAGCAAATAGTGAAGTAGCAGCAACAACGACAGTAGCATCGATGCCAAAATTAACGTTTGGAAAAGTAGTGAAGGCATGGTCCCCATTTATCGTATTAACGGTTATGGTAGTCATTTGGAGCCAAAGTTTCTTTAAGGCATTATTCACTCCAGGAGGGGCTTTAGAAAGTCTTGTATTTAAGTTTGAAATTCCAGGTCTGCATAATCTAGTAATGAAAGCAGAGCCAATTGTAAATAAACCAACGCCTTACGAGGCAATTCTGAAGTTTGATGTATTATCGGCAACTGGAACAGCGATTTTAATTGCTTGTATCATTTCTATGTTTATTTTGAAAATGAATGTAAAAGATGCAGCAGTGACATTTAAAGAAACGTTAAGCGAATTAAAAATGCCAATTCTATCTATCGGATTTGTACTAGGGTTTGCATTTATCGCAAACTATTCTGGTCTATCTTCTACGTTAGCGTTAGCATTAGCCGGAACTGGCGGACTATTCCCGTTCTTCTCACCATTCTTAGGCTGGATTGGCGTATTCCTAACAGGGTCTGATACGTCTGCGAATGCACTGTTCTCAAATTTACAAGCCATTACAGCGCAGCAAGTCGGCGTATCTGAAGTGCTTCTCGTTGCAGCAAATACAACAGGCGGTGTAACAGGGAAAATGATTTCCCCGCAGTCGATTGCGATCGCTTGTGCAGCAGTTGGTCTTGCCGGAAAAGAATCGGATTTGTTCCGTTTTACAGTGAAACATAGCTTGTTCTTCGTCATAATTGTGGGGATTATGACTTATGTTCAGGCATATTATTTAACTTGGATGATACCGTAATGTCTATTATAGAAATGAGAATAAGCATAAATGTAGTTATATAGGGATTTTACTGTTGTATAACGTAGGGTTTAAAATGATGAAACACCACTTATGGGGCAGATGTAAATAAGGAATTTTTTTGGAAGTGGTTTTTAGGGCAGAAAAAGAAAGATAATTTTTAAATAAAATAATTGAACAATGTTGTTTATAAAGCTCAATTTATTAAAGAAAGTCTTTCTTCTAAAATTGAAGATAGCTTGTCTTGACAGGGTAAGTGAAATAGACGGTGGATCACCTTTAATAATTTTGAGCTTTTTTATTTGTATAAAAAATAGAAACAGTTATTACTTAGTAGAAATTTTATATATGCAACTATGTAACGCATAGTGCTTTTAACAAGAAGTGGTACTTGTTACTGAAATATATTATATCTTTAGGTTTATATATGATTAAAATGTCTGATTTTTTAATTTTTACTTTTATCATCTATAGTAAAATTGAATTATAGAAGTGGTAGAACTGAAAAAATATAGGCGAGGTGTTAAAATGGCCAGAAGTACAGAGTCAATGCAGAGAGCAATTTATTCACATGGAGATACCGTAAGATACATAGAACCTGATGAGGCCATTACTATACGAGATCAAGGATATATTAAAGGGTATACTTTATATTGTGAAAATCATCTTAAATCTGGTTGTAAAGCTGAAGTCAAGGTGGTAAACAGAGGACCAGATAATCGTTTTTTTAATTTGATGCCTGAGGGAGAAGGGCGAGAGGGACACTGTATCGACTGCTCATATATTTTGAAGACTATTCCAGTTAGAGAGCGATTTAGGGATGTCCCCAAAGACAAAAAGTTAGTAGTGGATATAGATGAACGAGATATGTTTGGCAGCAAACAGACTAAAGTAATAAAATCGAAAGAAAAGAAAGAATCTGCAAAGAATCAAGTTTTAGCAGTTCCAGAGAAAATTATTACAAGGAAGGTTCCCGGAGTTAGAAATGAATATATTAGAACTATTAGTGAACTTATTGAATTACTGCATAGTAAAGATGATTTAATCATTAGAAACGTATTAAGGCAATTATATGTTACTAATAAACTATATAAAAGAGAAAGCTATCAATTGTTATGGGAAAAAAGGCCTAATCATACATTTATAGTTGAAGGTTTTTTAGATAAAAATGACTTAGAGAAATTAGAGCAAAAAGGGTATGGGTTTGCTTACCCGTTCTATAAAAATAAACCAGATCAAATACGTATTATGCTGATTTATAATGGGAATGGAAAAAAGAGATTTCAAATGACATTAAAAAGTTTACTGAAATGGATCGATAAAAAGACAGATGGAAATCGAAAACTGGCTCTTATAAAAGGGAATATCGTTGATTATTATGAAGATAAAAGAATCATTTTGTTAAATGTAAGAGATATTGATATTAAATATAAAGTAAAAGAATATAGTGCAGAGCAAGTTTCTCAATTTAAAGAGACGAAAAATCTGCCGTTACAAAAGGATAAAGCAGATAACGAAAAGGTAATTAACTATCCAGAATGGAGTGAAGAAAACAAGAAGCAGCCGTCATATGAAGAAAAACTAAGAGAAGTTACGTCTAAAAGTGTTAGGGAGATGCCACCTTTAAAATCTAAGGAATTACCAAAAGAGACAGTTATTCCAATCAGGACGAAGAAAATAGATGTACTTACAACGGATTTTTTGCTTCAGTTTATTGAGGATGCGCATCTGCAAAGAATGAGGGATACAAGTGTTGGAAAAGTGCCTTTAGCAAGATGGTTTGATTCATATTCTGAAAGTGAATATGCAATGATTCCGTTAGAAAAGCTTAAAGGGGTTGATAACTCTAAACGAAGAGAAGGGAGTTGGCTAGAACAATTATATAGTTTGAATAGAATACGACAGAATTTAGAAAGTGTTCAGAGATATGGGATTGAAGAGTTTAAGGAATTTATAAAAAAGGAATCAGATATTATCTTTGATTACTATCAGGATTTCGATAGTTATTATGTTTCGATGCAGGGAACACATAGAAGTGTTATAGCAAAAGTTTTGAATATAGATTATATTGGGGCTAAAATAACTACAGTCCATAAATTAAATGGAAGATTAGAGGAAGAGAAAGAGCAATTTAAAGAGCAGTGGAGAAATTTATTAAATATTATTAAGGAGATTAACCTTGTTACTAAATATGATCCTAATAAAAAATGTATAAATCTTTATGCGAGTAACAATGTATTTATTATCTCCATTAAAAATATTCAACCACCAACCCTTTATCAAGATGGAAAATATAATTTTGGTTATTGGATTTCGGTATTTAAAGATATAAAAGCTGAGGGAGATAAATTAAATAAAAAACCATTATTATTACGGAAATGGATTTTATATTATAAAAAGAAAAGTAATGTTTTTTGGCGTTCGAAAGAAGAGCATTACTATAAATTGTTAGAGAACTATACTTTGAAAACAGAGATAAAATAAGTTGGCTTTTAGGCTGTGATGCTCTTTCTTATCTAATAAAATGTATTCTTATGACTGTTTTCTTACCTACAATACCTACAGTTACGGATAATCAAGATATCCTTTGAGCAAGTAGCGTTTCAAAATGGCTGCTTGTTTTTTTACTTGCTTCTTCTAATACATGAGCGTATATATTCATGATTGTCTGTATATCGCTATGTCCTAAACGTTCTGATATGACTTTTAAATTTTCGTCTTGCGTTAATAAATAGGTAGCATGAGTGAAACGTAGCCCGTGTAATTTAATATGGCGTAATCCATGTTTTTGGGGGAAATAATGCCACCTACTGCTAGCTTTTTCAGGAGTAAGTGGTTTACCAGTCCATGTTGAGAATAAGAAGAAATGTTCTTCACCTTCCTACAGATCACCACAGGCAATACGTTTTTTAGCCAAGTACTTTTTATATTGTTTTAATTTGACTGTAAAAGCAGGAAGGATAGAAATAGTTCTTTTTGATTTGCTCTTTTTAGGCTCTTTTAATAGTATCTCTTTGCCTGCTCTGCCAACTGTTTGTTGGATATGAATCATATCATTATCAAAATTAAGATGTCCCCATTCTAAGCCTAATAGCTCGCCCCTACGCATGCCAGTAACGATAGCTAATTGGAATAGCATCTTATTCATTTCTTTTTTTTGCTCCGTTAAAGCCAAAATCTTAATGATTTCCTTTTGATCGTAAGGCTGTATCTCTTGTTTCTTTCCTTTTAATTTTGAGCCATCCATAGGGTTCTTCTTGATAAATCCCCATCCCATTCACAAGCCTTTTTGAATAGCATTTTAACTCTTGTATGGATTGAATTTATTGTGGTAGTTGCTAATCCCTTAGTTGGTAAATTCTCATGGAATAAAGTAACTAAATGGAACAGTTTAGAAAGGGTATTGAACGCCAAGACTCCTGTAGCAATAAGGGGTAAAGATGTTGTCTCCTGTTAAAACTGTTTAAAAGCATCGTATAACGTGGATGATTCCGTAAAAAACAAAAGAAATAAACTTTGAATTTTTCAGATTATGGTGTATGATGGGAAAGTATTGAAAATTAAATCAGTGATAAACTAGGGGTGCCTAACGTATGCGTAGGCTGAGAGAGAAGCGCGTGAACTTCTTAACCCTTTGGACCTGATCTGGCTCGTACCAGCGTAGGGAAGTTAACGGCTTTACATAATGATGTCTTTATGAGCCAGGTCCTTATTTTTTTATGGACCTGGCTCTTTTTATTTTGGCATGCGCTGGCCATATCTCGTCCTTGTCACGAACAGGGGGGCAACAAAAATTATGAAACAATCTGTTTCAGCTGAGCAAATTGAATTGAAATCTAGTTTACCAGGGAGTAAGAAAGTATATGTGGATGGACCACGAGAAGGTATGAAAGTGCCGATGCGTGAGATTGAACAAAGTGAAACGAATGGCGTCCCAAATCCACCAATCCGTGTGTATGATACGAGCGGTCCTTATACAGATCCTGCGTATAAGGTCGAGTTGGAAAAAGGAATTCCAACGCCGCGCCACTCTTGGATTATGGGGCGTGGTGATGTAGAAGCATACGAAGGGCGCGAGGTGAAACCAGAGGATGACGGTGTGAAAGTAGCTTCGAAGCATACACCTGTTTTCCCGCAAATGGATCGCCAGCCGCTTAGAGCAAAGCAAGGTGCAAACGTTACGCAAATGCACTATGCACGTAATGGCATTATTACGTCTGAGATGGAATACGTTGCGATTCGTGAAGGGGTAGAGCCGGAGTTTGTTCGTAAGGAAATTGCAGAAGGTCGCGCTATTTTACCAGCGAATATTAATCATCCAGAAGCTGAACCGATGATCATCGGGCGTAATTTCCATGTGAAGGTAAACGCCAATATCGGAAACTCAGCTGTATCTTCTTCGATTGCAGAAGAAGTAGAGAAGATGACATGGGCAACGCGCTGGGGTGCAGATACGATTATGGATTTATCTACAGGTAAAAATATTCATACGACGCGGGAGTGGATTATTCGTAACGCGCCGGTACCAGTTGGAACTGTACCGATCTATCAAGCGCTGGAAAAAGTAAACGGAATTGCAGAAGATTTAACGTGGGAAGTATATCGTGATACGTTAATTGAGCAGGCGGAGCAAGGCGTTGATTACTTTACGATTCACGCTGGTGTATTGCTTCGTTACATTCCAATCACGGCAAAGCGTACGACAGGTATCGTTTCGCGCGGTGGTTCGATTATGGCGCAGTGGTGTCTATTCCATCATAAAGAAAACTTCCTATATACTCACTTTGAAGAGATTTGTGAAATTATGAAGCAGTACGATGTTTCGTTCTCTCTTGGAGATGGATTACGTCCAGGGTCTATTGCAGATGCCAATGACGAAGCACAGTTTTCTGAGCTTGAAACACTTGGTGAATTAACCAAAATTGCTTGGAAACATGATGTGCAAGTTATGATTGAAGGACCTGGACACGTACCGATGCACTTAATTAAAGAGAATATGGAGAAAGAGCTTGATATTTGTCAGGGCGCGCCGTTTTACACACTTGGGCCACTAACGACAGATATTGCACCAGGTTATGACCATATTACATCTGCAATTGGAGCTGCGATGATTGGCTGGTTTGGAACAGCGATGCTTTGTTATGTAACGCCGAAAGAACATTTAGGTTTGCCAAACAAAGATGATGTACGCACGGGTGTTATTACGTACAAAATTGCAGCGCATGCGGCTGATCTTGCGAAAGGACATAAAACGGCTCATCAGCGTGATGATGCACTTTCAAAAGCACGCTTCGAATTCCGTTGGCGCGATCAATTTAATTTATCTTTAGATCCTGAACGTGCGATGGAATATCATGATGAAACGTTGCCTGCAGAAGGGGCAAAGACAGCTCACTTCTGTTCAATGTGTGGACCGAAGTTTTGTAGTATGAGAATTTCACATGATATTCGTGAATATGCAAAAGAAAATGATTTAGAAACGACAGAAGCAATTGAAAAAGGAATGAAAGAGAAAGCAGAAGAATTTAAAGAAGCTGGTAGTCATTTATATCAATAACATGTTACACCTCTTTACTTGATTGATCACACTGTAGTACCTAACTTTATTATAGAAGAAGCCCCATTTGCTAAGACGGTAGCAAATGGGGCTTCTGTTGTTTATAAGGCGAAGAAGAGATGTACCCAGTAGAATAAGAGGAATAGTGTGACGACTGTTGTGAGCGGGATAACGATAAGGGATACACTTAAATAGTCTTTCCATTTTACTTTAATTTTGTTTTGTTTCAGAATATACATCCAAATGAGTGAAGCTAGCGTGCCAATTGGTAGTAATAGTGAACCGATGTCACTACCAATGATGTTTGCAAGATAGATAGTTTTTAATGTGACTGGATCTAGTCCCATTTCTGTTAATGTGATTGTACCAATCATAAGGGCAGGATGGTTATTGAAGACGTTAGAGAGGATGGATACAAGTCCGCCCATCGCAAAGCTAGCATAGAGTAGATGCTGATTCACAAATGGCTCGAGCCATTGTACAAGTGCAGCTGTTAATCCTGCGTTGTGTAGTCCGTAAATAATGACGTACATAGAGAAGGCGAAAATTAAAATGTGCCACGGTGTCTTTTTCAAAATGTCGACAGGATTTGTTCGTAAGTAGTACCATCTCCAAATGAGCAGAACGAGTGAACCAAGTACCGCAACGATTTCAATTGGGATGGATAAGAAGGATGCAACGAATAGAAGACAGCGCATAAGGAAGACGAAACCTAATACTTTTAACATGAATCTTGTCCGTTTTTGTTTCGTATCAACAGAATTATTTCCTTTTAGTGGATGGAAGTTTTTCGTGAAGAAAATTTCTTCAATATCATATGAAGAAACAGGTAATTTTTTTGGAAGTTTTTTCTTCAAAACTGTATACATGAGCCATGACATAAATAATAAGCCTAATGTTGCAGGTACAAACATCATAGCAGTATGCATATAAAGAGTCATATGGACGATGTTTAATGCGATTAAATTTACGATATTACTTACACCAATTGGTGCACTAGATGCCGTAGCGATTAAAGCACCACTTAATAAATAAGGAATTTGTTGATGTGGTTTTAATTGAAGGTTTTTTAGAAGAAGAATTAAAATTGGAGTTGTAATTAAAATACTACCGTCGTTATTAAATAAAAGAGTCATAAGAAAACATAATAATTGAATATACCAGTATAAGCGGCGCCCAGAACCCTTTGCTAAATTTGCTAGTTTCGCTGCGGACCAATGGAAGAAACCGAAGCTTTCTAATATAACTGCCATAACAATAGTTGCTAATATTGTTATGGAAGCACCGCCAATTTTACTTATAATATCCATGATGTCTGGTTTTGATACAAGTCCAGTAATTATGATGATACCAGCTCCGATTGCTGCTGGCCACGCCTCATTTAAACCTCTAGGCCGCCAAAAGATAACAATCATTGTTAAGAAGAATACAATAATAGTAATCCATATTTCAATGCTCATATTTTGCCTACCTTTCTATTTTCCCTTAAACAGATGTAGCTTGTCTCAAGTTTATATTGGTAGTATATTCAGCAAAAAATAAGAAGAACTAGACGTATAACGAGATGAAGTGAATATGTGTTTTTCAAGCTAAAGGACAAGTGTCACGAATAGTGAAATAACTATTATGAGAGGAGTCTATAAATTATTGGGCAGTAAGATAGTAAATGAAATTTATATGGGCGATTATTGAGATATATTGGCGCAAGTTAAAATATATCAGCGATTATTGAGATATATCGGCGCAACTGAAAATATATCAGCGATTTTTAAAATGTATAGACTTATCGACAAAACATGAAAAAAGGAGCCTATCCCAAAATGCCTTTTGGAACAGACTCCAATGCTATATTATTTTTCCTTCAAAAAAGTACGATCCTTCAAGAATAAGTTCCAGAAGAAAATAAATCCTGGTAATAAAATTGCAATCCCAATTGCGTATAGAATGAGCAGTGCATAGAACGTTTCTTTCGTTGTAAAGCTTGTAAATACAGTTACGTCAGGATAAATAATATACGGTAAATGCGCGACCCCGTAAGCATAGCTTGCAAATGCATATTGAGCGACGACAGCTAAAACGGCAATGCGAGGGTATCCTAGTGTATTGTACTTTTTGTTTGTCCACCAAAGGGACGAGTATCCGATAACGAATAAAACAATAGAAACTGTAAACCACGGGAATTGCTTTATTAATCCTTGCATAAGCCAATGTGTTTGTGGATCCATTACAACGAGGGCAATAATTGCCGTAACGAGCGTTGCAGGACCAAGGATGATAGCATTTCTTCTATAAATTCTATACGTATCTTCTGAACTTTGTTCTCTCGAAAAATCAGCAAGAAAGAGAGAGGAGAGAAATAGTTCAGAAGTTAGTCCGAAGAGCATATAACAGTAGATAACTGGGCTAGAAAGAAGTTTTCCATATAGGAGTACTTCCTTTCCTTCAGACATTGTAATATAGGCTCCCTCTGTAACGGGTAAAACGGTAATTAATAGTGCTGGAATTAATAGACCAGTAATACCTGAAATAACCCGAAGAAGGTATTGATATTTTGGCAAGGAGTAAGCAAATACCATAAATGTACTACGTACTGCAATGAGCACTAAAATTAACATAACTGGTACGAACATTACTGTCGCAAGAGTAAAGGCCGCTTTCGGAAAGAAGCCGAGAAATGCGACAACGACGAAAACGAGAAACGTATTTGTTACTTCCCAAGTTGGTGATAAGTACCGATTCGCAAGTTTAGCAGCGAGCGTCGGATGTTTTGCGTATACCATGCCCCAAAAACCAGCGCCAAAATCAATGGACCCTAGTATACTGTATACGAAAATAAGGGCCCATAAGATGATGATTGCAATACTTTCCTCATGCATGAGAATCGCCTCCTTGGTGTTGTAAATCATTCTTTAATGGATGTCTTCTAAAGAATGTCCGTAGAACAATGACTGTTAAAATAGCGAGTCCAATATATAAAATGATGAACAAAACAAATAAAGGACCGACGAAATCGGCGCGTGTAGATGCATCGACGGTACGTTGCATACCATAAATTGTCCATGGTTGACGACCGCTACAACTGAAAATCCATCCGAATTCAATACCGAGCATCATAATTGGTCCGCATGCGGCAGCCCCCAAAAGTAGCCACTTCGGTAATTCTGTTCCTTTTTTTCGGTAAACGAAGTACCAATATAAGAGCGCAATTGCTGCAACAGCGAAGGTAAACGCAGCAGTGCCGACCATTAAGTTGAATAGTGTATGTGTATAAAATGGTGGCCATGTTTCTTGTGGGAATTCGTTTAGTCCTTTTACGACAGTGCTAGGGTCTAGTCCCACTAATAAGCTAAGCATGTTTGGAATTTCAAGTGCATAGTTTAGTTCAAGTGTATTAGGATCCACAACTCCACCAATGGATAGCGGTGCGTGTGATGTCGTTTCAAATAAAGCTTCAGCAGATGCAAGTTTTTCAGGTGAGTGTTTATGTAAGGCAATCGCTGATTCATGTCCTGAAAGCCACATCGTAGCGCCTGTAATAAATGTAACCACAAGCCCTAATAGCAGCCCTTTTTTATGATAAGCAATTTCACGTGTACTTAAATTTTTCTTCAATAATTTAAATCCAGCAATAGAAGCAATGACAGCCGCACCAGTTGCATAAGCCGTAATAACGACATGAAATGCACTTGTGCCAAAACTTGGATTAAAGAAAGCTTTCCACGGATCAACGTTAAAAACAGATCCATCTGGATTCATTGAAAAGCCTGCTGGTGTATTCATCCATGTATTTGCTGATGTAATAAGCACGGCGGATGCCGTGGCACCAAGCATGACGAAAAATAGCGAGATTAATCTCATAAATGGAGGAAGTTTATCGGCTGCATATACGTAAATCGACATGAATAAAGCCTCCAAAAAGAAGGCGAAAATCTCAATTTGGAAGGGAACAGAAATAACTTGCCCAACAATTTTGGCGAAACCAGGCCAAAGAAGTGAGATTTGCACACCAACAATTGTTCCAGTTGGAATTGCTACACCGAGAAGAATAGCAAACGCCTTTGTCCATCTTTTCGCCATAATGGCATAGTCGGAGTCTTTCTTCCAGTGATAGAGTATTTCGCTTATAAAAATCATCAATGAAAGTCCGACGCCAAGTGTTGCAAAAATAATGTGGAATGCTAATGAAGAACCAAAAAATGCTCTTGCTAATGTTACCGTATCCATATGTAAACTCCTCTTCTTTTTTGCCATTATTTTCTGATTGAATTGGAAGATTTATTCAAAAAAACTACCAAAAATATATATGTATTTAAAAAGTGAATATGATAATATAATGTTGTAATATTTCGAATAGAAAGAAATAAATAGTTTCTCATGTTTTGTTTGTTTTTTTTACAGGAATCTTTTATAATCTTTTATGCGAACATAAGTTCTGTTTTTCGGAAAGAAGAAGTTTATGTGAAATGGAGAGGGTGTTTTATGTATCCTGAAGTCATTAAAAAGATGGCATTTTCAAAAGAGCATAGAGATTTATTATTGAAGCTATATAATAAAGAGATTACACGTCGTGAATATGATCGACTTGTACAATCGCTATATAAACCTTCTAAAGAGGTTTGCGAGGGATAGAAATGGGGGAGACAATCTAGTGGATTGTCTTTTTTAAATTTATGTATGTTCTGATAAAATTAAGGTTAGCCTTACTAGGGAGGTGAAAAGATTGCGGAAACGTTTATATATAGGGATTGGAGTTATCTTCTTAATCGCTTTAGGTGGAATTGTATTTTGGTCAGCTTTACAAGGAAACCGTACAGAAAATTTTATTTTAAGGCATATGGTGAATGACAATGGAACGCTTGCCACGTATCGTTTAGTAGATACTAAGGCAGGTACGGGTGAAGCAAAGGGACGTGAAGCTTTATCAGAATCAGCGGGATTATGGTTACAATATACACTTGATAAAGATGATCAGGCGTTATTTGATGAGCAAGTAAAGGTTATTCAAGATAATTTCGTATATAAGAATCATATCGTTTTATGGAAACTCTCTGAAAAGGGAGAGAGGCAGTCAGCTACAAATGCACTTATAGATGATCTTCGTATTATAGAACAATTATATCGTGCTTATGAAATGTATAAGGAAGAGCGTTATAAAAACCTTGCCGATCAATTAAGTGATGCTGTACTTCGTTATAATAAAAAAGATAATTATTATGTTGATTATTATGATGCAGATGCAGGGAAACAAAATAATTTTGTAACAACATCATACATAAATCCACGTGCATTCTCCTATATGAAGAAGTACGACAAAGTTTCTGCTCAGCAATATCAGGAAGTCGTTCAATTTTTAGCGGATTATCCAAGGCATGGCTGGGCATTCCCGAAAGAGTATAAAGAAGATGGTACATTTACGTACGATAAAGAAGTGAATCTTATTGACCAATCATACGTTGCATATCATCGAAGTTTAGGTGGTCTTTCATCAGCTGCTTATTTGGAATTTATAAAGAAGAAATTCCAGGAGGATGGAAAGCTATACGGTCGTTACAATTTAGAAACGGGAAAACAAACTGTGAATTATGAATCGCCAGCCGCATACGGATTAACGATTTTGTACGTACTACAAACAGGTGATAAAAAGTTTGCGAAAGAATTGTATGATCATATGGCCACATTCCGAAATGATAACGTATTTAGTAGATATTACGGTGGATATGTAACAGGTGAAAATAATAATACGCATATTTTTGATAATGTACTACCACTTTTAGCTGAAATGGAATTAAAAAAGAGTGAACAATAAAAGTTGCCACCATATGAGGGTGGCAACTTTTATTTGTTGATATAATTTTACGTCCTAATGTTGGAGAAGTAATCAATCACAAATTCACGGAATTGCTGAGCTGTTTTTGATAAGTAGCGTTTTTTTGACCAACTTAATCCGATGGTTCGCTGACAATTGGGTTCAATAATACGCAACTTGCTTGATGCTAAAGTAGAGTTTTTTAATAAAGTTAAACTTGGAACAAAAGCGATGCCGAGACCTTGCTTAATGAGGTCGCTAATCACGGTCGGTTCATCTACTTCAAAAGCAATATGCGGAGTGAAACCAGCTTCTTTGCAAAATCCATCCGTTAAGTGTCGAAATCCATAGCCAGTGTTCATACTAATAAACGGTTCGTTTTTTACTTCATGCAGGTGGATATTTTCTCGGCCTGATAAACGATGGCCTGAAGGGACGACTAAGAAAATTTCTTCTGTAATAAGTGGTTCCCAAACAATCTCCTCACCTTCAATTGGCACAGAGGAGATACAAAAGTCAATTTCTATATTATCTAGTTGTCGTTTCATAGAAGGAGTGGATGCAAGAAATTGTTGGAATCGAACGTTACGATGTTCTAGTAAAAAAGAGCCAAGTAGTTCTGGTAATATTCTCGGAATAGAAACGGCCAGCGTAATAGAGCTTTGTTGTAATTCGGCTAAATCTTTAATTTCTCGTTGCCCTTCGCTTAATTCATGAAAAATACGTTCTACTCGTTTTAAAAATACTTTTCCGAAAGAATTTAAAGTAATCTGTCGGCCTTGGCGATCAAATAAAGGGACTCCTAAATCCTTTTCGAGTCTAGCGATTGTTTTGCTGAGTGAAGGTTGCGCGATATGCAATTCTTCAGCTGCCTTTGTCATGTGTTCTAGTCGTGCAACTGTCTGAAAGTATTTTAACTGGAGCAGTTCCATTTCGAGTCTCCTTTCTATAGACCAAAAGGAATGAATTAATAATTAAAGATGTATTATACAGTATGTAAAGTGACGTGTATAGTAAATCTGTTAAACCATTCGAAGGGTGTTAAATTAGAAGAGGAGTATGTTTCATGAAGGGAATTAAACTTATATTTAAAGATTGGAAAGCGATGTGGCACCATAAACATGGACGTATCGCTTTAATTTTTTTATTAATCGTTCCGTTAATTTATTCAGGATTCTTTTTAGCTGGATATTGGGATCCGTACGGAAAATTAGATAAATTACCTGTTGCGGTTGTGAATTTAGATAAGGGCGCTGCGATGGATGAAAAAACAATTCATGCAGGAGACGATTTTGTTAAAAATTTAAAAGAAAATAAGGAATTGGCTTTTCATTTCGTATCAGAAAAAAATGCTGATGAAGGGTTAAAAGAAGATAAATATTATATGGTTGTTACGATTCCGGAAGATTTCTCT
Source organism: Bacillus sp. FSL L8-0199 (assembly GCF_038005705.1). NCBI lineage: Bacteria > Bacillati > Bacillota > Bacilli > Caryophanales > Bacillaceae > Bacillus > Bacillus sp. FSL L8-0199. Next base: position 5,155,571 of record NZ_JBBOTS010000001.1, on the reverse strand, counting down.
AAAAAGGTAAGTACACTTATGAATGAGAAACCAGAGCCAGCAAAGTTGCAGTACAAAGTAAATCCAGGTAAAAACTTTGTAGCGGCTCAAATTGGAACGACAGCTGTTGAAAATATGAAAACAAAAATCTCAAACAGTATTACGAAATCTTATACAGAAGGTGTCTTTTCAAAGTTTCAAGATTTGGCACAAGGGTTGAGTGATGCAAGTAACGGTGCGGGGAAATTACATGAAGGAACGACCGATGCAAAAAATGGAGCAAGTCAGCTTGCGAATGGTATTGATCGTTTAAGTGACGGGACATCGAAATTGAAAGAAGGAAGTGACAAGCTTGCGTCTAGCCAATCTGCCTTAACGGGGGGAGCAAATGAGCTGAGTCAAGGAGCGACATCACTTCATAGTGGTATGGAGTTATTAGCACAAGGTGAAAAAACGTTACAATCAGGAATTAGTGAATTAAGTGCTGGTACAAATGAATGGGTGAGCGGAAGTGAGAAGCTTGCTGAAGGGCAAGTAAAAGCGGATGGTGCGGCAAATAGTGTGAAACAACAATTAGAAGAGTACGTGAAAAATCATCCAGAAGTGCAGCAAGATCCCGCTTTTCAAAAAATTGTTGCTACGTCTAATGGACTAGCTAAAGCAACAAGTACTTTAAATAATAGCCAACAACAATTGACACAAGGTGCGAAGAAGCTAACTGATGGTCAACATAAGATTGAAGAAGGCATGAATACATTCGGATTTAAGTTAAATGAAGCTACTGCTGGAACGAAAAAGATAGCAGATGGTGCATCGAATTTGGCTGATGGATTTATGAAGTGGGGAAATGGATTTACATCCCTGCAAGAAGGTGTAAATCAGCTTGCGAGTGGTGGAACGGAGCTGAATAACGGTGCTAGTAAATTAACAAATGGACTTGTTAAACTTGATGATGGTGCGAAAGAACTTTCTACGAAATTAGGAGAGGGCGCAGAGAAGATAGCGGATGTTCGTAATGATGATGCACGCAATACGATGTTCTCAGAGCCAGTTCAGTTAGTGAAGTCAACAGTTTCTGACGTTCCTAACTACGGTTCAGGCATTGCACCATATTTCTTATCACTTGCATTTTATGTTGGCGGAATTATGGCATCGAATATTTTACCTCTTGGCCGCAGACAAAACATGAAGGTAAGCGGAACGGTACATTTTATTAATAAACTAGGATTGGTATATTTAATTGGACTTATTCAAGCTCTACTCGTAGATGTAGTTGTGCTAGGTGTTATGAAATTAGAAGTCGCAAGTGTGCCACTCTTTGTTTTATCAAGTATTGTTATTTCCTTTACGTTTATGACATTTATTCTTATGCTAGTAACAGTATTTGGTCTTGTTGGAAAGTTCTTAGCGGTAACGCTTCTTGTCCTGCAATTAGCGACGAGCGGAGGTACTTTCCCAGGAGAATTAAACATAGCTGTTCTTAGCAAAATTGGACAGTTTCTCCCAATGTCTCATTCTCTTAGAGGATTACAAGATGTTATCTCTTTAGGAGATTGGTCGCAATTACAAATGCAAATTTTAATATTGTTATGTTATCTCGTTGTTGCCGGTGGAATTGCTTGGGTCACGAGCCATATACAGCATAGAGAAACGAATGCAGAACAAGTTTCTTAAAATGAAATAAGCTATCCGATTTTTTCGGATAGCTTATTTTTTATTTGCGTTCCATTACTGCAAAGTAATTATTTTCATTATCAGCAAAGTTGAATGCTCTACCAGTAGGTAAATCTACAACCTGTCCAACTGTGACATTTTTCTCAGAAAGATCTTTATATAGACGGTCTAAGTCATTTGAGAAGAACATAAGTGAAGGTGTATTTAGGTTTAGTTCAGGTTGCATCTTCGCGATTAACGCTTTATCGTGAAGGACGATGCTTGTTCCTGCTTCTTTCGCCGGTGCAATTTCAATCCAGCGGAATCCGTTTCCGTTATTTTCTTCCGCAATGATTTGGAACCCTACTTTTTCTGTCCAAAATTGTACTGTTTCGTCTTGGTTATTTACATATAGCATAATTTGTCCAACTTGATTAATCATAGGTGTCTCTCGCTTTCTTTTTATATGCGTATTATTATATCAAATATATGGCTTGAATAGTTTTTTATGATTTTTTCGTAATACAACCTTCGTCCATTTCATCTTTGTTGTAGGAGAAGGACCTGTAATCCAAGTATGAAATGGTACCGTGCTACAAATGACCATTGTTGAAATAGAGATAATAGCCGTTAACACAAATAGTAATAGGCTATATAATATAGTATTTTCTTGCAGCGTGAATAAGGAAAGAAGTTTTGTGCATAGTTGCAAGAAGAATAAATGAGCTAAATAAGCACCATACGTGTAATTTCCAATGAAACGTAACGTTTTATATAAGAAACCACGACGCTGTACTATCATAATAGATAACACATACAGTATGATAATTTCGCATACGATATATAAAAACATAGATGGTTTTAAATAGGTAGAAACAGTTAAATGAATAGAGTTTGCTCCGTAAAAACTAAACAACTCATAATTGATGAATAAAAATAAGATGAAAAATAATATTGTTATAAGCGGGATATGTTTCATGACGAATAGCCGCCAAGTTTTTAGTGCTACAGCGGCGATGCCGCCCATAACGAAATAGAATGAGTAGAATAGAAATGATCGATCTGTATAATGTAAAATTGTTGAACTTGTTAATTTTTCTCCATTAAAAATATAGTGAGAAGAGAACCACATTAATAGAAAATATAGGCAAGCGAAAAAGGTCATATATTTATATATGTCTTTTTTATTTTCTGTTCGTTTTTGAAACCAATAAAAAAGTGTGCATAGTAAAGGGAACAATAAGTGAATTTGGAACATCATAATAACGTACCAAAGATGGGGCGCGGCTGTTCCGAGTAATAAACTTTTTATTCCACTTTGTAACGTAATAAGATCATTTGTTGTTAATAAGTAAAGAATAGACCAAAAGAAATAAGGAATGAGTAAGTGTGTCGCTTTTTCAGAAATATATTCTTTATATACTAATTGCTTCGTATAGTGACGAATTAAGTGAAATCCAACGATAAATATGAATGCTGGTGCTGAGAATTTTGCAAGATTAAATAGCATGCCCATAATGAGGGATTCCTCAAGTAAGACATTTCCTTGATTCATTGTATATAATAAAGAACTTTGCAAAACGACAGCGAGAAATGCAATGCTTTGCAAAACTTTAAATTCTGGTGCGCTTTGAGTCATTAGATCCATCTCCTTTTCCATACATGATTATAGTACGGAGAATGGATAAGAGGTGTGGAATATTTGTGAAGGTTTTAACAAATTTGTGGCGGAATGGATTAACAACAAAGAAAGAGGATGCTCGTTTGGAGCATCCTCTTTCTATTTATTAAGCAAATTTGTTTTTGATCCAGTTCTTACCTTCTACAAGGCGAGCTGTCATTACGGCACAAGCGTTATCTGCTGTTACGTTTAACATCGTTGCAGGAGGATCAATGATTGTACTGATTGCTGCGATAATTGGCAATGCTTCTGGCGGGAAGCCATATAAAGAAACGATTAACATTTCACCAATCATACCGCCGCCTGGAATAGCGCCCATTACTGTTCCTACTAATAGAGAAACAACAAGTGCGATTGCTAATGTTTTCGGTCCTTCGAATTCCATGTTGAAAATACCGAATAAGAAAGCAATTTTTAATACGCCGCCTAAAACAGAGCCATCTTTATGAAGAGTAGAACCAAGAAGGACAACTGTTTCACGAACGTCTGAAGAAATACCCATTTTCTTTGTTGCTTCTAAGTTTGCTGGAATACTTGCGGCACTACTACAAGTTGCAAGTGATGTAACTGTAGGAGAGACCATGTTCTTCCAAAATACTTGTACACCTTGTTTGCGACCTGCAAGGTATGCATAGAATGTGAAGAATACAAAGAAATAAATTAGAGAAGCAGGATAGTATACCATTGCTGCTCGGAAGTAAGTTCCAAGAAGTTGTGGTCCGAATTCGCCAACTAATGCTGCAAAGTAAGCAGCAAGTCCGATTGGGGCGTAGTACATAATGAAAGATACAACCTTCATTGAAATCTCTGCACCAGCCTGTAGGAATGTAGCGAATGGCTTTCCTTTTTCGCCAACTGCTGAAGTTGCAATCCCCATTAAGATAGAGAAGAAAATAAGAGCTAACATATTTTCACGAGATAGTAACTTCGAGAAGTCAGATACTGTTAAAATACCGACGATTTGATCTGCAACACTAACAGCTTTGCCGGCTTTGTCAGGTTGTGTTAGTTCTAGTACAACACCTTGTGCTGGCGGGAATATTTTCACAACAATAATCATAAAAATAGCAGCTAAAATACTTGTAAATAAGAAAGTCCCAGCCATACTAGACATAATTTTACCGAAACGTTTTAATCCATCCATATTAGCAATAGACGATGCGATGCTAAAGAACACTAGAGGTACAACAATCGTAAACATTAAGTTTAAGAAAATGTCACCAAGCGGCTTTAAAGCAACTGCATCGGCACCCATGAAATAACCAATGAAACCACCAATTAGGATAGAAGATAATAAAATAAGTGGAAAGCGATATGCCTTCATAAATATATCCTCCTATCAATTAAAAAAAGTCATACTGAATCATTATAGCGAGTTAGAGTTCTCTTTACTAGGAGAATACGGATAAATGGAATAGCGCGAAAACCAAGAAATTTTTGTTTTTAAGCTCGGCATACAGCAGGAAATCTAGACATATATATTTGTAACCTAGTGGTGGCAAGGAGTGCACCATAATTTAGGTAGAGAAAAAAGGGGAGGGAAGCGGGATGAATATTTTACTTTGCTGTGCAGCGGGAATGTCTTCCAGTTTGATTGTTACAAAGATGGAGAAAGCAGCAGAGAAAAGAGGGATAGAAGTAACAATCTGGGCAGTATCGGGTTCTGAAGTGAATAGTCATATTGATAAAGCTGATGTCCTTTTACTTGGACCGCAAGTACGTTATTTATTACCGAAAATGAAAGAATTATGTAAGGATAAAGGGATACCTGTTGATGTCATTCAATCTGTTCATTACGGACTTTGTAATGGAGAAGCTATCTTGCAAGCAGCTTTGTCAATGAAACCATGAGGAGAGTGGGATAGATGATACGGTTTTTAGAGAAGTATGTGATGCCGGTAGCAGGGAAGGTTGCAGAGCAGAGGCATTTACAAGCAATTCGAGATGGAATTATTTTAACGATGCCTTTCTTAATTATTGGATCGTTTTTCCTCATTATTAGTGCACTGCCGATACCCGGATATAACGAGTTTATGGCAGGTTTGTTTGGTGAGAATTGGCAGAGAGCTTTAGGGTATCCAGTTAGTGCAACTTTTAATATAATGGCTTTAATAGCTGTTTTTGGAATCGCTTACAGGCTTGGAGAGTATTATAAAGTGGATGCTTTAGCATCCGGGGCATTGTCGCTTGTGACGTTTTTACTTGCGACGCCATTTCAAGTTGCATATATTATACCAAGTACAAAAGAAAGTGTACTTGTAGAAGGCGCTATCCCAGCTGCATTAATGGGAAGCCAAGGGTTATTTGTAGCAATGATTATTGCACTTATATCTACTGAACTGTATCGATTTATTGTACAAAAAAAGATAATTATAAAGATGCCAGAGACAGTTCCACCAGCTGTCACGCGTTCATTTGCGGCACTTGTTCCAGGATTTATTGTTGTAACAGTTATTTGGATTTTACGCTTAATTATAGAAAATACTTCTTTTGGCAGTATCCATAATATTGTAGGACAAATTTTACAGGAACCACTTAGTGTACTTGGTGCTAGTCTTTGGGGCGCAATAATAGCAGTTATTCTCGTTCATGTTCTTTGGTCGTGTGGAATTCATGGTGCTACTATTGTTGGTGGTGTAATGAGCCCCGTTTGGTTGTCGTTAATGGATCAAAACCGAGTCGCTTTTCAAGCTGGGCAAGATGTACCAAATACGATTACGGCACAGTTTTTTGACTTATGGATTTATATGGGCGGTTCTGGTGCAACGCTTGCTCTAGTTGTCGGAATGTTACTATTTGCACGAAGTCAACAATTAAAAAGTTTAGGGAGATTGTCAATTGCACCTGGTATATTTAATATTAATGAGATGGTAACTTTTGGTATGCCGATTGTAATGAACCCACTTTTACTAATTCCATTCATATTAGTTCCAGTTGTGTTAACAATTGTTTCTTACTTTGCAATGGAATGGGGATGGGTCGCACGTCCGAGTGGGGCCGCTGTACCTTGGACGACACCTATTCTTTTTAGTGGATATTTAGGATCGGGCGGGAAAATTTCAGGTGTTATTTTGCAACTTGTTAACTTTGCGCTAGCATTCTTCATTTATTTACCGTTCTTAAAAATATGGGATAAACAAAAACTGGCGGAAGAAAAGGGGGAGTAAAGAACTAAAATGGATACGATAGAGACGAAAGCTTTTCATTTAATCTTGCATGGGGGAAACGCGAGAAGTTGTTCAATGGAAGCAATTGATTGTGCGAAGCGTGGGGAGTTTACAGAAGCTGAAGCTAAATTACAAGAAGCACTAGAGGAATTAAAAGAGGCGCACCGTGTACAAACGGAGCTTATCCAGAAAGAAGCTGGTGGCGAAAAGACCGAAGTTACTCTTTTAATGGTACACGCGCAAGATCATTTAATGAATGCAATTACGGTGAAAGAATTAGCGAGTGAGTTTGTAGAGTTATATAGGAAGATGTCGGTGGATGAATGAACCTTGCTTATGCAAGGTTTTTTTATCTTGAATTAACGGGCAGTAAAACACCCACTAATTAAAATTTCATTTTATGTATGTGCCTGTACCATCAGCGAAATGTTCATCCCACTGATGGTATTTTACAATCCTCCTTTTTTCGGATGAGTAAGAGTTATAATTAATCGGCAGTAACAATTTCTCCTATACCACGAATTAATCTTTTTATATGCATCCGCTCCGGTTTTAATATATTTACGATATAATCAATCGATATTTGTGGTTCAACGGTTGTACCGCAAGTATAACAGTCAATAGCTGCAAAATTTTGTTCCGGGTAAGTGTGAATGGAAAGATGGCTTTCTGATAATAACACTAATACAGTAACACCATATGGCTGGAACTCTTTTTTACTTACGTTTAAAACATGGGCACCAGAGTAATCTGCAGCTGTAACTAGATGATATTCTAAAAATTGCATATCATCTAATAGGGAAAAGTCCACTCCCCACAAATCTACTATTATATGCTTGCCAAAAGTAGAATATTCCATAGGGTAGCACTCCTTATTATAATATTGTCAAAACTTCATTTCCTGTTTGTAGCATTGATGTAAGATAAGATTTGATTCTGAATTTAAAAGAGCGAGGTTACGTTGTTCTAAATGTTCTTCTTTAAATTGAAATAAAGGAAAAAGAAGAGCAGGCAATGTTCGAGGAGTTGGTACTACATATAATTGTTCAATTTGATCGAGTACATGTGCAGAATTAGTAGCAAGATGAAATCCCCAGTCAGTTCCGAAAGAAGGAACGATTGTATGATAACTCTTCACAGTTAATCCAGCGTGTTCAATTGTATTACCGATACTCCAATATACTAGAGGTGCATCAGCAGGTGAATTAGATTGACAGACGAAAGCACCATCTTCTGTTAAGAATGTAGCTATACGAGCAAATAGTTCGCTTGTATATAAAGTACTTAATAATTCTGTCGCTGGGTCTGGAAAATCAATAATGATTACATCGTATAAAGATGAAGGTGAATTTAGAAATTCTTTTGCATCGCATACGTGCACGTTCACACGATTATCAAAAAAAGCATTTTTGTTTAAAGATACTATTTCTGGAACATTACGTGCCATATTAATCATTGCCTCGTCTAAATCAACAAGGTCTACATGTAGCACAGTTTCATATTTCAAAACTTCTCGTAAGGCAAGGCCATCGCCACCACCTAATATGAGAACACGTTTTGGATCAATTACTTTTGCCATAATCGGATGTACAAGTGCTTCATGATAAATTTGCTCATCAACGGAACTGAATTGTAGTTGCTTGTCCAAGTATAAGCGAACATCGTTTACTTGGACTAAATTAATATTTTGATAATTACTCTTTTCTTCAAATAGGCTCGTATGTTCACCAGCTTGTATTTCCTTTAGAGAAATTTCATCCCACACATCTAAGCTGTGTGAATCTGTAGGTACTATAGTTACATTTTCCGATTGTACTTGCTTATCTTGCTTATTCTGCTTATCCTGTTTGTCCTGTTTGTCTTGTATATCATGCTTGTCCTGCTGTTCTAGTTCAAATTTGTCAGAGTCTAATTCAGAACGCTTGTCTTTTTTATAGCTTGTTATTCTATAAATCTTTATTTTGCTTTTTTTTCTATGTTTTGGCATAGGAATCCCCTTTCGAATTGTGTTATTTTATTCTATTTTATTTTATGTAATCTAGTAGAGTTTGCTTGGACAATAGAATAGATAGAAGACTGAGCCCAAGAAAATGTTGTTTTTTACTAGATTCCTACGATAAAAAAGTTTTTTTAGTGTTTTTTCATATTAAACACAACTAGACAACTAAACACTAATCTATTTTCATACAGTTATGTGTTAAAAGCGTGTTGTTTTATAACACACTGTGTGTTTTTTGGACGACACACTAATTGAAAGCGTTAACACACAAAGAAAATAGTCGAAAAAGTGCTGATTTTAGTGGTTTTAAAAAGTTGGCACGCTAATTGCATTAATAAATAGCGTAAAGAAAAATAAATAAAACATAAATTTTTTATACTACACAAGGGGGATTTTCAAATGAATATTTTATTATGTTGCTCAGCAGGGATGTCTACAAGTTTACTAGTTACAAAAATGGAAGCGGCTGCAAAAGCTCGCGGTTTAGAAGGCAAGATTTGGGCTGTATCTGGGGATGCAGTAAAAACGAATATCGATCAAGCAGATGTATTATTACTAGGACCACAAGTTCGTTACATGCTTTCTTCAATGAAAACGCTTGCTGATGAGAGAAACGTTGGAATCGACGTTATCAATCCAATGCACTACGGCATGATGAATGGAGAAGCAGTTTTAGATCACGCATTAACACTTAAAAAATAATTAGGGGGGAAGCGAAATGCAAAAGTTTATTGCATTTATGGAGAAATATTTAGTTCCAATCGCAGGTAGAATTGGGTCGCAGCGTCACTTAGTTGCGATCCGTGATGGATTTATCGCAGTTATGCCTCTTATCTTAGTTGGATCATTTGCAATACTTGTTAATAACTTACCAGTGGATGCATTCCAAAAATTTATGAAAGGTGCATTCGGTGACGTTTGGAAAGATATCGGCGGTGGTATGTGGGCAGGTTCCTTCGCTATACTCGCCCTCATAGTCGCAGTAGGGATAAGTTATAATTTAGCGAAATCTTACGGCGTTGACGCATTGTCAGCAGCAATTATTACATTCGGTGCATTAATTATTATTTCTCCGACAACGCCAAAAGAAGGCGGTATTGATTTAGCGTGGACAGGATCACAAGGTTTATTCGTTTCTATCATTGTAGCTCTTCTTGTAACAGAGGCATTTAGGTTCTTCGTTCAAAGAGATATTACAATTAAAATGCCAGATGGTGTTCCACCAGCAGTAATGAAATCATTCGCAGCGTTAGTTCCAGCATTCGTTATTTTAATCGTAACAGCAAGTATTCAATTAGCAGTGAAATTAGCAGGAACAAGTATTCATAAAATCGTATTTGAAACAATTCAAGTACCATTACAAGGTTTAGCAGGTACATTACCAAGTGCAATTATTGTAGCGTTACTTATTCATGTATTATGGTTCTTCGGATTACATGGTCCTAATATCGTTGGTGGTATTATTGACCCGATTTATTTACCAGCATTAGAAAAAAATATTAAATTATTTAACGATGGTATGTCTGCATATGATGTACCACATATTTTCACAAAACCATTCTTTGATGTATATGTGTACATCGGTGGATCAGGTGCAACATTAGCATTCCTAGTAGCGGTAATGCTTGTTGCAAAAAGTGCGCAGCTTCGCGGTGTGGGGCGCGTATCTATCGGTCCTGGTTTCTTCAACATTAACGAACCAGTTATTTTCGGTACACCAATTGTATTAAACCCAGCGTTAATCATTCCATTCGTACTTACACCAGTTGTATTAGTAATTACTTCTTATACAGCAATTTCTTTAGGATGGGTGCCAAAAACAGTTGCTTTAGTTCCATGGACAATGCCACCAATCTTTAGTGGTTATCTTGTAGCGGGCGGAAGCATCGCTGGTGCAGCATTACAAGTAGTAAACTTTGCAATCGCGGTAGTAATTTACTATCCATTCGTATTAATGTGTGACCGTACTTATGTACAGGCTGCAAAAGCTGAAACAAAAGGAAGCGACAATTCAGTATCACTTTAAAAAATATTATTCTGGCGAGTTCCTATAGCTCGTCAGAATAATTACCTTTATATCATGTTCAAAAAGATGAAAAACATCTATATGAACACTAAACTATCATTAATAAATTCATACTTTAATAGACATGTTCAAACTGAAGGGGTATTTAAATCGGTTGAACCTTATAGAGAGGGCGGTAATTATGATGACTACAGCAGAACAAATTCCATTCCAATTGATTTTAAATAGTGGTAACGCACGAAGCTTTGCGATGGAGGCACTTCAATTTGCCAAACAGGGGAAAATGGCAGAAGCAGATGAAGCGATGGTAAAGGCAAAAGAAGCGATTAATGAAGCGCATCATTTCCAAACAGAGCTCATACAATCAGAAGCAAGAGGAGAAAAAACAGAGGTTAGTGTTCTTTTAATTCACGCACAAGATCATTTAATGAATGCGATTACAGTGAAAGAATTAGCAGCAGAGTTTATCGATCTTTATAAAAAGCTTGAAGCGAAAGGGGAATAAAGCATGACTGGAATTAAAATTGCTACAATCGGCGGTGGATCTAGTTATACACCAGAGTTAATTGAAGGATTTATTAAGCGTTATGATGAGCTTCCTGTTCGTGAAATTTGGTTAGTAGATATTGAGGCAGGAAAAGAAAAGTTAGAAATCGTTGGTAACTTAGCGAAACGTATGGTGAAAAAATCAGGCTTACCAATCGAGGTACATTTAACACTTGATCGCCGTGAGGCATTAAAAGATGCTGACTTCGTAACAACACAACTTCGCGTTGGTTTATTAGAAGCACGTGCAAAAGATGAAGCAATTCCGTTAAAGTATGATGTAATCGGTCAGGAAACGAATGGTCCTGGTGGTTTATTCAAAGCATTGAGAACGATTCCTGTTATTTTAGATATTTGTAAGGATATGGAGGAGCTCTGTCCAAATGCATGGTTAATTAACTTTGCAAATCCAGCTGGTATGGTAACAGAGGCTGTCCTTCGTTATACAAATATTCAAAGAGTAGTTGGTCTATGTAACGTTCCAATCGGAATTCGTATGGGTCTTGCAAGATTACTTGAAGTAGATGCAAGTCGTGTTCACGTTGATTTCGCAGGTTTAAATCATATGGTATACGGACTAGATGTATACTTAGATGGCGTAAGTGTAATGGACCGTGTGTTAGAGCTTGTGACAGATCCAGAAAAACAAATTACGATGGAAAATATCGCAGCGCTTAACTGGGAGCCAGACTTTATTCGCGGACTTCGTGCGATTCCATGTCCATACCATCGTTATTACTACAAAACACGTGAAATGTTAGAAGAAGAGAAAGAAGCTTCTGTTGAAAAAGGTACACGTGCAGAAGTAGTAAAACAATTAGAAAATGATTTATTTGAGTTATATAAAGACCCGAACTTAGATATTAAACCACCACAATTAGAAAAACGTGGCGGAGCTTATTATAGTGATGCAGCATGTAGCTTAATTACGTCTATTTACAATAATAAAGGTGATATCCAGCCTGTTAATACACGAAACAACGGAACAATTGCAAGCTTACCACATGATTCAGCTGTTGAAGTGAACTGTATTATTACGAAAGAAGGCCCAAAACCAATTGCAGTTGGAGACCTTCCAGTACCAGTTCGCGGTTTAGTACAACAAATTAAATCATTCGAGCGCACAACAATTGAAGCTGCTGTTACAGGGGATTATCATAAGGCGCTGCTTGCTATGACAATCAATCCACTTGTACCATCAGATAAAGTTGCAAAACAAATTTTAGATGAAATGTTGGAAGCACATAAAGAGTATCTTCCGCAGTTCTTCAAAAAGGTAGAGAAGTAAAAGCGGCGCTATTTAGCCCGCTTTTTTTATTCTATTAGGAGGTATTATGATGATTAAGTTAATTGTAAATGCAGATGATTTCGGTCTTACAGAAGGTACAAATTACGGCATTATTGATGGGCATATAAATGGACTTGTAAATTCAACGACGATGATGATGAATATGCCAGGAACAGAGCATGCGGTACGCTTAGCGAAAGAGTATAACCTACTCGGAGTAGGCGTACATCTCGTATTAACGGCAGGAGAACCACTGTTAAAGGATGTACCGTCACTCGTAGGGGAAAACGGATCGTTTCATAAACAAAGTGTTGTAAGGGAAGGGAATATAAATCCAGAAGAAGTTGAGAGAGAATGGACTGCTCAAATTGAGAAGTTTTTATCTTACGGATTAACACCAACTCATTTAGATAGTCATCATCATGTGCATGGTTTACCGATTTTACATGATGTTCTTGAGAGATTAGCGGCTAAATATAATGTTCCGATTCGTCGTTGTGAGGAAGATAGAGCGGTGCATCCATTTTCTGATGTGTTTTACAGTGACTTTTATGCGGATGGTGTGACGGAAGATTACTTTGTGAAGTTAAAAGAAAGAGTACAAGGTGAACAAACGGTAGAAATTATGGTTCATCCAGCTTATATTGATCCAGAGCTTGTGAAGCGTTCTTCTTACGTAATGGATCGTGTGAAGGAATTGCGTATTTTAACAGAGAGTGAGTTGCCAGAAGGCATAGAGCTTGTGAAGTTTTAATAGAAAAAACGACGGCTACATCATGCCGTCGTTTTTTCTATTTATAAAATGGACAGAATATATCCGCCAAAGGCTCCCAGTATAACGATAACCCAAGGTGGTGTTTTCCAAAAAGCTAGTAAGCAAAAAAGAAGCGAAGCGAAAACGAAATCTGAAGCATTTATAACTGTACTCGTCCAAATAGGATCGTAAAAAGCGGCAATTAAAATACCAACAACTGCGGCGTTAACACCAAGTAGTGCGCCTTGTATGAATGATATTTTTCTCACACTGTTCCAAAATGGTAAAACACCAATAACGAGTAAGAAAGCAGGGAGGAAAATCGCAATTGTTGCGAGTGTTGCCCCAAGCGTCCCGTTTAATACTGCTCCTATATAAGAGGCGAATGTAAATAGTGGTCCTGGTACTGCTTGTGTTAATCCGTATCCAGCTAGGAACTGTTCTTTCGTCATCATTCCGTTTTGTACGAACTCACCTTCAAGAAGGGGCAGCACGACGTGTCCTCCTCCAAATACAAGTGCGCCAGAGCGATAGAAACTATCAAATAAAGCGATGTAATAAGAAAACGGTCTTAATATCGGTAGCAGTAGTAATAGTCCAAAGAATAAGACGAGACAAGAAACTGCTATCTTTTTTGAAATAGGTACTTTTATATTTTGAGATTGGCTAATTGGTTGGTTGCGATATAAAAACCAACCGATAAAGCCACATATTATAATAAGGATGACTTGTGTCCAACTACTTGGCCATAATAAGGCAATTGCGGCAGTTACAATCGCAATCGTCGCACGGTTGCGATCTGGAGTTAACTTTCGCGCCATTCCCCATATGGCATGAGCGACAATAGCTACTGCTACAAGTTTTAGTCCATGAATCCAGCCAGCACTTCCAAGATCGAACTGATTAAGGAATGAGGCGAAGAAAACCAAAACAAGTACAGACGGTAAAGTGAATCCAATCCATGAAATAATAGCTCCTAATAGTCCGCCTCTTAATAACCCAACCCCCATACCGACTTGACTGCTGGCAGGACCAGGAAGGAATTGACATAGCGCTACTAAATCTCCATAGCTTCGTTCATCCATCCATTTTCTTTTTTGCACGTATTCGTGGTGAAAATAGCCGAGATGAGCGACAGGACCGCCGAATGAAGTAAGTCCTAATTTAAATGAGACGAGAAAAATCTCTAATAATGTGTGAAAGATGTGTTTGTTTTTTTTCAAAATAACCTCCTAGAATGTTTTTCTATGTGCATTATACAAGAGACTTTCAATCTACAGGAACGATTTTAATGTAAAGATTTTGTGAATCTTTTCTTTGTAATTAAAATTGAAAAAGTCATAAATGATTATGTCTAAACCATAAAGTAGTAGAAGTAGTGCTGGGAAATTTATATAAGGAGAATGCCTTATGACAACACATTTCTTTGCCAGGTTAACAGGTAAGAGGGAAGTGCCTCCTGTAAATACAGAAGCTTTTGGGGTAGCAGAGTTTATTTTTAGTGATGATTTAACGAAATTGCATTACAGAGTAATACTAAAAAATATAGAAAAGGTTACATCGTGTCAAATTCATTTAGGGAAGTCTACTCAAATTGGTCCTGTTGTTTTATATTTGTATGGTCCACTGGAGCAAGGGATTAGTTTGAACGAGGGAAGTATTACTGGTGTAGTGAATGTAGAGGATTTTGAGGGACCTTTACAAGGGAAATCATTTGTACATTTACTTCAAGAAATTATTCAAGCAAATGTATATGTTAATGTCCATACGAAATCACAAAAAAGAGGAGAAATAAGAGGGCGAGTTAGAAAAGTAAAGAAGTAGAGGAAAAGGCTGTCCATATGTTGGAACAGCCTTTTCTCATTATATAAGGTGCTAGTTTTAGCGATTATTGTCGGTAAATCGATATGTTTTGAAAATCGCTGATATAATCTGAGTTGCGCCGATATAACTCACGTTACGGTCGATATTTTTAAAAACGGCCTCAATTAATTTTTAACAGGCTGATTTTTAATAAAGAAGTCCATAACGTAAAATACTTCGTCATCAGGTATTTGTATTTCAAATGTATTTTCAATCGGTTGCAATGCTTTTTTTACTTTCATATACATCCAGTATTCATCTTGTCTTCTTTTCTCTTTATCAGGGTGAGGAAGAAGGCTTTCTCCTTTTTGAAGACGGTCAACCATACAGCTCATATGCAGAATAACCCCCATTAAGCTATCAGGAGTTAGCTGTAAGGAAATTAATTCTTGAATTGTATTTAATGCGTAACGAATTGTTTTAATAAGTAATGCCCCATCGTTACGCTGCATTTGTTGTTCAAGAATATCCGCCATTTTTGCATATGTTTCTTCATACGTAATTAATTCTTGAATGGGCTGAATCGCTGTGTAGTTTACGATGTCTTGGAAATGATATGTTAAGCACGGCACTTGCACATCGAAATTCGTGACGATACAAATGATATTACGCTCTTTTTTTATGTTCTCGATCATTTTCGTTAAATCTTTTTCATGGACGATACTAATCGGAATAATTTCAATTAAGTCTTTATCAAATCGTAAATAGTTCTCTAACATTTTTTGAATAGCTAAAGCACTTCCTTCACCAGTTAAACAAGCTGTTAAAATAACAGATTTCATTGGAGAGAGAGGTTTTTTCTTTTCTTCTTGTACGTTTAAGTAAAACGGTGTTAAATTTTTTACTGTTTCATACAGCGCATCTAATGAATAACCGAGCTGAGCTTTTCGAGCTGCTTCTAGTGCATGTGGTGTGCTCGTCATCGAGAGAACACGTACAGGGATTTTGAACTCCGTTTCTAATATGTCACCGATATAAGCAAGTGACCCCATATCGACAAGTAAGAGAAGCCCATTTACATTTTGTAGTGTTTTCATATACACTTTCACACGTTCCAAGAAATCTTTCGGTGATTCGTGTAACGGCATATCAATACCGGTTACTTCCTCAATACCGAGAAGTTCGTTTGCAACGTTTGCCATTTCAGTTGCGATGCCATTACCGTGTGCTAATATTAATACTTTTACTTCTGTTTGTGAGGCAGGAATTGGATCAACAACGAAGAACATTGTTAAAAAGCCAGCTTCATCAATAGGCATTGTTATTTGTAATTCTTCCTCCAGTAGTTGAATGCATTGCATAGCTACGGAAAAAGCTTCTTTATATTTCGTACGAATTTGATTTAATTGTGGGTGATGTATTTGTTTTCCGCTTTGTAAACGTTGTAGAGTTGTCTGTACATGTAAACTTAAAGCAAGAAATACTTTTTCATCAAACGTCTTAGATAAATGCTTTTCAGCAAGTTCCGCTATTTTTTCACATACGGAAACGATATTACGATCCACAATTTTAAAAACATTTTCATGGCTTGTTTTTTTGGATATTTGGTTAAAATATTGTACGAAAAAGCTTTGAACATCATTTTCTATTAGTAATTCTAATTCTTCCTCTTCAATACCACGTGCTTGAAGTTCTTCGTATTTATAATCAATATAATCGTAAATAGAAGAGCGTTTTTCATCTTCTGTTTTATGATTACTCCAACCTTCCTCACCTGTAAATACAAATGTTTCATTTGGTATTTGGTATAAGTGACGGCTCTTTCTTTCAATGAACAACCCTTCTTTCATATACCAAGGTAAATCTGTACTTGAAACATAGACAGAATCACGTTTCTTTGTGACCAAATCAGAATAGGCTTTCGCACATGCAATTTGAACATCTGTTTTTAATTGACCGATGTTATTGGGACAATTGTAAAAGACGAAAGCACGCATTGCATTTGGGCTAACGTGAATGTCTTTTCGCAGACGAATTGCTTCATTTGTGAAAAATAGCTGTAGTAAAGCAAAGCGCTCTTTATGTGTACGCTCACGAAGTGGTGGCAGCGTAACAGTCATCGGTATACGTCTTGTAAATGTTTTTAATAAAAATGAATTTGGTTCTTCTGTTGTTGCAGTAATGATTAATACTTGTGCTTTACGTTCGTTCTCTGTTTCTCCAAGGCGGCGGTATACTCCGCGGTCAATAAAGGTGAAAAGCATTTCTTGTCCCTCTGGAGGCAGGCGATGTACTTCATCTAAGAAAAGAATTCCTTCATGTGCTTTTTCAATTAACCCTTTTTGATCACTTGCTCCTGTATAAGCTCCTTTTTTAATCCCAAATAATTGCCCGAGTAGTAACTGGGGATTATTTGCATAATCAGCACAGTTAAAGACGATAAATGGTGCATCTTTGGGAAGCTGTTCAACTTCAATTGCATATTCGTGCATTAAAGAAGCAAACATAGACTTTCCGACCCCTGTTTCTCCCAGTAGTAAAGTATGCATACCGTTTGGAGGATAGAGAATAGAAGCTTTCGCTTTTTCAATTGCAATTTTAAGGCTCGTATTTTCAATTGCAAATGTATCCAATGAAGTTATGTCTTTTGAATGCGTTTCCAACGAAGTGTTCGTTTCTATGTAAAAACGAACAGGTCGCGTATTTGTTTTTAATAAACGTTTATCTTTTACAAGTTTGTTTAAATCGCTACTTACATTGGCGCGATCTAGTTGCAGAAATGTAGCGAGTTCTGATGCGGTTACACCTTCTGTATAATTGCCTTTTTGTATTGCGTTAAAAATGAGATCTATTCGTTTCATTTCTATTCACCTCGAAACTTCATCACTATTTAAAATTTTACACAAAAATGGGAAGGGTGGGAAGAGAAAAATAAAACAGCTTTAGCACATAGGCACTAAAGCTGTTACAATCTTGTGTCTTTCCAAAAATTTACCTTGAGATGAGAAGAAGGATTATAGGGAAGAAGTTTGTATCCTTGTGACTGTAAGTAATCAATTACTTTTGGCAGTATTTGTACGGTTACACTCGAATCATGCATTAAAATGACTTCGACTTGTTCATCACTTTGATTACGTACTCTTTCGAGTATGGCAGAAGGATTGTCATAGCTTTTCCAGTCGTATGTATCGATCGTCCAATCCCACATTTTATACTGGGCCGATACAAGTGCGTCACGGTAATTCTTCTTTAAATAAGGCATACTACCATATGGAACGCGAACGAGATGTGTATTTAATTTCGTAACTTGCTGGACAATGCTTTGTGTTTGCTCCATTTCTGCAATTAAAGTGGAAGGGTCACCAGTGTAAAGGCGTTTTACATCATGTGACATACTGTGAAGTCCGATATAATGTCCGTCTTTAATTAATCGTTGCATTGTCTTTTTATAATGTGGTACTTTTCCACCAATAACAAAGAAAGTTGCTTTTCCGTTCTTTTCTTTTAAGATGTTTAAAATTTGTGTAGTATATTTGTTTGGTCCGTCATCAAATGTTAAGTACGCAATTTTTTGTGTAGGAGAAGTTGTTTCAGTATTTGGATGATATTCAGCAGGAATAACAGTTGTTGCTTCAGTATTAGATGATACGTACATAGTAATCGTTAAAAATAAAATAATACATTGAAATACTCGCTTGATCATAACATTCACCCTCAGTTTGACAATCAAGATGTAAAAAAGAAAACTTGATACTTTTCTTATTATGTATATCTTTCTCCAATAGAGGAACTCTCAAACAATCTATATTTTGGAAATATAAAATGAGAATAAAAAATAGCATCCTCTTATAAGAAAGAGGATGCTATTTGAATATTTCATAATTGAAAAGGCTATACTACAATTAGTCTTCGCGTTTTTTCACTTTTTTATAAAAGGAAATGATTGGTTTGTAGCGTTCATGTACAAGCCCGATTATTTCAGCGATGATTTCTGTGAAGAAAATCAAAGCGAAAAGAAGAATAATGGATAACCATAACGTTGCAGTAGTAAAAATAATGGCATTTACACTAAAGAAAATACCGAATGCGTATATAATTAGTACCGTTTTGCGATGAGAGAATCCCATTGCAAGTAAGCGGTGATGTAAATGCGATTTATCTGGTGCTGAAATAGGTTTTTTATTTACGATACGACGGATGATTGCAAATATCGTATCAAATATAGGTACACCTAAAATGATAATTGGAACGATAAAACTGAATAACGTTACACTTTTGTATAATCCAAGTAACGATATAACAGAAATACAGTATCCTAAAAATAGTGCTCCTGTATCTCCCATGAAAATTTTTGCTGGATGGAAGTTGTAGAATAAAAATCCAATTGTACTTGCTAATATAATTAATGCAAGTGGCAAGATAATAGCTGTTCCAGTACCCCATGGGCTAGTGAAGGCCATATATGCTAGCGTTGCAAGTACGATAGATGAAATCCCAGCAGATAATCCATCTAAGCCGTCAATTAAGTTGATTGCATTCGTAATACCTACAAGCCAAAATACTGTAATTGGATAAGCAAGCCATCCAAGTTCAGTATCCCCAATGAATGGGATATATAATACTTGCACTAATAATCCACTTTTTACAATCATAATGGCAACTAACAGTTGTCCACCGAATTTTACTCTCGCAGATAACTCGTACATATCATCTAAAATTCCGATGATTACAATGATAATTGCACCTAGCGTTATCGATAACATTCTTTGCTCATATAAGCCACCGACAACAAATCCTACAGCTACACCAATAAATATTGCTAACCCGCCAAGACGTGGCATAATCTTTTGGTGCACTTTACGTGCGTTTGGCTTATCTGTCGCTCCTATTTTAAAAGCTAATTTAATAACTAAAGGAGTAACGACAAGTACAGTGATGAAAGATGCCAAAATGGCATAAATCACTTGTGAGTCCATTAATACCCCACCCTTTATAGTCTAACGTAATTTTTTTTTTGAAAATATATTTATCTGAAAATTATGATGTTTGTTTACAGGCTCATAACATATGGTATCACAAAAAGATTAGAATTCAATCTTTTTTTCTTTTTACGGTTAATGGAAGCGAATAAAATATATGACAATTGTATATAGAATGTTGAATCATATAAGAAGGTTAATCGTACTGGACTTCGGAATGTGACATTTTCTCTTTTTCTTCGATAGTGAATACTTTTATTTCAGTATTATAAGTGTTGCACGTAGAAATGAGTAAGTCTCGTGTTAAAATGTGGGAATTTATTACACGTGACCTGGCAGCCTCATTCTCACTGATTAAGTTTTACTTTATAGTGCATTTAATTTTACAAAAACTTTAAAAAAAGTAAGGGAAGTAATTCATATAATGAAAAAGGAAAAGGGTTTTCTCATTTTTAACGTGAGAGGGGGAAGCGCAGGGAGAGTTCTATAGTTCATATCTTTTCTATTGTAAATTCCTGTGCGAAAAGGAAATGAAAATTACGATAGTAGGTACTGGATATGTTGGGTTGATTACAGGAGTAGGATTGGCAAAATTAGGGCATTCAGTTACATGTTTTGATATAGATGATGAAAAAATTGAACGGATAAAACAAGGGGATTTACCTATTTATGAGGTTAGATTACATGAATTAATAAATTATGCATATGAGAATAATGCTTTAACTTTTACATCAAATAAAGAAGAGGCATTTGATGATGTAGAGTTTATATTTATTGCAGTTGGAACACCGCCTTTATTAGATGGGACGGCAGATTTAACGTATATTCAGAGTGCTTGTAACGATATTGGATTATATGCGACGAACGATATTATTGTTGTTACGAAAAGTACAGTTCCAGTAGGTACAAATGATGTAATGAAGGGATGGATTGAGGAGAAGTTAAAAGGGAGGCATACAGTACATATCGTATCGAATCCAGAGTTTTTGCGTGAAGGTTCAGGTATTTATGATTTCTTTCATGGAGATCGTATTGTAATTGGAGCGGATAGTGAGGAAGTAGCAAGAAGAGTAGAGAGTTTGTATAGTGAATTATGTTTAGAAACGTATGTTACAGATATTAAAAGTGCAGAGATGATTAAATACGCGTCGAATGCCTTTTTAGCTACAAAGATTAGTTTCATTAATGAAATTTCAAATATATGTGAGAAGGTAGGCGCGAATGTATTGGATGTTGCCAAAGGGATGGGAATGGATAAGAGAATTGGTGCATCTTTTTTAAATGCGGGCATTGGCTACGGAGGGTCGTGTTTTCCGAAAGATACGAAAGCACTGGTACAAATTGCGGGAAATGTTGCTCATGATTTTCGTTTGTTAAAAGCGGTTATTGAAGTAAATAATAAGCAACAGCTGCTATTGATTGAAAAAGCGAAAAAAGTTATGAATATGAATAAAAAGCGGATTGCAGTTCTTGGCGCATCCTTTAAACCGAATACGGATGATATTAGAGAAGCATCATCTCTTATTATAATAGAAGCATTACTTAATATAGGTGCAGATATTGTTCTTTACGACCCAAAAGCAATTCAATATGTGAAAAATATATTTGGAGATGCTATACAATATAGTAGATGTATAGATGAATCGATTAGAGATGCGAGTGCGGTTTTTATCGTAACAGAATGGGAAGATATTCAAGCTTATCCGTTAGGAAAGTACGTACAACTTATGAGGGAGCCTATTTTATTTGATGGGAGAAATTGTTATACTGATGAAGATGTTAAGAAACAAAAGATAGATTATTACTCGGTGGGAAGAAAAAGTATTTGTAATAGAAAAGTTTCTGTTATGCGTTAAAAAGGGATGTACTCATGTATATTTTTATATGTCATAATAGAAGCTGTAATTAGTGAAAGAAAAGAGGCAATCACATGACTGAACGTTTAAAAGTAATGACAATTTTCGGGACACGTCCAGAAGCAATTAAAATGGCACCTCTTGTATTAGAGTTGCAAAAACACCCAGAAAAAATTGAATCGATTGTGACTGTAACAGCACAGCATCGCCAAATGTTAGATCAAGTATTAAGTATCTTTGGAATTACGCCAGATTTCGATTTAAATATCATGAAAGACCGCCAAACTTTAATTGATGTTACAACGCGTGGTTTAGAAGGTTTGGATAAAGTAATGAAAGAAGCGAAGCCGGATATTGTACTTGTACATGGTGATACAACAACAACATTTATTGCAAGCTTAGCTGCTTTTTATAATCAAATTCCAGTAGGTCATGTTGAGGCGGGCCTTCGTACGTGGGATAAGTATTCTCCATACCCAGAAGAGATGAATCGTCAATTAACAGGTGTAATGGCGGATCTTCATTTCTCACCAACAGCAAAATCAGCAACGAACTTACAGAAGGAAAATAAAGATGAGTCACGTATTTTCATTACAGGAAATACAGCGATTGACGCGCTACAAACGACTGTAAAAGAAACATATAGTCATCCTGTACTAGAGAAACTTGGGAATGATCGTCTTGTACTTATGACAGCTCACCGTCGTGAAAACTTAGGTGAACCGATGCGTAATATGTTCCGTGCAATTAAGCGTCTTGTTGATAAGCATGAAGATGTACAAGTTGTGTACCCTGTTCATATGAACCCTGTTGTTCGTGAAATAGCAAATGAAATTTTAGGTGAACATAACCGTATTCATTTAATTGAGCCGCTAGATGTAATTGATTTCCACAATGTTGCAGCTCGTTCATACTTAATGTTAACGGATTCTGGTGGTGTACAAGAAGAAGCTCCATCACTTGGGGTACCAGTTCTTGTTCTTCGTGATACAACAGAGCGCCCTGAAGGTATTGAAGCAGGTACGCTGAAATTAGCAGGAACAGACGAAGAGACAATCTTTGGTCTTGCTGATGAGTTGTTATCAGATAAAGAAGCCCATGATAAGATGGCGAAAGCATCTAACCCTTATGGTGATGGTCGTGCATCAGAGCGTATTGTAGAAGCGATTTTACAACACTTTAATAAGTAAATAAAAAGGCCCAATCGGATAGATTGGGCCTTTTTTTTTACGGCTGATTGCGCATAATCCACTCTGCATGAGCATTTGTAGAAGGTGGCGGATCAGTTGGTGTTTTATTTTGGTTTGTCTCTTTTTTTGTTTGTTCGTTAGAGTTAGAACTTGAATTTAAATCAGGATTTGAGTTGTTTTTTGTAGTTGGATTTTTTGCTTTTTCTCCTAATTCTTTTTCAATTTCGTTACGCACCGTTTCTACACTGATTGGATCTGGAAGGAAGTAATAAATACCGCCTATCTTTTTGTCTTCGCCTTCAAGCTTTAACGTTTGCATTGTAGAAGGATCAAATCCAGAAAGTTTATTGTAAAGAGCAAGTCCGTCTGAAATAGGAATGTCGGTTTTTATATATTTTCCAACGACAGCTGTTAAATCTTTAATTTTAAATACAGTAGAGGTGGAGTTTAGTTTATGAGCAACAGCGGCCAGTAATTGTCTTTGTCTAGCAGCTCGACCATAATCGCCATTTGGATCTTGCTTTCGCATACGGACGTAAGCAAGTGCTTCTTCACCGTTTAAGTTTTGCTGTCCTTGCTTAAATTGAATTTTTTTGTAGTAATCCACGTCAGAGCGCTCCCAGAAATCGAAGGGTACGTCAACGGTAACGCCACCAACAGCATCAACGATACCTTTAAAGCCTTGGAAATCAATTTTAATATAATGGTCTACAGGAACTTTTAGAAAGCCTTCGACAGTTTTGATTGCCATTTCTTCTCCGCCGTAAGCATGGGCAGCGTTAATTTTGTCTTCCTTATTTTTTCCAACAATTTTAACTCGAGAATCACGAGGAATACTCATAAGTGAAATCTTTTGCGTTTTTGGATTGACTGTTGCAAACATTAATGAGTCTGTACGACCATTTTGACCATCTGTCGCATAATCTTCTATACCCATAATGAGAATTGTAAAAGGTTCCTTTGTAATTTCTACATCTTGGTTTCTTAAATCTGATTTTTCACGAGTAAAACCACTATACATCCCCATAAGAGAAGAGTAAGAATTTAACACATAAACTCCTATGCTGCCAAATAAAAATGCGAAAATAAGGAAGAAGAAAAGTTTCCTTCTTCGCTTCTTTTTTATTCTGCTATTTTGGAGATGATAATAACGTTCTTCCATATATAATCTCCTTAGTTCGTTAGTTCATTTGTAGGGAAGTAATTCACTACATTAATCTTTGAAGGTGATAAATGGGTTATTCTTAGATAACATCTTGTTCTAAGTACAACATATCTCCTTCTGTAATTGTACATTTCCCGTTTGTTAATTCAATCATCCAATCTGTAAATGCTTGTTTGCCGTCTTCTTCTACATACGTATCAAATGTGACATTTTCTAGATAATGAATATCTTTAATGGCATATTTTGAATTGCGTAATTCATTTTCCACTTTGCCAAGTAATGTGTAATCAATCTCGGTTTGCATCACACGCATTAGTTTTCGCTGGACAACACCGACATGATTAACGCCTTCGCTTGTACACTTTCCATATGCACGAATTAATCCACCTGCGCCAAGTTTAATGCCACCAAAATAGCGTGTTACGACGACGACGGTATCTTTTAGTCCACGTTTTTTAAGTACTTCCAGCATTGGTACGCCAGCTGTACCGCTAGGCTCACCGTCATCATTTGCTTTTTGAATATGATCTTGTTCGCCAATTAAATAAGCGGAACAATTATGTGTTGCATTCCAATGTTGTTTTTTTATTTTTTGTATAAATTCTTGAGCCTCTTCCTCAGTTGTTGCTCGGCTAATATAACAAATAAATCTTGATTTTTGAATGACGATTTCGTGTTCGCCGTAGTCTTTGATTGTTAAATATTGTAATAGCACTTGTGTACGCCCCTATCTATCAAAATGACTAGTACTTTCCATTTTAAAAGCGAGCCTTTTTATATTCAAACATTTTTTCTAAATATGCTGAAGTTTTTGGTGAGTATTTTATCTTTTTGTTGTAATTTGTCGAGATGGTAGGTATAATTTCAACCGGCATTTTCATGTATGGATGCACCATTTGTAGTTTTCGTGTAAAATTAGGAAATAAAACTTTTTATAAGGCAGGTACGAAAATGAAAATAGCTATTGTTACTGATAGTACGGCATATATACCGAAGCAAATTCGTGATGAACTCAATATATATATGATTCCATTAAACGTTGTGTTTGGAACAGAATCTTATCAAGAAGAAGCTGAAATTTCAGCAGATGATTTTTATGTGAAAGTACGTGAACAAGAGGAACTTCCAAAAACTTCTCAACCAGCAATCGGAAAGTTTGTTGAGCTATATGAAGAACTAGCTAAAGATTATGATGCAGTTATTAGTATTCACCTATCAAGTGGAATTAGTGGTACATATCAAACATCAACGACAGCTGGACAAATGGTAGAGGGTATTGATGTATACACGTATGACTCTGAAATTAGTTGTGAAGTACAAGGATTTTATGTGCGTGAAGGTGCAAAGTTAGCAAGTGAAGGAAAGAACCCAAAAGAAATTATCGCTCGTTTTGATGAAATGAAGAAAACGATGGACGCCTATTTTGTAGTTGATGATTTACATCATTTACAGCGTGGTGGTCGATTGAATAGCGCGCAAGCTTTCATCGGCAGTCTGTTACAAGTGAAGCCAGTTTTATATTTTAGAGATAAAATCATTATTCCGTTTGAAAAGATTCGTACACGTAAAAAAGCATTAAAACGTATCATTGAAATTTTTGATGAGCAAGCAAGTAAAGGTGTACCTATGGAAGCAGTTATCATTCATGCGCAACGTGAAGAGGAAGCGAATGAATGGAAGAAAGAATTAGAAGCAAAATATCCTCACGTCACAATTCGTACAGGTTATTTTGGAGCTGTAATTGGTACGCACTTAGGTGAAGGTGCATTAGGTCTTGGATGGTATACGAAGTAATAAAGATATAAAAAGCTCTCTTTTTAAGAGGGTTTTTTTACGGGTATGTTACGTTTAGTTGACAAGTTAATATTTGGAAATGGTAAAATGTACGTAAAATAAAATAATGAGGAAAGTTTTATAACTTACTTTTTACAAGAAACTATATTATAATAGAAGAGAGGTGAAACATATGGAGCATAATTCTTGTTTATGTCCAAAGTTTGAGTCAGCTTTTACTCTGCTTAGTAAGAAGTGGACTGGCTTAATTATTAAATCTTTGCTTGAAGAGTCGAAACGTTTTAGAGAAATCGCAGATATTATCCCAAATATGAGCGATCGTATGTTGTCAGAGCGTTTAAAGGAATTGGAAAGCGAGGGCATTGTAGTTCGTAATGTCTATCCAGAAGTACCAGTTCGAATCGAGTATGGCTTAACTGACAAGGGAAAAGCGTTAGAAAGTGTTATGGATGAGGTCCAAAATTGGGCTGAGAAATGGATGAAGTAGTATTTCATTTGTATTCGTATTCGTATATTTAATAAAACGTAAGGGATTCCTTACGTTTTTTCTTTGTTTATAGAAGTGAGAAAAGTATATAAATTTCTACACATACATACAAAAATATACGCATTTTGCGCTAGAGCTACATATAATATTACATTTGTTTTACAAAAACGTAACATTAGCAAAAAAAATCCCGAATTATGGTATAAATTTTATAGGTTATATACGGAAAAAGAAAAAAGAAAGCGGTGTAAAAAATAAAATGAAAAAGCTAAAAATGACATCTTGTGCATTAGTTGCAGGATTAATGTTTTCTGGGCTAACACCAAATGTATTTGCAGAAGATAAAATTTCTGACGTGAAATCACAAATTAACACACAAAATGACACTTTACATAAACAACAACAAGAACGTGATGAATTACAAAAGCAAATGAATGACTTAAACAAAACAATTCAAGGTTTAGATAAATCTGTTCAAGAGAATGCTGCAAAGCTTGATGAAACAATGAAAAAAGTTTCTGATACTGAGCAATTAATTGAAAAGAAAAATAAAGATATTGCAGAATTACAAACAAAGATTGCAAAACGTGAAGAGCTATTAAGAAAGCGTTTAGTTGCACTTCAAGAACAACCAAATACGAACGTTGTAACAGAAGTTCTTGTAAACTCTAAAAACGTTGCAGATTTAGTTGATCGTTTAACTTCTGTTTCTAAAATTCTTGAGTCTGATGAAGATATCATGAAAACACAACAAGAAGACCAAGCTAGTGTGAAAAAAGATGTTGCAACGGTAAAAGAGAAACAAAAAGAATTAAAAGAAGCACAAGCTCAAATTGAAACTGCTAAGAAAGAACTTGACGCTGAAAAAGAGAAAAAAGCAACAGCAGTAAACGATTTAAGCGGTAAAATGGATACAGTTGTAACTTCAATGACAAGTACGGAAGGTCAATTGAAAGAGCTTGAGAAACAAGCACTGCAATTACAACGCATTGCAGAAGAAGAAGCACAAGCAAAAGCTGCACAAGAAGCTGCTGCTCAAAAACAAGCAGAGCAAGCTGCTAAAGCTGCGCAAGCTCAGCCAGCACAAGCACCTGCAGAGCAAGCTGCACCAGCAAACAATGGTGGACAAGCTCAAAAAGAAGAGCCTAAAAAAGAAGAACCAAAAAAAGAAGAGCCTAAGAAAGAAGCACCTAAACAAGAAGAGAAAAAGGCAGCTCCAAATGTGGGTGGCGTAATTGGTAAAGCACAAAGCTACTTAGGTTTACCATATGTTTGGGGAAGTGCATCCCCATCAAACGGTGGTTTTGATTGTAGTGGATTCATTTCTTACATCTTTGGTGTAGGTCGTCAAGACGTTAGGGGTTACTGGAACTCAGTTTCTAAAGTAGATAGCCCACAACCAGGAGACTTAGTATTCTTCCAAGGTACTTATAAAGCAGGTCCATCTCACATTGGTATTTATGTTGGTAATGGCCAAATGATTCATGCTAGTGATAAAGGAATTGCGTACGGTGATATTAACAGTTCGTATAACCAAAAACATTTCTTAGGATACGGTCGATTCTAGGATTTATAAAAGAATAAAAAAAGTGTATAAAGTCGATAGCTTACTATTTTATAAGTAGGTTATCGGCTTTTTTGAGTTTTTACGAGATGATGAGAAAGGTTTATAGTAGTGCTGGAGGTGATTGTTGATGGTAGCGGGGAAACAGTTGCTATTAGAAGAACTTTCTTCAGATTTACAGAGGAAATTAAACGATTTGAAAAAGAAGGGAGAGATTGTATGTGTACAAGGTGTAAAAAAGAAGAATTCTAAATATATGTGCCAACGCTGTGGAAATGTAGATCGGCGGCTATTTGCGTCGTTTTTATGTAAAAGGTGCAGTAAAGTGTGCACATATTGCCGGAAGTGTATAACGATGGGGAGAGTAAGTGAATGTGCTGTACTTGTTCGCGGGATTGCTGAAAGAAAGAGAGAAAAGAATTCAAATTTGTTACAGTGGAACGGGACGTTGTCTACTGGCCAGAATTTGGCGGCGCAAGGAGTTATAGAGGCTATTAAGCAAAAAGAATCATTTTTTATTTGGGCTGTATGAATAGCCGGAAATGAATACATAAAAGTTATGACTTAAAAACGCCAAATTACTTCGACGTTTTCATTATCGATATAAATCTTTTCTATAAAATTGTTGATTATAATTTGTTTTTCTTTAAACTCTAACGTTTCAAATAAATCATCTATCATAGTTAAAGTTACTTCATGAGAAATAGATTCTTCTTCGGAACGTTGTTGTTTAAGAAGGAGCTTTTCTTTTTCTAAATTAAGTTTTTCCATTTGCTGTTCTAAAAGGCTTTTACTTATGTTTGTAGTATTCATAAATAAATCAAGCAAACGTTCCATTTTCTTATCTATATCTTTAATTAGTTTTTCATAATTTACTTTTTTCTCTTTTTTATTAGTCTGTTTCTTTTCTTCGGTTAAACTTTTTAATTCAGAAATAACAACTTCTTCAAGTTTTTTTCTCGACCAGGTTTTATTCATACATCTTTCTTCATATTCAGCTGGGAATCTCTTTGCTCTACAAATGTAGTAATAATATCTTTTGGATTCAATATCCTTAGATTTACCTGTACTGTATGCCACATAATTCTCTCCGCAACAAGAACAGGTTATTAGACCAGATAACAGGCTTTGTTTAGCTTTATGGGCATTATGTCCCTTGTGACGTTTTAAAAGCGCCTGTACACGTTTAAACTGCTCTAATGAAATAATAGGTTCATGTTGACCTTCGTAGTCCTTCCCTGAAAAGGTTACACGCCCTATATATAATGTATTAGAAAGAATGTCCCTATATCTTCGAAATCTCCAAATAGTATAACCTTCCTCTTTTAAAACTTCCTGTACTTTAGTAATTGAATAATATTGCTCATATAAATCAAATGCTCTTTTAATATGATCAGCTTCATCTTTTTTTATTATTAATTGTCCATCTTGCCTTGTATATCCAGTTGGATCATAGTCACCACCATTACCTCTTAATCCTTTTTCAGCTCTTTTCAAATGTCCCATTCTCATACGTTCTGCAATTGTTTCACGTTCTAATTGGGCAAATACAGATAAAATACCAATCATTGCTTTACCGAATGGTGTAGAGGTATCTAATGTCTCTGTGATAGATACGAAATCCACATTGTTTTTTAAAAAATGTTCTTCAATTAATTCTAATGTATCTCTTTGAGAGCGTGATAGCCTATCTAATTTATATACAACAACTATATCTATACTTTTTAAATCGTTTAAAAGTTTTTTTATAGCAGGTCGTTCTAAATTAGAACCTGAATAACCACCGTCTATATATTCATCATAGACATCCCAATTTTTCGCTTTACAATATGCTCTTATCCGTTCTCTTTGAACTTCTATACTATAATTTTCAACTTGTTCCTGTGTACTAACACGAATATAGATAGCTGCTTTAGTCAAAATAATCACCTTTTACATTTAGAATTTAGCGTTAAGAGGTGCCATATACCAAACTAATTTTCCTTTTACTACAACAGGAGTGTGTTCTTGTGTTTTAGAATCATAAAATTGTGTTTTATATTCAGGATTATAACTTTCAGGTTCTAAAGTAATTCCATCTTGGAACTTATAAAATCTTTTTAGAGTTGCATCAAATCCATTAACCGCAACGGCAGCAATATCTCCATTTTTAATTTCAACATCTGGATCTATCAACGCTAACATATTTGGTGGTATTACTTTACTCATACTATCTCCCACTACTCTTAATAAAAAAGCATGAGGATGGCTATCAGTTATTTCAACTGGAACATTAATCCACTCTTCCACAGCAACCATTTCAAGTGGAGTTCCAGCAGATATTGCTCCAAGTAGTGGTACAGGCTTACAATTGTTTTCAATTTTTGGCTGGTTAGGTCTGATGTGAGTAACATTAGAATCTTTATCTTCGATGATGTCACTTTTTAAAATCCCAAAATGATCGGCTATTTTTTGAAGTGATCCCATTCTTGGTTCTTTTAGTCCTTTTTCCCAAGTTGATACTGCTTTATCTGAAACACCAGCTATTTCTCCGAATTCTTTTTGTGAAAGATTATGTTTATCCCTTAATTTTTTAATATTTTTTCCTATGCTCATTTTGGTGACCTCCGTCAACTTTATATCTATAATATTATACTAAAAGTAGAGTTTATTCAATATAAAGTCGAAAAAATTCTACTTTTAATTCTTAGAAATGGTATAAAAGTAGATTGATATAGTTTTTTCAGTGTTGACATTCTACTTTTAGTAGATTATTATGAGTTTACAAGCGAATAGAAACGAGGTGAAAGTGATGATTCTCACTATTAAACAAGCGCGATTACTAAAAGGTTTTACGCAAAGTGAAATGGCGCAACAGCTAAATGTCCATGTTCAAACGTATAGAAACATGGAAAATCATCCTGATGAGGTGACTGTAGGAAATGCAAAGAAAATTTGTGATTTGCTAGAAATTAGTTATGATCAAATTTTTTTTAATGTAGACTCTACTTTAAGTAGAGTTGGCGGTGGAGTCACTATTGAAATGTAGAAGGTGTATGAAATGATTATTAGAGAAGGTATTGAGGTAACTAGAATTACCTTAGATGGATATGAATTACCGATTCCAGAAGGGTATTCTGAATTTCTACTTCGTGCTGGATATTGGGGATACGGTGAAGAAGTAGAAAGAATTAATCGTGAAGAAATTTTGTCGAATTATGACAGGGAAGTTGTTCTGAAAGATGGTAAATTACGTACCATATTAACTTACAAAGGGAATAAAAAAGGAGCGTGACCAATCATGAATGGAGTATTTTCCGCAAGTAGATTAATGAAAGCATCTCAAGTACGTCAGCAATGTGCTGAGATGCGAAAGAGTCCAGCGTTATTACTTATTACTGAATTAGAAGCAAAGTGTCAGCTAAGGGAAATGAACCGTAAGGTTTCAGCTCGAAGGGAGGTGAGTTAATTGAAGGAAGTAACATTGGTTTTTAAATCAGGTGCAAAGGTTAGTTTTACAGCTGAACAATTTAAAACAATTACAAATGGATTTGGTTCTTTAACAAAAATTGAATATACAGGTGCAGCTACGAAGGTGCCATTCCACATTAGTGTGAGTAATATCGATGCAATATTTGTGGAAGACATTGGTGGAAAGGAATCTACTAAAGAACCTGATCATCCAATTAAAGATTTCTATGGTTGTGAAATTAAGCAAGATGATAAGTATTTTATGTTCGGACAGAATGCCGTACTTGAAGGGAATCTAACGAATTACTTAATTGCGGAACAAAGTGTTGAATGCTTTCGAGCTGTATAAAAGGAAAAACCGCCAGTTGGGGCTGACGGTCTAATAAAAACATATTTCTTGGTCATTATAGCATGAATTGATTTCGTGTAAAGGAGTGTAAAAGGATGGATAAGCAATTAATGCCTAAAACTGCATATCTAGTAAGGGTAGGTAATTTATTTATTAGCAATCCAGGTCCATTGGTAGTAACGAAGTTACCAAAAGAAGCAATGGAATTCGAATATGAAATATCAAAACAAGTAGCCAACGATGTTGGAGGAGAAGTTATCCGTAAAACAGTGGAATATGCCAGGGTGGTGGAATCCTAATGGATATTAAAGCGATTGAAGAATATGTACAAGCTGTACGTTTAGCGCAGAAAAGTGGCATTTTGGGTGTCTATAATGACCGAATACATGTCAAATATCAATTGTTTGAAGAACTCATAAATGAGCAAGGAAATCTTGAAGTAGTGAAACGTGATTGTTCGGAATATCCATTTGAAGCTACTTTCACCAAAAACGGTTTAATTTATTTTTCCCTTCACACTAAAGAGGAAATTAAAAATATATTTGGAGGTAATATTGATGAACTCATTACAAGCAATTGAATTAGCGGAAGTTGATGAATTACAGGATGCGGAGAAGCGATTTGAAATTAGTGATTTAGAAGGCCTTAATTGGGCATTTCGTAAATTGACTGCACTTAAAGCGGAAGAAAAGAAAATTACAACGTTGGCAAATGTTGAACGTGATCGTATTGCACAATGGGAGCAAAAAGAATTAAAGCCTATCCACGATAGTATTAGTTTCTTTGAAAGTCATATCCATCGTTACCATGCGGAACAACTTGCAGCGGATCCAAAACAGAAAACAATTAGTACGCCTTACGGTAAATCGAAAACTCGTAAGAGTAAGGAAACGCCGGATAAAGGTGATGAAGCATTACTTTTAGATTATGTCATTCAAAATGACCTTGCTGAGTACATCAAAAATAGTGTGAAATGGGCTGATTTAAAGAAGACACTCAAGATTGTAGAAATCAGCGGTGAAAAGGTTGTTATCGATGATACAGGTCAAATTGTTCCAGGCGTTACAGTTAAACCTGAGTCTATCTCTTATAGTGTGGAGGTTTAAAAAATGGCTAAAGTAAAAATTGAAGTAGATGTAGATTGGTTAGATGAAGACGAGAATCTTGATGATGTAATCAAAAGTAAGGTTATCTCGGGCTTACAGGACAGATTGATTCAAAAAGTAGAACAAAAGGTTTTATCGAAAATTGAACGTGAAGCTGAAGAAAAAGCAAATGAGGTTGTAGATACTTTTATTCATGGAGCCTTAGAAAAGAAAATCGATGAATTAAAAATACCATATAAGAAAAATGGTTGGGGATCAGAAGTGGAATTAATACCGATTAGCGAGTTTATTGGTATGAGATATGAACGTTACCTAACAGAAAAAACGCTTGATGAACATGGCCGAGAGGCTAAGTATTCAAGCGATAGAAAGTTATCTATAAGTGAGTATTTCATTCAAAATTATCTTGCTAAGGAGCTTACTTCTAAAGTTAGCACGATGATTCAAACTGCAAGAAAAGATGCAGAAGAAACAATAGTCAAGGCGCTTGAAAACAATCTGAAAGAACAGTTATCCGTTGATATTATTCAAAGGCTTAATATCCCACAAATGTTGGAGAGTCTGCAAAATAAAGCTACAGAATTGGATATTAAAGAATAGGTTTGGAAAAGGAGCGTAAAACATGTCGTTAAAAGTAACAGATGCACAACGTGAAAAGCTGAAAGCTTGTATAGCCTTATTCGGTGCCAGTGGTGGAGGTAAAACATTAACTTCTTTAATCCTGGCATATGGAATGATGAAAGAAGCTTATCCTGATTTACCAGAAGAAGAATTGTGGAAGAAGATTGGTGTTATCGATACGGAGCACAAACGTTCACTTCTTTATGCAAACAATACAATTAAAGGTTACAAGATTGGTAGTTTTAAATATGTTGAACTCGATGCTCCATATTCTACAGTGCGATACCAACAAGCGATTGAATTATTAAAGAAAAGTGGTTGTGAGGTTGTTATTGCAGATAGTCTTTCACATGCTTGGGAAGGTATCGGAGGTATCTTGGACCAGCAACAAGATTTAGGTGGGCGTTTTCAAGATTGGAAAACAATGAAGCCGGTTATTAAAGAGTTCATTAAATCACTTACAGAAAATGATGTTCATATTATCGCTACGTTACGTACTAAACAAGAATATCAAGCTGAGCGTGATGATAATGATAAGCTTCAAATTCGTAAGTTAGGATTAAAACCAATTCAGAAAGATGATTTGGAGTATGAATTCATGATTGTTCTACGTATGGAGCAAAATCATACAGCTACACCAACTAAAGATAATTCTAATTTAATAAATGAAAATGGTGAATTAATTAAGCCGGAGCATGGTGCAATCATTTATAAATGGTTAGAACTTGGTGTAGATGTAAGAGCGGAGCAAGAAAATGAAAGAAATGCTCTTATTACAAAAATTATAGAGATTGTTGAATCCAGTGATGAAGCAGCGAAGATGCTAGATGAAATTGAGTTTAAAACAAAACAAAAACTCCAAGATTTCAATCTTAAATATTTAAGTGCTGCTTTAGATAGATTACAAGTTTTTAACAACAAGGAGGAAAAATAATGTTTACAGTAGATCATGAACAAGCTAAAGGATTTGAGCAAGTTAAGCCAGGAGAATATGAGGTAACAGTTGTTAATTATGAATTAAAAAAAGCTGAATCCGGAAACAACATGATTGTTGTGGATTATGAAATTCGTAGTGATGTAGACCAGGCATTCCAAGGACAGAAGCTTTTATTCGATAATTTTGTTGTAACTGAAAAATCACTGTGGAGATTACAAGCAATTTCTAAAGCTGCAGCATTTCCAACAGGAATGAAATTCGCTTCTTACAAGGAATGGGCAGATACTCTTTTAAATAAACATCTTCGTGTAGTAGTTGGTGAGCGTGAATATAACGGTAAAAAATATCCGCAAGTAAATGGGTTTAAAGAATCGGAAGCATCGGCTCCAAGTACTGGATTTACAGTTTCGGATGAGGATGTTCCGTTCTAAAAGTTAATTAACAAGATTCAAATAGGAGGGAGCTACTAACGGCTCCCTTTTCCAAAGGGAGAAAATCAAATGAGATATAAATTTAATCAAATACCGGCAGAGCTTAAAAACACTCCTCATTGGATCTTATGGCGGTCAGAAGTAAGAAACGGTAAGAAAACAAAAGTTCCTTATCAAATCAATGGGGAAATGGCTCAATCAAATAATAAACGGAGCTGGTCAACGTTTCCGACGATCATAAAATTCTATGAACAAGGAGATTATGACGGAATTGGGTTCATGTTTTCAAAGGACGATCCATTCATTGGGATAGATATTGACCATTGTATTCAGGAAGGTGCTCTTACAAGTTTAGCTGAGGATGTTATTGAAATCGTAAATAGTTACACGGAATACTCACCAAGTGGTGATGGTATCCACATCATTGCAAAAGGTAAGCTGCCATTAAAAGGACCAGGTACAGGACGGAAAAATGTTGATATAGGATTAGAAGTGTACAGACATGGACGCTATTTTACTTTCACCGGTGATTGCTTGGATCAAGTTCCTGTGGAAGATAGAACAGAAGAATTAAAAGTCTTATTTGAGAAGTATTTGAAAGAAAAGCCAAAGCCGGAAAAGAAACAAAACGCTACTTCATTCGAACGAGAAGATATTACTAGTTTATCGAATGCAGAATTATGGGAGCGAATGTTTGATAGTAAAAGCGGTGCAGCCATTAAAGATTTATTCCAGGGCATGTTGATTAACGGAGATCATTCTTCAACTGATATGGCTTTATGCAATCATTTAGCGTTTTGGACGGATAAAGATGCTGCAAAGATGGATTCAATGTTTAGAGAGTCTTCCTTACTTCGTGAGAAGTGGGATAAACCACATTCAAGTGATGGCCGTACATATGGCCAAATGACAATTGATACAGCAATTCTTTCAACTCCTTCCACAATAGCTGATTATGAACCGCCTGAAGAGAAAAAGTATGAAGTTTACATTTCTGATAACTCAATTGAAGATACTGAGGAAATTATCGATGAAACACCAAAGTTTCATTTAACTGAGTTAGGAAATGCTGAACGTATCGCATATTATCATGGCGAAAATGTTCGGTATTGTAACGAGTTGGAATGGCTTATATGGAACGGTAAGCATTGGCATGAGGATAGTAAGAGACAAATTGAAGCTATCACGGCCAAAACGTTAAGAGCTATATATGGAGAAGCAAAGGCTACAGAAGATAAATATCAATCAAAGTTACTGCATGATTGGGCTAAGAAGTGTGAAAGACGGTCAATTAGGATAAATAGCATATTGGATGTAAGACCGATGGTATCAGTGAAAAAGAAAGAATTAGATGCTCATAACTTTTTATTTAACTGTGATAACGGAGTTATCGATTTAAAGACTGGTGAATTATTACCACATGACCGTGACTTGTTATTAACAAAGATTTCTCCAATCAAGTATGACAAAAATGCTGAGTGTCCAAACTGGAAAGCTTTCTTGGAAAGTATTTTTAAAACACCTACAGGTGAAGCGGATCATGAATTAATTAACTACCTGCAGAAAGCTATTGGTTATTCATTAACCGGTGTAACAAAAGAACAAGTAATGTTTTTCTTATTTGGTAATGGCCGTAATGGTAAGTCTACTTTTATTAATATCATCCAGGATCTACTCGGTGATTATGGAAGACAGACAAACAGTGACACTTTCTTAAAAAAGAGAAATGATTCAGGAATCAATAACGATGTGGCCAGATTAGATGGAGCTCGTTTTGTATCGGCTGTTGAGAGTGAAGAAGGACAACAATTATCTGAAGCCCTGGTGAAACAAATCACCGGTGGTGAGAAAATGTCAGCTCGTTTCTTACGCCAGGAATATTTCGAGTTTACACCAGAGTTTAAGGTTTTCTTCACTACCAACCATAAACCAATTGTTAAAGGTTCGGATGAAGGTATTTGGAGAAGGATTATGCTTATTCCTTTTACCGTAACTATACCTAAAGACAAGATTGATTATGATCTACCAGATAAATTAGCAAAGGAAATGCCTGGTGTTTTGCGGTGGGCTGTTGAGGGCTGCATGAAGTGGCAGGCCGAAGGGTTGCGTGCTCCTGAAGCTGTGAAGGCAGCGACCGCAGAATATCGTGAAGATATGGATATATTGGCTCCCTTCATAGATGAAAATTGTACGATACATCCTACAGAGAGAATTGAAGCGAAGCTACTATATGAAAATTATACAAAGTGGTGTTATCAAAATAATGAATTGGATTTAAAGAATCGTGCTTTTTATCGTCAATTAGAAATTCGTGGATTTAAAAAAGAAAAAGGTGCGAAAAACAAAACTTTCATTATTGGTATGACATTAAACAATTATGCTAGTGCGAGTTTGTTTTCAGCGGATGATAAAGAGGAGAAAAGTAACATAACTCCTATAAATAGGAAAAAGATTTGATATTGGGTTACTAAAGGGTTACTGAACTTATTTTTTAATAACCCATATAAATGTTGTTATATCAATGGTTTATAGCTTATGGGTTATTAAGGTTACTGAGTTTCCTATAACAGCCTATAAGAAAATAAATAAATAAAAAAATAATATATATATAGGGCTTTAATAGAAAAACGAGTAACTTTAGTAACCCTGATAACCTAAATGAGTCTTGAACCCCTGATACGACTGGCTTTTTAGTGGGTTACTGAATAAAAAACTTAGTAACCCTCGATAACCCATTAATAAAAGAGGTGTAATATGCATCCAAAACAGATATGTGCTGAGGTTCAATCGATGGGAGCGAAGCTCGTTCTTGATGGAAATGATTTATACATTGAGAACCATGAAAAGGTTGCTCCTGAAATTGAATCAGTTATTAAGGAATACAAGCTACGTATTATTAAATATTTGCAAGGGAATTATTCGGACCAAGATCATGCAGTAAAACAAACGATAGATAAAATTATTAATTTTTTTATCGGTGTTGAGCAAGACATAAATCCAAAAATTAATGATTGGTTTAATCATGATGAAGCTGCAGCAAGATTGGTTATGGAATTAACGTTAAACTTTTCACTTAATGGTTGGTTATATGTAAAAGAATCTGTGGCCAACTATGAAAATAAATTAACGGACGAGCTTTCACAAGAAATATTCAATCGTGCAATGTTGCATTTTAGGAAGGTGAAATAAATGCCAGCAATTCATTATCGATATTCAGAAAAAGAATTGAAAGAAATACTGGATACATTAGAAATCATGGTGGATACAAGAGAACAGAAAAACCAACATGTACTTGATTATTTTCGTAAAAAGGATGTTAAATTCAGACTTAGAAAAATTGATACGGCTGATTATTCAGCGGTAATTCCTAAGAATCCTGAAATGGGTATTACACGAGATATTTATTTAAGTGCTGGGGTAGAACGTAAAAATGGTGTAGATGAATTAGTTCAATCGATTAAAGATCGTACAAGGTTTGAAAATGAATTGATTCGCGCCGCTAAACATCCATTTGTGCTACTTGTGGAGGATCTAAAAGGTTATCAAAAAATATTAAAAGGTGAGTATATAAGTCAATACAAACCTGAAGCGTTACTTGGTAGTTTAAAAACATTTGAAGTGCGATATGGCTTTTCAACAGTATTTATTGAGCCTGCTACAACCGGTAATTACATATATCATCATTTCTTATACATGGCTCGTGAGTATCTAAAGAAAGGTGTCATATGATGAAAACTAAAACAATTAAAGGAGAAATAAATCATGACTAAAATTCAATTGAACGTTTTATTCAAGAAAATGCAAAAGGATGATAAAAAGGAAGTTTTAATGTTCCATGTATTAAGTGATGAATTACCACATGCTGACGAATTATTAAAAATGCCAGGTACTATTGTTCATCTAACTGTGGAGAAAAGTGAAGTTGAACCAATCGGTGCTGAATTTGTTTCTATTCAACGTGATAGCAAGAAAACAGTTCTTAAATTCAATGTAAAAGGTGATACAAAAGATAAGATTAATAAGCTTTATCCATTTGCTGGTGAAAATGTTTCTATTACTCTTGAGCCTTCTCAAATGTCTATTGATGAATTTTACGAAGAGTAAATATAAGTCCTGGGCTTCGGCTCAGGATATTAATCTTGTCGACATGTTTCGACATAAAAATGACCGTCAGAATCATAGTAATTTGAAGTTTTATTTCTTTCTGAATCCAAATAGATGTACAAGCGTTAAAGTGTCTTAGAAAGGTAAAGAAACGTGTTTTATGAGATTTGAAGTTTCGTAGTAGAAATGGAGGCGATTAAGTGACTTATTTACAACAAATTAAAGAAATATCATCTAAATTACCTTTACCAGTGCTGCAAGACATCAATAATCGAATACGAGATTGGATTGTAAGTGGTGGAAATGAAAATGACGAATATATTGGCCAACAATTACGATTTGCCCAAAACTATTTGAAATTGCATGGCTAGTAAAAATAATTGTGGAAGATCCAAAGAAAGTAGGTGAATCATCATTTGTTTAACTGGCTGAAGGTATATCAAGAATTAGAACAGGATATTGCGTATCTAGATTACAACTTAGATAAAACAAAAGCTGAATTAAAACGCTGGGTCAGTGGTGATTTGCGAGAAGTACGTTTAACTGCTGAATCGGAAGGTGCAAAGGTAGAAGAACGTATTGAAGCAATTGAATATGAATTAGCACACAAAATGAATGATATGTATAAACTGAAAAAATTAATTAATACGTTCAAAGGATTGGAACATAAAATTGCATATCTTAAGTATGTGGAGGGCATGACATTAGAAAAGATTGCTGAAGAACTTAACTACAGTTCACAGTACATTTACAACAAACATGCTGCCATGAGAGAAAAGGTTGAGTACTCAAATAGAACTTAACATTTACTTAAGGTAAGTAATCATTATACAAACCCTTGAAAAAATGAATTATAGTAATAACATAAGATTTTGACGAAAGGGCAACTGGTGCACGGTTGCTCTTTTATTATGTCTATATATAATGGTGACAAACATTACCAACTACATTATGATTAGTGTCGGAGGGATGTTTGAATGAGTACTGAACAAAAGGTTAGTGAGCAAGTTTTACACATTACACAACAAGATACAATTATTAATGACATGGATGTATTTAATGAATTGAAGAGAAGGGTTGATTTAACTAGAAGATCAAGGATAAAAGCTTCAGGTAGATTAAGAGAGAAACATGAGTTTTTCGAAAAAACCTCATACTTCTATTCTTTAGTAGTTTTACTTTTGTCTATATGGTTTATTGATGGAGAAGGAAATATAACAAAAATATTGCTAATATCTTCTTTATCATTAACATTTTTCACTATGTTTTTGGGAGTTAAAAATTATAAGGAACGTGCTAGTAATTTTGAAAATAACTATCAACAATTAAATGTGTTATTAAATAAACTGCAAAGATTAGAAGCTAATCCAAGTTCAATCACTCAAGTTAAATTAAAGGAGCTTCACCGAGATTATGAAAAGTTAATTTTGGAAAAAGAAAATCATATTAGCGTTGACTATATGACATGCAAGCCTGAACATGAAAAGAAATATAAAATGGAAATATTATTGTATAAATTTAGAGAGGGATTTAAAAAATACACCTTGCTCTTTTTACCATTAATATTACTAATGATATTTTTATATAAGAGTATATGAAATATTTGAAGCATTCCTTAGGGAGTGCTTTTTATTATGTGAAAATTATATAGGTGGTGTAGATACAAAATGGAAGATGTTATTGGTGATATTGTGTTAATAATTTCTGTAGTATTTTTATTTGTTTCTATAGTGCTAATGGCTATCAATAAATAATTATAAGGAGAGTGAAACAAAATGATTACTGAAGTTAGAAAAACAATATCAGGTACTGAGTATTGGGATAATGAAGAAAAGCGAAGTTTATTTGTTCCTACAGGTGAAGAACCAGGATTCAAAGTAACTGCAAATCCTAAGAGTATGATTGCTAAATTTGCTGACGATAAAGTGATTGATGTTAAAGTAACTGAATTAGAGGATATGACAGTGAAAGAATTACGTGAACATGCTGCATCGATTAATGTTGAGATACCAGCTGATGTTAAAAAGAAAGAAGACATCATTAAGTTACTATCATGAAGTACTGTGCTGAGCAAGGCTGCAAGACATTAATCGATAAAGGACGATACTGTCTCAATCATAAACGTAAACGAAATAAGACAGTTGTCTATTCAAAGAACAGATCATTCTATCGTACAAAAGCCTGGCAAGATTTAAAGTCATTCTGTTATCAAAGAGA
This sequence comes from Bacillus sp. FSL L8-0199, assembly GCF_038005705.1. Taxonomy (NCBI): domain Bacteria; kingdom Bacillati; phylum Bacillota; class Bacilli; order Caryophanales; family Bacillaceae; genus Bacillus; species Bacillus sp. FSL L8-0199. The sequence goes on along the minus strand of NZ_JBBOTS010000001.1, from coordinate 5,114,425 downwards.
TAAAGGATTGTGTCAACGATGTGGAAGGTTTGTGTTTGGTAAGCAAGCACATCATCATCATATTGTTCCAATTAAAATCAATCCTTCATTAAGATTAGATCCAGATAATATTGATACACTTTGTTCTAGGTGTCATCCGATTGTAGAAAGAGAAACAAATGAAAAATACCAGGAAAAGAAAAAGTTCGACTGGAAACTATAAGCCCCCCTATTAAAAAAAGAAAAGCTGGCCTTATGGGGGGATAGGGAGTGGGGGTGCAAACGCGCACCTCAAAATGATTTTTTGAAAAAAATTCGTTTTTTTAGGTGGTGATTTAAGGAATGGCCAGAAAATCGAAGGTCGTAATTGAAGCTGAAAAGAAAAAAGAATTAGAAGCGCAGCGTATTATGGATGTTTTGGTTGAAGCCGGAACTTATTCGCCAGCGCTCGATCCATTGATTGAAGTTTATCTTGATGCAGTTGAGATATACAGCGTCAAATATGGATTATGGAAGAATTCCAACTTTCCAACAGTCCAAAAAACAAAGAATGTAAATGGTGATGTGAAAGAATCAAAGCATCCATTGGCTCAACAAGTCGAAGTTTGGTCTAAGCAAAAAGCGAAATATTTGGGGCAATTAGGACTAGACGGAAAGAACAAAGATTTAATCAAAAAAAGTGGGGTTCTTCTCGAAAAAGGAAAAACAGAAAAAGAGCCCACGGAGCCTAGTGATAGCAATAAATTATTACAATTTAGGCAGAGGTTAAATAGATGATTGATTTTGAAACAAATTACGCTGATATATTCGTTTCTGAAGTAGATGCAGCCCCACACTTATATCCTGATTCTATTAAGTTAGCTATCAAACGATATAAGAAATGGAAGAAACGAAAAGATATTTGGTTCGATGTTGAAAAAGCGAATGCGATGATTTATTTCACTGAAACATTCTTAAAACATGCAAAAGGAAAATGGGCAGGGCAGCCATTAATTTTAGAGTCCTGGCAGAAGTTCTACTTTGCTAACATTTATGGATGGCAAAAATATAATGAAGATGGTAAAGCGGTGCGAGTAATTCGTACGGCTTATTTGCAGGTTCCCAAGAAAAACGGAAAAACAATCATGGGCGGTTCACCAGTCATTTATGCGATGTACGGAGAAGGTGTAAAAGGCGCTGATTGTTATATTTCCGCGAATACTTTTGAACAATGTCAAAATGCAGCCGGGCCAATTGCATTAACGATTGAAAATAGTCCTGATTTACGTCCGGATACACGTATCTATAAAGGTAAAGAAGACACGATTAAATCAGTTAAGTACACATTTGTGGAAGACGATATTAAATATGCAAATGTAATCAAGGTTCTTACAAAAGATAACGCTGGTAATGAAGGTAAAAACCCGTATATCAATTATTTCGATGAAGTTCATGCTCAAATGGACCGTGAACAATACGATAACTTACGTTCAGCGCAAATTGCCCAAGAAGAACCACTCAACATCATCACTTCCACAGCAGGGAAGAATACAGGCTCGCTTGGAACTCAAATTTATACTTATGCAAAAGATGTTTTGAGTAATGATAAAGATGATTCTTGGTTCATGATGATTTATGAGCCAAATAAAAAGTTTGATTGGGAAGACCGAGACGTTTGGCGAATGGTTAATCCAAATATGGATGTATCAGTTAACATGGAGTTTCTTGAAAATGCATTTAAAGAAGCTCAAAATAACAGCTTTAATAAGGCTGAGTTCTTATCAAAGCATTTGGATGTATTCGTTAACTATGCAGAAACATATTTTGATAAAGATCAGCTTGATAAAATGCTCGTTGATTATTTAAAAGATGTGGAAGGTTTAACTTGTGTTGTCGGTGTGGATTTATCAAGGCGTACGGATTTAACTTGTGTTTCGATAAATATTCCTACATACGATGATGAAGGAAATGCGATATTAATCGTTAAGCAAATGTATTTTATTCCTGAGTTTGGAATTGAAGATAAAGAGCAGCAAAGAAATGTTCCTTATCGTGCATTAGCTGAAAAAGGATTTGTTACAATTTGTCCTGGTAAAACAGTTGATGAAGAAATGGTCAATCAATATGTGGAATGGGTATTTGAGAACTTTGATTTACGTCAAATAAACTATGATCCAGCACTTGCTGAAAAACTCGTTGAAAAGTGGGAAATGCTTGGGATTCAATGTGTGGAAGTTCCACAGTATCCAACTCATATGAATGAACCATTTGATGACTTCGAAATCTTATTGCTTCAGGACCGAATTAAAACAGATAATCCTTTACTTATTTTCTGTGCAAGCAACGCAAAAATAATTACAAATATAAATAATTTAAAAACACCATCTAAACGTAAATCACCAGAGCATATTGATGGATTCGTGGCCATGTTAATTGGCCATAAAGAAACATTGAATATGATGGAAGATGCTATTCCAGATGAAGATTACGATGAATATTTAGATGATATTTATAGATAGAAAGGCGGTGAGAAATTGGGTTTAAAGGATAGGCTTTCAAATTTTTTAATTAAACAAGCTGAAAAGCGTGGTTTATTCGAAGACATTTTCAATAATGTTGTTCGATATGGTGGTAGATATGCAGGTGATGATAATATCTTGGAATCAAGTGATGTTTATGAGTTGTTACAAGATATAAGTAATCAAATGATGTTGGCTGAGATTGTTGTAGAAGACAAAGACGGTAAGGAAATTAAAAATGATTCAGCTCTTAAAGTTTTAAAGAATCCAAATAATTATCTTACACAGTCTGAATTCATTAAGTTAATGACTAATACCTATTTACTTCAAGGTGAAGTCTTTCCAGTGTTGGATGGTGACCAATTACATCTAGCATCTAATGTTTATACAGAATTGGATGATAGATTGATAGAACATTTTAAAGTGAATGGTGAAGAAATTCCATCATTTATGATTCGTCATGTGAAGAATATAGGTGCCGATCACCTAAAAGGTAAAGGTATTCTTGATTTAGGTAAGGATACTCTTGAAGGTGTTATGTCAGCTGAGAAAACTTTAACTGACAAGTACAAAAAAGGTGGATTACTAGCATTTTTACTTAAGCTAGATGCTCATATTAATCCGCAGAATGGTGCACAGTCCAAATTAATTAAAAAGATTTTAGATCAATTGGAATCCATCGATGATGCAAGGTCAGTCAAAATGATTCCACTCGGAAAAGGATATTCAATAGAGACACTTAAAAGCCCGCTAGACGATGAAAAGACCTTAGCATATCTAAATGTATACAAAAAGGATTTAGGTAAGTTTTTAGGCGTAAATGTGGACACATATACAGCCTTGATTAAGGAAGACCTTGAACAAGCAATGATGTATTTGCATAACAAGGCAGTTAGACCAATAATGAAAAACTTTGAAGACCATTTGAGTCTTCTTTTTTTCGGAAAAAATTCGGACAAACGTATTAAATTCAAGATTAATATCCTTGATTTTGTTACTTATAGCATGAAAACAAACATTGCTTACAACATTGTCCGGACAGGAATTACATCGCCAGATAATGTTGCGGATATGCTTGGATTCCCTATGCAGAATACACCTGAATCACAAGCGATTTATATTTCAAATGACTTATCAAAAATTGGTGAGAAACAAGCTACAGATGATTCATTGAAGGGAGGTGATGGAAATGGCAAAGACAAAGGAAACACGGACATTTGACATCACTAAATTAAGTACCAGAGATGCTACGGAAGAACAACCTTCCAAGATAACTGGTTATGCAGCCGTGTTTAATTCAAAGACAACTATTGGTGGATGGTTTGATGAAGTTATTGAACCTGGTGCATTTGCTCGTTCTCTTTCTGAGAATAGTGATATTAGAGCGTTATTCAATCACAACTGGGATAATGTCCTGGGTAGAACGAAAAGCGGTACATTGAGACTAGAAGAGGATGAAAAAGGACTTAAATTCGAAATTGAATTACCTAATACATCTGTTGGTCGAGATTTAGCTGAGAGTATGTCCAGGGGCGATATTAATCAATGCTCATTTGGATTTTGGATAACCGAAGAGAATTGGGATTATAATGTTGAACCAGCATTAAGGACCATTAAAGAAGTAGAACTTTATGAAATATCGGTTGTTTCAATACCAGCTTATGACGATACGGAAGTATCTTTAGTTCGTAGCAAAGAAATTGGCAAAGAAATTGGACAACGAATGAAAATGATTAAACAAATAAATCAAATCTTGGGGGAAAAGTAAAATGAACAAACAATTATTATTAGCATTACAAAAACGAAGCAATGAAAGATTAGTAGAATTACGTACACAAGTTGAAAATCCTGAATTACGTGCTGAAGACTTACCAGCAATTCAAGAAGAAATTGATGAAATTAACAAGCAATTACAAGACGTTGCTGATGCTTTAGCTAACCTTGAAGATGAGGGTGAAGGTGACGAAGGCGACGAAGAAGGAGATGAAGGTTCTGGCGATGCTGGCACTGAAGGTTCTGGTGAAGGTGGAGAAGGACGTTCTGGAAATCCAGAAGGGAATGCAGGTGTAAGTCCGGAACAACGTCAAGCAGCAATGTCAGCTATTAAATCAGCATTATCTACTCGTAATGCAAAATCAACTAAAGCGAAGGAAAAAGAAATTCGTTCAGCATTTGCTAACTTTGTTGTTGGTAACATTTCAGAAATGGAAGCACGTGCATTAGGTATCGAAGCAGGTAATGGCTCAGTTACAGTTCCAGAAGTCATTGCTAGTGAAATTATTACTTATGCTCAAGAAGAAAACTTCTTGCGTCGACTTGGTCAAGGTGTAAAAACAACTGGTAATATGAAATATCCAATTTTAGTTAAGAAGGCTACAGCGCAAGGTCATAAGAAAGAACGTACAGGTTCAAATCCAATCCCTGAAACAGACATCGAATTCGATGAAGTATACCTTGAACCTACAGAATTTGATGCATTAGCAACTGTAACGAAAAAATTATTAAAACAATCAGGTTTACCAATTGAACAAATTGTCATGGATGAATTAAAGAAAGCTTATGTTCGTAAAGAAGTCCGTTATATGGTTCATGGTGATGAAACTGATAATGTCAATCCAGGGGCACTAGCTAAAAAAGCAGTAGAGTATAAACCAACAGCAGAGGATGTTGAATTATATGATCAACTTGTTTCAATGAAAAATAGTGTGCCAAAAGTTGTTCGTAAAAAAGCTCGCTGGGTACTTAATACAGCAGCAATTACAAAAATTGAGAAGATGAAAACTAAAGATGGTTTCCCATTATTAAAACCTTTAGAACAAGCTCAAGATGGTTGTGATTACAAGTTATTGGGATACCTTGTGGAAGAAGAGGAAGAAATCAGTAAAGAAGGACAAGAAGATACACCTATTTTCTATTTTGGCGACTTCTCTTCGTTTAAAATTCAAGATGTTACTGGTTCACTAGAATTAGAAGTATTAAGAGAACTATTTACTAATACAAACCGAGTAGGGTTTAAGTTGTATTCATTACTTGATGCACAACTAATCTATTCACCATTTGAACCAACAGTTTATCGTTATGAAGTGAAAGCAACAACTGGAGCTTAATATGGATGAATTAATTGAGAAATTAAAATCTCATATTCATTGGGAAGAGGGCATGGATGAATCTATGCTCTCTTTTTATATCACTCAGGCAAAGACTTATGTAAAGAATGCGACAGGCAAACAGACCGAATATCTAATTATCATGGTCGCCGGCATTTTCTATGATTACAGGGTCGCTGAAAAAGAATTGGAACAGGCTTTAGATGCTTTAACACCGATGTTTGTCCAGGAGGTTTATGCGGATGAAGAGGAAGACGAATAAACTCAAATGGATGGGAGATTTACTCAAATTAGGGGAAACAATTGATCCAGAAACAGACCGTCCTGTTATGGGATATCCATTAGAACGGAAAATTCGATATAACAACATTGGAGTTACGGCTACTGATAAATTTACAACGAAAGATACGAATGAAATTGTAAAGAAAATTGAAGTCCGTATTGATCGAGAGATTGAAAACAATCAAAAGGATTACCGTGTAAAAGTTGGTGGCCGTATTTATAATATCGAACGCATTTATGTAAAAGAAGAAGACCGATTGATGGAGGTATCACTATCTTATGCAAATTAGTTTTCAAGAATTACGAGACATCATGAAGAAATCAGAAATCCCAGTATATCGTGACGAAGCTCCTACAACGGCAAAGTACCCTTACATTGTGTATGAATTTGTGAATGAACAACATAAACGCGCATCATCAAAGGTTATGAAGTCAATGCCACTGTATCAGATTGCAGTTATTACAGATGGTACAGAAAAAGATTACGAACCATTAAAGGCTGTATTTAATGATGCAGGCGTGTCCTATTCTCAATTTGATGGAATGGGTTATGACGAGAATGACGATACGATCACGCAGTTTATAACGTATGTGAGGTGCATTCAGTAATGGCTAGTAATAATAATGGTTTTGCTGATGCCTTAGAAGATATTAATACATTACTTAGGGTTAATAAACAAGTAGAAAAGCAATTTTTAGAAGAAGCGGCTAATTATTTTATTAGCAAGTTAAAACCAAAAATTAAATTGTCCAATAAGAACAAGAAAACTCACTTAAGAGAAAGTTTGAAAGTCGTTGTGAAAAATGATCTTGTATCTGTGGAATTCGAAGATGAAGCTTGGTATTGGTATCTATATGAAAATGGTCATAAAAAAGTAAATGGCAAAGGTCGTGTGAAAGGAAAACACTTTGTTCAGAATACCTTTGATGCAGAAGGCGATAAGATAGCAGAAATTTTAGCTCAAAAAATAGTAAACAAAATGGGAGGATGATACAAATGGCAGCAACAAAAGAAAAAGAACTATTGTATCCAGTAGGTATTGAGTCGTTGTATATTGCAATGATGGAAGGCGGTAAAGATACGAAAGCTCAGATTCCTACTTATGATAAGGAAATCTATCAAATGGATAATATCGTTGAGATTGGTATTGCAGGTAATAGTACAGTAACTCAAAAGTGGGCATCTAATAAATTATTTGTTAATGCAAGTAAAAACTCAAAGTACACATTATCTTTAAGTCACGTAGCCTTACCACAAATCGTTAAAGATGCAATTTACGGTTATCTTGCTGAAAAAGGTGTTGTATTCAACAAGGCAACATTAAAAGAGTTTCCGATGTTTGCAGTTGGCTTTGTAGCCCCTTTAAGTGACGGTTCACGTATTGGTCGTTGGTATCCTCGTGTACAAGTTACACCAGGTGAAGAGAAATTTACTACCACAACGGAAGAAGCAGAAATTCAAGATCAAGCGTTAGCTATGGAAGCTACTCCCTTGTTATTTAATGATGTAACAGAAGTAGACTTTTCGGAAGCTCGTTCTTCAGCAACTGGTATTACTGTTGAGGATTTCATGAAACAGGTTATCTGTGATAAGTCACAATTAGCAGAATTGGGTGGAACTACAGGACAATAAGGAGTGATAATATGGCACGTTTAAGTGATTTAGTTAACGTTGATATAAATTTAAATAAAATTAAAATACAGGGAGTTGAAATTCCTGTTATTTTTACATTCGAATCATTCCCTTATGTGGAAGAATCTTATGAGAAACCATATCATGAGTTTGAAAAAGAAATGAATGATATGTTGGCAAAAGGAGAATTCAGTTTAGGAGAACAAGAAGCAAAACTGATGCGCTCGTTGATTTATGCAATGGTGCGAAGCGGCGGAACAGAGTGTACACCAACCGAAATTAAAAATGCTATTCCACTTTATGATGTACCAGGTATTTTCCAAGTAGTATTTGAAATCTTTAACGGTCAAAACTTCCAAATTGAAGATATGGAGAAGTTGAAGAAAGAAAAAAAGTAAAGAACATACTGAATGAAAATGAAGAATCTCAGTCCGAATTGGATTGGGATTTTTATTTTTATGTCGGTAATACGTTGCTTGGTTTAAGTATGGATGACTTTTGGAAAATCACTCCTAATCATTTTTTAAAACAATACATTATGCATCTTAGATACAACAACCCTGAAGCACTTGAAGAGAAAGCAGTAAAACCACAAAGGGTTTATTTAGATCAGACTCCATTTTATTAAGAAATGAGGTGAAAATATGCCAGGGAATAAAGAAAGAAATGTTGTTCTTAATTTTAAAATGGATGGTCAAGTTCAGTATGCTCAGACATTGAAACAAATTAACATGGTTATGAATAACGCAGCAAAAGAATACAAGAATCATATTGCAGCAATGGGGCAAGATGCCACAATGACTGATAAATTAGCAGCTGAAAAGAAGAAGCTTGAGATACAAATGGAAGCCGCTAAAAAGCGTACATCAATGTTACGTACAGAATTTGAAGCAATGTCTAAGGATACTAATACAACCGCCGAACAGCTCAATAAAATGTACGGTAAATTACTGGATGCCGAACGTGCTGAAACTTCTCTTAATAATGCAATGAAAAGAGTAAATGAAGGTCTTTCAGAGCAAGCGATTGAAGCGCGAGAAGCACGTGGAGATATGGAGAAACTTGAAGCTAATACTAAACAACTAGAAGCTGAACAAAAGCGACTAACAAGCTCATTCAAGCTTCAAAATGCCGAACTAGGAGCGAATGCTAGTGAAGCAGATAAATTGGAATTAGCACAGAAACAGTTACGTCAGCAAATGGAAATGACTGATAGAGTCGTCCACAACTTAGAGCAACAATTAAGTGCAGCAAAGCGTGTGTATGGTGAGAATTCTACAGAAGTGCAGCAACTTGAAACGAAGTTAAATCAAGCTAAAACTACGCTGAAACAATTTGAGAATTCTTTGCATAGTGTTGGTCAAAGTGGTTCACAAGCCGCAGATGGTATGGAGCAACTAGGGAAGAAATTAGACTTGCACAATATGATGGAAGCTACTCAAATACTTCAAGGAATGTCTCAACAGTTAATTGAACTTGGTAAAGCCACAGTGGGTATAGCGATAGATTTTGATAGGTCTCAAAGGAAAATACAATCTTCATTAGGATTAACTCAAAAAGGTGCAGAGAATCTCGGTAAGATTTCAAAAGATGTGTGGAAAAAGGGATTTGGTGAAAGTCTTGAAGAGGTCGATAATTCATTAATCAAAGTCTATCAAAATATGCGTGATGTTCCCTACGATGAGTTACAAATGGCATCAGAAGATGTTTTAACACTTGCTAAAGTCTATGATGTTGATTTAAACGAGGCTACGAGAGGTGCAGGACAGTTAATGTCGCAGTTTGGTTTATCTACACAAGAAACATTTGATTTACTCGCTGCAGGTGCTCAAGAAGGTTTAAATTATTCAGATGAGTTGTTTGATAACCTTTCTGAATATGCGCCGTTATTTAAACAAGCAGGATTTAGTGCTGATGAAATGTTCACCATTCTTGCGAATGGGACAAAAAGTGGTTCATACAATCTCGATTACATTAATGACCTTGTAAAAGAATTCGGTATTCGTGTACAAGATGGATCTAAGGGTGTATCTGAAGGATTTGGTGATTTATCTGAAGAGACACAAAAAGTATGGGAATCATTCAACGAAGGAAAAGGAACCGCAGCGGATGTATTTAACGCTGTATTAGGTGACCTTCAAAAGATGGATGACAAAGTAAAAGCAAACCAGATTGGTGTTGCTTTATTTGGTACTAAATGGGAAGACATGGGCGCAGAAGCTGTACTAAGTCTGAATGATGTTAATGGTGGTCTTGGTGATGTAAATGGCCGAATGGAAGAAATGAAAAAGCTCCAGGAAGAATCACTTGGACAACAATTTCAAAAAGCATTACGTGAAACACAAGCAGCTTTTGAGCCCGTTGGAAAGAAACTAGCTGAGTTAACTAAAGCTGTCTTACCACCATTGGTCAATGGAATTAAATCTGTAGTTGATTGGTTCACTAAATTACCGGGACCAGTTCAAAATTTTGTTTATATTTTTGCTGGATTAATAGCTGTAGTAGGTACTTTAGCACCCATCATTGCTGCGGTTGTAGTATCAGTTGGGGTATTAGGTACAACAATAGGGGTTGTTATTGCAGTTATTGCTGGTCTTGCCGCGGTAATAGCAGGCGTTATTTGGGCCATACAGAATTGGGGACAGATAACCGATTGGCTTTCCGAAAAATGGTCGCAATTTAAAGATTGGTTTGGTGAATTGTGGGATAGCATAGTTCAAACGTGTGAAGATGCCTGGTCTTCCACAGTTGAATACTTTTCTGAAGCGTGGGCTTCATTCTTAGAAATGTGCCATTCATTTTTCGACCCAATAGCTCAATTTTTCAGTGATTTATGGTCTGGAATCGTTGAAACAGCGTCGTCTTGGTGGGCTTCCTTAGTGGAAACAGCATCTCAATTATGGGGAACATTAGTACAAGCGTGGCAAGATACGTGGAATACAATACTCACCGTCTTAGATCCAATTATTTCGGCGATATCTGTCGTTTTAGAAGCAGGTTGGTTATTAATACAGGCAGGTACTCAAATTGCCTGGGCCTTAATAAGTAAATATATTATTGATCCGATTACTGAAGCGTACAACTGGTGTAAAGAAAAGCTAGGTGATTTAGGCAATTGGATACTTGAAAAGTGGGAAACTATAAAATCTTATACACTTGCAGCATGGAATTTGGTAAAAGAGTATGTTATTCAACCGGTTCAAGAATTGTGGAATACAACAAAGCAAAAACTTGCAGATTTGGCTAACTGGATTTTATCAAATTGGGAATCTATAAAATCCTATACGCTTACGGCGTGGAATTTAGTGAAAAAATATGTGATTGATCCAGTAACTGAAGCCTATAATTCAGCTAAGCAAAAATTTACTGATTTATATAATTCAGCGAAAGAAAAATTTGATGCAGTGAAAAATGCTGCACAAGAAAAATTTGATGCTGCCAAGCGTAACATCATTGATCCAATAAAAGAAGCGGTTGGAAAAGTAGAAGAGTTTGTGGGTAAAATCAAAGGATTCTTTGATAATTTGAAGCTGAAAATCCCTAAACCTGAAATGCCAAAGCTTCCACATTTCAGTCTGCAGACTAGTTCTAAAACAATTGCAGGTAAAGAAATCTCTTATCCATCAGGCATCAATGTGGACTGGCGTGCTAAAGGTGGTATCTTTACTCGTCCGACTATTTTTGGAATGAACGGTGGCAACTTACAAGGTGCAGGAGAAGCTGGACCAGAGGGTGTTTTACCTTTAAATGAGAAAACACTTGGTGCAATCGGTAAAGGTATCGCTGATACTATGCCACAAACCAATGGTGATATTGTGGTTCATGTTTATGTGGACTCTGAAGAATTAAATACAAAACTTGCTCCTGGTATGAGTAAGCAGCTAAATCAAAACAATAGAATTAGCGCTCGTGGTCAAGGGGTGATTATATGATTACATTAGATGATAAATATAGACTTGAAGATTTTGGTTTTATATGTGAGCCGGGCTATGAGGATTCTATTACACCTATTTTTGATCGTAAGACTTATAGTATTCCTGGTGTGGAGGGCGTTATTCCTTTTGGAACTGAAGTGAAGGAGAAACCTTTCTCATATCCGTTGATGATTATGGAAAGGTTTCATACAGAAATGCAAAGTAAGTTTGAGAAATTTACGGACTTTTTTTTTGATAAGTACGGAAATCCAAGAAAAATTAAGATGGTCCGTGATTATGACCCAGGTAAATTTTATTATGTAGAATTAGCACAACAAATTACGCCAGATAGACTACCTGAAGATGGGAAGTTTGTATTACCTTTAGTTGCATATGACCCACGTGGTTATTCTATTGTCAAAAGTACAGATAAAATTAAATGGGGTACACGTATACCTTTTTCTACACAAATACCATTTAATCATAAAACCTCTCAATACACGGTTAACGAACCGCAAATATTGAGTGTATATAATAATGGTTCGTTAGTAGTACGACCTGTTATAGAGGTTGTTGGTAGCGCAAAATCAGCAACTCTTACTATCAATGGTGAGAGTTTTTCTTTTGGTGATTTAAATAATGAAACTTTATTTATTAATGCAGCAACATATACAGTTATGAAAAATGGTAAAAACCATCTCTTTAATACGGTTGGTAATCTTGAAAAACTCGACCTATTTCCAGGTGAAAATACAGTAAGAATAGGTGGAACAAATTTGAACTTAAAAATAACATTCGACTTTCGAGGGAAATACAAATAAATAGGTGGTGGAATAGATGGCAGATGCGCCTTTAGTTTTATTAAATGATGAATTACCAGAAGGTGTTGGGAAAATAAATCAAGGTATTGATAATGCTAATCAAGCTTTAAGAAAATCATATAAAGCGGAAGTCAATTCGCATACCGCAATAGAGAACGCAATAAATGCAAGTTCGAAAGCTGATAATGCTGTATCTGGTGTAGTAAATGTTCAAAAACAGATTGATGAACTTGTTGTTTCTGGTGATTCGTCAGTTGAAGCGGCACAAGCTAGAGTGGATACTGACGGTAACTCAGCTAGTTCTTTAAAAGAAAGATTAGATAACGACTATATTTTTCTATTGGAGTCTAAGCCCAGTGGGGATTTAATTTTCAAAAATTCTACTAAGGGTCCATTATATTCGGCGCATAGTGGAGTGAGTAGGATTGCCCCTGAAAATACGATTCCAGCCTTTGAGTTAGCAGGTAAATTAGGGTACAAACTCACTGAAGCCGATGTTAGGGTTACTGCGGATGGGAAATTTGTTATTTTACACGATGAAACATTAGAAAGAATGACAGGATCTCTTGGTAAAGTTCAGAACATGACTTTAGCAGAGATTAAATCTTTAAATGTAATTGGTGGGAATAGAATAAATGAATATATGGGGACGAAAATACCTACTTTAGAAGAGTTTTTACAAGTTTGTAGCAAATGGAATATGATACCAATCATAGAATTGAAACAAATAAATAATGATAGTGATATTAATTCGTTTGTTTCAGCTTTAGAACAAACAGGATTTCTACAAAATTGTGCTGTAATATCATTTTCAAGATATTACCTAGAAAAAATAAGAGAAGTTAGTAACAAAATTTATGTTGGGCTGATTCTTGGGACAATCACTAATGATGATTTAGCTTTTACAAAGCGCTTAAAGAATTCTTTTATTCATGTGGAATATACAGCAGCTACGTCTTCTAATATCAAATTAGCGCATGCTCAAGGTTTAAAAATAACAACCTGGACGGTAAATGAATTAAATAAAGTAGATAAATTAGTTGAAGATGGTATTGATAGTATTACCACAGATATTTTGTTGTGAAGTTAGGTGAGATAATTGACATTCTATGATAGGTTCAAATCATTTGATTATGCTGAAAAAATTGCAAAATATACGTATTTAACAAAATCTAATACTGTGCAAAATAATACATTTACTTTTGATTCGAAAACAGGAATCGTTCATATATTAACAGATACGACAAAAGCTGGTTACATTTACGATTCCTTTGATAAATTAGTAGTTGGCGATATAATTGAAGTCGCATGTGAGGTTCGTAGTATAAATGGGGAGCTTCCTAAAATATCATTCGATGAATATTACAATGATACATCATATTCGAATATAGAATCTGTCTCAATAAATAAAAAATATGAATGGGCGGAGTTCACATCTAAACTTGTATTTAGAAATGCGAAGGGAATGAATAAGGCTCGTGTTACAGTTGGATTGCCAACATTAGAAGCTGGAGAATTCCAATTACGCAATTTACGTATTAATGTAAAAACACAACGGAAATTCGAGTTAGAAACGTATGTGCCAATTAATAAAGGATATGAAATTAGAAAAAATAATGGTAATTGGGAGATAAGGGATGATTTTTACAATAGTGGAGGTACTGTTTCTTTGCCTGATCCATACACAATCCGAATTACGTATACTGAACCATTTACAGGAAAGAGACCTATTCCACAAGCTACTCCTGACTTCTTTTTGTCCAGCGGAAAATACATTATTCACGCTGGAAATTCTATCAAAACATCTGTAGATATAAAGATTTTTGATAAAACTACTGATATAGGTTTAAATTTAGACAATGTTGAAGAAGGTACACATTTTAGTCTTATGGTACTTGGGTAGGAGAGTGATTATATGTTAAAACTCTATAATAAACAACTACAGTTAAAGGCATATTTAGAGAATGCTTTTAAAATAAGTTATGAGCAGCAGTTCAATTCAATATGGACGGCTGCTTTTTCATTACCTTTAAACGATTTAAAAGATAAAGAAATAACCGCATTTGATTTCCTTGAACTATTTGATAATGGTAAACGTATAGGAATGTTTCGTATTCTTCCTAAAGAGACTGTGAAAAATGAGAATACAAAAACAGTAACGTACAAATGTGAGCACGTTCTAGCTACTTTACTTAGTGACGTGCTTTTTCGTTATCATCAATTATCAAATTATACAACCAGGGAAGTACTTGAATATTTACTGAGCCAACAAGAAATTAAACATTGGCGACTAGGGAAATGTGATTTCATTAGGTATTTTCATTACAGTTGGGAACACGAAAATACAGTATTGGGGCCAGTGTTTAGTGTGCCAAAACCATTTGATGAACCGTATGAGTGGACATGGGATGATTCGATTGGCAATTACCCTTGGACATTAAATCTTGTGAAAGTAAGTAATGAAATAACTGGTGAAATAAGATATAGAAAGAACCTTAAAGGTATTCGTAAAGAGGAAGATCCTACAGATATCATTACTCGATTGTATTGTTTAGGGTATGGTGAAGGAGTTAACCAATTGGATATCTCAAAAGTGAATCCTACAGGTAAACCGTATATTGAAGCACCACAACATATTATTGATAAATATGGTATCCACAAGTATATATGGGCGGATAAACGATTCGAAAATGTAGACACGTTATTTAGTTCAGGACAAGCAATGTTAAATAAAAAATGCATTCCAAAAGTTTCTTATTCTGTAGAATCTATCGATTATGAGTTGATTGACCCATATAAATTGGAAAAATACGAAGTTGGAAAGTTGATTCGGATTAATGATGAAGAATTAGGAATTGAAGTAGATGTACGTTTAATGAAGAAAAGTAAATCTGATGTTACTGGTAATCCGTTAAATATGAGTTTGGTGATTGGAGATCCTATTGAAGATTTAGGGACAACACAAGCTGATTTGGAGCGTAGGCAAAAGATTAATGAGACATATTCACAAGGTGCTACAAATATTGATTCACACGATTATAACGATAATTGTGACCCTGAAAACCCAGCTGTAATTAAGTTCTTTTTACCAGAAGATCTGGTGAATATAAACTCTCTTATACTGACATATGAGATTGAAGAATTTAGGGCGTATAGTAAAGCAACTAAAGGTGGAGGAGCAATTGTGGAATCTACATCTGCAGGTGGAGCTGTTGTAAATTCAACCAGTGCAGGTGGTGGAGTTGTAAACTCGACTTCAAGCGGAGGAGGATCTACTCAAACTTCTAGTTCTGGTGGAGGAAGTACACAAACTTCTACTTCAGGTGGTGGTGGTTCATTTACTAGTGAAGCAGGTGGAGGTGCAGTTCCAAGTACAACACAAAAATCATTTGCAGAGATGCATTTAATGTCTGGTGTTCCACAAAACAGTGTAGGTTCAGAGAATTGGGGATACCATTTACATGAGGTTGTTATCCCTGGTGATGCTTTTTCACATAGTCATACGGTTAATGTGCCATCGCATAAACACCAAGTGAATATACCAGCACATTCTCATAGTGTTACTATACCGGCACATACACATAGTGTGCAAATTCCCGATCATACACATCAAATTAGTATTCCGAATCATACGCATGAAATTAATATCCCAAATCATACGCATACTATCAGCTTGCCTGACCATATGCATGATATTCAGCATGGTATTTACAAGTTATCAGAGAAGCCAAGTAGAGTAACAGTAAAGGTAGATGGAAATATAGTCCCTGTGGATTCTACATCAGCGCAGAATATTAATCTTATTCCTTATCTTTCTAAAGATGGTGGAGGGAAAATAGAGCGTAACAAGTGGCATGAGATAACTATTACACCGGATAAATTAGGACGAGTAAATGCTAATATTATTTCACGTTTATTCATTCAATCACGTATAGGAGGTACATTCTAATGAAAACAATTGAAATCCATACACAAGGTGGACTAAAACATAAAATACAAACTGAAATGTACGATGCACAAGTACTTAATGATCAGTTAAATAGTAATGATTTAATCACGGTATTGATTGGTGATTTCATTATTCAACGTATTGATGTAAAACGTATTATTCCATTAAGTATTTCTGATGTGGAAGGTACTAAAAAGGTAGAGGTTCATACAAATGGTGGGAAAGTAATTGAGATTACAACAAACGATTATGACCCGATTTTCTTAAATGAGCAATTGAACAGTAATAATACAATCACAGTCGTAATTGGCGACTACATCTTCTCTAGAATCGATGTAAAGCAAGTTGTTCCTGTTAAAGAAGGACCAAAAGAACCAGGAGGAACGGAAGATAGTAGCACAACTGAACAAACGGAACCTAAAGAACAGTAATAAATTGTTCTTTTTATTTTGAAAAGAGATGGATATATGCTATTTAAAACTTATTAAATCAATGTCGATATGATATATACATTATCATCTGAACCCGTTCGATTTTCGCAAAAAGACCTGTGGCTACAACTTTAGGTGATTGGTTTCAGAATAGCTACAAGTATACTCCTAAAGTAGGCGGAATTACTGTAGGATATGCTGATATAAAATCCTACGACAATTCAGGAGTTGCTATCCATATAGCAAACATAGAAGATAATTGTCACTTTGGAGTAACTTTCTTCGGGAATTAAATAATTTTCACATTTAATTATCATCTTTTTAACGGTAGGTTAATACAACTTAATTATCATATTTTGTAAGTCAACTGAAAACAGGAGGAGTTATGGAGAGAAATGATAACTTTATAAAAGGTATTCGTTATGGTTGCGCACTATCTTTTACTTTTTGGTTTTCCCTTTACTGTTTGATGAAAATAATAAAAACCGGGTAATTGTAAATACCCGGTTTAAGCTATTTTCTTTTGTTCTTCTTGTTTATTTTTCAGCTTTCTACCTAACTTCATAGATGGTTTCTCGACTAAATAGTACGCAATACTTGCAACGATTACAGATATAACAATTGTACTTAATAAAATAATATAAATAGGAAGTACATCGTTAAAAGTGTAAATTAACGAGAATAGTATTATTGTATGGTAAAGGTATAGGCTGTAGGATATTTTACCTAAGAATAATATAGGCTTTAAATTTAAAAAACTTGAAAAGGATTCAGAAGATAGAGCAATTATAATAAATAACGAACTTCCTGCAGTAATTGCATATTCATTAATCAAAAATTTATGTATTAAGTTAATATGCGGGAATAATCCTTGATATGTATATGAAATAATCGCTATTAAAAATGCAATTATTTTTTTTGATTTGCTCATCTTTCCATAAAAACCAACAAGAAATTCTATATGCTTAGCCAGAAGAGCGCCTATCATAAATGAAGACATATAATGTACAGTTTTAGCAATATCCGTATTATAGATTGGCATGAATGTTTTAGTAAATACAAAAGAAACAAGGCTTAGCAATAGACAAATTATGATATTTGTTTTCCAATTAAATCGCAAAACAAAAACCATTAGAAAAGGAAAAATGATAGATATACGCATTTCGTGAACTAATGACCATATGACCGTGTTGTATTGATTCGAGTTGTAATAACCTAAAAATAAAATGTGATTTAAAATATCTAAGAATGAAGTATCATATGTCCAAATTCTGTTAAACCAATCGCTATACATTGAAATCCCGTTTTTTGATAACATAAGGGTTGCTGTAATAGCAAATATCATAGCTACGAAATAGGGAATGTAAATACGGAATGATCGTTTTACCAAGTAGGTTTTGTATTCTATCTTTTTATTTTTATAATATGGAAGTGACAATACAAATCCACTTAAAATGAAGAATAGTATAACTGACTCGTGACCAGACCATATCACACGTAGAGGCGTGTTGTTTAAAATATTAACTAGAAAATTGTTGCTTTGAATAGGATTCTCAGCATCGAATTCCGGGAATATTCTTAAACAATGATAAAATAATACAAAAAGTGCTGCTAAACCACGTAAAGAATCTAATTCTAAATAACGTTTATTCATTATGTTCTCCTTTGTTATGTGTTTATATATTCCAAGGATAATATTACCACGTTTTTTATATTAAATTTTACTTTTAATAAAATACGGATTTTATAGATTAAGAGGGGCACATAATGTGCTTCTCTTTTTATTTTGAAAGGAGTGGAATAATGAAAGAAATTCAGGATTTAAAGCAAGAGATTCTCCAAATTAAGTCTGATCAGAAAGATATAAAGAATGACATTCGAAGCTTAGAGTCTCGTACTTTAGGGAATGAAAAGGACATCATCAACATTAATAAACAATTAGATAAAATCAGTGCAAATACCACATGGATTCTCCGAATCATCATTGGGGCGATTGTAGCTGGGTTATTAGGATTACTAATGAAGGGTGGCATGTAATATGTCAAAAGAAAATATTAAAAAACGATTCCGCAACTGGAAAACATGGGTTGCGGTTTTTTCTTTACTTGGATTTTTATTTACGAAATTTGGTGTGCCAGAAGCTAAGAGCTTTTTGGATGAATTAGCACCTTATTTGCTGTCAGTTGGTATCGCATTAGGTATTTGGTCTGATCATGATGTAAATAGCGAAGGAGACGATAAATAATGGGTTACGTTGTAGATATTTCAAAATGGAATGGTGACATTAATTGGCCTATAGCAAAGCAATACATTGATTTCATCATCGCTCGTGTACAAGATGGTTCAAATTATGTAGATCCATTGTATAAAGGATATGTACAAGCCATGAAGCAACATGGTATTCCTTTTGGTAACTATGCATTCTGTCGCTTCGTTTCTGAAAATGATGCACGAATAGAAGCTCGTGACTTTTGGAATCGTGGAGACAAGAGCGCGACAGTATGGGTTGCGGATGTGGAAGTAAAAACAATGAATGATATGAGAGCGGGCACACAAGCATTTATTGATGAATTACGCCGATTAGGTGCTCAGAAAGTTGGTTTATACGTTGGTCATCATATGTATGCTCCGTTTGGTATGGCAAATGTAAAATCTGACTTTGTTTGGATTCCTCGTTATGGCGGTAACAAGCCAGCTTATCCATGCGATATTTGGCAATACACAGAGACAGGTAATGTCCCTGGTATTGGTAAGTGTGATTTGAATCAATTGATTGGCGATAAATCTTTATCTTGGTTTACTGGAGTAGAGGAAACAATGGCAGCTAGTCAATATGATTCTAGTTGGTTTACCAAACAAGACGGTGTATTCACTTTAGATAGAACAATCCATTTACGTGATAAACCAAGAGACGGCAATATTATTGCTACGCTTAATAAAGGTGATAATGTAACATATGATGCGTATGGTTATGAAAAAGACGGTTATGTGTGGATACGTCAACCGCGTTCAAACGGATATGGTTACATTGCAACAGGTGAAACTTCAAACGAAAAACGTGTTAGTAGTTGGGGTTCATTTAAATAGTAATCATAAAAAGGGCCGGCTCTTAATGAGTCGGCTTTTTTATTTAGTTTGGATTTCTGATCTATATTTATTAGGTAATGTTTTAACATGTTTCCCATTGAAAAATTTCCATTTTGGATCATCTTTCAGAATGTAAAAAACATCTTTAGTTACATAATACCCCATGTTTTTTAATAATAAATATAAAATAGTATCAAAAGTCCTAAATAATAAACGGTTAAAGGAATCTATTTCTTTATGTGTTTCAAATCCGATTTTTCCATTCTCATACTGTAGTTTATATTCCTTAATTTGCTTCATAGACGGATGTATAAATTGTGATAGTAAGGAGTAAAGATCATTCGTATCCGCAATCATAAGGTCCGTTAAACCTTTAAGTTCATTAATAGGACTAATAGAAGAACGAGGAATTTCTTTATATAAGTAATCCAGTTTTTCCTCTAATGTTTTTCCATGGCATATCTGATCGACAGCCGCATATTTTATTACCGCTTCTAACATATATCTTAATTCTCTCTTAGAAGCATTAAGCAATATTTCTCTAGACACCATATCTATAGATAGTAATGAACCTGCTAAATCAGCACAGCCGAATATTAAAGCTGATTCTTTATATAATGTATAATCTCGGCTAGTAGCTAATGGGATTACATATAGTCCTTTTCTAAAATCTTCTATTAAGGCCTTTGTATATGCAGCCGACTGTTTATAGGGTTGGGAATTCTGTACTTCTTCCTCATACCATTGTCTTTTCTCATCTAAAGATTTTTTATCAAAAGAATTTGTCATTATAATTCTCCCTTAATTATATTTCTATTTAGCAAATGAATATCGCAATCAGTAGTTTGTTATAAATCAGAAATTCTTCTAACTTGTTTTTCTTTCTTCTTAAAGTTCCTCTTATATTGTTTGAAGTCTTGTTTATCAACGTAAAATTTTTCACCAGTAGCTACATTTTTTACTAATCGTGTTTTCATGAAAAAGAATTTTGTATAATAGTAAACTAAAAAGGCCACTAAAGAGAAAGTAAATGTTGGAATAAATAGAATAACCGCAACGATTATCAACGCAACATCTACAGACGAATATATTGGCTTTAGCACTAAACGTTTCCCAGCTGCAGCTTGAGCTTGTTCTAATTGTTGCATACGTTGTAGCGATGCTACAGTATCATAACTCATGAGATAACCTCCGGATAATTAATAACAAAATCATTATATCAAACATTGGAGATATTAGGATTATTTATCAATGTTTACTGTATTGTATATAACTCTACTTGCTCAAGTAATTGAGTAACTTGCTTATGTCTTTCTTTAAGTTCATCTAAAGGTATATTTGTAATAGCAGCGTTTTGGATAAAAAAGTTTTTATGAGAATGCCATTTATAAATAAGGTGCGCAATCTCTGGCCGGTATTTGCATTTTAATAATAAAGCTCCAATACCCTTTTGTTTGGAATAAATATCCCTAATCAATTTGTCCTTTTCAAATGCTATTGGATTGGTAATCATGTTTAAATCCTCCTTGTAAAATTTTAATTGTACGAGGTTTAGATGGATCTCGCTGAATATAACCTTTCTCTTCTAAATGCATTAAATGCCCATGAACTGTGGAACTAGAAGCCAGTCCAGTCGCTTTACAGATTTCCCTTACAGTGGGAGGATATCCGTTTTCTATGACTTTTTCTTGGATGAATGTTAGTATTTCAGCTTGTCTAGGAGTTAATGGTTTCATTGTATGTATCCTCACTTTGTGTATGAAATATATAGCCATATAATACCAAGATAATGTCAAAAAATCAAACACTTGTTCGTATTTTTAAGGGGGTATTATGCTCCCATAAATTCTTTATCAAAGTAGAACTTGTCCATTAAGTTGTTTACAATTCCGTTGAAATAAGCGAATTTACCCTTCTTCATTTTTGCACCAGACTTAATTTTCATAACAAATTCTTTAATAGCTTTTAAGCCGATAGTAAGCTCCTGGTCCTTATCAAATGCTTTATCACCTGTAGAGAAATTTGTAACTTTATTGCACTGTCTTACGACCTTCCACAGTTCTTGAATTGTTTTAGATTCAGAATAGAAAGAGCTAGTTAAAGAAACGAAACGTTGTGGTACCCAGTGAGCAACAAAATCAGCTTGTTCAATATTCTCTTCTGGAGTATTGCCATTCTCATTACTATTACGTTTGTTTATATCTTTTATATTTTGTTTTAAGGAAACAGGGGTTGTTTTAATGGTAGGACACTTTTTAGGACTTTTAGTATCTACCTTGTCGGACACTTCTTCCACAATTGGTTGAATGATAATAGCGTTAGAAGTTTGTAACATATCGTTTGAACGCTTCATTGCTACTTGCTTAATCATCTCTAGATCCACAAGTTTCTTCATTAAACGTTGTACAGTTTTATATGAAACTTCCATTTTTTCAGCGATTCTATTTTTACATAGGAAACTAACACCTACATATTTACAACTGTGACGCTTTAAAATTTCAAGTAATGTAATAAGTTTAGATTGTACGTCAGTACGTTTAATAGACATACGGATAGTGTCTCTGTATGCACGTACAGTTTTATTTAGTTCTTCTACTTCTTTGAATGTAGAAAGATTGTGGAAGGCTTCTTTAGTTGCAATAACATCGATACGTTTTCTTTCCATATTATATGTCCCCTTTGTGGAAACAAAAAAGCAACGTCACCAATTTGGTAAACGTTGCTGAAGAAACCCTACATGATGTAAAATAATTCATGAGAGTATAGCAAGTGTTTACCTGGCGCAATCAGGTGGACGGTATATAGAGTGTTGGTCGCACTTTATATACAGGCTGTGCTCTTTTGTTTTGTCTCGAATTTTTTCGGTATTCAAGACTAGCTACTTGCGGGGCTGGGAAAACAGAGATGTTGTTTTACGGTATTAACGAAGCGCTTCAAAAAGGAGAAAGAGTTTGTATCGCAACGCCAAGAACGGATGTTGTTTTGGAATTAGCACCGAGATTACAAGAAGTATTTCCATATATAAAGGTAGCGGCTTTATATGGAGGGAGTGTAGATAAAGAAAAAGATGCAGTATTAGTCGTTGCGACCACGCATCAATTATTACGTTATTATAGGGCGTTTCATGTCATAGTTGTAGATGAGATAGATGCTTTTCCATATTGTGCAGATCAAATGTTACAGTACGCGGTAAAACAAGCGATGAAAGAAAAAGCGGCGCGTATTTATTTAACTGCGACTCCAGATGAAACGTGGAAGCGAAAATTTAGAAAAGGTGAACAAAAAGGTGTTATTGTTTCTGGACGATATCACCGTCATCCGTTGCCAGTTCCTTTATTTTGTTGGTGCGGGAATTGGAAAAAAAACCTCATTCATAAAAGAATTCCTCGAGTTTTACTACAGTGGTTACAAACATACTTAAATAAAAAATTCCCTATTTTTTTATTCGTCCCCCATGTGCGATATATAGAAGAAATAAGCTTGTTGTTAAAACCATTAAATAATCGAATTGAAGGTGTACATGCAGAAGATCCGGAGAGAAAAGAAAAAGTAGCGGCTTTCAGAAAGGGAGAAATCCCATTATTAGTTACAACGACAATTTTAGAGCGAGGCGTAACGGTGAAAAATTTGCAAGTCGCAGTTTTAGGGGCGGAAGAAGAAATATTTTCAGAAAGTGCGCTCGTACAAATTGCGGGCCGAGCAGGGCGGAGCTTTGAAGCACCGTATGGAGAGGTCATTTATTTTCACTATGGCAAGACAGAGGCGATGGTGCGCGCGAAAAAACATATTCAAGGTATGAATAAAAATGCGAAAGAACAAGGATTGATCGATTAATGCATTGTTTACTTTGTGATGAGTGTTTTGTAGAAAAGATTAGTTGGTACACTTTTTTTGTAAAGTGTCATAGAAAATATATATGTGATAGATGTGAGCAGAAACTTTCCTATATTATAGGAGAAATTTGCATGGAGTGCGGGCGACCTTTAGAATTTGTTCCTGCCTCATTTCAAGAAGACGGTATTTGTATAGATTGTATAAGGTGGACGAAAGAGGAGAAGTATCGTTCTTTTAAAAACCGTTCGTTATATATGTATGATGATGAGATGAAAGAAATAGTAGCACAGTTTAAGTTTCGGGGGGATGCAGAGTTAGTGCACATTTTTTATCGTCCTTTTCGAAGTTTATTTCAAAAGTATTTTGCCAATGTTTCAACCGTTATCGCTGTTCCGCTTAGTAAGGAAAGGGAAATTGAACGTGGTTTTAATCAAGCTGAGTTATTAGCAACTTGTTTGCCTGTCAAAATTTCTTATCCATCATTAAGAAGAAGGGAAACAGAAAAGCAAAGTAAGAAGACACGTAAAGAAAGGGTGTCAGGAAGCAATCCTTTTTATTTTCAGGGAGAAGAGATGTTTTCTGGGCAACATATTTTACTCGTTGATGACGTGTATACGACAGGGATTACAGTTAGGCAAATCGGAAGTTTGTTATATGAAAGAGGGGCAAGGGAAGTATCTAGTTTGACACTTTGTAGAAGTTAATATGGAAGTGTCGAAAGGGATAATAAAAAGGCGATAAGTCTTCTTTG
Source organism: Bacillus sp. FSL L8-0199 (assembly GCF_038005705.1). Classification (NCBI taxonomy): domain Bacteria; kingdom Bacillati; phylum Bacillota; class Bacilli; order Caryophanales; family Bacillaceae; genus Bacillus; species Bacillus sp. FSL L8-0199. The sequence continues at coordinate 5,090,139 of NZ_JBBOTS010000001.1, read as the reverse complement.
ACTTCATATGTTGTCATTCGTTATAGTCAAAATATGGGGCGAATGCCCTGATTTTTAGAGTGAAGGGAATGGAATGAACATGCAAGGAAGAGTGAAATGGTTCAATGCAGAAAAGGGATTTGGGTTTATTGAGCGTGAAGATGGTGACGATGTATTTGTCCATTTTTCTGCTATTCAACAAGATGGATATAAGTCATTAGAAGAAGGGCAACAAGTAGAGTTTGACATTGTAGATGGAGCACGTGGACCACAAGCAGCTAATGTTGTGAAACTGTAGGGTATATTGTTTTTGGAAGAGAAAGCTGCATTTGTGGCAACGTTATATATAGTAGAACCTCTTGTTTTTCGCAAGGGGTTTTTGTTATAGGATAAGTTGTCAAAAAGTTGTTTCTTTTCTGTAACGAATTGTCCACAGAAATATTCGTTATTCACGATGTTAATAGGATAAAATAAAGATAGAAACGATGCATCTTTTCATTTCAACAAAAAACGATAAAAAAATCGCAATTCCACTAATTTTTTTAAAAAAGTTAGAAGGAGTTTTTAAGCCAATGTCGAAATTATAATACATAGGCTTGAAAGGAGGAATTCATCTATGAAATTCAACATTCGTGGTGAAAATATTGAAGTAACTCCAGCATTAAAGGAATATGTAGAGAAAAAACTAAGTAAGTTAGAGCGTTATTTTGATACATTCCCAGAGATTAAAGTTAATTTAAAAGTATACTCTGACAAGCAACGTGTCGAAGTAACAATACCATTTACTGATTTATTACTTCGTGCAGAAGAAACTAATAGCGATATGTACGCTGCTATCGATTTAGTAGTTGATAAAATTGAGCGACAAATTCGTAAACATAAAACAAAAGTCAATCGTAAGTTACGTGAGAAAGGTTCTATGAAAACGAACTTTATCCTTCCAGAAGCAGTAGCTGTTTTGGATGAGGTAGAAGAAGATGAATTAGAACTTGTACGTACAAAACGATTCGATTTAAAACCGATGGACGTTGAAGAGGCAATCCTACAAATGGATATGCTAGGACATAATTTCTTCGTCTTCACAAATGCTGATACAAACGAAACTAATGTTGTATATGGCCGTAAAGATGGGAAATACGGTTTAATCGAAACTAAATAATAATTCGAAAGCGCAGCCGAAATGGCTGCGCTTTTTTTGTATTTTTCGCAGCAAGGTTAAAAAAGTTTTATAAGTAGCCGATTTCATTAAGAAGTGATTTTTAGGCGGTATTTCCTCAAAACAGCAGGAGAAAATTCGAAACTTAGAGAGGTGAGTTACTCTTTATTATTTGGAACAAGCATAGGAATGTAGCTACCTTTACAAGTAATTCTTTGCTAGGGATATAGTATTGTTTTTAAAAATTTAACGAAATGTTCGCAAGTGTAAAAGTAATATTAAATATTCTGAAATCCATTGAAGGTGTGTTGAGGTGTTGTTACCATAATATTGTATTATATTGATTTTATTCATTCAGTGGAAAAATACAATCAATATAATGCTACAAATTATCGGAGGTGCTTTTAGTGAGCATTAAGAAAAAAAGTCGTTTTATATTTGGATCTGTTTTATCGTTAGGTATTTTAGCTAGTACTTTCGCTTTAACCGAACCGGCTAAGGCTAGTACAAGGGATGACCATGTGAATTTTACCTTTAGACTTTGGAGTCCATATGATTATACTAATGCACGTCCTAAAGAGACGCCTACCTCTATGTATATGCGTGTGAAGAGCAGTGAGAAGGGCGGAGGTTCTTTCAATGTTTGGACAGAAGCAGATAAAAATAAAAATGCAGAAGATAGAAAATGGGTAAATGTTTCAGGTAAGCATGAAGGAACAGTGATACCAGGTAGAACATATCTTTTTCAAAATTATGCATATGAAAACCATGGGAAAAATGTGCCTGTGAGATTTGGTGGTTATTCTAGAGAAAATAATGCTTATCCTACTGCTTGGAGTCCTGATAGTGTAAGACCTAGTGGACCTTACATTGAATATTGATTTAGAAATTATAAATTGAAATTATTTATTTTATAGTGCTAGAAAAAGTCGTATAGTTTCAAATCCGGATTATACGACTTTTCCTGTTATTTCATTTTTAAAATAGGAGGAGCTGTAATGAGGTTTATTTCAAAAAATATTTTAGTTTGTTTTTTTATATTGAGTATTAGTTTCTTAGTTTCTTGTCAAAAGAAAGTAGATGAACCTATTGTACATATTGAAGATACTTTAACGGAAAAAGATAATTTGAAAAGTATTGAATTAAAAGGAATTAACAAAAATACTATTTTTGAACAAGTGTTTTTGGAAAGTGAAAATGGTGATGATTTCTTTCAAGGACAAATAGAAAAAAATGATAGTTTAATAGAGGATAAGCTTTCAAATAAAAAATTGAAATTAGGAGTTATACCAGAAAATTATTATGTTTTTTTGACGGGTGTTACGAATAAGAAAAAACCAACGTATCTCTTGGGACGGATTGAACAAACTGATGGAGAAGTAATTCAGTGGAAACAAGAAGTTAAGAGTGTAAAAAGAAAAGGCACAAATGATGTTTATCAGTATGAAGTTGAGTTTCCTAAATTTGAAGGAGAGAGAGCAAATGTTTCTTTTCGTTACATTTGGTTAAATAAAGAAAAGAAATGTTATGGTGTTGCGGATCAATTGTTCATATTAAAAAAGATTTAAATTTAATGGTTTATGGATGAGCTATAGATGAGTTACTTTTTAGGAAGGATTTTAAAAGGTAGGATGTTTTGGTTGTCTTTATTTATTATGTTAGTAATTGTTATTGCTCAATATATTGCTATGTTTGTGACAACTAAAGGATTTAACGATGCTGGGATTATAAAGGTATCCCCATATTTATCTAATATTTTATATTTTAATAGATTATCGTTTTATAGTGAGTTTTATTTACTTATATTTCCTATGCTTTCCGCAATGGCTGTAGCAGGGATTTATAGAATTGATAAAAATTATGGATTTATTTATCCTGTTATTTCTAAGATGGGAACATGTTATTATTTTAAGCTGCTTTATTTTATTAATTTTATTGTATCTTTTTTTATTATAAGTGTCCCTTTACTATTTAATTTTTATTTATATGTGATGACTTATCCAACAGTTGCTCCGCATCCAATATTAAATTATATGGCTTCTACTGTTTCGCCAACAGCTCAATTTCATATAGTTTATTATAAGTACCCTACTTTATATTTTCTAATGTATGTATTTTTAAATGGTTTATACGGTGCGGTTTTTTCGAGTTTAGCTTTATCAGTTTCGTTTTTTATAAAACGAGTTTATTTTATTTATTTAGTTCCATTTATTTTACATATTTTTTGGCTTGGTATTGGAAAAGGGATTCTCAATCCTAAAGATTATTTAATTAAAGATTTTGGCTTTTTTGAATTACAAATTTTTCTTAGTGTACTGTTATGTATTTGGTTTTGTTCTGTAGTTCTTTATTTACGGGGGAGTAGGAAGCATGTTCTTTTATAATGTTATGAAAGAAACTATAAGGATGAAATATGTTTGGTTAAGTATTCTCTTTTTACTTAATGTCAGTATCATTGGTTGTTTGTTCAATTATTTTGAAACCGGAATTATAAAAGAGCAAATGAACGAATTGGAAGCTTTGTATAAGGTTATGTCGTTGTATAATTTGTCGACTATATTTATTCCTTTAACAATTGTTTTTTCTGTATATTCTATGTCGAACTTTTTTAGTATTTATGTTGTTTACAGAGTGAATAATGCATTGAAATTAGTTTCTATATATTATTTAAAATTATTCGTTTTTGTTTACTTTTTTGCTGGGAGTATGATTTTACAGTTGTTTTTGATGTCAACTATGATGGCTGTAACTAGTGTTGATGTAAATTATCCATTATTATTTTGCATTCAATTATTTGCGAGTGTTTTTATATGTATGATAAGTGCTTTATTGCAATTATTTTTACCTAGTTTACTTGTAATAATATGTATGATTACTGCTGTTTTATTAGATAGATTTATATTACATGGATTTTTATTTACAAATGCTTTTTATATAAATGTCTTTGAAGATGCTACTGGTTTATTTATACGCTTATTTGGCTGTTTTTTTATCTTTTTTATAAGTGTATGGATTTTATCTAAAAAAAGTTATATTTCTATGAATGATGAGACAGAGGTGGTCTAGTTTACATTATGATCTTATATTATTTGTTAAAAAGAGATTTATATGTAAGGTTTCGAGATTCCATCAAGATAATGGTTTTTTAATTCTTAATTTACGCTATTATTGCAATTGCTTTTTTAGACAATCAGCCTCTTAGTAATGGTAAAGAATCTGTATTAGTAGATGTTACCTTTTATCGATTTTTTCATGGAGTAGACTTTGTGGATTTATCTTATTTTTATAAGGAGGGGCGATTTTCTATCCCTTTTTATTGGATATTCTTTCAAATCACTCCTTTGTTGCTTGTAGGGGATTTTGCTTTTTCAGATATTCAACAGAATGGTGTTTATTTATTTCCTCGTGTTAAGAAGAAGCATTTTCTGTGGTTAACGAAAATATTATCTTTGTTTTTTTATATAATTATTATTTGGATTGGTATGTATTTTATTTGGTTTAGCGCTTACTATTTGCTTTCTTTAGGCGAGTATAATTTTTTAAATTTATATAGTCAATTTCCTTATAAGATATTAGGTACTATGCTAATTCAAATAATTATAAGCTTTTTATTAGCTTTGATTTTTGAGTTCTTAACTTTTTATATACCGATAACTATTGTTTTTGTACTAATGTTGTTGTACCTATTTTTGTCTATTTTCTTTCATAGTATTTATTTTTTAGGCTCTTTTGTTATGCCAAATCGTTGGTATTTTGTTGATCACAGTTCAATTCAATTGACTTTAGGTAATAATCAATCTATTCAATATAATGATTTACTTTTAATAGGAGTAGTAATTGTTGTTGTAATGATTTTATTAGGTAGTTTTTGTTTTAAAAAACTAGATGTGATAGGTGAATAATTTATGGACAATTATATTAAATGTGAATGTATGACGAAAAGATTAAAAGGAAATATTGTGTTAGATAATATTAGTTTGTCAGTAAAAAAAGGCGAATTTTTAGTTTTGAAGGGGCATAATGGCTCTGGTAAAACGATGATTTTACGCGCTATATCAGGGTTAATGCGTTTGAATTCTGGAGTTGTTTATATAGATAATGAAATAATTGGAAAACAAAAGCAATTTCCTGATTCTATGGGAATATTGATTGAATATCCAAGTTTTATTCCAGGGTATACTGGTTTTCAGAATTTGAAATTTTTATCATCGATTAATATTATAAATCTCCGATGAGGAGATTTATAATATTATTCAAAGGGTTGGACTTGATAAAACAGATAAGAGAAAGTATAAAAGATACTCTTTAGGTATGAAACAACGTTTAGGGATAGCGCAAGCTTTAATGGAACAACCAAAATTACTGTTATTAGACGAGCCAACTAATGCTTTAGATAGTGATGGGATAAAAGATGTTTTAGATATTTTGAAAGTAGAAAAAGCCAAGGGAACGACTATTGTTGTAGCCAGTCATGATGTGCATGTTCTAGATAATGAAATGGTAGATCGTATTGTACATGTTAATAATGGAAAGTTGGTAGATTAAGAGTGACGAGAAAACATATCTTAATAAGTATTGGATTATGTCTGTTGCTATGTATATTTGCTAGTTTATTAAGATTTAAAACATTAAATCTTAATAATGAATCTTATAAAGTGGTAAAAGATGAGTTTTTATCTAATAGAACTTTTGAAGATGGGCAAGGAGTTACGTTTCATGCACTCAATCCTCTTGATCCTACAAAAGTTTATGATCCCTATGAAGACCGTGAAGTAGTGACGTATGTTTTACCTTTAGATATTACAAATACAACAAATCGAGATATTAACTTGCTTAGTAATAAGTCTATTTCCGATACAATGTTTTATTCTAAAATAGGTGAGTTTTATAATTTAATCCCTTATTCAATGGAATTACCTAAAAAATATCAGTTTGATCCTGTAATACCTGCTGGTAAAACAGTACGAGGGTATATAGGGACAAATTATTTTATAGGAGATGACCCTTATAAAAATTATAAAAACTTTTCAAATGAATCAACTAAAGTGAAATTCATTTCTTGTATAAAGGATAAGAAAGGGAAATATCATGAATTAGAAATACCGATAAATTAATAAAATTTATGATTGATACAGCTATATTTTAATGGTGTTTGTAGATCTTGCAACATAACAATATCTTTTAAAGTCGGAGTTTTTTTGTAGGTGTAAGTATCTATGGATGCTGCACCTGCAAAGTTTCCGGCTTTTTGTAATTGTTGATTTAGATTTTATTAAGGAATTTCTGGTAGTCATATTCTTTAAAAGGAAACTTGAAAGAATATGACTTAGATTGAATACGAAATTTGTAACGTGAAATTGAAATAGCGAGACAGAGAAAAGGAACGTAACAAATGAAATAAAAACTTTTTTTGAATATAAGGCCCGACATCTTGCCGATTGTTGTCATAGTTATGAGACAAGTGTTACAATTATCATTAGGTATATACATTTTAGTTTTTTTAATTAGGAGAAAAATTGGCATAACATACATTTGATTTTTATAACGACTGATTGTAATAGAGAAAAAGAAAAACAATCGGAAGTTTTATTTTAATAAAAAGAGGAGCGTATTTCCTATGATCGGTATTTTAAAAAAGGTGTTTGATGTAAATCAACGCCAAATTAAACGTATGCAGAAAACAGTTGAGCAAATTGATGCATTAGAGTCATCTATTAAGCCACTAACTGATGAACAATTAAAAGGAAAGACGCTTGAATTTAAAGAACGTCTAACAAAAGGTGAAACAGTAGATGATCTACTACCTGAAGCTTTCGCGGTTGTTCGCGAAGCGGCAACTCGTGTTCTTGGAATGCGTCCATATGGCGTACAGTTAATGGGTGGTATTGCCTTACATGAAGGGAATATTTCTGAGATGAAAACGGGTGAAGGTAAAACGTTAACATCTACATTACCTGTATATTTAAATGCTTTAACAGGAAAAGGTGTTCATGTTGTTACAGTCAATGAATATTTAGCACAACGTGATGCGAGCGAAATGGGACAACTTCATGAGTTCCTTGGCTTAACGGTAGGAATTAACTTAAATAGTATGTCACGCGAAGAGAAACAAGAGGCTTATGCTGCTGATATTACGTATAGCACAAATAATGAGCTTGGATTCGATTACTTACGTGATAACATGGTTTTATATAAAGAGCAGTGCGTTCAACGTCCACTTCACTTTGCTATTATCGATGAAGTCGATTCTATTTTAGTCGATGAAGCACGTACGCCGCTTATTATTTCAGGACAAGCTCAAAAATCAACAGAGCTATACATGTTTGCAAATGCATTTGTTCGTACGTTAGAAAATGAAAAAGATTATTCATTTGATGTGAAAACGAAAAATGTAATGCTAACAGAAGATGGTATTACGAAAGCGGAGAAAGCTTTCCATATTGAAAACTTATTCGATTTAAAACATGTAGCACTTCTTCACCATATTAATCAGGGACTTCGTGCACACGTTGTTATGCACCGTGATACAGATTATGTTGTACAAGAAGGCGAAATCGTAATTGTAGACCAATTCACTGGTCGTCTTATGAAAGGTCGTCGTTATAGCGAAGGATTACACCAAGCGATTGAAGCAAAAGAAGGTGTAGAAATTCAAAATGAAAGCATGACGCTTGCAACAATTACATTCCAGAACTACTTCCGTATGTATGAAAAATTATCTGGTATGACTGGTACAGCGAAAACAGAGGAAGAGGAATTCCGTAACATTTACAATATGAACGTTATTGTAATTCCGACAAACAAACCGATTATTCGTGATGATCGTGCCGATTTAATCTTTAAATCAATGGAAGGTAAGTTCAATGCTGTTGTTGAGGATATTGTAAATCGTCATAAACAAGGGCAACCTGTTCTTGTAGGTACAGTTGCAATTGAAACTTCAGAGCTTATTTCAAAAATGTTAACGCGTAAAGGTGTACGTCATAACATCTTAAATGCGAAAAACCATGCTCGTGAAGCAGATATCATTGCAGAGGCTGGTATGAAAGGTGCTGTAACAATCGCGACGAACATGGCAGGTCGTGGTACAGATATTAAGCTTGGAGACGATGTGAAAAACGTTGGTTTAGCAGTTATCGGTACAGAGCGTCACGAAAGTCGTCGTATTGATAATCAGTTACGTGGTCGTGCTGGTCGTCAAGGGGACCCTGGTGTTACGCAGTTCTACTTATCGATGGAAGATGAATTAATGCGCCGATTTGGTTCAGATAATATGAAAGCAATGATGGACCGCCTTGGTATGGATGATTCTCAGCCAATTGAAAGTAAAATGGTTTCTCGTGCGGTAGAATCTGCACAAAAACGTGTTGAAGGAAATAACTATGATGCACGTAAGCAGTTACTGCAATATGATGATGTACTTCGTCAACAACGTGAAGTTATTTACAAACAGCGTCAAGAGGTAATGGAGTCTGACAACTTACGCGGCATTATTGAAGGTATGATGAAATCTACAGTAGAACGTGCTGTTGCCCTTCATACACAAGAGGAAATTGAAGAAGATTGGAACATTAAAGGTCTTGTTGACTACTTAAATACAAACCTTCTTCAAGACGGAGATGTAAAAGAAGAAGAATTACGTCGCCTTGCTCCTGAGGAAATGAGCGAACCGATTATCGCGAAATTAATAGAGCGATACAATGAAAAGGAAAAGCTTATGCCAGAAGAGCAAATGCGTGAGTTTGAGAAGGTTGTTGTATTCCGCGTTGTAGATACGAAATGGACAGAGCATATTGATGCGATGGATCACCTTCGTGAAGGTATTCATTTACGTGCTTACGGTCAAATCGATCCACTTCGTGAGTACCAAATGGAAGGGTTCGCGATGTTCGAGTCAATGGTTGCCTCTATTGAAGAGGAAATTTCTCGTTACATTATGAAAGCTGAAATTGAACAAAACTTAGAACGTCAAGAAGTTGTTCAAGGTGAAGCTGTTCATCCTTCTAGCGATGGCGAAGAAGCAAAGAAAAAGCCAGTTGTAAAAGGTGACCAAGTGGGCCGCAACGATTTATGTAAATGTGGTAGCGGTAAAAAATATAAAAACTGCTGTGGTATCGTTCAGTAATATAGGACGGTAGCTTTGGCTGTTTTGCAAACTTTTATATCAAAAATGTATAATTAAGAAGGATTAAACTCTCTCCGTAATAAGTGGAGAGAGTTTCCCTTGTTTTCATACGAAAGTAATAGCAATTACATAGAGGTGAAGGAAATGGAATTAGTAGAAATTAGACAGGAATTAGAGAAAATGGCTAAGCGATTAGCGGCTTTTAGGGGGTCTCTTTGACCTCCCTACTAAGGAGAAACAAATTGCAGAATTAGAAGAAAAAATGATGGGCGCAGGATTTTGGGATGACCAACAAGGCGCACAAGCTGTAATTAATGAAGCGAATGCGTTAAAAGATATGGTTGGAAAGTTCCGTCAGTTAGATGAGACGTTCGAAAATTTAGAAATCACGCATGAGCTTTTAAAAGAAGAGTATGATGAAGATTTACATGAGGAATTAGAATCAGAAGTAAAAGGCTTAATTCAAGAAATGAATGAGTATGAGCTTCAGTTACTATTAAGTGATCCTTATGATAAAAATAATGCGATTTTAGAATTACATCCAGGTGCAGGTGGAACTGAGTCACAAGACTGGGGTTCTATGTTATTACGTATGTACACACGCTGGGCTGAAAAACGCGGATTCAAAGTAGAAACGGTTGATTATTTACCAGGTGATGAAGCTGGTATTAAGAGTGTAACTTTATTAATTAAAGGTCATAACGCTTACGGTTACTTAAAAGCAGAGAAAGGTGTACATCGTCTTGTACGTATTTCACCATTCGATTCTTCAGGGCGCCGTCATACATCGTTCGTATCTTGTGAAGTTGTACCAGAGTTCAATGATGAAGTTGAAATCGAAGTACGTACAGAAGACTTAAAAATTGATACGTACCGAGCAAGTGGAGCTGGTGGGCAGCACGTAAATACGACAGATTCAGCAGTTCGTATTACACATACACCGACAAATACGGTTGTAACATGTCAGTCGGAGCGTTCTCAAATTAAAAACCGTGAGCATGCGATGAAAATGTTAAAAGCGAAATTATATCAAAAGAAACTAGAAGAGCAACAAGCAGAATTAGATGAAATTCGCGGAGAGCAAAAAGAAATCGGATGGGGTAGCCAAATCCGTTCTTACGTATTCCACCCGTATTCTCTTGTAAAAGACCATCGTACAAATACGGAGGTTGGTAACGTACAAGCTGTTATGGATGGAGAGATTGATCCATTTATTGATGCTTACTTACGTTCTCGTATCTAATAAGCGAAAAAAAGCCAACGAAATTGTTGGCGCATGCTGAGGACAATAGAGGATATAAAGAATTTGATTCTATTTTTATAGATGAAGTAAAGAGGAAGAGAAGTTGGAAACGACAACTTCTCTTTTTGATGGGATTATATGTAGATTACAATGCTGTATATTGTTTTGTAAAAAGTAGAGAATAGTAAAATAGAGCGGTAATAGGGTAAAGATTTATATAGAACTTTTCTAATTTTCCTTTTAAAAAGGATACTTTATAGAAGTTTTTTAAGTTGTTCACAGAATTGAAACAACTTATGAAAGCTTTATTTTATCAAGGTTCTCACTGTATTTTTGAGGAATATGAAATACACCTTAGTTTTTCTATATAAAGATAATGCTTATAATGAAAATGAGTGTGCTAGGAATAAAAAGAATATCAACAATAGGGAGCGATAGAAGTGAAAAAGAAATTGTTGGCTATTGCGCTAGGGACATCGGTTGTTTTTGCTTTAGGAGCATGCGGAAATAAAGAAGAGAGTAAGTCTTCGAAACAGTCTGCAAGCACAGACAGCGCAGAACAAATTTTCCAAAGAAGTTGTGCGGGATGTCACGCAACAGATTTATCAGGGGCAACTGGACCTGATTTAAGAAAAGTAGGCGGTAAGTACGACGCTACAGATATCGAAGAGATTATTAAAAAAGGCCGTGGTTCAATGTCACCAGGACTTATTCAAGGTGAAGATGCGAAAAAAGTGTCTGAATGGTTAGCTGAACATAAATAAAAAAGGTGAAATGGGCGAGTTGATAATATAGTCAACTCGTTTTCCTTTTTTCTGGTATGTAACATAACTGTAACAAAAATGTATCCAAATTGGAAACCGTTTGATGTTACAATGGGGTTTGTAGAATTTTGCTGAAATATATTACATAGAGTGGTATTGCTTATGAGAAAGCATAAGTAAACTACCTTCAACAAGGATGACTAAATGAAAATGAAGGATGTCTTTTATTTTCAGATGTACAGAAAAGTATTTTGAAAAAAATCATTAAGTATTGGGTGATAAATAATGATAAAAATGACGAATGTTTATAAGGAGTACCCGAATGGTATGAAAGCCATTGCTGGTCTTACAGTTAACATTAAACAAGGTGAATTCGTATACGTAGTTGGACCGAGTGGAGCCGGGAAATCTACATTTATTAAAATGATGTATCGTGAAGAGAAACCATCTACAGGATCTATTAATGTAAATGGACTTACTATCGAAACATTGGCAGAAAGAGACGTTCCGTATTTCCGTCGTCAATTAGGTGTAATTTTCCAAGATTTCAAATTGTTGCCTAAATTAACAGTATATGAGAATGTTTCGTTTGCTTTAGAAGTAATTGAAGAAGAACCGGATGCAATTCGTGAGCGTGTAACAGAAGTTCTAGGTCTTGTAGGCCTTGAAGATCGTGCAGACGCACTTCCAAGTGAGCTTTCAGGTGGGGAGCAACAACGTGTGGCTATTGCAAGAGCAATTGTAAATAGACCAAAGGTTGTAATTGCCGATGAGCCAACAGGTAACTTAGATATTGAAACAGCTCTTGATATTATGAATATTTTTACTCGCATTAATGAGCGCGGCACAACGATCGTTATGGCGACGCATAATGCAGATATCGTAAATACAATCCGTCATCGTGTAATCGCGATTGAAGGCGGAAAAATTGTTCGAGATGAGATTGAGGGAGGATACGGATATGAAGGCTAAGACCCTTAGTCGACATTTGCGAGAAGGTGTAAAGAATCTATCACGTAACGGATGGATGACATTTGCTTCTGTTAGTGCAGTAACAGTTACATTATTACTTGTAGGTGTCTTTTTAACAGCGATTATGAATATGAACCATTTTGCGACGAAAGTAGAGCAAGATGTAGAGATTCGTGTACACATTGATCCAGCTGCAAAAGAAGCGGATCAAAAGAAATTAGAAGAAGATATGAGTAAGATTGCAAAAGTAGATTCTATTAAATATTCTTCTAAAGAAGAAGAGTTAAAACGTTTAATTAAAAGCTTAGGTGATAGTGGAAAAACGTTTGAGTTATTTGAACAAGATAATCCACTTAAAAACGTATTCGTTGTAAAAGCAAAAGAACCAACCGATACAGCGACAATCGCGAAGAAGGTTGAAAAAATGCAGTTTGTTAGTAATGTTCAGTACGGAAAAGGACAAGTTGAACGATTATTTGATACTGTAAAAACTGGTCGTAACATTGGGATTGCGTTAATTGCTGGTCTTTTATTCACAGCGATGTTCTTAATCTCTAATACAATTAAAATTACAATTTATGCTCGTAGTACAGAAATTGAAATTATGAAACTTGTTGGTGCAACAAACTGGTTTATTCGTTGGCCATTCTTGCTAGAGGGATTATTCTTAGGAGTATTAGGATCAATTATTCCAATTGGCCTAATTCTAATTACGTATAATTCGTTGCAAGGTGTGTTTAATGAAAAACTTGGCGGAACAATTTTCGAGCTTCTACCATACAGTCCGTTCGTATTCCAATTAGCTGGTTTACTAGTGTTAATCGGTGCTTTAATCGGTATGTGGGGAAGTGTAATGTCAATTCGTCGCTTCTTAAAAGTATAAAAAGTTGCAAACATAATTCGTACAAGCTTATCATATAGTAGAAATAGGTAAAGGCATCACACACTGTGTGATGCCTTTTGCTACACCACCTGTGTGTTTTGGAAAGGGGAATTCCGCATTGAAACGTAGAGTTGCAATTATTGGAATGGTTGTTGCATTTTTAATTGGTGCTGGCGGAATGTTTGCAGGCATGTCTGTATTTGGGGTTAACCCATCAGAAGTAACGCAAACAATTTCGAGTGGGAATGCTAGCACTGCGCAAGGGAATTTGGCAAAAATTAATGAGGCGTATGCACTAATTGATTCACGTTATGTGGAAGACGTGAAAGATGAAAAGTTAGTTGAAGGTGCAATACAAGGTATGTTGTCTACGCTGAAGGACCCTTATTCCACGTATATGGATAAAGAAACAGCCAAACAGTTTAGTGAATCGCTTGATCCCGAATTAGAGGGGATTGGGGCTGAGGTGAACAAGACGGACGGTAAGCTTATTATCGTATCGCCAATTAAAGGTTCACCAGCAGAAAAGATAGGAATTAAACCGAATGACCAAATTTTATCTGTAGATGGAAACAGTGTGAAAGACTTATCACGTGAAGAAGCAGTATTAAAAATTCGTGGTAAAAAGGGAACGACTGTCGCAATTGAAATTAAACGTGCGGGAGTAACTGATCCGATCGTATTTAAAATTAAGCGTGAAAAAATTCCAATCTTTACAGTGTTTAGTTCTGTGAAGCAAGAGAGCGGAAAAGATATCGGTTATATGCAAATCACTTCTTTTGCTGAAAATACAGCGAAAGAATTTAAGGATCAGTTAAAAGAGTTAGAGAAGAAAAATATAAAAGGCTTAGTTATTGACGTGCGTGGTAATCCTGGTGGCTATTTAAATAGTGTAGAAGATATACTAGGGGAAATTATGACGAATAAAAAGCCGATGCTACAAGTAGAGCAGCGAAATGGTGAGAAGAAGAAATTCTCTACGGAACTGAAAGCGAGAAAACCATATCCAATTTCAGTATTAATTGATAATGGAAGTGCTTCTGCTTCAGAGATTTTAGCGGGTGCGCTGAAAGAAGGAGAAGGATACGATTTAATTGGTGAAAAGACATTTGGTAAAGGTACTGTCCAGCAAGCTGTTCCATTTAAAGACGGCAGCAACATTAAATTAACGATGTTTAAATGGTTAACACCGGATGGGAACTGGATTCATAAAAAAGGAATCGCGCCAACAGTAGAAGTGAAGCAACCAAATTATTATCATGCGACACCAATTCAAATTGAAAAAACACTTTCATACAATTCAAATGATGTACAAGTAAAACATGCTCAAGAAATGCTTAAGAGCTTAGGGTATGTACCAGGTCGTGAAGATGGATACTTTAGTAAAGAGACAGAATCGGCTCTGAAAGCATTCCAAAATGCAAATGAGATGGAAGCGACAGGACAGCTTGATAAAAAGACAGCTGAAGCGATTCAAACTAAAATTATCGAAAAAATTCGTTCTGGAGAAAATGATCTACAATTACAGTCAGCATTAAAATTAATGGCAAAATAAGAAGAAATACAGGCAGTTTGCTGCCTGTATTTTTTTGTGTTAAACAAACGTTTGTTTAGTTATGATAATATAAAAAGAAAGAATGATATAAATGGTGGTGAATGAGTTCATGGAGGCGTGGATTTTTGAAATAATGCGGGCAGTTGGACGTTTTTTCTTACACCCTGCTGTCTATATATTTGTAATAAGTAGTATCTTCGTTGGATACTTACGTATGTTAAGAGAACGAAAAGATTTTTCTTTTAAAGTTTATGATATTTGGTTTGAACTGCGAACCTCTCTATTTGCAGGGATTGGATACGGATTAGTAGTATCTATTATTACGATTGGGCTTGGACTTGTTGTTTCTAAAGCAAGCTTATGGGCCATTTTAATTTGGACGTTATTATTTGGATTAACGGCTATGTATCGATATTTATCGGCAGCTTATACATTTAGCATTGCGATTGTATGTGTTTTATTATCTTCTAAGCTACCAGTTTCCTTCTTACAGCTTCGAGAAGGTGAAGAGAGTACCATTGTATCCCTTGCTATTTTACTAGGCGTTATGCTTATTGTAGAAGGTTTATTGATTTCTAAAAACGCAGTAGGATATTCGACGCCGAGGATTAGGAAGGGGAAGCGTGGATTAAAGATTGGTTTACACGAATCAAAGCGTTTATGGATCGTTCCTATTTTTATTCTTGTACCGGGTGATGCGGTAACACAGTTTATTTCATGGTGGCCTGTCGTTTCAATAGGTTCAAATACATATTCTCTATTCCTCGTTCCATTTTTAATTGGATTTATGAGAAAGATTAAAAGTTATGAGCCGACGGAAGCTTTATTATTTACAGGAAGACGTGTTTATGGATTAGCAGGACTTGTGCTTATTTTAGGAATCGCAAGTTATTGGTGGCACGTACTTGCAATTATCGCGATGGGAGTCGCAATGCTTGGGCGTTTCACAATCTCGATGCAAGAGAAAATTGCCGATGAAACAAGACCAGCATATTTTGCTGCACGCAATGATGGGCTCGTTGTACTAGATACAATTCCAAATACAATTGGAGCAGAGCTGAAATTACTACCTGGAGAAATTATTACGAGAGTAAATGGAGTTATTCCAAAAAGCGCTGAGGAATTTTATGATGCGCTTCAAACGAAGACGACAGGAGCATTTTGTAAATTAGAAGTATTAGATACAAATGGTGAGCTTCGTCTTGCACAAACTGCATTATATGCTGGTGGGCATCACGAATTAGGTATTGTATTCGTTGAGCAGGAGCACGAGTGGGATTCGGAAGCGATGTAATAGAAGGAAAGGTATCACCTTGTGGTGGTACCTTTTTTGTTTTTTGGGGGGAGGATAGTTAGTAAATGAAATTTATATCGGCGATTATCCGAATATATCAGCGCAACTTGAAATATATCGGCGATTTTGCAAATATATCAGCGCAACTCGAAATATATCGGCGACTATTCGAATATATCGACTTTCCAGCAAAAAACGACAACTATCGCAAAGCTTATTTTCAGTTTCATAGACGGATAACTTGAATAATTATTTGATAATGGTTATCATTTAGGGAGTCTTTTTAATTTTGGAAAATGGAGGTAAGATATGCTGCGTAAATTTTTCTCGTACTATAAACCGTATAAAGGTTTATTTATACTCGACTTTTCTTGTGCGGTTGTCGCAGGATTATTAGAACTCGGCTTTCCGCTTATCGTAAATCAATTTATTGATAAGTTATTGCCAGGGCAAAACTGGACGCTTATTTTATGGGCTTGTTTCGGTTTACTCGCAGTTTATATGTTAAATGCAGGCTTACAATATGTCGTTACATATTGGGGACATATGCTTGGTGTTAACATTGAAACAGATATGAGGCAGAAATTATTTGATCATATTCAAAAGCTATCATTCAGATTTTTTGACAATAATAAAACAGGTCATTTAATTTCCCGCCTTACAAACGATTTAATGGAAATTGGGGAAATTGCTCATCATGGACCGGAAGATTTATTTATCGCCGTAATGACTTTAGTTGGGGCATTTTCATTTATGATGATGATTAACTGGAAGTTAGCGTTATTAACGTTCTTCGTCATTCCATTCCTATTATGGTTAGCACTTTACTTCAATAAAAAAATGACAGGTACATTTAGACGTTTATTCTCAGACGTTGCTGATTTTAATGCATGCATTGAGAACAATGTTGGGGGAATTCGTGTTGTACAAGCATTCGGAAATGAAAAGTTTGAGAAAGAGCAATTTGCTGTCAACAACGCTCGTTTCCGTACAACGAAATTAATGGCGTATAAAATTATGGCGTTAAATTCATCGATTAGTTATATGCTCATGCGGCTCGTAACGCTCTTCGTCTTAATATGCGGTACATGGTTTGTTCTGCAAGGAGAATTAACGTACGGTGGATTTATCGGATTCGTTCTATTAACGAATATTTTCTTCCGCCCAATTGAAAAAATTAACGCGGTAATCGAAAGCTATCCGAAGGGAATCGCTGGTTTTAAAAGGTATGTAGAGCTTCTTGAAACAGAGCCTGACATTGTAGACTCTAAAGATGCAATGGAAGTTAAACATGTACATGGTGATATTCAATATAACAACATTACGTTCGGATATGAAAATAAAGAACCAATTTTAAATGACATTAGTTTGAAAATACATGCAGGTGAAACGGTTGCGTTCGTTGGACCATCAGGAGCTGGGAAAACGACGTTATGTAGCCTATTACCACGTTTTTATGAGCAATCATCTGGATCAATTCAAATTGATGGGATTGATACGAAAGATATGACATTATCTTCACTTCGTAAGCAAATTGGAATTGTGCAGCAAGACGTGTTCTTATTTTCAGGAACAATTCGTGAAAATATCGCTTACGGAAATTTAAAGGCATCAGAGCCTGAAATTTGGCAGGCAGTAAAACGTGCGCAGTTAGAAGATTTAATTTACTCACAGCCGGAAGGTTTAGATACTGTTATCGGTGAGCGCGGCGTGAAACTTTCAGGTGGACAAAAGCAGCGTCTAGCTATTGCTCGTATGTTCTTGAAAAACCCACCAATTTTAATATTGGATGAAGCAACTTCTGCACTAGATACAGAGACAGAACTTGCGATTCAAAAATCGCTTGCTGAATTAGCTGTCGGTCGCACAACGCTAGTTATCGCTCACAGACTTGCAACGATTAAAAATGCAGATCGCATCGTCGTTGTAAATAAAGATGGTATTGCAGAACAAGGTTCACATGATGAATTAATTGAGCAAGGCGGAGGATACAGCAGATTATACGAAGCGCAGTTTAGTTCGTAAATATAATTTGTGCTGAATTAGTGCACCATAAGTAGGTAAAAATCTCATATGGGAGGTAATAAAGTATGATTGTAACAACAACGTCTACAATTCAAGGAAAAGAAATTATTGAGTACATCGATATCGTCAATGGAGAAGCGATTATGGGTGCGAATATCGTTCGTGACCTTTTCGCCTCTGTCCGTGACGTTGTCGGTGGTCGTGCTGGCGCTTATGAAAGTAAATTAAAAGAAGCGCGTGACATCGCAATGGAAGAGATGAAAACTTTCGCAAGACAAAAAAATGCAAATGCAATTGTTGGTATTGACGTGGATTACGAAGTAGTTCGCGAAGGGATGCTAATGGTTGCAGTGAGCGGGACTGCTGTCCGCATATAAAGTAAAAAGCCGTGCTGATGCACGGCTTTTTACTTTATATGTCGAAGTGTCAATATTTCTTGGGAAATGTGGAAGGCCCCGTCGATATATAGGGAAGACATCAGAGCGCTTCTTTACATTTTTGAATTTGAGTTAATAATTTTGCGTATTCTTGTTCGAGAGATGTGATGTCATCGTGATGATTTGGAATGGAAATCCGGCTGATGACTTCTGTTAATTTTGTTTGTAATCGTAACAATTCTTGCTCAGTAACGTTTACAGAATCTCCAGTGGTTCTTTTTGTGTATTGCTCGTAATTACCGTGGAAGATTCTTGGTTCACTCTCATCTACTTGTAGAATATGGTCTGCAACAGAGCGAATAAAGGCACGGTCATGGCTAATGAAAAGTATTGTGCCAGGATATTCTTGTAACATGGTTTCTAATTCTTCTTGCGTTGCTAAGTCTAAATAGTTTGTCGGTTCATCTAGCAGAAGCATATTATAGTTTCCTAAAAATACTTTTGCGAGTGCAACCTTCATTCGTTCACCCCCGCTTAGAACGTGCACAGGTTTATGAACATCCTCACGGCGGAATAGAAGTCGTGCAAGTATTGTGCGAACGAATGCTTCTGTATAGTTTGTTTCTTCTAGAACATTTTCTAAAATGGTTTTATCTGTTTTTAAAATAGATAATGTTTGTTCGAAGTATCCAATTTTACAACTTTTCGATAGCTGCATGCCACGCTCGTTTGTGAGAAGCATGTTGAACAAAGTGGTTTTGCCGCTTCCATTTGCCCCTAAAACGGCAAGCTTTGCACCAGGGGCAATAGTTCCATTCATATTTTTAAATAGTGTGCGGTCGCCTATTTTCTTTGTTGCTTTATTAAACTGTACTGCCACTTTACTATGAATCGGTGTATGGTATTGTACGTCAAACTGAGCTTGAGAAAAATCTTTCGGCTTTTCTTTCTTTTCTAATTTTTCGAGGCGTGTTTCTAATGCTTTTGCTGCTTTGCTAACCTGTTCTTGGCCGTGAGCCCCACTTAATTTATACAGTTTAGATTCAGATGAGCTGAACCGTTTTGGGATTTTTGTCATGTTAGAAGCACGTTGCTTTCTTTGTAAAATGGACTGCTCTAAACGATTTTTTTCTTGTACATATTGCTCATACTCTGCTTGTTTTTGTATTCGTTCACGTTCTTTTTGTTTTCGATAGTTGGAATAATTCCCTTTATACTCTTGAATCGTACCGTCTTCAATTTCAATAATTTTAGTACATATATTATCTAGAAATTCACGATCATGTGATATTAAAACAAGAGCCCCTTTATAAGATAAGAGTGCCTTTTCTAATTGCTCTGTACCAACCATATCTAAGTGGCTTGTTGGTTCATCAGCGAATAAAATGCCTGCATCCTGTTCGAGAGCATGGGCAATCTTTAGCCGCATTCGCTCACCGCCGCTCATTGCATCTGTAACATTTGAAATACTCCATTTTCCTTTTGAGAGAGAGGAAGCGGTTTCCGGTAGTTCCTCACTAAGCTGAGGAATGATGCTGATAGAACTATGATGAGTTACTATGCCTCTGTCAGCTTCTATTTCTTTACTTAATATTTGTAATAACGTAGATTTACCAGCTCCGTTGACTCCGACAATTCCTATGCGATCCTGTGCTTGAATTTCCAGTGATGGTAATGTAAATAGTGTGCGATCACCAAAGCTTTTTTCAATATTACTTGCGAATAAAATAGTCATAAAAAAACCTCCCTAGTTTCACTAGAGAGGATAAACGTCGCCCTTGTATGTAAAAAATCGTACATAAATAAACGATTTTTTACATGATCGTTTCGAAAGAAAGTATCGACAAATGGACAGACTAATCCTCTGCTAGTTTTCATCATTTTTGTTCACTATTTGTGATGGATGAAATAAATAAGAGAATTAGAACTTCATTGGTCAAAGTACCTTCCTTTCATAATATTACTTTTATTGTATGCGCATACAAAAGGGTTTGTCAAACTTATTTCTGTTCGCTATTTTTGAATGTATCATTATACAATTGTGCTTTTGTCAGCGCCTCAGCATCGTTTTTAATTTCATCCAGTCCATTCGCATTCCCAATAACATAACCTTCAAATGAAGAGCCAACAAAATCAAAGATATATTGGAATTGAGCAATAAGCGGTAATGCTTTTACCTTTGGGTTGTCCCCGCCAACGATGACAACATACATTTTTTTGCCTTTCATTTTTTCTTTGAAATGAAGGGATGTATCGCGCAAGCTTTGTGACCAGCGATCAACAAAATTTTTCATATGTCCACTCATTCCGTACCAATATAATGGTGTAGCAAAGATAATCGTGTCGTGTTCTAGCATGCGTTTCGTTAACTGCTCATAGTCATCATTTACGGATTGGAATCCTTCTGCATCATGACGTTGGTCTGTAATAGGATAGACGGTATGATCACGCAAATAAATTTGTTCTGTTTCAATGTCCTCTATCATCATATGTGTTAAAGCTTCTGTATTTCCGTTTTGTCTTGAACTGCCATGTATAACAAACATGTAATCACTCCTTTTCTTTTGCATGTTTTAGGAGTGAAACGTGTTTTTGCAAATTCGTTTGGATGTTGGAAAGTAATGTGATTTGCTTTGTTACTTCATTGAGTTTATCTTCGTAAAGTGTAAGGATACTGCTGCACGGATTGTCGTACAGGTGCGGTTCAATTTCAAGGCAGCGCAGCATCCTTGCCGTCTCTTCTAAATTTAAGCCAATTTGTAAGTACATTTGAATAAGCTCCACTTTTTCGATGGCACTTTCATCAAAATCACGGTAGCCATTTGCAAGGCGCTTAGAAGGGAGTAAGCCCTTTTCTTCGTAATGTCTTAGTGATCTTTCACTAATGCCAGTTTCTTTTGATAATTCTCCAATTCGCAATGTATTTCACTCCTTTTACATGTATTGTAAACCTTCACACTAATGTGAAGGTCAACTCTGTTTTTTCGCAAAAGAATCTACATGATTTAAGAACACTTGAATGGCTTTAGATGGAATGAAATATTTACCGCGCACGATGGAAAACGGACGGATTAGTTGTTCATTTGGAACTTCGACGTGGAATAGTTCTTTTGCTAATAGCTCTTTCCGTACAGTCCAATCAGAAAGGATAGCGATGCCAAGCCCGGCACTAACAGCTTCCTTTACGCTTTGGATACTACTGAATGTAAAGAATCGTTTCATTTTTAAATGGTGTTGATGAATAAAGCGGTCACTATAAGCGCGTGTACCAGAACCACTTTCTCTTAATACCCATACTTGATCTTGGAGTGTACTTTCATTTATTTCATTTGTGCGGAGTAATGGATGATTTGGCGGGACGACGAGCTTCATTTCATCTTGCATAAATGTTTCAACATCTACGTCGGCGTATACGACTTGTCCTTCCACTAGGCCGATATCAATTTGATTAGAGCGAAGGCTTTGCAAAACGTCTTCTGTATTTGAGATGAAAGTATGAACTTCGACGTGTGGATTTTCATTCGCATAGTTAGCCAGTATTTTTGGAAGTAAGTATTCGCCAATTGTAAAACTAGCACCAATGCGAAGTGTTCCTGTTACAACGTTATGTAGTTCATTAATTTCTTGTTTAGCATCTTCGTAAAGAGAGAGCATTTGCTTTGCATGTATATATAATATGTTTCCAGCTTCAGTAACTTGGACGTGCTTCGGGGAGCGTTGAATAAGCGTAGTGCCAAATTCGTTTTCTAAGTTGCGTATATGCATACTTACTCCAGGCTGTGAAAGGTTTAATAATTCTGCTGCACGGGAGAAGTGTTTCTGTTCAACGACAGTAACAAAAATTTTTAAAATGTCTACGTTCATATAATGGGCTCCTTTCTTTTTCTATCATCTTATCATAAGTATTTCTGATGATAGAGATTTGGTATTGGTATTTAACTTATTATAGAAACTCTCTTATAATGTAAGTAGAAAGAACATGCATGTTCCAATACGATTATTGGAGTGGTTCAAAATGGAACAAACACTTGTTATACAAAAGAAGAAGCGTTTTGGATTTTCGCAAGGAATTGGGATTACATTATTAATCGCAATTGCCGCGAAATATTTAGCAGAGCTTCCATTTTTAAATATTATGGGACAATTAGTAATTGCTATTCTAATTGGGATGGTTTGGCGCGCTGCAATTGGAGTTCCTCACGATGCGATAGCAGGAACGAACTTTGCGAGTAAGAAGTTGCTGCGCTTTGGGATCATCTTACTTGGAATGCGATTAAATCTTGTTGATATTGCGAAGGCGGGACCAAAAGTATTGGTCATCGCGGCGGTTGTTATTACATTTACTATTTTTGTTGTATACGGACTAACGAAAGTATTTAAAGTAGAAAAGAAACTTGGGATTTTAACAGCATGCGGTACGGCAATTTGCGGCGCAGCCGCGGTCGTGGCAATTGCACCGCAAGTGAAAGCGAAGGACGATGAAACAGCAGTTGGGGCAGCAATCATCGCGATTTTAGGTACCATATTTACGCTTATTTATACGTTATTATATCCAGTGCTTGGTTTATCTCCGTACGGTTATGGTGTATTCTCAGGTGCGACGCTTCATGAAATCGCTCATGTCATCGCAGCTGCGGCGCCAGGAGGAAGTACTGCTGTAGACATCGCAGTTATTGTGAAGTTAACGCGCGTAGCAATGCTTGTGCCAGTAGCGATTTTAATTGGTCTATGGTTTGGTAAGAGTGAAGGTAGCAAAGAAAAGAAATCGTGGCGCGAACTTCCAATACCATGGTTCATTTTCGGGTTCTTAGCGATGAGTGCAGTGCATTCGCTCGGGATTATTCCAGAAGTTGTTGCGGGATACATTGTTGTTCTTGCTTACATGCTTATCGCAATGGCGATGGCAGGGCTCGGTTTAAATGTAGAGTTTAAAACGTTCCGTAAATTAGGAAGT
The DNA here is from genome assembly GCF_038005705.1 of Bacillus sp. FSL L8-0199. Taxonomy (NCBI): domain Bacteria; kingdom Bacillati; phylum Bacillota; class Bacilli; order Caryophanales; family Bacillaceae; genus Bacillus; species Bacillus sp. FSL L8-0199. Next base: position 5,066,812 of record NZ_JBBOTS010000001.1, on the reverse strand, counting down.
AAAGCATTCGTGGCAGGGCTGATTGGCTCGGTTTGCTTATCGGTTCTTGGATACGTTCTTGTATATGCGTTAGGATTTATGTAGTAGAGGAGAAAGCTGTTCCCGAAGGTATTTGGGGACAGCTTTTTCTTATGATTATAGTAGCGCTACGGATGTCGATATATTTGAAAAATCGCTGATATAAATGGAGTTGCGCTGATATATTTGGGAAATCGCCGATATAATTTAAGTTGCGCTGATATATTAAAAAAATCGCTGATATAAATTGAATTACTCTTGTACTTCGTTAGAGTAGATGTTTAATGAAACGTTTTTCTAAAATTTGTAAAGATATCTTTACTTATAACTGGAAAATATTTATAATTTAAGTAAAGATATCTTTACTTTTGAAGGTGGAGCCTATGGGTGTGAAAAATAAAATAAAAGAGTTAAGAAAGCAAAATCATATAACGCAAGTTGAAATGGCAAAGGCGATGCAAGTGACGCGGCAGACGATAGTGGCGATTGAAAACCATCATTACAATCCGAGTCTAGAGTTATCTTTAAAAATCGCCAAGTATTTTGGAGTGAAGGTGGAGGAAATCTTTACGCTGGAGTAAGGGGAGAGAAAATGAACGATAAGTTTGAGAGATTTCAATTAGAGTAAACGTTTAAATATATAAGGATTGGTTTTGATTTATTAATTAGTATCGCATCAACGAGCGTGTTAGCAACAAAGAATAATAGATAGAAAAAGGGGAACTGGGATGGGATTACCGGTATTATGTGTCGCTACGGCTATTTTTGCTTTGTTTTGGGGAATGCAGAACTTCTCTCGTAATCCAGTACCGAGTATTTGTATTATGCTTGGCACTGTAGGTTTATCATATTATTTATTAATGTCAGCTCATTATCATAAAACAGCAACGAGTGTTGTCGTTGGAGCACTTATTTTATTTTGTGGGCGCGCTGTACAAAAAGGATTACTTCCGTAAGAGCTGTTTATACGAAGAGTATAAACAGCTTTTTGTATTTTTTTTACAAAACGCTTGAAAGTTACGTAACGTCATCTTTTATAATGAGAGGGAAGAGGTGATGGTAGTGATTTCAATACAAGAATTGACGAAAGAAACAGGGGTTACAGTACGTACACTACGTTATTATGATCAAATAGATTTATTAAAGCCGAGCGGAAAAACAGAGGGTGGACATCGGTTATATAGTGAAAATGACGTTATTCGTTTGCAACAAATTTTATTTTTGAAAGAAATGGGATTTTCATTAAAAGAAGCTGCGAATATGTTAGTAAAAGGTGAGCTGGATTTAAAAAATTCGCTTGAAAAACAACTTCGGTTTGTACAGGAAGAACAAAAGAAATTTAATCGAATGGAGCGTGTTTTACAAGCAGTTGTTTATTCGGTAGATGTAGAGGGAGAACTTGATTGGAAAGTTATGTTTGAACTTATTCAGCTTTCAAAACAGTCTCCTCGTATACGTGAAATATTTCAAAATGAAGTATTTTCAAAGGAAGAACAAAAATTGCTTCAGAATTTGCCAAATATGAGTGAGGAAGATCCGAATGTTTTAGAATGGGTAGATTTATTAAAGCAATTACGTACTTTTATGAAAGACGGTAAAGAAGTCGCAAGTGATGAAGTACAAGAGGCAACGAAGAAATTAATGCAGAAATGTTTAGAAATGGCTAATGGTGACGAAGCGTTTTTAGATAAGTTATGGGAAGTTAGAAAATCGAAGGAAGATTCACAGAAAATGAGCATGTATCCAATTGAAGAAGAACTTTTAGCATATATGGATGAGGCTTTTCGTATTTATGATGAAAGGGAGAAGGATAAATGAGTATACTCGCAGAATATCGTTGGTATTTTTTAATTGGGGCAGAAATTGTATTTTGGTTATCAGCTATCGGTTTCTTTTTACTTCGCTACGGATTCCGTTTGAAAAGAGCGAGTTTTATTATGGGGATTGTACTCCTCGTAAATGAAGTATTTATTTTAACTTTAGGGGTAGTGGACTATTATCAAACAGGAAAGTTCTCTAACTTTCAGATTATTACTGTAATCATTTTATTATATGCAGTTTTCTACGGGAAAAAGGATTTAAAGAAGCTTGATATATTTGTACAAAAATCAGTTGCGAAATGGCGTAATGAACCGGCGCCTATTATTGAAGAACAGGTAGAATTAACAGGTATGGCCTATGCAAAGCAGGAAATAAAAAATTGGGTATTACATCTTGTTTTATTCGTTGGTGTGCACATATTCTTTTTCTTCGCGTATGGATTTATTCCATTTGAACAATGGGGTAATTGGTTAGAATCGGGAATCGTTTTAAATAAAGCTGCAAGTCGCGTGAGTCAAGTGTGGGCGATTATATTTTTAGTTGATACAGCGATTTCATTTTCATATGTGATTTTTCCGAAGAAGGAGAAAGGAAAAGAAAAGCTACTTTCATAGTTGAAAGTAGCTTTTCTGGTATAAAATAATTTTTATAGGAGAGGATGACAATAGGAAAAAGAACCAGTTTTATAAGTCTATTTCTCTTTAGTTTAGTAGCATGTTCACCATCTAGCACTACAATTGATAAGAAGAATGATGTCATTGTAAAGGGAGCAGGAATTCTCAATCTAGATAAATTTGAAAAGTTCGTTTTGAATGTCGAGCAAAGGGAAGTTGATAAAATAAGAATTGTACAGTATACCCTTGAAGGGGACCCGATTTTTCAAACGTTAGAGTATAGTGGGAAGGATATATTTTATGTGTCAGATAATAGAAAAGACAAATTTGCTGGGAAGGATAAAGGGTTACATAAAGATAGTTGTAAAGGTATTGTTAAAGAGCAGCGCGAATCAGAAAGTACTTATCGGTTAATAGATTGTATGAATGAAGCTGGGCGCAATGGATATGACTTAGTATATGTACCTAAAAAATAGAATTAGTAGAGGAAGGAGGTATTTACTCCTTCCTTTTTCTATGTGTATATTGTCGAAAACTTTACCGAATATCTGTTCGTTTTTTTAGGTTTTTTATAGGTATTCGTGGTAAAATAATAATACAGATTTTTATGAGGAGGTCGGATTTTCTTGGAACGTCAATTTGAAATTGTCTCAGCGTATTCCCCGCAAGGTGATCAGCCGGTAGCTATAGAGAAGCTTGTAGAGGGAATTAATAGTGGAAAGAAAAAGCAAGTGTTGCTTGGAGCGACAGGAACGGGTAAGACATTTACGATTTCAAATGTCATTAAAGAAGTGCAAAAGCCAACACTTGTTATGGCTCATAATAAAACGTTAGCAGGGCAGTTGTATAGTGAGTTGAAAGACTTTTTCCCGAATAATGCAGTTGAATATTTTGTTAGTTACTACGATTATTATCAGCCAGAAGCGTATGTGCCGCAAACAGATACGTTTATTGAAAAAGATGCGCAGATTAATGATGAAATTGATAAATTGCGTCACTCGGCAACGTCTGCATTATTTGAACGGGACGATGTAATTATCGTTGCGAGTGTTTCGTGTATATATGGCTTAGGTTCCCCAGAAGAATACCGCGAGCTAGTTGTTTCGCTTCGAGTTGGTATGGAAAAAGACCGCAATCAATTGCTTCGTGAACTTGTTGATGTACAGTATGGACGTAATGATATTGATTTCAAGCGTGGTACATTCCGTGTACGCGGAGATGTAGTTGAAATCTTCCCAGCATCACTTGATGAGCATTGTATTCGAATTGAGTTTTTCGGTGATGAAATCGATCGTATTCGTGAAGTAAATGCGTTAACAGGTGAAGTATTAGCGGAACGTGATCATGTAGCAATCTTCCCAGCATCTCACTTCGTTACACGTGAAGAGAAAATGAAGGTCGCTATTGAAAATATCGAAAAAGAATTAGAAGAACGTTTAAAGGAGTTAAATGATAACGGTAAGTTGTTAGAAGCGCAGCGTATAGAGCAACGTACACGTTATGATTTAGAAATGATGCGCGAGATGGGCTTTTGTTCAGGTATTGAAAACTACTCCCGTCATTTAACACTTCGTCCAGCGGGGGCAACGCCGTATACGTTATTAGACTATTTCCCGAAAGATTTCTTAATCGTTATGGATGAGTCGCACGTATCAGTACCGCAAGTAAGAGCGATGTATAACGGTGACCAAGCACGTAAACAAGTGCTTGTGGATCATGGATTCCGTCTGCCATCAGCTTTAGATAATAGACCGCTCATGTTTGATGAGTTTGAGGAGAAAACGAATCAAGTTATTTACGTTTCAGCAACGCCAGGACCGTACGAGTTAGAGCAGTCACCAGAAGTAATCGAACAAATTATTCGTCCAACAGGGCTTTTAGATCCACCAATTGATATACGACCAATTGAAGGGCAAATTGACGATTTATTAGGAGAGATTCAAGATCGCATTGCAAAAAATGAACGTGTATTAATTACGACTTTAACGAAGAAAATGTCAGAGGATTTAACGGATTACTTAAAAGATGTAGGAATTAAAGTTAACTATCTTCACTCTGAAATTAAAACGTTAGAACGTATTGAAATTATCCGTGATCTCCGCCTCGGTAAATTTGATGTACTTGTCGGTATTAACTTATTGCGAGAAGGATTAGATATTCCGGAAGTATCACTTGTAGCTATTTTAGATGCTGATAAGGAAGGATTTTTGCGTTCAGAACGTTCATTAATTCAAACAATTGGTCGTGCCGCGCGTAATGAAAACGGCCGCGTTATTATGTATGCAGATCGTATCACGAAATCTATGGGGATTGCGATTGAAGAAACGAAGCGTCGTCGTAGTATACAAGAAGCTTACAATGAAGAGCATGGTATTACGCCGAAAACGATTCAAAAAGGCGTTCGTGATGTTATCCGTGCAACGACAGCTGCTGAAGAGACAGAAACATACGAAGCAGCACCAGCTAAGAAGATGACGAAAAAAGAGCGCGAAAAGACAATTGCGAAGATGGAAGCAGAGATGAAAGAAGCAGCAAAAGCGTTAGACTTCGAGCGTGCAGCTGAACTAAGAGATTTACTATTAGAATTAAAAGCGGAAGGGTGAAAAAAGTGAGTAAGAGCAAGGATTTTATCGTTGTAAAAGGTGCTAGAGCACATAACTTAAAAAATATTGATGTAACCATTCCGAGAAATCAGCTTGTCGTTGTAACGGGATTGTCTGGTTCGGGGAAATCATCATTAGCATTTGATACGATTTATGCAGAAGGGCAGCGCAGATACGTAGAATCATTATCTGCGTATGCGCGCCAGTTTTTAGGACAAATGGATAAGCCGGATGTGGACACGATTGAAGGATTGTCACCAGCGATTTCAATCGATCAAAAAACAACGAGTCGTAATCCACGTTCAACTGTCGGAACGGTAACGGAGATTTATGATTATTTACGTTTATTATTTGCGCGAATTGGTACGCCAATTTGTCCAAATCATGGGATTGAAATTACATCACAAACAGTAGAGCAGATGGTAGACCGTGTTCTTGAATATCCTGAACGTACGAAATTACAAGTGTTAGCTCCTATCGTGTCTGGGCGTAAAGGTGCACATGTGAAAGTACTTGAAGATATTAAGAAGCAAGGATATGTTCGTGTACGTGTTGATGGTGAAATGCTTGATGTATCTGAAGATATTACGTTAGATAAAAATAAGAAGCATTCCATTGAAGTTGTAATTGACCGTATTGTTGTAAAAGAAGGAATCGCAAGCCGTCTTGCTGATTCACTTGAAAGTGCATTAAAGCTTGGCGGAGGCCGAGTGTTAATTGATGTAATGGGAGAAGAGGAACTTCTATTTAGTGAACATCATGCTTGTCCGCATTGTGGTTTTTCAATCGGAGAATTAGAGCCGCGTATGTTCTCATTCAACAGTCCGTTCGGAGCATGTCCTTCTTGTGATGGACTTGGTTCAAAGCTAGAGGTAGATTTAGAGCTTGTTATCCCGAACTGGGATTTATCATTAAATGAACATGCAATTGCACCTTGGGAACCGACAAGTTCACAATACTATCCACAACTTTTACAATCTGTATGTAATCACTACGGCGTTGATATGGATGTGCCTGTGAAAAATATACCGAAAGATTTATTTGATAAAGTGTTGTACGGAAGCGGGGAAGAGAAGGTTTATTTCCGCTATGTAAATGAATTTGGTCAAGTAAAGGAAAATGAGATTTTATTTGAAGGTGTTATTCCAAACATTGAACGTCGTTATCGTGAAACGAGCTCCGATTACATTCGTGAGCAAATGGAAAAGTATATGGCAGAACAAGCTTGTCCGAAGTGTAAAGGTGGACGCTTAAAGCCTGAGAGCTTAGCTGTATTTGTTGGCAATAAAACGATTGCTGACGTAACGAAGTATTCAGTTCAAGAAGTACAAGAATTCTTCTCGAATGTAGAGCTAACGGAGAAGCAACAAAAAATAGCTCATTTAATTTTAAGAGAAATTCAGGAGCGCGTTGGGTTCTTAGTGAACGTTGGTTTAGATTATTTAACGTTAAGTCGTGCCGCAGGAACTTTATCAGGTGGTGAGGCGCAGCGTATTCGTTTAGCGACGCAAATTGGTTCTCGTCTAACTGGCGTACTTTATATTCTTGATGAACCTTCAATTGGTTTACACCAGCGTGATAACGATCGTCTTATTCGTACATTGCAAGAAATGCGCGATTTAGGTAATACGTTAATTGTTGTTGAACATGATGAAGATACGATGATGGCTGCTGACTATTTACTTGATATAGGGCCTGGTGCAGGTATTCACGGTGGACAAGTCGTATCAGCAGGTACACCGGCTGAAGTGATGCAAGATGATAATTCATTAACAGGGAAGTATTTAAGCGGTAAAGAGTTTATTCCTGTTCCACTTGAAAGACGTAAAGGTGACGGAAGGAAAGTGGAAATTGTCGGCGCAAAAGAGAATAACTTAAAGAATGCGAAGATGTCATTCCCGCTTGGTACGTTTGTAGCGGTAACAGGTGTATCTGGATCAGGTAAAAGTACGATGATTAATGAAGTACTATATAAATCGTTAGCGCAAAAGTTATATAAAGCGAAAGCGAAGCCGGGTACGCATAAAGAAATTAAAGGTCTTGAACATTTAGATAAAGTAATTGATATTGACCAATCACCAATCGGTCGTACACCACGTTCTAATCCAGCGACGTACACAGGTGTATTTGATGATATTCGTGATGTGTTTGCACAAACGAATGAAGCGAAAGTGCGCGGATATCAAAAAGGACGTTTCAGCTTTAACGTAAAAGGTGGCCGTTGTGAAGCGTGCCGTGGTGATGGAATTATTAAAATCGAAATGCACTTCTTACCAGACGTATACGTTCCATGTGAAGTTTGTCATGGTAAACGTTATAACCGCGAAACGTTAGAAGTGAAGTATAAAGATAAGAATATTTCTGAAGTGTTAGGGATGACAATTGAAGATGGAGTAGAGTTCTTCGCTAATATCCCAAAAATTAAGCGTAAACTTCAAACGCTTGTAGACGTTGGGCTTGGTTATATGAAATTAGGTCAACCAGCAACAACATTATCTGGTGGGGAAGCACAGCGTGTGAAATTAGCTTCTGAATTACATCGTCGTTCTACAGGACGTACGTTATACATTTTAGATGAACCAACGACTGGTTTGCATGCGCATGATATTGCACGTCTTCTAGAAGTGTTGCAACGTCTTGTTGAGAGCGGTGAGACGGTACTTGTAATTGAACATAATTTAGATGTGATAAAAACAGCTGATTATATAGTTGACCTTGGACCAGAGGGTGGAGATAAAGGTGGACAAATCGTTGCTTCCGGAACGCCAGAGCAAGTAGTGAAAGAAGAGCGCTCGTACACAGGTAAATATTTAAAAGAGATTTTAAATCGTGATAAAGCAAGAATGAAAGAGAAAATAAAAGAAGTAGAGTTATCGCAATAAGTTTATTGATGAAAACCGGGTGGAAATGACGCTCGGTTTTTATTGTATAGGGGGAGAAGATGGAGTTTTTAGAGGTGTTAAGGAAGAAAAATATGAAGGTAAGAGAGTTTCAAAGTTGGGGTGTATATTTTCGAAAGCTCTGGGAGGATCACTTTGCAAATCATTTAAGTGATGAAGAAAAAGAAGACATTTTTCTTTATGGAGATAAGTATGGATGTGGGTATCTTTGGCACATATTTAGTTATGAGAAAAAGAAGTGTTTAGAGGGGAAAGAAGCAAAGAACGCGTTTCATAATGAAGTGAAAAAGGATTGCTACATTTTCTATCAACACTGTGATGAGGTACTGTTAATAAAGGATGCGAGTTTGTTACATATGGATGATATATTGTGTGAGAGGGACGATATGTATAAAGGTGATATCTATATTGTAGATAAGGAGTTCACTTGGACTTTTGTAAAAACTCATGAACATAGATGGTGCGGCCCTTATTTTACTAAGAAATGTTAGTAGGTATACAAGCATGAAAGATAGAATAAGTTGATATAAGTGTTCGTATCATACTTGCGTTTCTTATCTATTAGCGTATGATGAAATATATATGTTTAAAAGGATGTGTAACGAAATGAGATGGATTGTATCACTTCTTGTAAATAGCGTTGTGTTAATCGCTGTATCGGGACTTTTAAAAGGGATTGCACCAGATGCATTTTATGTAGCAAATATACAAACTGCAATTATTGCGAGTATTATATTGGCGGTTTTAAATGTGTTCGTAAAGCCATTTTTAATTTTAATTACGCTACCAATTACTGTTGTAACTTTCGGCTTCTTCTTAATTGTTATTAATGCGATTACGTTAAAAATAGCAGATTCATTATTAGGAGATGCTTTTAATATATCAGGATTTGGTGTAGCGATTGTTGCGGCAATTTGTATTTCAATTTTTAATATGATAATTGAAAAGGCAATTGTTGAGCCTCTATATGAAAAAAAGAGAAAGTGACAAAAAGAAAAACATTTCATTATTCGTATGAAATGTTTTTTTCTATTTATTAGAAACCGTATTTCTTGTTTTCAGAAAAAAATGGTACAATATCCGATAGAATGGAATTTTACATCAAACGAGACTGAACCCGCAGCGGAGTGGAGGTTTATACATATGCCGAAAGTAAGGACAAAAGATTTAATTGAACAATTTCAATTGGAGTTAATCAGTGGTGAAGAAGGTATTCATCGTCCAATTGATACAAGTGATTTATCACGACCTGGAATTGAAATGGCAGGATTTTTTACATACTATCCAGCAGATCGTGTGCAGCTTCTTGGTAAAACGGAGCTTACTTTCTTTGACACGTTAACGTCAGAGCAAAAACAAGAGAGAATGAAAGCGCTTTGTACTGAGGAGACGCCATGTATTATTGTAACTCGCAATCAAGATGTACCAGATGAGTTATTACAAGCATCACGTGAATCAGGTATGCCTTTATTACGTTCTTCTCAAACGACAACGAGATTATCAAGTCGTTTAACAAACTATTTAGAAGGTAAGTTAGCACCAACAACAGCTGTTCATGGTGTGTTAGTAGATATTTACGGCGTTGGTGTTTTAATTACAGGTCAAAGTGGTGTTGGTAAAAGTGAGACAGCTCTTGAGCTTGTAAAGCGTGGTCACCGTCTTGTTGCGGATGATAGTGTAGAAATTCGTCAAGAAGATGAAGACATGTTAGTCGGAAGTTCACCAGATTTAATTGAGCATTTATTAGAAATTCGTGGTCTAGGCATTATTAACGTTATGACGTTATTCGGTGCAGGGGCAGTGCGAAATTATAAGCGTATTACACTTGTTATTAATCTTGAAATTTGGGATCAAAAGAAAAATTACGATCGCTTAGGTCTTGATGAAGAGAAGATGAAAATTATTGATACAGAACTTACGAAGATTACACTTCCAGTTCGTCCTGGTCGAAACTTGGCTGTTATTATTGAAGTAGCAGCGATGAACTTCCGTTTAAAACGTATGGGAGTCAATGCAGCACAGCAGTTCTCTGAACGATTAATGAGTGCAATTGAGTTAGGAAATCAGGAGTAAACTTTGGAGAGGGAGGTCATATACATATGCTGTTAGCTTCTGTACCACAGCTTGACCGTGTAGCTATCCAACTTGGGCCGTTTCCTGTGTATTGGTACGGGATTATTATCGGTACAGGTGTGCTATTAGGTCTTTGGCTGGCAACTCGCGAGGGAGAAAGGCTAGGTATTCCAAAAGATACATTTGTTGACCTTGTATTAATTGCAGTACCGATCGCTATTCTTTTTGCGAGAATGTACTATGTTATTTTTGAATGGGAATATTACGCACAAAATCCGAGTCAAATTATTAATATTCGTCAAGGTGGTTTGGCGATTCATGGTGGTTTAATCGGAGCTGTTATTACCGGAATTCTTTTTGCGAAGCGACGCGGGGTTTCCTTCTGGAAGTTGGCTGATATTGCTGCACCAAGTATTTTACTAGGACAAGCAATTGGCCGATGGGGAAACTTTATGAACCAAGAGGCGCATGGTGATGAAGTAACGAGACAGTTTTTAGAAGGTCTTCATTTACCAGACTTCATTATTAATCAAATGTATATTGAGGGTGTGTACTATCATCCGACGTTTTTATATGAATCATTATGGAATTTTGCAGGTGTAATTTTACTACTTGCATTAAGAAAAGTGAATTTACGTCGCGGGGAGTTATTCTTCACATATTTAATTTGGTATTCAGTAGGACGCTTCTTCGTAGAAGGCTTACGTACAGATAGTTTAATGCTAGGACCACTTCGTATTGCACAAGTAATGTCAATTGGACTTGTTGTTATTTCTATTATTTTCATTATTGTGAGACGAAAAATGGGGCAAGCTGATAAAAGATATTTAGAAAATTAGAGACAAGTAGCATCTTATTATAAGATGCTGCTTCTTTCATATTCAGGAAGGCGAAAGGACTAAGGCGATGAGAATAAATACCGTGTTATTTGATTTAGATGGAACTTTAATTAATACAAATGAACTTATTATTTCTTCGTTTTTACATACTTTAAATACATATTATCCAAATCAATATAAGCGTGAAGATGTGTTGCCATTTATCGGTCCATCTTTGCATGATACTTTCAGCAAGATTGATGAAAGTAAGGTTGAAGAGATGATTACTAGCTATCGCAAATTTAACCATGATCATCATGATGAATTAGTAGAAGAATATGAAACTGTATATGAAACAGTTCGAGAGTTGAAGAAGCAAGGTTATAAAGTTGGTATTGTTACAACGAAAGCGAGACAAACCGTTGAGATGGGATTACAGTTGTCAAAGCTTGATGAATTTTTTGATGTTGTCGTGACAATTGATGATGTAGAGCATGTGAAACCACATCCGGAGCCACTTCAAAAAGCGCTTGAATTATTAGATGCAAAACCAGAAGAGGCATTGATGGTTGGGGATAATCATCATGATATTGTCGGTGGTCAAAATGCGGGGACGAAAACAGCTGCGGTTTCATGGACGTTGAAAGGTAGAGCGTATTTAGAGGCTTATAAGCCGGACTTTATGCTAGATAAAATGAGTGATTTGCTACCGATTTTGTCTAATATGAACCGTTCATAAAGGTCCAAGTAAGTTAGTAGAGGAGCGAGCTAAGTGCGACGGACAACGCGCTATCCTGTTTCAGGAGAAAATTCGTTATGGAATGTATATAAAACAGTGTCTTTTTGGAAGGTAATGAAAAACTTTATTATTATCCAAATTGCGCGTTACACACCATTTTTATCCGTCAAAAATTGGTTGTACCGCACTTTTTTACGGATGAAAGTAGGAAAGAAAACATCATTTGCGCTTATGGTAATGCCGGATATTATGTTCCCAGAAAAGATAACTGTGGGAGAGAATTCGATTATTGGCTATAACACAACGCTTTTAGCACATGAATATTTAATTCGTGAATATCGACTTGGCGAAATCGTCATTGGAAATGAAGTAATGATTGGAGCGAATGTAACAATATTACCAGGTGTGAAAATTGGAGACGGTGCGACTGTCTCAGCTGGCACACTTGTTCATAGAGATGTACCGAGCGGTGCTTTCGTAGGTGGAAATCCAATGCGTATTATTTATACGAAAGAGCAAATGACCGCAAGAGAAGGTTCATGGTGAAAATGTAACATTTCTCCTCTTTTTTTATGAATAAAAAGGAAATAATTGAGTATAATATACTGTTTTGTTTTTTACGGAATCGTTTATACTTATAGATAGAAGAATGTGTGAACGAAGAAAACAAAAAACTGGAGGATATATGGGGAAAAATCAAAGGATATATAAGGAGAACGGACAAGTTATCTCTTTTAATCAATTAGCGGACTTCTTTTATAAAAAAGGGATGAGAGCTTACAAAGGACAAAAATTGCAAGATGCAATTAAATATTTTCGAAGAGCGGCACAAAGTGAGAAGGAGCCGTTTATTTTATGTCAATTAGCATCAGTATTATCTGAGGCTGGTGAATATCAAGAATCGAATCAAATCTTCTTAAAGTTAGTTAGATCTAATCCAGAACTTGAACAGTGCTATTATTTTATTGCAAATAATTATGCATATATGGGGTTATTTCAACAGGCGAAGAAATATGCAGATCGTTATTTAGAAGTTGCAAAAGAGAAGGAATTCGTAGAAGATACATTAGAACTTCTTGAGATTATGGAAGAAGAAGCAATGGGTGCGGAAGAGATTGAAGATGAAGATGATTTAATTGTTATGCAGGAAGAAGCGAATCGCTATATTCGTAATGGACAATTGGAAGAAGCAATTGCTACATTAGAAATTGTTACGAAAGATTATCCGGAATTTTGGTCAGGCCATAATAATTTAGCCATTGCACATTTTCAATCTGGTAATGTAGACAAAGCACTGAAGTTAACAGAAATGATTTTAGAGAAAAACCCTGGTAATATACATGCGCTTTGTAATACGCTTATTTTTCTATATTCAATTGGAGAGCATAAACAAGTAGAGGCATTAGCGGGACAGCTAGTTTCGGTATATCCGATTTCATTTGAACATCGTTTGAAACTGGGAACTACACTCGCAACAATTGGTTATTTCGAGCATGCATATAAGTGGTTCAAACTATTAAAGCGTCAAGGATATGAGGGAGACGTTAGTTTTTATTATTGGTTTGCATATTCTGCGTATATGGTGAAAGACCAGCAACTAGCTGAAAAAATGTGGCAATATGTCGTGGAATTACATCCTGATAAAAAGGGAAAAGAACCGTGGAATGCGCTGAATTTAGCAGATGAAGGGCAAAACGTGTTATTTGAAGAATTACGAAAATCATTTCAGCAAAGTGCGACGCTAGAAGAACAAATGCTAGCTTTATATTTAATGAATGAATTGTCAACGCCGGAGAAGGTTGGATTCTTCTTTGATATAACGCAAGCGAAGAACGGTGTTCCCATCGTATCGCAACTTGCAAAGTACTTCTTTTTACTTAATAGTCATAAGAGTATTCCAGCTGATTTACAGCAATTTGAGCAGTGCGCGAGAATTGCGGATGCATTATACAATTATACGAAAAAAGATGATGAATTAATCGAAGAGTGTTTACACTTTTGGTTTTGTACGTTCATACGTTTATATACATCTGGAGACATATTTACAAATGTGTACGGCTGGTCAGCTGCGATTGAATACATTGTACGCGGCGAACAAGGAAATAAAATGACACAGTCGGAGCTTGGAGATGTATATAATGTATCTGTAGCGACTGTCCGAAAGTATGTGCAAGCTGTTAAGCGTACGCACACATAAGATAAGCAAATCATTGGGAAAAAAATGATGCTAACAGTATAATGAGGGTAACTTAATTGTGTAGGAATGGATAGGAGTGAATAGTGTGTCAGAAGAAAAAATTTATGATGTCGTTATTATTGGTGCAGGACCAGCTGGTATGACAGCTGCAGTATATACATCTCGTGCAAATTTAAGCACATTAATGCTTGAGCGTGGTATTCCAGGTGGCCAAATGGCAAACACGGAAGATGTAGAAAACTACCCAGGTTATGAGTCTATTTTAGGGCCAGATTTATCAAATAAAATGTTTGAGCATGCGAAGAAATTTGGTGCTGAATATGCATACGGTGATGTGAAAGAAGTCATCGATGGTAAAGAATACAAAACAATTATTGCTGGTAAAAAAGAATATAAAGCACGTGCAATTATCGTTGCAAGCGGTGCAGAGTATAAAAAAATTGGTGTACCGGGTGAAACAGAACTTGGCGGCCGCGGTGTATCATATTGTGCAGTATGTGACGGAGCATTCTTTAAAGGAAAAGAGCTTATCGTAATTGGCGGCGGAGATTCTGCTGTTGAAGAGGGTGTGTTCTTAACACGCTTCGCATCAAAAGTAACGATCGTTCACCGTCGTGACACGCTTCGTGCACAGAAAATTTTACAAGACCGTGCTTTCCAAAACGAAAAAGTAGATTTCATTTGGAATCACACTATAAAAGAAATCAACGAAGCAAGTGGTAAAGTAGGAAGTGTAACACTTGTGGACGTAAATAGTGGAGAAGAGAAAGAAGTCAAAACTGACGGTGTATTCGTATACATCGGTATGTTACCTTTATCAAAACCATTTGTTGAACTAGGTATTACAAATGAAAATGGTTACCTTGAAACGAACGAGCGTATGGAAACGAAAATCCCTGGTATTTTCGCAGCTGGTGATGTTCGTGAAAAAATGCTTCGTCAAATTGTAACTGCAACAGGTGACGGTAGTATTGCAGCGCAAAGTGCACAACATTACGTAGAAGAATTATTAGAGGAATTAAAAACTGTATCAGAAAAATAAGGGATAATATACCTTGTGAGAAGAAAGCTACCGACAGGAGCTTTCTTCTTTTTTTGTGTGAAAATGTCAAAGTTTTGTCAAAAAATATAAGGATTATAAGCTTTCTTATTGATATACTGAACTTTACGGAAAAAATCACTATAAGAAATGAGGAATTTATTCAGTATGGAATGGCGTAATATATATCGTGGATTTTGTATGGGCGTTAGTGATTTAATTCCTGGTGTGAGCGGCGGTACAATCGCTGTTGTGTTAGGGATTTATGAACAATTGCTTGCGGCAATTAGTGGATTCTTTAGTCGTGAATGGAAAAAACATTTAGGATTTTTAATTCCCCTTGCAGCTGGTGTGGCAGCGGCATTTTTAACGTTAAGTCACGTTATTAAATATTTACTTGCAAATCATTATGAACCGACTCAATTTTTCTTCCTCGGTTTAATTATTAGTATATTACCGATGTTAATGAGGGAAGCTGATGCAAAGTCGTCGTTTAAAGGTAAGCACATCGTTTTATTAATAGTTGCAGCAATTCTTGTTGCGATTACAGCTTTCTTTAAACCAGATAAGGCAGCAGATCCGATTACGACGTTAACAATTTTAAATGCAATTGGTTTATTTTTCGCAGGATGGATGGCTAGTATGGCCATGCTGCTTCCTGGAATTAGTGGATCGTTTATTTTATTAATTATTGGTGTGTATCCAACAGCAATTAACGCTTTAACTACACTTAACTTACCTTTAATCGTGGTTATCGGTGCTGGTGTTATGGTTGGATTTGTTGTAAGTAGTAAAGGCATTAGTTTTTTATTAGATCGTTATAAAAGTATGACATTTGCGGCAATTATTGGACTTGTAATCGGTTCGATTGTAATTGTATTCCCTGGGATTCCGACTGGCGGATTTTCAATTATAAGTTCAATTATTACCTTTGTTTTAGGATTTGCGATTGTTACTTATTTCGGTAAGAAATAAGTACTTTAATCCCCTTGGCGATAAAAAGCGTTAAGGGGATTTTTCATGCTATTCATTAAAAGTCTAAGCATTTACATTGCTTGTTATAGAAAGCTTTTTTAAAATTGCTGAGTAGCATATGCTTAGCGAAAGAGGACTGGCTCCTTCGTTGTAGCAAACTGTTTTTGATAGTATAATGAAAGAAGTATGCAGTGAGGAATTTTACTGCAAGTAGCTGAGGTGAAGAAACATGCAAAGAGTGACAAACTGTGTGTTAATTAGAGATAATGAAGTACTCTTACTCCAAAAACCTCGCCGAAATTGGTGGGTTGCACCAGGCGGGAAAATGGAGCGTGGTGAGACTGTAAGAGATTCCGTTGTTCGCGAGTATCGTGAAGAAACAGGTATTTATTTGAAAAACCCAGCGTTAAAGGGGGTCTTCACCTTTGTCATCCAAGAAGGTGATAAAGTTGTTTCTGAATGGATGATGTTCTCCTTTTTAGCGACAGATTTTGCAGGAGAAAACAAACTAGAGAGCGAAGAAGGCATCATTGGTTGGCATACATTTGATAAAATTGATGATTTAGCAATGGCGCCAGGAGATTATCACATTATTGATTATTTAATTAAAGGAAATGGCATAATCTACGGTACATTTGTATATACCCCAGATTTTGAGTTGCTTTCATATCGATTAGATCCGAGTTAAACCGTCAAGGAGAGGATACAATGACAGAGAATAATGATATAAAAATGGTAATTATTACAGGGATGTCTGGAGCTGGAAAAACAGTAGCTTTACAAAGTTTTGAAGATTTAGGATATTTTTGTGTGGATAATTTACCACCGATGTTATTGCCGAAGTTTATTGAGCTTATGGCGGATTCAAAAGGGAAAATGAATAAAGTGGCACTTGGTATTGATTTACGTGGCCGCGAGTTTTTTGAACATTTATGGGGAGCACTTGATGATTTATCAGAACGTACATGGATTATTCCTCATATTTTATTTTTAGATGCGAAAGATAGTACGCTTGTAACTCGTTATAAAGAAACGAGACGTTCGCATCCACTTGCACCAACTGGTTTGCCGTTAAAGGGAATCGAAGCAGAGCGTAATTTATTAACAGATATGAAGGCACGAGCGAATATTGTGCTTGATACATCGGATTTAAAACCGAAAGAATTACGTGAAAAAATTGTTCACTTGTTCTCAACAGAAACTGAGCAAGCATTTCGTGTAAATGTTATGTCATTTGGATTTAAGTACGGTATTCCAATTGATGCAGATTTAGTATTTGATGTTCGTTTTTTACCAAATCCATATTACATTCCACATATGAAGCCATTAACAGGACTAGATGAAGAAGTTTCTTCGTATGTACTGAAATTTAATGAGACACATAAGTTTTTAGAGAAGTTGACGGATCTGATTACTTTCATGCTGCCTCATTATAAAAGAGAAGGCAAAAGTCAACTTGTAATTGCAATTGGATGTACAGGTGGACAGCATCGTTCTGTTACGCTTACAGAATACCTTGGGAAACATTTGAAACCAGAGTATAGTGTTCATGTATCTCATCGTGATGTGGAGAAGAGAAAGGGCCATTAAGGGATGAAAAAAGAGAGAAAGCCTAAAATTGTCATCATGGGAGGCGGAACTGGACTCTCTGTTTTATTAAGAGGATTAAAGCAATATCCTGTTGATATTACAGCAGTTGTTACAATCGCTGATGATGGTGGTAGTTCGGGTAGATTACGTGATGAGCTAGAAATTCCACCTCCAGGTGACATCCGTAACGTACTTGTTGCGTTATCGGATGTAGAGCCACTGGTGGAAGCTTTATTTCAGCACCGTTTCACAACAGGAGACGGACTGAAAGGTCATGCGTTAGGAAATCTATTATTGGCAGGTATGACCTCGATTACAGGAGACTTTTTCCATGCAATTACAGAAACAAGTAAAGTATTAAATGTCAGAGGACGTGTATTACCAGCAGCGAATCAAAGTGCGGTACTTCATGCGGAACTTGAAGATGGGGAAATTGTAACAGGTGAATCAAAGATTCCTTATTACGGAAAGAAGATTAATCGTGTCTTTTTAACTCCAGAAGATGTAGAGCCATTGCATGAAACGTTGGCTGAGATTAAACGAGCTGATTTACTTGTTTTCGGTCCTGGCAGTTTGTATACGAGTATATTGCCCAATTTAGTTGTTAACAAAATTGGAGACGCTGTTCTTGCTGCAAAGGCGAAGAAGGTATATGTATGTAACGTTATGACACAAGCGGGTGAAACGATGGGATATACTGCTTTTGATCATGTGCAGGCGTTACACGATCATTTAGGGCAACCATTTATCAATACTGCAATTGTAAATAACCGTGAGATTCCTTGTGAATTACGTAAGTTATATGATGAAGAAATGTCTACACCAGTTGTAGTGGATGAAGAACGTTTTGTTGAAAATAATATTGATGTTATTCAAGAGGGATTAGCGAAGTATGATGATCATGTTGTAAGGCATGATACGTTAAAGTTAGCTTCCATTTTATATTCATTGTTATAAATATGCGTTGCCTCGTTTGAGGTAGCGCTCCTCATTCATATAGGACAAGAATTTTGTTCCATAATAATCGTATAAGGAGGTGTTGACTGTGTCATTTGCATCAGAAACAAAGAAAGAGTTGACGAATCTTGAGATGAAGGAATGCTGTGAGAAAGCAGAATTATCAGCGTTACTTCGAATGAACGGGTCGCTTTCTTTTTCAAACCGTCGTCTATCTATCGATATTCAAACGGAAAATGCGGCAATTGCAAGAAGGATTTATACGCTTTTGAAAAAAGGATATGACGTGACGGTAGAATTGCTTGTTCGTAAAAAAATGCGCTTGAAGAAAAATAATGTATATATTGTGCGGCTTGTTGAGAAGTCTCGTGAAATATTAGCTGATCTTCATATCGTTCGAGATGACTTTTCATTTATTCGAAATATATCACAAGAACTGATTGAGAAGAAGTGTTGTAAACGATCGTACTTACGCGGCGCATTTTTAGCAGGTGGTTCAGTAAATAACCCAGAAACATCATCTTATCATTTAGAGATCTTTTCGTTATATAAGGAACATAATGATGCTATATGTGAACTGATGAACGGATTTGATTTAAATAGTAAGACGTTGGAAAGAAGAAAAGGGTACATTACGTATTTGAAAGAAGCAGAAAAAATTACAGAGTTTTTAAATATTATAGGTGCTCATAATGCACTTTTAAGATTTGAAGATATTCGAATCGTACGTGATATGCGTAATTCTGTAAATCGTTTAGTGAACTGCGAAACAGCTAATTTAAATAAAACAATTGGTGCAGCACTAAGGCAGATTGAAAATATTCGTTACATTGATGAGACAGTTGGTCTTGATATATTGCCGGATAAACTACAAGAGATTGCACAATTACGAAGAGATTATCAAGATGTAACATTGAAAGAGTTAGGTGAGATGGTATCCGGGGGGAAGATTAGTAAGTCGGGTATTAATCATCGTTTGCGTAAAATCGATGAAATTGCAGAGAAATTACGCGCGGGGGAAACGGTAGCAAAAAAATAAGAGGTTAAAGGGGAAATGGAGCTGTGGTTCAAAAACGAGTTCAGGTTTCATTAAAAAACGGTTTACAAGCACGTCCGGCTGCGTTGTTTGTACAAGAGGCAAATCGCTTTCATGCAGATATCTTCATCGAGAAAGATGGAAAGACAGTAAATGCAAAGAGCATAATGGGGATTATGAGCTTAGCAATTGGAACTGGAAGCATGATAACAATTACAACAGAAGGTTCAGATGCAGAAGAGGCTTTAGAAGCATTAGCTGCATATGTACAATAAAAAGCTATCGCGTATATGCGATAGCTTTTTTGTTTTGTTGTCTGTGCGAATTAGCGGGGAGGGGTATTTAAGGGGGATGTGCTTGTCGAGGATTGTCGGTAAGTCGATAAGTGGTGTCGAAACGTCGATATATTAAAATAATCGCCGATATAATCGGAGTTACGGTCGATATATTTGAAAAATCGCTGATATATTTAGGTGAATACCAGGGTGGGTATCCAGACGGAGGTGCATGATAATAAAAAAGCGCCCTGTAATAGGGCGCTTTTTTATGTATCTAGCTCCATCGGCTAGCTCTTCGTGTCTAAGAACCTTCCGCATAAGAAGGCAAAAAGCGCCTTTTATGCGAAAGAACCTTAGCCAGTCAGAGCTGGACGAGCCGCTTCCGCTTTTAGTTATATCCAGCTCCATCGGCTAGAATCTCCGGTTGTTTCGCCCCTTCATTCGAGGCAAAAAGCGCCTCGGAATCAGGTGCTCCATCGCCCTTTGATTCTAAACGAGCCGCTTTCGCTTTTAAGTATTAACGATTTGTAAAGATTTTATCGATTAAACCGTATTCTAAAGCTTTTTCTGCTGTCATGAAGTTGTCGCGGTCTGTGTCGCGTTGTAGTACTTCAAGTGGTTGACCAGTGCGGTCAGCAAGAATTTGGTTTAGTTTTTCACGTAAGAATAGGATACGTTTTGCAGCGATTTCGATTTCAGTTGCTTGACCTTGTGCTCCACCAAGTGGTTGGTGAATCATTACTTCACTGTTTGGAAGTGCATAACGTTTTCCTTTTTCACCTGCTGCAAGTAAGAATGCACCCATAGATGCTGCCATACCGATACAGATTGTTGATACTTGTGGTTTAATAAACTGCATTGTATCATAGATTGCCATACCCGCTGTGATAGAACCACCAGGGCTGTTGATGTAGATGTGAATATCTTTTTCTGGATCTTGAGATTCCAAGAATAAAAGCTGGGAAACGATTGAGTTAGCTACGTTGTCATCAATTGCACTACCAAGCATAATGATGCGGTCTTTTAATAGTCGAGAGTAAATATCGTAAGCGCGTTCTCCACGATTTGTTTGTTCAATTACTGTAGGAATTAAATTCATCTGTTATTTCCTCCTTATAAAGCTTTCTTAGTCTTATAATACAATTATGGTCAATAAAGGTCAAACGAAACCACTTTAAATCAAAAAAATATGTAGTTGTACCATGAAATATTCGCTATGTTTTCGAAATTCCCTGCTTATGTATCTTCAACATCATAACCGAATTACATAAATTTAAACGTTATGAAAACTGGAGAAAAAAAGAAAAGAACGCCTTTTAACTGAAGCGTTCTTTCGATAATTAGTCTTTTAAAAGATAGGTTACTTTATTTAAAATCTTTTCGATTTGTTTCGCGTTTTTACTATACATTTCACTTGCTGATTTCGACTTTGTTTCTAAGGAAAATAGTTCAAGATCAGCATGACATTTTTTTAAAGATGCTAATAATAAAGGTTTGTTTTGAGGAGAAGGCATTTGGAGTTTGTCATTGTAAATGTCGATAGTAAGTTGTCCGTATGAATCCACTTGACCGAGGAAGACATTTTCAATAACAACACCGAGTTTTTCTAATTCTGAATGTAGCCAAGCGCGGTTATGTCCGCTTGCTGAAAGAGGTTCATCTAGTACATTTCCATCCATAATAACAGTTTGTGGTTCTTTCTCGTTTGGTACTTTTAAACCGATGTCTTTTGCTGTAAGTGGCTGGGAATCTTTCTTTAATAATACATTTAATTCTCCGCTCGGTTCTAAGACAGCAAATTCGACTTCAGCTACGCTGAACGCACTTTTTCCACGGAGAAGTTCCAGTAATTCGTCACTCGTATATTTTTCTTTCTTTAAGTTATCTTCGAGTATCTTTCCGTCTTTTATTAATACGGTAGATTTCCCTTCAAAGAAGTCCCGAGCTGTTTTGTTCTTTAAAGAGAGGATTCCTGTTAAAAAAGGTACCACAGCGAAAATGAGTATCGCAAAGACGCCGTGAAAAAATTTTGAATCGAGCCCTGTAGATACTTGGGCAGCGATGTCACCAATCGTCATTCCGGCTATGTATTCAAAAAAGGAAAGCTGAGAGATTTGTCTTTTGCCTAACCATTTCGTAATAGCGAATAAAATAATTAATATGAATACAGAGCGAAGAATGACAAGTGTCCATTCCGGCAGGTGAGACATAGTCGTTTCCTCCAGTCTACTTAAAACCCTTTATATTGAGGTTCTTCACGTTCTAATACTGAAATTCTATCCTTTAAATCAGCGATGACGCTGTCCATTTCTAACATACATTCATGAAATACGCGTTTTGATTCTTCGTCTTGTGAATTTAATGAAAGGGAGCTTAAACTTGCTTGAGCGCCCCTTACACTAGCAAGGCAAGTTTTTACGCTAGCGATAACAGTCATATAAACACCTCTTATCCTTTCGGTTTGAATAACAATGCTCCAATGAAGCCGAAAATAATAGCCGCTGATACACCGGCGCTCGTTACTTTAAACATGCCGGTAATAACGCCAACGATGCCATGTTTTGCAGCTTCTTCCATTGCGCCATGAACGAGGGCATTACCAAAGCTTGTAATAGGTACAGTTGCCCCGGCTCCAGCGAAATCAATTAATGGCTCATACAAATTAAATCCATCTAATATAGCTCCAGCAACAACGAGTGTTGCCATTGTATGAGCAGGTGTTAGTTTGCCGACATCAAACATAAGTTGGCCGATTACACATATGAGTCCGCCAATGACGAAAGCCCAGAAAAAAATCATTGCGTTGCACCTCCAAATTCAATCGAAACGGCGTGAGCGATACACGGAATCGTTTCTTCTTGTTGGAATGTAAGTGGAGATAGTAAAGCACCTGTCGCAACGACAAGTATTTTTTTGAACTCTCCTCTTTTCATTCGGTTTAATAAATGACCGTATACGACTGTTGCGGAACATCCAGGTCCGCTAGCACCAGCTATGACAGGTTGTCCTTCTCTATAAATGATAATTCCGCAATCTTGAAATTGTTCGCTCGTTACTTTCGTTCCGTGTTTATGTAGTAAGTCATAAGCAATTTCGCGTCCTACATGTCCGAGATCGCCTGTTACGATTAAATCGTAGTAAGAGGCATCAATTTGACGTTCACGTAAATGGGCTTCAATTGTATCAACTGCAGCTGGAGCCATTGCGCCTCCCATATTAAACGGATCCGTTAATCCCATATCAACCACTCGGCCGATTGTTGCAGAGGTTACTCTTGGACCGTGTCCAGTATCGCTTAAAATAGCGGCTCCTGCTCCGGTTACTGTCCACTGTGCAGTAGGCGGCTTTTGTCCACCGTATTCGGTAGGGTAGCGGAACTGTTTTTCTACAGCTGTATTATGGCTTGAAGCTCCAGTTAATAAATATTTTGCACCTTTTGCATTTACGATACTTGCCCCAAGTGCTAAACCTTCCATAGAAGTAGAGCAAGCCCCGAATAATCCGAGATAAGGAGTCCCAAGTGTGCGGCAAGCAAAGCTTGTTGGAGTAATTTGATTAATTAAATCTCCTGCGAGTACGAATTGAATATCATCTTTACGAAGCTCTGCTTTTTCAGTAGCGCGACTACAAGCTTCTTCGAATAAAATCTTATGTGCTTTTTCATAGGAATCTTGTCCGAGCCATAAATCTTCATGAAGGATATCGAAGTCTTCTGGGATGTTCCCCTTTGCTTCAAATGGTCCACCGACAACCCCTGTTGAGATAATGACTGGTTTGTTTTCAAATACCCACGTTCGGTGTCCTTGTAACATTTATAGCCCTCCCCATTGAACGAGAATAGTTTTAATAAGCGCGATGACGAAAGCGGAAAATACACCAAATAAAATAACAGAACCAGCTAGTTTAAACATATTGCCACCAACGCCAAGGACAAATCCTTCCGTTCGATGCTCAATACATGCGGCAATAACAGAGTTACCAAATCCAGTAACAGGTACAGCTGTACCAGCACCGGCAAACTGTCCAAAACGATCGTATATACCAAATCCAGTTAGTAACATGGAGATGAAAATGAGAGTTGCGACTGTTGGATTGCCTGCTGAGCGTTCAGTGAAATCAAAATATGTGATGTAAAAAGTAGAAATGAGTTGTCCGATGAAGCAAATAAAACCACCGACGAAAAAGGCTTTTATACAATTTTTTAAGACAGGTCGTTTCGGTTCGCGTTCTTGTTCGAATTTTTTATACTCCTGTTGTACAGGGGTTAAGTTTTTATCTTTACTAGACATTGCAATCCTTCCTTTTCTTTTAAAAAGCGTTAAGTGTTAGACTCCATTTTTTTACCAATGAATTTTAATTGTTTATTAATTTCATCTTTAGATACTTCTTTTTCCTTAATTTTTCTTTCGAGTTTTTCGAGTAACATAAAGATTTTTTTATCTGTACTGACACGAACATCGAAAGTAGGGTGCTCATCACTTAGTTGCTTTTGAAGTTTGCTGCGCAACGGCTTTAATCCAAACCTTTCGTGATGCTCCGGTGTAACTGCTATGTAGAGATCTAAATTTGAATTCACTGCTGTGCTTTTTATAATTTCATCCATAGCGAGAGCTCTTTTTTTCGCTCCTTGTGATATAGATTGATTAAAGGATTCCGTACTCGTCTTTGTTAACTTTGGACCTTTTTCTTTCTCCGTTCGTTTTGCTTCTTCTTTCACTTTTTTATCTAAAGGACTATTATCACATCCGGTAAAAGAGCTAAATAGAAGTGCAAATAATGCGGTTATGAGGCCGAGTTTTCGCATAATTATCATTCCATTTCTATTGCAATATGTAATGTGATAGAAAAAGGATGACTGCATATCATCCTTTTTCTATTTCACAGCAAGATTGGTTCGTTATTGCTGTGAGTATTGTGGTTCTTCTTGTTGGACTTCTTCAACACGTGGGTTTAAAGAATCGATAATCGTTTGTGTTTGCTGCGCAGCTGTTTGGAAAAGTTGCTTAGCTTGTTGGTTATCCGTATCAAGAGCGAATCCCTCTAAGCTAGCTTGGGCACTTTTTAATCCAGAAACAGTCTGCTTTAATTTTGTAATTACAGTCATTGAATGAAGCCCCCTTTGGAATATCAATTCAAAGATTATAATTTGTGAGTTGGGGAGAATTTATGATTGGAAAATTTAGGGGTGGAATGGATTTTATATGCTCTTAGCTAAGATGCATAAGGTATTACGGGGATATTTTTATTGATTTAGATGGATTTTGTTGCTATTATTATGAGAAGAAAATGAAGTGTTTTCTATAATCATGCGCCCATAGCTCAGTCGGATAGAGCGGTGGTTTCCGGTACCACGTCTGCCGGGGGTTCGAATCCCTCTGGGCGCGTCAAAAAGTCCTAACTTACGTTTTGTAGGTTAGGACTTTTTTTATTTACCTCTTGTTATATCTAGTAATAAGATTTACTATTAGTACTTGATAATAATTTTTAACTTTATTATTTTCTTTCAATATTATTCAAATTTCGGTTGTAAGTTGTAAATCTCATTAATACATATAAATTAATAATATTTTGGAATGGGTGTCTGCGTGAGGATTCTCCTTTTACCAAACTTATTGTACAATAGAAACAAGGGGGAGATTAGTTTGAAGGCAAGTCTTTTACAAGAACAAAGCTTACGTTTGGCAATGACACAAGAGTTAAGGCAAGCGATTACAATGCTCCAGTATAATGTACAAGAATTATCGGAGTTTTTGTATGAGCAATCGTTAGAGAATCCCCTTATTGAGTTAGGTGGTTTTGAGAGGGAGAAGAAAAAGAGCTCTAACAACAGTAAAAGTACCAGCAAACAAGTCGAGAATCAGATGGAGATCTACAGTGTGGATTCTACAACGATTCAGCAACATTTATTAAATCAAATACAGTATTATAAAATAGATGAAGAAGAGCGAAAAGTAGCTTCTTTCATTATTATGAACATGGATGGAAATGGATATTTACAAGAAACGAATGAAGAGTTAGCAGAGCTCCTTTCTGCACATATTCATGTAGTCGACCGTTCTGTAGAGCTTGTCCAATCACTGGAGCCAGCAGGGGTAGGGGCGCGTAATATTCAGGAATGTTTAACCTTACAATTGAAGCGCTTACAAAGGCGTAATGGATTAGCAGAAGAGGTTGTAGAAGATCATTTCGCTTATTTCGTGAAGAAAGATTGGCGAAAGCTCGTTCAAGTGTTGAAATGTAGTAATGAGGAATTACAGAGTGCGGTAAATTGTATAACGTCATTACAACCAAAACCAGGTCTTGCGTTTTCTTCAGATAAACCACTTTACATTGTACCTGATATGGCGGTGAAAAAAGATGGCGATCGCCTCGTTTTACAAATGAATGAGAGAAATATGCCGAGAATTGAAATTCATTCTGAATATAGTGCGCTTCTTAATAATAGTGAAAGTGAAGTAGCATCTTACGTATCAGAAAAGTATCAGCATGTGCAGTGGATTATGCGCAGTTTGAAGCAGAGAAAACAGACATTGCTGCAAGTAATGACTATTATTATGGAAAAACAACGTGATTTCTTCTGGAAAGGTCCAGAGTATTTAAGACCTCTCGCTTTAAAAGAGGTAGCGGAAGAGTTAAGTGTGCATGAATCGACAATTAGTCGTGCGACGCGAAATAAATATGTGCAAACACCACACGGTTTATTTGAGATGAAATCGTTCTTTAGCAATGCCGTTTCGACGACTGAAGATGAAGCAGTTTCTACAAAACGTGTAAAACAATTTATTCAAACGCTAATTGGGGCAGAGGATAAGAAAAAGCCACTTTCAGATCAAAAGATTTCAAAATTATTAGAAGAAGAGCATGAAATTGTTATTTCTCGAAGAACAGTGGCGAAGTATAGAGAACAAATGCATATCCCAGCTTCGTCATTACGAAAAACGATCGGATAGGTGAAGAAGATGAAAGTTGTACTGTATACTAAAAAAGATTGTGGCCTTTGCGTGAAGGCAAAACAAGTTTTACAGGAAGTACAATGTGAATATTCTTTTCAAATCGAGGAAATAGATATATATGAAGATAATGACCTTTTAGAAAAATATCACTTAATGATTCCGGTTGTAGAAATGGACGGAAAACAAGTAGAATATGGTAACATTCACAAAGGTGTCATAATAAACTATATAAAGAATGCAGTTAAGAGTTGAATAAGTTTCTATCTCCTGTTACAATAATACACGTAGCAGGGATTATTTTTTTAACCTATGTGGGACACAAAATGTCACTACGGGACGTAAAGTGACCACGAGGGAAAATGAACCGATGTAGTGAGGAGAAAAGATATGCGCTCATGGATTCAGAACACAAAAAAATTATTACCTGATCTGCTACCTGTTATGCAAACGAGAATGCAAATTCTTCAATACATTAGGCTCATGCAGCCGATTGGAAGAAGAAACTTATCAGCAAGTCTCGGTATGACAGAACGAGTATTGCGAAGTGAAGTTCAAGTTTTGAAAGAACAAAACTTAGTTCACGTCGCTTCTTCTGGAATGACTTTGACAGAAGAAGGAACAGCTTTAGTTCTTGCTTTGGAAGACTTTATGAAAGAAATTTCCGGGTTAAAGGTTTTAGAAAAGCAACTTAAGGAAACATTAGACTTGGATGAAGTTTTCGTTGTCCCTGGTGATAGTGATGAATCACCTTGGGTCAAACTGGAGATGGGCCGTGCTTGTGTGACTTGTATAAAAGACCGTCTGACAGCGAATAATATCGTTGCTGTGGCTGGAGGAACTACGCTAGCTGCTGCTGCGGACATGATGCAACTTGATTGCAAAGATTTACATATGCTGTTTGTCCCAGCACGTGGTGGAATTGGAGAAGGTGTTGAATTAGAAGCCAATACCATTTGTGCCAAGATGGCGCAAAATACGATGAGTAATTATCGCTTATTGTATGTTCCAGACCATGTTAGTAGCGAAGCATATGCGTCTATTGTGACAGAGCCTTCCGTGAAAGAAGTTCTTGAGTTGATTCGATCTTCCAATATCGTCATTCATGGAATAGGTGATGCGTTAACAATGGCACGTCGCAGAAGTACTTCAGAAGCAGATTGGTTAAAGATTCAGGCAAGCGAAGCAGTTGGCGAAGCTTTCGGTTACTACTTTAATGAAGAAGGAAATGTTGTTCATAAAGTAAGAACAGTTGGTATGCAACTAGAGGACTTACAAAATGTATCTCATGTTGTTGCAGTCGCTGGAGGTTCTTCAAAGGCAAAAGCAATACAGGCTGTAATTAAACAAGGGCACACTTCAATTCTAATTACAGATGAAGGTGCAGCAAAACAGTTAACAAAGGGTTTTACCCTTTAATATAATCCCCCAAGGAGGAAATTCAAATGACTAAAATTGGTATTAATGGATTTGGACGTATCGGACGTAACGTATTCCGCGCAGCTCTTAACAACTCTGAGGTAGAAGTAGTAGCAATCAACGACTTAACAGATGCTAAAACATTAGCTCACCTTTTAAAATATGACACAGTTCACGGAACTTTAAATGCAGAAGTATCTGCTAACGAAAACAGCATCGTTGTTAACGGTAAAGAAATTAAAGTTATCGCTGAGCGTGATCCAGCTCAATTACCATGGAGCGACTACGGAGTAGAAGTAGTAGTAGAATCTACTGGCCGTTTCACTAAAAAATCAGATGCTGAGAAACACTTAGGTGGATCAGTTAAGAAAGTTATCATCTCAGCTCCAGCTTCTGACGAAGATATCACTGTAGTTATGGGTGTTAACCACGAACAATACGATGCAGCTAACCACAACGTAGTATCTAACGCTTCTTGTACTACAAACTGTCTAGCTCCATTCGCTAAAGTATTAAACGAAAAATTCGGCGTAAAACGCGGAATGATGACAACAATTCACTCTTACACTAACGACCAACAAATCTTAGACTTACCACACAAAGATTTACGTCGTGCTCGTGCAGCAGCTGAAAACATGATCCCAACATCTACTGGTGCAGCTAAAGCTGTAGCATTAGTATTACCAGAACTTAAAGGTAAATTAAACGGTGGCGCTGTACGTGTTCCAACTGCTAACGTTTCTCTAGTTGACTTAGTTGTTGAACTTGACAAAGAAGTAACAGTTGAAGAAGTAAATGCAGCATTCAAAGCAGCAGCTGAAGGCGAATTAAAAGGTATCCTTGGATACAGCGAAGAGCCATTAGTATCTATCGACTATAACGGATGTACAGCTTCTTCTACAATCGATGCATTATCTACAATGGTAATGGAAGGTAACATGGTTAAAGTACTTTCTTGGTACGATAACGAAACTGGTTACTCTAACCGCGTAGTAGACCTAGCAGCTTACATGACTTCAAAAGGTCTTTAATTCTTAATTATATAAGTTATCAATGACAAAACGAGGGAGAGGGTTTGTTCCCTCTCTCTCTTCTTTCGTTTTAAAAGCAAATGTGTTAAGCTTTTGAGTGGGTTTTGTCAATCCTAACTAGTAGTCGGAGGGAAATCCAATGAACAAAAAATCAATTCGTGACGTAGATTTAAAAGGTAAGCGTGTATTTTGCCGCGTTGATTTCAACGTACCTATGAAAGAAGGCAAAATTACAGATGAAACTCGTATCCGTGCAGCTCTTCCTACAATTCAATATTTAGTAGAGCAAGGTGCGAAAGTTATTTTAGCAAGTCACTTAGGCCGTCCAAAAGGTCAAGTAGTAGAAGAAATGCGTTTAACTCCAGTAGCAGCACGTTTAGGCGAGCTTCTTGGTAAAGACGTTAAAAAAGCGGACGAAGCATTCGGACCAGTTGCACAAGAAATGGTTGCAGCAATGAACGAAGGCGACGTATTAGTTCTTGAAAACGTACGTTTCTATGCGGGCGAAGAAAAGAACGATGCAGAACTTGCGAAAGAATTTGCAGCACTTGCTGACATCTTCGTAAACGATGCATTCGGTGCAGCTCACCGTGCTCACGCTTCTACAGCAGGTATCGCAGACTACCTACCAGCAGTATCTGGTCTATTAATGGAAAAAGAGTTAGATGTACTTGGTAAAGCACTTTCTAACCCAGAACGTCCATTTACAGCTATCATCGGTGGTGCGAAAGTAAAAGATAAAATCGGTGTAATTCGTCATCTATTAGACAAAGTAGATAACTTAATCATCGGTGGTGGACTTGCTTACACATTCGTTAAAGCTTTAGGTCATGAAATTGGTCTATCTCTATGTGAAGACGACAAGATCGAACTAGCTAAAGAATTTATGCAACTTGCAAAAGAAAAAGGCGTAAACTTCTACATGCCAGTTGATGTTGTAATCACTGAGGAATTCTCTGAAACTGCAACAACTAAAATCGTTGGTATCGACTCTATCCCTTCTAACTGGGAAGGCGTGGACATCGGTCCTAAAACACGTGAAATTTATGCAGATGTAATTAAAAATTCTAAGCTTGTTGTATGGAATGGACCAATGGGTGTATTCGAAATGACTCCATTCGCAGAAGGTACAAAAGCAGTAGGACAAGCATTAGCAGATGCAGAAGATACATACTCTGTTATCGGCGGTGGTGACTCTGCAGCAGCTGTTGAAAAATTCGGTATGGCTGATAAAATGAGCCACATTTCTACTGGCGGCGGTGCGTCATTAGAATTCATGGAAGGTAAAGAGCTTCCAGGTGTAGTTTGTCTTAACGACAAATAAGTAGCAGCCAAAGAAAAAGGACGGTGCAAAGCATGCGTAAACCAATTATCGCAGGTAACTGGAAAATGAATAAAACTCTATCAGAAGCAGTTAGCTTCGTAGAGGAAGTTAAAGGTCAAATCCCAGCAGCTTCAGCTGTTGATGCAGTAGTTTGCTCTCCAGCTCTATTCTTAGAGCGCCTTGTAGCAGCAACTGAAGGGACTGACTTACAAGTAGGTGCACAAAACATGCACTTCGAAAAAAATGGTGCATTCACTGGTGAAATTAGCCCAGTAGCACTTAGCGACTTAAAAGTTGGCTATGTAGTACTTGGCCACTCTGAGCGTCGTGAAATGTTTGCTGAAACAGATGAGTCAGTAAACAAAAAGACTATCGCAGCATTTGAACATGGTTTAACACCAATCGTATGTTGTGGTGAGACTTTAGAAGAGCGCGAAAGCGGAAAAACATTTGATCTAGTAGCAGGTCAAGTGACAAAAGCACTTGCAGGTTTAACAGAAGAGCAAGTTAAAGCAACTGTTATCGCTTATGAGCCAATCTGGGCTATCGGTACAGGTAAATCTTCTTCTTCTGCAGATGCAAACGAAGTATGTGCGCACATCCGTAAAGTTGTTGCAGAAGCTGTTTCTCCAGAAGCTGCAGAAGCTGTTCGTATCCAATACGGCGGTAGCGTAAAACCAGAAAACATTAAAGAGTATATGGCACAATCTGACATCGACGGCGCTTTAGTTGGCGGTGCTAGCTTAGAGCCTGCTTCGTTCTTAGGTCTTCTGGGGGCGGTAAAATGAGAAAGCCAACAGCTTTAATCATTCTTGACGGTTTCGGACTTCGTGAAGAAACTTACGGGAATGCTGTAGCACAAGCTAAGAAACCTAATTTTGATGGTTACTGGAACAAATTCCCTCACACAACGCTTACAGCTTGTGGCGAGGCAGTAGGTCTTCCAGAAGGTCAAATGGGTAACTCTGAGGTTGGTCACTTAAATATCGGTGCTGGCCGCGTAGTATATCAAAGCTTAACACGCGTTAACGTTGCAATTCGTGAAGGTGAGTTCGATAAGAACGAAACTTTCCAAAATGCAATTAAAAGCGTAAAAGAAAAAGGTACTGCACTTCATTTATTCGGTTTACTTTCTGACGGTGGTGTGCACAGTCACATGAACCATATGTTTGCTCTTCTTCGCCTAGCAGCAAAAGAAGGCGTGGAGAAAGTTTATATCCATGCATTCTTAGACGGCCGCGATGTTGGACCACAAACAGCAAAAGGTTATATCGATGCAACGAATGAAGTAATTAAAGAAACAGGAGTAGGACAATTCGCGACTATCTCTGGTCGTTATTACTCTATGGACCGTGACAAGCGTTGGGATCGCGTAGAAAAATGTTACAGTGCTATGGTGAATGGTGAAGGCCCTACTTATAAATCAGCAGAAGAGTGTGTAGAAGACTCTTATGCGAACGGTATCTATGATGAATTCGTATTGCCGTCTGTAATTGTTAACGAAGATAACACGCCAGTTGCAACAATCAATGATGATGATGCAGTTATCTTCTATAACTTCCGTCCAGACCGTGCAATTCAAATTGCTCGTGTATTTACAAACGAAGACTTCCGTGAGTTCGATCGTGGTGAAAAAGTACCTCACATTCCAGAATTCGTATGTATGACACACTTCAGTGAAACTGTAGATGGTTACGTGGCATTCAAGCCAATGAACCTTGATAACACTTTAGGTGAAGTTGTTGCGCAAGCGGGATTAAAGCAACTTCGCATCGCGGAAACTGAAAAGTATCCGCACGTTACATTCTTCTTTAGCGGTGGTCGTGAGGCTGAATTCCCAGGAGAAGAGCGTATCTTAATTAACTCACCGAAGGTTGCAACGTATGACTTGAAACCTGAAATGAGCATTTACGAAGTAACGGACGCTTTAGTAAATGAAATCGAAAATGATAAACATGATGTTATCATTCTTAACTTTGCGAACTGTGATATGGTTGGCCATTCTGGGATGATGGAACCAACAATTAAAGCAGTAGAAGCAACTGACGAATGTTTAGGAAAAGTTGTAGAAGCGATTCTTGCAAAAGATGGTGTAGCACTTATTACTGCTGACCATGGTAATGCTGATCAGGAGTTAACTGCTGATGGCGGTCCTATGACAGCTCATACAACTAACCCGGTTCCTTTCATCGTTACAAAAAATGATGTAGAGCTTCGTGAAGGTGGTATTTTAGGAGATATCGCTCCAACAATGCTTACACTTTTAAATGTGGAACAACCGAAAGAAATGACAGGTAAAACAATTATTAAATAATTTGCTTATATAAAAAGGAGAGAATTTATTATGTCAACAATTATTGATGTTTATGCTCGCGAAGTCCTTGACTCTCGTGGTAACCCAACTGTAGAAGTAGAAGTTTACACAGAAAGCGGCGCTTTCGGACGCGCTATCGTACCAAGTGGTGCATCTACTGGTGAGCACGAAGCAGTAGAATTACGTGACGGTGACAAATCTCGTTACCTTGGTAAAGGTGTTGTTAACGCAGTAAACAACGTTAACGAAATTATTGCTCCAGAAATCGCTGGTTTCGATGTAACTGACCAAGCTGGTATCGACCGTGCTATGATCGAATTAGATGGCACTCCAAACAAAGGTAAACTAGGCGCTAACGCTATCCTTGGTGTATCTATGGCAGTAGCTCACGCAGCAGCTGACTTCGTAGGTCTTCCATTATACCGTTACCTTGGTGGATTCAATGCAAAACAATTACCAACTCCAATGATGAACATCATCAACGGTGGTTCTCACGCTGATAACAACGTTGACTTCCAAGAGTTCATGATCTTACCAGTTGGTGCTCCAACATTCAAAGAATCAATCCGTATGGGTGCTGAAGTATTCCATGCACTTAAAGCTGTATTACATGACAAAGGTCTTAACACTGCAGTAGGTGACGAAGGTGGATTCGCTCCAAACCTTGGTTCTAACCGTGAAGCTTTAGAAGTAATCATCGAAGCTATCGAAAAAGCTGGTTACAAAGCTGGCGAGAACGTATTCTTAGGAATGGACGTTGCTTCTTCTGAGTTCTACAACAAAGAAACTGGTAAATATGACCTTGCAGGCGAAGGCCGTACTGGCTTAACTTCTGCAGAAATGGTTGATTTCTATGAAGAGCTTTGCAAAGACTTCCCAATCATCTCTATCGAAGATGGTTTAGACGAAAACGACTGGGATGGTCACAAATTATTAACTGAGCGTATCGGTGATAAAGTACAATTAGTTGGTGACGATTTATTCGTAACTAACACTCAAAAACTTGCTGAAGGTATCGAAAAAGGTATCTCTAACTCAATCTTAATTAAAGTTAACCAAATCGGTACTTTAACTGAGACTTTCGAAGCTATCGAAATGGCTAAACGTGCTGGTTACACAGCAGTTGTATCTCACCGTTCTGGTGAAACTGAAGATGCTACAATCGCTGACATCGCAGTTGCAACTAACGCTGGCCAAATCAAGACTGGTTCTATGAGCCGTACTGACCGTATTGCTAAGTACAACCAATTATTACGCATCGAAGACGAACTAGGCGAAATCGCTGTTTACGATGGTATCAAATCTTTCTATAACATCAAACGATAATTGTAGAAAATAAACGACAGACCGTGAGAAATCACGGTCTGTTTTTTTATGCTAAAATTGTTCACCCGTCATAAGTGACATGAAATGTTTGAAGAAGCGGTTATAGTCAAAATCAATTGCGATTTGATGAACCGGCCAATCAATAAATGGCTTCTGGTTCACTAGAGAGCGAAATTCCCCTATGCTTGCTCCTTGTGCAGAGGATTCTGTCATGACAACAATAGGTGATTTATGATATGTGAACATAGAGTTATCAAATAAAGCGAGTATTGGCATTGTGTCATGGAAGGGGCTCCCCTTTAAATGTGGTAGGGCGTCTTTATAATATCCGTAGTAATAATGATCAAATAACGGTTTGACAAGTGGAGCTTTTCCTTTTGCCTCAATGTATTCTGCCATTTCTGGTGTAATGATGGAGTATTGAGTGACGTTTAATGGGTATATGTACATGTTAACTGCGGATTGAAGGACTATATTAGCGGCAGTAGGATCGCCATAAAAGTTTGCTTCGGAAATAGGGGTAACATTACCAGGATGTAAAAAGGCACCGCCCATTACGTAGTAAGATTTAATTTGTTTCATTAACTGTTTGCACATGATAAACAAAATTGCTAGGGAGGTAAGTCTTCCTAAACTCACAATGATTAATTCATCTTTATACTGTTCAATAAGAGGAATGACTTCAAAAAAATTCTCCATTTCTCCGTTAGTCACATTCACCTTTGGAATAATTGGACCGAGCCCCTGTTTCCCATGTACATCCGTAAAAAACGCAGGTGGGGCACCAGTAAGGGGACGTTCTGAACCACCGAATATCTTGATATTTCTATTCTTTGTTTCGTTATTAAAAAAATGAGCATTTTCTACGGCCATTTTTTTTGGAACATTGCCGTAATCAGCAACGATACCGACGATTTCTATTTCATCGATAAAGAATGCTAAGAGGAGAGCCATCGTATCATCAATCCCAGGATCACAAAAAATGAGAACTTTTTTGGGCATATGTTCACCACCTATCTTGTTTATCCCGTACAAATCCGCTTGGTGAGGGCTAATAATCAATAAGGATAAGGGAAATCTCATTGATTAAAGTTTCACTTTATATATATGTAAGTTTAAGGATAAAAAGATTATTTTATTGAAATAATAGTATTTTAAATTCAGAAAATAAAAACTTTTTATATTAGGTCAAGGTTTTTGACGTAATTTTCATTTGAAAATGCAGTCATATCAAGGTTGTAAGCGTATAACATAGGCTGTTTTTGCTGTCAAGTTGATAAATTGCAGCTTTTTACAATTTATACTATGATAAAGATATTAACAGAAGATCGTATAAACATGAGGGATGATGAACATGAAATTTACAAAGATTCTTGTCCAAATTGCTGCTCTTTACGTGTTTTATATGGTTGGAACTTGGGTGCAAGAAATGTTAAATATTCCGATTCCAGGAAGTTTGATTGGAATGTTCCTCTTACTTGTTTTACTTAGCCTAAAAGTTCTTCCAGTGAAATGGTTCGATTTAGGAGCAGAAACACTCGTTGCTATTATGCCGTTTTTATTAATTCCGCCGACGCTTGGCCTAATGAATTACGGTGCTTTTTTTATGAGTAAAGGAATTTCTCTTTTCATTACAGTTGTAGCGAGTACATTTTTAATTATTATTGTCGCAGGACATACAGGACAATATCTTGCGAATAGGAAGGAAAGAGAGTCGCGATGAGCCAAATATTAATCGGAATCGGTTGGGTTCTTTTTACGGTGCTATTATATCAATTATCTAAAAAAATCTATAAATTATTTCCAACACCATTCACCATTCCAATGCTTGTAGCAACTGGATTAATGGCTTTCCTATTTATCGTGCTTGATATACCATATCAACATTATATGGAAAGTGGTGGTGGCTGGATTGCAAAGCTACTTGGACCCGGTGTTGTAGCATTTGCAATTCCTCTTTATAAACAACGTCATGTTCTGCAAAAATATGTTGTACCGATTGCTGGTGGGGTATTAGTAGGTACAACAGTTGCAATCGCTAGTGATTTTGCGATTGCTTCACTTATGGGAACAGATAAAAGCTTAATCTTATCGTCTTTACCAAAATCGGTGACAATGCCAGTTGCGATGAGTGTTTCAGAACAAGTTGGTGGTGTACCTTCCTTAACAGCAGCTTTCGTTGTTATCGCAGGTATTACTGGAACGATTACAGGACCCCTTTTATTAAAATGGAGCCGTGTTACAAACTCAGTTGGTAAAGGTATCGGATTTGGATGTGCTTCTCATATTATGGGTGTTATGAGAGCGATGAAAAATAACGAACATGAAGGTGTTATTGGATCGGTAACAATGACATTAACAGCAATTTTGACATGTTTACTTGGACCGTTATTTGCGATGATGTTTATGTAATAGAAGAAAAGCGAGAGCGCCTCTATAGCTCTCGCTTTTCTATAGAATTTATGCTACAGTTACAATAACTGAATCTTTGTAGGAGGTACGCCAAGTGCATACGTTATTATCAGTTTTACTTATTATTGTATCGATTTTAATGATTGTTATGGTACTTATGCAATCTAGTAATAGCTCAGGCCTTTCAGGTGCAATTTCAGGCGGTGCGGAGCAATTATTTGGTAAGCAAAAGGCACGTGGAATTGAAGCGGTATTAAACCGTATTACAATTGTTTTAGCTGTATTGTTCTTTGTATTAACAATTGGTGTTACGTACTTCAATTTATAGAATTGAAAGAAGAAGCGTTAGTGAATGGTACTAATGGTTCTTCTTTTTTTGTTTTGTCATTTGAAAGATGTTTCTAATTAGATTATAGAAATACAAATATGGTACACTAGATATAGAAAGAATACGACTAGATTACAGAAGAGAAAGAGGAGAAATACATGATGAAATTAGCATCTCCGAAACCATTTACATTTGAGGGTGGAGACCGCGCTGTTTTATTACTACATGGATTCACAGGGAACTCAGCTGATGTACGTATGTTAGGGCGTTTCTTAGAAAAGAAGGGCTATACTTGTCATGCGCCAATTTATAAAGGGCACGGTGTACCACCAGAAGAGCTTGTTCATACAGGGCCTACAGATTGGTGGCAAGATGTAACGGAGGCATATCAGCTTTTAAAAGATAAAGGTTTTGAGAAAATTGCTGTTGTTGGATTGTCACTTGGCGGCGTATTTTCTTTAAAATTAGGTTATACAGTACCGGTTTTAGGTGTAGTACCAATGTGTGCACCGATGTATATTAAGAGCGAAGAAACGATGTACCAAGGTATATTGGCATATGCCCGCGAATATAAAAAACGTGAGCAAAAATCACCTGAACAAATTGAACAAGAAATGTTGGAATTCCAAAAGACACCGATGAATACATTAAAAGCATTACAACAATTAATTGCTGACGTACGTAACAATGTGGATATGATTTATGCACCAACATTTGTTGTACAAGCACGTCATGACGAAATGATTAATACAGATAGTGCTAACATTATTTATAACGGTGTAGAATCTACGTTAAAAGACATTAAATGGTATGAAGACTCTACGCATGTCATTACACTTGATAAACAACGTGACGAGCTACATGAGGATGTATATAACTTCTTGGAGCAACTAGATTGGTAAGATCTAGTTGCCTCTTTTTTTCATAAGGAATTTTTTGTGAAAACTGTAAAAATCATAAGGGGAGTATTGAAGTTTCACTTTATACATCCCCTATCTTTCGGATACACTAAATAATATAAGGTTTTAAAGGAGGTATTTTTGCTTGGAAGAAATCATACAAGAACATATTGATAAGTTGTTATTATTTATGAGAGAAGAAGCGTATAAACCGCTAACGATACAAGAGTTAGAAGAGGCATTTGGAATTGAAGGTTCTGAGGGTTTTAAAGATTTTGTAAAGGCACTTGTAACGATGGAAGAGAAGGGACTTGTTATTCGTACACGTAGCAACCGTTACGGTCTTCCTGAAAAGATGAATTTAGTACGCGGTAAATTAATTGGACATGCACGTGGTTTTGCATTCGTTGTACCAGACGAGAAGAAAACAGGAGACGATGATCTTTTCATCCCGCCTACAGAATTAAACGGTGCACTTCATGGCGATACAGTATTAGCACGCCTTAGTTCTCAATCAAGCGGTTCACGTCAAGAAGGTTCAATTGTACGCATTTTAGAGCGTGGAACGAAAGAACTAGTTGGTACATATACAGAATCGAAAAACTTTGGATTCGTTATACCTGACAATAAGCGTTGGACGAGTGATATCTTTATCTTGAAAAGCGCATCAATGGGTGCTGTAGAAGGTCATAAAGTAGTTGTGAAAATTACGAGCTATCCAGAGAATCGTTTAAGTGCAGAAGGTGAAGTTATTCAAATTCTAGGTCATAAAAATGATCCAGGAGTAGATATTTTATCTGTCATTCATAAACATCATTTACCTTTAGCATTCCCTGAGGAAGTGATGGAGCATGCAAACAGTGTACCAGAAACGATTTCAGAAGAAGATTTAAAAGATCGCCGCGACCTGCGTGATCAAATGATCGTAACGATTGATGGTGCAGATGCGAAAGATTTAGATGATGCTGTTACAGTAACGAAGCTTGAGAACGGTAACTACAAGCTAGGCGTTCACATTGCGGATGTAAGTCATTACGTTCAAGAAGGCTCTCCAATTGATGTTGAAGCAGCGGAAAGAGCGACAAGTGTGTATCTTGTTGACCGTGTAATCCCGATGATTCCACATCGTCTATCTAACGGTATTTGTTCATTAAATCCGAAAGTAGACCGTCTGACATTATCTTGTGAAATGGAAATCAACAACTTAGGTGATGTTGTTAAACACGAGATTTTCCAAAGTGTGATTAAAACGACAGAGCGTATGACGTATGCTGACGTAAGAAGCATTTTAGAAGATGAGGACGAAGAGTTAATTAAGCGTTATGAGCCGCTCGTACCGATGTTTAAAGAGATGGGTCAATTGGCACAAATTTTACGTGAAAAACGTATGCGCCGTGGTGCAATTGACTTTGACTTTAAAGAAGCGAAAGTATTAGTAGATGAAGAAGGAAAACCGACAGACGTTGTCATGCGCGATCGTTCTGTATCAGAGAAGTTAATTGAAGAATTTATGCTTGTTGCGAATGAAACAGTAGCAGAGCACTTCCACTGGATGAACGTACCGTTTATGTACCGTGTCCATGAAGATCCGAAAGAAGATAAGCTTGAGCGTTTCTTCGAGTTTGTAACGAACTTCGGATATGCGGTAAAAGGACGTGCGAATGAAGTGCACCCTCGTGCGCTGCAACAAATACTTGAAATGGTTCAAGGACAGCCAGAAGAAGTAGTTATTTCAACAGTTATGCTTCGTTCTATGAAGCAAGCTCGTTACGATGCGGATAGTTTAGGACATTTCGGTTTATCAACTGAGTTCTACACACATTTCACATCACCAATTCGTCGTTACCCAGATACAATCGTTCATAGATTAATTCGTGAATACATTATTAATGGTAAAGTCGACAACGAAACGCAAGCAAAATGGCGTGAAAAATTACCTGAGATTGCAGAGCACTCTTCTAATATGGAACGCCGTGCTGTTGAAGCAGAGCGTGAAACAGATGAGATGAAAAAAGCAGAGTATATGGTTGATAAGATCGGTGAAGAGTATGACGGTATGATTAGCTCTGTAACAAACTTCGGTTTATTCGTAGAGCTTCCAAATACAATTGAAGGTCTTGTACACGTTAGCTACTTAACGGATGATTACTACCGTTATGACGAGCAACATTTCGCTATGATCGGAGAACGTACAGGAAACGTATTCCGCATCGGTGACGAAATTACAATTCGCGTTATTAACGTAAACAAAGACGAGCGTGCAATCGACTTTGAAATCGTTGGCATGAAAGGCACACCTCGCCGTAAGTTCAAAGATCGTCCAGTCGTTATCGAGCAGCCAAGAACAGGCAGAAAGAAACGCGGTGGACGTAGCGAGCGCAGTAATGAGCGCGGCGGTGAACGTGGCACAGGTAGAAAATTTGACCGTGGTGGTAAAGGAAAAGGAAGAGGATCTGCATCCGCATCCGCTTCTGCTAGCCAGCCAGGAAAAAAAGATGGTAACGGTAAGAAGAAAAAAGCATTCTTCGAAAACGTACCAGGATTCAAGAAGAAAAAGAAAAAGCGTAAGTAAGAAAAGAGTGGCTTCGCTTTGATGAAAAGCGGGGCCTTTTCTTTTTTCTTCGTGGCTTAAGAGCGAGCCACTTTCGCTTTTTAATGGAATCTAGCTACAGTGGCTAGAATCTGTTGGCCATTTCACTCCCTCGGACGAAGCAAAAAGCGCTTCTCTGTCGGGAGTTCCAATGTCCAAAGATTCTGAGCGAGCCACTTTCGCTTTTTATTAACATTTGTTACAATAGTAAAAATAGAGGAGGGACGTTATATGCCAAAGGGTACAGGTAAGGTTATTGCACAAAATAAAAAAGCATTTCATGATTATTTCATCGAAGAAACATACGAAGCAGGGCTTGTCCTTCAAGGAACGGAAATTAAGTCGATTCGCGCTGGACGCGTAAACTTGAAAGATGCGTTTGCACGTGTACATAATGGTGAAGTATGGGTTCATAATATGCACATTAATACGTACGAACAAGGGAATCGTTTCAACCATGATCCACTTCGTACTAGAAAATTACTTCTGCATAAAAAAGAAATTGATAAACTAGCGGGCGCTGCGAAAGAAACAGGTTACGCATTAGTTCCACTTAGAATTTATTTGAAAAATGGATTTGCAAAAATGGCACTTGGTTTAGCAAAAGGTAAGAAACAATACGATAAACGTCACGATTTAAAAGAGAAAGAAGCTAAACGTGAAATTGCACGCGCGTTCCGTGATCGCCAAAAGATGTAATACAGATATTTACATTTGTAAAATGGAGCTCGTATGTTATAATAACTTATGTAAGGTTGTTGCACATTGAAAAACAGCTCTTAGTAGCTATCACGATATTTTCTTCGTATGCTCCATTTTTATCATGGGGACGTTACGGATTCGACAGGGATAGTTCGAGCTTAGGTTGCGAGTCGAGGGGATCGGCCTCGTTAAAACGTCAAAGCCTATAATTGGCAAACAAAACAATCTTTCTTTAGCTGCTTAATTGCACTAAAGGTTCCTCCCTCCATCGTCCATGTGGTAGGGTAAGGGACTCAAACTAAGTGGACTACGCCGGAGTTCGCCGTCTGAGGACAAAGGAAGAGAACAACCAGACTAGCAACTTGGAAGCCTGTCGATAGGCCGAAGAGTTCGCGAAATGCTAATATATCGACTACACTCGTAGAAGCTTAAGTGCCGATATTTTTGGACGTGGGTTCGACTCCCACCGTCTCCACCAATACATATTTGGTGGTTTTTTATTTTGTATGATATGAACCATAATTTTGCCAGGTTGGCGAGGTTATGGTTCTTTTTGTTTATGGAAAAGTTATAGTTCTAAAAATAGAATGTATCTAATTCTTTGGTTCTTTCACTTACATCCTCAATGTATCTTGTGTGCTATCCCTTAATGATCACAATTTTATCCCGTCAAAGCCTGAGTGGTGAGGACTGATAATTAGTGGGGATGAACATCCCTGTTTGATCAATTAATACTTCACTTTATTTGAATCTTCATATGTTTTGTGTTTTTATCCATACCTATTGTAAGATTATATAGAGTTCTCCTA
Organism: Bacillus sp. FSL L8-0199; assembly: GCF_038005705.1. NCBI lineage: Bacteria > Bacillati > Bacillota > Bacilli > Caryophanales > Bacillaceae > Bacillus > Bacillus sp. FSL L8-0199. The sequence continues at coordinate 5,025,050 of NZ_JBBOTS010000001.1, read as the reverse complement.
ATAAGCTGTTTTAATGGATTATTTAGGGGGGGAATTTGTAAATCATAAATTGTTTTTTCGGAATAATTTTTTATATAAATAAGTTATATTGAAGTAGAGGTGAACCATCGGTGAAGCAGGTGTTGGTGATTAAAAATGAACGGTCTTCAGCAAAGAAAATCGTAAGCGGTCTAACGCAAGAAGGCTATTTCATTTTAAAACTTCACAATGAAAACGAAGGTTTAAATATAATATATGAACAAGATTGGGATATTATCATATTGGATTGGGATTCATTAAGTATATCAGGACCAGAAATTTGCAGACAAATACGACTTGTTAAAACGACACCGATTATTATTGTGACTGACAATATTTCTAGTAAGGATTGCGTTGCAGGGTTACAAGCAGGAGCAGATGATTATATAAGAAAACCATTTGCGAAAGAAGAATTAGTAGCAAGGGTTCAAGCAATTTTAAGGAGAAGTGATTGTAACCAGCAAAAGGAGATAAACTTTTTTCAGTTTAAAGATCTCTTTGTTGATGCATCAAGCAATATTGTGAAAAAAGGTGGCGAAAATCTCTCACTTACTAAGCGTGAGTACGATTTACTTGTATTTTTAATCAAAAACAAAAACACGATATTGAGCCGTGAAATGCTTTTGAATCAAGTTTGGGGATATAACGTAGTAGTAAATCCAAATGTAGTAGATTTATATATTGGGTATGTAAGAAAAAAGTTAAAGTGCGAGAAGAAAGACAGATATATTCAAACGATACACGGCAGAGGCTATTCAATGATTGAATGATAAAATAAGGTAATAGAAAAAAGTTTCTTAGAAGTATTAAAAGACGTAAAAAATGGATTATGAAAATATTAGCTATTAATGGGCGTGTTTTGTAGAGGAAATCATGGTTAATCAATACGCCCGACTTCACATATTACTTTCTATGCCTGATTTTATGAATTCGCACCATTCACAAGATTTTCACAGAATTAATGACTATACTAATTAACAGGATGTTCAAATGAAAATGATTATCAATAGCGATTCAATTGAATAAAAGTTACTTTCTAATTCAATCTATGGATGTCATCATTTTCGAAATAAATCACACTATAAGGAGTATACATATGAAAAAATCTATGCTTTTAAAATTAGTGAGTATTCTAGCAATTTTCACTTTAATGTTAGTGGCTTGCTCAGATTCAAGTAAAGAAACTTCGAAGGCTAATAATAAAGATAATGGTAGTGATAAGCCAAAAACGGTTGAAATCACTGATGCTCATGGAACTGTTAAAGTACCTGTAAACCCAAAGAATGTAGTTGCTTTGGATAACAGAACTTTTGAAACTTTATCTGATTGGGGAATTAAACTAGCGGCTGCTCCAAAAGATATCATGCCTGCAGATTCAGCATATAAAAAGGATGATTCAGTTCAAAATATTGGAAATCACCGTGAACCAAATCTTGAAATTATTGCAGCGGCAAACCCTGACCTTGTAATCGTTGGTCAAAGATTTGCTGATCATTACGAAGAAATTAAAAAATTAGTGCCAAATGCAGCTGTTATTGATCTTAATTTTGATGTTTCTGAGAAGGCTACTAAGCCTGGAGAAAACTTAGTAAAAGGACTTAAAGATTCTACAACTACTTTAGGTAAAATCTTTGCTAAAGATAAAGAAGCTAAACAATTAATAGCTGATTTCGATAAATCTATTGAAAAAGCAAAATCTGCTTATAACGGAAAAGATAAAGTTATGAGTGTTATCGTTACTGGTGGAAATATTGGCTTTGCTGCGCCGCACTCTGGTCGCGTTTGGGGACCAATGTATGAAATTTTCGGTTGGACTCCAGCATTAGAAGTGTCTAATTCTACTGCAGGTCATAAAGGTGATGACGTTTCTGTTGAAGCTATCGCACAAACAAATCCTGATTGGCTTTTCGTATTAGATCGTGATGCTGCAACATCTGATGCAGCTAAGTCAACACCTGCTAAGGATGTTATTTCTAAATCACCAGCTCTTCAAAACACAACTGCTGTTTCTAAAAAACAAGTTGTTTATGCACCAGAAGATACTTACACAAATGAATCAATTCAGACTTATGTAGAGTTATTTGGAAATCTTGCAAAAACTTTAGCTAAGTAGTGTAAAGGGGTACGAAACAGTGTCAAAAAATATGATTTCTAGGGTTGAGAATATTTCTCAACCCCAGTTTTATAATCACAATAAAATATGGACAAAACCTTTTATAATAGCGGTTATAGTTGTTATAATTTTAGGGATTATATCACTGTTTACTGGAGTTTATGATATACGTGGACAAGAGGATGGAATGGAGATGTTTTTCATCACTCGTGTTCCGAGAACAGTTGCATTAATGCTTACTGGAGCTGCAATGGCGATGGCAGGGCTCGTAATGCAACTCATTACACAGAATCGCTTTGTTGAACCTACTACAACGGGGACGATTGAATGGTCAGGCTTAGGCCTGCTTTTTGTGTATTTACTATTTCCTGCCCCGACTTTAGTTCAAAGAATGACTGGTGCAATCATTTTTTCTTTTATAGGAACTATGATTTTCTTTCTATTTTTAAGAAGAGTTAAGCTTCGTTCGTCTTTAATTGTCCCGATTATTGGATTGATGCTTGGAGCAGTAATTTCTGCAGTGTCTACTTTTTTAGGACTCCTTTTTCAAAAGACGCAAAGTATTGAAACTTGGTTTGTAGGTTCATTTGCTAACATTCAGGTGGGAAGATATGAATATTTATGGCTGATTGTTATCATTACTTTTCTTATTTTTATGTATGCTAATAGATTGACTTTAGCTGGACTAGGAGAAGATGTCGCAACAAGCCTTGGAGTTAATTATAATAGAATTGTTCTTTTGGGGACTGCCCTTATCTCTGTTGCAGTTGGAATTGTTGCAGCTGTTATTGGACACTTGCCTTTCTTAGGATTAATTGTGCCAAATATCGTTTCAATGTTTAGAGGTGATGATCTTAGGAGTAATTTACCTTGGGTTTGTGTGATCGGAATGGGGTCAATAACTGCCTGTGACATCATTTCTCGAACAATTATACAGCCTTTTGAAGTACCTGTTTCTTTAATACTTGCAACGGTGGGAGCAGTCGTGTTTATTACTATTTTATTGAGACAAAGAAAACCAAGGAGGCTGCGATGATCACATTAGATTATAGAAATAAAGAAAATGTCGAAATCGATTCTAGCCTTCATAATGAAAGTAGATCAGCTAGTGCTTTTCGGTCTAAGAAGGAAGCAAGACGTTATTGGTTTTTACTGATTACATTGATTGCTTTAGGTCTCCTTTCTTCATATGGACTTTTAGTTTATAACAATCCAGTTCCGATAGATTCACCTTCTTTTATCCCAGTTGTTAAGAGAAGGATAGTAGCTATTGTTGCGATGATTATCGCTGCAGTTTGCCATAGTTTGTCGACAGTTGCTTTCCAATCTATTACGAATAACAAAATTATTACTCCTTCGCTTTTAGGTTTCGAATCACTTTATTCAGCAATTCAAACGAGTACAATATTCTTCTTTGGTGCTAGTGCATTAATGAATTTTAATGGAATTGGATCTTTTTTATTCCAAGTTGTTGTTATGGTCTTCATGAGTTTGATACTTTATGGATGGTTACTTTCCGGTAAATACGGGAATTTACAACTTATGCTTTTAGTTGGAATTATTATTGGTACCGGGCTAAATTCTGTGTCAACTTTCATGAGAAAACTACTTGCGCCTTCAGAATTTGATATTTTACAAGCAAGATTATTTGGTTCTGTTAATCATGCAGATCCTGCATATTTTCCTATTGTAATTCCGATGATCATAATTGTAGCAGTATTAATTTTTGCTCATTCTAAGAATTTGAACGTTTTGTCACTAGGAAAGGATGTTGCTACTTCTTTTGGAGTTAAATATCAACCTAGTGTAATTTATACGCTTGTATTAGTAGCTATTTTGATGTCTATTTCAACAGCTCTAATTGGGCCACTTACTTTCTACGGCTTTTTAGTAGCAACGTTGAGTTATCAGGCGGCGTCAACGTATGATCATAGATATATTTTTCCGATGGCTTTTGCTATAGGATTTTTAATAATGACGAGCGCATACTTTTTAATGTATCATGTATTCCATGCTCAAGGTGTAGTTTCAGTTATTATTGAATTATTTGGTGGAATCATATTCTTAACTATAGTTTTAAGGAAGAGGGCTTTATGATAAAAATTGATAATGTTAAAAAGTTCTATACTGATAAGGTAAAAATAGGACCTTTGGATATTGAAATACCAAAAGCAGGCTTTACTTCTTTAATTGGACCAAATGGCGCTGGAAAGTCAACGACACTTTTGATGATTGGCAGACTTTTAGATATGGATGAAGGTCAAATTCAGGTAGCAAATATGGATGTTTCTGAATCCAAATCAAAAGATTTAGCAAAAGTTTTGACTATATTGCGACAAGAAAATCATTTTGTAACTAGGCTTACTGTGAGACAATTAGTTGGATTTGGGCGCTTTCCTTATTCAAAGGGAAGATTGACTAAAGAAGATGAGGCTATCATCTCTAAATATATCGATTTCTTAGATTTAACTAGTTTAGAGAATAGATATTTAGATGAGCTTTCTGGTGGTCAAAGACAAAGGGCATATGTAGCGATGGTATTGTGCCAAGAGACGGAATATGTACTTTTGGACGAACCTTTAAACAACCTTGATGTTGCTCGTTCTGTTCAAATGATGGAGCATTTGAGACGTGCAGCTAATGAATTTGGAAGAACAATTTTGACTGTCATGCATGACATAAATTTTGCAGCTAAATACTCGGATAAAATTTGTGCTATGAAAGATGGACAAATTGCTGCTTTCGGAACAGTAGAAGAAGTTATGGACCCAACACTTTTGACAGATATTTTTGAAACAAAAATAGAAATTATTAATGGTCCTTATGGGCCAATCGCAGTTTATTAGTTATAAAATGTAAAAAAATACTGTAGCTTGCGTAGATTATGCAAGCTACTCTAGTTGAAGTTGCTGTCTATATTTTATAGGCAGCAGCTTTTTTATGTGACTACTCATAAAATGCAAAAGAATGCTTCACCTTTTCAAGTATGTACTAAACGAAAAAAATATCTCTGTATAACTTTTTAAAAGAATTCAGCTTGTTTTTTGTATATGTAATATTGCATATCAGAGTGTATTGATAAAAGTGTAAGGGGTCACTATAATGAGGGCATAAAGATAAATCAAAATTTCGTAGCAATAAAAAGGAGGAAATAATATGGAAATCGCAATGGCAGTTTTAAAATTTGTAGGTGGCGTAATCCCGTTAATTCAAGAACTTTTAAAAGCATTTATGTAAATTTATTAGTTAGCAATCATTATCGTATTTTACTAAAAAAAGAACGGGGTGATTTTTCTGAATATTAAGAAAAACACTAAAAGAAGAAAGTTCCTTGCATGTTTATTAGTTAGTCTATGCACTATTAATTATTCATCTATTTCCTTCGCAGAAACACAAGTAAGTAATACAACTGATGTAACCAAAAATGCTAGTGGCATTGATAATGGTATAGCAAATCTTAAATATAATAATCAAGAGGTTTTAGCTGTAAATGGTGATAAAGTAGAAAGTTTTGTTCCGAAAGAAAGTATCAATTCAAATGGTAAATTTGTAGTAGTGGAACGCGAGAAAAAATCACTTACAACGTCGCCAGTCGATATTTCAATTATTGATTCTGTAGTGAATCGTACGTATCCAGGAGCTGTACAACTTGCAAATAAAGCTTTTGCAGACAATCAACCGAGTTTATTAGTGGCTAAGAGAAAACCTTTGAATATTAGTATAGACTTACCGGGCATGAGAAAAGAAAATACAATCACTGTCCAAAATCCGACATATGGTAATGTAGCTGGAGCAGTAGACGATTTAGTATCTACTTGGAATGAAAAGTATTCTACAACACATACGTTACCTGCAAGAATGCAGTATACGGAATCTATGGTTTATAGTAAATCACAAATCGCAAGTGCTCTTAATGTTAACGCTAAATATCTTGATAACAGTCTAAACATTGATTTTAATGCGGTTGCAAATGGAGAGAAAAAAGTGATGGTAGCGGCGTATAAGCAAATATTTTATACGGTAAGTGCTGAACTACCTAACAATCCATCCGACCTTTTTGATAATAGCGTTACTTTTGACGAGTTAACTCGAAAAGGCGTAAGTAATTCGGCTCCACCTGTTATGGTTTCAAATGTAGCTTATGGTAGAACGATTTATGTAAAATTAGAAACAACATCTAAGAGCAAAGATGTACAAGCTGCTTTTAAAGCCTTACTTAAGAATAACAGCGTTGAAACAAGTGGACAGTATAAAGATATTTTTGAAGAAAGTACCTTTACTGCTGTAGTATTAGGCGGAGATGCGAAAGAGCATAACAAGGTTGTTACTAAAGATTTCAATGAAATCCGAAATATCATTAAAGATAATGCTGAATTAAGTCTTAAAAATCCAGCATACCCAATTTCATATACAAGCACTTTCTTAAAAGATAATGCAACTGCTGCTGTTCATAACAATACAGATTATATTGAGACGACAACTACAGAATATTCAAGTGCTAAAATGACACTTGATCATTACGGTGCTTACGTTGCTCAATTTGATGTATCTTGGGATGAATTCACATTTGACCAAAAGGGTAACGAAGTATTAACACATAAAACGTGGGATGGTAGCGGAAAAGACAAAACGGCTCATTACTCTACAGTTATCCCTCTTCCACCGAACTCAAAAAATATAAAAATTGTAGCAAGAGAATGTACAGGTCTTGCATGGGAATGGTGGAGAACAATTATTAATGAACAAAACGTTCCATTAACAAATGAAATAAAAGTTTCAATTGGAGGAACAACATTATACCCAACAGCTAGTATTAGTCATTAAGTATAAAACAAGCGCCCTATAAGTAGGGCGCTTTTTACTTGGTCACAAATTTTATTTTGTATCGGTATGTTTTTAAGTTTTGTAAATCATCAACTATAAGGTGGGAATATTGTGCAGACGAAAAGCTACATGTTTTTCGTCTTTTCGTTCTCTTGCTTAATAAGAAAGATCCTGTAACTCAGTACAGGATCTTTAATCAAACGTTTTTAAAAGCTAAATTGTGGTTTCATATCACCTTTATAAGGTTCATGTTCAACGAATATAGTTATATCCTTACCAGCTTGGTCTTTACCAGTTCTCTTATACGTAAATTTATTCTTATTTAGTTCAGTAAGTTCAAGAGCAGCACCGTATTTGTTATTTCCAATTGAAACATGGGCTCTTATTTTATTTTTGTGTACAACATCGAAGTAGCCATAATCACCGCGGCTTTGACCTGTTTCGCTATTGAAGAACTCATATTTATTAGATTTGTCATCAAATTTTGCTAGACTTATAAAATTCGAATTAAACTGTGTTACATCGTTACCAGCTTCGTCTAATACCTTTGTTCCGTGCCAAAGGGTACCGCCTAAAATTTTATCTCCATCAACGTTTTTAACAATATCTCCTGTAGTCGTGTTCAGCTGCTTGTCCGGATCAGTGAAAGAAAGTTCTTTTTCTTTATATGGAACATGTTCAACGAAAACTTCTACATCTTTACCGTTAGCGTCTTTCCCCATTCGTTTATAAGTAAATATATTTTTATTTAGTTTTGTCATGTCAACAACAGCTTGATACTTCATTGATTCTGAAATTAATATTCTCTTCTTCCCATCATTTGTGACAAAGAAAGTTCCTTTATCGCCACGACTTGCACCTGTTTTAGCATCAAAAAATTCATATCTGCCGGACTTCACATCATATTTTGCAAGACCAATGAAGTTCGCATTCTCTTTTGTTAAGTCATTCTTATCTTTGTCATACACTCGTGTACCTTGCCAATTTGTCTCGCTAAGAATATTAGCCATTTTTTGCCCTTTAGTTAATTTGTTTTCCTGTTTTGTTTCTTTAGCAACTTGTTCTTGTTTTTGTTTCCCATGATTTTCTTCAGCTTTAGTACCAGCACACCCTGTTAATGCTAATGTGAATCCGAGCAGTACGGATGATAGTGCTTTTGTTTTTTTGTTCATGTTTTATCGTCTCCTTATTTTATGATTTCAAGTAGTACGGTTAGCGATTATAGTAGCAGTGCGTCATATATAAACTTAATTGCTACGTTTCTTATGTTAATCCCCGACTATAAACTGCCTCTAAATAAAACATTAAAAAAAGATAAACTAATTCCTAAAATTTTTTCATACTTATAAAAAGGTCTTTTACATGGGGGTGAATGTAAATTTCTTATTTTGAAACTGGCGTAATCACATTGGGGTATACACATTATGCTTACATTGCGATTTTAGATGTGATGTTATACTGTGTATAAGATTTTATGTGTGTATGTTGTGTCGGTTTTTGTCGGTAAGTCGATATATTTCGAAAATCGCTGATATATTTGGAGTTGCGCCGATATATTTCGAAAATCGCTGATATATTTGGAGTTGCGCTGATATATTTGAAAAATCGCTGATATATTTTGGAGGGGGATAAAAATGATTGTGAAAGAGCGGAAAATGCCCGTATATTTGCTGCAATTAGAAGCTTTACTTAGAAGATTGCCTGCTCATCATCCAAAAAGGAATGTGGTGGTTGAAAGTCTAGCGAAATTTATGGCCGGCTATAAAGGAGAGCAGGCGATTGAATATCCACTTAGTTTTTTACCCGAAACAGAATACAGTATTTTACATGATATTAGGTTATTTGATCAAAAACATTATTTCCAAATTGATACTCTCATAGTTTCATCTTATTTTCTTCTTTTTCTTGAAATAAAAAATATTATTGGTACATTAATTTTTGATGCAAAGTTCAATCAACTTATTCGAATAGTAGATGGTACTACGGAAGAAGGATTCCCAAATCCGCTTTTACAACTGCAACGGCAAGAGATGCAACTGAGAAAATGGCTGAATCTACATGATTTACATAATATTCCGATTGAATCCCTCGTTGTAATTAGTTCCCCTCGTACAATTATTAAAACTTCAGATGAAATACTGTCTAGTAAAATTATCCACAGTGCAAATTTACCTAATAGAATAAAACAGATTAAAAATCAATATAAAGAAAAAGTGATTGATAATATAAATGGACTTATAGGCCAGATTATGAATGAGCACATTCCGCAACGTCAAAATGTTCTTGCGCAATATAAAATTAAAAAAGAGGAATTGCTAAAGGGTGTACAGTGTGAGGAATGTTTTACAATGGCAATGTTAAAAGAAAGACAGGGATGGCGTTGTTCAAATTGCAATAGTATGTCTAAACATGCTCATTTACGTGCTGTACAAGATTACACACTTCTGTTTAGTGTGATAACTACTAATAGCGAATTGAGGGAATTTCTTAATATGGAATCTAGTTCTGCGGTTAAAAGACTCCTCCAAACAATGAACATCACCTTCACTGGCAACAACAAAGGACGAATATATGATTTAACTTCTTTCCAATCGTAATTTTGCTATAATAAATAAGTACTTATACGAAGGGGAGTCTAAAGAGAAAATGAAGTCATTTAATATCGATCATGTTATAGCTAGTGTTTTGCAATGGATATTAAATATAGCCTTAATTATATTATCCATTGTGTTATCAATTTTCTTAGTGAATGAGACAATTACGTTTGTACAGTATATTTTTTCGGCAAAAGAGTATACGTCTTATAAATTGGTTGAAAGTATCATCGTCTACTTCTTATACTTCGAGTTCATTGCATTAATTATTAAGTATTTTAAATCGAACTATCATTTCCCGTTACGCTATTTTATTTATATCGGAATTACGGCCTTAATTCGATTAATTATTGTGTCTCATGAGGAACCGATGGAGACGTTATTATACGCAGGGGCAATTCTTGTTTTAGTTATTGCTTTATACATATCAAATATGAGAGATTTGAGAAAAGAGTAGTAGTGCAGACGTAAGTTTGCACTACTTTTTTACATCTTGACCTTCAAGTTGCTTGAAAGTTTACAATGAAATTAGGGCGTTTGAAATCGAAAAAAATTGAGAAATTAAGTGAAGAGGTTTCTTTTACTTGGAGGTTATAGGAATGAATCAGGAATTGAAGTTACGTCCATTAGAACGAGAAGATTTAAAGTTTGTACACGAACTGAATAATAATGCGCATATTATGTCGTATTGGTTTGAAGAGCCGTATGAGGCATTTGTGGAGCTGCAAGACTTATACGATAAACATATACATGATCAAAGCGAACGCCGATTTATCGTTGAGAAAGACAATGAGATGGTTGGATTAGTTGAGTTAGTAGAAATCGATTATATTCACCGTAGAACAGAATTCCAAATTATTATTGATCCGAATTATCAAGGATATGGTTATGCAGTGGATGCGACGCGTTTAGCAATGGATTACGCTTTTTCTGTATTAAATATGCATAAGATTTATTTAGTTGTGGATAAGGAAAATGAAAAGGCAGTACATGTTTATAAAAAAGTTGGGTTTATGGTAGAAGGTGAGCTTATCGATGAGTTTTTCGTTGATGGTAACTATCATAATGCGATAAGAATGTGTATGTTTCAGAAGCAATATTTTGAAAACAAGTAGTTGAAAGATTCGGAAGTAATGTTGACGCTTCGTAAAACCGTATGCTAAAATCCTTTTTAAGTATTAAGGAAGGTGCATAATATGCTTTATATAAAATTTGTAAAACTCATTAGAAAACTTTGCTCCGCACAAATGTATACGGTGAAGCGTTGTACGGAGCTTAATCAAGGGGTATAAATCCCCTATATTCATCGGCTGAATAACTTTTCTAAAAAAGTATAGTGTATCTATGCTTATTTCGTTATGGTTTTTCAGCTGGTGTATAAAATAGATTAAGGGGCCATAGACAATGCTTTGTCTATGGCCCTTTGTGTATATTATTCCGATGAGTCTTTACTGTAAATTGGAGTAGTATAGGAAAAACCACGAAGCAGAGGGCTAGTGTCGAATGACGCTATCTCTCTGCTTTTTTTAATTTCAGGAAAAGAGGAATAAAAATGAGTTTACTTAAAGTTGAAAGTTTATCACATAGTTTTATAGATAAAGTATTATACGAAAATGCTTCTTTTGATTTGCATAAAGGGGAGCATATGGGAATTGTTGGACAGAATGGTGCAGGAAAAAGCACATTAATGAAAATATTGGTGGGGGAAATTATTCCTGATAAGGGAGACATAAAGTGGCAACCTAATATTCAAATTGGACATCTTGATCAATACGCAGAAATTGATGAGGGTTATACCATTTCACAATATTTAAAGAGAGCCTTTTATGATTTGTATGCAATGGAAAAGAGAATGAACAAGTTATATGAAGAAAGTGCGATGACTGGAGATGAAAATCAACTATTGAAAGCGGCAGAAATTCAAGAACTGCTCGAGGCCCGTGATTTTTATTCAGTAGATAGTATTACGAATAAGGTGGCAGCCGGTTTAGGTATTGATGTGATTGGGATGGATCGTGTGATTGGTGAATTAAGCGGAGGGCAGCGTGCAAAGGTAATTTTAGCAAAGCTCTTATTAGAAGAGCCTAATATTTTATTGCTAGATGAACCGACGAATTTTCTCGATAAGGAGCATGTGGAGTGGCTTGCTAATTATTTAATGAATTTTGAAGGAGCGTTTATTGTCGTATCACATGATTTTGATTTTCTGGAAAAGGTAACTTCTTGCATATGTGATGTAGAGTTCGGAACAGTTAAGAAGTATTACGGCAAATACTCAGATTTTGTAAGACAAAAGGAGCATTTGCGAAAAGATTATATTCGCCAATATTATGCACAGCAAAAGAAAATTGAAAAAACGGAAGAGTATATTCGTAGAAATATTGCTGGGGTGAATTCAAAAATAGCGCAAGGTCGTAGAAAACAATTACAGCGTATGGAAAGAATTGCGCCACCAAGTTTTAATCATAAACCGTCTATTCATTTTCAGGAACTTCCCATTTCAGTTCAGACAGTTCTTGAAGTAAATAATCTTGAAGTTGGTTACGACTTCGCTCTCTTACCAAAGTTGAATTTTTCAGTAATGGGTGGGCAAAAACTTGTTATTACAGGTTTCAATGGAGTAGGGAAATCTACTTTATTAAAAACAATCGTTGGAAATATTGCTAGTATTTCTGGAGAGTTTCACTTTTCAGAGCAAATAAAGATTGGATATTATGAGCAAGATTTAAATTGGAGCAATGATTCTTTAACGCCGCTTCAAATTATTTCAGAACAGTTTCCTAAACTGAATATGAAGGAAATACGCCATCATTTAGCTGCGTGTGGAGTGAAGGATACGCACGTTTCGCAAGAAATTCGTACGTTAAGTGGTGGTGAACAATCGAAGGTGAAACTGTGTGGATTATTACTATCACCTTGTAACTTCTTAATTTTAGATGAGCCGACAAATCATTTGGATGCAGAAGCGAAGGAAGCTTTGCAAAAGGCGTTAATTAAGTTTAAGGGCAGCATTATACTCGTATCTCACGAAGCAAGTTTTTATCTTGATTGGGCAGATAGCATCTTTCATATAGAGACAGGATTAGTTAAGGGGGGGTGAAACATATGAGTGAAAACAATTGGAAAACGAAAATTATATTATTTTTGACCGCTCAAACTATTTCGTTGTTCGGTTCCTCTCTCATGCAATACGCGATTATATGGTATATCACCCTTACAACATCATCAGGAGTGATGTTGACTATTTCAACTGTTTGCGGTTTTTTACCACAAATTGCGATATCTTTGTTTGCAGGTGTTTGGATTGATCGTTATGACCGTAAAAAGATGATTATGTTATCGGATGGAATTATAGCGATTGCGACGTTAGTCTTAGCAATTTTATTTTTAACAGGATATAAAAGTATTTGGTTACTTTTTATTGTGTTACTCATTCGTTCAGCTGGAACAGGAGTACAAACGCCAGCTGTGAATGCATTAATTCCGCAAATCGTTCCGAAAGAGTATCTGATGAAAGTAAATGGAATAAATAGCAGTATTACATCTTTAATTATGTTTCTTTCTCCAGCAGCAAGTGCGACGATTCTTTCTATTTCCAGCATTGAAACAACATTTTTTATTGATGTTATTACGGCTATGATTGGAATTAGTATTATGTTTATTATTCAGGTGGAAGGACATGCGAATGTAGAGAATAAGCAAAAATCTAATCTACAAGGAATTAAAGAAGGATTCTCTTATTTAAAAGAAAATGTATTTATTAAAAGGCTAATCGTTTTATTGATTATCGTCATGATTTTAATAAGTCCAGCTGCTTTTTTAACACCTTTAATGGTAACTCGTTCTTTCGGGGCCGAAATGTGGAGACTTACTGCTAGTGAGATGACCTTTAGTGTGGGAGCGGCAGCTGGTGGCATTTTGATTGCAGCGTGGGGTGGTTTCCGTAATCATACAACAGCGCTAGCTTGTGCGTTGTATGGACTGCTTATGATTGGACTAGGGATCGCTCCGGTATTTATTATGTATTTAGTATTTAACTTTTTAATTGGTATAACAATGCCGTGCTTCAATACACCAGTTACTGTGTTATTGCAAGAGAAAGTAGAACCATCAATGCACGGACGGATGTTTAGCCTTGTACAAATTGCGAATTCATGCGCGCTTCCTTTAGGAATGATAATATTTGGTCCATTGTCGGATATGTTTAGTGTAGAGATTTTGTTAATTTATGCTGGGATATTCGTGCTATTTTGCGCAATGTATATTGTATTAAGCAAGAGGTTTGAAGTGTAAATATTTATAATTTAGAAGGTTTGCGAAGTGATTTAAGATGCTTTGCAAACCTTTTTTTTGTTTGTTTAGTCAATAATTATTTTTTAGATAATATGATGGTAAGAATCTAAGGGGAATTACATAAGTAGAGGAGAATGTGAAATGAAAAATAAATACGTAGTAGCTATTTCTTTCATGATTTTAGCGATTATTTCTTTAACGATACATGCTTCAAACAGTAAAGTAGGAGCGGATGGATTTCTTGAAGAACCTTTCTTTTTCCTAGTACCGATAAGTTATATATTGTTCCTTAGTGGTATTGGTATATTGCTATTTGGATTTATTACTTCAAAGCTGAAAAAGGGCAATAGATAGGGACAAAACACTCACTATGAAATAGAAACATACTATATGGAAGAAAAAGAATAAGTGAGATGAATCATGATGAATTATTATTTTTATAATGGTAGACAAGTAGGAGCTGCTATTACGCTGGCTGGGGCACAAGGGACAATTCATGCTGTGAATCAAGCTATTCAAATGCAGCAACAAGCATATTTTGCACAAATGATGCAAAGTCAGTATATGCCCTATTCACAACTTCCGATGCAAATTATACATTACGATGTACATCCAGCTGGTTTATTTTCCATTCCATATGGCGGGACATATTTCTTATGAAAAAAAGCGACTCAATAGAGTCGCTTTTTTATATTCCGCCTAACTTCATTCCAAGGAAGGCAAAGGCGATACCAATTATGTAAGTAGCACTTAAATATAAAAGAAAGATGTATAGTTTTTTACGATTGAGAAGCTGAACAGATTCTAATTTAAACGTAGAAAATGTAGTGAATGCGCCCATAAATCCAGTACCTAATAATAGTTGCCAGCCTGTAGTGAATCCGTTGCCAATTATATATCCAAGTAAAAATGCCCCTGTTATATTAATAAGGAATGTAGCAATTGGAAATTGTGTTTTATTTCTTTTCTTAAACCAATTGCTAATTGCAAATCGTGTAATCGCACCGAAAAATCCTCCTGTTGCGACTAATAAGGCTTCTATCATGAGTAATCACCTTCCGTAAGAGATTTCTTAATTAAGAAATCTCCAATTGTATGGCCAAGGCCAGACATAATGAGGCCACCAAGTATGCTACATGATACATATAAGAAGCCTATGCTCCACTCAGAATGATTGATCAATTGCACAGTTTCTACACTAAATGTTGAAAAAGTCGTAAAGGAACCGATGAATCCAGTTCCGATGCCTGTGATAATCTCTGAAGGTAAGATGTTTAGCCGAGCGATATAAGTAGTTAGCCACGCTAAGAAGAAGCAACCAATTAAGTTAATGAGTAATGTTGCTAATGGAAATGAATGATGCCAAAATGTGGTGATATTAAGGCCTAAATAATAACGAGAAAGAGCTCCTAATATACCGGCAATGCCGACGATAATATAAATCAATTTTCTCACCTCTTTAAATAGCTTGCTCAAAAAAATAGACTCCTACCAGTATGTATACTGGTAGGAGTCATTAGCTAAGCAGCGTTTATGGCGAACTCCATCGCCTATGATTATTACATATAGTGTACTAAATATACCGTTTAATTTCCAGTGAGGAGGTGGGTGTAACTTTTCTTTTTTTGATGTCTGAAGGTTTTTTAAGTAATTAAAATGGGATCGATTACTTATCAACTAAATATAGTGATATACAGTTTTAATTATGATAAAATGTTTCTTATGTGTGTCGTTTTGTTTCATTTGACTGAAAATAAAGAAAAATAAATTCGCGTGAAAAGGAGTCATTTATTTGAAGAAATTTTTAAAAATCGTATTTATATGTGTTTTAGTAGTAGCGGGCATTGTAGGAGGGTTTCTAGCGTATATGACACTTACTAAAGAACAGCCTGCTGATGTTATAAGCTTGAAGGTGGAGAATAATAAGGAGCGCGTATTAGCGACTGGAAATGAATTTAAAGTTACAACATTTAATATTGGATATGCTGGGTTAGATAAGGACCAAGATTTCTTTATGGATGGTGGAAAGGGATCTGGTTCAAGTAGTAAAGAGCAAACGGAAACTAATTTAAAGAATATGCTTTCGTTTTTACAAAATGAGAATAGTGATTTTGCGCTATTACAAGAAGTTGATATAAAGTCACTTCGTTCATTTGATGTAAATGGACATGAATTTTTGAAAAAAGGATTACCTGATTATGTTTCGTCATTTGGCAAGAACTACGATACGAAATGGGTTCCAGTGCCAATAACAAATCCAATGGGATATGCGGAGGCTGGATTAAGTACGTTTTCTAAATACACTGTTCAAGAAGCGAAGAGGTTCCAGCTTCCTGGAATGGAGCCTTGGCCAAAGCGTTTGTTTGATTTAGATCGAGCAATTGTGGAATATAAAATTCCTGTTAATAATGGGAAACATGTTAGACTCGTAAATTTACATTTGTCTGCTTATGATGAAGGCGGGAAAATTAGAAAACAGCAAGTAGAGTATTTAAAAGAATATATGAACAAGCATTATGAAAATGGTGATTACGTAATAATGGGTGGAGATTGGAATCAATTGGTTTCGAACGCTCAATTAAGTGATCCGAAGTTCGTGAAAGAGCGTCCTGAGTGGTTAGTAGAGTTACCGAAGGACTTTACAGACGGTGGCTTTAAGTGGGCTGTAGATCCGTCTGTTATGACTGTAAGAGATGATGTAAAGAAATATGTAGAAGGTGAAAATTTCGTCACTATTATTGATGGCTTTATCGTTTCACCGAATGTAGAGATTGTAAATGTACAAGGGAAAGATTTAAAGTTTGAAAATAGCGATCATAACCCAGTAAGTGCGGTATTTAAACTGAAGTAATTGATATGTATAAGTAGAAGGTGGGGCTTCATATGGAGTGGTTAAAGAGGACTTGTTTTTCTAACCTTGAGAAAGAATCACAGAAAAATCATTTATTACTGTTTATAACGATTTGTAGTTTCTTCCTTGGGATAATCGCGATTGGGTATTATGGATATATTTTTACAGAGAGAGCAATAGCATTTTGGATTTGTGGTATTTCTGTCGTTGCATTTGGAACGCTTTTTACTTTTATAAAAAGTATGGAATCAGTGTATAAATATATCATGACATTTATGTTGCTTACAATGTCTTACATTATGGTACAAGCTTTTAATGAAAGCCCGGCTGTATTTCAAATGGTCTATTTTACATTAGCTGTTTCACTTATTTACTTAAGTGAGCGCCTCATTTTAATTCTTGGCGGGATAGCTGTTGTGATCACATTTATCCTTTGTAGCTATTGGCCGGAGCAATTTTTTGCTTATACAGCCTCGTCTGAAGCTGCTAATTTCGCAAGTTTGTTAGCGATTGTAACAATCGCTATGTGGGGCGTCACGAAAATCGGTTCTAATCTGCTCCTTCGTTTAAGTGATGAGAAGCAAGAAGTAATGAGAAAAGCTCAGGAGTTAGAAGAGACGCAAAGACTTATTGAAGAAACAGTTGTGAAACTAGATAGTAATTTCAATCATTTAAGACAAAATATGAACACGTCGATGGAATCGATGAGTGAAATTAATTTTGCCTTTGAAGAGGTGGCAGTTGGTACGCAATCACAATCAGAGATGATGTATCGTTCGGTAGAAGTATTGAATGATATGGAGGGAAATATTGAACAAATCATCTCTCAAGTAAGAACTGCATCGGCTCGTGTGGATGAAAGCTTAGAAATTTCAAAAGGTAGTGTACATACTCTAAGAAATTTTGAAACTAACATGAGAAGTTTAAATGATGTTGTTTCACAGTCTGGAATTATATTTAGAGATTTAATGATGCAATCGAAACAAATTAATGAAATTGTAGATGTAATAACGAATATTTCAAGTCAGACGAGTTTGCTAGCTTTAAATGCAAATATTGAAGCTGCGAGGGCAGGCGAGCATGGAAAAGGTTTTGCTATTGTAGCGAGTGAAGTGTTAAAGCTTGCTGAAGAATCAAATCGTTCTGCGGGAAGAATTCAAGGGATTTTGAAGGAGTTTAGTAATCAAGCAAGTAAGGTAGAAGTGCAGGTAGAGAAATCAGAAAGAGTACAAGAAGAATGTAACGAGATGTTAGCAAGTGTTTTAACAAATGTAACTGATTTAGGGAAGTTTATTGATGCGATTAATGAAGTAATGCGAGAGGTTGTTGTTCATCAAGAAAGTTTCCAAGTTAAAACGACGAATATCGTAAAGGATGTTACGCATGCTTCTAACGTAATTCAGCAAACTTCTACAGCTACAGAAGAAGTGCTAGCGAGTGTGGAAGAAGAAAAACATCGAAATGATACGTCAGTGAAGACGTTACAAACTGTTAGCGAGCAAGTGAAGTTGTTAGAAGATATTTTAGAAAAGTAATATTGCTTAGAAAGAGCACGAATGATGTGCTCTTTTTTCATTGAAACGAATACTTGATAGGAATTTAATTGCTTTTCTGCGCGTTTTCTGCCAAGCTTAAGGAGATAAAGTGAGACTAGTACATACTGATTATTAGCCCTCACCAATCAAGCTATCCGCAAATAGCGGAATAAAATACTTCAAAGAAAGAATTATATAGGTGACGCATATGATCGAAGTTAAGACTTCTGAACTTAGTGATGGAGAATTTAATAGAGGTGTATTTGCAACTCGTGATATTAAAAAGGGTGAGTTGATACACGCAGCACCAGTTATCTCTTATCCGAATGAACAGCATGAACATATTGAGAAAACGTTACTTGCTGATTACGCATTTGAGTATGGAATCAATCATACGGCAATCCTTTTAGGATATGGTATGTTATTTAATCATTCATATACACCGAATGCAACGTATGACATCGTTTTTGAGAATCATACATTTAACTTCTATGCTTATAAAGATATAAAAGCAGGAGAAGAAATTTTAATCAATTATAATGGTGAAGTTGATAACGATGAGCTGTTATGGTTTGATAAAGAAAAAGAAGAGAACGAAAAGTAATATAAAGAGTATAGAAAGAGCACATTCTGTGGGATGTGCTCTTTTTGTTGATGTAAATAAAGTAAAAAGTACAAAAAAATACCACTTTCTTTTTATATGGTATAGTAAGATACTGAGGGATAGTGTTTTGAAAAAGTCACATATTTTACAAATTGTTGTCTTTCTGATGACATGTCAAGTTTAGTAGTCCATTTGGGTTGCTTTATTATGCAATATATATTTTAATATGATTGGCACCTCTTATAAATTAAGAGGTTTATAGGTGTCTCGAATTGATTTTGGGTACACTGTATCCACCACTTTAGGTTCTTTCATGTACGTGGGGATATTATGGGCCCGTATAACGGGATAAAATGAATATAGAAATAGAGGAATCGTAAAATGAATATGCAAGAGGTTTATAAATATTTAAGTACGGTATTGCCTGAAGGACATGTTAAACAAGATGAAATGTTAAAGAATCATACGCATATTAAAGTTGGCGGAAAAGCAGATGTTTTTGTTGCGCCTACAAATTATGATGAAATTCAAGAAGTTATTAAATATGCGAACGAATATAATATTCCAGTTACGTTTTTAGGAAATGGATCGAATGTCATTATTAAAGATGGTGGAATTCGCGGGATTACAGTAAGTTTAATTCATATTACAGGTGTTACTGTAACAGGAACGACGATTGTAGCACAGTGTGGTGCAGCAATTATTGACGTATCACGTATTGCCTTAGACCATAACTTAACGGGTCTTGAGTTTGCTTGTGGTATTCCAGGTTCAGTTGGCGGAGCATTATATATGAATGCTGGTGCATACGGCGGTGAAATTTCGTTTGTATTAACAGAAGCTGTCGTAATGACAGGTGATGGAGAGCTACGTACTTTGACGAAAGAAGCATTTGAATTTGGATATCGTAAGAGTGTATTTGCGAACAACCATTACATTATTCTTGAAGCGAGATTTGAACTTGAAGAAGGTGTACATGAAGAAATTAAAGCCAAAATGGATGATTTAACGTTTAAACGTGAGTCAAAACAGCCTCTAGAATATCCTTCATGTGGTAGCGTATTTAAGCGCCCACCAAATAACTTTGCTGGTAAGTTAATTCAAGACTCAGGACTACAAGGTAAGCGAATTGGTGGAGTAGAAGTTTCTTTAAAACACGCTGGATTTATGGTGAATGTTGATAACGGAACAGCACAAGATTACATCGATTTAATTCACTTCGTACAAAAGACAGTTGAAGAGAAATTTGGCGTGAAGTTGGAGCGAGAAGTAAGGATTATTGGAGAAGATAAAGAATAACGAAATACGTATGAAGATATGAATTATTTTAAAATAACATTTGGGTATTGTTGACAATTTGTTTTCGATTCAATATAATGGCTAATAATTTAACAAATAACATACGTTGAAAGAGCCCAGTAGCAGTTTGTCACT
Source organism: Bacillus sp. FSL L8-0199 (assembly GCF_038005705.1). Classification (NCBI taxonomy): domain Bacteria; kingdom Bacillati; phylum Bacillota; class Bacilli; order Caryophanales; family Bacillaceae; genus Bacillus; species Bacillus sp. FSL L8-0199. The sequence continues at coordinate 5,004,784 of NZ_JBBOTS010000001.1, read as the reverse complement.
GTTAACGAGAGAGCTAGGGGTTGCTGGAACCTAGCACAAACAAACTTGCGAATTACACTCTGGAGTATCTTAGGTAATGCTAAGCGGACTAGCAATCGATATTATTGCTAAGAGTGGTATGAGTAGCTATGCTATTTATGCAAACTGGGTGGTAACACGGTGAATAATCGTCCCTATGTCTATCGTAGACATAGGGGCTTTTTTGTTTTTAAAAAGTAAAGGGGATGACAAATGATGAATATTATTGATGAATTAGAATGGCGCGGCGCCGTTAATCAGCAGACTGACGAAGAAGGCTTACGTAAGCTAGTAGAAGAGAAAAAGATTTCACTATATTGCGGAGTTGATCCAACTGGTGATAGTATGCATATCGGACATTTGATTCCGTTTATGATGATGAAGAGATTCCAATTAGCTGGCCATCATCCTGTTATTTTAATTGGCGGGGCAACAGGAACAATTGGTGATCCGAGTGGACGACAATCAGAGCGTCAGCTTCAAACGTTAGAAGTGGTTCAGCATAATGTAGATGCGTTAACAGCACAAATGAAAAAGCTATTTGATTTTGGTGGAAATAGCGAAGTGAAGATGGTAAATAACTATGATTGGACACATGAAATAAATATTATTGAGTTTTTACGTGATTACGGGAAAAACTTTAGCATCAATAGCATGTTAGCGAAGGATATTGTAGCAAGTCGCTTAGATACAGGTATTTCTTTCACAGAATTCACGTACCAAATTTTGCAAGCGATGGATTTCCACCATTTATACACGAAAGAGGATGTTCAGCTGCAAATTGGTGGTAGTGACCAATGGGGAAATATTACGAGTGGTTTAGATTTAATTCGTAAGTTAGAAGGTCATGAGGCGAAAGTATTCGGATTAACGATTCCGTTATTATTAAAATCGGACGGTACGAAGTTTGGTAAATCAGCGGGTGGTGCGGTTTGGCTTGATCCTGAAAAAACGACGCCGTTTGAATTTTACCAGTTCTGGGTAAATACAGATGACCGTGACGTAATTAAATACTTGAAATACTTTACGTTCTTAACGAAAGAGCGTATTGATGAATTAGCAACGAAGGTAGAAGCGGAACCTCATAAACGTGAAGCGCAAAAAGTGTTAGCGGAAGAAATGACGAAATTTGTTCATGGAGAAGAGGCGTTCCTGCAAGCTGAGAAAATTACAGCAGCGTTATTTAGCGGAGATATTAAATCGTTAACAGCTGATGAAATTGAACAAGGCTTTAAAGAAATGCCAACATTCCAGTCTTCAAAAGAGACGAAAAACATCGTAGAGTGGCTAGTCGATTTAGGGATTGAACCATCTAGACGACAAGCACGCGAGGACATTAATAATGGTGCGATTTCTATGAATGGTGAGAAAGTAACAGATGTGGGTACAGATGTTACTGTAGAAAATTCATTTGATGGAAGATTTATTATTATTCGTAAAGGGAAGAAGAACTACAGTCTTGTGAAATTAGGATAATAAGTAAGGCTGGAAAATATATCGGCGATTTTTCGAATATATCGACCGTAACTCGAATTATATCGGCGATTTTTGAAATATATCAGCGCAAATCCGAATATATCAGCGATTTTCCCAATATATCGATTTATCGACAAAAAGCGACAATAAGAGCTGTTCCGAACGGGACAGCTTTTATTGTAAAAAGTCAGTATATTTAGATAAATTTAAAGGGTATATAATTTTTTTGACGAATAAATAAGTTAGAGAAAATTACGGATAAAAAATAGCCCGAACCATGCAGGGCATGATTCGGGCTTATATTCAGATTAGTAAGCTAAGCTGAATAGACCTTTAATGTGTGATAAGTAACGAACGTTACTTGCTTCTTTCATTAATGATGCTGGTAAGCCTTTAAGTGGAGTATTGCTTGCTCCAATTGTAGCAACCGCATCTTTACGTCCTAGACTAGCAAGTGTTCCAGAGTTTACAGGTGCGAACTCTTCTAATGCTTTGCCTTCTAGTGCTGCGTATAAGTTGTATCCAATTAACTCACCCATTTGCCAAGCGATTTGTGCAGTTGGTGGGTATGGACGTCCGTCTGGAGCGAAGACAACTGCGCTGTCTCCAGCAACGAATACGTCTTTGTGAGAAGTAGATTGTAGGTATGCATCAACTGTTGCACGTCCACGGTTAACTTCAAGACCTGATTCACCGATTAATGGATTACCTTGTACGCCGCCTGTCCAAACGAATGTGTTAGCAACAAGTTTTTGACCATCTTTTAAGTCGATTTCATTGCCAGCAACGTTTGTTACAGGAAGACCAGTTAAGAATGTAACACCGCGTGCTTCTAGGCTAGTAGTTGCACGTTCGATTAAGTGGTCTGGTAATACTGGAAGGATTTTTGGACCTGCTTCAACAAGAAGAAGTTTCACTTCTTTTGGATTTACGCCGTGGCTTTTTGCAAGTTTAGGCATAATGTCAGCAAGCTCACCAACTAGCTCAACGCCAGTTAATCCGCCACCACCGATTACGATTGTAGCATCAGCTTCGTTTTTCGTTTTCGCGTATTCACGAATACGGTCTTCAACGTGTTTGTAGATTTTGTTTGCATCAGCAGCAGATTTTAATACCATGCTGTTTTCTTCTAGTCCTGGAATACCGAAGTAAGCAGTTTTACTTCCTAAAGCAACTACAAGTGCATCGTAAGATAAAGTAGTGCCACCAGCTAGTTTGATTTCTTTGCTATCAACTGAGAATGACTCAACTGTTGCGATTTTAAGATCGATGTCTTTCCCTTTGAAAAGCTTTGTAAGTGGCATTGCAACTGCTTGCTCAGACACGTTACCAGCTGCAAGGCGGTGTAGTTCAGTGATGATTTGGTGTGTTGGGTATTGGTTAATCACTGTAACTTGTGCTTCTGATTTGCTGTAATATTTACGTACGTTTAAAGCGGCAAGAAGACCGCCATAACCAGCGCCTAAGATGACAATTTGTTTTGACATAGTATGATATCCCCCGTCTTTACTAATTGTTGTTATAAGTTAAATTATTTATTGTTACGTTCTGCACTAATTTGAAGATATGCGTTCACAAAGCGGAACATTTTTTGTGCTTGTGGATCTTTTAATAATTTTAAAAGACCGAATAGGCCGATAACTTCGTTGCTTTCTTCAGCACGATCTTTCGCTTCGATTGCAGTTGCAGCCATGCTTTTCACTGTATCTTTTACAGGTTCTACAAGCTCTGTAATTGCACCAACAGTGTCGCTTTTTAATACTTCATCAGTAGCAACAGTTTGAGCGAAGTCATAAGATTTAGTTAAAATGTTAACAAGCTCAGTTAATTTTGGAAGCTGTTCTACTAGTGTTGTTAATGATTCTTGTACCTCAGGTTTTAACAACTGATCAAGTACATCAAGTTGTCCTTGGCTAGCAGAAATTTGTACAGTTTCTTGTTCTGGCTTTGTTTGAGTCATAGTTTCTGGCATCTCCAATTCTCCTTTACGATAGCAATACTCTTATTTTTTATAAGTAAGATAGTAAACGTTTACGAAACTTTATACAAAGTTTCACAAAACACAATAAAATGCCTTTAAATTTACGACAGCAAGTAAGCTGCAAACATAAATCTAAAACCATAACGTCTTACTTATTATTTATGAACTGTCCGATACATGGCTTGTCCGCATAATGGAAAAGCTCCGTTACCGGAAAGTGTATATAATATATATCCTATATTATATACTATATACACCTATGTTAACATAAAAATGATTCCTAATTATTTGATATTGAGTGTATAACGTAGTGCTGACAAGGTATGAAAGCGTATAAAATATTTTGTTCCAGTTAGAAATGTATATACATATAAAGAAAAAAAGGAAAAAATGAACAAATTCATGTTCGTTTTTTCCTTTTTCCTATTATTCACCTTCTACAATTAGCATCGATGTGTTACCGCTTTTTTCAAGATGGCATTCGCCCCAAGTACAAAGAGAATCAAGAATGGACTCTAAAGACCAACCGTATTCTGTAAGTGAATATTCTACTTTTGGTGGTACTTGATTGTATACCTTTCTTTGAATGACCCCATCGTCTTCTAATTCACGTAATTGCTGAGTTAACATTTTTTGTGTAATCCCAGGCATTAAACGTTTTAGTTCACTCGTTCTTTTTGTGCCTTTCGTTAGATGACAAAGGATAACAACCTTCCATTTTCCACCGATAACCTCTAAAGTCGCTTCAACGGGAATATTATATTTCTTCATATAAAAATCTCCTTTGATGAATGTAGATTTAAGTTCTCCAACAAAAGAAGCTAAATAATTAAATGTTACTAAAAAGTGCCTATAGCACTTTAAAGTACGTACTTTTTATCATGTTGAATATGTTCCATAATAGCATACGTAAGAGGAAAATGAGTAGTACGGTACTAAAAAGTGCCTATGTTACTTTTAGGTACCTATCGTACTTTTAAGTGCGTTCTTCAAAAAAAGAGTAAAGCCATTCATAATAGCGTATATCAACAGTAAAGTTATTTTTGTAGAAGATAAAAAGGCCTTTTTATCATACTATTATGATTGGATTTCTCGCATTAAGGAGGAGTTCAATTGAATTCATATACAGTATCTTCTTCGGTTATGCAGACGAATCGGAGAAGTATGTTTGCTTTATTAGCACTAGCAATTAGTGCGTTTGGAATTGGTACAACTGAATTTATTAGTGTCGGCTTATTACCATCTATCTCAGAGGATTTACATGTTTCTGTTACAACAGCGGGGTTAACTGTTTCTTTATATGCATTAGGAGTAGCGTTTGGTGCTCCAGTATTAACGTCATTAACAGCTAGTATGTCGCGAAAGACGTTATTAATGTGGATTATGATTATTTTCATTATTGGTAATGGAATTGCGGCGGTAGCAACAAGTTTTACTGTGTTACTTATTGCGAGGGTTGTATCTGCATTTGCGCATGGTGTTTTTATGTCAATTGGATCTACAATTGCGGCTGCGCTTGTACCTGAGAATAAACGTGCAAGTGCAATAGCATTTATGTTTACTGGTTTAACGGTTGCGACTATTACAGGTGTACCAATTGGAACATTTATCGGTCAACAATTTGGCTGGAGGGCCTCGTTTATTGTTATTGTGGCCATTGGAATCGTTGCTTTAATCGCCAATAGTATGCTAATTCCTTCTAATTTAAAAAAAGGTACGTCTGTATCATTTCGCGATCAATTTAAGCTGATTACGAATGGAAGACTGTTACTTGTATTTATTATTACTGCATTAGGATACGGGGGAACGTTCGTAACATTTACGTATTTATCTCCGTTATTACAAGAAGTAACAGGATTTAAAGCAAGTACCGTTACAATTATTTTGTTAGTATACGGAATTGCAATTGCGATTGGGAATATGGTCGGGGGAAAATTATCAAATCATAATCCGATTCGAGCGTTATTTTACATGTTCTTTATTCAAGCGATTGTATTATTTGTTTTAACATTTACAGCGCCATTTAAAGTCGCTGGATTCATCACAATTATTTTCATGGGACTATTCGCATTTATGAATGTTCCAGGACTACAAGTGTATGTTGTTATATTAGCTGAGAGGTTTGTACCTAGCGCTGTTGATGTAGCATCGGCGATTAACATTGCAGCATTTAACGCAGGAATTGCTCTTGGTGCTTACTTGGGCGGTATTGTAACGAACTCGTTAGGATTAATTCATACGGCTTGGGTAGGTGGAATTATGGTAGTAGGTGCTGTTGTTTTAACTGCGTGGAGTATGACATTAGAAAAAAGAGATCAAGTAAAATAAAAGGAGAGAAAATAAAATGAAAAACTTACAAAGTAAAACAGTATTAAATAATGGTGTAGAAATGCCTTGGTTCGGTTTAGGTGTATTTAAAGTAGAGGATGGACCAGAACTTGTAGAAGCAGTGAAATCGGCGATTAAAGCAGGATACCGCAGCATTGATACAGCTGCAATTTACGGAAATGAAAAAGCTGTAGGTGAAGGCATTCGCGCGGGTATAAAAGAAGCAGGCATTTCTCGTGAAGATTTATTTATTACTTCAAAAGTGTGGAATTCGGATCAAGGATATGAAACGACACTTGCTGCATATGAAGAAAGCTTAAAAAAATTAGAGCTGGATTATTTAGATTTATACCTTGTTCATTGGCCTGTAGAAGGGAAATACAAAGATACGTGGAGAGCGTTAGAAACACTTTATAAAGAAAAACGCGTACGTGCAATTGGGGTAAGTAATTTCCAAATTCATCACTTACAAGATGTAATGAAAGATGCAGAAATTAAACCAATGATTAACCAAGTAGAATACCACCCTCGTTTAACACAAAAAGAATTACAAGCTTTCTGTAAAGAACAAGGTATTCAAATGGAAGCATGGTCACCACTTATGCAAGGTCAATTATTAGATAATGAAAAATTACAAGAAATTGCTGAGAAACACGGTAAAACAACAGCGCAAGTTATTTTACGTTGGGATCTTCAAAATGGAGTAATCACTATTCCAAAATCAACGAAAGAACACCGCATTATTGCAAATGCCGATATATTTAATTTCGAATTAACGAAAGAAGATATGGAAAAAATCGATGCGTTAAATCAAAATCACCGCGTTGGTCCGGATCCTGATAACTTCGATTTCTAAGATTAAAGTAAGAAAGAAGAGTGCGTAAAAGCACTCTTTTTTTGTGCATAAAAATAGTTTCTAAATAAATACTACTTAGTATTAAGTTTGTGATAAGGGGCTGTAAACATGAATATAAAGCAATCGTTCAAGATTTTAGCTATGTTTTTAAGTGTTTTATTTGTGTTATTCCCGCTTCAAAAAGCATTTGCAGAAGTTATGGACCATACAAAGTATGAAATGAATTGGAGTTATAGTAAGTCAAAGAAGAAACCAATTCGAACAGAGCTTATTAAAACGGCAGATGGCAAAATTGCTTTTTGCTTAAATGTAGATTTGAAATCTCCAAGCGGTCAAGATTTACCGGAAATGGGGAAAGTGGATATTAACGTATACCGTGTACTATTGAATGGATATCCACAAAAGAGTCCACAAGAATTAGGTGTTTCTGATTGGAGAGAAGCACATTACGCAACGCAGCTTGCAGTGTGGAATGCGTTAAAACAAATCGATATTAATGATTTAGATTTCCGCAATAAAAATGTAGAGAAAGTAACGAAAGACATCGTTGCAAAAGCAAGCGCTAGTGAAGAGTTACAAGAAATTACGATGAGTGTAACTCCTACAGAAGAACAAGAAGCAGTATTAAAAAATGATTTCTTTGAAACAGGTTTATATACAGTAGAAACAAATGCAAAAAGCGGAACGTATAAAGTGCAAGCAACAGGTGCACCAGCGGGCGTGAAATTTGCAAATGAAAAAGGCGAAACAAAAACAGAATTTAATGTAGGAGACAAGTTCCGCATTTTAATTCCGAAACAAACACCAGCTGGTGGATTTAGCTTTAAAGTATCAGGAAATTTAACGAAATTACAAGGGATTGCGCATAAAGGTACACCGACTATTCAAAATGCAGTAGTATTACTTGAGCGTAGTGAAGAAAAAACAAGTCCAGAGTTAGCGGTAAGTTGGAAAAAGGCTGAGGCTCCAAATAAACCAAATAAGCCATATACTCCAAATGAACCGCATAAACCGAATCAAAAGAGATAATGAAAAAGCATTGGCGTATGCCAATGCTTTTTGTATGTGAGGATAAAAGTTATATTGAAAAAAATAAAATGGATAGAAATAGTGTTTTTAAAGGTTAAATTATATTTAAAAATAATATAAATATAATAAAATCCTGACGTTACGATTAATAGATTAAATTCACAAAATTGTAATATTATTCTTGGGGGGGAGGCTATTAAATGAAGGTAAAAGCGTGTAAAATTCAGTTGGAAAAACTACCTATAGATGGTCATATATGAAGAAAATGTAAGTTTTTATTGCTATTTTTATTTTTAGATGTATAGATGACAATACTGACAAATATCTTTTACTATTCTCTTTTTTATGTAGCAAGAGAACTCATCACAAATAGAGAGAAGTGAGGAGGGCATATTACATAAAAATTTTACAATGTAAGAAAGCGAATGCATGGAGAGAAATGCGGTAGTAATATATACAGGTGCGCGAGGTGTTAGTCCATTCATCAAATGTTTTTATAGAAATAATAGGATTACTTATTAGGTGAATATATAGGATAGTTTATCTAAATAAAGGAACAGGGGACACAGATTATGTCGAAGAAAAAGACAAGTAGGGTATTAGTAGCTAGTGTTTGTTTAGCTACGTTATTGACGCCATATGGACTTGAATTACCTAAGGTGTATGCAGAGATGACGATTGAAGATAAGGAGAAACAGCAAGAAGAGCGAGTGTATCAATTGCTGCCAAAAGGTGATGTAGAAGGGATGCGTGAGTTGCATCAGCGTCGAATGAGTTTTTCTCCTTATGAACCAACTGGCATTTATGTAAAGCCAGGTGAAGAAGTAGTTATTCAAGTAGAAGGGACTCAACAGATTAAAGCTTATATTGGTACATATTCTTATGAAAAAGAAGAACCTAAACAATTCAACTTAAATTCTGGTGAGAATAAAATTTCTTCTCCAAATGGGGGGCTATTATACTTTTATAATTATCACAACACAGGAGAAGTAGTGGCTAAAGTGAAAAAAGGTGGTACATCAAATCCTTTATTTATTTTAGGAAAGCATACGACAAAAGATTGGAAGCGTATGTTGGCAGAGAATCCTGATCCATATGCAATAGAAATGAAGGGAGAAAATAGTTTATTAACTATGCATCCTGAAACTGTGGCGGAACATTTGAAGCAAGAAGATCCAGCTGAGTTATTAAAGAAGCACGATGAAATAATTAATATAGAACATAAGATATCAGGTTTATCAAAAGATGGTGCGGGTGTTGCGAATCAAGGTAAACATTCCATTCATTTTGTTGAAGACTGGTATACAGACGATTATATGTATGCGACTTATTATCGAACAGCTTATAGTAAAGGCAATTTAGAGTCAGTACTAAATCTAGAAGAGTTAACTAATGATGGATGGGGGCCTTGGCATGAAGTTGGACATCAACATCAACAAGACACTTGGTTATGGGATGGACTTGGAGAAGTAACCGTTAATATTTATTCTTTGGCAGTTCAAACTACATTCGGGCATAAAACAAGGTTAGAGCAAGAGGGGCGCTATGAAGCTGCATTTGCTTATTTAGGTAAACCGGATGCACAAGAAAAGATGGATGTATTTGAGAAATTAGTTATGTTTTGGCAGTTACATTTAGCTTATGGGGATCAATTCTATCCGAATTTACATCAAATGTATCGTTTGTTACATGACACAGAACTGCCTAAATCTGATGAAGAGAAAAAGCAGATGTTTATTTATATGACGTCAAAAGTGGCAGGACAAAATTTAATTCCTTTCTTTGATAAATGGGGATTATTTGCAAATGATGCTACGAGAGAAAAGATTGAAAAATTAAATTTACCAAAATTAGAAAAAGAAATATGGTTATCTACAGATAGCAATCCAATTCGTGAAAAACAAACTGAGTTATATGAAGTTCCATATGGCGAGCCAAATAATGAAAAAATACAAAATGTAGTAATCGGTACTACACATGATGAGAAAAAAGCAAAGGAACTTGTACAGAATTTAGGAGAAGGTGTAAAGACAACAGGTGTGATTATGCAAGATAAGCCTGAAGTTGGAGAAAAAACTGTAAAAGTAGAAATTGTAGATAGAAAAGGGAATAAGAATTTTATTCCAGTTGTAGTGAATGTTGGATATGGGGATAGCCTACTTGTATATGGATTGAACTATACTAGGGAGGGAGATTTGAAGTCAACCGTAACTCTACATCATGGTACAAAAAAATTTAGTGCAACAGATACAAAAAATTTAATTCATGATTACTTTAAAGATGAAAAGTATTTTGAGTTCACACTGTACGATAAAGAAGGAAGAGAGAAGAAAAATGTAGCGGTAAAAGGCTTGGAAAATACAGAAGTTCTTGCCAAGGAATTAAATGGGTTAGCATTTGAATATGGAGATGTGGTGAAAGTATACCATGCAGAGTCTTCACGTTTACATTGGTATCAAAAAGGTTTATATGTGGGAGAAGGAAAAAATAAAGAAATAAAAGAATTATTCTTCAAAATTACTGAAAATGGATTTGAGAGATTAAAATCATTGCAAGAAGTAACAGCAAAGCCACAAACAGTAGTAGTCGGAACAGAAGCAGAAAAGCTAGAAGCGAAAAACTTTGTTGAAGTGAAAGACGGAGAAGTAATTGGCTTTGTAGAAAAGCCAACTACAATGAAAATCGGAAAACAAACAGCCAAAGTAGAAACGAAAGATCGTTTTGGAAATAAGCAAGTAACAGAAGTACCATTAGAAGTGGTTTATGGAGATAGCATTGCATATGCAGGATATGGCAATGATATTGCTTCAATTGTAACTTTAAAGCACGAAGAGAAGAGATTCCATGCAACTGATATGGATAGCGAAATTCATGAGTATTTTAATAAAGAGCTATACATGGGGATCACGTTATACGATGGAGAAGGAAAAGAGAAAAAACATGTAACAGCAGAGGGACAAGAAACATCAGAGAGCTTTGCGAAGCAAGTGAATGGTATGCAGTTCGAGTATGGAGATGTAGTGAAAGTATTCCACGCAGAACCGATTCGTTTGAAATGGTATCAAAATAATACACTTACTGGTCAAGGTGAGAAAAAAGGGGCAAAAGAACTATTCTTCAAAGTAACAGAAAAAGGCTTTGAGAGAATGGATATGTTGCAAGAAGTAAAAGCAGTGCCACAAAAAGTAGTAATTGGAACTGATAGCGAACAGTTAGACGCGAAAAATTTTGTTGAAGTAAAAGATGGAGAGGTAGTTGGATTTGTAGAGAAACCAACTACATCAAAAATCGGTGAACAAAAAGTAAAAGTAGAAACGAAAGATATGTTTGGAAATAAGCAAGTGACAGAAGTTCCTCTAACAGTAACGTATGGAGATAGTCTTGTATACCAAGGGCTGGGTGATGATATTCGTTCTATTGTAACGTTCAATCATGAAGATAAGAAGCTACATGTAACGCATACAAATGAACAAATTCATAGTTACTTTAAAAATGAATTATATATGGGAATTACCCTATATGATCAAAATGGAACGGAGAAAAAACATGTAACAGCAGAAGGACAAGAAACTTCAAAGAATTTTGCTGAGCAAGTAAACGGAACTTCCTTCCAATATGGAGATGTAGTGAAAGTGTATCATGCGGAATCAGATCGTTTGAATTGGTATAAAAATAGTGAGTTAGTTGGAAAAGGAGATAAGAAAAAGTTTAAAGAAATTTCCTTTAAGATTACTCCAAATGGTTTAGAGCAAGTGCAATAATAAAAAAAGCTCGTAAAACATTATGTTTTACGAGCTTTTTTATTATTCAGCTTCAGAAACAACTGTGAAGCGTTCGTTTACATGTTTTGGATTTTCGATTTCATCAAGTGCTGCAACTGCGAAGTCTTCGTAACTTACGTAGCTATCACCTTTTGCGTTAACAAGAAGGTTGTCTTTGCCAGCTTTGTAAGAACCAGTGCGTTTTCCTAATGCGAATAGTGCAGAAGGGCTGATGAATGTCCAAGTGATATCATTTGTTTGCTTTAAGATTTCTAAGTTTTTACCTTGGTTTTGAGCTGTTGCAAGGTATTCGCTCGGGAAACCTGGTGTATCAAATACACGTGTTGTTTTTTCTTCGTCTACAAATAAGCTTCCAGCGCCGCCAACTACAAGTAATTTTGTGTTAGGGGCACCTTTCATAGCTTCAATTAGTACGTTTCCTGCATCTACGTGAAGGTGTTCTTCGCCTGCTGGAGCACCGAATGCATTTACAACGACATCGAATGCTTGCAAGTCGTTAGATGTAAGAGAGAATACATCTTTCTCTAAAACTTTTACGTTTTCTTCTGTAATTTTTGCAGCGTTTCTTACGATTGCAGTTACTTCATGTCCGCGATCTAATGCTTCTCTTAAAATACGACTTCCTGCTTTACCAGTTGCTCCGATGATTCCGATTTTCATAATAAATTCCTCCAAAGTGTTTTGTTAAAGTGTATATCTGAAAGTAAATGAATACGTTGTAATTAGGTTTGTTACAACCTGATGTAATCATTATAGTTACAGGTTGGTGTTTTTGTCAATAGGGTTGTTTGTGAATTTATTTTTTGTCTTAGTATGCACAGTTAGAGGGAGGGTAGTCATAAAGGTATTATTACTGCGATCCTGTCTAATATTTGGAAATTGCAAATTGTCGAAAAATGTTGATTTTTGAATGTTTTTTAAATATAATTCGTTTTATGGAGAAAAGGAGGGGTTAATTGTATGAATATTTTGGAACAATTCGTTTCGTCAACGAATACAATTCTTTGGTCATATATTCTTATTGCAATGTTAATTGGTTTAGGTCTTTATTTTTCTATTAAATTGAAATTCGTACAAATTACTCATTTAGGGGAAATGATTCGTTTAATGAGTGATGGGTTAACTGGAAAGACGCGTAAAAAAGGCAGTGTATCTTCTTTCCAAGCATTTTGTATGAGTTCTGCAGCTCGTATTGGTATCGGTAACTTAGCTGGTGTAGCGTTAGCTATTTCTATGGGAGGACCTGGAGCAGTATTTTGGATGTGGGTGATTGCGATTATCGGGGCTTCTTCAAGTTTCGTCGAAAGTACGCTTGCACAAATTTATAAAATAAAAGATGGCAGTGGATTCCGTGGTGGTCCTGCTTATTATATGGAAAAAGGTTTAAATAAACGTTGGATGGGGATTTGGTTCTCTATTCTGATTACAATTAGTTACGGTTTAATTTTCAACTCAGTACAAGCAAATACAGTTACATTAGCGTTTAAAAATGCATTTGGTATTGAGCGTTACGTTGTTGGGATTGTATTAGCAGTATTAGTTGCGGTTATTATTTTTGGTGGTGTAAAAAGTATCGCGCGTATGTCGGAAATGATTGTTCCACCAATGGCAATTCTTTATATTGCGGTAGCGATTTTTGTTGTTATTAAAAACTTCTATTTACTACCAGATGTGTTTACAGAAATCTTTAAAGGTGCATTCGGTTTAGATTCAGCTGTAGGCGGTGGTATCGGTGCTGCGATGAAATATGGTATTCAGCGCGGATTATTTGCGAATGAAGCAGGTATGGGTAGTGCACCAAACGCGGCAGCGACGGCTGATGTAACGCATCCAGCTAAACAAGGTTTTATTCAAACAATTGGTGTTTTAGTAGATACATTCTTAGTATGTACATCAACAGCATTTATCGTACTATGTTCTGGTGCATATAAAGCAACGAACTTAGAAGGTATTGAATTAACACAAAATGCATTAAGTTCACAAATTGGCCCGTGGGCAAGTAGCTTCTTAGCGATTATTATTTTCTTATTTGCTTTCAGTTCGCTTCTAGGAAACTACTATTATGGTGAAACGAATATTGAATTTATTAAGCAAAGCAAAACGTGGTTAACAATTTACCGTATTGCGGTAGTTGGAATGGTATTATTCGGTTCCGTAGCAACGCTTCAAGTTGTATGGAATATGGCAGACTTATTTATGGGTCTAATGGTAATAACGAACTTAATTGCGATTACACTTCTTGGCCGATTTGCGTACGCGGCATTAACAGACTATGTAAGGCAAAAGAAACAAGGGAAAGATCCAGTCTTCAGTGCAGATTCTATTCCTGGTTTAACGAATACAGAGTGCTGGGATAAGCCAGTGGTAACAGATAAAGAAAAAGCAGTGTAATTGAAAAGGCGAGCATCGAGGTAAATTTGATGCTCGCCTTTTTTGTTGTAGTAAATGATGAAAAGGGTGAGGGGTAATTATTAATATAACTTTTTGTTTGTTCCTCTCGTTATTTGTGGGGAACGTACTGTTTTAAAAGTATGGCTGGTCGAAGAGGATAAGAGATTGAGTATTGGATAAATGCATGTAATAGCTATATTTTTATGAAAAAAACACGTATGTTAAGATAGTTAACGCAATCATGTCATAAAACCTAACATAAAGTTCTTGATTACTAAAAGTTTTTAGAATATAATTTTCTTATTGTTAGGAAGAGGGGGCAATGCAAATATGGATTTTTTAGCTAGGGTAATTGGGGATGTAAATAATATCCTTTGGTCATATGTCATTATTGCGATGTTAATTGGGTTAGGGCTCTATTTTTCATTTCGTGTGAAATTTGTCCAAGTTCGTTACTTCGGTGAAATGATTCGATTGCTTGGGGATGGGGCAAGTTCGAAAACGAGGAAAGCGCAAAAGGAGAAGAGCGGTGTATCATCGTTCCAGGCTTTTTGTATGAGTACAGCTTCTCGTGTAGGTACTGGTAACTTAGCTGGTGTAGCTATCGCAATCTCAGCAGGTGGACCAGGAGCAGTATTTTGGATGTGGTTAATCGCAGTAATTGGGGGTGCTTCTGCATTTGTAGAGAGCACATTAGCGCAAATTTATAAAGTGAAAGATGGGAATGCATTCCGTGGGGGCCCAGCGTATTATATGGAAAAGGGTTTAAATAAACGCTGGTTAGGTGTTGTGTTCTCTGTTCTAATAACAGTAAGTTTCGGATTGATTTTTAATGCTGTACAGTCTAATACTGTAGCAGCAGCTTTTGATGGGGCATTCAAAACAGATAGTAGGTTAGTAGGTCTTGTTATGGCTGGTTTACTTGCAGTTATTATTTTCGGCGGAGTAAAACGAATTGCTCGCGCGGTTGAAATGATTGTTCCAGTAATGGCAATTATTTATGTAGCAGTGGCATTATTCGTTGTTGTGACAAACATTACGGCAATTCCGTATGTATTTAAAGAGATTTTCTTACATGCTTTCGGAATTAAAGAAGTAGTAGGTGGGGGACTAGGAGCCGCGATTTTACTAGGGGTAAAACGCGGATTATTCTCAAATGAAGCAGGTATGGGTAGTGCGCCGAATGCAGCTGCGACTGCAAACGTAACCCATCCAGTTAAACAAGGTTTCATTCAAACTTTAGGGGTATTTACAGATACATTATTAATTTGTAGTTGTACAGCATTTATTATTCTTTTATCAGATGTGCATAATGCAGCTGATTTAAATGGAATTCAATTAACGCAGCAGGCGTTAAGTCAACATATCGGTCCATGGGCTTCTATATTTGTAGCAGTTGCAATCTTCTTGTTTGCATTTAGTTCATTAGTAGGTAACTACTACTATGGTGAAACAAATATTGAATTCTTAAATGGAAGTAAAGTGCTATTAACAGCGTACCGCATTGCTGTACTTGGTATGGTTATGTTAGGATCTGTAGCGACAATTCAAATCGTTTGGGATGTAGCAGATTTATTCATGGGTATTATGGCTGTTATTAACTTAGTGGCGATTGTATTCCTCTCTAAGTATGCTTTTGCGGCATTATCAGATTACGTAAAGCAAAAGAAACAAGGGAAAGATCCGGTATTCTATGCGGATTCTATTCCAGGTTTGAAAAATACAGAGTGCTGGGATAAGTCAGCAGTAGCTGATAAAGAAAAAGCAGTATAATGAGGTGAGCATCAAGTGAAACTTGATGCTCATTTTTTGTTTTATCCAGTTGTTTATAGATGGTAAAAGACGAACATTTATGAGCATTTCATAATTAAATGTAATTTTTTAAAGAAAAGTGCGGATATGAGTTGTGATTTATGTTAGAATGGAAAATGCCTTTGAAACAAAGAGTTTTTATGACATTTCCTATCCAATCGAAGGTTACGGAGGAGAAATGGAAAGTTCGGATTATTTCTTGTTTTGAATAGTCAGACGTTCAACGTTAATGAAGAGTTAAATGGAGGATTTTATTAATGAAGTTTGTTATGTTCCTTGTAGGATTACTCGTTGTGTTTGTACTCGGTTTTCTTATAAGTGCCGATCGAAAGAAGATTAAGTATAAACCAATCGCAATTATGCTTATTATTCAGCTAGCATTATCTTATTTCTTATTAAATACGCAAGTTGGTTATATTTTAGTAAAAGGAATTTCAGATGGATTTGGCGCACTTCTTGGATATGCGGAAGCTGGAATCGTTTTCGTATTTGGTGGTCTTGTTAATAAAGGAGAGGTTTCATTCTTCTTAACAGCGCTATTACCAATCGTATTCTTTGCGGTTTTAATCGGAATTCTGCAACACTTTAAAATTTTACCGATATTTATTCGTGCTATTGGTACGTTGTTAAGTAAAGTAAATGGTCTAGGAAAACTAGAATCATATAATGCAGTAGCAGCTGCCATTGTTGGACAAGCAGAAGTATTTATTACAGTAAAAGATCAATTAAGTAAAATCCCAAAACATCGTTTATATACATTATGTGCATCTTCTATGTCGACAGTGTCGATGTCAATCGTTGGTTCTTATATGAAAATGATCGAACCGAAATATGTAGTAACAGCACTTGTATTAAATTTATTTAGTGGTTTCATTATCATTCATATTATTAACCCGTACGATATTACAGAAGAAGAAGATACACTGAAATTAGAAAATAAGAAAAAACAATCATTCTTTGAAATGCTAAGCGAGTACATTATGCTTGGTTTCACGATTGCGATTACAGTAGCAGCTATGTTACTTGGTTTCGTAGCATTAATTACAGCAATTAATAGCTTGTTTGATTCAATGTTCGGTATTACATTCCAAGCTATTTTAGGATATATTTTCTCACCATTAGCATTCGTAATGGGTATCCCTCAAGCTGAGATGGTAACAGCGGGACAAATTATGGCAACAAAATTAGTATCAAACGAGTTTGTTGCGATGCTTAATCTTGGAAAAGTAGCTGGTGATTTATCGGCTCGTACAGTTGGTATCCTTTCTGTATTCCTTGTATCATTTGCGAACTTCTCATCTATCGGAATTATCGCAGGTGCAACGAAAGGTATCGATGAAAATCAATCAAATGTTGTATCATCATTCGGTCTACGCCTTGTATACGGTGCGACATTAGTAAGTATTCTATCAGCGATTATCGTTGGTGTTATGTTATAAAGTGAAACTTTAATCAGTGGGGTGGCTTTATCCCACGATCATTATTAGCCCTCAACAATCGGGGTGAAAAAGGATGGTCCTAGCTCATAGCTAGGGCTATTTTTATGGTAAATTTGCATGAAAAAACCAATTAATTAGGAATATATTAACATATAAAAATCTTTTAAAATTTATATTGCATTTCGTCTAGATAACGCTTACAATTTGATTTGTAGGTGGTATCAATTTCAGACTTTCAATTATGGTAGGAGAGAAGAAGCTACCTTTTATAAATTGCAATTTATGTAAACGCTTACTGATTTTAGATGACAGTTGAATAGTTTTAGGGGTTTAAAATTTTTTTAACAACAATGGTCAGACGTCATTCGTTATACGTTATACGACCAATAACTCGTGGGAGAAGTGGAGGATTCACATATGAAGTTCGTAATGTTTCTAGTCGGTTTACTTGTAGTGTTTGTACTAGGTTTCCTTATCAGTTCAGATCGTAAGAAAATTAAATATAAACCAATTGCACTTATGCTTGTCATTCAATTGGTACTTGCGTATTTCTTACTAAATACAAAGGTCGGATTCGTATTAGTAAAAGGGATCGCAGATGGATTTGGCGCTATTTTAAAATTTGCGGAAGCTGGGGTTAATTTCGTATTTGGTGGTCTAGCAAACGATGGACAAGCACCATTCTTCTTAACAGTATTATTACCGATTATTTTCTTAGCAGTATTAATCGGGATTCTGCAACATATTAAAGTTTTACCGATTATCATTCGTGCAGTCGGTTTCCTATTAAGTAAAGTTAACGGTTTAGGAAAACTAGAATCATATAATGCGGTAGCAGCTGCAATCGTTGGTCAAGGGGAAGTATTCATTACAGTAAAAGATCAACTAAGCAAATTACCGAAAAATCGTTTATACACACTTTGTGCATCTTCAATGTCTACAGTATCGATGTCAATCGTCGGTTCTTATATGAAAATGATTGATCCAAAATATGTAGTAACAGCACTTGTATTAAACTTATTCAGTGGATTCATTATCGTTCATATCATTAATCCATATGAAGTAAAAGAAGAAGACGATATTTTAGAATTACAAGAAGACAAGAAACAAACATTCTTTGAAATGTTAGGCGAATATATTATGCTTGGTTTCTCAATCGCTGTAACAGTAGCGGCGATGTTAATCGGTTTCGTAGCATTAATTACAGCAATTAACGGTGTATTCGATTCAATTTTCGGAATCACATTCCAAAGCATTTTAGGATATATCTTCTCACCATTAGCATTCGTAATGGGTATTCCAACATCAGAGATGCTACAAGCAGGACAAATTATGGCAACAAAATTAGTAACGAACGAATTCGTTGCAATGCTTGACCTTGGTAAAGTAGCTGGTGATTTATCAGCTCGTACAGTAGGTATTTTATCTATCTTCCTTGTATCATTTGCGAACTTCTCATCTATCGGAATTATCGCAGGTGCAACGAAGAGTATCGATGGCAAACAAGCAAACGTTGTATCATCATTCGGTTTAAAACTTGTATACGGTGCAACGTTAGTAAGTATATTATCAGCGATTATCGTTGGGGTTATGCTTTAATAAATTAAGAAAAGCAATGAGCGTAGGCTCATTGCTTTTTTTGTTTAACTTGCTTTATCCAAGTCTCTTTTAAAACGTGGTTTCTCTAAATAAGTTCCCAGTCTCCACACATATTCCACTGGCCCCATCCGGTATTTTTGGAGCCAATAGGTGCTAACGAATAATTGAATCGTATAAATTCCGATGGTTAAAAGAATACCGAAGAAATAGCCAATTTTCCCGTATAAGCCAAATCCATATGCGTAAAAAATGGTTGTTACGATAATAGATTGTGCTAAGTAATTACTAACGGACATTTTCCCTATGTTCGCCATGTATGTTAGTAGACGGGTTGCTTTTTTGTAATGGAATAATAAAATGATTGTGCTTCCGTAAAAGAAGGTCATAGTTACTGGTGTAAGGCCATCTTGTAACATAATTAAAAGCGGGTGCTTTACAAACATAGCTAAGATTTTAATTGTAAAAGAGAAGAGACCGGTGGCAAACCATATTTTTTTGACAGCATGTATATGTTTATTGACCTCAAATAGCCAGCCTTTTTTCCCTACATACATTCCGAATAGGAACAGTGGACACATAAAAATTATTGCGAAAACTGATATGAAAAATAATCCGAATGCACCGTCAATTCCCATGTAATCAAAAGGATTTTCAGTCAATCTAAAGTTGACGTGATCCATATAGCTTCCAGTTTGATGGACTTTATGTTCTTTTTCAGTATAAGGTGCAAAATCATCTATATTTGTAGATGGATCAGTTTGATAAGACATAAGTGTAATAAGTGCGAGTAGAATAATCGCCCAAATGAGCAAAGTTTTCGGTTTTCGATTGATGAACATCATTAAGAAAATCCCGATTATTCCGTATGCAAATAAAATATCGCCCTCCCAAACAAAAGTGCCGTGAATGTAGCCTAGTAGTAAAAGAATGATAATACGTCTTATGTATGTGGGGAAGAATTTTTTTCCTTTTGCGATAATACTTTTTTGTAACAAAATAATGCTAAGCCCAAATAGAAAAGAAAATAGGGATATAAAGTTATGTGTACCGAAGAATTGAATAAACCAATTAGCGCCTTTATCAAGATCGCCGAATAGATAAGTTGGTTTTTCACTGGTGAAGAACCCGAATTGAATTAATGTCATATTGACTAGTAAAATGCCAAACAAAGCGAAACCACGAATTGCATCAACAGCTTCTACACGTTGATTCATTTTTCCTCTCCTCGTATATTCGTTTTTATATTGAAAATAATACCATTTTATAGCTGGCACTATGTCAAATATGAGGAAATTTAAGGTGATTTTAAGATAGAGAGCAAACAAAAAAATCACCTTAATACATGTATTAAGGTGATTGAAATATTATTCAGCTGGAGGCGTAAATGTACGTTTCTCTAATTCAGCATCTAGCATAAACAGTGCGTTTGAATCGCTTGTAATACGTTTTAATTTTTGAATGATGCTATCGAATGAAGCTTCTTCTTCAACTTGTTCGTCAACGAACCATTTTAAGAATGTAATTGTTGCATGTTCACGCTCGTCCCAAGCGATATCAGATAAGTTATAAATACGTTTCGTTACTTCACGCTCGTGCTCAAGTGCGACTTCAAAAGCGTTTAATACAGATTCGTATTCGTTATTTGGATTATCAAATCCAGTAATAATAGCGCGCTCTCCGCGGTCATTAATATAGTTGTAAAGCTTCATTGCGTGGAAACGTTCTTCTTCAGCTTGTACAAGGAAAAAGTTAGCGAATCCATCATAGCTCTCAGATGTACAGTAAGCAGCCATTGCCATATAAGCATGGGCAGAGTAAAATTCAAAGTTCATTTGTTCATTTAATGCGTCGTGCAATTTTTTTGATAACATAAAATCCCCCTTAGTATTGTGACAAGAATATTATACCATAATTGATAATATTCTCATTTAGATACTTCGAACCTTTTCGAAAGCTTTGTGACGTGTGCGTCCATAATGTCTTGTAAGTCTAAATCATATTTTTGCGAAAGAATAATAAGGTTAGATAGTACATCGCCAAGTTCTTCTTTTAGTTCTTGTTTTAGCTCTTCTTCTGTTTTCGCATCTTCATCAGGGCGATCGCGGCCAATTTCAATAGCACGAACGACTCGTGAAACTTCCCCAACTTCCTCGGTTAAGAAATTTAAGCGAATAAAGGCATTATACTGTGACCAGCTTCGTTTTTCGTAAAATTCCTCAACCCATCTTTGAAATGCAACGATATCCATTTCTTCCTCATCTCCTCAATATGTTGTACAATGTTCATTGTATCATAACAATATATAGTTTCGGGGTGTAGGGATGAGAAAGATTTGTGTGTTTGCAGGTTCTAATTTAGGGGAGAGACCAGAATTTAAAGAGCAGGCAATTCAGTTAGGTAAAATGTTTGTTGAGAACGACTATGAGCTCGTATACGGTGGTTCATGTGTCGGATTAATGGGAGAAGTAGCAAACGAAGTTCTTCGTTTAGGTGGACGTGTAACAGGTGTTATGCCACGCGGTCTATTCCGAGGAGAAATTGTGCATACAGGATTAACAGAATTAATTGAAGTAGAGACGATGCATGAACGTAAAGCGAAAATGGCAGAGCTTGCAGATGCTTTTATTGCGCTTCCAGGCGGATACGGAACGTTTGAAGAACTATTTGAAGTTGTATGTTGGTCACAAATTGGTATACATAATAAGCCGGTTGGTTTATTAAACATAAAAGGTTTTTACGGACCAATTTTGCAAATGGTTGAACGTGCAGCGGAAGAAGGATTTATGAATCCATCAAATAAAGAATTGATCGTTTCAGCAGAGACAGCAGATAAACTAATTCATGCAATCCAAAATTATGAACGTCCTGTTTTGGGAACGAAGTGGAAGCAACTATCATAGCAAATACGGAAACACATGTCGTTTTAATTTAAGACGGCATGTGTTTTTAATTTGGTTAAATATGTTAATGTTTAGATGTAATGTTTTTGGAAAAGGAGAAAGAGATGGAGGAGTTTGTGTATTTAAGACCGGTTTTTAAAAGTATTTTAGCAGCGTCTATTCTTGTTATGCTAATTGTTTTGAGACAGAAGAAAGAGTTGATTAATGAATTTTCGCTTTGGTTTATCTCGGTATTGTGTATCGGTGTTTCCGCGATAACGTTGTTTATGTCCGGATTCATCGTTGATGAGTATAATCTAGGTGGAGGTCCACAATCGTTTTGTATGTTTATTGCGATTGGTTGTATTAGTGGTCTGAATTTCATTATTTATTACAGAAGGCAATAAAAAGAGGCATTCCGTATTACTTTGGAATGCCTTTATTATTTTGATTGCTTTGTTTTTTATACAGGTACCAGCCACCCCAGCCGCCACCAATTGCTACGACAACGAGGAAAGCATAGTCCTTAACCTCGACACGTATATTGAAAATATTAGCTATAAGTAAGAGAATCCCAACTGTTATTAACGCAAAAAATGCTCTAATTAAGTAGTCTTTCAACTGAACCACTCCCGTCATTTAAGTAGTAAATGATGAATTTGGAAAAGCAAAAGGGTGTTTCCTATATTTTAACATAGATGAGATTGTAATATATTGATAAAAGTAGGGGAGAGGGGTGTGTTAATATTGTCGTGATTTGTCGATAAGTCGATATAATTGAAAAATCGCTGATATATTGGAGGGAATCGCCGATATAATTGAAAAATCGCTGATATATTGGAGGGAATCGCCGATATAATTGAAAAATCGCTGATATATTGGAGGGAATCGCCGATATAATTGAAAAATCGCTGATATATTGGAGGGAATCGCCGATATAATTGAAAAATCGCTGATATATTGGAGGGAATCGCCGATATAATTGAAAAATCGCTGATATATTGGGGAGAATCGCCGATATGTTGGAAAAATCGCTGATATAAATTTCATGTACCAGCATGCGCGATCAATCTATAGAAAAAAGCGACTCTGAACGAGCCGCTTCCGCTTTAAATGATATCCAGCTCCGGTAGCTAGAATGTTCGGTGGCTTCGCTTTTTCCTGCGAGGCAAAGAGCGCCTCTACGTCAAAAGCTCCATCCCCCTCACATTCTGAGCAAGCTACCTCCGCTTTTAAGTGATATCCAGCTCCAGCGGCTAGAACAGTCGGTTGTTTCACTCCTTCATTCGAGGCAAAAAGCGCCTCGTAATCAGGAGTTCCAACACCCTCCTGTTCTGAACGAGCCGCTTCCGCTTTAAAGTAATATCCAGCTCCAGCGGCTAGAACAGTCGGTTGTTTCACTCCTTCATTCGAGGCAAAAAGCGCCTCGTAATCAGGAGTTCCAACACCCTCCTGTTCTGAACGAGCCGCTTCCGCTTTTAATTATTATTGATTCAAGAACGCACGTAGCATCCAAGCGTGTTTTTCTAGTTCTGTGTAGATGCCTAGTAGTAGGTCAGATGTCATTTCATCGTCAGAGTCTTGAGCGATTTCCATGCCTTTTTTCAGTTCGACTAGCATCATTTCGTAGTCTTTCATGATTGCTTCGACCATCCCTTCTGCAGTTTCTCCGTATGCTGCTTCTTGAATAGAAGATAGTTCTAAGTATTCTTTCATTGTTGCTACTGGTTTGCCGCCAATTGCTAAAATACGTTCTGCAATTTCATCGATGTGAGTAGCTGATTCTGTGTAAAGTTCTTCGAATTTCTCGTGTAATGTGAAGAATTGAGGTCCTTTTACGTACCAATGGAAGTTGTGAAGTTTTGTGAATAAAACGCTCCAGTCTGCTACTTGTTTGTTTAATACTTCGATTACTTGTTTGTTCATTATGATCAATCTCCTTTTGAGTTGTTATGTGATATCAATTACTAATTTATAATAATTATAATCTAGTAATCTCTATAAATCAACCCTTTTGCTGGAATTAATTTGAACAAATTATGAACTGTTGTAAATAAAAGGCCCTATTACGGTGAAGTAATAGGGCCTTTGTTTGTTAAACAGCCTTTTGTTTTTCTTCTACATCTTGCCCATCCCAGCACTCTGTATTCTTTAAGCCAGGGATAGAGTTTGCAACGAAGACAGGATCTTTTCCTTGTTTCTTTTGCTTCAAATAGTCTACTAATGCAGCATAAGCAAATTTGCTAAGGAATGAGATGGCAATTAAGTTTGTGAATACCATTAGTCCCATGAATAAATCAGCTAAACTCCAAACTGTTTTAAGAGCAGCGATTGATCCGAAGAATACCATTCCGACAACTGCAACACGATAAATCATTAACCATGTTTTACTTTCTTTAATGAATGCGATATTTGTTTCACCATAATAGTAGTTTCCTAGAAGTGAACTGAAAGCGAATAGGAAAATAATAATCGCTAAGAAAGTGCTTGCCCACGGTCCAATTTGTGAACTTAATGCGTTTTGTGTTAATTCGATACCTTCTAAATTTGATCCTTTGTAAAGTCCAGAACATAATACGATAAATGCTGTTGATGTACATACTAAGAATGTATCTACGAAAACGCCTAACGCTTGAACAAGCCCTTGTTTTACAGGGTGAGATACATCAGATGTTGCGGCTGCATTAGGAGAACTACCCATTCCTGCTTCTGTAGCGAATAAACCGCGCTGAATTCCGAACTTGATTGCTGCTCCAATACCACCAGCGATGGCTTGGTCTAAACCGAATGCACCATTAAATATTTCTATAAAAATGCTTGGTAACATACTGAAGTTGTTAATTACGACGAAAATTGCCACACCAATATAAATAATTGCCATTGGAGGAACAATCATTTCTGTAATACGTGAAATGCTTTTGATACCACCGAAAATAATAACTGCAACTAATAAAGCTAATAGAGCTCCTACAAGAGTTCGCTCTAGTCCAAAAGCATTTTCAAACGCTATTGTTACTGTATTCGCTTGCACTGAATTGAAAATTAATCCGTACGCAACTGTAATAAGAAGTGAGAACCAGACGCCCATCCAGCGTTTGTTTAACCCTTTTTCCATGTAATATGCTGGTCCACCACGGAACCTACTTCCATCTTTTACTTTATAAATTTGCGCAAGTGTACATTCTACAAAACTAGTAGCTGCTCCGATAATTGCGATAAACCACATCCAAAATATTGCGCCAGGTCCACCCATTGAAATTGCTAATGCTACACCAGCTAAGTTTCCGATACCGATACGTGCTGCTGCACTTAAGCAAAATGCTTGGAATGGTGAGATGCTATCTTTCTTTTTTTCTTTTCGATTAAACCCTTTACTAATTAAGCTGACCATCTCACTGAAATGAGTAATTTGGACAAATTTTAATTTAAAAGAGAAGTAAAGACCGAAGCCGATTAGCATTGCAATAAGAATATATGACCATAAAATATTATTCGTTACCTCAAGGAATCTGCTAAAGATATCAACCATATAATACACTTCCTTTTTTTCGTAATAAGAAAATTATATGCAAAAAATATACGAGAATCAATTTTTCTAAAAAGTTATGTTACTTAAAATGTTTTTGTGTTATGATTATGTTACATCATAATATTTTTAGAATTATTTACATTTTAAAAAACTAAATTTAAAGCGAGAAGGTGGGGCTAATTTGAAAGAAGATTCTTTATGGAAAGTAAGCCTTCAGAGTTTGAAAATGAGAAGTAATATATTTTTTATCATTACATCTTTAAGTATCTTTTTAGGGTCCACTTATTATTACAATAAAAGATTTCCAAATCACAAATATCCTGAGTGGTTAGAATTTCTAAAGTTGATTGGATGAATAAAAGGCAGAAAAACAGAAAATTAAAATAAATAAGTTATGGAGGAGCTAAAAATGAATATTAGAGAAAGTGAACTTCCAGGTATTGGTTATAAGTTTCAAATCGTTACGAAAGGTAACGAAAAGATGGTAATTGTCATTCATGATGATGGTCGTAGAGAAATGTATCATTTTGATTCAGATCATGAAGAAAGCATCTCAAGTATTTCACTACGTGACTCAGAGGCGAGACAAATCGCTGCAATATTAGGTGGAATGGTATATAAGCCTAGGGCGTTAGAAAATGTTGAGATGGTTTTTGAAGGTTTAGCGATTGAGTGGTTCAAAGTGGAGAATACAGCTCCATCAATCGGAAAAACAATTGGCGATCTTGAAATAAGAAAAACATATAGCGTAACGATAATCGCGGTTATGAAGAAGAACATGAAGAAGCTATTTAATCCAGGACCAGAAACAGTAATTGAAGAAGGAGATATGCTTGTAGTGTCAGGTGAGAGAGAAGAAATTAAAAAAATCATTAATGAATTATTTTCAAATAGGGGGGACTGATTAGATGGATACGTTAATTTTTGAAGTTGGTACAGCTTTAGTTTTAGTGGCAATTGCAGCAGTAATTGCTGGGAAATTTAAATTCTCAGTAATTCCTTTTCTAATCGTTCTTGGAATGTTAGTAGGACCGCATGCACCGACAATAGGTGTTATCGATCTCAAATTTATTGAAAGTGCAAGTGTAATTTCCTTCCTTGGACGAATTGGGGTTCTATTCCTTCTATTCTATCTAGGATTAGAATTTTCAATGAAAAAACTAATTAAATCTGGACGATCTATTGCGATTGGCGGAACGATTTATATTTTAATTAACTTTTCACTTGGTTTGTTATACGGATTTATAATGGGATTCCCATTACTAGAAATCTTAATTATTGCGGGTATTATTACGATTTCTTCTAGCGCTATCGTTGCTAAAGTGTTAGTGGACTTAAGAAGAACTGGTAATAATGAAACCGAATTAATTTTAGGAATTATTATGTTTGAAGATATATTCCTTGCTGTATATTTATCAGTTGTTTCTGGTTTAGTACTTGGGGATCACGCTTCCTTCTTAGGTGCCCTTACTTCAATTGGAATTGCTTTAGGATATATGCTTCTATTCTTTATAGTAGCTAGAAAGGCTACGCCGTTATTAAATAAATTGCTCAATATTAGCTCAGATGAAATCTTTATTATTGTAGTATTTGCTTCATTATTCTTCATTGCTGGTTTTTCAGAAACAATTCACGTTGCAGAAGCAATTGGAGCACTTCTTCTAGGATTAGTTTTCTCTGAGACAGAGCATAGTGACCGAATTGAACATCTTGTTGTTCCATTTAGAGACTTTTTCGGAGCTATTTTCTTCTTCAGCTTCGGGTTAAGTATTGATCCGTTCTCATTAGGCGGAGCGATATGGTTAACGTTAGGTGCTGTCCTTCTTACGATAATCGGTAACTTTGTAGCAGGAATGATTGCAGGAAGACAAGCTGGATTATCTCATAAAGCATCAACAAATATCGGATTAACAATCGTTTCAAGAGGAGAGTTCTCCATCATTATGGCTAATATCGGTATCGCTGGTGGTTTAATGTCAGTACTGAAACCATTCTCAGCACTATACGTGCTTATACTATCCATTTTAGGCCCACTTCTGACAAAGGAGTCGAAGAATGTATATAAATTCTTAAATAAAATCTTTAAGTGGGATATGAAGAAGAGCTGAATTTTTTAAAATCAAAGTACAAGATATTTATGAAAAAAGGGATTTATGTCGACATAGATCCCTTCTTTATTGGCATTTTTTCAAGGATGAAAGAATACGTTTAATATTTGCCATATTGTGGCATACATATAGGAAAAGGGAGTTTGGAAAGGGGAATAAAGAAAAATGGAACTCCAGTTTCAAAATGTATATCAACAGGTAGAGAATTGGTATGTGTTGGATTCGGAGCTTCCTTGGGATGTCAAAAAGCTGAGAGAGGATTTGTGTTCTCTTATTGAAGTATGTAAAACGCCCGTTATTTTTTGTGATACGTGCGATGCAAATGATGTACTTCTATCATTAGGGGAAGAGGAAGAAGAGTTCCTATTCCCAGTAGGTGGTTTTTATCATAAAGAAAAGCAATTAATTTTCGTTTGTATGTGGGAAGAGTATGAGCAAGTTCTCAAAACGCTACTGCATGAATTTCGCCATGCGATGCAGCATAAGAGAGATATATTGTATGTGGGAAGTGAACGGTACGAAGAGCGGTGGATTGAAAAAGATGCGAGGAAGTTCGCGGAGAGGAAATTGGATGAATATAAGAGTAGAAAGTTAATGTAAAGCATAGTGGAGAAATAGCGCTGTGCTTTTTATGCTTATTAAAAATAAGTATTTGACTTTTATTAAGTTTAGTTCTAAACTAATGATATGAAACGAGCGAGGTGATGAAATGAAAACAGAAGATAGACTAGGGCTACTATTATGGTTTCGTTTGTCACGCTTTTATAATAAGAGTATTCGTGAGACGAATCAGCATTTGAAAAAATGGAATATATCTGCCGCCCAGTTTGATGTGTTAGCTCAAGTTGGAGGACATAATCGTTTAACGCAGCAAGAACTTGGAAATAAGCTATTTGTTACGAAAGGAAATGTAACGCAGCTTTTAAATAAAATGGAGCAGCTTGAGTGGATTTTGCGTGAACAAGAGGGTACTACGAAATATATTTCTTTAACAGAAAAGGGAAGAGCTTTATATGAGGAAATCGTCCCACCTCAAGAAACGTTCCAAGCAGAGAAGTTTCATAATTTAAATATAGAGGAACAAAAGCAATTATTAACACTACTAAAAAAGTTACAGTAAGAAAAAATTTTAAAATAAATCTCGAATTCGAGATAGTATGAGGTGAAGGATATGTTTAGAAAAGTTGATCATAAAAATATGGGCAGAGCAAATCATGGTTGGTTAAATACACATTTTCATTTTTCTTTTGCCAATTACTATAATCCAAATAACATGAACTTCGGAGCGTTACGTGTTATTAATGATGATCTAGTAGCGGCGCAAACTGGTTTTGATATGCATCCACATCGTGATATGGAGATTATTTCTTACGTTGTAGATGGTGCTTTAACACATGAAGACAGCATGGGAAATCGCGGAACGATTGAGCGTGGACATGTTCAATATATGAGTGCTGGCACGGGTGTATTTCATAGCGAGCATAATTTAGGCGATGAAACGCTGCGTTTATTACAAATTTGGATTTTACCAGACCGTGCAGATCATAAACCAAACTATGGTGAGTTTAAATTTGATTGGAGCAAGCGTGAAAATGAATGGTTCCATATGGTATCTTCAGTAGAAGGAAATGCACCAATTCAAATTCACCAAGATGCGAATTTATATTCCTTATCATTAGAGGCTGGAAAAGAAATTCATTTTCCAGTGAAAGAAGGCCGTCAATTGTACCTTGTACAAATTGAAGGAAGCAGTGTAATCAATGGTGAAAATCTTGTTATGCGTGATGCAGCAGAAGCGGTAGAAGAAGATATTCATATTGAAGCAAAAGAGCAATCTCATTATTTAGCAATTGAATTGAAAAAACAATAAAAGGTTTATAGAAAAGAGGACATCCGATAGATGTCCTCTTTTTTTGATTGGAATTGTCTGAAAAATGTTTCTCAAAATTTTAGTAGAGGTATCGGCTGGGAAAATAAGAATTGTATAAAAGTGTCAAAAATCTTTATGGGAATGGGGAATGTTATAGTGAAAAAGCAAGTCATTTCATCAGCATTAGCGTTAACTGTTATCGCCGGGGGATTTGGAGCGTTTGGGGCAACGACAACGAAAGCGGAAGAACAAAAAATTCAATATCATCAAGAATTTAAAACACCTGCATACATAGGTGAAGAATGGAAAGCACCGGAAGGACTAGATAAAAAAGAGACAGTCTTTCAATACTTAGAGAGTAAGAAAGATATGTTTAAATTAGCAGGAAATATTGAAAAGCATTTTAATATCGTTGGGGAAGAAAAAGACGCTGAATCTGATACGACACATGTGAAGCTAGTTGAGAAACATAATAACATTCCTGTGTACGGTTCTGATCAAACTGTTACACTTGATAAAGAGAATAATGTAAAAGCATTCTTCGGACAAGTTATTCCGAATTTAGATGATAAAAATATTCCTGCAGCTGCAAGCATTACTGCGGAACAAGCAGAAACGATTGCAAAGGCAGATATTGAGAAAGAAATTGGTAAAGTAAAGAGTTATGACGGTGTGAAAAAAGATTTATTTGTATATGAAAAGGACGGTAATTACTACCTTGCATACTTAGTTAAGGCATCGATTTCAAAACCAGCTCCAGGATATTGGCATTATTTTGTTGATGCAACGAATGGAAATGTTATTGAGAAATATAACGCTGTAGATAACATTACTGGATTTGGTTACGGAGTATTAGGTGCTAGACAATCATTTGAAATTGCTCAAGATACGAAAACAGGACAATTCAACTTGTTTGATGGTAAACGAGGACAAGGTGTTCATACATTTGATGCAGAAAATATGGACGAGAACTGGTTTAATTTATTCTCACAATGGCTTGGATATACAGGAGAAGAAGTTGAAAGTAAATCTAAGTTCTTCGAAGATAAAGCTGCAGTTGATGCGCATGTAAATGCAGGAAAAGTATATGATTACTACAAAAAGACATTTAATCGTGACTCTTTCGATGATAAAGGTGCGAAGCTTATTTCAACTGTTCACGTAGGTACAGCTTGGAATAACGCAGCTTGGAATGGTGTGCAAATGATGTACGGTGATGGCGATGGAAAAACATTCATTCCATTATCTGCTGGACTTGATGTTATCGGTCACGAATTAACGCATGCTGTAACTGAACATACAGCAAACCTTGTTTACAAAAATGAGTCAGGGGCGTTAAATGAATCGTTATCTGATATTATGGGTGTTATGGTTGAGAAGAAGAGCTGGGATTTAGGTGCTGATATTTATACACCTGATAAACCTGGTGATGCGCTTCGTTCATTAAAAGATCCAGCGTCTATTCCAAACCCATTAAAACCAAGTGAAGGTTACCCAGATCACTATAGTAAACGTTATACTGGAACAGCTGATAATGGCGGCGTTCATATTAACAGTAGTATTAATAATAAAGCTGCTTATTTAGTTTCTGAAGGCGGAGATCATTACGGCGTGAAAGTAACTGGAGTGGGCCGTGAAGCGACAGAAAAAATTTACTACCGTGCGCTTACGAAATATTTAACTGCAAACTCTGACTTCAAAATGATGCGTCAAGCGGCACTTCAGTCAGCTGAAGATTTATACGGTAAAAACTCTAAAGCTGTACAAGCTGTAACGAAAGCTTATGATGCAGTAGGTGTAAAATAATAAGAGAAAAGACCTGACATCCTAGTCAGGTCTTTTCTTTATCCCGCTATCCGCAAATGATGAAATTTCCACTTTATTTAGTCGCGAATACCTAATGCGATTTTCGCCATACGTGACATACGTTCTTTCGACCACGGTGGATTCCAAACGACATTTACTTCTATTTCATTAACTTCAGGTACGTTTGTTGATAATACTTTTTTAACGTCTGATACGATTTGCCCAGCCATTGGACAACCGATAGAAGTCATAGTCATCGTAATGACAGCATTATTATTTTCATCTGCTGTAACATCATACACTAATCCAAGATTAACGATATCAACACCTAGTTCAGGGTCAATAACAGCTTCTAAATTGACAAGTAATTTATTTTCAAATGCTTCTTGTGACATAAGCAGCCCCTCCTACACTTTAATGATATCGATTCTCATTATAACGGAAATGAGCATAATGTGCAGGAAATGAGCTCAAAAAAATATCCCTCTTCGCAAGAGGGATATTTTTTGAACATCTATTCTGTTTTAAAATGAGATACGAGCTGATCTAACTCTTCAACTGTTTGTTTCATTTTTCTAGCAGTTACTGTCATTTCATTCATAACAATAACTTTCTGTTCAGCAGATTGTGCCGTTGCGGCAGTTTCGCTGGATACTTCAGTAGAGATAGAAGCGATGTTATTAAGTGAAGCATTCATTTCTTCAGCACTTGCAGCCATTTCTTCAGCAGTTGCTGATATATCTTGCATTTGAGTAGATACTTTATTTACTTGTTCCACAATTGTTGTGAAAGAAGTACCAGCTTCACGAATAACATTGATACCTTCAAATGCTTCAGAACGGCCTTGAGACATCATAGAGCTAGCAGTCTCTGTATCATTTTGAATTTGATGTAGTAATTGATTAATGTCTGTTGCAGCTGTTTTAGATTGTTCAGCAAGTTTTCGAACTTCGTCAGCTACGACAGCAAATCCTTTTCCTTGCTCGCCAGCACGAGCTGCCTCAATAGAAGCATTTAAAGCAAGTAAGTTTGTTTGCTCAGCAATATTAGAAATAGATTGTACAGCAGTATCAATATATTTCGTATGAGTGATTAGACGTTCAACCACTTCTGACGTAGCATTTACAGCTTCGTGTATTGTTGTCATTTGTGAAACAGATTTTTGAATAACGGTACTTCCATCGCTAGCATGTTCAGATGTGGCAACAGCAAGTTCCGCTACAGATGAAGCAGATTCAGCAATACGCTGAACACTTACTGCCATATCGTCCATTGCAGTTGAACTTTCTTCCATACTAGAAGTTTGTGATTGAATACTTGCATTTAAGTTGGACATCGACCTTTGGACTCTTAATGTCGCCTCACGTGATGTATTCGTTT
Source organism: Bacillus sp. FSL L8-0199 (assembly GCF_038005705.1). Classification (NCBI taxonomy): domain Bacteria; kingdom Bacillati; phylum Bacillota; class Bacilli; order Caryophanales; family Bacillaceae; genus Bacillus; species Bacillus sp. FSL L8-0199. Next base: position 4,972,501 of record NZ_JBBOTS010000001.1, on the reverse strand, counting down.
TTTCTAGCATATTTTCAGAAGCGGTTTGTACTTCCACTGATGTTTTTTGAACACGATTAATGATATGTTGTAGGTTTTCTAACATTTTATTAAATGATGCTGCAATAGCACCGATTTCATCGTTGCTATTTACTTGTAGACGTGCCGTTAAGTCACCTTCTTCAGAGGCTAATTCTTTTAGTTTTGTATCAATTTGTTGAATTGGTTTCACAAGTTTACCAGAGAACCACCATGCAAGAATAATTGCAACGATAATACAAATAACAAGTGATAGAAAGACTGCATATTCAATTCCTAGTGAAGATTGATCAATTTGTTCAATAGATTGTTCACGTAATTTAGCTTGTTCATTACTGTAATTTGTGAAGTCACCAATTACTTTATAGACCGTTCCGTTTTCTGAAGAAGCTACTTGTAAAGCTTCTTCCCATTTTTGTTCTTTTGCAAGAGTGAATACTTTTTCTTCAACGAACTTTCTCCAAGTAGAACCTAATTCCATTGTACTTTTTACGGACGAAGAAAGATTTGGATTAGAAAGAAGTTTATCTTTTGAATCCTCAAGACGTTTACTCATCTCATTAAACTTGTCTATTTCGACTTGATCATGTTGTAGTAAATAACCTCTTAAAGCAGATAGCTGTACTTGATAAGCATCTCCACGTTCTTTCAATTCTGTTGCCAGTGGAGAAATTTCTTTTTGTAATGTTTCAGCTTTACGAGATTGGTCAATAGCAAAAAATAAAATAAAAGCTAAGGCGATGCCAAATAAAGCGCAAATCGTTCCCATCATGAACATAAGTTTTTTTCTGATACTTACAAAATTCATATAATTAAAAGCCTCCTTTGTGAAATCTTAGTATTAGAATTAATAAATGTAAAAAATTGAAAGAAAGCTTTACTCCAGTTGGAATAAAGCTTTCTTATTTCCTTTAGGAATTATAGCAGACGGAATGAGAGATAGAAAGAGATATTTTAAAGTGAAAAAGGAGAACCTGTAAAACTTTCTTTCCTATACCTTTGAGTTCGTGTCATTTTCACTTTAAGCGTTTGTTTTGAAATGAGAGACGAGAACTTCAAGTTCTTGTACGATTTTTTTCATTTCAGATGATTTGTTAGCCACGATACTCATTTTGTTTACTTGATCACCAGCTGAATGTGCTGTTTGTAATGTTTCTGCAGCAACTTCATTTGAAATAGAGGCGATATTATTTAAAGCTGCGTTCATTTCTTCAGAGCTTGCAGCCATCTCTTCAGCAGTTGCAGACATTTCTTGCATTTGCGTAGAGACTTTGTTAATGTGGTTAACAATTTCTGAGAATGAAAATCCGGCAGTACGAATAACAGTAATTCCTTCAGAAGCTTCTGCTTGACCTTGTGTCATCATGTCATTTGCTATTTTAGTATCGGCTTGAATTTGATGCAGTAAATGGTTAATGTCAGTTGCGGCTAGTTGAGATTGTTCAGCAAGTTTTCGAACTTCATCAGCAACAACAGCGAATCCTTTTCCATGTTCACCAGCACGAGCTGCTTCAATAGAAGCATTTAAAGCGAGTAAATTTGTTTGCTCGGCGATATTCGAAATAGATTGAAGTGCAGTATCGATATGATTTGTATGTGTAATGAGTCGCTCAACTACTTGTGATGTAGCGTTAACAGCTTCGTTAATTGTGTGCATTTGTGTAATAGATTTCTCAATGACTTTATTCCCATCATCTGCTTTTTCTGAAGTTGTGACAGCTAAACTAGTAACAGAAGAGGCGGACTCAGCGATACGCTGAACACTTGTTGCCATGTCATCCATTGCAGTTGAACTTTCTTCAATGCTAGAAACTTGTGAACGAATATTGTGTTCAAGAGCATTCATAGTTTCTTGGGTCCTTGCGGTATTTTCCATAGAAGCAGTCGTTTCGATAAATACATTTTCGGAAGCTTCTTTTACACTTGTTGATGTTTGTTGAACTTGTTTTATTATAAGCTGTAAGTTAGTGAGCATTTGATTAAAGGAATTTGCAATGTCACCTATTTCATCTTTACTTGTTACGTGTAATCTAGCCGTTAAATCTCCATCTTGAGAAGCTAATTCTTTTAACTTCTCATCAATTTTTCGAATTGGTTTAACGAGTTTACCAGAGAACCACCATGCTAATAAAATAGACGTTAATGTACATGTAATGAGTGAGAAGAAAATAATATATTGAATAAGTGATGAAGAAGACTCAACGTCAGCAATTAATGCGTCACGTTTCTCATTCTCTTCATTTGTATATTTATTAAAACGATCTAACAGATCATTTACATAATCTGTTTGTGCTAAAGCAATTTTGGATGCTTCGTCCCATTTTCCTTCACGAGCAAGAGGTAGTACCTCATTATCTATGACGCTACGCCATTTTCCCCCCATTAAAATAGCTTCTTTCATTCCTTCTGGGAGCTTCTTGTCACTTGTTACTTTCTCTCTAGTATCAGCTAATTTTTTCCCTTCTCGGTTGAACTTATCTAATCCTTTTTGATCATGTGATAGTAAATATTCTTGTAAACCAGCAACTTGTGCTTGGAACCAATCGCCACGTTCTTTTAAAATCGTCGCTCTTTTTGATACATCATTTTTTAACGTTTCGATTTCACTTGCTTGATTCATGGCGAATGAAAGAATAACTATAAGAGCAATGCTAAATAAAGAAGAAATGCTTAAGAGTGTGAACAGTAGTTTTTTTCGAATACTAACATATTTCATCGTTACCCCTACCCTCATTTAAACTGTTTATTATGATTTATGGATATTTAAAACGAAATTAATAAAAACATTATTATGAAGTTATTAATCTGTTCAATGAAAATTATAGCAGATAATGGAAGGAGTCAGATTGGTATTAGAAAAAGTTCTTAAAATGTATACATTTGCATATCATAAAATTCATAAATAAATATTAGAAATGCTATTGAAATTTGAAATGACATCATGTATACTTCTAATTAGTTGATAACGATTATCAGTATCAACTGAAACATTACTCTTCGTTATGTTGGTCATACCCCTTTTTGACGACGTAAGTCAGAGACGAAATGTTGAAATATCTTGTGTCCTATTCTACAGAATTATGGTAATCTCCAACCTCAACTTATATGCGTGAGCATGCAAAAAGGATCCTATCCGTGAAGGGATCCTTTTTTGCATGCTGTCGCAATTATTGTATATAGACCAGGGATACGTTCTTCGATTCCTTCCGGTGCAGCAGAAGGGAAGAGCCATCTTTGATGAGGTCCGTGTTCTTCAACTAGTTTTTCAATTTTAAAATGTTCTTCCGCGAGTGTTGTAATAATTTCTCCTAACGTCCAGCGACGGATGGTTGTTTTAGGTAGCGATTCTTTCTGTGCTTCTGTAAGAAGGATGCTATAAGCAACATCATCTTCAATTAATTCTTCATCGAAATAATTTCCACTTGCTCGAAATGATGGATGGTCTACTCCTAATAGCTTTGTATATATTGGATGGTAATCGCGAAGGATAAGTATTCCACCGGGCTTTAGTAGTTGAGAGATTGTTGTAAAAAGTGGTTTTAAATCTAGAAAGTAATGAAGTACACCAAGTTCCAGTAATACGATATCAAATGATTTGGAGAGATTTACATCTAGTACATCAGAAACGATGTAATGAATAGAGACGCCTGCGGCTTCCGCAAGTTCATTTGCATATTTTGCATTACTTGCTGAAATATCAACAACTGTTACGTCAGCTCCTAAAAGAGCGAGTGCGACAGCTTTATTTCCTTTTGAGCCGAGTAAATTAATAATACATTTTCCTTTTGGAGATTGTATGTAAGGTAAATAATGTGCTACTTCGCGCGTGGGATCTTTCATGATTTTTTTCGCATAATCAGCTGGTGCCCCGTGGCGATTCGTCCAAGCTTCATAAGCAGCTGTATTCCAGCTTTTTGCATTTATAGTGCTTAGTTGTTTTGGGTTCAATGTTATCACTCCTTTTGTGAACGTATAGTTATTCGGCAGGGGGATGGGATTTCCTTTTCTTTCTGAATAAAAGTTTGATTTTTCTGTGATTAAGTCGTACAATACTTTTTATACGTAAAAGCGTTGAAAAGGAAAAGTAGGATGAACACATTCTTTCCAGAGAGCTTCGGTAGCTGAGAAGAAGCAAGAATATTCATTTGAACAATGGCCTTTGAGCTTCGTCCTGAACTTATCAAATGATAATAGTAGGCGGCGACGAGAGTTGGTACTCGTTATCAAAACCACAGTATAAGAGCATATAGCTCCGTACTTGTTAAGGCTAATTATGTGAGTAATTGGCGAAATAAGGTGGTACCGCGACTGTTTATACAGCCCCGCCCTTATCTTTTTTAAGATAAGGGCGGGGCTTTTTATATTTAAAAGGAGGAATGTAAGATGAGTATTTTTATTGGAGGCGCTTGGCCGTATGCAAATGGTTCGTTACACCTTGGCCATATTGCGAGTTTGTTACCTGGAGATATTTTAGCGCGTTATTACAGGGCAAAAGGTGAGAATGTGCTGTATGTTTCAGGGAGTGATTGTAATGGAACACCGATTGCAATTAGAGCAAAACAAGAAGGTGTGACAGCGAAGGAAATTGCTGATAAGTATCATGAAGGGTTTGAACGATGTTTTCGTAGCCTTGGTTTTACTTATGATTGCTATACACGTACAGATAGTGAGCACCATCATGAAACGGTTCAAAATGTTTTTTTACGTTTATTAGAAGAAGGACATATTTATAAAAAAACAGTGGAACAAGCGTATTGTGAAACGTGTACGCAGTTTTTACCGGATCGTTATGTAGAAGGAATATGTCCACATTGCCATGAAGCAGCAAGAGGAGATCAATGCGATGCGTGTTCAGCTATTTTAGATCCTCTCGATTTGTTAGAGAAGAAATGTAAGTTATGTGGTAGTACGCCATCTGTAGAGGAAACAGAGCATTTCTATTTTGCATTGCATACATTTCAGCAGCAAATTAAAAGGACTGTAGAAATTGCCAAACAAACAGGGACATGGCGCGACAATGCGATTCAACTAACAGAGAGGTATGTAAAGGAAGGATTACTAGATAGGGCCGTATCACGTGATTTACCAATTGGGGTACCAATTCCAGTAGAAGGGTATGAAGATAAGAAAATTTACGTATGGATTGAAGCAGTGACAGGCTATTATTCAGCGAGTAAACATTGGGTTGAAGAAACAGGGAAAGATGATCAAGAGTTTTGGGATAGCGAAGCGAAAACATATTATGTGCACGGAAAGGATAATATTCCGTTTCATTCCGTCATTTGGCCAGCGGTATTACTTGGAATAGGGGAGGAAGCAATCCCGCGTCATATCGTTTCGAATGAATATTTAACAGTTGAAAAAAGAAAATTATCTACAAGTAAAAACTGGGCAGTATGGGTGCCTGACATATTAGAACGCTATGATCCAGATTCTATTCGTTACTTTTTAACCGTCAACGCACCAGAAAATCGCGATACTGATTTTTCATGGCGGGAATTTATTTACAGTCATAATAGTGAATTATTAGGTGCATACGGGAACTTTGTGAACCGGACATTAAAGTTTATTGAAAAATATTATGGTGGTATCGTGCCGAAAGGAAGTATTGAAGTAGAGCTGAAAGATAAAGTAGAAGGATTATATAAACAGGTAGGAGAGGCGATTGAGCAAACTAAATTTAAGGTGGCGCTAGAAACAATATTTGATACAGTACGTTTTGCAAATAAATATTTTGATGAAAAGCAGCCTTGGAAACAAAGAGAAGATGATCCAGTTTCATGTGAAGAAACGATTTATAACTGTGTGTATCTTATCGTTAATTTTGCCCATCTCCTTGAGCCATTTTTACCATTTTCAAGTGAAAGAGTTCGAAACACATTGTCGATTGTGAAACAAAATTGGGAACCGCAAAATACGTTGCCAAGTAGAATTGATAGCGTACAGCCATTATTTGAGCGAATCGATGTAAAACAAATTGAGCATGAGATAGAGAAGCTGTATGGAGCGGTAAAATGAGATAGAGAAAAAGACCTTTCAAGTAAATGAAAGGTCTTTTGTTATGCAGTATGGTTCTCTTTCTTATCTTTCAAAAAGAAAAGTACAGCAAGGATTACAAGAATAATAGCTGCAATATCATACGTTATTTTAAATGTAGTATTAAAGTTTAAGTACTCTACGAAAGGAGTTTTCACTGCTCCTGCATATATACAAACGGGAACGAGAAGTAAATCGTAAAATTTCTTTTCTTTCATATATCTTATTAGGAAGAAGATACACATAATAGCAAAAAATACGATGCTTAAAATAGTCATTTATACCTCCAGATAAATTTACTTATTTTAGTTGCAGTTATATCTTTTATATAAATTCTGTATTTTTTCAAGCGCTGTGCACGCGATTGTGTTTCCTTTCTTTCCTAGCCGTAAGCAGCTGAGGAGTGAAAATCCCAACCAATATAAAAATAATTCCAATCCACTGCATGAACGTTACGACTTCATGTACAAGTGTAATAGAAGCAATAATAGCAGTTGGTAATTCAGCTGCACCTAATATTGTACCAAGCCCTGTTCCAACCTTTGGTACACCGATTGAAAAACAAATGACAGGTACAACAACGCCGAATAATCCGAGGAAGAAAGCATATTTCCATAGGCCAGCTTGCAAAGCACCGTCTGTTAAAAAGGTTGGCGGAAAGAATAGGCATACGATAAGAGTAGCACTTGTTGTCATAAGAAAGCTTTTCGTATAAGGCGGAACATCCGTAGCGACGCGCCCGCTCGCAAAAACATAGAATGAAAAAGAGACAGCAGCTAATAGCCCAAAGATAATCCCTTTCGTAGAAAAACTTTGTCCGAGGCCTTCAAATACACCACCTGCAAACAATGTACCAGCAAATAAAATAAGGATAGATATGATCTTATCGCGGCTTGGAAATGTTCGATTTGCAATTGCTTCAATAATGACACCAATCCAAGTGAACTGAAAGAGTAGGACGACAGCGATAGATGCGGGTAGTTCTTCTACAGAAATAGCGTAAAAAATCCCAGTCATACTCATTGTTGTTCCGACGGTTAGTAATGAAAAAAATTGTTTTTTTGTTACTTTATGACGTGAAAAGAAAAGAACGAGTAGAAATAGTCCAATCCATCCGAAGACATATTGTCCCCCTAGTAGTTGATGTGCTGAAAATCCATTTATGAATCCGAGTTTGAAAATAGTTGAAAGTATGCCGTAGCTGCAAGCACCGAATAAAACGAGCAATGAATATTTAAACTTTTCCATAAAAAATCCTCCTTTTAAGTAATAAAAAACGCCCGCTATCCAAATAAGGATAACGGGCGAACGAAACAGAGTAAGACACTCTACAAAATTCCGCCACTCACACATGAAGTATGAGTTTGGGGTATGTAATTATAGTGAATGTTACATTGCTTTTGGGAATACAATGGAGCATTTTACACCTTGAGCTGTGTTTTGTATCCCGTAAGGAAACTGATGTTTATCTAATATTTGTTTCACGATATATAATCCAAGACCACTACCTTGTACTAAACCGTGTTTATCAGGGTTTGCGCGATAAAAAGGTTCAAATAAATGAGCAAGTTTATCTTCATCAATTTGTGAACCTGTATTTAATACTTCTAATGCATAACCATTTGGTTTTTCATAAAGCTTTATATATACGTGCTGATGGTCAATTGTATAATGAATTGCATTTGAAATAATGTTAAAAATAGCAGTTTGAATAAATTTAGGATCAGCTAAAATTTGTACGTCGTGTTTAATATTAGATTGTACATTTAATTGTTTTACAGATACAAAGTAATCTACTTTCTTCATAACATCCTCAATAATATTAGATAAAGAAATGACTTCTAAATTCGGTTTAAATTGAGGGTTTTGTATTTTGGATAATTCCGACATTTTTTCCGTTAATATGTTAATGTCTTGCATCATCTCGTAGGAACGTTTCAAATACTTATCTCTATCTTTATAAGCTCCAATTCCGTGAATCATGCCATCTAGTTGTCCCATAACGGCTGCGATTGGTGTTTTTAATTCATGGGACACCATAGACATAAATTCTTTACGAGATTGTTCTAATTGTTGTTCCTTCTTGAGCTCGTTTCTTAAATCTTGATTGCTTTCATGTAAATTCTTCACAATATTTGGTACTTGTGAAGCAGCTACTTGCAAATTAAAATCTGTTTGATCTGCATTTTTGTTAAGTAGCTTTTTATCTGAGAAATCAAGATTCATAATATCTTTTAAAGCATCGCTCATATATTGAAAAGGTTTGGCAATTAGTTTTGTATAAATTAAAGATCCAAGTAGTGATAATGCAAGCATTGTCGCGCCAATATGTGGAGCTAATTGCTGCAACGCATCTGCTAACTTTGGATTATCATTTGTATCATTTGTTTTACTTGCTGCATTTTGTGTATGTAAGGCATCATTATTAGCGGCTTTCTTTTCTGCTTCTGTAGGCGGATTAGAAGTGCTATTTTTCCCCGAAAGATTTTGTGTATGTTCTTTTGCCTTTACAGTTTGGCTAGGCTGCAAAAGGTGATTGATAGCTGTAGAAAGAGATTTATAATCTATAATAGAAGATTGGAAATTAGAAATGCTCTCCTCTGACACAGCTTTATTTTGCTTCGTTTTACTTCCGTCGTTTTGCTTATCTGAATCGGCCTGTTCTGTAGTCGGCGTTCCATTTTCTTTCGCAAAACGTTCTTTATCGTAGTTTGAAGCTAGAAAGTAAATAATTTGATAAAGGCAAAGTGATAAAAGAATACAAAATAATAAGGTTTTGATGAAAATATTTTTGGTGATGTTGTCTTTGCTACGATTCGATTTTGTAGCCAATGCCTTTCACCGTTTTAATATAAGGAATTCCTAATTTTTTTCTTAAGTTTTTAATATGTGTATCTATAACTCTTACATCACCATAATGTTCATAGCCCCATACCTTATTCAACAAATCACTTCTTGATAATACTTTTCCTCGATTTTGCAGTAAAGTATAAATAATTTCAAATTCTTTTGTTGTCAATTCAATTTGATTACCATGAACATAAGCTGCATATGCTGTAGAGTTTAACATCAATTCATGGAATTGTAGTATAGTTGCAGCTTCTGCTTCCTTCGTTGCTGCCCTTCTTAATACAGCCTCTACACGCTTAATAAATACAGTGTAATGGAACGGTTTCGTAATATAGTCATCAATACCTAACTCAAATCCTTTAATTTCACTTTCTTCATTATGTAAGCCTGTTAACATAATGATTGGTACATCAGATTGTCCTCGCATAATTTTACAAATACTATAGCCATCTATATCTGGTAACATTACATCGAGGAGGACAAGATCGTATGAATTTTTTTGGAAAAGAAGAATACCTTCTGTTCCAGCACCAACTACATCAACTGTAAAGTTTTGTGCCATTAGAAATTCACGAATAAGTTCTTGTATATCTGGGTTGTCTTCAATCACCAGTATATGCGTCATAGTAACACCTCCTAAATAACGCTTTTTACTGCAATATTCGAATTCATCATTTTTCGAGTGACTCAGATTGTTTATACATATAATAAGCCCCCGCTATAAAATAATCATGAAGGTAGCAAGGGGAATAGTTTAGTGTTACTGAATAGTTCAGAATTACAGTAGTTCTATTATAGTATGTATTATAAAATTTATAAAACATTATAACTGTATAATTTTAATATCTACGTTTATCAATGTTTAGATATCAGCTAATCAAATCTATTCCTATTATATATGTAAATACAGTTGTTTTGCTACTGTAAATGAATAAATAAAATAAGCCAAGACATAAAATTCTTGGCTACACATAAATCTTGTTTTTAGGCTATTTTACAGTGACAGTAGCTTGCTGCTGAACGCGCTCAAATAACCAGTGTATATCATTGTTATACATACGAATACAACCAAGTGTTGTCCATTTGCCGATTGCTTGATTATTGTTAGTTCCGTGAATCGCATAAGTTGTTCCGTAAGTTCCTGCCATATTTAATCCGAGCCAACGGTCACCAAGTGGATTACGTGGATCGCCGCCTTTAATTTTGCCTGTATAATAAGGGCGGTTTTTAATTTTATTTACGATTTGAAAAGTGCCTTTAGGTGTAGGTGTTGCAGCTTTTCCAGTAGCGACAGTAAAACTTTTTATAAATTTTCCATCCTGATAATAATCCATTTTATTTAACTGAGTGTCTACGATTAATTGATCTTTCGTTGTAGCTGCCTCTGCACTAGCGAATGGAAGAGTCAAAAATCCTAATGATAATAGTGCGCTTAATAATAATTTTTTCATTGTTATTCTCCTTTTACTATCGTAATAGTCTTACATACAATGAAGTTGTAATCCTCGTAATGCTTTATTTACATTTTCATCTAATGTTTCAAAGAATGTAGTGATTTTGCTGTTGTGTTTGTTGTTATCAATAAGTAATCTTTCATTTAATAAAAGCTCACCACGTAGGCCAAAACTTTGAACTTGAATATTTAGCTCATCTTCATTTTCAGAAATGATTGGTAAGAAATAGTGAAAAGCTTTTGTTGGAATGATGTAGCTTTTGCCAATCATGCTTTCTTGATTTGAATTAATCCATTTTTTCGTGACAATTTTAATATTCTTTTTTGAAACGATAAAAGATAGTGTTGTAGATTTTGTTAAACTTACGTCAAATTCACTTGTTTCACATATTTGTAAATTAAAAACGGTTTCATTTTGATGAGATTCAACATTTGTATTAATAAAATCGTGCATTTTATATGCTTCCATTTCGTATTCACCCTTTTTTCAATTTCGAAAAACGACTTATATTTATTCAAATTAATGCTTAGTCATATATTGGTTAAATTTTTCAACAAATTCCGATATAATCTTACAATACGTATATGAAGCTAATATGAAGTTAGCATGAGTTTGTGATGGTTTTTTATTGAGAACAAAATAAGAGAGCTTTTTTAGTGCTAAAAAATGGATAAAATCTGCATGTTATTAATGCGTCTTTTCGCTATTTCGAATTGAAAAATGATTTTTACTATTTAATAAAGAACGAAAATCATTAGTGTGACCCTTACAAAAATGTAATAAAAATGTAAGCTATTGTGATAGTTATTTCGACAATTTTTTTATACAATAATAGTAAGAAGTTGTACGTGATTGAAAGGAGAGATGACATGGAATGGATTCATGAATTATTTCAGCAATACGGGTATTATGTTGTACTTGTCGGTTTGCTATTAGAATATATTGCACTTCCGTTTCCGGGAGAGCCAACATTAGCATATGCGGGATTTTTAGCACATAAGGGTGATTTAAGTTTACCGATTTTAATCATTCTATCCTTTATTGGGACAAGTGTAGGAATGACGATTCAATACTTTTTAGGAAATAAATTAGGTATGCCTTTCATTCAAAAGTATGGGAAATACGTATTTTTAACACAAAGAAAAATTGACTTAACGAGAATGTGGTTTGATAAGTATGGGTACTTCCTAATTTTTATTGGTTTCTTTATTCCTGGTGTACGTCATTTCACAGGATACTTTGCAGGAATTATTAATTTACCATTCCGTCGTTTTGCCATTACAATTTATTCAGGCGCTCTATTTTGGGTATCATTCTTCTTAATCGGTGGTTACTGGTTAGGTGGAAACTTACATGATATCTTTGGAGTGCTAGAAGGTCATATCGGTAAAATCATTTTTGGAGTTATTGTGATTGTAGCGGTTACGTTGGGTATTCGTTTCCGTAAGCAGTTAAAACGAGTATTACTACAAAACGCAAGTTAATATGAAATCCATTCTATGTCAGAATTTAGGAAGGTAGTGCAAAAGCACTGCCTTTTTTATTTTATTTTTAAGACTATGTTTAATGCACATTTTACATTCTTTATAGGAATTTGATACAGGATAAGAAATAAGTATTTTGTCAATTATTATAGTCGTAATGACAATTATAATTGACAAATATAAGGATATTATTTACAATTTTAATTAAATAAATGAAAAAGAGGGAAGACATGAAGCTTCAAAATCGAGTGAGGGAATTGCGAGCAAAGCATCGTTTATCACAAGGGGATTTAGGGAAAGCGATTGGATCATCACGGCAAACGATTAGTTTAATTGAGCGTGGGGATTATGCACCATCTATCGTATTGTCGTTAAAAATCGCACAAATTTTCAATGTACCGGTGGAGGAAATATTTACGTTAGTAGAGGGGGAAGAGGACGATGAAGAGTAAGCGAAAAAAACAATTTGATTCTGTGGGGAAAATAGCATTAAGTATGATAGGAGGATTTTTAACGTCTTATATAGCTTTAAATTTACTCTCGGATGAACCGAGAAAATTATCATCCAATACATTTATAGGTATATGTACTATTTTTGGAATTTTAATGATGTACTATACTTGGAAGAATACACGTATGTTAGCAGAGGCACGCGATGAAGAAGAGAGCGTACAAGGCAGAAAATTAGGCATTATAAGTATATATTTACGTGTAGGTGATATAGTTACGCAGGCATGGTTTGTATATGCAGTTATTACATGTAGACGTGCACTGTTGCAGGATACAGATGTTTCATTTGCGGTGTGGAATTTAGTAGCTTCTATTGCTTGTTTAACTACAGTAGTAATTATCGGACTCATAACAAAAAATCGTTATAATAAGCTATATCCTGAACAAGGTGTAACGTATATGGAATCTATGAAAATGTGGACGAAAAATGCAGATGAAGGATTAAAGCACATTGTGCATGAGGCTGGATATAAAGCATATGAATTTACGAATACAATATTGGCATATGTATGGTGGGCTGCCGTTATATATACAGCTGCTAGTAATATCGATTTTGTATTAATTGGCCTAATCTCATTTATTTGGATATTGCATCTCGGGAAGTTCATGTACGAAATGCAGAGGAAAATGATTTATTAAGGGGAGAAAAAGGTGGATATTTTAAGAAGGCCAGCTGGCTCAATGACAGTGGCGTTAATTCTGTCCATTTTATACGGAGTAATCCGAACTGGGAAATTAGAAGTAATTTTGAACCTATGGGCAATAGTTGGAATTTCATTGTTAGTGTTAGCCATTCATGAGCTAGGACATGTAGTATTTGGTGTAATAGGTGGTTTAACATTTAAATTTATGACAGTAGGACCCATTACTATTCAAAAAGAAAAGGGAAAATTACGCATTCGAGAAAATAAATTATGGGCGTACTTTGGAGGCGTTGCAACACTAGTACCAACTTCTATAGAGACACCGAATCTTTCGAAAAAATGGGCGTGGCTCACTTTAGGTGGACCAATTACGAGTTTACTGTTTGGTATTACTTCCGGTTACATATACATGGTGAGTTATTATCAATATCTTTTATATTTTTCCTTTTTCCATTTTGCAATCTTTGCGGTTACAATTGTGCCGATAAAAGGAACGCTTATGAGTGATGGGATGCAATTTCTTATTTTAATTAAAGATGATGAAAGAGCTAGAAATCATTTATATGAGATTCAAATATCGAGTGAGTTATTTAGTTATAAAAGACCGAAAGATTGGGATGAAAGATTAGTAGAATTGAGTGAGGAGAAAATAAAAGAGAATAAAGGGATAAGAGAGATAATGAGTAGACTTATGCTTGTCTTTTTTGCTCGTGCAGATCAAGAGGGAATGGAAAGAGCGATACCGTATATAGAACGAATTGTTCAACTACCTGTAACGAAAGAAAATAAGTTTTTCGTTAGTAGTTTTCATAGTTGGTATCTTTTATATAAAGCCCTTTATCAGATGGATAGTCTTTCTTTGCAAGAAGCAAAGGAACATGCAAAGGCTATTACAAAAATGGACCTAAGTGGATATTACCGTACACAAGGAATTATCAAATATTTAGAGAATGATCTAGAAGCTTCCCATACTTATATGAAGAAAGCTGATAAAGAATTGGAGAGCGCCGAGAAGAGTGAGATGGGATATTTACAATTAGAAAGAGAATGGTTTGAGCAGTTGAAGGTGAGGGTATCTTACGATGGGTGAGGTATCCTCTTTTTTATATGTCATCTTATGCCGTTCCATAAATAGCCCGGGGCGAGTAAAATGAGATAAGAAGAGCAAAGCTTGGAGGAAGTAGATATGGAAATTTTATCAATTATTTTGATAGTCTTGCTCATTTATGTTGTTTTTAAAGTGGCATATGTAGCATTAAAGATACTCGCGATCCTATTAATTATCTTTTTAATCGTAGAGTTCGGCAGTAAGTTGCTTGGGGGATAGGGTATGTGGTGTGTTTCGAGTGTCGAAGGTTGTCGTTAAATCGATATCTTGTGTTGAACCGTTGATATAATGAAAAAATCGTTGATATAAGTGGAGAAATGATCGATATATTTGAAAAATCGTTGATATATTTTAGTGAATACGAAGTGGGGTATGTGGAAAAGAAGTTGCCGTTGGGTAGCTTCTTTTTATTGTAGTGGCAGGGTATAGAGCATAAATAGGTTGCCGAAAATTGCCGGTAAGTCGATATCCTGTGTCGAACGGTCGATATAATGAAAAAATCGCTGATATAAGTGGAGAAATCGCCGATATATATGGAGAATCGCTGATATAATCCGGTTGGTACTGGATGGGGTATGTGAGAAAGAAGTTGCCGTGAGGGTAACTTCTTTTTATCGTGATGCGGGGATATGCAAAACAATATAAAAAGCTGGAAGAGTATCTTCCAGCTTAAGAGTTACTTTCAATTTGACGACCGCTATCTTCTTCAGTGTCTTGTAATAGGTTGAATACGTCTGCTAGGCAGAATGCAATGAACCAAGTCCATAGACCGTGGAAGAAAGCTGAGCTTAATTGAAGTGGTAATGTATAGTTTGTCATTGAGTAGGAAATACATCCACCAACGATTCCAATCATTGTTAATAACATTGTTTTTTGAGCATTTTCTTCTGGATTGAAGAGGAAGTAAATGTATCCGCCTAGAATTGAAGCGCTTACAAGTGTTTCAATTCCGTTAAAGATGATATTCTCTCCAAGCTGAGTGTTTGTCCAGAAGCAGATTGCTCCGCCGATAATAGCAAACAGGACAGCTATTGTATATCGTATATATTGATTCATATGTTCATCTCCCTATGTAATAAGATGATTTGGAAGTCAAAAAGGTAGGTATAGTATATTGAAGTGAGTTTTAATTGTACGTATCTTTTTATAAAAAGATCATTGAAGAGTAACTAAGATGATCGGTTATTTAAACCGTTACGTGTATGGTGTCTGAAATATACCCGACTGCTCGTTTCTTTTTGCTTGTAAAATAAGAGAAACTTCCAAGTCTATATACTCTTTTTTTGTGAGTCTGCTTTCATTATAACACATTTAGGGACATAATAATAGAATTATCTGATTTTGTAATAAGTGTAAAAAATAAAAAGCGTAAGGAAATACAATTAACGGTGCAGTTTAGTGGAAGAAGGATTTTAATTTATTATGATGAAATATGTAATCAAGGTGAGATCTAAGAATGAGGCTTAAATACTATAAAAAATGTTTTATAGCATGAATGTAAGGGAGGAGAGCTAACTTGGAGTTCACAACAGAAAGATTAATAATTAGACCTTTTAAGAGTACTGATTTACAGGATGTATTTGCTATTTATAATAGTGATGATACATGTAAGTTCCTATTACATAATAAGTGGACTCATGAAGACATGCAGAAAAGATTTAATAAGAAGCTAGCAAATAATGTACTTACTAAAGAAACAATATTAAGTTTGGCAGTTATATACAAAACTAAAGTAGTTGGTGATTTATCAGTATGGTACACAAATATGAAAGACACTGTTGAGATTGGTTATAGTTTTGCAAATGAAGTAGCTGGGAGAGGTTTGGCAACAGAAGCAGTAAGTAGTTTGGTATTGAAATTATTTAATGAATGTAATGTACATCGTATACAGGCTAATCTTGATGCACGTAATACAGCTTCACAAAAATTGTGTGAACGAATAGGCATGAGAAAGGAAGCCCATTTCATACAAGATTTTTGGAATAAAGAGGAATGGACAGATAGTATTGTATATGGAATGCTATCCTCCGATTTGTAGTAATAAACTTAGTGATTTTATTATGCTAAAAGGTACGTTAGTTGAATAACAAAGGGCATAACATATTAGTCATATATAATATGTTATGCCCTTTAATTTATTAACCGGTTTTATATGCGTTTGAAACGGCCGACAATTTCAACTGTTTCAGTAATGTTCATAAATGCTTTGTTATCCACTTGACGGATAATACGTTTCATTTCGCCTAACTCATAGCGAGTCACGACAGTGTAAATCATTTTTTTCTTATGGTTTGTATAGCCGCCGACAGCGTCTACCATTGTCACCCCGCGTATGCCGTGATGTAGTAGTGCGCTTTTTATTTCCTCGCCTTTTTCTGTAATAGTCATTATCGTTAATTTAATATGTTTCGTATGCACAGCGTCGATAACTTTGCTGACTACAAATCGACTAATTAACGTATAAAGTGTAATATCCCATCCGAAAATAAAACCTGCTGCTACAAGTAAGATTAAGTTGAATACAAATATGATTGCTCCAATTGAAACATCTCGGTATTTCGCTACAATCAATCCAACAACATCAAAACCACCTGTTGAAGAAGCAAATCGGAATATAATTCCTGAAGCTGCTCCGCAGATAACACCACCGAATACAGAAGAAAGTAAAATATCGTCTGAAACTTGGTGTACCGGGATAATGTTCATCGCTAACGATGATACAGCTACAAAGTACGCTGTTAAAAAGGTTGTCTTCTTTCCTAAGTAAAAGTGACTTAAAATAAGAAGAGGAATGTTTAGTAAAAAGATAAGTGCACCGATATTGTAGTGCATTAAATAACCGATAATCATCCCTACACCAGCGAATCCACCGCTAATCATATTATGCGGGATAAAAAACATATTCATAGAAATTGCATACAAAATAGAAGCTATAAAAATAACAACCAACTGTATCATAAATTCTAAGTGAAATGTTTTAGCTGCTGGGAAGGATAAAAAGGCGGTGTCGGGAACGTAATCGGCGTCTCCTAGTTGACCCATAGTATGTTTCATCTCCATATTCATTTTTGATTACAAGAAGAGAATAAAGGTTTTTTCAAAAACTGGCAATAGTTTTATTATAATGCAAAAATTTTATAAATTTCTAATAAATCAAGCCTATTCATTGATGTGTGTGAATATGCTAAAGAAAGCGAATACAACGTTTCTTAATTATTGTTTTCTTGAGAAAATATGCAAAATACTTTTTTTGAAAATAAAAGGAAATAGAGAATATTTGCTCGATGTGCTAAAATGACCTTATTAAGGATGTGAAGCGATGGAATTTTTATTGCAGGATGCAATTCTATATATATCGTTTGTAACGACAGCACTTTGTTTATTAGAAGTTTTCTTCCTTACTAATGTTTCTCGCTTTGTGCGTCAACAAGCATCAAGCGGTAGACAAAGAGCTTTTGCGTTAGTTGATACATGTGAAGATAGTGCGGGAAATGTACCGCTATTTTCAATTTTTTATAAATATGGAATGATTCGTTCCGTACGCAGACAAGAATCAAGTGAAGAGAATGATGAGGTTGGTCCGTATACACCAATGTTTCGCTAAATAATTACGAAACATTGGAGGAATGAACATGTTAAAATCATACCGAGCTGCGCTCATTAGTTTATCAGTAGTACTTGTTTTTGTTTTATCTGGCTGCAGTAATGCAGGCACAATTGATTCACATAGTACGGGAATATGGAACCATTATTTCGTATATCCAATCTCGTATATGATTCAATTTGTTGCTCATCATATACCGGGAGCTAGCTTCGGGGTTGCTATCATTATTATGACGCTCGTTATTCGTTCAGCCATGATTCCATTAGCTGTTTCGCAATATCGCAGCCAAGCGAAAATGAAGAAAATGCAACCTGAATTGCAGAAGCTAAAGAAAAAATACGGTGATGTAAGCAAAGACCTTGAAAAACAAAAGCAGTATCAAAAAGAAATGTCAGAACTAATGAAATCAGGCGGTTGGAATCCACTTGCTGGTTGCTGGCCAATTTTTATACAAATGCCGATTTTCTCTGCTTTGTATTATGCGATTAGCAGAACGGAAGAGATTCGCACATCTTCGTTTTTATGGGTGAACCTAGGACATGCAGATCCATATCATATATTACCGATTATTGCAGCGTTAACGACATTTATTCAGATGAAAGTTTTCCAATCGAATATTACACCTGGAGAACAAGTACAGATGCTAAAGATGCAGCAAATTATGATGCCAGCAATGATTCTATTTATGGGGTTTGCGGCGCCATCAGGACTTGTGTTGTATTGGATAACAGGTAACTTATTTACAATGACACAAACAATTGTATTAAGAAAAATAATGGAACGTGAAGAGTTACAATTACAAAAAGCATAGAGAAACACCGCTCATTACGAGCGGTGTTTTTTATTTGAATCGTTAAGGAAATTTTAAGAAACCAATATTACTATTGGCGTTGTATACGAAAGTGTACATGCTTTAGAAATATGAAGGAGGAAATTTCCTATGAAGAAGAAAACAGTTGGTTATTTAGCGATTGCAGGTGCTTTATCATTCGGAATCATTGGAGGAGTCGGTGTTCCGGCATTCGCGGCAACAAATACTCCAACAGCTGAGCAAGCGACAAAAACAGCGAAAAAAGATTTAGATGCCGCTACAAAACAAAAAGTAAAAACGATTATGGACGATACAAAGAAACAGTTACAGGAGCTAGGTGTAAAGCTTCCAGAAAAAGAAAAACGTAAAGAAATGTTTGCGGGATTAGATGAACAGGCGAAAGAAAAAGCGAAGTCGATTTTAGAGCAAGAAAAGTCTGGAAAATTAACACGAGAACAAGCAAAAGAGGAATTAACAAAGTTAGGCGTAAAAATGCCGGAGAAAGGTAAGCGTGGAGACATGTTTGCTAACTTAGATGAACAGGCGAAAGAGAAAGCGAAGTCGATTTTAGAGCAAAAGAAATCTGGAAAATTAACGCATGAGCAAGCAAAAGAGGAATTAACAAAGCTAGGCGTGAAAATGCCGGAGAAAGGTAAACATGGAGACATGTTTGCTAACTTAGATGAACAGGCAAAAGAAAAAGCAAAGTCAATTTTAGAGCAAAAGAAATCTGGAAAATTAACGCATGAGCAAGCAAAAGAAGAATTAACAAAATTAGGTGTGAAACTTCCAGAGAAAGAGAAGCATGAAGATATATTTGCAGGATTAGATGAGGCAACAAAAACAAAAGCAAAAGCGATTTTAGACAATGAAAAGAAACAATTAGAGGCATTGAATGTTGATTTACCGCACCATAAGTTTTTTATGAAAAAAGATGAGAAATAATTGAATGAAGTCGTATCTTTCGTGTGGGCAACCGAAAGATACGTGAGAGGACCGATTTCTGTTAGCAGAAATCGGTCCCTTTTAATGATTTAATAAAATTTTTTTCATTGTTAGTATGTATCCGAAGACGCAGTAGAAGATTGCAAAACCGATAAACACTTCCGTATATTGATATTTACCCAATACGTAGAAGGAAACAGCTGGTATAATAGCTACCGCTAAAATGCTATAACCAGGATACTTGTGCCGATGCATGATAGCGAATAGAACAGAGAGAAACGTAGCGATGATACAAAAGACAGCAATCATTATTGGTGCACCTCCTAAATGGATTATACCATTTTTAGGGAAATAGAGAAGTTTTGTATCTTCTGTTATAATATAAGAAGATAAATATTTCCTATGTTATATAAAAATATATTGATTTTTTCTAACAATTCAATATAATGAACAATAACTACAAAATTCGACATCAAGAAGTGATGATGAGGACACGATCAATTTTTTACGATTTCCAGAGAGGGAAGCCTTTGGCTGCGAGCTTCCTAATACGGAAAAATGGATTACCACCTCTGAACTGCAGCAGTGAACGAGCATCTAGTAATTGCTTGCCGGCAAAAACCGTTATTTAGACTTGAGAAATTGGTGAAGTGTGTTACTTTACGAATTGAAACAAGGGTGGAACCACGAATACAACACTCGTCCCTTTTTTAGGGAGGAGTGTTTTTTTATTTCATTTTTGCATCACACTAGGATTGGAAGGAGGATACGCAGCATGCATCATGATGAGAAGAACAAAATTGGTTTAACAGTAGCACTTTCTATCGTAGTAGGAACGATTATTGGATCTGGTGTGTTTATGAAACCAGGGAGCGTATTAGATTACTCGGGGAGTTCTAATATGGCCATTCTTGCTTGGGTAATTGGTGGTCTGTTGACGCTAGCAAGTGGTTTAACAGTTGCTGAAATTGGAGCGCAAATCCCGAAAAATGGTGGGTTGTATACGTATTTAGAGGAGATTTACGGAAGTTTTTTGGGATATTTATCAGGTTGGATGCAAACAATTGTTTATGGACCTGCTATTATCGGAACATTAGGTTTATACTTTAGTTCTTTAATGATTAATTTTTTCTATTTAGATAAAGTGTGGAATTTACCAATCGCAATTGGAACGGTTGTGTTCCTTGGCGTTGTAAATAGTATGGGAACAAAATACGGAGGTATCGTTCAAACAATCACGACAATTGGGAAGATGATTCCGATTGTGTTAATTGTTGTGCTAGGTTTCTGGAAAGGGAATAGCGATATTTTTAACGTAGTTGTGCCGATATCGGAAAATCAAAGTATCGGTATGGCAATTTTAGCAACGTTATTTGCTTATGACGGCTGGATTTTACTTGCTTCGATTGGTGGAGAAATGAAGAATCCAACAAAGTTATTACCGAAAGCAATGACAGTAGGGATTTTAATCGTAACGGCTGCTTACGTATTAATTAACTTGGCATTATTAAATGTATTACCAGCAGCGAAAATTGTAGACCTTGGAGAAAATGCAACAGCGACAGCTGCAGGCATGTTACTTGGAGAATATGGCGGAAAAATTATTAGTATCGGTATTATCGTTTCTATTTTCGGCTGTTTAAATGGAAAGATTTTAACGTTCCCACGTATCCCAATGTCTATGGCAGAGCGTGGACAACTTCCATTTTCTAAGTTTATTGCAAAGGAAAGTCCGAGATTTAAAACACCAGCAAATGCGATTACTGTTGAAATCATTTTAGGAATTATTTTAATGATTATTAGTGATCCAAATAAGCTGTCTGAGATTTCCGTATTCATTATTTATATTTTCTATGTAATGACGTTTATTGGTGTCTTCATTTTAAGAAAACGTAATAAGAATAAAGAGCGTGCATATAGTGTACCGTTATTCCCAATCGTACCAATCGTAGCGATTTTAGGTTCGTTCTTTGTAATTGGTAGTGCGATTATTAACGATCCAGTAAGTTGTTTCTTATCGATTGGAATTGTATTTACGGGACTTCCGGTGTATTGGTGTTTAAATAAGAAGAAAGAAACAGAATGATGAAAAGGTAGGCGTATTATACGCCTACCTTTTTTACTGTAAAAAAATTGTACTTGCGTCTATTTTCTGTTTTGGTTACTATAGTCGTAGTAACCAAAACAGAAAGCGTGGGGAAAGACTTGAATTTTCGTGTTTATATTTTAGCTATCGCGGCTTTTGTAGTCGGAACGGTTGAGCTAATTATAGGAGGAACGCTCGATTTAGTTGCCAATGATTTAGGAGTATCTATTAGTGCAGCTGGTCAGCTTATAACAATATTTTCGGTAGTATTTGCTTTGTCAGGTCCAGTTTTATTAGCTTTGACAGGGAAGTTTGAAAGAAAAACATTGTATGTTGGAGCATTATCGATTTTCTTAATCGGAAATATTATTTCGGCATTTAGTGTGAATTACGGAATGCTGATGTTCTCAAGGGTTATTTGTGCGGCGAGTGGTTCATTAATTATTGCACTATCGGTAACACTTGCTTCTAGTGTAGTAGAACCGCATTTTCGTGCGCGTGCAATTGGAATCATTTTTATGGGAATTAGTGGATCACTTGTGCTTGGAGTACCGCTTGGTCTTGTACTCGGAAATGCATACGGATGGCGTGCACCATTTGTATTAATTTCGGTATTAACAGTTATGGCAATTGCTTGTATTTCATTATTCTTAACGAAAGTACCACCGACATCGGTATTATCAATAAAAGAACAACTTGCTACTTTAAAAGATAAAAAAATTGTAAGTGCACAGTTAACATCATTTTTGTTTTTAACAGGGCATTTAACATTGTATGCATATTTAACACCGTTTTTAAAAGATGTCATGCATGTTGAAGCAAACTGGATTAGTGTGTTTTACTTTATTTTCGGAATCGCAGCAGTAATTGGTGGCGGCTTTGGTGGCTGGCTTGCTGATAAATGGGGATCGAAAAAAAGTATTATTTCCATCATTATCGTATTTGCGTGTGCAATATTCATACTGCCATTAATGACATTCTCATTCCCGCTCTTCATCATTATGATGGGACTTTGGAGTATGCTGAGCTGGGCGATTTCACCAGCGCAACAAAACTATTTAATTGAAATTGCACCAGAATCAGCTGGTATTCAGCAAAGTTTAAATAACTCTGCCCTTCACTTAGGAATTGCACTTGGTTCAACAGTAGGCGGAGTTGTTATCGAAAAATCATCTGTTATATATAATGCTTGGGTAGGCGGTGGCTTTATTGTATTAGCACTGCTTTGCGCGATTTTCTCGATTACGAGAGGACGCTCTACTCAGTTCGTGAAAGAAGAATCTATCGTTTGATAGGTTCTTTTTTTATTTGTAAAAAATTGCAGGTTTTAGTAGAAAGGTGGAGAATTTATATGTAGCGAGGTGATGTATATGTATACGAATTTTTCAATTATTGGTCTTCTAATTTCAATGCTCCCTTTGTTTCTTATTATTCTTGCACTTAGATGGGTTCGTTTCATCTATAAAAATTCAGAGAAACAGGTAGAGCAAAATGAGAAAATCATTGAGCTGTTGATGGAGATAAAGGAACAAAACGAAAAGGAGTCTAAGTGAAAAACTAGACTCCTTTTTATTATTTAATTAGTATCTTAATTTCATTAACAAACTCTTAATTTCCTCATCTTCCATAAAGAGGTCATGGTGTTTCTGGGTAATCTTTGCAAGTGCAACGTCATGATAGAAAAATTCTGTAAAGAACTTTACGAAAGGTTGTGACATTGTTTTCATCGCTTGCCATGACTCTTGTTCTACGCCAGCAAATAAAATTTCACGATCGTCAACGATGAGTAGCAAGTAGCGCTCTAATGCATTAGGTTCTTCAGCTGGGATTAGAAAATGCATGTTTTCTAAGTCTGTTTCTACTTCTCCAACAATAAGGGATTCAATTTGAACACCTTGTTTTGCTTTTTGTTCTAGTAAAGGAAGATATTCTAAAAGAGTATCATTCCAAGCTGAAATACGGATTGATTCTTTTGCACTTTCAATGAGTTCTTTACTTTGAACTCGAATAGAAGATTGCATCTTTAAGCTCCACACACGGTCATCTGTAAATGATTTTTTTGATATATTTGTTTCCAGTTCTTTAATATTTGATTGGAATTCTGTCGTTAATTTTTCAATTGCTAGCTTTAGTGGTAATGCTGTATACAGTTTTTTCTTTTCTGAAACAGAATCCATTACCATTCCTTTATCGATTAGGCGTGCTAGCACTTCATATATTTTTGCTTTTGGAACACCTGAATGCTTCACAATCGTTGTAGCATCTAATGGTTCATTGCTTGATACGACAACTTCGTAAGCTTGGCTTTCATATTGTGAGAAACCGAATTTTTGTAACATAGTTACCTCCGAACGAATGAGATTATATTTTAAGGATAATGAACTATTTGTTTTTGCACAAGTGGTAGTCCGTTTTCTAATTGTATTAAGGTGAGAATTAATTTCAATTTTTTAATTTTATCTATTATACTTAATATAATGATTAATAAGATTTCAATTTAATGCGAAGGGGATGCTTGGGGGAAGATGTTAAGAAGTTTACGATTAAAAATTGCGGTAGTGTTTTCAGTTCTTATTTCTATGATGTTCGTAATATTGGGTACAGCTGTGTATCAATTACAGAAAGAAAAGGAAGTGCGTTCCTTAGACGAGTATTCTCAAAATGCGATGGATCTTGTGACAGAGCAACTTACGACATTTGTTCAAAGAACGGATGAAGATATGGGGTATTACGCGAACAGTGAGATGATTCGTAATATGCTTCAAGGTGGGGTTACTCCAGAAGAGGAAGCGTTTTTAACGAAAGAGTTTGCAGAGTATAAAAAGAATCATCCTGGTATTTTAGATTTATATATTGGTACGAAAGATAAAAAAACATTAAGTGCCAATCTTGCTGAAGGTGGGCAAGTGCCAGAAGGATACGATCCAACGACAAGACCATGGTATAAAGATTCAGAGGCTGATGTAAAAAAGGTCCATTGGGGACAACCTTCTTATGAAATTGCAACAGGAAAGTTAAGTGTAGGTGTTTCTAAAGCAATTACAGCTCAAGATGGATCTGTATTAGGCGTTGTTGCGATGGATGTATCGCTTGGGACGATTCAGAAGTTGCTTCACAATATTCAATACAATAATGACGGAGAAATGTTTATTATAAATGATAAAAATATGGCTCTTGTTTATCCAGAAAAGATAGGGAAAGATGTTTCTAAAGAGCCACTTATAAAGAGCTTAAATAAAGAGGTAACAAAATATGCGGTCACTACAATAAAAGGTGAAGATGTAGTTGTTTATAGTCAATCATTTGATACGATGAAATGGACGATAGGAATCTTTTATCCGAAAGAAACGATCGATGGGCTATTAAATAGTACGAGAAATACAGTTATTATAATGGCATGTATTAGTTTATTAGTTGGAATCGTAGCTTCCTACTTGTTCTCAAGAAGATTAGCAAGACCACTGCAACTATTAAAGAATCACGTGCAAAAAGTAGCAGAAGGCGATTTAACGCTCCGAATGAAAGTGACAAGTAAAGATGAAGTTGGAGAGTTGACTAAGCACTTTAATGATATGGTTGAACAAATGAATGAAATGGTAAGTAAAATTAAAAACAGCGTATCAACGGTGCAACAATCAACGAATAGTTTACATTATTTAACGAACGAAACAGTAGCGGCTAGTAGAGAAGTTTCAGGAGCAATGGATGATGTGAGCGGAGGAGCTTCTACTCTTGCGAATAGTGTGGATGAAGTTTCAGCTCAGCTCGAGAATATGGCGGAGTCAGTGGAACAAATGAATAGCTCCGTTGGTGAAATAAAAGGAGTGGCTGGCAAAGCGGAAGAGGCATCTAAGCAAGGATTAAATACAATGAGGAATTTAATCCGTACGAGGGGACAATCATCTTCGATTGTTGTTCATACAGAAGAAGCATCGGATAAGTTAGAACAAAGAGTTGGATCGATTCAAAATGTTGTTGAGCTTATAAAAGGCATTTCGGATCAAACAAATTTACTTGCTTTAAATGCATCGATTGAAGCTGCCCGTGCAGGTGAGCAAGGTAAGGGATTTGCGGTTGTTGCTGAAGAGGTGCGGAAATTAGCAGAACAATCAAAAGAGGCAACCGGAGAAATCACAACGATGATTGGTGATGTACAATTAGAAGTAAAAAGGGTTGTAGAAGTTGTAAGTAAATTGAAAGACATTGCAGATGTGCAAAATAAAGTGACGACAGAGGCGGAAATGGAGTTCCGCACAATTATGTCAGTCGTAAATACGATTAGTACTTCAGTTGAAAAAATTGTAGAAGAGGTACATAACATAGGTTACGAGCAGGGGGAAATTACAGCGGTAATGCATACAATTGCTGGTACGAGTCAAGAAAGTGCAGCTGTTTCTGAAGAGGTACATGCTGCAACGGAATCACAGGTGAATCATTTAGAAAAGGTAGCTCACACGATGGAAAGTTTGACAGAACATATGAGAGATTTAGAAAGATTAGTCGAGCAGTTTAAAGTGGAAGAGTAACATATTAGTAAAATGATGAGGATTTCGGTAAAATAGACAATGGATATATAAGAAACGATTATAGGAGGAAGACTACTATGGCAATTGTTGATGTATCGATTATTCCAGTAGGAACAGGTAATCCAAGTGTTAGTGAATATGTAGCAGAAGTACAAAAGGTGCTAGAGAAAAATGCGGATCGCGTGAAGTATCAATTAACACCGATGAATACAATTATTGAAGGAGATCTTCCTGTCATTCTAGAAGTAATTCAACAAATGCATGAAGTTCCATATACGAAAGGTGCACAGCGTGTTGCAACAACAATTCGTATCGATGATCGTCGTGATAAAGTAAGCACGATGGAAAAGAAATTAAACTCTGTTCGATCAAAATTATAAGGAAAAGCAGCGATTTTCGCTGCTTTTTTCATATAGGAGGTAGATAAGATGAGTGAAAAGTTTAATGAACAATTTGACGGGTTACTAGAAAAATACACGGAACTATTACTTGGAGAGAGCAATGAAGAGAGAAAAGAACAGGTGCAGAAGTGGGCACTGTATTCTTACATAGCGAAGACGATGCCGGCTTTAGTGAAGCATTGGAATGAGACATATCCTGATGCGAAAGAAGAGATGGTACAGTTAATTACAGATATTAAAAGGCTGAATGAAGAGAAGCGAAATGAGCAATAAAAAAACTTGAGGGAAATATAATCGTAAGTTTTCTGTATTAATATCCTTATATAATTTACATGGAGTATAAAGGATTTTATAGGCATGTCGAATATTTTCGACATGCCTATTTTATGCCTATTAAACTCCATTTTTCTAAATGTCGAAAAATATTTCAGGTATATTTATAAGCAGAAATATAGGTTTTTAAATGTTTTTATAGTATTTTATAAATTATCTAAATAATTATTTGTATCCAATAATTTTAAACAATGATATAATTTTGAAGAGGGGTAAAAAACAGATAAATTACAGTCATAGGGGTGAATTACATGGAACAATTAATGCGAAATTCGTTTCTTTTCTTATCTAAAAATAAAGCGCTAACAAAACTGGCTAAAAAGTACGGTTTACGCTTTGGTGCAGGTCGCTTCGTCGCAGGGGAGACGATTGAATTAGCGACAGCTGCCATTCAACAATTAAATAAGCAAGGTCTTTGCGTAACAATCGATTATTTAGGTGAATTCGTTGATAATGAAGCGGAAGCAAATGAAATGGCTAACCAATCGATTGAAGCGATCCGTGCAATTGGAAGAGAAGGTCTTGATTCGCAGCTTTCTTTAAAGATGACTTCTATGGGATTAGATATCTCTGATGAAATCGTAATGAACAATATGCGCCGTATTTTAGAAGCGGCGAAAGAAAATGGTGTGTTTGTTACCATTGATATGGAAGACTATACACGCTGTGGTAAAACAATTGATATCTTTAAACAATTAAAATCTGAATACGATAATATTGGTACTGTTATTCAAGCTTACCTATATCGTACAGAAAAAGATATTGAAGATTTAAATGCTTATAATCCGAATTTACGTCTTGTAAAAGGTGCTTATAAAGAACCTGAAGAAGTGGCGTTCCCAGACAAGAAAGATGTAGATGACAATTATAAAAAAATTATTAAAATGCACTTATTAAATGGAAATTATACTGCAATTGCTTCACATGACGAAGCGATTATTGAATATACAAAAAAACTTGCTGAAGAACACAATATTCCAAGGGATCAATTTGAATTCCAAATGTTATATGGTATTCGTAATGAGCGTCAACTTGAGCTAGTAAAAGAAGGATACAAAATGCGTGTTTACGTACCTTATGGAAACGACTGGTATGGATATTTCATGCGTCGTTTAGCAGAACGTCCAGCAAACGTTGCGTTCGTATTAAAAGGTATGGTTAAAAAATAACCAAGGAGAAAATACTCCTTGGTTATTTTAATTGCTGAAATGCATAATGTGCCATTTTCTTCGTATCAGGATATAGTTGCGCACGAGTAGAAGATAATACGACGTTAATGACGCGTTTACCGTCTTTTTCATCCACTGTTACGACTGTATATTTGCCAAGTGCTGATAGACCGCTTTTACTTCCAATCGCATATGGATCATCATATAGTTCTTCTCGTCCGTAGTTTGCGATGTTTGGAGAGCGTTCTGAAGTATGTAGAGTTGTACGTGTTGAATTCATATATTCTAAAACAACTGGATACTTTAATGCTTCTTTCGTAATAATAGCAATGTCATATGGCGATACTTTATTTCCAAGTGCATCAGCACCACTTGCGTTCTTGAAAGTCGCATGCTTTGTACCGAGTTCCTTCGCTCTAGCATTCATCATTTTCACAAATTCATTTTTTGATCCTGCGATATGTTCTGCAATTGATTCAGCTATTGGATCTGCACTAATGATAAGCATAAGTTTTAATGCCTCATCACGCTTTAATTTTTCTCCAGCACGAAGTTTAATTTTCTTACTTTGACTTTCTGTTTTAATTGCGTTTTCTGTAACTGTAATTTCTTCATCTTCTTTTACATTCTCTAGTAAAAGAAGGGTTGTCATCATTTTGGCTATACTAGCCGGATAAGAGCGTTCGTCTTCACGTTTCCCATACAAAATTTCACCTGTGTCTGCATCGATTGTAACTCCGTATTGCCCAGTAATATTAGGTTGATCAGCTCTTACAGATTGTTGCCTTTGTGCATAAGAGAAGAAAATCATCCCTGTAAATAGTGTGGCAATCATTACAATCATAACTATTGTTCGTTTCATTATAATTCCCTCATTTGTTACAAATAAATTGGGCAGAAAAAGCAGCCATTAATCATTATGCCACGTTCTCTGCCCAAAAATATAGCGTTATTTTTCGCCCATATTATGCTTTTTATATTGTTGGTTATTACCTTGACGTCCTTTTTCCACGCCGTGGTTATGCGGACCTGCGTTTCCAGTTACACTAGCTGCACTAATTCCAGCCTTTGAAGGGTTCTTCTTAAGTTTTGCCATATATATTCCTCCAGTTTCGTCAGATTATAAAAAGGGAAAGTGTATTTTAGTGAAGAAAATACATATATAGCATGGCCAAATGAAAGAAAAATATTTATTTCAGAAAATTTTATCAATAAATATATTGCGAAAATTTAAACAGTATCATATATTTATTAGTAGAGGCTCACTCATTGATTGCGACTTATGTCGAAAAATTGAATGAGCATTCATTCAAGAATAGGGGGAGAATTGGATGTTCCAAATTAAAAAGGCTGCTGTTCTAGGTTCAGGCGTAATGGGTTCGGGAATTGCGGCACACTTAGCTAATATTGGTATTCCGACATTATTGCTTGATATTGTACCACCTGCGCTTACGAAAGAAGAAGAAGCGAAGGGACTTACATTAGAACATAAAAGTGTGAGAAATCGTTTTAGTAATACGGCTGTGCAAAAACTATTAAAGCAAAAACCAGCTCCTCTGACAGTGAAAGGAAATCTAGCACTGATTGAAGCAGGTAACTTAGAAGATGATCTTGAGCGTCTAGCTGATGTAGATTGGATTATTGAAGTAGTAGTTGAAAACTTAGATATTAAAAAGAAATTATTTGAAAAAGTAGACGCTGTTCGTAAACCGGGCTCAATTGTAAGCTCGAATACGTCAGGCATTTCAGTTGAAAAAATGGCAGAAGGTCGTTCAGACGACTTCCAGAAACACTTCTTAGGCACACACTTTTTTAACCCACCACGATATTTAAAACTTCTAGAGGTAATACCGACGAAAGAAACAGATCCACAAGTATTAAGCTTCATGAAACTATTTGGCGAAGACGTTCTTGGAAAAGGCGTTGTTATCGCAAAAGATACACCAAACTTTATTGGAAACCGCATCGGTACGTACGGTTTACTTGTTACTCTTCAAGAGATGGTAAAACGCGGCTATAGCATTGGGGAAGTTGATTCTGTAACAGGCCCACTTATTGGTCGTCCGAAGAGCGCAACGTTCCGCACATTAGATGTTGTCGGTTTAGATACATTCGTACACGTTGCAAATAACGTATATGAAAATGTGCAAGAAGAAGAGCGTGATGTATTTAAAGTACCAGCTTTCATGCATGACATGCTTGATAAAAAATGGCTTGGAAGCAAAACAGGTCAAGGCTTCTTCTTAAAACAAGGAAAAGAAATTTTAGAATTAAATCCTGAAACGATGGAATATGAAGCGCGTAAAAAATTAAAAGCTGCATCCGTAGAGTTAAGTAAACAAGAAAAAGGATTAGCGAATAAATTGAAAGCGCTTGTATACGCAAAAGACCGCGCAGGAGAGTTGTTATGGAACATCATTACACCAACTCTTTTATACTCTGCAAAACTTCATAAAGAAATTGCTGACGATATCGTTGCAATTGACCAAGCGATGAAGTGGGGCTTCGGCTGGGAGCAAGGACCGTTTGAAGTGTGGGATGCAATCGGCGTTGAAAAATCTGTTCAAAAGATGGAAGAAAACGGCGTAGTTGTTCCTACTTGGGTGAAAGAAATGTTAGAGAAAGGTTTCACTACTTTCTATAAACATGATAACGGCGATAGCTACTATTACGATAATGGCGAATATAAGCTAATCGAGCGTAATAAAAAAGCAATTTCTCTTAAGCAATTAAAAGCGAAAAATGGTGTATTAAAGAAAAATAGCGGAGCGAGCTTAATTGATTTAGGCGACGGTATCCTTTGCTTAGAGTTCCATTCGAAGAGCAATGCAATCGGTATGGATATTACGCAAATGATTAACTACGCTGTTGATGAAGTAGAAAAGAATTATAAAGGTCTTGTTATCGGTAACCAATCGAAGAACTTCTGCGTTGGTGCGAACCTAGCAATGATCTTAATGGAAGCACAAGACGACAACTACTTTGAAATTGAGTGGGTTGTGAAAAACTTCCAAGATGCAATGACGAAAATTAAGTACTCTTCTAAGCCAGTTGTAGCAGCACCATATGGTATGACGCTTGGCGGAGGTACAGAAGTTTGCTTACCAGCAGCGAGCATTCAAGCTTCTAGTGAAACGTATATGGGCTTAGTAGAAGTTGGTGTTGGCTTAATCCCTGGCGGAGGCGGTAATAAAGAGCTATACATTAAACACTTAAACAAAATGGCAAACGGTGTAGAGTTTGATCTGCAAAAAGTTGCAAATAAAGTGTTCGAAACAGTCGCAATGGCGAAAGTTTCAACTTCAGGACAAGAAGCAGTTTCTCATAACTTCTTAGGTGATAAAGATGGTATTAGTGTGAATGGTGATCACTTACTATACGATGCGAAACAGAAAGCACTTGCTTTATATGAAGCTGGTTATAAAGCGCCGATCCGTAAAAAGATACCAGTTGTTGGGGAAACAGGATATGCAACTCTTGCACTTGGTGCGGAAGCAATGCATTTATCTGGTTACATTTCAGAGTACGATCTTCACATTGCTAAGAAACTTGCATATGTCATTGCGGGCGGAAAAGTGCCGTACGGAACAGAAGTTGATGAGCAATATTTATTAGATGTAGAACGTGAAGCATTTATTAGCTTAGTAAGTGAGATGAAATCACAAGCAAGAATGCAGCACATGCTTGTAAAAGGAAAGCCATTACGTAACTAATAACGAGGGGAGATATCGTTCATGAGAGAAGCTGTCATTGTTGCGGGAGCAAGAACACCAATTGGAAAAGCAAAGAGGGGTTCGTTAAAAACAGTTCGTCCTGACGATCTAGGGGCGTTAGTAGTAAAGGAAACGTTAAAGCGTGCAAATTATGAAGGACCAATCGATGATTTAATTTTCGGTTGTGCGATGCCAGAAGCAGAGCAAGGTTTAAATATGGCTCGTAATATCGGCGGATTAGCAGGACTTTCTTACGATGTTCCAGCTATTACGATTAACCGTTACTGTTCTTCAGGTTTACAAAGTATCGCTTACGGAGCTGAGCGTATTATGCTTGGTCACTCTGAAGCTGTATTATCAGGCGGAGCAGAATCAATGAGTTTAGTTCCAATGATGGGACACGTTGTTCGTCCGAATAGTCGCCTTGTAGAAGCGGCTCCAGAATATTATATGGGTATGGGACATACAGCAGAGCAAGTTGCTGTGAAATATGGAATTTCTCGTGAAGAGCAAGATGCATTTGCAGTAAGAAGTCATCAACGCGCTGCGAAAGCATTAGCTGCAGGAAACTTTGCTGATGAAACAGTATCTGTAGATGTGACGTTACGCTCGGTTGGATCAAACAATAAACTGCAAGAAGAAACAATCACTTTCGCACAAGACGAAGGTGTAAGAGCAGAGACAACGCTAGACATTTTAGGGAAATTACGTCCAGCATTTAACGTTCGCGGTTCTGTAACAGCTGGTAACTCTTCACAAATGAGTGATGGTGCAGCATCTGTACTATTAATGGATCGCGAAAAAGCAGTGAGCGATGGCATGAAGCCACTCGCGAAATTCCGTTCATTTGCAGTAGCTGGCGTACCACCAGAAGTAATGGGAATCGGTCCAATCGCTGCAATTCCGAAAGCGTTAAAACTAGCTGGTTTAGAGCTATCTGATATCGGCCTATTCGAACTAAATGAAGCATTCGCTTCACAATCAATCCAAGTTATTCGTGAACTTGGTTTAGATGAAGAAAAAGTAAACGTAAACGGTGGTGCAATCGCACTTGGACATCCACTTGGCTGTACAGGAGCAAAACTAACACTATCTCTTATTCACGAAATGAAACGCCGCAACGAACAATTCGGTATCGTAACAATGTGTATCGGCGGCGGAATGGGAGCAGCGGGAGTATTTGAATTACTATA
This sequence comes from Bacillus sp. FSL L8-0199, assembly GCF_038005705.1. NCBI lineage: Bacteria > Bacillati > Bacillota > Bacilli > Caryophanales > Bacillaceae > Bacillus > Bacillus sp. FSL L8-0199. Next base: position 4,939,616 of record NZ_JBBOTS010000001.1, on the reverse strand, counting down.
AAAAAAGTGGAATCGGCTTGTTCAGAATGTGAGGGGGATGGAGCTTCAGACGTAGAGGCGCTCTTTGCCTCGTAGGAAGAAGCGAAGCCACCGAACATTCTAGCCGCTGGAACTGGACTATAAAAAAAGTGGAAGTGGCTTGCTCAGAACAGGAGGGCGTTGGAAGCCCTGACGAAGAGGCGCTTTTTGCCTCAAAGGAAGGGGTGAAACGACCGACTGTTCTAGCCACTGAAACTGGATTATAAAAAAAGAATGGAAGCAACAAAGGTTTATAAAAACAAAAGGGAGAGCCAGCTTCTTTCAAAAAGAGAGAAGCGGCTCATGAAAATATGAAGGAGGAAATTTTCATGGAAAAAACAGTAGGAAATGCGGTTAAAGGCGGTAGCTTTTTAGTAGATGAGATTACGATTGATCAAGTGTTTACGCCAGAAGATTTTTCATCTGAGCATAAAATGATTGCTAAAACGACAGAGGACTTTATCGTAAATGAAGTTCTTCCAGAGCTTGAATATTTAGAGCAACATGAGTTTGATCGTTCAGTTCGTCTTTTAAAAGAAGCTGGAGAACTTGGTTTATTAGGCGCTGACGTACCAGAAGAGTACGGCGGAATTGGTCTTGATAAAGTAAGCTCAGCGTTAATCGCAGAGAAATTCTCTCGCGCTGGTGGTTTTGCAATTACTCACGGTGCTCACGTAGGTATCGGATCTTTACCAATCGTATTATTCGGTAACGAAGAGCAAAAGAAAAAGTATTTACCATTACTTGCAACTGGTGAAAAATTAGCTGCATACGCATTAACAGAGCCAGGTTCAGGATCTGACGCATTAGGCGCAAAAACAACTGCACGTTTAAATGCAGAAGGTACACATTACGTATTAAACGGTGAAAAACAATGGATTACAAACTCTGCATTCGCTGACGTATTCGTTGTATATGCAAAAATAGATGGCGAGCACTTCTCAGCATTTATTGTAGAGAAAGACTACGCTGGCGTATCTACAAGCCCAGAAGAAAAGAAAATGGGTATTAAATGTTCTTCAACTCGTACGTTAATTTTAGAAGATGCGTTAGTACCGAAAGAAAACTTACTTGGTGAAATCGGTAAAGGTCATATTATCGCATTCAACATTTTAAATATCGGTCGTTATAAATTAGGTGTTGGTACAGTTGGATCTGCGAAACGTGCAGTAGAAATTTCAGCACAATATGCAAACCAACGTCAACAGTTCAAACAACCAATCGCTCGCTTCCCATTAATTCAAGAGAAACTTGCGAATATGGCAGCAAAAACATATGCAGCTGAAAGCTCTGTATATCGTACAGTAGGTTTATTCGAAAGCCGCATGAGCACATTATCTGAAGAAGAAGTAAAAGACGGTAAAGCAGTAGCAGCTTCTATCGCTGAATATGCAATCGAGTGCTCTTTAAACAAAGTATTCGGTTCTGAAGTATTAGACTATACAGTAGATGAAGGTGTTCAAATTCACGGTGGTTACGGATTTATGGCAGAATACGAGATTGAAAGAATGTACCGTGATTCTCGTATTAACCGTATTTTTGAAGGAACGAACGAAATTAACCGCCTAATCGTACCAGGTACGTTCTTACGTAAAGCGATGAAAGGTGAATTACCACTTCTTCAAAAAGCACAAAAATTACAAGAAGAGTTAATGATGATGATGCCAGAAGAAGTGGGTGATGAGCCATTAGCACTTCAAAAATATTTAGTAAGTAACGCGAAGAAAATCGGCTTAATGGTAGCTGGATTAGCAGCTCAAAAATATGGTAAAGCATTAGATAAAGAGCAAGAAATTCTTGTGAATATCGCTGACATCGTAAGCAACCTATACGCAATGGAATCAGCTGTTCTTCGTACAGAAAAAGCGATCAAAACAACTGGTCTTGAAAAGAATAAACAAAAAGTGTTATACACTGAAGTATTCTGCCAAGAAGCATTCAACGAAATTGAAGCAGATGCGAAAGAAACACTTATCGCAGTTGAAAACGGCGACATGCTGCGCATGATGTTATCATCATTACGTAAATTAACTCGCCACACACCACTTAACGTAATTCCGAAGAAACGTGAAATCGCTGCGAAAATTTTAGAAGATGAGCGTTACACAGTTTAATAGCTGTACAGAAAAGTAGTCGTATAAACGGCTGCTTTTCTTTTTTTTTGGAAAAAATGAAATTTTTAGTGACATAAAACTAATGACATTAGTATAATAAAACTAATAGTATTAGTTTTCGTGAAAAGGGAGATGGAAATATGAGAATGATACATGAACAAACGGTATATCAATTGTCATTTTTGCCAAGAGTGTTTCCTGTGAATTGTTACTTTGTGGAGGAAGAAGATGGTTTAACTTTAATTGATGCGGCTTTGCCATATAGCGCAAAAAGTATTTTACAGGCGGCTGAGAAAATAGGAAAACGAATTACTAAGATTGTATTAACACATGCGCATGATGATCACATAGGTGCATTAGACGCATTAAAGGAAGTACTCCCTCATGTTCCAGTCTATATTTCTAAGCGGGACGCAAAGCTGTTAGAAGGAGATACGACGTTACAAAAGGATGAACCAAATATACCGATAAAAGGCGGTGTACCTAAAAAGGTAAAAACGGTACCTGATGTTTTATTAGAAGATGGCGACCGAGTTGGATCGCTTCTTGCGATTATGACACCGGGACATACGCCAGGATCCATGTCGTTTCTTGATGTACGAAATAAAGCTCTTATTGTTGGGGATGCATTTCAAACAAGAGGAGGTATGGCTGTTTCGGGACAAATGAAATTTTGGTTTCCGTTTCCTGCGATGGCAACGTGGAGTAAAGAAATATCAGTACAAAGTGCAGAGAAGTTAAGCGAATATGAGCCTTCCTTGCTTGCGGCAGGACATGGGAAAATGATAAAGAATCCAGGCACTGCCATAGAGCTTGCTATTAAGGAAGCGAAACGGAATATAGAAAGTAAGAAAGAGGGTTAATTTATGTCACCGAGAATCGGACTTACATTACAGAAAATTGTAGAAACAGCTGCAGAAATTGCAGATGCAAATGGAATACAAGAAGTGACATTAGCTTCATTAGCGCAAAGGTTAGGGATACGTTCGCCCTCACTATATAATCATGTAAAAGGGTTACAAGATGTACGGAAAAATCTTGGTATTTACGGAATCAAACAGCTGCATAACAAACTGGAAGAAGCGGCCGAGGATAAACGTATGGATGAAGCAATTCATGCATTAGGAGAAGCGTATGTAGCATTTGTCCGAAAACATCCTGGACTATATGAAGCAACTTTTTTACGAGATGAAGAAGTAAGAAAAGCAGGTGACGGAATTGTAAAGCTTTGTCTTCAAGTATTACAACAGTATGGCTTAGAAGGAGAGAATGCACTTCATGCGACACGCGGATTCAGAAGTATTTGTCATGGATTTGCTTCGATTGAACAGCAAGGCGGATTTGGTTTGCCGTTAGATCTGGATACAAGTTTACATGTATTATTGGAAACGTTTATTAAAGGGTTACGTGAATAAGAAGCGAGGCAAACAAAAACCTTAGAAGTGATTCTAAGGTTTTTTAGTGCATATGATTCGAAAAGAGCGGTAGGCTTTTTCTCATTACATGATATTATTTAGCAGGTTTGAAAAATGTGTATATAGCTACGGAAAGGCAAACGAAAATAAAAGCAATAGGATCTTGATATGGACTAGGCTCAGAGCCCTTCTGGATTTCTGTAAGGAAGTCATGTGTTTTCATGTTCATTGCTCCTTTAACTAATAAGTTTTATATGATGCGAGGGTTATAGTGGATAGGGAGTATTTTTTGAAATTTCATATAATAATTATTGCATAGCAATTCTATTCCTAAAACTATAAAATATAAAGTTTTCATAATATGTAAAATTCCATATATTTTGTATGCACGTGAAAAAGTTAATTCATGTATACAATCAAAAAATAGCTAAATACTAACAGTGAACGAATAAAGAAAGGTAGGAGTATTCCATGCAAAATTTAACAGAGCTTGAAGTAGAAAACTTACGTCATTTAATTGGTGGACACGCAACAATTATTAACAAGTTGGAGCAGTATGCACAGACGTGTACAGATCCACAACTGAAACAAATGCTACAAAAAGATGCGCAAGATGCACGAAATACGAAACAGCAATTAATGACTTTCCTAGGATAGGAGGAAGAGAAAGATGAATGAAAAAGATATGGTAAATGATTATTTAGCAGGATTGAATGCAAGTTTAACAAGCTATGCAAATTATATTGCTCAGTCTGATAATGAACAGTTACATCAAACGTTAATTCAAATTCGTAATCAAGATGAGATGCGCCAACGTAATATGTATGAGTACGCAAAGCAAAAGAGTTATTACAAACCGGCAGCACCTGCTAATCCAATGATTGTGCAGCAATTAAAAAGTCAATTAAGTGCGGAATAACGGGATGACAAAAAACGGGCGAATGAAGTCGCTCGTTTTTTGTTTTGAGCATGTCAATAAATATAAAATAAATATTTTTCCAGTTGTAACAAATATGACGAAAATGGAATATAACAATTCACAAAAAGGACAAATGATTTGTTCAATATTTCACAAAGTATCCATGGTTTCTATCGTGGGAACCTCTATAATTAGGAGTGTAAAGAGCAAAAGAAATAGATTATATGATCAATTAGGAGAGATTGCTATGAAAAGACATACAAGAAAAATTGCAATTATCGGTACTGGATTAGTTGGATCAAGTTGTGCGTATTCCATTGTAAATCAAGGAATTTGCGAAGAGCTATTATTAATTGATATAAATCATGAACGTGCAGTTGGGGAAGCGATGGATTTATCACATTGCATTAACTTTACAAATACAAGAACAAAAGTATATGCAGGAAGCTATGAAGACTGCAAAGATATGGACATTGTTATTATTACAGCAGGGCCAGCACCAAAACCTGGACAAAGTCGCTTAGATACTTTAGGAGCGAGTGCGAAGATTATGGAAAGTGTTGTTGGCGGCGTAATGGAAAGTGGATTTGATGGTATTTTCTTACTTGCATCGAACCCAGTTGATATTATTACATATGAAGTGTGGAAATTATCTGGATTACCTAGAAATCGCGTAATCGGTACTGGTACATCATTAGATTCTTCTCGCTTAAGAACAATTTTATCTGAAATGCTACATGTAGACCCTCGTAGTATCCATGGGTATTCATTAGGAGAACATGGTGATTCTCAAATGGTTGCTTGGTCTCATGTAACTGTTGGTGGAAAGCCAGTTCTGCAAATTTTAGAAGAACAAAAAGAACGATTTGGTGAAATAGATTTAGATGAAATTGTTGAGAAGACTGCAAAAGCTGGCTGGGAAATTTATAAACGAAAAGGTACTACTTATTACGGAATTGGAAATTCTCTAGCATATATTGCGAGTTCAATCTTTAATGATGATCACCGTGTTATTGCTGTATCAGCCATTTTAGATGGTGAGTACGGTGAATATGATATTTGTACAGGAGTACCTGCTATTATTACTAGAGACGGTATAAGAGAAGTTGTAGAACTCAATTTAACAGAGGATGAAGAATCTCGATTCGCAAAATCAAACGATATTTTACGTGATTATATGAAAACAATTGGTTACTAACTTATAGAAGAAGGTGAAACGAATGAAGGAATATATAATGTCTCGTGTATTTAAAGCATCTGCTGGAATCGCACAAGGTATTTTCGTATCCCTCGGAATTGGTTTACTGATCGAAAATATAGGAAGAATTGTTGATATACCATTACTTATTACAATCGGAGTTGTTGCAAAATCCCTTATGGCACCGGCGATTGGTGCCGGCATTGCTTTTATGCTCGGTGCAAACGGTCTTGTAATCTTCTCGGCGATGGTAGCCGGAGCAATTGGTGCCGGATCCATTTCAATTACTGAAGCTGGTCTAATTATTAAAACAGGTGAGCCAATCGGTGCATTATTAACAGCAACTTTAGCTGTATATATTGGTAAACGTTTAAGCGGAAAAACTGCGTTAGATATGATGCTCGTTCCATTTGCAGCAATATTAGGTTCTGGTTTAGTTGGTATTTGGTTATCTCATAATATTACTCCTGTTTTAAATGCAGTTGGAGCGTTTATTAAAGATAGCTCAGCTGGTAGTCCGTTTATTGCTTCTATCGTCATTGCAGTAGTTTGGGGACTATTACTTATCTCTCCAGCTTCATCAGCTGCGTTAGCAATTGCACTTAGCTTAGACGGTGTTGCAGGTGGTGCTGCTCTTGCCGGATGCGTCGCTCAGTTTATCGGATTCTCTGTCATCTCAGCGAAAGAAAACAATTTAGGTGGCATATTAGCTCAAGCACTTTGTACTCCGAAAGTACAGTTGCCAAATATCACTAAAAACCCAATGATTCTCGTTCCAACTGTCGTCGCCAGTGCTATAGTCGGTCCAGTATCAGCATTAATTTTCCAACTGGAAGCAGGAAAGGAAATTGCAGGTCTTGGATTAAGTTCTCTTATCGCACCAATTAATTTAATTTCCAGCCAAGGGTGGGAAGTTCTCCCGGCGATGGTAATTACTTATATCGTCATTCCAGTAGCTGTTTCTTATATACTTTACATTGCTCTTAAAAAAGCAGGTCGTATTCACTCTGGTGATATGACTGTACCGCAATCTTAAGTTGAAAATCTCCTTACTAATAGATAAAAGCAGACTGAGAAGCCACAGTCTGCTTTTTTGTCATGCTACATTCTATGATTTTGTTTTACTGGAACTCTTATCGGTTCTTTGGCCAATAAGAGCTGAACGCCGAAGTAAAGTATACTTGCAAGCGTCATTCCAGAAACGGCATCTACAAAGGCATGCTGCTTCGTAAATAGCGTTGATAAAATAATAAGTGTACCGAAGAAAGTAAGGATGTAATATTCACAAGCATGCTGTTCTCTACGCTTAAAGGCAGCTAACATAATTACAAATGTAGTAAGAACGTGAATGCTAGGGAAACAGTTTACAGGTTGATCGATACTATAAATATAGCGAACTAGTTCAGAAAATACATCTGTCCCAACGACAGTCGGACGCGGTACAGTTGTTTGCCAAAAATAATAAATAGAAAAACAAGCAAGCTTTCCAAAAATAATACTACTTAAAGTGACATAATATTGCTTTCGGTCTGCAAAGCAGTAATAAATAAGTGCGCCGTATAAGTATGGAAACCAAAGTAAATAAGGAATAATAAATGCTTTTACAAATGGAATCCAATCATCTACTACAGTTGTAACGTCTACTGCGTGAACAGTCGATTTATTTAATACGTCGTAAAGGGGACTTACGAGTACGAGTAGAAGTATATAACTTAACGGAAGAAAAGATGAAAGTTTAAATTTCTTCATGTTGATCTCCTATGTTTAGTAATGTAAGTAAATTCAATTGATTATAATATAGAAACGTGAATTGGGCTATCGATTTTACTTACATTTTCTTGAATTAACCTTACGTTTTTGTCACTTGACTAAAAAGAAGGGAAGGGTGCTAAATGAAGCGTTTATCGTATTTCTTATTTTTTATATTGATATGCCTAGTCGGTGCTGGGTGTGCAAAGGATAAAGAAGGAGAGAAATTAGAATATAACGGAAGAGCACTCGTAATTGGAGTTGTTGGAGAAAAGCCGAAAGATACGTTTAGGAATGTAAAGTTTGAGGAAATGAAGTTAGAGGCACTGGAAAAGAAATCTAAGGAAGTGGATGGTTTTCTAATAATGAAAGATCACTTTCAAGAAGCCTCAACAGAGCAGTATAAAAATGTATTTTCATCGCTAAAGAAACCAGTGTTTTTTATCGGTTTACAAGATAAATCATATTCAATTTTTATTACAAAAGGGATAGAGTATAACAGTGCACGAAAAGATGTAAATGCGATGTATACGCAAGGTTTTGCGAATATCGGAAGTGGTGAAGGGCAACAATGGGCAATTGGTTTATCAAATGGTGGAAACACAGAAGAAAGTATTCATAATATGTATATCGTAGTATTTCAAACAATTGCAGATTATTTGAATAGATGATGAAGGAGCCTGTAAAAGAGGCTTCTTATTTTTTAAAATAAACGTTTGTTTAAGCTGTATGTTCGGTAGGAAGAAACCGATGTAACTCAAGGGTTAACAAAGAGAAATGGAGAATTAATCAAACGTTTGTTTAAGCTGTATGTTCGGTAGGAAGAAACTCCTGTAGTTCAAAGGTTAAGAAAGAAAAATGGAGAATTAATCAAACGCTTGTTTAAGATATATGTTTGGTGCAGAATCTAAAAAATTTATATATTTATTTTTTTCTTAACAAATGGCGGAAAAATAAGAAAAATTCGCAGGATTATTAAAAATTATCACGAAATAAGTAAAAGTTTAGCGAATAATGGTTTGAAATAATAAAACGTTTTCTATATGATAAAGGTAAAGGTTAGTAAAAAAGTAGGTGAATTTATGACAGTAACATTTTATTCATATCCAAAGTGTGGCACATGTCAAAAGGCAAAGAAATGGTTTGAGGCAAACGATGTAGCATATGAGATGATTCATATTGTTGAAAATCCACCATCAAAAGAAGATTTACGTAATTTACATGAAAAAAGTGAATTACCATTAAAAAAATTCTTTAATACAAGTGGAATGCGTTACCGTGAACTTGGTCTAAAAGATAAGTTGAAAGATGCAAGCGAAGACGAAATGTATGAGCTTTTAGCATCGGATGGCATGTTGATTAAACGTCCAATTGTAACAGATGGAACGAATGTAACACTTGGTTTTAACGAAGAGCAGTTTGAAAGTGTGTGGAAAAAGTACCAATAAGGTATTTTTACATAATTAATACATTCACTGGAGGTACAGTCATGAGCATTCCAAATAATTTACGTTACTCTGAAGAACACGAATGGGTAAAAACTGAAGGTAATGAAGTTGTTATCGGTATCACTCACTTTGCACAAGGTGAGCTAGGCGATATCGTATTCGTTGAACTTCCTGAAGTAGGTGCAACAATCGAAGCTGACGAGCCATTCGGAAGCGTAGAATCTGTTAAAACAGTTTCTGAGTTATACGCACCTGTAAGCGGTAAAGTTGTAGCAGTAAACGAAGAATTAAGTGACCAACCAGAACTTGTTAACGAATCTCCATACGAGGGTGCATGGATGGTTAAAGTTGAACTTTCTGATGCAAGCCAAGTTGAGAAGTTATTAACTGCAGAAAAATATGCAGAAATGACAAACCAAGACTAATTATAGTCGACTAAAGGACAGCCTTTGTGCTGTCCTTTTTTATTTTGTGTGAAATAATGAAATTCAAGTTATATGTAAATAAATAAGCTATTATGAGAAAAACTGTTTTGTGGTAAGGTTTCATAAGTCTTCACAATCTAAACGAGCCGCTTGCGCTTTTCATTGTCCAGCTCCAGCGGCTAGAACAGTCGGTCATTTCACTCCTTCACTTGAGGCAAAAGGCGCCTCTAGTTCAGGAGTTCGGGTGCCCTCCTGTTCTGAAAGAGCCGCTTGTGCTTTTCATTGTCCAGCTCCACCTCCTAGCCCTTCATGTCTAAGAACCTTCCGTACGAAGAAGACAAAAAGCGTCTTCTGTACGAAAGAACCTTAGCCAACAGGGCTAAACAGTCGGTTCTGCTTTTCTTTATGATCCAGCTCTAGCGGCTAGATTGTTCGGTGGCTTCGCTTCTTCCTGCAAGGCCAAAAGCGCCTTTACGTCAGAAGCTCCATCCCCCTCACAATCTGAATGATCCGCTTCCGCTTTTCTTTGTGATCCAGCTCCAGCGGCTAGAACAGTCGGTCATTTCACTCCTTCACTTGAGGCAAAAGGCGCCTCTAGTTTAGGAGTTCCAATGTCCTCTTGTTCTGAGCAAGCCGCTTCCGCTTTTCTTTTGCAAAAATAAACAGGAAACAACATGAAAATAACGAATATACTATATACTAAGTTCAATGTTATATAGTATATGGTGATCGGGTGATGACATATGATTTATGTAGAAAAAGTCATTATTGTAGAAGGTACATCAGATAGAAGAAAGATTGAATCTATTATTCGTGAACCGGTGGAAATTGTTTGTACAAATGGTACAATTGGTTTGTCGAAAATGGATGAGCTCGTTGATCAGTTTTTTGATAAGGAAGTGTATGTGCTAGTGGATGCTGATGATGCTGGAGAAAAGTTAAGGAAACAATTTCGAAAAGAATTTCCGCAAGCCGAGCATATCTATATTGATCGCTCGTACCGAGAAGTGGCAACTGCGCCATCTACACACTTAGCAAATGTATTATGGGGAGCCGACATTGACGTTTATACAGAATATTTACGGTAAGGAATGATAGAAGTGATTGATTGGACAGGAGCCGAAGCTACAGCCCTAATAGAGAACGAAGAAAAAACAGTATTATATGTATATACTCCAATGTGTGGAACATGCCAATTAGCAAAAAAGATGTTAACAGTCGTTGAGATGACAATTGAAGGCCTCAAAATTGGGATGTTAGATTTAAATTATGCTCCGTATTTAGCGAAAGAGTATGGGATTGAAAGTGTACCTTGTTTACTTGTTTTTGAAAATGGGACACTGATGAAGAAGATATACGCATTTCATTCGGTTGAATATTTATATACGGAATTAAAGTAGGCGGCAAAATTTTTGCCGCCTCGACATATTTCTTGGGAAATATGTCGAGATGCAGGGTGGATACAGTATTTGTCGAGCGAAAATAACAGGATTGCTCTTTAGTGAGAGGGAATGGTATGTAATAGAAAGTGATATGAAGGATGTGATTTAGGATGAGATTATATTCTTTGCTTCAATCATTTGTAAATTACGCTAATGGTCAATATCATTTAGAACCGCTTTTAAGACAAGAGGAAAAAACTGTTAATTTTCGTTTTGGAGATGAAAGTTGTTCGTTACAAATTTCAAGAGATTATATAGAGCTGGTACATGAGGAAAGAGGAACGGAACAAATCATTTGCTTAGATGAAAAGGATATAGAACAATTGGTGAATGGAAATGTACGATTGCAAATGTTAATGAACGATGGACGTGTACAATATTCGGGAACGTATCGAACGATGTTATTAGTGGAATCGATGTTTCATATATGTAAACCGATGTCAGTAGGTGCTTAAAATTCTGAAGTTTCATTTTTTGCGAAAATTTCTGTTGACATGGTGAGTGTATATTGATACAATTCAAGTCATAAAATATAGACAATTTAATAAATTTCAAATCAGACGAAAATTGAATCTGATTTCTCTTATCAAGAGAGGTGGAGGGACTGTGCCCTGTGAAGCCCGGCAACCGTCAACTTATGTTGAAATGGTGCCAATTCCTGCAAAGCGAATGCTTTGAGAGATGAGAGAGAGGGATAATGTTGTTATATACGCATATAAACCTTTCTGCTTCTCTAAAGCAGAAAGGTTTTTTTATTGTTTGAATGTGGAGGACATTCAAATAATAAGGGTAGTGATAACGGTGGACTACACACATTAAACATAAAAAATTGCGGAGTCGACCTAAAATCTTTATGAAATCTAGCTCCAGCGGCTAGAACAGTCGGTCGTTTCATCCCTTCGTATGAGGCAAAAAGCGTCTCTACGTCAGGGATTCGGGCGTCCTCTTGTTCTAAACGAGCCGCTTGCGCTTTTTATTTAAAAAAGGGGTGAACATCATGATTCTATTAGAGAACGTAAAGAAAATATATAAGGCGAAAAGCGGTGATGTCACTGCTGTAGATAACGCCAATTTAAAAATAGACAAAGGTGAAATCTTTGGTGTTATCGGATATAGTGGCGCTGGAAAAAGTTCTTTAATCAGATTGTTTAATCAGTTAGAGAAACCGACTTCTGGCCAAATTACAATTGCGAATCGTGTTATATCAGCAATTACAGGAAGTGAACTTCGTAAGGCAAGGCAAGAAATCGGAATGATTTTTCAGCACTTCAACTTACTTTGGTCACGAACTGTACGTGAAAATATAGAGTTTCCACTTGAAATTGCAGGTGTTGATAAAGCGCAGAGAAGAAAACGTGTTGATGAATTAATTCATCTCGTTGGATTAGAAGGGAGAGGAGACGCGTACCCATCTCAGCTGAGCGGAGGACAAAAGCAACGCGTCGGGATTGCAAGAGCTTTAGCTAACAATCCACAAGTGCTTTTATGTGATGAAGCAACGTCAGCTCTTGATCCAGAAACGACAGATCAAATTTTGGATTTACTATTAGACATTAATAAGCGCCTTGGTTTAACAATTGTACTCATTACACATGAGATGCACGTGATTCGAAAGATATGTAACCGAGTAGCGGTAATGGAGAGAGGAAAGATTGTAGAAACAGGTCCAGTACTTGATGTATTCCGTAATCCGAAGCAAGATATTACGAAACGATTTGTACAGCAGTTAACAGATTCTGAAGATACAAATGAAACAATTGAAAGTTTAATTGAAAAATATCCAGATGGAAAAGTAATTCGTTTGCAGTTTATCGGTGAGGCTGTAGAAAGACCAGTGCTTCAACGATTAATGCAACGCAGTGATATAGAAGTTAGCATTTTACAAGGAAATATTGCACAAACGAATAACGGTTCTTACGGTAGTTTAGTTGTTCATTTAAATGGTGAGGAAACAGCGATCCAGCAAGCAATAGAAGGAATTCATCAAGATCAAGTAGAGCTGGAGGTGATTGCACATGGATAAGTTACTCGCAAATGTTGATTGGAATCAAATGTTAGAAGCAACTGGTGAAACATTATATATGACGGCAATCGCAGCTCTTGCGACATTTGTTTTAGGACTAATTTTAGGATTGTTACTCTTCATGACAGCGAAAGATAATTTATGGGAAAACAAATCAATTAATACGGTGATTGGAGCATTCGTAAATATATTCCGCTCTATACCGTTCATCATTTTAATTATTTTATTAATCCCATTCACAAAGATTCTTCTTGGAACAATTCTTGGAGCAAGTGCAGCTTTGCCGGCTTTAATTATTGGAGCGGCACCATTCTATGCGAGAATGGTTGAAATTGCACTTCGCGAAATTGATAAAGGTGTAATTGAAGCTTCAAAAGCAATGGGAGCAAAAACAAGCACAATTATTTTGAAAGTGTTAATTCCAGAATCATTACCAGCATTAGTATCTGGTATTACGGTTACGACAATTGCTTTAGTAGGCTATACAGCAATGGCGGGAGTTGTTGGTGCTGGTGGCCTTGGAACACTTGCTTATTTAGAAGGATTCCAGAGAGGGAATAACGATGTAACAATCGTTGCGACAATTTGTGTATTACTAGTTGTATTTTTAATCCAGTGGATTGGTGATAGTTTAACGACTCGAATAGATAAACGATAATAAAAACGGGAGGATATTTTAAATGAAAAAATTATTACTTACGGCACTTATTTCAACTTCAATTTTTGGGTTAGCTGCTTGTGGCGGGAAAGATAAAGATGAAAAGAAACTTGTTGTTGGTGCTTCTAACGTACCGCATGCTGAAATTTTAGAAAAAGCAAAACCGTTACTTGAGAAAAAAGGAATTGAATTAGAAGTGAAAAAATTCCAAGATTACGTGTTGCCAAATAAATCGTTAGCGGATAAGGATTTAGATGCAAACTACTTCCAGCACATTCCGTATTTAGAAAAAGAAATTAAAGATAAAAAATATGATTTTGAAATAGCAGGGAAAATTCATATTGAACCAATTGGTGTATACTCTCAAAAATATAAGAGCTTAAAAGAACTTCCAGACGGGGCGACAATTATTATGAGTAATTCCGTTACTGACCATGGACGTGGTTTAGCAATTTTACAAAAAGAAGGCATTTTAAAAATTAAAGACGGAGTAGATCCAGTTAGTGCAACTCCAAAAGATATTGCAGATAACCCGAAAAACTTAAAGTTCAAAACGGATATTGAGCCAGGTTTGTTACCACAAGTGTATAACAATAAAGAAGGCGACGCTGTTTTAATTAACTCAAACTATGCAATTGATGCGAAATTAAATCCAGAAAAAGATGCAATTGCAATTGAAGGTGATGATTCACCGTACGCAAACGTATTAGTGGTTCGTAAAGGTGATAAAGATAAAAAAGAGATTAAAGAGCTTGTAGAAGTATTGCATTCTAAAGAAATCGAAGACTTTATTAATAAAGAATATAAAGGGGCAGTTGTTCCTGTAAAAGAATAATTGCTGAAAAGGCTGGTGTATGCCAGCCTTTTTTATAACTACATAACTATAGGGGAGAAGGGGACATCATATGAAAAAGATTCTATTGTCAGTTGTTACAGCGCTGTCTGTATTTACATTAGCTGCTTGCGGAGGAAAAGAAGAGAATAAGCTTGTTGTTGGAGCCTCTAACGTGCCGCACGCTGTTATTCTAGAGAAGGCACAGCCAATATTAGAGAAAAAAGGCATTAAGTTAGAGATTAAAAAGTTCCAGGATTATGTACTGCCAAATAAAGCGTTAGCGGATAAAGAAATTGATGCGAACTACTTCCAGCATATTCCATACTTAGATAAAGAAATTCAAGAAAAGGGATATAAAATTGTAAACGCAGGAAAAATCCATTTAGAGCCGATGGGTATTTATTCTAAGAAATATAAAAGCTTAAAAGACTTACCAGATGGCGGAACAGTAATTATGAGTAATAACGTAGCGGAGCGTGGCCGTATGCTCGCATTATTACAAAAAGGAGGAGTTATTAAACTAAAAGATGGCGTAGATGTTGTTAAGGCAACAGTAAAAGATGTAGTCGAAAATCCGAAAAACTTAAAGTTTAAAACAGATGTAGAGCCTGGATTGTCACCAAAGCTGTATGAAAATAATGAAGGTGATGCTTTATTTATTAATTCAAACTATGCAATTGATGCAAAATTAAATCCAACAAAGGATGCAATTGCGATTGAAGGAGCAGACTCTCCATATGCAAACATCATTGCAGTTCGTAAAGGTGATGAGAAGAAAAAAGAAATTAAAGAGCTAGTAGAAGTGCTACATTCAAAAGAAATTCAAGATTTTATTAATAAAGAATATAAAGGTGCTGTACTTCCGGTAAGTGAATAATTATAAGGAAAGGATTGGAAAATTACCAGTCCTTTTTTCTTTATATAAATAAGAAGAAAGGTGTATCATAGAAAGATGCAAAGGAAATACTTATATACATTTGTGAAAAAACGGTTACTTTTTTTCGTCGTTTGCGATATCATTTTATTTGATATAAAATTAGAATGAGAATAAAATGAGAATATGAACGTTTTAGGAATTTTTAAAATGTATATATAGGATTAATGGAGGTATTGAGATGGCTGGTTCTACATTAACGGTTAAAGACTTACACGTATCAATTGATGGCAAAGAAATTTTAAAGGGTGTAAACCTTGAAGTAAAAGGTGGAGAAATCCACGCAATTATGGGACCTAACGGAACAGGTAAATCAACTTTATCTTCTGCAATTATGGGTCACCCAAAGTATGAAGTAACAGAAGGTAGCATCATCATCGACGGTGAAGATGTATTAGAAATGGAAGTAGATGAGCGCGCACAAGCGGGTCTATTCCTAGCAATGCAATATCCAAGTGAAATTAGCGGAGTAACAAACGCTGACTTCTTACGTTCTGCAATTAACGCACGTCGTGAAGAAGGCGATGAAATTTCTCTTATGAAATTTATCCGTACATTAGATAAAAACATGGAATTCCTAGAAATGGATCCAGAAATGGCACAACGTTACTTAAACGAAGGTTTCTCTGGTGGAGAGAAAAAACGTAACGAAATTCTTCAATTAATGATGATTGAGCCAAAAATCGCAATCTTAGATGAAATCGACTCAGGTCTTGATATCGATGCATTAAAAGTTGTATCTAAAGGTATTAACGAAATGCGCGGCGAAGAGTTCGGTTGCCTAATGATTACGCATTACCAACGTTTATTAAACTACATCACTCCAGACTTCGTTCACGTTATGATGAACGGTCGTATCGTTAAATCTGGTGGCCCTGAGCTTGCACAACGTCTAGAAGCTGAAGGTTACGACTGGATTAAAAAAGAATTAGGTATTGAAGACGAAACAACAGAGCAAGAAGCGTAAGAGAGGAGCATAAACATGACAATCGGTACATTACCTTTCGATCAAGAAACAATCCGTCAACGCGCAAGCGAAGTAAACGAAGCTGCTTGGTTGACTGAGTTCCGCTTACAAGCTCTTGCACAAGCAACTGAACTTCCAATGCCAACGCCTGATAAAACGAAAATTGACAAATGGGACTTTATCGGAAAAGGCGACGCTGCTAAGCAAGAGCCTGTAAGTTCTTTAACTGAACTTCCAGAAGCAGTGAAAAACTTAATCGATGAAAATAACAGCGTATTAGTGCAACGTACTGGTACAACTGCATTCGTTTCTTTAGCAGACGAAGCAAAAGAAAAAGGTGTTATTTTTACAGACATCGTAACAGCAGCAACTGAGCATGCTGAACTAGTACAAAAGTACTTAATGAAAGACGGCGTGAAAGTAGACGAGCATCGTCTAACTGCACTTCATGCTGCATTAATCAACGGCGGTGCATTCATATATGTTCCGAAAAACGTTGTTCTTGAAACTCCACTTCAAGCTGTATTCTTAGTAGACGGCGAAGAAGCTAACGTATATAACCACGTATTATTCGTAGCTGATGCGAACAGTACTGCAACTTATGTAGAAAACTACGTTGCAAATGAAAATGCTAAAGGTATTGCAAATATCGTAGCAGAAGTAATCGTGGAACAAGGCGCACAAGTGAAATTCGGTGCGGTTGATCTATTAGCAAAAGACGTAACAACTTACGTTAACCGCCGCGGCGTTGTAGGACGCGACGGCCGCATTGATTGGGCTCTAGGCCTTATGAATGACGGAAACACAATTTCAGAGAACGTTACAAACTTAATGGGCGACGGTTCATATGCTGATACGAAAACAGTAACAATTGGCCGTGGTAACCAAACACAAAACTTTACAACTAAAGTTGTTCACTTCGGTAAACATTCTGAAGGTTGGATTTTAAAACACGGTGTACAAAAAGATAGTGCAACATCTATCTTTAACGGAATTGGTAAAATTGAACACGGTGCATCTAAATCAAATGCACAACAATCTTCTCGCGTTCTTATGTTAGATGAAAAAGCACGCGGTGATGCAAACCCAATTCTTTTAATCGACGAAGATGATGTAATGGCAGGTCACGCAGCTTCAGTAGGTCGCGTAGATCCAATCCAACTATACTACTTGATGAGCCGTGGTATTCCAAAACGCGAAGCAGAACGTTTAGTCATCCATGGATTCTTAGCACCTGTAGTTAATGAGCTTCCAATTGAAGGAGTAAAGGCACAGCTTGTTGAGGTAATTGAAAGGAAAGTTCGCTAATGAATATTCATGAAATACGCAAACAGTTTCCAATTCTTGATCAAAAAGTGAACGGCAAACAACTTGTTTATTTCGATAGTGCAGCAACTTCTCAAAAACCAATTCAAGTCATTGAAACGTTAGAACGTTACTATAAAGAATATAATTCTAACGTGCATCGCGGTGTTCATACGCTCGGTACGAAAGCTACTGACGCGTATGAAGGTGCACGCGAGAAAGTTCGTAAGTTTATTAACGCGAAATCAATGGAAGAGATTATTTTCACGCGCGGAACGACAACTGCATTAAATACAGTAGCGGCTAGCTATGGTCTTGAAAATGTAAAAGAAGGCGATGAGATCGTTATTTCTTACATGGAGCACCATAGTAACATCATTCCGTGGCAACAAGTTGCGAAGAAAACTGGTGCAACTTTAAAATACCTTCCGCTTCAACCAGACGGTACAATTTCTTTAGAAGATGTTCGTCAAACAGTTACACCGAATACAAAAATCGTTTCTATTATGCAAGTTTCAAACGTGCTTGGAACGATTAACCCTGTAAAAGAAATCGGAGCAATCGCACACGAAAATGGCGCAATTATGGTCGTTGACGGTGCACAAAGTACACCTCATATGAAAGTGGATGTACAAGATTTGAACTGTGATTTCTACGCATTATCTGCTCATAAGATGTGTGGACCTACAGGCATCGGCGTATTATATGGTAAAAAAGAATTGCTGAACAATATGGAGCCAATTGAATTTGGCGGTGAAATGATTGATTTCGTAGATTTACAAGAATCTACGTGGAAAGAGCTTCCGTGGAAGTTCGAAGCAGGTACACCGATTATCGGTAATGCAATCGGACTTGGTGCGGCAATTGATTTCCTAGAAGAAATCGGTCTTCATAATATTGAAAAGCATGAACATGAATTAGCGCAATATGCTTTAGAAAGACTATCAGAAGTAGATGGCGTTACAATTTATGGTCCAAAGCATCGCGCTGGTCTTGTTACATTTAATATTGAAGACGTACATCCTCACGATGTAGCGACAGTATTAGATGTAGAAGGTATTGCGGTTCGCGCAGGACACCACTGTGCACAACCGCTTATGAAGTGGCTAAAAGCTTCTTCAACAGCACGTGCGAGCTTCTATTTATATAATACAAAAGAAGAAATTGATACATTTGTTGAATCGCTAATCAAGACAAAGGAGTATTTCACAAATGTCATTTAATAATTTAGATACGTTATATCGTCAAGTTATTATGGATCATTATAAGAATCCTCGTAACAATGGCGTGCTAGAAGATAGTGTTACAGTAAACTTGAACAATCCAACTTGCGGCGATCGTATTCAACTTACGATGAAAGTAGAAGAAGGTATTGTGCAAGAAGCGAAGTTTGAAGGAGAAGGATGTTCTATCTCAATGTCTTCAGCTTCCATGATGACACAAGCAGTAAAAGGTAAGAAAATTGAAGAGGCACTTCAGCTTTCTAAAATTTTCTCTGACATGATGCTAGGAAAAGAGTACGATGACAGCATCGATTTAGGAGATATTGAAGCATTACAAGGCGTATGCAAGTTCCCTGCACGTATTAAATGTGCAACATTAGCGTGGAAAGCGTTAGAAAAGGGCTTAAACGAAGAGAAGTAATGTTAAAGGTTCCTAAAAACGAGGTTATCTAAGGAGGGACACACCAACATGGCGAAGCAACTGCCAGATATCGGCGATTATAAATATGGTTTCAAAGACAAAGACGTTTCGATTTTCCGTGCTGGACGCGGTTTAACAAAAGAAATCGTTGAAGAAATTTCACGTATGAAAGAAGAACCACAGTGGATGTTAGACTTCCGTTTAAAATCACTGGATAAGTTCTACGAAATGCCAATGCCACAATGGGGCGGCGACTTAAACGACTTAGATTTCGATGAAATTACGTACTACGTAAAACCATCTGAGAAATCTGAGAAGTCTTGGGATGAAGTACCTGATGAAATTAAAGCAACATTTGATAAATTAGGTATTCCAGAAGCTGAGCAAAAATATTTAGCTGGTGTATCTGCACAGTACGAATCTGAAGTTGTATACCACAACATGAAAGAAGACCTAGAAGCTCTAGGAATCGTCTTCAAAGATACAGATAGCGCATTAAAAGAGAACGAAGATATTTTCCGTGAACATTTCGGAAAAGTAATCCCACCAACAGACAACAAATTCTCTGCATTAAACTCTGCAGTTTGGTCTGGTGGATCATTCATCTACGTTCCAAAAGGTGTTAAAGTTGATACACCACTTCAAGCGTATTTCCGTATTAACTCTGAAAATATGGGACAATTCGAGCGTACGCTTATCATCGTAGACGAAGGCGCACACGTACACTACGTAGAAGGTTGTACAGCACCTGTTTACACGACTAACTCACTTCACAGTGCGGTAGTAGAAATCATCATTAAAAAAGATGCATATTGCCGTTATACAACAATCCAAAACTGGGCGAACAACGTATACAACCTAGTTACAAAACGTGCGGTTTGTGAAGAAAACGCAACGATGGAGTGGATTGACGGTAACATCGGATCTAAATTAACGATGAAATACCCAGCAGTTATCTTAAAAGGCGAAGGCGCTCGTGGTTTAACATTATCTATCGCGATTGCCGGTAAAGGCCAACACCAAGATGCTGGTGCGAAAATGATTCACTTAGCACCAAACACGTCTTCAACAATCGTTTCTAAATCGATTGCGAAGCATGGTGGTAAAGTAACTTACCGTGGTATCGTACACTTCGGACCAAAAGCGAAAAACTCTCGCTCTAACATCGAGTGTGACACGTTAATCATGGATAACCAATCTACATCTGATACAATTCCTTACAACGAAATCAAAAACGATTACGTTTCACTTGAGCACGAAGCGAAAGTATCTAAAGTATCAGAAGAACAATTATTCTACCTAATGAGCCGCGGTATTTCTGAGCAAGAAGCTACAGAAATGATCGTAATGGGCTTCATCGAGCCATTCACTCGCGAACTTCCAATGGAATACGCAGTTGAAATGAACCGTCTAATCAAGTTTGAGATGGAAGGTTCTATTGGTTAAATAGAAATGCGGAGCCGACTGTTCAGACCCGTTGGCTAAGATTCTTTCGCACAGAAGATGCTTTTCATCTTCTAGTGCGGAAGGTTCTTAGACATGATGGTCTAGGAGGCAAAGCTGGATAATATATGTATGAAGAAAGCGCCCTGCTGTGCAGGGCGCTTTTTTGTTTTGCGGATTTGTCTTGGCTTGGGAGAGGGTACCCGGGTGGGTGTTCAGTTAAATATATCAGCGATTTTTCAAATATATCGACCATAACTCGGAATATATCAGCGATTATTTCAATATATCAACGTTTCGACAAGGAATATCGATTTGTCGACAAGATAAGACAAAAGAAAATCCTCACATACCCCAAACATTTTATAAGAACAGAGAACGACTAGGTTTAAGATAAAGATACTGACAAATCCACTTGAACAACCACCCACTGAATTCTCTATTAAACTTTTTGACAAATCCACCCCTCCCTCCACTATTTGGAATTCTTTCCTGCATTAGCAAAAGTTTCTCATATAAAAAGGACAATCTTTTGCTTTTTCTCACAATGCGAGTACAATGTAAAATAGCAAGAAAAGACGAAAAGTATTTACAGGATTATTGCGTACGCATAGCGTAAATGGCAGTAAGGAACTGAGGGGAGGTTTTTTCTCTGAATATAAATAAAGAAACAATCATCCATCTTTATCATACAAACGATATACATAGTCATTTTGAAAATTGGCCGCAAATTTCTCGGTTTGTTCTAGGGGAGAAAAAGCGAAGACAGGAAGCGGGAGAGACCGTCTTGACAGTTGATATCGGAGATCATGTGGATCGTTTTCATAGTATTTCGGAAGCGACAAATGGCCTTGGGAATACGAAGCTTTTAAATGAGGCGTTATATGATTATGTAACGATCGGAAATAATGAAGGCATTACGTTAGCGAAAGAGCATTTAAATCGGCTCTATGATGATGCTGGATTTGAAATACTTGTCGCAAATTTATTTGAAAAAGAAGGGGTACGTCCGTCATGGGCAAGGCCTTATAAATTGCATACAACGACGGATGGGATTACCATTGCTTTTATTGGATTAACGGTAGCTTATCCAGAGTTTTATCAGATGCTCGATTGGCATATTGAAGATCCCATTATTCATTTAGAGTCTATTTTAGAAGAAGTGAAAGATGAGGCTCATATTACGGTTGTCCTTTCTCACCTTGGAAAAAGTATGGATGAGTATATGGCAGAGCATTATGATATAGATGTTATTTTAGGAGCACATACGCATCATTTATTTGAGCGTGGTATTCTACTGAATAATACTTTACTTTGTTGTTGTGAAAAGTGGGGACGTTACGTTGGTCACGTGCAGCTTACTGTGGATATAGAGACGAAGAAATTGCTGAAAAAAGACGGTAGAGCGATTAAGACGGAACGGTTAGGTGCTTATAGCGAGCCGTTATCCACAATTGAAATACTGCAGGAAGAAAGTGAGCATATAATGGCAGAGTCTGTCGTTCATTTAAAAGAGTCATTACCGGTTGATTGGTTTCAGGAGACGCCGTTTTCTCACATGTTAGCAAGTGCGCTGAAAACATGGTGCAATGCAGAGATTGGCATGGTGAACGCTGGTGTACTTCTTGAAGGGTTAGAAGAGGGTGTTGTAACGCGCGGAGATATTCACAGAATTTGTCCACATCCAATTAATCCGTGTGCTTTGAAAGTTCCAGGAAAGATATTAAGAGAAGTTATTTTGAAAGCACGTAAGCCGAATATGGAGAATCTTGAGGTGAAAGGATTCGGATTTCGGGGAAAAGTGATGGGGAAAATGATTTACGCTGGTGTAGAAGTCATTCCAGATACGATTCCCGGGAATAAAATTTTACTCGAAGATGTATTAATTAACGGGGAATCGCTGGAATTAGATCGTATATATACAGTAGGAACGATTGATATGTTTACATTTGGCTACTTATACCCAGAGCTATCCACACTTTCTGACAAACAATATTATATGCCAGAACTACTTAGAGATGTGTTAACAGATATGTTAATAACTTATACATCTTCCGTTAAACTATAGGCTAGTTAACTTGTAACACTCATTTTTCTCTTGTCATACAGATAAGAAAGAGAGGAGTGTGAACTATGGTTAATGTGGAGCCAATTATAATTGATAATTATACGTTTATTGCAGTTAGCGTGAAACTTCCAAAGACGAATTTGCTAGCTGTAATGAGCGATAAAGGATATATTATGTGTGGTGCATTAGATGTAGGTCTTTTAAATGAGAAATTAGGTGATCGAGGAATTATTGCTGGCCGTGCGGTTGGTGTAAGAACGATTGAACAACTTCTTGAAGCACCGCTAGAATCAGTAACGATTGAAGCCGAAGCTTTAGGTATTACGACTGGCACAATCGGAAAAGAAGCATTATTAAAAATGAGATAAGCATATATCGTCCCTCCTTCTTGCATAGAAATGATATAAGAAGGAGGTTTTTTTATGAGTATATTTCGCTCGAAAAACTCGCGGTTTCGAAGGGGACCTATTGCCTTTCGGTATATACTGCTTATGTCGTTTATTCTTTTTGTTATATTACTTACACAAGGGTTGTGGATTGTGAATAATAATATTCAGCCAACCTTAATTAAATATGGGGAAGTAGAGACACATAAAATGGCGACGGCAATTATGACGAAGGCAGTAAAGGATCGAATTAATGAAGGATTCGATGTAGATTCATTAATGAAAGTACAGAATGATAAAAACGGAAAAGTATCCACAATTAATTTAAATACAAAGCAAGTAAATGAAATCGTAACATCAACGACCACGTACATAGAAAAATATTTACAGCAAGTAGAACAAGGGAAGTTGAAGGAGCTAGGTATTTCTGAAAAAAACGGCGCGACTATGGCAGTTCCTTTTGGGCGTGTAACTGATAATGCACTTCTTGGTAATATAGGACCAGATATTCCGATTCATTTCACGCCAGTTGGACATGTGAATACAGATATTAAACAAAAAATTGAGCCGCATGGGATTAATACTACAGCGATTCAAATTGTTATGGAAATGGAAGTAACATTGCAAGTGATTATTCCATTTCATACGAAAGAGATAAAGGTGAAACAAAATGTTCCGATTGCGACGCGTATCGTTCAAGGGGAAGTGCCTACGTATTATGGAAGCGGAAGTGTTGCTGTACCTGATAAAAAGAAAACAGATAGTTAGTTGTAAATAAAGTGAAACTCGGCTCAGTCAGGCTTTTACTGGATAAAAAATAACCGTAGCAATGCAGCTACGGTTATCGTTTTGTATTTGCTCGTTCTTTGCGCTCCCAAAGGCTTAAATGCATGTATGGATCGAAGGCCCATTCTGTATAGCCATTGTCTTTATACATGCCAAAATGTAAGTGGGGCGGAAATTTTCCGGCTGTACCAGGAGGTCCATAACCAGTGCTACCAACAAATCCGATTACTTTCCCTGGCTCAACAATTTGTCCAAGCTGTATTTCTTTTGAGAACCCGCCTAAATGAGCGTAATAATGGTAATTGTTATGAAGGTCGCGAATACCAATGCGCCATCCACCAAGGCGGTTCCAACCTTTCGTTTCAATAATGCCATAGCAAGTTGATCTTACTGGCACGCCATATCCGGCAAAAATATCGGTTCCTTCATGAATCCTTCTGCCGCCAAAACTTCTTCCAGCGCCGAAAGTACTACGGTAGCTATGGTCACTACGGATCGGAAGAGGAAAAGCATTTCCTTCTAAATTAATACGTCCATAATGTTTATAAATTTGGGCGTATTCGCTAATTAAATCAACTGTTTTGGCACGTTTATAATATTCCCAGAGCATAATTTTAATACGGTCTTCTGACGTTCCTTGTTTCCTTAAAATAGTCGCTGCGGTATGCAGAAGATCACGGTCGCTATTTGCATTTGCAAATCCATCTTTGTCACCATCTAAACCTATTCCGCCAAATAGAGAAATTGTATGGGGGAGAGTATCGTTACTATTAATAGGTCCAGCCCATATTTCTGGTTTGAAATAAAGGGAAATGATGGCATCTGGTTTTTTCGGAATATCTTTTCTTACGCTCCGTATATTTCTTTCATATTGATCCATTGCAGCTAAGTAATACCATGGAATGCCTGAAGACTGCTCGGTTTCTTTATATAGTGCCATGCGCTTTTCGTATATGCTTTGCTGATTATCTTCACCGTAAGCGATGTTTTGGTGGAGAAGAAAACAAATAGAAAGCAAAAGAGAAATTTTTCGAAGCATGAAATAGACTCCTTTCACAACATCACTCTTTTTAGTGTGGGATATACGGAGTATTTCATTATAGGGAACGATTGGAAAAAATCTTAGAATCTTCATTTGAGCAAATCGCTTTCATACGTTAGAATAGATATGTTACATTGAAAGAAGCGAACACGGTAAACTATTTCATATTGTGCGGAGTTGATAACCATGACAAAACAAACAGAATATAAGCGCAAGCCCGAATGGTTGAAAATTAAGTTAAACACGAATGAAAACTATACAGGCTTAAAGAAAATGATGCGTTCTAAAAATCTTCATACCGTTTGTGAGGAAGCAAAATGTCCGAATATTCATGAATGCTGGGCTGTAAGAAAAACAGCAACATTTATGATTTTAGGTGCGGTTTGTACACGTGCTTGTCGTTTTTGTGCGGTTAAAACAGGCTTACCAACTGAGCTTGATTTACAAGAACCAGAACGCGTGGCAGATTCAGTAGTACAAATGGGCTTAAAGCACGTTGTTATAACAGCGGTTGCACGTGATGATTTAAAGGACGGGGGAGCAGCTGTTTTTGCTGAAACAGTACGAGCAGTACGTCGTAAAAATCCATTCACGTCTATCGAAGTATTACCATCTGATATGGGTGGAGTAGAAGAAAACTTAAAAATGTTAATGGATGCAAAACCAGATATTTTAAACCATAACATTGAAACAGTACGTCGATTATCTGACCGAGTTCGCGCTAGAGCAAAATATGAACGTTCATTAGAGTTTTTACGTCGAGCGAAAGAAATGCAGCCTGATATTCCAACTAAATCGAGCATTATGGTGGGCTTAGGTGAAACGAGAGAAGATTTAATTGAAGCAATGGATGACTTACGTGCAAACAATGTGGATATTTTAACTCTTGGGCAATACCTACAACCATCTAAGAAGCATTTACCAGTTCTTAAATATTACCCACCAGCAGAATTTGCAGAGCTTAAAGAAATTGCACTTAGCAAAGGATTTAGCCACTGTGAAGCTGGCCCACTTGTGCGTTCTTCTTACCATGCGGACGAGCAAGTACGTTCTGCAAAAGAAAAAACAGCAGAAGCTAAATAATGAAAAAAGAGAGCTAACGATTAGCTCTCTTTTTGTTTATACTCTAAAACGGTATTTGGACATGTTAATAAAATCTTTTTTAATTCTTCTGTGGATAATTCAATTGTAAATTCAGGTACACCAGGTGTAATTAAAATTTTATCGTACGTATAAATAGCGTTATCCACAATAATTGTTACATCGTGTGAATATCCGAAAGGAGCCACACATCCCGGCGTACAACCAGTTTTGTCTCGCAGTTCATCAGGAGAACAGAGAGATAACCGTTCTCCTGTTAGTTCTTTCATTTCTCCCCGGTTGAGTCTTGTGCCCTCTAACGTAAAAAATACGTAATAATCTCCAGACTTTGATTTTAAAAATAAGCTTTTACTTGGAGTGCCTTGTAAGCCGAGTCTCTCACGTACAATCCGATCTGTCTCATAATCGAGTACTGGTTCGTGTTCAAATTTTTCATAAGAAACATTTGTTTTATGTAGTAGAGCAAGTACATCTTCGTACATATGGAGTGATACCCCTTTCTATTATTAGTACAGTTTCTTCTCGTGGCGTCAACTGAATGTTTTGGAAAGGGATATTACTTGGACGATGCTTCCCATAAGCGTTTTATGATACATTGTTCGTCGATTGTAATTTCGTAAATATCAGGATTCGTTAAAGTTCTCCATTCATTAAAGCCAATCGTATGATCAAAATGCTTTAAAATGAGCGTAAGTAAATTGCCATGTGTAACAAGTAGTGTTGTCGTATGGTTTAATTGTAAAACGTCTTGAATAAGCGATATGGCACGGTCTGTTGCTTGTTTTGTTGACTCTCCGCCTGAAAAGGCAATATCTATATTTGTAAAAGTAGATTCTAGTTTTTGCATCCAATCATCCATTGGAACGTTGCTCAATATGCGTTCAGTTAATCGTTCATCTTCTTGGATAGATAAGTTAGCTTGGAGCGCATAGGGCCGAATGGAATCGATAGCTCGGACAAATGGGCTTGAAATAATATAATCGATTTGTAGATGATTTTCTAAGAGGAATGTAGCAAGGGTATTTGCTTGGTCTTTTCCATCGGTCGTTAATTCAGCATCACGTTTTTGCCCAGTTGCTGAACAATGTCGTATTACAATAATTTTCTTCATAATTCATCCCCATCTTTCAAGTTGACGCTATATACTTCGACAAATGTGGAAATAATTCCTTTTTCTTGTAAAACGGCATATGGATTTAAATATGTGGAAAAGTAATGTGGATAATGAACATTTGAGGTGCAATCATGAATAAAATGATATGTATTTTAGTTAGTCTTTGTTTTTTTATACACTTGTCCACAACTTATGCAGAGTCGAATCAAAAAGTAAATTATCCAAGCAATCGAAATAAGTCATTTGTGAGTGAGGATATTTTTTATAAACAGTTAGATAAGAAAATCTATAAAGAATACAATAATGCAGCATATAGTGTTCGAAAAAAAATCTTATTTAAAGAAGTGCCCGATGAAGAATTTTCTTTCCTACAAAAAACAGCCGTGGGTTGTCGGAGTAGTGTGATGCTTCAAGATTTTTTTGTTCATCCTGATCGCCAAGTTTATTTTTTTGCTTCCTTTTCTCAAAATGAAGTAGAAGAGTTTCATAAATATATCGTTATAGATGCAGAAACAAAGAGGGAGCTGCAAGAAGGAAAAAGCTATCATCATTGCGACAATCCATAAAAAATAAACCACCAATCGGTGGTTTATTTTTTACTCCGGTACACTCATTAATTTCGCTTTCATTTTGCGAATAAGAACGACAGCGCCAATTGTACAAAGAAGTGTAATTCCTTCTGCAACGAAGATATTGATTGTTTTTGTTTGGTAAAGTGCCGCGAAAAAGTCTACAAATGCGTGGAATAGTATAGCGTATACTAGGAAGATATATTTCTTCTGTTTTACTGCGTATAAAACAAGCATTGTAAAGGCAATTTGAAGCACGAGTGCCATAATTCTTTCTAAGCTACCAAGGAAGTATAAGTAGGCAGGTTGCTGAATTAACATGTCCTGTAAAATGCTCAGCTCGGGTTTTTGTTCAATCAGTCGAGCGAAGCTACCATCGTTAATAGAATTAGCAAAGATTAATGCTTGTAATGCAGAAAAACCGCCAATTAAAATAGATTCAATTCCGCCGTGACCAATTCCATAAGCGAAGCCATCTTTATATTCTAGATATTTTTTTAGTAAGAAGAAGAAGGCAACGAAGCGTCCTAATTCTTCAAAAATACCAGCAGTCAATCCGCCATAAATTGCGAAGACAAACGGATTTTCTAAAAATGGAGCGATTGTTGGATTACCGCGCATAAATAGGTGGAATGGTGTTTCAAGAATTTGGGTAAATCCGATAAAGATAAGAACACCAATGCCGACCACTTTCCAACTCATATTATATTTTTTACGGAAATAAACGAGTACAATAATTGGGACCAGAATCGAGACAATGAGTTGAAAGATGATGCTGGCAATTACAGTATTTGAAACCATACTTTCACCGCTTTCTAATATATGTACATATCTATTATGCATGAAATATAGGAGAGATGAAACTTTTTAAGATAAAATGAATTTACTTATTGACTCTAACGTTGCGTCATACTTTATCGTATGTATTAAGGGGGAGATACAAATGACAATGAGAGTAAAAGAAGTAGCTGATTTAGTTGGAATTAGTGTGCGCACACTGCATCATTACGATGAAATTGGGTTGTTAACCCCAGACGAGACGACAGAGTCTGGATATCGTCTGTATTCCAATGAAAATTTAGAGACATTGCAGCAAATTTTGTTTTTTAAAGAGCTTGGCTTCCCTTTGAAAAAAATTAAAGAGATTATCATGAGTCCATCATTTGATCGCGAAGAGGCACTACAGCTTCATAAGAAAATGCTTCTTGAAAAGCGTGCTAGATTAGATAAGGTGATTGCGACGATTGATAAAACAATTCAGCATACAAAAGGAGAGATTGAAATGACGAATAAAGAGAAATTTGAAGGATTCGATTTCAGCCATAACCCATATGAAGAAGAAGCACGGGAAAAATGGGGAGACGCAGCTGTAGATAAAGCGAACGAATATGCAAAAGGTATGTCAAAAGAGAACCAAGAGGAGTTTAATGCTATTTATAGAAATTTAGCAGCGCTTAGACACGGAGCACCAGATTCTAAAGAGGCACAAGAAGCAATCGGAGTGTGGTACGATTACTTGCAAAACTTCGGTGCATATTCATTAGATGCTTTTAAAGGACTCGGTCAAATGTATGTCGCTGATGAGCGCTTCATGAAAAATATCGATAAGTTTGGTGAGGGGTTAGCTCAGTTTATGTGTGATGCGATGGAGGTTTATGCGGATCGTAATAAAAAATAAAAAGTAAAACAGGTGGAGATTTTCTCCACCTGTTTTACTTTTTAATCATATCATTCAAAGTCTGATCTCCCGTATTGTTCAAATGAGGATTTTTACTCATTTCACGTTTTAGCATATCGAGGCTTTGCGTATATTCTGTATCATTTAATGCGCCAGATTGAAGACCTTGAATTTGGGAAATCAACTTTTGGTCTGTTGATACATATGCTTTATAATAGCGAGGGACGATGGACAAAGCAGCTCTATATACTTGATCTGCTACGAGTTTTGGATCCGTTGTGTTTGCACGGTATACAACAAATACTTCATCATCGGTAACGAGCGTAGCAGCGTTTGTAACGTCAGGAAGTTTGACTGTCATACTTGTAATCATTTCAGCAACTTTCTCACGGTTAATGGCTCCTACTTGTTTGTTAGATACTTCATGCTTTTGTTTAGATGAATAGCCGACTCTTGTGAGCCGTGTATTTGTATTTTCCGTATGATACATGTCGTTTTTATTGGAAACAAGAACACGGCTTCCTTCTTCACGTTCCATTTCAGCTTTGTTCGCTGATTGGCAGCCTGCAAATAAGGAAATAGTGAGAAGGGAAAGTAAAATTTGTTTTTTCACGATGTATCACCTCCTTCTCCATAGCATGTACTAATTTGCAATTTTTTGTATTTGAAATTGTTGGTTGTTATGCTTTGTGATACGATAAAAAGAAGAATGCTTAGAGAGGAAGTTAATGATGGAGCAAAAGCAAGAGATTCATGCTACGGTGAGCATTAATAATGTGCAGTACGAAGTAATTAAAAACTTTCGTGATGGTTTTAGTGAAGAAGCATTTAAAGAGCGCTATGCAGAAATTTTAAATAAATATGATTATATCGTTGGAGACTGGGGATATGAGCAACTTAGATTGCGCGGATTCTTTGATGATAGTAACCAACGTGCGACATATGATACGAAAATTAGTACGTTAACGGAGTATTTATACGAGTACTGTAACTTCGGTTGCGCACATTTCGTATTACGAAAAATGAAGAAATAAAAAAATCCTCTTACGATTGTAAGAGGATTTTTTGTATATTCTCATTTATAAACAAATCGAGATATGATCGCCTTCAGAAAGTATTGTATTTGGTTTCATTTGTTGTCCGTTCAATTGAATATCCCCGTTTTTAATTTTATCCACAATGAGTGTACGGCTCCAGTCGGAAATATATGTGGATAAGGCCTTATCTATTCGGTGGGAACCCAAAATGATGTCTAATACGATTGTGATTTCAGCTATGCCGTTTTCTTTATGTTGCATAATAGAAATAGTAGTTGTTTCGGCTTGATCTTGCTGCGTCATATCGACTGTTTCAACGTGATCAGTAAATGATTTATAAATACGCAGTTTTTGATTCCACGTATGATCTTTCGGACATTTATAAATGGCAAAGCGGTATATGTTTTTTCCGTTGGCGTTATGCCTACGAATATTCGTGTCAGTAAATAAGGTAGTGTGTCTGCAATTTTTACAATACTTTTCGATTGTGTTTTGCTCATTTTCATATAAACTCCAAGAAAGTTGTACTTTCTGCATTTTTCTTCACCTCTTATAGTAGTGGCAAAGAAACGTAATACAGCTATTTGGATGTCTTGTAGTATGAAGACATGAGAAAAAGACAAAAATAAAAGGAGGTTCCCTTAGGAACCTCCGTAAACATCATACTACAGATGCGTTACGTTCCTTTGTAATGGGAATAATGGGCAGACTACTCCCTTGAAAAAGCGTGGTGCTTTTTTGAGAGTAATGCTATCCAATTGCTGGTCCATTACAAAGTAAATGTTGGCATACGTAGATAACGTCCTTTCTATCCAAATAGATTTATTCTTAATTATAACACAGAAGATTGAAAATTGAAAATTCTTGAAATGGAAAACACCAGCTAAAATAGCTGGTGCATACGATAAATTATATAAGTTCAAATAAAAATGAGCGTAATTCTTCTGCAATTTCTTCAGTCATAGAAAATGCGTGCTCTAAGTAGCCTGGTTCGTTTAAATCGTCAGCACCGATGATTGCAAATTTATTGCGTTGCATATCAAGAACAATTGTTTTACCATAATGACGATCGGAGTATAATAGCGCTAAATCGTGACGCTCATTTTCTCCCATAAAGCTAACGAAACGAGTTTTTGTAGCGACAGTATCGTCGTACAGAAAGAAACGTTCTTCCATACACATGGCTCCTTTATTAAATATCTAAGTTTAAGTGTGGTTTATGATCTAAATGGTGATGCGTTTTAATGAATCGTACTGTTCTTGTTTTGTAACGCATTACGATAGAGTATGTTTCAGCTAAATCTCCACCAAGGAATTTAACACCGTCTAATAACTCACCAGCAGATACACCAGTTGCTGAGAAGATTGCATCATCCCCAGATACTAAGTCATCTAACATAAGAAGTTGACGAGGATCTTCTAATCCCATTTCACGACAACGAGCTTCTTCTTCTTCGTTCATTGGAACTAAACGAGCTTGCATTTCACCTTCAAGGCACTTTAATGCTGCTGCAGAAATAACACCTTCTGGAGCTCCGCCAATACCTACGAATAAGTCGATACCCGTTCCAGGTAGTGCTGTTGCGATTGACGCACCAACATCACCGTCACCAAATAATTTTACGCGTGCACCTTTTGCACGAACACGGTCAATAATATCTTGATGACGTTCACGTTCTTGAACGATAACTGTTAGATCGCGAATCTTTTTATTGTTAGCTTCTGCTACAATTTCAATTGTTTTTTCAATTGGATCATCTAAGCTAATTTTACCAGCTGCTTTTGGACCAACCGCGATTTTTTCCATGTACATATCAGGAGCATGAAGAAGGTTCCCTTTGTCTGCGATTGCAATAACTGCCATTGCATTTGCAAGACCTTTTGCAACGATGTTTGTACCTTCTAATGGATCAACGGCGATGTCTACTTCTGGACCGTTACCTGTTCCTAGTTCTTCACCAATATACAACATCGGTGCTTCATCAAGTTCTCCTTCACCAATTACAACTGTACCTGCCATGTTTACTGAATCGAACATATCACGCATTGCTGTAGTTGCTGCATCATCTGCTTCATTTTTCTTTCCGCGGCCCATCCACTGTGCGGATGCTAAGGCTGCTGCTTCTGTTACACGGACAATTTCTAGTGCGAGTTCACGTTCCAAGATTCCATTCCTCCAATTTCAAAAATCATACAAATATAACTATAACAAATAACGGAGAAAAGGTGAATTCGAAAAATTGTCGATTTTTTCAGAAGAAAGCGTTACAATTAAAATGTAAATGCTTTAATTTCCAGGTAGGTGACATTCATGTATTTTGTAGACAGAAAGAAAATAGAACAAATGCTAGTATGTTTAGAACGAGCAACAAGTACATTTCAAGAGAAAAAGATATATGAAACCGAGTTTGAATTTTACGCATTAGAGCGCATAGCCCATCTTATTATTGATACTGTATTAGATGCCGGGAATGCGATGATTGATGGATTTATTATGCGCGATCCAGGAAGCTATGAAGATATTATTGATATTTTAATGGACGAGCGAGTGATAAGTGAAGAAGATGGACAAGGGATGAAAGAAATTATCCTTCTTCGAAAAATGCTTACGCAAGACTATATTCAAATGAATCATGATGAATTATATAAGACGATTCAAAAACATATTGCAGTGGTAGAAAAATACCCAGCAAATATTCGCAGTTATTTAGAAAAGGAATTAGGACCTGTATCTGCATTTGTACCAGAATAATTATGCTTATAAGATCCCCAGAGAATGCCTTTTGGGGATCTTATATTGTATGTGAGAAAGAAAAGGGAGAAGGGTGAAGTATGGGGGAAGCACGTACTACGAAAGACGAGATTGTACAATTGTTGAAAGTAAAGGGAGAGCACACAGTAGCTGAATTAGCTGACATTTTAGAGATTACAGAAATGGCAATCAGAAGACATTTAAGTAATCTTGAGAAAGACGGACTCATTTATTCTAAGATGGTAAGGCAACATGTCGGAAGACCAACTTATTTGTATGGATTAAGTGAAAAGGGAGAAGATACATTCCCGAAAGAGTATAAGCAATTTGCGATTGATATGCTAGAAGAT
This sequence comes from Bacillus sp. FSL L8-0199, assembly GCF_038005705.1. Lineage (NCBI taxonomy): Bacteria > Bacillati > Bacillota > Bacilli > Caryophanales > Bacillaceae > Bacillus > Bacillus sp. FSL L8-0199. Next base: position 4,906,196 of record NZ_JBBOTS010000001.1, on the reverse strand, counting down.
TTAGCTCGAATGGGTGATGAAAAAATACTTCGTTACGTTTTAAAAGAGAGAACGAAGCGAATGGAAGAACAGTTACAAAAGAGAGTAAGTAATCAAAAGAATTTAGCATATAAAGTGCAAGAGATAGCAGCTATGCAAGAGAAAAATGGTTATATGGTTCAAATAAAGAGAGATGGAGAGAAATCTTTCGTAATTGAAAAACAAAACTGTCCGTTAAAAGAAATTGCAGAGAGATTCCCGCAAGTATGCGAAGATGAAAAAGAAATGTATAAGCGTTTATTTGCAGGGGCAGATGTAAAGACGTTAGCAAACATGTGTGAGGGCGATTGTAGTTGTTCTTACCAAGTAAAAGAGAAAAAATGAACGTTATGGGGCGCTTTTAGGTAAAGCGTTTTTTTCTTTGGAAAAAGCGGGTAATATAAGAGTGGTATGATAAGGTGAGAACGTTAGCATAGAAGGAGAGACATAATCGATGTATAAAGGTTACTTAATTGACTTAGACGGTACGATGTATCGCGGAGAAGAACAAATTGAAGAAGCGAGCGACTTCGTAAAAGCATTAGGAGAGCGCGGCATTCCTTATTTATTCGTTACGAATAACTCAACGCGTAAACCAGAACAAGTGGCAGAAAAACTTGTTCGTTTCGATATTCCAGCGAAAGCAGAGCAAGTATTCACAACGAGTATGGCGACTGCGAACTTCATTTATGAACGTAAACAAGACGCAACTGTATATATGATTGGTGAAGAAGGCTTACACGATGCACTTGTGGAAAAAGGATTTGAACTTGTGGATGAAAATCCTGATTTCGTTGTTGTTGGTTTAGATCGTGACATCACATATGAAAAGTTAGCAAAAGCATGTCTTGCTGTGCGTAACGGCGCAACGTTTATTTCCACAAATGGAGACATTGCCATTCCGACTGAGCGCGGATTATTACCAGGTAACGGCTCATTAACATCAGTTGTAGCAGTATCAACAGGTGTGGATCCAATCTTTATCGGAAAACCAGAATCAATCATTATGGAACAAGCTTTAAAAGTACTTGGCATAGAAAAAAATGAAGCATTAATGGTTGGGGATAACTACGATACAGACATTTTAGCAGGAATAAATGCTGGCATGCATACCCTTCTTGTCCACACTGGAGTCACAACTGTGGAGAAGTTAACAGAATACGAAGTACAACCAACGCAAGTTGTGCATAACTTGACGGAGTGGATTGAGAAGATGTAATGAAATGCAGGTAACCGAAGAGGTTACCTGTTTTTTTATGCATAATTGCATATGTACTATAGGTATATAAAATGTAGAATTTAAATGTATTGATATAAGGGAGGGATAAGAATGTACTGGATGTCATGTATTATGCTTGTTTTTACATTATGTGTTTTGTTCTTTGTTCTATGGAAAATATATAAAATAAATGAAATGAAAAAAAGTGCAGGAAAACTTATTGCAATGTATCCTCGGGTGAGAAGACGTTGGATTGCATTACTTGGACCAGCATATTTCATTGGACAATGTATGTATATATATGCTCAGTACGTAAGTGGCGATATTGATACAGTTGAACAGTTTTTTATTCAGCTAGGTATTTATGCTGTAGCAAGTTGTTTTATGACTTTAATAGCTATACACCTTATTAAAAGTGTACAAATATATGAAAAAGGTGTAATAGATGGATTAAACTTTTATTCATATGAAGAATTGAAAGGCTATAAAACATCAACATGGGAAAATCCAAAAGAAAATATATTTTTATATCGCGGGCGAGAAAAAATGAATGACAATGTGAACTTACTTATTAGACAGGAAGATATGAATGAATTAGAAAGCATTCTTCAAAGATATATTCCGAAATTAATGATGAAATAAAAAAACTCCGGTTTTAACAACCGGAGTTTTTTATTAGAACGCACGATTCACAACGTCTTTAACCTCTTCAAGATATTGTTTACGCACACTGTTATCCACAGAAGGAACACTTGTATAGAATGTATGCTCAATTGTTTCAATGCCTGTAAATTCAAAAATACCAACATCCGCTGTTTTTTTCATTGCATCAAACATGCCGCCTGCTGTGTATGCTTCTTTCGTATTGCCCATTGTAGATAATAACAATCCTTTTTTACCGCTTAATAACTTTTCAATGCCGTTTTCACCGTAAGCATAAGCAAATCCATGGCTAAACACACGGTCAACGTATCCTTTTAAAATAGCAGGAAGCCCCGCCCACCAAACTGGATAAATGAATGTAATGCTGTCAGCCCAAGAGATATGTTCTTGTTCTTTTTTAATATCTTCTGGTGTATTTCCTTGAGAAAATGAGATGAAATCGGAAGCGCCTAATACTGGATTAAAGTTTAATTCGTATAGATCGCGAACGCGTACTTCGTGACCTTTTCCTTCTAATTCACTTTTTACCGTTTCTAAAATCGCATGGTTGAAGCTTTCTGTATTCGGGTGTGCATAAACGATTACATGTTTCATTTTTCTTCCTCCTATTTGTGGATATGTGAATAGTTATTTGTATATATGTAACTATTATGGTTACTACCTTTATAGAAGTCAAGTAATACATATGTATGTATAAAAAGACGCCCGAAAATCGCCTTTTTATACCCCGCTCATACAAAGTACAAAAAAGACAAATAAAATAATGACAATACCAATGCCGAAGTTAAATACGAGAGTACTATCCATATATGTAGCCTCCTTGTTTGAAAGTAAAAAGCACTCTAGTTAAGAGTGCTTTTTTATTTTGAATCTACTTTATAACTTTTAGAAAGTGATGCATGCGTGTAATATTTACATTATTTTATGTATGCATACTTTGAAATGAGTAAGTCCTTGTGAGATATAGAAAAAAAGACACTCTTGGAGTGTCTTTTAAGATGACAAAATGTGCCAATTGCTTGAGGTTGATAAGACGCTAATTTCCGTGTTAACGCCTTTTCTTTAATCAAGAAGTGTAGCAACAGCGATTCAAATAAATTGTACCACTTGTTTAATTGTGGTGCGTATGCAATTGTGCATATTATGATCATGGGGTAGGTAATGAACTGTGAATAATTTGAAGTGATTTATTTACGATTTCTTCTGCGGCATATATGCCAATTGCGTCTGTTTTTAAAATATGAGGTTGTAAGTTATCATGCATTGCCCCTAACTCACCATGAAGTGGTGCGAAGGCATGGTTCGCCTTTTCAAGCATGCATAAATCAAGTAAAGAATCCCCAGCTGTAATAATCGTATCTATTTGCAAAATTTCTTTTATATATTGCACGGCGTCCCATTTGTTAATTGGTTTTGGTACAAAGTATAGCTTTCTGCCTTGAAGTGAATGATTCCAGCCTTGTTTGTCTAACCAGGAAGTAAAAGATGATAATTCATCATAAGGAATGTTCTCCCGTTTAATAATGCAATAATGGAATAGATCATCGGCTGTTTTTTGTGATATAACCCAATCTTTATGAGCTATTTGTCCAAATTCCTTTAGTATGTCGTTTCTCTCTATACATTCAGCCGATAGTCTTTCTTTTACTGTCCTGTTCCAAGTACCATCTTGTTTCCCGTTATGAAGGATATTACCACCATTACTTGTAATGGCGTATTCGGGAATGATTTCGTCTTGGAATAAAGCAATCCGCTGAAACTGCTCAATAGTTCTTGTTGTAACTGGGATGAAATGTGAGTGCAGTTGTAATTTTTTTAGTAGTGAAATGGTTTTATGTGATATGAAAGAAATTTCTTTCCCATCTAAAGTTTCAATGAGTTGAATTGATTCATCTTCTATAGGGGCACGAAACGATTTCCGGGAATAAATAAGCGTCTGATCAAGATCACTGGCGAAAATCATATCATTTCCCTCTTAAGAGGCTTAATGAGCCCGCAACATGAATAAGCCATATTTTCATAGATTTCAATAGGGACATTCTTTTCTTTAGCGAGAAGTAAAATATGCTTTAAATCGGGATTGTTTTGCTTGCGTATTAAAATTTTCCACGGTATTCTCCGGAGTAATACGCGAGTTGTTTCACCGACTCCTGGTTTAATTAAGTTAATATCGTCAATTTCAAAGTGATTTTGGATAGACTGTATATCTTTTAATCCTTGCCAAGAGGGATTAGTGTAAGTTGAAGTAATATAACGTAATTGATTATCTATATGAGAATGAACAGAAGGGAATAAATCTGTTACCTCATCAACGAATAAATTTGATAAGTCTTCTTGTTCTAGCTCTTTATAATATTTAACACCATGAAAATCATTTGGACCGATATAGGTGTCATTTAGTACAGTGCGGCTAATGAGTCCAGAGACTGTTGCATTTAAGCAAGCGCTAGGAATAAGAAAATCTTCACGTGTACCGTAAATTGAAGTACAGTAACCGGGATCAGCAAGTACAGCCATACAATGAGAAATGTGTGTATTATTTCGTTCGTTAAATGTGTGTACTGCATATTCTAATTCTTTTTTTATTGCACCTTTTCCAGTCCACCCATCAATGAATTGAATTGTTTCTTTAGGGTGATGTTCCAAAATATAATGGAGTGCATTTTCATCAATACCGCGTCCGCGAACAATAGAAATACAATAGTGAGGTACATCAAGGTTGTATTGATAGCGTATGTAGCGTTTGATAAGAATGCCAATAGGTGTACCAGCACGAGCTAATGAAACGAGGACAAGGTTAGTTCCTTTAGTTTGTATAATCTGTTCGGCGACAACTCCAACAGCGATGGCTAGTTTGTGTTTGTATTGTTGCAGGGAAGAAAAGAATAAATCCATATACGCTTTAGAGGGTTTATATTCCATTGGTAACATTTCGGAATAATGTGTGCCAGCTTGAATTGCTTGTTCTCTAGTTTCCGTGGAACTTTCTTTCATTAAATCACTAATATCTTTTAATAGAAAAATAGCATCATTTGGATTGTAACTACTAATATGAGAATTTACTTTTACCATAATTATCAACCTTCCTTTTCTATGCTATTTGAAAATGAGACGATATGAATAAAAGGAATAACTGTTTGTAACTGCTGTAGAAGAGGAGATAGGGCTTCTTCCCCTAAATTACGCTCAATGAAAACAAATACTTCATCGTAATCATGAGGTGAAATATTATAAAAGTAATTTGTAATAGTAGAATCTTCAGGACTTGGATATGAGAAATGATTATGAATGGCGTAGTTCACATCATTTGAAACAGGATGGATAGGGCTTCTTGTTGTAGATTGATATAAAATATTTTCACCCATTTCAGCAGCAATTTTCATTGGAATATACATAAATTCACCCGTTCCGAGACAGAGTGTTCGTTTTCCAATTCTTTCTCTTTTTAAAGTTTTTCCTGCTTCTTGGGCGAAAGAATGAATGTGCTTTTGTTCATATGCTGAAATGCCAAATCGCCCAGTATATTTTATATAATTTGATGTATAGGGTGATTTTGGGCAGGTAAGGGTATGTTTTTTGAAATCAGGTTTTGTTTCTTCAATTTGAATCTTTGTTTTTGCAATATTTAATGGTTGGCCAGTTGTATGAATACTGCCTTCTAATAAAGAAATAACATGAACCTTAATTTGAAGTTCTTCTTCTAATTGTTTAAATTGTTTTCTATTAGTATGAGAACGCCAGTCTAATAAAGAAGCAATTATATATTCTTCTCGTGGGAATTTATTTTGAATAGATCTAATAATATTTAATGCTGTTTTTCCTGTTGTCATCTCATCATCTACGAGAACAATTGGATTGTTGTTTTGAAAAAAGCTTTCATCTACATAACAACGGTGCGATGTTGCATGAGAATGTTCTTCCTCAAATGTAATGACAGATTCTAGGTGGGGTATCGATTCCCTAGTTGTATGTACATACTTTGCATTTTGAAAGCATTGAAACATAGAATGACCAAGTGATGTCGCTGTTTCAGCGAATCCGATGAACAAAACTTCTTCTTGCAGAGGATATTGATAACGAAATACTTCCTCTGGGATTTCATCAATTTCTAATGAAATGAGATTTAAAATTTCTTTTTGAAATGGATGAGAAATATTATGTAGTATTTCCATATATCTTGCAGCGAGAGCAACTCCACTTGATAGAGAGACTGCAGGTTTAGTAGGAAGATGCTTTCCAAGGATTGTACTCACAAATAAAAAACTACGTTTCTTATTTATTCTCGCAGCCATTTGAAAAAGATTGTCTAGCGCTAAATTATATGGATTATCACGTACTTCTACATGAACTTGTATATTATTTAAAACGTTATACGTGTTGCTTTGCATTTGCAATAAGGAGATCGGTGAATTGTTTGTTTTCATGTAGCACCCCGTAAATATTAGATTTTAAAATGGTTTTGCGAGCCCAGCCATAATGAGGTTTTACTTCATTCATTTTGTTAGAAAAACTGCTTTTTAGCACTCCATTATACGTATCTGCATTTTGTAAAATTAATCTCGCATCTAAATAATCTTCCATTGTGACAATGTGCATTGCCTGTACAACTTTAATATGAGATGGGTGAATAACTGTCTTTCCGATTAAGCCATTTGCATGGTCAAGTGATACCTCTTGAATAAGCCCTTCTTCATGATCATTAGAAAAATATTCCCATACACATCCTGAAATAATATATTCATTTGTTGCCCTTGAGAAAACGTTAATAATGTCTGAAATACAATCACGGACAACAGTAATATGATAGATAGGTGTGTATTTATTGCGCCGAATACTAAATATACTTGAAAAATCAGTAGCACCAATACGTACATTTAAGATGTAATCGTGATAAGAATCTAGTAAATCCTTTATTTGTAATAATGATTCTGCCCGTGTTTCCTTATACATAATTTCGGGTGATTCTAAAATCGGCATGCCATATAGCGATAATGAGTATAACTCGTTTATATATGCAAGCTGATCGATATAAGTCTTTCCGTTAATCGGTGTGAATTTTGGAAAGACAAAACCACATAAACAATGAACAGCACTACCTAATTCAGTAACAATCTTCTTCATTTGACTTGGCTGTCGAACTCTAATAAAAAGAAGTGGGATGTCTGCTTGATTTAGTATGTTGGCACTGACTAAGTTAGCGATTTGCTGTATTTGAACGACGATGTTTTGCTCTGCAAGTTTTACTTCCTCATCGCTGATAGCGTCCTCTAGACAAAGAATAATTGAGATAGCATCCACATGTTTCCTTCTAATTATATCTTCCGCAATCGTTTCTTTCGTGCCAGGAGTATATAGTGTGGCACCTAGTGCGTAAGCTAGTTGTTCTTTCTCTATATTTTTTGAAAAACCAAGAGGTTCTTTATAGAAAAAATTTTGCCGTTCTTCCGAGGAGAGATAAGAAAAGTAATTCAAATTGTCACCACCTTATTTGTAATGATTATGTTTAATCGTAACATAATAAGAAAAATCTTCCATAAAAATGAGGCGAGAAATTAAAAAAATATATTGAGAAAGATGAATTATAAGATGAATATCGAATATTGTTAATAGAAATATAATAGGGGGAAAGAGAAAGTGGATATACATAAATTAACAGAGGAAGAAGCAAATGAGATAAATACTTGGACGTACGAGGAACCATATAATTTATATAGTTTTTCAGGCGAGAAAGAAGTAATGGAAGAGCTATTAGATGGAACGTATTATGGCTGTTGTGATGATCAAGGAGACTTCATCGGTTATTTTTGTTTTGGAGCAAATGCACAAGTACCAGGTGGAAGAGATGCTCATTTATATGGTGGAGAAGATGTGATTGATATCGGACTTGGCATGAAGCCGGCGTTAACCGGGAAAGGAATGGGGAAAGAATTCTTCCAAGCTGGAATAGCGTTTGCCACGAAAGAGTTTAATGCAAAAATGTTTCGATTAAGCGTAGCGACATTTAATACAAGAGCGATTACGTTATATAAAAATATCGGATTTAAGCAAGGGCCTATTTTTTTGAGTCGCGGAAGAGAATTTATGCTGATGGAATATGAAAGACCGTCAGCATGAACCTGACGGCCTAGAAAACACTATTATTCTGAGTGCTCAGCTCGGTGCGCTAAACGGCTTGAAGCAGCGGCAGCGATTCCGCCAACGATATCATCAAGGAATGTATGCACCTTTCCAGTTGATTTATCATTTAAGTATTCTAAAATACCAGGTTTTAATTTATCAATATATCCAAAGTTCGTGAAACCGATAGAGCCGTACACATTCACGATAGAAAGTGCGATAACTTCATCAATTCCATATAAGCCTTCATCACGTTTTACAATATCTTGTAACGGTTCACTTAGCATTCCCTTTTCAGCAAGGACATCAAGCTCGATACCAGTAATCAGTGCGTTTTGTACTTCACGTTTTGATAGTACACGTTCTACATTGTAACGGCATTCTGACATCTCTAAATTTGGATGATATTTTTTTTGAAGAAAATGAACAAGTTCAGCAATATCGTCAATTGTTACACCGCGTTCTTGTAATAGTTTTAATGCTCTTTCTTGTAGTTGATTTGATTCTTTCATGTTTATCACCTTTTTTTCTTTTTAGTATTTGTATACGTTTCGTTGCTTTATCATGTGCATAGGAATGAAAGGCGAGCACAAGCTCATATATATAAAGAAAAACCATAGGTGGCGACTGCGATGATTCAGCATATTTATGAGCATTATCACATGCATGTTAAAGAATTAATCCCCCTTGGCCCCTATAAAAGCTTTTGGATTCGCAACAAAATTTATGTACTTGTTCCAATTGGAGAAATGGAGGAAGAAGTACTTGTAGAGATGAAAAAGCTCAGTGATTATATGAACCAGCAAGGGGATATAACTGTAGCGACTTTCGTTCCGACTATACACGGCTACTATGTAAGTGAGATAGAAGAACAAAATTACTGCTTATTAAAAGGTATGCGCACGTTAGAACGACATGCTATGTCATTAGGAAGTGAGCTTTCTATATTCCATAAACGAGGTGCATTCTTTCCAGAAGAAATTGAGCAATTAAGCCGAATTGGTGAATGGAAAGCGTTATGGGAAAAAAGGCTCGATCAATTAGAAAAGTTTTGGCAATCACAAGTAATGAACCACCCTTCAGATGTATTCGATCAATTGTTTATTGAATCCTTCCCGTATTACTTAGGAGTTGCAGAAAATGCCATTCAATATGTTGTCGATACAGAAATGGATGATACGCCGCAACTAACGGATGCAGCAACAATTTGCCAAGAACGATTCACACCTTTATTATGGCATCAAACGAAGCGTCTCAAACTCCCTTTTGATTGGGTATATGATCACCCGAGTCGAGATATTGCAGAATGGATCCGCCATATGACGATAGAAAAAAAGAAAGACTGGGAGCAAACAATCGTTCAATTTGTTACGGATTATGAACGGAATTATTCGCTATCCTCATTTGGCTGGCGCTTATTATTTGCAAGGCTCCTGTTCCCGCTTCATTATTTTGAAACGGTCGAACGATATTACCAAACTGGAAACGAAGAACAAAAAAGCATATATAGAGATCGCTTAGAAGCCATTTTACACGATGTGAACCGCTCAGAGCAATTTATGAAGCATTTTTATGGTTCACTTCGTTTACCAGTAGATAAGCTCGGGATTAGAAAATTAGATTGGCTATCTTAAAAGTATAAAAAAGAGACCGATGGAGGTCTCTTTTTTATACCACAATTTTATGTAATACATTATGCCCCTACCTGCTGATCTGCACATATATTTAAAACGAATTGATGCCCTTCGAGTTTTTCATTTACTTTACCCAATAATTCTTGCTGAATTTCTTTAAATAAAAATTGATAGCTTGTATTCCATGTTGGTATAACGGATGAAAGGCCTAATAAATATTCTTTTTTCTTTTCTAGTTCTTGAATTGTTAAAAAAGTGTTCCCCATTTTTGGCATCTGTCGTCCCCCTATGTTTTTTACTTTATATGTGTGAACGATTCACTATATAGTATTAATTATCGCATTTTTTGAGAGGGATTTCCAATTTTGTTTTATGATGTTAACGGATAAATGTGATTTGAATAAAAAAAGGAGACCAAATTTGGTCTCCTTTTAGCAAGTGACTTTGAACGAGCCGCTAGATAATATCCAGCTCCAGCGGCTAGAACAGTCGGCCATTTCGCGCCTTCCTGTGAGGCAAAAAGCGCCTCTTCGTCAGGAGCTCCAATGACCTCCTGTTCTGAACGAGCCGCTTCCGCTTTTAATTAAAATACTTGTTCTACTTCGATAACGCCTGGTACTTCTTCAAGTAACGCGCGCTCGATACCAGCTTTTAGTGTGATTGTAGAACTTGGGCAGCTTCCGCATGCACCCATAAGGCGTAGTTTTACGATACCTTCTTCAATGTCTACTAATTCAACGTCTCCGCCATCGCGAAGTAAGAATGGACGTAATTTATCTAATACTTCTAATACTTGTTCTTCCATATGTGGGTTTTCCATTTTTATCGACTCCTTTCATCAGTTTTATTATAATCAAGATAGAGGGGAAAATCTATTTTTTCTCTTCTTGTTTTATTGTCGAAATTTTGTATCGTGTTTTTTCAGTATAGGGGTATGGAATAAGTTTGTAAAATGATGTGCTTATGTAATAAGACATCTGAATATACTGTTGGGACAAGAAGTGGGGGAGAAGAAATGGTTAATGTTCAAGTGTATGGAACGAAAGTAATTTGTGCGAGCTGCGTTGGAATGCCATCTTCAACAGAAACGTTTGAATGGTTACAAGCGGCAATTGGTCGTAAATATGAAGGACAAGAAGATAAATTTAATTTCGAGTATATTGATTTCCAGGAAGAACAAGAAGATGCGGATAAAAAAGCATTCGCAGAGCGCGTAGTGGAAGAAGATTTATTTTATCCGGTCGTTCTTGTAAATGGAGAAATTGTTGGAGAAGGAAATCCTCGTTTGAAGGATGTTTACGAAGAAATCGAGAAATATTTATAAAACAAGAAGTCTTTGCGAATTTGCAAAGGCTTTTTTTATTGGAGGGATAGATATGAAAAATGGAGTGAAGCATGCGTTACCAACGGAAGTAGAGCAGTTAATGGAGCGGTACACAGTAGAATTAAAAGAAATTTTTTTGGATGAAAAAATAGTCGGGGTATATATTTACGGATCCATCGCACTAGGTGCATTTCATAAGGAAACGAGCGATGTTGATTTTGTTACAGTGATAAATGATTCCGTGAATGAAGCTGAAAAACAGCAGCTTGTGGAACTACATAAGAAACTTAGTGATAATACGCTAGGTAAAAGAATGGACGGTATGTATATTTCGCTTGCTGACTTAGGGAAATACAATGATGAAATGAACGAGTATGTGTATTGTGCAGATGGTAAAGCTAATGTTGGTCATTGGGACATTAATGCGGTCACATGGTGGACGTTGAAAAATCAAGGCATTACAGTTACCGGAAAAGAAGCAGAAGATCTTCCACTGCAAATACAATGGAATGATGTAGTAAATACGATGAAATATAACGTAGAACAGTACTGGAGTGAAAAGGCGAAGAAGCCATATTTATTTTTTATAGAAGAGTGGGTAGAATCAGCTGTCGTTACGATGGGACGTATTTTATATACACTGGATCATAAAACAATCGTTTCAAAAGATAGAGGATTGCAATACTTGTCAGAACGTTCAGCGGAAGAATGGGAGATTTTATTAAAAGAAGTAGCGAGAATACGACAGAGTCCAAAAGAAAAGCGAATGCTCTCAAGGTGGGGAAGGGCAGATATGACGAAGAGGTACTTACTGCATTTAATTGAGATGTGTAGAGAGAAATGGTAGGGAAGAAAATGGACAATACAGTGGGGTGTATTGTCTTTTTTTATGTTAAATTTGGTATATAATGGTTTAAAAAGTTTAATTATACTGGAGGGGATAGGATGAATATAGAATTAGCTACATATGAAGAAAAGAATGAACAAATGAGTATGCGCCAAGTAATTAGCATTCTATTAATTATTTTTGGGGTCATGCATGGAATTGGTTTTTTGAACCTTTTATATGATTCTTCCTTATACCCATGGTATGTAGATCATCTTATTCCACCTTTAACATTTCTTACTATTATTTTTATATATTCACCAGCAAGAAATCACTGTGTACAGTTAGTAAAATCAATACAGTTCAATAATTTTAAACATTATGTAACGATAGTAATGACGATGATCGTACTGCTTATATATCTTGCAGTATTAAATTTAGTTTTACCACATGGGCTTCGTGTGGATGAACCTAATATAGCAATAGAGCCTACTAAAAATGAAATTATTTTATACGTAGTTGTACTCACGATTTTCGCACCGGTTTGGGAAGAGCTTGTATTCCGAGGTATGTTTTTTATGAAATTATCTCAGCGCTTCTCTATACTTAGTAGTGCCGTTATAAGTGCTTCTATATTTACTTTAGGGCATCCCCTTACAGTAGGGAGTGTTTTATATATTTTTGGTGGCGGTATATGTTTAGCTTATACGTATAAGAAAACAAATAACTTACTCGTCCCATGGGGGATTCATTTATTAAATAATGCATTTTTTATATTAGTAAATTTTCAATTGTAAAAAGACGCCTTTTTGAAAATGGCGTCTTTCGTATTTTGTAGCAGATAGAAAAGACTTTACAAGTATTATGTAGAGGAAAGATAATAGAAAAAATATGTGTATGGGGGAAGATTATGAGTAAATATAAATTACATATAAATAGAGAACAATTATGGAAAGGATGCGTTTTAAATTCGATTGCCCATGCAATTAATGTAGCGCATTGTCCAGATTTCTCACATGAAAGTTCATGGGACGGATTTAACTATAGTATGCAAGATACTCAAGGCGGACGAGGGACAATTACGTTTCATCCGAATTATACGATTGTATGTCTGCAAGATGTGAATAGCGAGAGAATAGATGAGTGGATTGATGCGGAAAATTACTTTGAAGGAGCACCTTCGGAAGTGATACATATTGCGAAAGAAGAAACTCTTCAATACATATTAGAAGAAGTAGAAGGTGAGACTGTACCTTTCATTACAACAGCATTTTGGATTGAGGATAGCGGTGCATATTCAATCGATTCATTTGAAGAGATGGAAGAGCATGGCGGATTTTTATTAGAAATCCCACTACTTGACCTGCAATCAGCAATAGAAAGATTAGAAGAAGAATATGAGCTGACAGAAGAGCAAATAGAGCTTTTACAACTCGTGTATGAGAGAAAAATTAAAAATCCAAACGAGGAAATTATGTTGTCTAAAGAAGAAGTGGCGATGATCGGAACGGATGATAGTGAAGGATTGGAAGTTAGTAAGGATTCTTTTGAAGAGATGAATATTACTTGGGCTTTGTAGGAGAGGATAAAATGTTTCCGATTGGTGAGCAGCCGAGGATTATAAAGGACTTGGAAAATGTTACTGCTAATTTAGAAGAATTAGCGATTGAGGGGAAAACAAAAAATATAGAACGACTAGCATCTTTACAAGTTAAGAAATTATGGATTTTCGCAGTAAATCAAAAACAGTTTGAACATATTCTTTCGTATGCTCGTCCCGATATATTATATGTTTACGAAATGCGGGTAGAGGATTTAAGTGGCCTTCAGAAGTTATCAGATTTACAACAGTTGTATATGTGCTGGAATACAAAAGCGAAGACGTTATGGGATATCGCGTATAATAAAAAACTCAAATCCTTATTAATTGATGATTTTTCTAAGCTAGAAGATTTAAGTGCTTTAAGTAAGTGTCCGCAACTCAATACCTTTTACATGGGCGGTGGGATAAATACAGCAATGAAAGTACAAACTTTACAACCACTCGCTGCATTACAGAATTTAAAAAAACTTACTCTTATGAACTTAAAGGTTAAAGATGATTCGTTAGAACCTTTAATCCAATTGAAAAATTTACGAGAGTTAAGTTTATCTAATCAATTTAAGGTGGAAGAGTATGCAAAATTATCTGTAGCATTGCCATATACGAAATGTGAATTTTTCAGACCTTACGTATATATGAACGATGCAATAGAGGGAAAGAATATAATGGTGATTGGGAGAAGAAGACCAATCCTTAATTCGAAAACGGATATGGTAAAGATGCAAAAGTATGAAGAACAATTTAAAAAGTTACAAGAGGAATATAAAGCACTAGTAGAAAGCACAATGTGAAATTACATTGTGCTTTCTACTAGTTTTTTCATAGACATATCAACTTCGTGAAAGAATACTTGCTCTTTTTCCTCGGTATTAAGATTTACAGCACAATGCAAATATTGCTGTAAATAGCGGTTAGCTTGTTCGTACTGTTTTAATTTGTAGAAAGAGAAACAAGTAAGAAGCAAGAATGCTTTTTCTTGTAATATTGGAACGACAGCTAGCACCGGAGTAATAGCGTGTATATTTGTTTTTGCTAAATTTTCATAAGACGCCCACACTTGAAACCAGTCGAAAATAGTAGAAAGGTAATTCGGAATGTTGATAGTTTCATGTGAAACATTATGCAATAACTGGTTCTGGTTCATATGTATAGGCTCTATTCTCGTTTGTAGAATGCAATCGAATATTGAAATGTTTTCTTGTATTTGTAACTGGTCTGTAATAAGCTGCGGGAGACCGATCGGGTGAACTCCGATGTTTATATAAAAACTATCTTCAAACTGGCTTTTTTGTATGTTAATGAGCTTATAAAATCCGTTTTCAGCTTTGCAAAATGTATGTCTTTTTTTCTTAAATCCAAGTGGTTTTAAAGCAGCGTGCAAATTTGTAATGAAATTTTTCTCCTCTTTAGAGTGAGGCTTACTCTTCGTCATATTCGTACGTAGTTAAGTTTTGTAAGAAACTCTCGAAATTAGGTGCTAATTCAATAATTTGCTCCATCTCATTATCGATAAATATAACTGGAGGATTTTCAGCAGTATTGCGATAGTCTAATGCAATCCACGTATGTCCGTCCCCAGATAAAAGTACGAGATTCTCAGGCATTTCCCATTCCTGAATTAAATAACGGCTCTCTAAAATACTAGATTCATTTTCATCAAAAGAAATGCCATATAAGCCAGAAACATTAACGTGATCGTCTGCCCAAGAATTCGGCTCTGAAGTAGGGTGAGCATCAAGGCGCAGTGTTCCTCCGTTTTGTTCTTTTAGCAGGTTTATGTACGATTCTGGAAGCTTTACGTTCAGTGCATCTTCTGCTTTTTTTATTAGTTCGTCGTTTATAGGTGCTAGTTTTAAATAATCATCTTCTGTCCAAATTGTAGTCTTCATATCGGAACTCCTCAAATAATAGTTTTAAGAATCTTATGTCATATATTATAGTTAGTTTAAATGCCGAGCGATAGAGGGAGAAATAAAATATGGATGTATTTGAATACCTTGATCATGTAAATTCTAAAGAAGACTTATTGAAATTTCTTGTACACCTTCAAAAAGATTTTAAAGTGAATAAAGATGAATGGGAGAACATAGAGGTAGAGAATTATTTAGATGCATTACACGGTTGGTTAGGTGCTTATGAAGGTGTTTATATAAATCAAGGGGAGAAGCTTCCAGAAAATATTCCATGGAAGTTTATTGCCCAGATGTTGTTCGTAGCAGCTTATTATGAATAAAATGGAATTTCCGAAAAATGGAATGGAGAAACTATTATGATGAACCACAATAAAATTAAACAACTTTTAGAACATGTAGATCGTGCTGAGGATAATGAAATTGAGTTAGAGTGTGAATTTGAATCAATCACAATAGAACTATTTAATAGTGAAGAGATAGAAGAAGGACAACTTGGTTATAGCGTGGATGGTGAAGGACAAAGTTTAATCGGAAATGAAGAAGGAGATTGGAAAGAAGGATGGATTGTAATTGGACTAGATTCATATCTTGGGGATCCAATCTTTGTAGATAGTAACACAGCTATGCATGGTGAGGGAGATTGGGAGCTGGAATGTATAGCGAAGCGTATAGAAGATATTATTGAGAAAGTGAAGGGGAATGTGCGAGAAATAAAATAGTATTTCAATGTGATTAAGAGGGAGGAAATGTAGTATATATTCACTAAAAAAGATGTATAAAAATGATTTTGATGCATCCTTTTTAGTGAATATATAAAATAATTAACTTAGTGTATTAAAGATATGATACATGATTATTTTAATATATTTAAAAGTAAAATGAAATAAGAAACGGATAATTGTCGGAATATATTCGATTTCCGTTCATTTTTATGAAATATGTGTACTTTTTGTTAGATTCCTTCATTTTGTGCATATACAATAAATGTATATAGAAATAAGAAAAGGATGATGTACGTGAAGGACACTGTTTTACAAGAAACGATTTCTCCACAAGAATTACATAAAGTTGTTCAAAAGAATACAGCTTATTATGACTTTAAGTGGGGTAAAGTAGAAAATCCAGCGCAAGGGAATACATGGAATTGGGTAGCCTTTTTCTTCCCAACTTTTTGGTTAGCTTATCGAAAAATGTATAAGTTATTTATTATATTTGCGTTATTGGCTATACCTAGTATAGTTATACCCCCTTTTATAGATATTCCAGATGGGATTTATGTAACATTTAATTTAGCTCTTCAATTAGGAATGATGATATTTACTGGATGGCAAGGAAACCGTTTATATTACAAGCATGCTGTTCGTGTTTTTCGTAAGGGAGAAGATTCGTCTGATCATGAGAAGGCGTATTTCTTACAATCAAAGGGTGGCGTGAGTATTGCTGGTATGATTGGTTTACAGGTTATAGTCGGGATTGTGTTTGGGTTAGCTGCGTTCGGGCTGTCCTTTTTACCAACTGAACCGAATATTAAAAACGTTGTTCGTTCAAGCGGTGAAGGGGTTACTTTAGAGATTATGACTGATAATCCAACTTGGAAGTTTGTTAAGAAAGAAAAAGATTATGACGTAGTAGAGTTTACTGGTTATGATTATACAGAGAAGAAAAACGTGAAAATTAAATTTGCTGTTTATTTCGATGAAGATTATTTCGAGTGGCAAGAGATATATGAAAATAATAAGAAGTTAAGTGAAGAAGAATTAGAAGAATATCAAATTTACATTGAAGAAAATAATTGGGGGTTCTAGAGGGAACTCGTTCATTTTGAAAAGAAGAATCTTGCGAAGGTTCTTCTTTTGTTTATTAGGGGGAGAGAAATGATTTCAGCATTAATAGAAGCTCTAATAGGATCTATTAGTTTAAGTACGGGTTTACACACGAAAAAGATTGATGTTAACATACGTTACTTGCAGCAGTATGAATGGTTTCGAATGACATATGAAGACGAGAAGTATCGAAAGTTATTTATTACGAACTACAAAGTTCGCTAAGGGTTTGATTGCTCGTAAAAAAATAAAAATGCACAACGAAGATTTTTAAAATTAGTGGAAGAGCAAATAGAAAAACGGCATACGAATTGAAATTTTGTAAAATACAATAAAAAATGAGAATTTGAGGTAGGGTTGTCAATAACGTGAGACTATGGCACTATAAAGAAATGCTATACAAATTTTATTTATCGAGATGTAAACATCAATTTTGATTTT
Organism: Bacillus sp. FSL L8-0199; assembly: GCF_038005705.1. Lineage (NCBI taxonomy): Bacteria > Bacillati > Bacillota > Bacilli > Caryophanales > Bacillaceae > Bacillus > Bacillus sp. FSL L8-0199. The sequence goes on along the minus strand of NZ_JBBOTS010000001.1, from coordinate 4,888,615 downwards.
TACGTATAAATAATGAACGGAGGAAATAAATTTATGGCTACTTTACCAAATTGTCCAAAATGTAATTCAGAATATACGTATGAGGATGGCGTTCTTTTCGTATGTCCAGAATGTGCTCATGAGTGGGGCCAAGAAGCAGAAGCTGAAAATAATGATGGTGCAAAAGTTGTAAAAGATGCGAACGGAAACGTTCTTCAAGATGGCGACGCTGTTACTGTTATTAAAGATTTAAAAGTAAAAGGAACTTCTTCAGTTGTGAAGATCGGTACGAAAGTAAAGAGTATCCGTCTAGTTGATGGCGATCACGATATCGATTGCAAAATCGACGGTTTCGGAGCTATGAAGTTAAAATCACAGTTCGTTAAGAAGGCATAAGTAAATAGAAGAGGAGGCGAATAGCCTCCTCTTTTTATTATGTCACTTTTTGTCGGTAAGTCGATATTTCGTACAAAATCGTTGATATATTCTGAGTTATGATAGATATATTGAAAAAATCGTTAATATAATTTCATTCACCGTGAACTACGCACTATTTACCTCGCACCATAGTCAATTTCTTTCAATTGACATCGCTTATTAAAGAACGTTTTATATCCAAGCTGTAAAAAGATAATGACAGCAAAGGCAGTACTTCCAGAAATACCGAGTATGATGGCGATTTGATATTGAATGGCTGTGAATGGTGATACACCGGATAATATTTGACCAGTCATCATGCCTGGTAAGCTTATAATTCCCATTCCGACCATAGAATTAATTGTTGGTAAAATAGCAGAGTCAAAAGCGTCTCGAATGAGCGGAGCAGCAGCTTCTTTCGGTGTTGCGCCGAGCATAAGTGCACCTTCAATTTGACCTCTTTGCGATTTCATATTGTTTAAGAACGTATTTGCACCAAGAGAAACACCAGTCATGGCATTCCCAACTAACATTCCTGTAATAGGGACGATATATTGCGGAGCATACCAAGGGTCATGACCGATAATAACAAAGATAAATAGTAGAAGTGGCCCAATTGATCCGGCGACCATGGAAAGGGCGGCTACTCGTTTTAATTCTTTAGACATTGGGATGTTAACCCGTTTATAAATATTAAAAATTGCAAAGGTAGTAATAGAAGTGATGAGAGCGATTGTATAAAATGGATTACTGTTTTCAAATACGTATGTAAGGACATATGCAACAAGTACGAGCTGAATCGTCATACGGAATGTTGCGAGCGCGATTTGTTTTTCGCGAGGTATTCCTTTTAATTTTACAAGTCCAATTAAAATAAGAATGAAAATATAGGCAGCTGCAAGTTGCCAAATTTGGAGTTCAATAATGCCCTTCAACTGAGAGCACTTCCTTTCTAGTTGCACCCTTTGTTTTGCTAATTTCAATAATATCGTCTGCAATTTCTTTTGGAAGTTGTTGCGAGTGTGTGATGAAGATAACTGTTTTTTTCTTTTTTCGTGCTAGTTCAGTAAATTGTTTCATAACGCGGCGTTCTGTATCACTGTCTAATGCTGAAGTGGGTTCATCTAATAAATAGACAGGCGGATCCATAAGTACGATACGTGCAAAGGCAAGTCTTTGTTTTTCACCGCCGGATAATGAGGAGGTGCTATCTTCTAATTGCTTGTCTAAGCTAACGGTTTGTAATGCACTCCGCAGGGCATCATCATTTGGAAATGGTTTTTCAGAAAGACGAAGTCCCATTAATAGGTTGTCTTTAACGGTTCCATCAAAAATAGGTGGAGTTTGCCCAAGCATAACTACGTCACGACGTAATTGAATAGGGTGATAATCAGAAATTAACTTTCCGTTATATTCAATTGTACCGGATGTTGGGGATTGTAAATCGTTTAACATGCGAAGTAATGTGCTTTTTCCGCTTCCGCTTTCACCGATAATACAAGTAATCTTTTCTTTTTGAATCTGTAAATAAGGAATGTGTAGTATATCTTTATATATAACGTCTTTTAATATAAACATAAATCGCTCCTTTCTGATTCTAGTTATATCGTATCAAAAAAAGAGGGGAAAATGGTTATAACGAACAACGTTTTTTCTTCGTCTTGAGTTTTATTAATAAGTTAAGTAAACGATCTAATTCTTGGCTGAAAGAAATCACTTTATCATGAGTGAATCCGTATCGTTCAACGAGATAGATTAACTCTTTCTTTTTCGCTTCTATTCGATTGTTTAGTTTCGATAAGTTCATAAGTGGAATGTAATGCCTCCTACAAAAGTATTTATCACATAAAAAATAAGACCGAATGAATTCGGTCTTAAAGGAAATAATAAAACAACTTACAAATAGCATACAATGTTTATCAATATTTTTTAATATGAAAATGAAAAATAAATCATTATAAATATTGAGAAAGATGTGTCTGATAATTTTTAAAAACTGATGCAAAGAGGCTGCCTACATAGTAGACAGCCTGTAAAGTATTAACCTTTATGATATTTGTACATCCAAAGAAGACCAGATTTTAATAATCTCGGTACACGTCCCATTAATGGTTGGTTTGCTAGTAAACCAAAGCCGTGCTTCTTACCAAGAGATCCTAGAACACCTTTTAATTTAATAACAGGTAGTTCATCCGGGAGTGGTTCATTATTCCAACGTTTTAATAATATTTGGACAATTTGTTCTCCTTGACCTTCAGCCAGTTGGGCAGATGGTGCATGTGGAAGTGCTGCGCAATCTCCTACAACGTAAACATGATCGTTATTTGGAATATTATGATATTTAGTTAAGACAACCCGTCCGCTACCATCTTGTTCAACTGGAAGGTTTCGAACAACTTCATTTGCTTGAATACCAGCTGTCCAGACGATTGCATCACATTCAAGTGGTTCATCGTGGTTGTAGACAATATTTGGTTCTACTTTTGTAATGTTAGAGTTTCGTATAATGTTAACTTTATGCTTTACAAACCATTCTTCTACGTATCTACTTAATTTCTCTGGATATGGGAATAAAATTCTATCTTTTCGATCAAATAAATAGATTTTTAAATCAGAACGGCTTTCACGAAGTTCACTTGCTACTTCAACGCCACTTAAGCCAGCACCAACGACAGCTACTGTTGCATTTGGTTCTAGACTATTTAATTGTTCATATGTCTTACGTGTTTGTTCAATTGATTGTAGACTATGTGTATATTCTCTAGCTCCAGGAACGTTATGATATTTATCTTCACAGCCAAGTCCGATAATTAAATCATCATATTGGATCGCTTCGCCGCCATCAAGATGAACAGCTTTTTCTTCGAGGTCAATATTTGTTACTGTGCCGTATTGAATATTGAGGCGTGGGTGTTCAGGAAACGGTATACGAATATGCGTTTCTGAAATAGTACCCGCAACTAATGCATAATATTCAGTTTTGAAGCAATGATATGGTACTTTGTCGATTAATGTCACTTGTACATCATCTGGAAGTTGGTTGCTTGGAAGTAGCCTTTGCAGAATTCTCATTCCACCGTAGCCGCCACCTAGTATTACGAGGTGTTTCATGATGGATTACCCCTTTTCTGTTGAAATATCCCCTAATCATAAAATTTTATATTAATAAAATATTTTGACTTTACTCAATCAAATTATATCGAATTTGTGAACAAATAACAATGCATGAATGAATACTCTGTTGTACAATAAGAAGAAAAGTAAACTGTTTTTCTTTTTAAGTTACTCTTTCATTGTAAGTAGCATGTTATATAGAAGAAATCATCTACTTTGAAGTGAAGTAATGAAGTAACTAAATAGTTTAGACTGTGTAACGAAAACAACAAGAAACAGCTTAGTTTTCTTCTTATAGATAAAGTGAAAAGGTAATTTGTTTTGTAGTACAGGGGGGAGAATTTTGATTAAACCATTAATTGAATTTTGTGTAGGTAACCTTGCAAGTGGTTCACAAGCAGCTCTAGAAAAATTAGAAAAAGATCCGAATTTAGATGTAATGGAGTATGGTTGTTTAGGATATTGTGGCATTTGTTTTGAAGGACCATTTGCACTTGTAAATGGTGAAGTTGTACAAGGTGCAACAGTAGAAGAGCTTGTTAATAATGTATATGAGTATTTGGATGAAAATCCAATGTTTTAAGGTGTTGCGAATTAGCAGCACCTTTTTCATTAGATAAAACTTTATTTCGTGGGGAAGACTAATACTGAGTATTAGTCTTCCCCAATCGAAAATAGTAGGATAAATAAAAAAAGGCCCTTTTTAGAAGGGCTTTTTTCTTACACAAATTGTGTAAGAGTGGCTCATCGCCAAACGTTGTCAAATATGAGAAACGGGGGACATTCATATTGTGTTCTAAAAGCATGCATTTTATACTTAACATAACAAATTATTTTTGGAGTGAATATAAATGAGCCAATTTTCTTTTACAAAAATGCATGGTCTTGGCAATAGTTATATATATGTAAATATGTTTGAAGAGCAAATTCCTGAAGAAGATTTAGCCCTTGTGGCCGAAAAGGTTTCAAATATTAATACTGGTATTGGAGCAGACGGGATGATTTTAATTTGCCCTTCAGACGTAGCTCCGGTGAAGATGCGTATGTTTAATAATGATGGTTCTGAAGGAAAGAGCTGTGGTAACGGTTTACGCTGCGTAGCGAAATATGCGTATGAGCATAAACTAGTAGAAGAAACAGTTTTCACAATTGAAACGTTAGCTGGTATTGTAACGGCTGAAGTAACAGTAGAAGCTGGTGTCGTGACATTAGCAAAAATCGATATGGGAGCACCGCGTCTAACACGTGCAGAAATACCGATGCTTGGTGAAGGTGAAACACCATTTATCCGTGAAAACTTCTTATACAATAATCATCGTTATGCATTTACAGCTGTTTCAATGGGAAATCCGCATGCGGTTATTTTTGTTGATGATGTAGAAAAAGCACCTCTTACAACACTTGGACCAGTTCTCGAGACACATGAAATGTTCCCAGAGCGAGTAAATGTTGAGTTTATCGAAATTTTGAATGATGACGAGATGAACTTCCGCGTTTGGGAACGTGGATCTGGTGTAACGCAAGCTTGCGGAACAGGAGCGTGCGCTGCAGTTGTAGCTGCTATTTTAAATGGAAAGATGGAACGTGGTAAGGAAATTACAGTCCATTTAGCTGGCGGCGATTTAATGATTGCGTGGACTGAAGAAGGAAACGTGTTGATGAAAGGACCTGCGGAAGTAATTTGCCGCGGAGTGTATGAGTACAAGATAGAAGCGTAAAGATGTATAATGGACTAAGAACAGAAAGGAAGGTGTATTTCATGATTGAAGTAACAGAACAAGCAGCTTTTCAAATTAAAGATATGTTAAAAGATGCTGAAGATGGAGAGAAGTATGTGCGCCTTGCTGTACACGGCGGCGGATGTAGCGGTCTTTCTTACGGCTTAGGATTTGAAGTAGAACCAAAAGAAGACGACACAGTTCTTGAGTTTTTCGGTGTTGAATTTGTTATCGATACAGAAAGTGCTCCAATTGTTAAAGGAGTAAAAATTGACTATAAACAATCTATGCTTGGCGGCGGATTCACAATCGACAATCCAAACGCAATCGCATCATGCGGATGTGGATCATCTTTCCGTACAGCATCGAATGCTGGTAAGCCAGAAGAGTGCTAAGTTTTTAGCCAAAAAAGAAAAGACCTTTTTAGCGATGGAATAAAATCGTTAGAAAGGTCTTTTCTTTTTGCGTTAAAACAGAAAATGCATGTAAAGTTACTTTGGATTTTAATTTAAATGTTATTATATATGGTATATATGATTAATGCTGTGAATTCGAGATTCATATTGTTCATTTTAAGATAAGATTATGTAGAAAAAATGTAAATGATTAGCAAAAATATACTATTTATTAGTTATATTTAATTTTAATATTTGTAACGAAGATGATTGGGGATTATGTTCGGACTAGTTGTAAATGCATCGGTTATTACTAATAGGTAGATTTATGCAGCACGATTGGTTCAACTAATAATCAGTGGGGAAGAAGAAAACCCCCCACTGATTAAAGTTTCACTTTATACAAAAAAGGTGCATGAGCGAGAAGGCTATAGCAAATTGTATAGAACTGAATAGTTCCGTATTAATTAAAATACGTTGATTACTAGATATAAAAAAACACCGGGGGGATTAGAGTGAAGTCATTTAAGAGAGTACTTATAGTAGGGATGGCGTTGACTACAGTATCGATTTTGGGAGCTTGTTCTAGCGATACAGACGTATTAACAAAAGCAGGAGCAAAGCAACCAGCGAAGGCGGAAGGTGAAGTACTAAAAGATCAGAAGAAAACACCTATGACTACGAGCAAACGTGAAAGTATTAAAAATGAGGATGCACCATCATCACAAAAGCGTTATATTTCTCATGATGAATTTCAACAGATTGAGGAAGGTATGACGTATACGGATATTCTTAATACGATTGACTATGGTGGTGAGAACATAAAACATTATAATAACCATGAAAAACGCGTATTTTATACTGAAAAAGATACGGATGGTACATATGAAATTATGGTTGAATTAAATACATATGGTTATGTTGTAAATATTGAACGTACTGCTATAAAGGATGAAGATAAAGATACAGATAAAGAGAATCAGGTATTTACGAAACGTAGTGAAGAGCCTGTAAAGGAATATGAAGAAAAAAACGATCGTGTACCGTGGTATAAAGATGTAAATAACAATTCGGCAGCAGTAAGTTACAATCATTATTTGAAAATCAAAAAAGGTATGGCCGCGAATCAGGTAAAAGCTGCAATTGGACAGCCACATGTGATTGAGAAATATAAATCTTATTCAGTATATGACTATACTGGTTATGGTGGAGAAGGATCATTACGTGTAATCTTTGAACCGAATGGAACTGTTACGGATGTAGTGGAAGACGGTTTACCACGATAATAAATTAGTTACGGGAAGAATTGTAGTAAAGTTGTCTTTGATTTTATAAAGTTTTTGGGAGCATCTCCGAATATAGGTGAAAAAATAATTCTCTTAGCTATGTTAACTACAGTATTAGTATTTACCGAAGTTTCTTCCAAATTCAATAGCGTTATCGTGGATGTTGTTGTCGTATTATCTTTGTTGATATATACCGCAGTAGGGCAGCAATTGTAACTGGACGTAAAAGGACACGGAGGAGTAGCAGCCTCCTTTTGAAAGAAGGAGGAAAATATGATGGAGGATATTCTTGAATTCATAAGGAGATACGTAATTAAACCTATTATTAGTTTAGTAAGATATCTTGTAATAGAGATTATAATTGAAGGCATAATAGAAGGCGTAATAAACGGTATAAGGAAATTACGTGATAAGTGGCAGAATTGGCGTGAAAGACGTTATTGGCGGTAGTGTAGCTGATGAGCGTGCGAAACAAAAACGTTATACAGAAATTTAATGTAATGACAATTTCTAAAGTGAAGAAATAATTATTATCTTACAAAAGTGTAATGTTCATGTCATGTTTTTGAATTTCTTCTTTAAGCTCCGGGCTTTAAGATAAGAATATAAGAAAAAACATATGAGGTGAAGGAAATGAAAAGATATATTGCACTGTTTAGTATTTTAGTTGTATTCGCAAGCCTTTTAGTTGGTTGTGATATTAATCGTTTAGGAAAAGATGAGTATTACGTTCAAGTTACAGCTGATGGAATTGAAAAAAATGAGAAGTTTGATAACGGAGAGCCACATAAATATTTCGAGTATAAATTAAAAGGATTCGATAAAGACGGTAAAGAGAAAGAATTAGAATTCATAGCTCAAAAAAATCTTCGTAAAGAAGCATTCCTACGCGTATACCACTCAGATAAAAAAGGTGTAACAGCTTGGGAAGAAGTGAAAAAAGACGAGCTCCCAGCGAAAGTGAAAGAAAAACTAAGTGTGAAATAAGACAGATAAAAAGGAATTGACGAACAGGGTCAATTCCTTTTTTTGTTTTCAAATTCTTCTTCTGAAATGACTTTAAATCCGTGTCTTTTAAATAAAGCAGTTGTCACTCCGAAACCAGTTTGCTTATTACCGTTAAATTCTCCAGTGTAAATCGTAGAACTACCACAAGATGGGCTGCGTTCTTTTAAAATAATATATTCTGGGTGTAAATCTTTAATTTGTTCTAATGCTTTATAAGCACCATTTACGAAAGCTGCTGTGACATCTTCACCATTTTTTGTTATCACTTTCGCTTTTCCGTCTAAAACGTCGTCGCCATTCCCGCCAATAATTTCAGCGGAAGGACGAGGTGTTGGTAGTCCTCCTAATACTTCAGGGCAAATGAGGACTGTATCTTCTTTTTGCAGAAGCTCCTCTATTTTTGAAACGAGATTGTCATTCCCGTCATAACGGCAAGCAATCCCACCTAAACAAGCGCTAATTACGATCATATTTTCATCTCCATTAAAAAATATTAACTATCACGCCAATTTCGCTTCCTGCCTCTTACTTATAAATGAGGTGATATAAATGGGAAGCTTATATAATTTAATGAAACCATATAGTGAATTTCGAAGTAAAGAAGAGTTTAATACATATCAAAAACAAGTTTTGAAGTGCTACCGATTTCAATTGAATAAAACTGATTCTATCATTATTCATTTTTTAGGAAAATATGCGGTGAATGAGAAACAAAAAACAGTAGGGGTTGCTTGTCCATTAATGGGGACGATTGCGACGAATGTTGGAAAGAGTATTCGTACAGTACGCCGTTCAATTGCAAAGTTAGAGGAACTAGGAATTATAAAGCGTGTTGCAACAAAAGAAAGGCATAAACGCGGCGGGTATAGTGCAAACTTATATGTATTTCTTACATCTGCGATTGACCGCATGGATGACCGTATGAAAATGTCCGCTTGTAAAACTGAGGATAATGCAACTGGCTGTAGTAAAAATGAGCAAAAAATTGCTGGGGAAACAATTCTTTCTAAAAACATTTCGCAAATAAAAGAGAAAAGAAAAGGAACGTATGAGCTTGATGAGACGTATTCCCGTCATGATATACCGAAGCCTTTTATATACGCACTGGTGCCGATGACGAGTAATCCGAAGAAAATTAATATATTTTGGAGTAAGGTCGAGCTTGCGTATAAAAAGAGTGGGTTATTAGAACAAGGTGTTTTACTAGAGCAAATATTAGCTGACGAAGAAGTGTATGGAAATTTAATTTGGCGCGTGAAAAGTGTTGTAAGAGCATATAAATATGGGGAAATTCGTAAAGACATTGGGGCACTTTTATACAGTACAGTGCGAGATTTATTTTTAGAGGTTGGATTAGAATGGGGAGCAGCATTAAGGAGAAGTAAGGGAATATCACTATTTGATCCATTCAAAAAAGAGCCATGCGTATAATACATGACTCTAAGTGGCTAATCGAACTTCCTTACAACTGGAACACGAATCGCTACAAATAGTACGAAGACGATAACAGCTATTGCACCACTTTTCATAACGGTTACGATTGGAATTCCCATTGCAAGTGCAAGTGATGTGAATGCATAAGAGAGCGGGATAAAGCCCATTGATGATAGCATAAGTAAACTCATTACGCGTCCCATCATTTCTTCTTTTACTGTCGATTGAATCATTGCCATAAGCGGTACAATCGCCATTGCGATTGTAATACCATAAAACATGCCGGCTAATAGTGCTTGCCAAAGTACGGTGCTAAAGTTGATGGCTAAGAAGAATACACCAGACAATAGCATCATGATAATACAAAATAGACCGCGTCTACGATTAATATTTTTTAAACCTACAATGATAGCACCGATTGCCATTCCGCCGCCTACAGATGCTTCTAAGTAACTAAACTGGAGCGAATCACCATGCAGAACGTTTTTAACAAAAAGCGGGAAACCAACTTGCATCGGGCCGATTAAAAATAAGTTTAAAAAAGCGCTACAAATAAGGAAAGTTGAAAGGAATGGCGATTCCTTTACATATAAGATTCCTTCTTTAATGGAAGTGAACATACCTTTATCTGTATCTTTTTGTTCTGGTATCGTAAATTGTATTTTTTGAACGAGTATGGCAGCGAAAATTAGTAATAAAATCGTAATGGAAAAGATTGTCTCATAGTTCGTAAATTTAATGAGAATACCACCAAGTACAGGGCCTAAGATGACCGATGCTTGGTTCGTCATTTGTGTAAGTGAATTTGCTTGTGTTAACCGGCTTTTTTCTACCAATTCCGGTAAGATAGATCCATCTGCTGACCAGAAGAAAGCATCAGCAAGTCCAAAGAATAAAGCGAATAAAGCAAATGTATATAGTGTTACATCACCGACAATGAACCATGTGAGAATGGTTGCGACAAGAATCGCTCGAATGATATTGGAGTAAAACATAATGTTTTTTTTCGGGAATTTATCAGCTACAGCGCCGCCGACAATCATAAAAATAAGCCTTGGAACACTAAGGGCTACGAAAACAACACCGAGTGAAGCTTCAAGGTTTAATGTTTTTGCTATGTACCACGTTTGTGAAAAAGTAAAAAAGGCTAAAGCAAAGCTTGAAAAAAGAGTAGCTGCCCAAAGAAAAAGGAAATTCGTATTTTTTAATAACGGTTTTCCGCTTCCTTCTAAAGCAGTTTTATTTTGTTGTAGTTCCTCCATATTGCTTCCTTTCTATGTGACGAATTTAAACTAAAAAACTTATTAACAATCGTTTTATACAGTTTCTAATATTTCTATACTGCACTTTCTCATTGTAGACAATAATAATGAATTTGCCCAGTAGCTATTTAACGACAAAAAAAGATGCCGAATGGGCATCTTTTTTTAGGCTAACGCAATATAAATATCCAATTGAACGTTGTTTGGATCTAACGCTCTTTCATCGTAAAGCTCAAAGTCTGTTGTGAAGGCACGTTTATTTTCTTTCGACCATTTCCAAATATATTCCCAAGCTTCACAAACGACTTCGGCAACTGGTCCCTTTCTTGTTGTAAATACCGCATATGTAGCGGCAGGTATTGTTAAAGTTGTCATATTTTCAGGAACGTCTTTTAGTGAAGAAACTGGCATACCGATTGTAAATGTATATGTACCAGTTTCATCTGATTCGTAGTTTGAGTAGAAAGCGAATGTTTCTTTCGTTTGTTGATTTGGGATGTGATGCATCATTTGTTCTTGAAAGTATCGGTTCCAAAGTTGTGGAATGTTTCCTTCAGTAGATGCCTCTTTTTCATTAGTCGTCGTAACCGAAACGCCGATTGCGTGGAAAGCTTCTTTTTTTACGATAATAGGTTCGTGTAGCATAAAAAATTCCTCCTTCTTTTAAAAAAAGAACATTTGTTCTTGTTTTAATATAACATATTTTTACATGTAACGGTTGTTATTTTTAGAAAATTTTAATCATAAAAAACAAACTGAAAATAACTAAAAAATGGTAAATTTTCTATTGTATGTATAAATAGGATGAGGAGTATGTTAAAATTTTTAAGTATCCTTTAACTGTTATATAAACCTATACAGCACGGTGTTTTTACTATATTAAAAGTATGGTAAAGGTTTGTATAAGTGTCCGGTATATATGCTATTTTTGATAAATTAAAATAGTAATATTCTATGAGATTTATATTGTTGACATTGGGATTTCAACGATACATTTTCGTAGGTCGGATTGTTGCGAGTGGATATATATTGCTATGTATTCGGCTACTAAATGAAAGGGTTGCTGCAATTTAGTAGCCGGATAGCAAGTATATAGAAAGGAGAAAGGTAGAAAATATGAAGCAAGTATTGAAGTGTTTTAATGTCGTAACAATGATTACACTTCTCCTATCCATCATATTGCCTTCGCCCAGTGCTTTTGCTACAGAGATAAATAAAAAAAGCTGGGATGAGTTACAAGGAAATGATGTGAAAATTAAGGCAGAGAAAGTGAATGCTGAAATGTATAGGGGAGAAGTAGCTGAGAGGGAGCACGTATTTCAATATAAGATTGAAAATACGGGAGATACACCAATCCGAGAATTAGTAATTAAACAAAATAATGACAATGGAATTGAGTTTCTTTCGCAATCTGTGAAAGTAAACGGAGAGAAGTTACTTGAAAATAAGGTAGCGGATTTCTATGTAGAGGAAAAAGATAATGGAGGAAAGGTTCTTTCTTCTAATCTTAAAATTCAAGATTTAAAATCACATGAAAAAATGACTGTATTAATAAAAGCTCGTCGTGCGCAACATTTTAATAAAGAGTATAAGCAAAAAATTAGTGTGCAAAAGGATCAACTACAGATAGGAAACATGTCTGTAGATGTTGAAGGGCTTCCTTCTGAAGAGAAGTTAGAAGCTAATACCGATGATGAGGCTGACAGTAGTAAGAAAGCTATCGGATCAACAACTGATTCAAAAACTAAAGAAGTGGATGGAAAATTAAAAGTATCTGTAGAAGATAAAAATACATCTGCACAAAAAACAGAAATAGAGAAGATAAAACAACCTGAAGCTGAGAAGCAACTAGAAAAAGAGAAAAAGCAATCACCTTTAGCAGTAAAGCAGAGTGATGCAGAAGTACAAGCTGCATCAGAAAATGCTTCGAAGGTTCAAATCCAAACAGGAGATAAACAAGGATTTGGAGACCCGTTGTATTCTACAATTGCTCCTGGTAATTTAGTACAGACTGGTAATGTGACGCTTGGTTTGACATCTGATCATTATGGCAGACAAAGTATGGGTTATAAAACGAATAAAATGACGGTTGATGTTGATAACGATGATAGTACTTTTAATTCGTCAACAGGTGCATTTCCTAACATTCCTGCTGGAAGTAAAGTGAAAAAGGCGTATTTGTTTTGGACAGCTGCTATGGGGACTCCGAGTGATGCAAGGACAGATTATAGAGTTAGCGATGAAGATGTAAGACAACCCGTTAAAATGAAGATGGGAAATAAGCAATACGCTGAAGTAAGTGCTGATAGTATACGAAAAGCGGATTCTTTACCGTATATTGCAAATCACTATGGCAGTGGTGCAGGATACGTAGCGTATGCAGATGTAACAAATGTAATTGCACAGCAAGGTATTTCTCAAACGGTGACAGTTGCAAATGTGCCACAAATTAAATTTGAAAAAGGTAGTGGCTATTACTGGGGTAACTGGAATCTTATATTAGTTTATGAAAACTATAAAGAAACAGTAAAAGACATGAAGATTTGGGAAGGGCTAGTCTCTCAAAAAAGTACAGCTTGGACAGATATTAGTGTTAATAAAATAAACACACCAAAAGAAGGCGCTTTTAAGGCGAAATTTAGTTATTTTTCATCGCAAGGTGATCCAGCTGATAATGATGGATATGCCTATGATTATGGAGAGTATGATTTTGGGTTAGGGTATCAAAAGTTTAAAAATATTAAAGGTAAAGATAATGATGTTAATGACTCATCTATGACAGAAGTACAAGTAGATGGTACTAACGAATTTGTTACGAAAAAATACCCAGGATATAATCCAGATTGGACAAATTCTTTCAGTACAGATATTCATACGTATCACCTTGAAGGACCCACTCAAGTGAAAAATGATTTAAAAGAAGCAAAAATGCGTTTTAGAGCATATGGTGGTGGCGGTGATATTTACGTATTAAATAACGCTACATTCGTTACAGAACATAATGCTCCAAACTTACAAGTTGATAAAAAGGCATTAGATAGTGCCGGAAAAGAAATTAAGGACGTTAAAGCTGGTGAAGAGTTTACGTATCAAATTGAAGTGAAAAATGATACGAAAAATAACCAAGCGCCGGTATCAAATGTAAAAGGTTTTGATAAATTAGATGATCGTTTAGAGTATGTTCCAGGGTCTATTCAATATGTTTCTGGAAGTAATAAAGGAAATAAAACAGATAATGCAAGCGATGATGAAGCAGAGTTTGTAAATAATCAAATTGATTTCCGTGTTGGTGAAGGTGCAGATGCTAAAAACGGTGGTGTTTTAAAGCCGGGTGAAAGTACCGTTATTACATTCAAAGTAAAAGTGAAAGATTCTGTACAATCAGATACAACAGTAAAAAATGTCGTTGTTGTAAAGGGACAAGATAGTGCCGAGATAAAGTATGAAACTGAGGACGATGCAAATGTTACGGTTACTACCCCAAAAGAAGTTCCAGGGGAAATAGAGGCGAGAAAAATAGCTTCTAATAAAACACCGAAGTTAGGTGATGAGGTAGAGTATCGTATTACATTTAAAAATAAGATAAAAGATGGACGTCTAGATGTATTGACGATTGAAGACGAATTACCAAGTAGTCTTGAATACGTGAAAGATAGTTTGAAAGCCGAAGGTGTAAAACCAGAGCCAGTAGAGCTGAAGTTTGAAAATGGCAAAGTAATTGCAAAGTATCCAGAAATTATGGATATGGAAGAAAGAAGTATCGTCTTTAAAACAAAAGTAAAAGAAACTGCAAAAATTGGTGAAGAAATTGTTAACAAAGCAACCGTTAGTGATAAAACAAATCCACCAAAGGATCTAGAAGAGAAGATTACACCACAGCATAAGGCCGGTAAAATTGATGCAAAGAAAAAAGCAACAAATAAGAAGCCGAAGCTAGGAGAAGAATTTGAATATCAAATTAGCTTTAAAAATACGGTGGAAAACGGAAAACTAGATGCAATTACAATAGAAGATGAAATTCCAGCTAACTTAGAATTTGTTCAAGGCAGTGAGAGAGCTGAAGGTACTGAACCAAATCCAGTAGAGTTAAAAGTAGAGAATGGTAAGGTAATCGCAAAATATCCAGAAATTACGGATACAAAAGAGCGAAGCATCGCCTTTAAAGTGAAAGTAAAAGAAGAGGCAAAAGCGGGAGAAACGATTGTTAATAAAGCGGTTGTGAGTGAGCCAAATGGACAGTCTGAGCATCCAGAAGAAAAGATTACGCCGGATTATAAATACGGTAAAGTGGATGTAGAAAAAAACGTAACGAATCAAACACCAAAACTAGGAGAAGAAGTGGAATACCGAATTACATTTTATAATACGGTAGAAAACGGAAAACTAGAAACGGTGTTAGTAGAAGATACACTACCTAAAGGTGTTGAATACGTGAAAGATAGTTTGAAAGCTGAAGGTATAAAACCAGAGCCAGTAGAACTAAAAGTGGAAGATGGCAAAGTAATGGCAAAGTATCCAGAGATTATGGATACAGAAAAAAGAAGTATTGTTTTTAAAGTGAAAGTAAAAGATTCGGCAAAGGTAGGGGAGGCAATTGTAAATAAAGCAATTGCAAAAGATCCGAAAAATGAGCCTGTTGAATCGAAGGTTGTTATTACACCGCAAAGTAAAAAAGGTGAAATTGCTGCTACAAAGGTAGTTAATAATAAGAAGCCGAAGTTAGGTGAAGAAATCGAGTACCGCATTAGTTTTCATAATACGGTTGAGAACGGAAAACTAGAAACGGTGCGAGTGGAAGATACAATTCCAAAAGGTCTTGAATATGTAGAAAATAGCATCAAGGCCGAAGGAGAAGCACCTGGACCAGTAGAATTAGCTGTTGAAAATGGGATAGTCAAAGCTAAGTATATCGATATTATGGATATGAAAGAAAGAAGTATCGTCTTTAAAGTAAAGGTGAAGGAAGAAGTAAAAGTAGATAAAGAGATTGTCAATAAAGCAATTGTTGATGATACGAAAAATCCACCGATTGAACCGGAGGAAAGAATTACTCCGCAACATAAGGATGGAATAATTGATTCGAAGAAGACAGTAGATAATCCATCACCAAAACTAGGAGAAGAAGTAGAATACCGAATTAGCTTTAAGAACACGGTAGAAAACGGAAAACTAGAAAAGGTAATAATAGAGGATACAATTCCTAACGGTTTAGAGTATGTAAAAGGCAGTGAAAAGGCTGAAGGTGATAAACCAGCTCCATTAAAGTTAAGTGTGAAAGATGGAAAAGTTATTGCTGAATACGACAATATTACGGATATGAAAGAAAGAAGTATTGTCTTTAAGGTAAAGGTGAAGGAAGAAGCGGAAGTGGGGAAGGAAATCATCAATAAGGCAATTGTTGATGATATGAAAGATCCGAAAGAACCAGAAGCGAAAATTACACCATTACACAAAGATGGAAAAATTAAAGCGAAGAAAATCGTAAATAATGAAACACCGAAGTTAGGAGAAGAAGTAGAATACCGAATTAGTATGAAAAATACGGTAAAGAACGGAAAGCTAACAGACGTGACAGTAGAGGATACTTTACCAGAAGGTTTAGAGTATGTAGAAAATAGTTTGAAAGCAGAAGGTGCCGGAATAGATTCAGTAGAGCTGAAATTTGAAAACGGTAAAGTAATGGCAAAATATCCAGAAATTACGGATACAGAAGAAAGAAGTATCGTTTTTAAAGTGAAAGTAAAAGAAGAAGTAAAAGTCGGTAAAAAAATCATTAATAAAGCAACTATTGATGATTCGCAAAATAAGCCAGTTAATCCGACAGCGGAAATTACTCCTCAGTATAAAGATGGAAAACTTGAAGCAAAAAAGATAGTAAATAATGAAACGCCGAAGTTAGGAGAAGAAGTGGAATACCGAATTAGCTTTAAAAATACGGTAGAACATGGAAAGCTAACAGAGGTAAAAATAGAAGATGATTTACCAAATGGATTAGAGTATGTGAAAGATAGTTTAAAAGTAGAAGGTACTAAGCCAGATCCAGTGGAATTAAAATTTGAAAACGGTAAGGTAATGGCAAAGTATCCTGAGATTACAGATACAAAAGAGAGAAGTATTACCTTTAAAGTGAAAGTAAAAGGTAAAGTGAGCGATTCAATTGTTAATGAAGCGATTGTGAGCGATACGAAACATCCGCCAGAAACACCGACAGCAGAAATTATTCCGCAACATAAAGACGGAAAAGTGAAAGCGAAGAAGACGGTAAATAATGAAACGCCGAAGTTAGGAGAAGAAGTAGAATACCGAATTAGTTTTAAAAACACGGTAGAAGACGGAAAACTAGCAGAGGTAAAAATAGAAGATACTTTACCAGAAGGTTTAGAGTATGTAGAAAACAGTGTGAAAGCAGAAGGTACTAAGCCGGATCCAGTAGAATTGAAAATGGAAAATGGTAAGGTAATGGCGAAGTATCCAGAGATTACGGACACAGAAGAAAGAAGTATCACTTTTAAAGTGAAAGTAAAGGAAGAAGTGAAAGTCGGTAAAAAAATCGTTAACAAAGCAATTGTTGATGATACGAAAAATGAACCAGAAACACCGATGGCAGAAATTACTCCGCAGCATAAAGACGGAAAAGTGGAAGCGAAGAAGACGGTAAATAATGAAACGCCGAAGTTAGGAGAAGAAGTAGAATACCGAATTAGTTTTAAAAACACGGTAGAAAACGGAAAGCTAGCAGAGGTAAAAATAGAAGATAATTTACCAAATGGATTAGAGTATGTGAAAGATAGTTTACGAGCGGAAGGTACTAAGCCGGATCCAGTAGAACTGAAAGTGAAAGATGGAAAAGTAATCGCCAAATATCCAGAGATTACGGATACAGAAGAAAGAAGTATCGTCTTTAAAGCGAAAGTAAAAGAAGAATTTAAAGTTGGTGAAGGCCTTGTCAATAAAGTAGTTGTTGATGATACAAAAGATCCAACAACTTCAGAAGTAACAATTATGCCAGAATATAAAGACGGTAAGCTTAAAGCAGAGAAATTTGTAAACAATAAAAAACCGAAATTAGGAGAAGAAATAGAATACCGAATTAGTTTTAAAAATACGGTAGAAAACGGAAAACTAGTAGAGGTTAAAGTAGAAGATGAAATTCCAGCTGGATTAGAGTATGTAGAGAACAGTTTACAAGCAGAAGGATCTAAGCCTAGTCCGGTAGAATTGAAATTTGAAAACGGTAAGGTAATGGCAAAGTATCTAGAAATTATGGATACAAAAGAAAGAAGTATTATCTTTAAAGTGAGAGTAAAAGAAGAGGCAGAAATAGACAAGGAGATTGTTAATAAAGCAATCGTAGTAGATACAAAAAATGAGCCCGAAGAGCCTCATGTGGAAATTACTTCGCAATATAAAGATGGTAAAATTGCTGCGCAGAAAGTGGCGAATAATCATAAACCGAAACTAGGAGAAGAAGTAGAATACCGAATTAGTTTTAAAAACACGGTAGAAAACGGAAAACTAGCAGAGGTAAATATAAAGGATGCATTACCAAATGGTTTAGAGTATGTGGAAGGCAGTATCACGGCAGAAGGTTCTAAACCGAAACCAGTAGAGCTACATGTGAAAAATAATAAGGTAATGGCAAAATATCCAGCTATTACAGATACAGAGGAAAGAAGCATTGTCTTTAAAGCGAAGGTAAAAGAAAGCGCAAAAGTGGGGGAAGAAATCGTAAATGAGGCAATTGTGGATGATACAAAGAATCTGCCAGAAGAGCCTTATGTACCGATTACACCACAGTATAAAGATGGTAAAATTGAGGCAAGAAAAGAAGTAAGTAACCATGAACCGAAGTTAGGTGAGGAAATCGAATATCGAATTATTTTTAATAACACGGTGAAAGATGGAAAACTAGCAGAGGTAAAAATAGAAGATGAAATTCCAGCTGGATTAGAGTTTGTAGAAGGAAGCGAAAAAGCTGAAGGTGAAGAGCCAAAACCAGTGGAGTTGAAAGTAGAAAATGGCAAGGTAATGGCAAAGTATTCAGAGATTATGGATACGCAAGAAAGAAGTATTGTCTTTAAAGTGAATGTAAAAGATTCGGTTACAATAGGGAAGGACATTACAAATAAAGCGATTATCCATGTTGATGATCCGAACCATCCAGTAATTGATCCGACAGCAAAAATTACACCACAATATAAAGATGGTAAAATTGCTGCTCATAAAAAGGTGAATAATCATAAACCGAAGCTAGGTGAAGAAATCGAATATCGAATTTCATTTAATAATACGGTGAAAGATGGAAAACTGGCAGAGGTTAAAATTGAGGATGAAATTCCGTTTGGTTTAGAGTATGTGAAAGATAGTCTAAAAGCAGAAGGTGATAAGCCGTCCCCAGTAGAGTTGAAAGAAGAAGCTGGTAAGGTTAGTGCGAAGTATGAAAATATCACTGACATGAAAGAAAGAAGCATTATCTTTAAAGTGAAGGTGAAAGATTCCGTTGAAGTGGACAAGGCAATTGTAAATAAAGCAATTGTTGATGATACAAAAAATCCACCAGAGCGACCAGAAGTAGATATTACACCGCAGCATAAAGATGGTAAATTTAAAGCTAATAAAAAGGTAAGTAAAAAAGATCCAAAGCTAGGAGAAGAAGTAGAGTACCGAATTAGTTTTAAAAATACGGTAGAAAACGGAAAACTAGCAGAAGTGAAAATTGAGGATCAACTACCAAATGGATTAGAGTATGTGAAGGATAGTTTAAAAGCAGAAGGTAATGAACCAAATCCGGTAGAGTTAAAAGAAGAAGCTGGAAAAATTACAGCGAAGTATGAAAATATTACTGATACAGCTGAGCGTAGCATTATCTTTAAGGTAAAAGTAACAGAAGCAGTAAAAGTCGGGAAGAAAATCGTGAATACGGCAATTGTGGATGATGATAATCCGAAGAATCCTCCGCAAAAACCAGAAGCGATTATTACACCGGAGTATAAGAATGGAAAAATAAAAGCTGAGAAAACAGTAAATAACCCAGCTCCAAAATTAGGAGAAGAAGTAGAGTATCGAATTACGTTCCGTAACGTAGTTGAGCACGGAAAATTAGCGAAGGTGAAAATTAAGGATGAATTACCAAACAGTTTAGAGTTTGTAGAAGGTAGCGAAAGAGCTGAGGGGGATAATCCAAAACCGTTGCATGTAAAAGTGAAAAACGGCACAGTACTCGCAGAATATCCAGAAATTACGGATACGAAAGAAAGAAGTATCGTCTTTAAAGCGAAAGTGAAAGAAAAAGCTAAAATTGGCGAAGCGATTGTGAATACGGCGGTTGTGGAAGATACTATAAATCCACCAGAGAAACCGAATGTCGCGATACAACCTCAACATAAAGAGGGTGTATTACAAGCTGAAAAGACTGTGAGTAACCATGAACCGAAGTTAGGAGAAGAAGTAGAATATCGAATTAGTTTTGAAAATACGGTAGAAAACGGCAAACTAACTGAGGTAAAAGTAGAGGACGAAATTCCAGCTGGTTTAGAATACGTACAGGATAGTATAAAGTCTGATGGGCCGGAACCAAATCCAGTAGAACTTAAAGTTGAGAATGGAAAAGTAATAGCAAAGTATCCAGAAATTACGGATACGAAAAAAAGAAGTATCATCTTTAAAGTGAAAGTACAAGAAACGGTACAAGTAGGAAAAGAAATTATAAACAAGGCGGTTGTGGATGATAATAATCCGACAAATCCACCAGTTGAGTCACTTATACCAATTACACCTCAATATAAAGATGGGAAACTAGAGGCAAGGAAAGAAGTAAGTAACCATGAACCAAAGCTAGGGGAAGAAATCGAATATCGAATTACTTTTAACGGCACAGTAGATGGCGGGAAGTTAGTTGATGTAAAGATTGAAGATGAAATTCCGTCTGGTTTAGAGTATGTGAAAGAAAGTCTGGAGGCCGTAGGTGATAAGCCTGTACCAACAGAACTTAAAGTCGAGAATGGAAAAGTAACAGTGAAGTATCCAGAAATTACGGATACGAAAGAAAGAAGTATCATCTTTAAAGTAAAGGTAAAAGAATCAGTAAAAGTTGGAGAGGAAATAACAAATAAAGCGATCATTCATGTAGATGATCCAAATCATCCAGTTATGGAACCGACAGCGACAATAAAGCCAGAATATAAAGATGGTAAGTTAAAAGCGACGAAGACAGTAAATAATAAAGAACCGAAGCTAGGAGAAGAAGTAGAATACCGAATTAGTTTCAAAAATACGGTAGAAAACGGTAAACTAGCAGAGGTAAAGGTAGAAGATGAAATTCCAGCCGGTTTAGAGTACGTGCAAGATAGCATTAGATTTGAAGGGGCTGAACCAAATCCAATAGAGTTAAAAATGGAGTTTGGAAAAGTAATAGCAAAGTATCTAGAAATTACAGATACGAAAGAACGTAGTATTATTTTTAAAGTGAAGGTAAAAGCAGCACCAAGTAAAGGGATAACAAATAGAGCGGTAGTGGACGATAAAATAAATCCACCACTTGAGCCTACAGTTACAATTTTACCGAAAACAAAAGAAGATCTTAAGATACCAGAAGAACCGAAGGAACCAGAAGTGAAGCCGGAAGAGCCGAAAGAACCGAAGGAACCAGAAGTGAAGCCGGAAGAGCCGAAAGAACCGAAGGAACCAGAAGTGAAGCCGGAAGAGCCGAAAGAACCGAAGGAACCAGAAGTGAAGCCGGAAGAGCCGAAAGAACCGAAGGAACCAGAAGTGAAGCCGGAAGAGCCGAAAGAACCGAAGGAACCAGAAGTGAAGCCGGAAGAGCCGAAAGAACCGAAGGAACCAGAAGTGAAGCCGGAAGAGCCGAAAGAACCGAAAGAACCGAAGGAACCAGAAGTGAAACCGGAAGAGCCGAAAGAACCAGAAGTGAAACCGGAGGATCCGAAAGAACCAAAAGAACCAGAAGTGAAGCCGGAAGAACCGAAAGAGCCGAAGGAACCAGAAGTGAAACCGGAGGAACCGAAAGAGCCGAAGGAACCAGAAGTGAAACCGGAGGAACCGAAAGAGCCGAAGGAACCAGAAGTGAAGCCGGAAGAGCCGAAAGAGCCGAAGGAACCAGAAGTGAAACCGGAGGAACCGAAAGAGCCGAAGGAACCAGAAGTGAAACCGGAGGAACCGAAAGAGCCGAAGGAACCAGAAGTGAAGCCGGAAGAGCCGAAAGAACCAGAAGTGAAACCGGAGGATCCGAAAGAACCAAAAGAACCAGAAGTGAAGCCGGAAGAGCCGAAAGATCTGAAGAAACCAGAAGTGAAACCGGAGAAACCGGAAGTAAGACTGGAAAAGTTAATTAAAGAACCGCAAGTAAAAGTAGAAAAAGAATTACCGAAAACAGGGGCAGCACATTCATGGATGATGTCAGTTGGTGCGGGAATTTCATTCTTAGTTGGCGGAGTATTATTCGTATTAGGTAGAAGAAGAAAACAATAATTTTTTAGACGAAAAGCACACTGAGTTCGATAGTTTATTGGACTCAGTGTGCTTTTATGTTATATAAAAGGAAAGCTCCTTCCACGTATGGAAGGAGCTTTATTTTTGCATATTAAAACATACTTGAGCTATGCATCGGTTGAAGTTTTGCATTTGGATCGAAGTAAGCTTTTGCATTGTTTACTGCTGTCGGTGCTTCGCCAAATCCACAAGCGATAAGTTTTACTTTTCCTTCATATGTACAAATGTCACCAGCAGCGTAAATGCCAGGAATATTTGTTTCCATTTTTGAATTTACAAGGATGCTGTTTTTTTGTATATCTAGGCCCCAGTTTTTAATTGGGCCAAGAGAAGAAACGAAGCCGTAGTTTACGATTACGTCATCAACATCGATGATAATTTTTTCCTCCGTTTTTACATGTTGAAGAACGACTTGTTCAATCTTATCATCACCAATGAGTTCTACTGGAACGTATGGTGTACTTACTTCTGCACGAGAATTCATTAAGCTTTCTACGCTATGTTCATGCGCACGGAATTTATCACGACGATGAACGATTGTAACTTTTTCAGCGATCGGTTCTAACATCATTGTCCAGTCTACTGCTGAGTCGCCACCGCCAAATACTACGACGCGCTTACCAGCAAATTTATTCATATCATCAACGAAATAATGTAAGTTTTTCTTTTCGTATTTCGCTGTACCTTCTAATTCTAAGCGGCGTGGTTGGAAAGCACCATTGCCAGCAGTAATAATAACTGATTTAGAATAGTGAGTTTGCTTATTCGTAACAAGTTTAAATATACCGTCAGCTTGTTTCTCAAGCGTATCGACAGCTTCTTCTAAACAAACAGTTGGGTCAAATTTCTTCATTTGCTCTTTTAAGTTATCAACTAATTCTTGTGCGCGCACTTTTGGAAATCCAGCCACATCATAAATGTATTTTTCAGGGTAGAGTGCGGATAATTGTCCGCCAAGTTGAGGTAAGCTTTCAATGATTTTTACACTTGCTTGTCTCATACCGCCATAAAATGCTGTGAACAGTCCCGTTGGACCACCACCAATAATTGTTATGTCGTAAACTTTTTGATTTTCTGCCACTTTCATTCCCCCTATAGATGGAATTTTGATATTGATTTCATATATTGTTCATATGTACACGAAAATCCTGCAAATGATGATACTTTCAAATAAATGATAGCATATTTGAGTTCATAATACTTCTGAAAACGACTGAATTGTGTGTAAGTTTTCGCATAGGTTCTTTTTTATTGTATAAAATATACAGAAAGGAAAATACATGAAAAAAAGGCTAAAAAACCCTTGAAAACGCTATGTTATTTTAAAATATTGATAATTCTCCAGACGCTTGAATTCTGGAATAAAACCGACTAATATAGGGAAGTATTATGTTAAATTTCTATGACAAAATTCGTACGATTTTTTGACTGCGTTTTGTTATGATATAGAATGTGATAAATTCCACATTCTTGACAAATAGAGTTTTTAGTACTTGGTATTATTTTTCATTACTATTATATAAAGAAAAGGGTTGTGATTTGGTGAAGACTCCAAAAATCGTAGTTTTAGGTGCAGGTTATGGCGGGATGATTACGACTGTTCGTCTGCAAAAAGCATTATCTGTAAATGAAGCTGAAATTACGCTAGTAAACAACAACAGCTATCACTACCAAGCGACTTGGTTACATGAGAGCGCAGCTGGTACATTACAAGATGAAAAAATCTGTCTAGATATTCAAGACGTTATTGATACAAATAAAGTGAACTTTGTACAAGACACAGTAGTAGAAATTAAAGCTGCTGAAAAACGCATTATCTTAAAAGATGGCGAGTTAGAGTATGATTACTTAGTAATTGGTCTTGGTTTCGAATCAGAAACATTCGGAATTACAGGATTAAAAGAGCATGCATTCTCAATTGCTAACATTAATGCAACTCGTGAAATTCGT
Source organism: Bacillus sp. FSL L8-0199 (assembly GCF_038005705.1). NCBI lineage: Bacteria > Bacillati > Bacillota > Bacilli > Caryophanales > Bacillaceae > Bacillus > Bacillus sp. FSL L8-0199. The sequence continues at coordinate 4,864,547 of NZ_JBBOTS010000001.1, read as the reverse complement.
GAGCATATGGAAGCTAGTTTCTCTAAATATGCAACTGAACAACGCGATGAGTTAGTAACAATCGTTGTTGGTGGTGCTGGATTTACTGGTATCGAGTACGTAGGTGAGCTTGCAAACCGTGTTCCTGAACTTTGCAAAGAGTATAATGTACCACGTGAAAAAGCACGTATCATCTGTGTAGAAGCTGCTCCAACAGCACTTCCAGGTTTCGATCCAGCGTTAGTAGAATACGCTGTAAAACAACTTGAGAAAAAAGGTGTAGAATTCCGCATCGGTACAGCAATTAAAGAAGCAACTGAAGAAGGTATTATCGTTGCGAATGGCGATGACACTGAATTAATTAAGTCTGAAACAGTAGTTTGGGCTGCAGGTGTTCGTGGTAATGGTATTGTGGAAGAGTCTGGCTTTGAAGCAATGCGCGGACGTGTAAAAGTTGATGAGTACATGCACGCTCCAGGATACGAAGATGTATTCATGGTTGGTGACGCAGCGTTAATCATTAATGAAGAAATTAATCGTCCTTACCCACCAACAGCACAAATTGCAATTCAACAAGGTTACAATATTGCACACAACTTAACTGTATTAGTTCGTGGCAAGGGCGAAATGAAGAAATTCGCATTCGATAATAAAGGATCTGTATGTTCTTTAGGTCATGACGATGCAATGGGCGTTGTTATGGGTAAAAAGTTAACAGGTTGGAAAGCTTCCTTCATGAAGAAAGTAATCGATAACCGTTACCTATTCTTATTAGGTGGACCTTTATTAGTTCTTAAAAAAGGTAAATTAAAGTTCTTTTAATATATAGTAGAAAAAGCAGAAACGGCTAAGAGCTGTTTCTGCTTTTTTCATATTAAAAATATAGTATAATATATAAAAAAGAAAGAATATTCTGTCCGTTCTGATGGAGGAGGTTATTACATCATGGAGAAACGAGGGAAGGTATGGCTAGCTGTTAGTGGTTTAGTAGCTACAAAAGATGGTAGGTGGCTATTTGTTAAGAAGAAATACAGTGGATTAAAAGGGAAATGGTCTTTACCGGCTGGTTTTGTAAATGAAGGTGAGACGGTTGATGAAGCTGTGAAACGCGAAGTGTTAGAAGAGACAGGCATTGTCGCTCATGTGAAGGGGATTATTGGTGTTCGATCGGGTGTTATTCGTAATGAGATTAGTGATAATATGATTATTTTCCTTTTGGAACCTGAAGGAGAAAATATTATTGTACAGGAGAAAGAATTGTCTGAAGTGGCGTTCTTACATCCGGATAAGATTGTAGACGATCCGAATACGTCTGTGCTTATTAAATATTTGTTAGAAGGAAGATCAGAACTACATCTTGAAGTGGACAAAACATTAAATCCAGGTGAACCATTTGGTTATACAGCTTATCACGTATTTACGGCACGTGCGAAGGAGAGGGGAAAAGAGTGAGTATACCGGTACTACTTATTTCAATGATGTTATTCTTTATTTTGTTCTTTGGAATTGGATTTTTACTCAACATGATTTTGCGAGCTACTTGGGTAATGGTTATTGTGTATCCGATTGTTTGTATGCTTATTATTAATAAAGCGAGTATGTGGGATTATTTTTCAAAACCGAAAGAAACATTTTCTTCATTTGGGACAAGTGTATCGCACTTAGGACAAGCAGACGTATTTATTCTATCTACTGGATTAGTAGGGGCTGCTTTAGCAGGAGTCGTAATCAAGAAACTTCGGAAAAGCGGATATCAAATGTTTTAATCTCCAATTAAGTTGGAGATTATTTTTTTTGCATATTCCTTCATCGTATAGGGAATGATTAACGATGAAGGAGTGTGGAATATAAAAATGTTAAAACGATATTGTATTCGCATTATGATGACTTGTTTACTTGCAATTGCATTATGCGTAACATGGAATGCTTTCACAGGAGTTTCTTTATTAGAGATTGTAAAGATATATGAAGGAATGAGTGCAAAAGAAGTACATGCAGCAGAAGTTAAGAGAAATGTTGCTCCGAGTAAAGAAGTGATAAATGCTTTAGAGCAGGCAAACGACTGGTCTAAATATCGTTCAATTGAAATGACTGCAACAGGTTATACATCGGGGATTGAGTCAACTGGTAAGAGGCCAGGGCATCCAGAGTATGGTATTACATATTCAGGTGTCAAAGTGAAAAGGGATTTATATTCCACAATTGCTGCGGACTTACGCGTATTCCCGATTGGAACAATTCTCTTCGTGCCAGGTTACGGGTATGGTGTAGTAGCTGATAAGGGCGGCGCAATAAAAGGAAACCGTCTTGATCTATATTATGATACGGTGAAAGATGTTTATAGCCAATGGGGTAAGAAAAAAGTAAATGTGTACGTAGTAAAAGTAGGAAATGGTAAGTTTACAGAAGAAGAGTTAACGATGTTAAATCAAGACGAAACGATGCAAGTGTTTCGTGGTCAATATTTAAATCAAAGATAGTCTAGTCGTAATTACGCTAGACTTTTTTCTTGGCTTATTTCATGATAGAGGAGATTTTGGATCTGCGATTTTACACGCCATATAACTGTAGTTAGAATTATCGCATTTTATCGAAAATAAAGTTATAATGGTGGTAGAGAAATTTAGGGGGTCTGAACATGTTTCAAGTACAAAAAGAATTAGCAGGTCATGAAGCGGTAATTGTTGCTTTATTTGAAGAAGAGAAAATGAGTAGTTTTGTACAAGAACTGGACAAAGCGTTTGAAGGGCAATTACAAGTTTTACTAGAAGAGAAAGAATTATCTACGAAGAAAAAGGCCATTTCGAAAGTATATAGCTTAGGGAAAACAAATGTGAAACGTTATTACTTTGTTGGTTTAGGAAAGAAAGAATCTTACACGACAGAAACGTTACGTGCGGCTCTTGGTAAGGCGTTTAAAACACTGCAAGCAGCAAAAGTACAAGATGCAGCAATCTTACTTGATTCTTTCGTAACAGAGAAATTAGACGCGATTGATGTCGCTCATATTGCGGCAGAGGTACAAGGCCTTGGTACATATGAGTTACAAACGTATAAATCAGATAAAAAGGATCGTGTAGAGTTAGAGAAGTTCACGGCTATTACAGCGGAAGATGCACAAGAAATTGAAGCAGCATTAACAGTTGGCTACGTACATGGACGTGCAACAAATTCAGCTCGTACACTTGTAAATATGCCGCCAAACGTATTAACAGCGACAAAGCTTGCTGAGTATGCTGTTGAATTAGCGGAGAAGTATGATATGGACTATAAAGTTCTTGAGAAAGAAGAGATGGAAGACCTTGGTATGGGTGCGTTACTTGCAGTAAACCAAGGTAGTGTAGAGCCACCAAAAATGATCGCTCTTATTTATAAAGGAAAAGAAGAGTGGAGAGATGTCATTGGGTTCGTTGGAAAAGGTATTACATACGATACAGGTGGTTATTCTTTAAAACCACGTGAAGGCATGGTTGGTATGAAAGGTGATATGGGCGGTGCAGCTGCTGTATTAGGTGCGATGGAAATTATCGGTGAACTTCGCCCAGAACAAAATGTGATCGCTGTTATTCCTTCAACTGATAACGTTGTAAGTGGTACGGCATTTAAGCCAGACGATGTAATCACATCTATGAGCGGAAAAACAATTGAAGTATTAAATACGGATGCAGAAGGTCGTCTAGCTTTAGCTGACGGTATTACGTATGCGAAAAAACTTGGTGCAAACTACCTTGTTGATGTTGCAACATTAACAGGCGGTGTAATTGTTGCACTTGGAAACTATACGACAGGCGCAATGACAAATAATGAAGAGTTATTTGAGCAAGTGCTAGAGGCTTCTATGGAAACAGATGAGCCAATTTGGCAACTACCGATTTTTGATCGTGATAAAGAACGTGTGAGAAACAGTAAGTTTGCTGATTTAAATAACTCACCAGGCCGTGAAGGACATGCGGTTATGGCAGGTACATTCCTAGGCGAATTCGCTGAAGATACACCATGGGTACACTTAGATATCGCTGGAACATCAGAAACAAAAGGTGCGCACGACTTAGGTCCAGCTGGAGCAACTGGCGCAATGGTACGTACACTTGCAACACTTGTGGAGCGTTTTGGAGAAGAATAATTTTTTGAAGAAAAGGCTGTCTCAAATTTTTGAGGCAGCCTTTTTTTATTGGTATAGTAGAACCATTTGTTGGTAATTGGATATAACTTCGTTTGTCACTACGCTGTTGAAAAATGTGTTTATAAAGAAATCGTATACAAAACCCCATTTAAAGCAAAAGAAGTACGGCCCGTTTCTTCAGAGACAACTAATATAAGTGCATCACTCTTTTCTGATAAGCCAATTGCAGCTCTGTGACGTGTTCCTAGCTCAGGATCAACTTCTGTACTTTTCGTTAAAGGAAGAATATTAGCAGCTGAGACAATATGATTATTTTTTACGAGAACGGCACCGTCATGAAGAGGATTACCTGGATAAAATATTGATTCGAGTAATGGCGCAGTTAAATGAGCGTTTAATGTCGTTCCAGTTTGAATGAGAGCTTCAAGCGTCTCGTTTCGTTCCACGACGATAAGAGCACCATGTTTTCTGGCGCTTAAATGTTGGATAGCTGTCGTAATAAAAGATGAACTTTCCGTATAAGGTGATAAATATGCCTGAATATAGTATGTAGCTGCCAATGTTTGTACATTTGCTAACATATGATGAATATCTTCCATTTTGCATAAAATACATTCGTCTTCTTTATCGATTGCGTTCCTCATAATCGATAGTTCTTTTTCAGCAATTTCAATCATTTGCTTTGTTTGTATTTTGAGCTCTTCTGACAAGCCCCATTCGTGCATAATCCTCATTCCCTTTAGTGGAGTATTTAACAATAGTGTATACAAATATTCCTAGTAAAATCCTGTTAGATTTTATAAAATATTGAGATACAGCATGTTTTTTTCATATAATAAAGGTATGACGAGCGAGAGGAGAGAGAAGAATGAATTGGAAACAAGAATTTAGTCGCTGGCTTTCTTACGCACAATTAGATGCAGAATTAAAAGAACAGCTAGAAAATATGAAGCAAGATGAGAAGAAAATCGAGGATAGCTTTTATAAAAATCTAGAGTTTGGCACAGGTGGTATGCGTGGTGAACTTGGTGCTGGTACGAACCGTTTAAATGTATATACAGTTCGTAAAGCAACAAAAGGATTAGCAAGCTTTATCGAAAAGTTAGGTGAGGAAGCGAAAAAACGCGGTGTTGTTGTAGCCTATGATTCTCGTCATAAATCACCTGAGTTTGCAATGGAAGTTGCTGCTACACTTGGTGCACGTGGTATCACAACATATGTGTTTGAAAGCTTACGTCCAACGCCAGTACTTTCTTTCGCAGTTCGTCATTTACATACAGTAAGTGGAATCGTTCTTACGGCAAGCCATAATCCGCCTGAATATAACGGATACAAAGTATACGGTGAAGATGGTGGACAGTTACCTCCAAAAGAGGCAGATGAGTTAATTAGCTACGTAAATGCAGTAGAAGATGAATTAACAGTTGAAGTCGCTGATGTAGAGCAATTAAAAACTGACGGTTTATTACATATTATTGGACAAGAAGTAGATGATGCATATGCTGCAGAATTGAACAATGTCATCATTAATAAAGAAATGGTGGAAAAGGTCGGCAAAGACTTAAAAATCGTCTTTACACCATTACACGGAACATCAAATATTTCTGTACGCCGTGGTTTAAAAGAAGTTGGATTTACAGATGTAACAGTTGTAAAAGAACAAGAGTTACCAGATCCAAACTTCTCTACAGTAAAATCACCGAACCCAGAAGAGCACGCAGCGTTTGAGTATGCAATACGTGACGGTGAAAAGGTAGGCGCAGATGTATTAATCGCAACTGATCCTGACGCAGACCGCCTTGGTGTAGCAGTGCGTAATCATAATGGTGAGTTCCAAGTATTAACAGGAAACCAAACAGGTGCATTAATGCTTGATTACTTACTATCTCAAAAGAAAGAAAACGGAACGCTTCCAGAGAACGGTGTCGTATTAAAAACAATCGTAACGTCTGAAATTGGTCGTACAATTGCAAAAGCATACGGTTTAGATACAGTTGATACGCTAACTGGATTTAAATTTATCGGTGAGAAAATTAGACAGTATGAAGAAAGTGGACAATATGAATTCCAATTCGGTTATGAGGAAAGCTATGGTTATTTAATCCGCCCATTCTGCCGTGATAAAGATGCAGTACAATCTGTTCTATTTGCATGTGAAGTAGCTGCATACTACAAATCACAAGGGAAAACGTTATATGACGGTCTATTAGAAGTATTTGAGAAGTACGGCTTCTTCCGTGAAGACCTTGTATCGTTAACGTTAAAAGGAAAAGATGGAGCGGAAAAAATCCAAGAGATGATGGCAAAGTTCCGTGAGAATCCTCCGAAAGAAGTGGCGGGCTTAACAGTCGTAGCAGTTGAAGACTATAAAGCGAGCGTTGTTACATCTTTACAAGATGGACATAAAGAAGAGATTCACTTACCGAAATCAAATGTGTTAAAATATCAATTAGAGGATGGTTCATGGTTCTGCCTACGTCCATCTGGAACTGAGCCGAAGATTAAGTTTTACTTTGGTGTGAAAGATAGTTCTTTACAAAATAGTGAACAAAAGTTACTTACTATTAAAGAAGACATTATGAATCGTTTATAATACAAAGTAATTTTAAGTAGTAAGGAACAAAAGGGAGCGAAATCTCCCTTTTGTTTTATGTAGGAAATGCTTGCTATTGATTCCGACAGGAGAGAGGGTATTTTGTGATGAAAAAAGTAAGAAAAGCGATAATCCCAGCAGCTGGATTAGGAACACGTTTTTTACCAGCAACGAAAGCAATGCCGAAAGAAATGTTACCGATAGTAGATAAACCAACGATTCAATACATTGTAGAAGAAGCAGTGAAATCGGGAATCGAAGATATTATTATTGTTACTGGTAAAACAAAGCGCTCTATCGAAGATCATTTTGATAACGCATTTGAACTAGAACAAAACTTATTAGAGAAGAAAAAATATGAGTTGCTTGAAAAAGTACAAGCTTCTTCAAAAATGGTAGATATTCATTACATCCGTCAAAAAGAGCCGAAGGGACTAGGACATGCTGTTTGGTGTGCACGTAAATTCATTGGTGATGAGCCATTTGCAGTGTTACTAGGTGATGATATTGTCCAAGCTGAGAAACCATGTTTACGTCAATTAATGGATGAGTATGAAAAAACACTTTCTTCTGTTATTGGTGTACAAACTGTTCCAGAGTCGGAAACACATCGCTATGGAATTATCGATCCATTAGAACAAGAAGGTCGTCGTTACCAAGTTCGCAATTTCGTTGAGAAACCAGCACAAGGTACAGCTCCTTCAAACTTAGCAATTATGGGGCGCTACATTTTAACGCCTGAAATCTTTATGTTCTTAGAACAGCAACATGTCGGTGCTGGTGGTGAAATTCAGTTAACAGATGCAATCCAAAGCTTAAATGAAATCCAACGTGTATTTGCCTACGATTTCGAAGGAAAGCGCTACGACGTAGGTGAAAAGCTAGGATTCGTTCAAACGACAATCGAAATGGCTCTGCAACACCCAGAATTACGTGATGACATGGTTGCGATGATGAAGAAAATTTTAGAAGAACAAGCGAATCAAGAGTCATAATAAAAAATGAGTTATTTCAGTATACTGAAATAACTCATTTTTTTATTATGAAATCGTCGAATGAGAATGCTGATAAGCAGAACGACGCACAGCATAATATATGCGAGGTGCGATAATAGCACCGATAATTGTAAATGCAATATCTTTTACTGCGAACCACATCATAATCATCCAAGCAGCTTTATAGCTCATATTACCGCCCATAAAGAGATTGACTGCCCCGTACATGTAAGTAGTACCGATTATATAAGTTAAAATAATTCCTGTGAAAGAGGCAACTGCAAATGTAATGAATGTTGGTCTTTCTTTTTGTTCTACTAGTTTTCCGGATACGTAAGCAACGATAATAAATGCGATAATAAAACCACCAGTAGGATCTAAAAGTGCTCCAAATCCAGCTTTGAAGTTAGCGAAGATTGGTGCGCTGGCTACGCCAACGAGCATATATACAGTCATGGATAAGGCACCAAGTCTACTTCCAAGAAGAAGACCTGCTAAAATTGCGAAAAATGGTTGCATAGATAATGGGATGCCTGCTACTTGAAGGAATGGTGCCCAAGATACAATATTTGCACCGATTGCCATAAGAGCAACGAACATGGCAGCTAATGCTAAATCTAAAACATGAAATCTTCTCATAATGTTAACCTCCTGTTGTTTTTAGGTTAACATTATCGTAGCGAAAATATTTACTTGTTGTCAATCAAAATATTTTGATAAGAAGGCTTTAAATAGTCTCTTAGCAACGTATATGGAATACGAAATTGCGGAATTCCACTTGAATAGGGAGCAATCTCATATAAAGGGAAATAAATGACGAGATTGTCTGGCTCTAAAAAGAAGTGGAATTTTTTCATACTCATTACTTTTTCAGTTGCATCAGGAAAATAAATGCTTTCATTTTGTTTAATTTGTCGTACAATCTCCGCACGGATTACATCTTTATATTTATCCTTTTGTTGAAATAAATCGTCTAAGTGCAGTACCTTTTTTTCGTTTAAATCGAATGTATTTGCCTTCCACGTATAAAGACCGTGTGCTCCGCCAGTATATTGATAGTAATTCACATATAGGCTAAGAAAAGGTGGTTTGTTTAAAGAGACTTTATAATCAACATTTGCTACGTACGGATGAAATGGTGTACTAGATCCTTCTGTCTCTTTATAATATTTTTTTGCTTCTTTTTCTAATTTGTTTTTAAATTTGTCAGTGGATTTTTTGTAGTATAAATTGAGTTTATTTTGAAATTTAGAGTCAGAAAAGTTGTGAAAAGAAGGCCTATTTATTTGATATTCTATATAAGGTTTCTTACCTTTTTGTGTTACAGTCTTAACATCGATTGTCAGGTTAGATGCTTTGGCTGTTATTGCACAATTTGGTACAATAGTCAGCAAGGAGAACATAAGCAGTAATATACAAAGTTTCTGTTTCATTTAGGTGAAGCCTCCTTATATATGTGTTATAAGTAGTTTGAAAATAAATAGGTAAAATTATACATTTAATTAAAGTAAGAGAAGGGGGAAGCGATATGGCAAAAACTTTAATGGATTCACTTGGAATTGAGTTGTTAGAGATGACAGAAGACAAGGTGGTTGCTACGATGCCCGTTGATGAGCGTACGCATCAGCCATTTGGATTTTTACATGGTGGTGCATCGGTTGCATTAGCAGAAACAGTGGCAAGTGTTGGTTCATATAATTTAATTGATCAAGAAAAATGTATTTGTTTCGGATTAGAAATTAATGCGAACCACATTCGCTCAAAGAAAGATGGAATTGTAACAGCGATTGGAACACCAATACATAGAGGACAATCGACAATGGTTTGGGATATTCGCATTATTGATGAAAATGATGATTTACTATGTATATCAAGATGTACAGTAGCAATTAAAGAAAAACGTGAAAAATAAAAAAGAGGCGCTCTTATGAGCAGCCTCTTTTTCTTATAATTAGAACTGAATTTTCTTCTCTAAGAAACCTTTTAGTTCGCTAATTGGCATACGAACTTGTTCCATTGTGTCACGGTCACGTACTGTAACAGCTTTGTCTTCAACTGAGTCGAAGTCGTATGTGATACAGAATGGTGTACCGATTTCGTCTTGACGACGGTAACGTTTACCGATAGAACCAGTTTCATCAAAGTCTACCATGAAGTCTTTAGCTAATTCTGCGAATACTTCAGTAGCACCTTCAGATAGCTTTTTAGATAATGGTAAGATAGCTGCTTTGTATGGTGCTAAAGCAGGGTGGAAACGAAGAACTGTACGAGAATCGTTTTCTAATTGCTCTTCTTCATATGCATCACATAAGAATGCTAATGTTACGCGGTCTGCGCCTAAAGATGGCTCGATGCAGTATGGTACGTAACGCTCATTCGTTTGTGGATCGATATAGTTAAAGTCTTCGTTTGAGTGTTCCATGTGACGTTTTAAGTCGAAGTCTGTACGAGATGCAACGCCCCAAAGTTCGCCCCAACCGAATGGGAATTTGAATTCAATGTCAGTTGTTGCATTACTGTAGTGAGATAACTCTTCTTCACCGTGGTCACGAAGACGTATGCTCTCTTCAGACATACCAAGTGAAAGTAACCAGTTTTTACAAGTTTCACGCCAGAATGCGAACCACTCTAAATCTTCACCAGGCTTACAGAAGAATTCAAGTTCCATTTGTTCGAATTCACGTGTACGGAATGTGAAGTTACCAGGCGTGATTTCGTTACGGAAACTCTTACCGATTTGGCCGATACCAAATGGAAGCTTTTTACGCATAGAGCGTTGAACGTTTTTGAAGTTTACGAAAATACCTTGTGCTGTTTCAGGACGAAGGAAGATTTCGTTTGTGCTAGACTCTGTAACACCTTGGAATGTTTTAAACATTAAGTTGAACTGACGGATTTCAGTAAATTCTTCACTACCGCAATCAGGACATTTTACTTCATGTTCTTTCATTAAGTCAGCCATTTGGTCGAAAGTAAGACCGTCAACAACCATTTCGATGCCTTTTGCATCTAAAGCATCCTCAATTAATTTGTCAGCACGGTGACGAGCTTTACATTTTTTACAGTCGATCATTGGATCGTTGAAGTTACCAACGTGACCAGAAGCGATCCAAGTTTTAGGGTTCATTAAAATAGCTGCGTCTAAACCAACGTTGTGTGGAGATTCTTGAATGAATTTTTTCCACCAAGCTTTTTTAACATTATTTTTTAATTCGATTCCAAGTGGACCGTAATCCCAAGTGTTTGCAAGACCACCGTAAATTTCAGAACCAGGGAAAACAAAACCGCGATGTTTCGCTAAGTTTACAACTTGTTCCATTGAATACATAAGAAAATCCTCCTTTTGAAAGTTAACGTATTGGCGATGACATACTCTGATACTTTGGAAACGAGCAGTATATGCTAAAAAGAACATAAAAAAACGCTCATCCCAAGGCTTATTTGCCTAGGGACGAGCGTTTGCCCGCGGTTCCACCCTAGTTGATACACAAAAGGTGCATCCACTTTATCATGTATTGCTCAGGACTGCCGTTTCCTTGCGGCTTCAGGCTTTCACTATCCCTGAATCGCTTTTTATGCAAGTACTTATAAGTCCGTCATCGCTACTTATATTAATAATAATGAACATATTCTAACACGTTCTTTTTTAAATCTCAATAGAGGAACGCGTCTATCTATGATAGAGTCTCGCCTATTTTTTCGTTATTTATTCGGTAATTTTGTTTAATATGCTTAATTGCTTCGCGCTTACTTAATGGAGCGAGCTCATTGTTTTGCACGTATTCCCAAACTACATCCGGATTTGTTTTTGCATATTCACGAAGGACCCAGCCAATTGCTTTTTGAATGAAAAATTCTTTTGAAGAATGTAGTTGTCCAATAATCCAGAAAAGAAGTTCTTCATCCATCTTTTGTTTATATTTGAGTTGGAATAAAATAGTGGCACGTTGTAACCAAATGTTATCTGATGCAATCCATTTTGGGATATAGGCAGAAATCAATTCTGGATGTTGTAAAAAGATATTACCTAAAAATGTAGGTACGATGCTATCGACAGTGTCCCACCAAGATTTTGTTACAATCAATTCTTCTAAGAAGGGGATATGTGTTTCGTTTATATGCTTTTTATATTTTTGCATAATATCAAGTGCAGCCGCTTGGAATTCACGTTCTGGTAAGTCCCAAAGTTCACGTACGATAATTTGGAAGTCTCTTTTATCTGGGAGAGTATGTATTTGAATGATGTCTTTTAATAATTGGCGTCTTTCCGGTGTTTGAATACCTAGAAATGGGAAGTGATTTTTCATATAACGAGCCATAGGTTCTGCTTTTTCAAGATTTTGATGAGCTGTAAAATGCTCTTGTAATGCTTTTACAAATGGATGCATACGTGTTTCTCCTCTCTTATTCTCTTTCTTCTCTTATTATACAAAGAGTTTGGATAAATTTTAAAACATAACTTGCAATGTAATGAAATATGTTGAAAGTAGAGAGGAGAGGATAAGATGGAGGATCAAGGCGTACTAGCAGGTTTCTTTGCTCTTAGTTTTGCGTTTATTCTTGTTATATTGATTTGGGCAATTATTTCATATTTGTTAACGGCTTTTGCACTTTATTCGATGGCGAAAAATGATGGTGCAACGGACGGGGTGCTTGCGTTTATTCCGTTTTTGAATAGTAAGACGTGGGGGGACTTAGCGAAAGATAAATTACCAGATTTTTTGAAAGAAGAAGCAGGGTGGAAAGTATTCGGCATATATGTTGCATGTTTCATTTTTAATTTCGTACCAATTATAAGTTTACTAGCAACAGCTGTATCGATTGTATTGTCCATTTATCTTATCTACGCTATTTTAGACAGATACGGAACGAACTCTATATTATTTACGATTATTCATGTAATCACATTTTCGGTGTTCTTACCGATTCACTTATTTATTATTCGAAATGAACCGGTGAGATATAAAGAGTAGATTTTTCATTTTTGTTGATAAGTAGCTATAAGTAAAAAAGCGCCCTGATTATCAGAGCGCTTTTTCTACTACATAAGGTAGCGTAAATAAATATAAATGTGAGAAATGATTAATGAAACGATCATAATTGGGAAACCGACTTTTAGGAAGTCCATGTAACTAAATTTATGTCCTTCGCGGCTCGCGATACCTGCAACGATTACGTTAGCAGAAGCTCCGATTAATGTTCCGTTTCCGCCCAGACAAGCACCTAGTGCTAATGCCCACCATAATACATCGATTTGTGCGTCAGATGGTGATAAGCCTAGCCCAACTGCCATATCGTTAATAAGTGGAATCATTGTTGCGACGAATGGGATGTTATCAATTGTTGCAGAGGCGATACCAGATACCCATAAAATAAGGATGGATGCGTAAGAAATATCTCCGCCTGTTATACCAATTACTTTTTGAGCTAACATTTTGATAAGACCGATATCGATAAGTCCTCCAACAAGTACGAATAACCCTGCGAAGAAGAAGATTGTTACCCACTCTACGCTTGCAAATACTTCTTCAATTTCATGCTCTTTCACACCAATTAACATAAGTACAGTAGCACCAGTTAAGGCGATAATAGCGGCATCGATATGGAAAATAGAATGAGTCATGAAACCTACAATCGTAAGTCCAAGTACCGTTAAAGATTTTTTCATTAATACTGGGTCTTTAATGTATTGTTTTTCATCTAAGCTCATTAATTTTTTAACTTGTACAGGATCGGCAATTAATTGTTTGCGATACATGAAGTAAAGTATTATCGCTGTAACTGCAATAATAATAATTACAATTGGTGCTAGATTCAATAGGAAAGCATTGAAGTCTAAATGCTTATTTGCAGAACCAATCATAATGTTAGGTGGATCACCAATTAATGTTGCTGTTCCTCCAATGTTTGAAAAAATAATTTCAGAAAGTAAATAAGGAACAGGATTTACTTGCAGTATGCGCGTAATAGATAAAGTAACTGGAACAACAAGAAGTACAGTTGTAACGTTATCTAAAAATGCGGAGCCAAGCGCGGTAAGTAAGGAAAGTGAAATTAAAATTTTAATTGGATTTCCTTGCGCTCCTTTTGCCGCTTTAATGGCAACGTATTGGAAGACACCTGATTTACTCGTAATGTTCACCAAAATCATCATACCGATGAGTAGCGTAATCGTTCCCCATTCAATATGTTTCGTAAAGGCGTTATGTAAATCGACGACCCCCACAATTACCATGAGTGCTGCACCAAGAAGTGCGATGACAGCGCGATTAATTTTTTCAGAAATAATAATGGCATATGTAATTAAAAAGACTGCGATAGCAAAATAATACTGCCAGTTAGCGAGTTCTTGCGTTGTTTCGTGCAAAAATCTCATCTCCTTTCATTCACTTTTTCTTAGTGTGTCAAAAATGCTCTAGAAGAAACACACATAACGTCATTATAAAGTAGGAAAATGGCGGATGTAAATGAAAGGAGAGATTTTGTCATATTTTCTGCATAGGTCATTTTTTCTTATTTTTTAAAATATTTGTGGGCATTTGACATATATATAAGATACATCCAATCTGAATATTTAAAATGGAATTAGCATTCGAGCTTGTTCGTGTAGGAGTGTCAAATAGAAAGGAATGACAAAAATGATAAGGAAGGGATCGTATGGATGAACAACGATTTTTATTTTTAGACTTTGAGTTTACGATGCCCCAGCATAGAAAGAAACCGAAAGGATTTTTTCCAGAGATTATTGAGGTAGGACTCGTTTCAGTTGCTGGCTGTAAGGTAGAAGATACGTATTCATCACATGTCAGGCCGAAAACATTTCCCTCTTTAACGGATCGATGTAAGAAGTTTTTAGGAATAAAACAAGAAGTCGTGGATAAAGGGATTTCATTTCCTGAACTCGTTAAGAAGCTTTCAGAATACGAAACGAAATGTAAACCGACAATTGTAACGTGGGGAAATATGGATATGAAAGTGCTGAAGCATAATTGTGAAATGGCAGGGATAGCTTTTCCATTCTTCGGACAGTGTCGTGATTTATCGCTTGAGTATAAGAAGTTTTTTGGAGAAAGAAATCAAACAGGATTATGGAAAGCAATTGAGGCGTATGGAAAAGTAGGGACAGGGAAGCATCATTGTGCGCTTGATGATGCAATGACGACGTACAACATTTTTAAACTAGTAGAAAAAGATAAAGAGTATTTAGTAAAACCAGCACCTCCAACATTAGGAGAACTTGTTGATTTTTCAAAAGTGTTAAAGAAAGTGAGCACACAGTAACGACCAAATTGCACATTATGTAATTTGGTCGTTTTGTTTTTTAGAGTTTGTAGTCTTTCTTTAATTGCTCTAATGTGTCTAGACTACGAACCGCAAAAGGTGAATCATCTTCAGAAAATGAATTCATTTGAGTTTCTAATGCTAATTTTAGTGAATCTGTATAATCCGGAATTTCTCCTTCATATTTCTTCACCATTTGTTCTGGAATGTTCGTTTGCTCACGAAAAGCTAAAGCGCGTCTTTCGTGGAAAAATGGTACGTCAGCTTGTTTTACGTTATGTAAGTCACCTTGCACCGGATGTTTTAAAACAGCTAATACTTTTACGACGTAACTGCCAGGGCGGCTATTTGTAACCTCGCCAATGTATTTTCCTGTTTTATAAATACCAGTAACGATTTCACCAATTTCAAATGTTTCTCTCATATTTTTCACCTCAAGTTTATAGTAAGGAAAGTGAGGGAAGGAGTCAAAGAAATCCTTCGTTTTCAGAACGCCCCTTGAGAATATGGGGAGGTTGCACTATAATTTAAAATTATATAACAGAAAATTCTGATGTTTTATAAATCCTATAATAAGGAGTGTTCTATATGATGCCTTTATATTTTCCGGAAGATAAAACAGAATATATTATTCCAGGGATTGTTTGTGTTCTATTTATTATCGGTGCTATTGCTACGTGGCGCATGTTTATTCGTATATCAAAAAGAGAAGCAGACCGATTACAGAAAGTTGAAGAAAAACTATTAGCTGAAAAGAAACAGTAACGCATTTTTGTATGTTTCCCTCTATGCTCGGACAATCTAAGGGCAGAATATATTTTGGAGGGAATAGAATGAAGAAACGGCTTTTTTTCAGTTGTTGTTTATTATTTCTGATGGCAGGTTGTGACCAAGGAAAGCCGAAAGAAATTGACGTGAAATTACATAATGCTTCAGGTGATGAAGTAGGGACTGCGAAAGTAGTTCAGCAAACAAGTGGGGTGAAAATTACGATTAAAGGGGAAGGTTTCACGCCAGGACCACACGGACTACATGTACATGAAATCGGAGAGTGTAAGGCACCTCGTTTTGAATCATCTGGGAATCATTTTAATCCTGATGATAAAAAACATGGTCTTCTTAATCCGAAGGGCGCAGAAAACGGTGATTTACCGAACGTAGTTGCAGATGGTTCTGGAAAGATTAAAGCGGAAATCGATGCACCCCACATTACACTTGAAGAAGGGAAAACGACGATTCATAGAAAAGATGGAGCGTCTATTATTATTACAGAAAACCCTGATGATGGTATGACACAACCGACAGGTAAATCAGGGGATCGAATTGCTTGTGGCGTAATTGTAAAAAAAGCATCGGATATGAAGAAAAAGTAAAAGCTACCGTGAATGGTAGCTTTATTTGTGAAATGTAATTGAAAATATATCAGCGATTATTGGAATATATCGACTGTAACTCAAATTATATCGGCGATTATTGGAATATATCGACCGTAACTTGAAATATATCAGCGATTATTGAAATATATCGACTTACCGACAAAATATGACAAAGGAGTCTGCCCAAGAATGATTCGGGACAGACTCCTTTCTTATTATGAAAACGTATGACGCAGTCTGTTTAAAATTTCTTCTAAAACAGATCGTGGACAGCCGATGTTAATTCGAATATGTTCTTCGCCACCTAACCCGTATTTCTCACCAGGTTCAACGATGATTTTTCCTTTTTCCTCAAGTAGTGCGGTACGCTCGTTTTGAGAAAGCTTTAGACGTGAACAATCAATCCATAATAAAAAGCTACCTTCTGGCTTCGTTACGGAAAGAGCAGGTATGTGAGTTTTAATATATTCACAAGCAAATTGAGCATTATCTTCTATATATAATCGAATTTCGTTTAGCCAATCATTACATTCTGTATAGGCGCTTTGCATCGCTGTATAAGCGAAGATATTTAACCCGTGGAAGCCTTGTCTATACTGGATAGCTGTAAAGGCATGACGGAGCTTTTCGTTTGGAATGATAATGATCGACGCTTGTAATCCAGCGATATTAAATGTTTTACTTGGAGCCATGCAAGTGATAGTGCGCTCTGCTAATTCTTCAGATAAGGAAGCGAACGGTGTATGTGTATGGTCTGCATAAATGATATCGGAATGAATTTCATCCGCCACAACGATTACGTCATATTTAGTACATAACGATCCGAGCTGCACAAGTTCCTCTTTCGTCCAAACGCGTCCGATTGGGTTATGAGGGCTACAAAGAAGCATGAGTTTGATGCCTTGCTGAAAGTGCTTTTCTAAATGCTTGAAGTCTATCACATATGTATCATTTTGTTTCTGTAATGGACTCACGCATAACTGCCTGTTGTTTGTTGTGACCATTTCGAAAAATGGAGGATAAATAGGTGGTTGTACGAGAACAGATTCGTTTTCTTTGGTGAAAGCCTGTATGCTCGTACTAAGAGCTGGAACGATTCCGGCGCTAAAGACAATCCATTCTTTTTGAATATCCCAGTTGTATTGTTGTTTTGTCCAGTTACAAATAATATCTCCAATATTTTCGGGAGGAAGTGTATAGCCAAAAATCGGATGTTCGATTCGTTGTTTTAAGGCAGTTTGAATTGGTTTTGGTACTTCAAAATCCATATCAGCAATCCAAGCATGGATAAGTTCTTCGTTTTTATATGTATCCCATTTTATACTATGCGTTCCACGTCGATTGATTGCTTTATGAAATAGTTGCATAAGTTTGCTCCCTTCTTCTGTAAAACCAATAAGTTATGAAAGTTCTCTCTCTTCTTATAGAATAGCTGATGTGATAGGATAAAGAAAAGTATTAAAAAGTGAAAAGGCGGGAAGCGAATGGGTACATATGAAAAGATGATAGAGGTTGTGAAGAATTGGGATCCGTTTCAAATGGGACCGGAGTTTTATGAAACAGAAGCGAGCGATGTTGTGAGCGTCATAAGTGTGTTTGACGATCCAAAATATATCGCAAAGAAGATTCAACATATATACTTTATGTCTTTTGAGGAAGTACCTGCGCTTGAAAAATGTGAGAAATTAGCTGTGGAATTACTTGTAATAAAAGAAGGCGGAAGCTGTTCATTATAGGCTGTCGGGATTTCCGACAGCCTTTTTTATATTATCCCGCTATCTGCTGGGTAGTAAGACCTTCACCTCAAAATTTAGCGGAAGCAAAGAAGTTAGGTGGAGGCTGATTAAAGTTTCATTTTATTGCGCGGAAAAAGCGATAATTTCTTCATAAACATGTTCAGGCTTTTCTTCAGGTAGTAAATGTCCTGTATTTTCGTAAGAAATAAATTTTGAATTCGGTAAATCTTTGTGTAGACGATGACCTACATGTACAGGGACGACGCGGTCTTTTTCACCCCAAATGAGTAGGATAGGTGTTTCGATTTTTTGTAATTCAGTTGAAGATAAGTCACCTTCACGGTCTCGTATCATGCGAGTTAAAGCGGGAAATATACGGTCGTCATAAAAAGGAGCGGAGTAACCTTTTTTCATTTCATCGTCAATTAATGAGTGATCATGAACGACATTCATTAAGTTATGAACAATGCCGCGCCTTATAATCCAGTTCTTTACGTATAAATGAAAGAACGGTAAATAAGAAGAGTATAGTAAAGGTAAGGTTGCGCGCGCTAAATAGCTCGAGCTACATAGTAAAATCGTCTTTGAAATGAGTTCAGGACGTATACGGTTTACATAGAGAGAAATTTGCCCACCCATAGAATGCCCAACTAATACAATGTTTGAGAGAGATAAATGTTCAATTAAATCAATAATAATCGTTGCTAAATTGTGATAAGAATACTTAAACAGATGAGATTTATCACTTTTTCCGAACGGTGGCAAATCAAGAGCAATGACTGTTCCTTCCTTCGATAGTAAAGGAATGAGACGGCGGTAGCTGAATGAGGAAGATAAAAAGCCGTGAACGAGTATGAAAGTAGGACGTTCTGTTTTATTATCATGTTCATACAATTCGTAATGAACAGTAGTGCCGCGAGTGGAAAAAGTGAAATAAGGACAAGTATATTTATGATTCATTTTTTGTCACTCCATTGATTTTTGTTCATATCATCTCCAAGGAAGAAGAAAATATGTTAACAAAAAAAGGCAAGATGACGATGTCATCTTGCCTTTCGTTTATTCAGTATTACCCGCGAACAATATTAGGCGGTGTTTTTCCTTGTAACCCTGCAACTAAATTTTCAGCGGCGGTCATGGCCATTTGCTGACGAGTTTTTAATGTTGCAGATCCGATATGTGGTAAAGTCACAACATTTTGTAATGATAAGAGTGGATTATCTTTTTGAATCGGCTCTTGTGTAAATGTATCGATACCTGCTGCAAAGATTTTCTTTTCTGTTAAAGCATGGATTAACGCTTTTTCATCTACTGTTTTGCCGCGAGAAGCATTAATGAAGATTGCTGTGTCTTTCATTAATGAAAATTCCTTTTCTCCGATAAGGTGATATGTTTCATCTGTTAATGGAGTAAGAAGAACAATAAAGTCAGACTGCTTCAGTAGCGTCTGTAAATCACAATATGTAGCATCGAATTTTTGTTCAGCTTCTTCTTTACGACGGCGGTTATAGTAAAGAACATTCATATCAAATCCGAATTTTGCTCGTTTTGCAACGGCTTCTCCAATTCGGCCCATACCGATAATACCAATTGTGCTATGGTGTACATCTAGTCCGAAGTGTTCTTTTCCGATTTCAGCGTTCCATTCACCATTTTTCACGTAAGAATCGAGTTCGCAAACGCGGCGCCCAGCTGATAGCATAAGGGCGAAAACGAGATCAGCTACTGTATCATCTAATACGTATGGTGTATTCGTTCCGATAACATTTCGGTTTTTCATCGCTTGTAAATCAAAATTATCGTAACCGACAGAAATGTTGCTCACTACTTTTAAGTTAGGAGCTACTGTCAGTAATTCTTCATTAATAGCAGATCCGAAATTTAATAACCCATCTTTATCTTGTATTTTCTTTAATAGAATATCACGAGGTACTTTCTCATTTTGATCCCATTTTTCATAATCACAGTGTTCTGATAAATAGTTTTCTACAAATGTTGGAACTGGTTCAGCAATATAAACTTTTGGTTTCACGGTTCCATCCCCTTTCGTTTTATCACGTATTTTTCCGCTGATTAAAGTTTCACTTTACCCCACATTAACGGACAGTAAGTCTCCCACCTCAAAAAGCAGCTCAAGTAAAGAGGTTAGGTGGGAGAGCAACTGTCCGTAAAAGCCCGATTGGTGCGGGCTAATAGTCAGCGGGGTAAAGCATTTCGCTGATTAAAGTTTCACTTTATTTTGACATAATTCAATAGAAAAATCTTCTTTTCAAACTGGAAAGGGTATTTGTATAATTTAGACACAAACGAAAAGGAAGGATGATTTATATGGTGACAGAAAAAGAATTAGAATTATTAGCTTGTCTTGAAAAGAGTAGTCGATTATCTGTAGATACATTAGCGAAGCTGTTAAATATAGAAGTAGAAGAAGTAAAGAAGATGGTTGCGAGATTAGAAAATGAAAAGATTATTGTGGATTATGTAACACATATCGATTGGACGAAAGTGAAAGAACATACAGGTTTAACGGCAATGATCGATGTGAAAGTTACGCCAAAGCACGGCGTTGGGTTTGATGCGGTTGCTGAACAAATTTATCGTTATTCAGAAGTGAAATCCGTTTATTTAATGTCAGGGACATATGATCTTTCTATTACATTAGAAGGGAAAACGATGGGGGAAGTAGCGATGTTTGTTTCTGAGAAATTAGCAACAATTGAATCTGTCGTTTCTACAACTACTCATTTCATTTTGAAGAAGTATAAACATGAGGGCGTTATTTATGAAAAAGACGATGATGATAAGCGAATTGTGGTGACACCATGAAGCAATTTGAACTATCTAGATCAGCAGAATCTTTAAAACCATCTGGTATTCGAAAATTTTTTGATTTAGCAGCAAATATGAAAGGTGTTATTTCCCTCGGGGTAGGAGAGCCAGATTTTGTTACCCCTTGGAATGTAAGGCAAGCATGTATTCGTTCTTTGGAACAAGGGTATACGTCATATACAGCAAATGCAGGATTATTGGAGCTCCGTCAAGAAATAGCAAAGTATCTAAAAAAACAATTTGCAGTATCTTATGACCCAAGTGATGAAATCATTGTTACAGTTGGAGCGAGCCAGGCGTTAGATGTAGCGATGCGCGCCATTATAAATCCTGATGATGAAGTGCTCATTATTGAACCAAGCTTCGTTTCTTATGCACCACTTGTGACATTAGCTGGAGGAGTTCCGGTTCCTGTGGCGACTACTTTAGAAAATGAGTTTAAAGTACTACCAGAACAAATTGAAGCAGCTATTACAGCGAAAACAAAGGCGATTTTGCTTTGTTCACCAAATAACCCGACAGGTGCAATGCTAAATAAATCCGAGCTTGAAGAAATAGCAGTGATTGTTGAGAAGTACAATCTAATTGTATTATCTGATGAAATTTATGCAGAGCTTGTATACGACGAAGTATATACAAGTTTCGCGAGTATTAAAAATATGCGTGAGCATACGATTTTAATTTCGGGATTTTCAAAAGGGTTTGCGATGACAGGATGGCGTCTCGGTATGATTGCAGCTCCTGTTCAATTTTCAGAATTAATGCTCAGAATCCATCAGTATTCAATGATGTGTGCACCGACGATGTCTCAGTTTGCAGCACTTGAGGCGTTACGGGCAGGGAACGATGAAGTGATTCGAATGAGAGATAGTTATAAGAAGCGTCGTAACTTCATGACGAAATCTTTCAATGAAATGGGCTTAACGTGTCATGTGCCAGGCGGAGCATTTTATGTTTTCCCTTCTATATCTTCAACAGGATTATCTTCAGCGGAATTTGCAGAACAGTTATTGCTGGAAGAAAAAGTGGCTGTTGTCCCTGGTAGCGTATTTGGCGAAAGTGGTGAAGGTTTTATTCGTTGTTCTTATGCAACGTCGCTTGAACAACTTATGGAAGCAATGAAGAGAATGGAACGGTTTGTAGAGAATAAAAAAAGGACAAAACGTAATACGTTTTGTCCATAAAAGGGGGGGAATACTAGAAAGCCATGTGTTAGTAGTCTATCCCAATATTGGATAATTATACTCCTTTAAGGGAAATTTTTCATGAATTTTGAATGAGTTCTGTCATAGTGGTATAATTTACTAATATAAGGTATACGCATTCTAGATAACGTTATCTAGAATGCGTACTAACCAATCGGATATTTAAAATAAATATATCTGCTTTGCTCTCTATAATTGTAGAGAGAATGGTAAACGTATGGGAGTGTTTCATATGTCAGAACAATATACAACAGGAGTGGTTGTAACAGGGAAAGTGACTGGAATTCAAGATTACGGTGCGTTTGTAGCGTTAGATGCAGAAACACAAGGGCTTGTGCATATATCTGAAATTACAAATGGATATGTAAAGGATATTCATGACTTTTTAAAGGTCGGCGATACAGTAGAAGTAAAGGTACTTTCAATTGATGAAGAGCACAGAAAAATGAGTTTATCGTTAAAAGCGGCGAAAAGAAAACAAGGAAGGATTCTTATACCGAACCCATCTGAAAACGGATTTAATACGCTGCGAGAAAAGTTGGCAGAATGGATTGAAGAGTCCGAGTTAACAAAGTAAAAGAGGAACGCATATGAGCGTTCCTCTTTTACTTTATCTTATGATATATATTTGCAAATATGATTGCATGCAATCATATTCGTATGTCGGAGGTGAAAGGACATACTGATTATCGAATTTCGTTTGTTTCTGGGTGCGTACCAAGATTTTCAGATGGTTTAAACAGTAAACCAAGGTTGATAAGCCCAGATATACCAACGATGCCGTAAATAATACGTGCAAGAGCTGAATTTTGTCCACCGAAAATGGCTGCTACTAAGTCAAACTGGAAAAACCCGATTAGTCCCCAGTTTACAGCGCCAATTACAGTAAAGACTAATGCGATACGTTGTAAAGTACTCATGAAAAAGCCCCCCTTAATTGTGAAGCATGAGCAAGCGATGAGTTAATTAACTCTTTTATAGAATGGGGTAGTTATGTTGTTTTTATACATAAAAAATGTTTGAAAGAGGATGTATATACATCTATACCGAAAAATGCGAATTTTTATGCAAAAAATGAACTTTTTCTAAAAAATATATATTGGTTACGTTTACAATGTTTGAATCGCTTGATTTACAACTTCAGTTTCGCTAAAGTGAATACAGAAATACATATCCATAATTGGAGGGAAAAAGATGAGTACACATGTAACGTTCGACTATTCTAAAGCGTTATCCTTCATCGGTGAACATGAAATCACTTATTTACGTGATGCAGTGAAAGTAACACATCACGCAATCCACGAAAAAACTGGAGCTGGGAACGATTTCCTTGGGTGGGTAGACCTTCCGCTTCAATATGACAAAGAAGAATTTGCTCGCATTCAAAAATGCGCAGAAAAAATTAAAAATGACTCTGACATTTTACTTGTTGTAGGTATCGGTGGTTCTTACTTAGGAGCACGTGCAGCAATCGAAATGTTAAACCATTCTTTCTACAACACGCTTTCTAAAGAACAACGTAAAACTCCACAAGTGCTATTTGTTGGACAAAACATTAGCTCCACTTACATGAAAGATTTAATGGACGTATTAGAAGGTAAAGACTTCTCTATTAACGTTATTTCCAAATCAGGTACAACAACAGAGCCAGCACTAGCATTCCGTATCTTCCGTAAGTTATTAGAAGAAAAGTATGGAAAAGAAGAAGCTCGCAAACGTATTTATGCAACTACAGATAAAGCGCGTGGTGCATTAAAAACATTAGCTGATAACGAAGGTTACGAAACATTTGTTATTCCAGATGATGTTGGAGGTCGTTTCTCTGTATTAACGCCAGTTGGTTTATTACCAATCGCAGTAAGTGGCTTAAATATTGAAGAGATGATGAAAGGTGCAGCTGCTGGTCGTGATGACTTCGGAACATCAGAACTAGAAGAAAATCCAGCTTACCAATATGCAGTAGTTCGTAACGCTTTATACAATAAAGGAAAAACAATTGAAATGCTTGTTAACTATGAACCAGCACTTCAATACTTCGCTGAGTGGTGGAAACAGTTATTTGGTGAAAGTGAAGGGAAAGATCAAAAAGGTATTTTCCCATCTTCAGCAAACTTCTCAACTGATTTACACTCATTAGGTCAATACGTTCAAGAAGGTCGTCGTGACTTATTTGAAACAGTTCTTAAAGTAGGTAAATCTACACATGAACTAACAATCGAATCAGAAGAAAACGATTTAGACGGATTAAACTACCTTGCTGGTGAAACTGTAGACTTCGTAAACACAAAAGCATACGAAGGTACATTACTTGCACATAGCGACGGGGGAGTACCAAACTTAATCGTCAATATTCCTCAATTAAATGAGTACACATTCGGTTACCTTGTATACTTCTTCGAAAAAGCATGTGCGATGAGCGGCTACTTATTAGGCGTGAATCCATTTGACCAACCTGGAGTAGAAGCATATAAGAAAAACATGTTTGCTTTACTTGGTAAACCAGGATTTGAAGAATTAAAAGCAGAATTAGAAGAGCGTTTAAAATAATAAAAAGCGACCGGATTCCGGTCGCTTTTTATTATTTTATCGAAAAGTCCATCAGTATATTCAAACTAAAGTGGGTATGCTAAAGGAAAAGTCTAGGAGGGATGGGCTTGATTCCGATTCAATCAAATTTAGAAGGACGTACATATGCGTTATATAAGTTAGAAGAGATTATGAAACCACTTGGATATAGCATTGGTGGTAATTGGGATTATGATAAAGGATGCTTTGATTACAAAATCGATGAAGAAGATGGGTATCAATTTTTACGAGTTCCATTTACAGCCATTGATGGAGAACTAGATGATAATGTGAATACTTTAACAGCTGGAACAAGTGGAATGGATCAATTTGCTGAGCCGAAAGATCCAGATGGAGATGTGAAAAGAAAATATATCAATATTGGGAAAGTGCTCATGCAAGAATTAGAGCGTCATTTTACTAATGGTGAATAACAATGAGTATGTCGCTTTCAATGAGAACAAAGGAATGAACTGGATTAATCATATATTGTTCGTCGCGCTTTATACCTAGTAAGAGAATGTTTTGCTTTAAAAGAGTATAGCTACAATTGGCAAAAGTTTGTCCGGTGCAGGACGATGGAAGCTCCATCAGTTGTAATTTATTATCAGAGATTTCGTCGTAAAGTGAAAATAGTACACCTGAAATGGAAGGGAATAAAAGAGAAGCGGTAAATACATAGCTCGTTAATTTATTTCCTTCTATAATTTCTGACACGCCAGCTCTCGTTGCATTTTGTATTTGTTCAGAAGTAAGAAGTTCAGCGATGCAGTGAATGTTTGGGTTGAGCCCTTTTGCAGTTAAAATATTTAAAATGGACTGTGTATCCGCTAAGCTTTCGTTTTTTTCTTTATCAGCTGTTATTAATATGGTGTGTGCCGTTGCAATATTAGCCTTTAATAAAGTTTGATCGTGATGCGGACAACCTTTTATAAATTCTAAATGATGAAATGGTTTTGGGAGTAAAGAAAGTGTTTCATCAATTAAAACGATATCAAGGTTTGGTTGTAATACGTGCATTTGCTTTACAACATGTTTTGCGCGCTCATTCCAGCCAACGATAATCATATGACCGTTAGAAGTAGCGGCTTCTTCACCTTTAATTTTCATATATTGTTTATTAATCATTTCAGTAGCAAACAGCACCATATAATAAGAACAAAAGCCAGTTCCTAATAAAATAATACTTATACCTATTAGTTTTCCTAGCGTCGTATGGGGAGCAAAGTCGCCATATCCAACTGTAAAAATGGTAACGATTGACCACCAAATTCCGTCAAACCATGTAGTGAAATGAAAAGGTTCTAATCTATGTATAAGAAAACCGGAAAAAGCAGTCAGTACAATAATAAAACAAATTAAACGGAAAATAATGGAATCGCGAAATGTATCTACTAAATTCGGACGGGATTTCAATTGCCTATTCCTCCTTACTTTGTAGGACTACATTCATTGTTGCCATTATAGAAAAAAGAAAAACTCTCTAATTAAAGAGAGTTTGTTTTACGTTACATACTTTCCACTTCAGTTTGTTGGACACTTTCAAGATGCTGGAGAGCATAGTAAACATCAGCAGTATGTCTTTTTTGATCAATGGACAGTTTAAGATGTAAATAGTGAGAACCGTTTTCTAATGTTTTAAGCTTCATATTCTTAACTTTTATATCCATTTCTTTTATTTCTTCAATTACGATTGGGATATTGTCCATATTTCGTACAACAAGTTTCACAGCGATATCACGTTGACGAAATGATCTAGGGCCTACATATTTCATCGCGAGTGGTATAAGTTCGACACTAATCATAAGGAAACACATTCCGAATATCGCTTCAATATAGAATCCGGCCCCAACAGCAATACCAATACCAGAAGCACCCCAGATCATAGCGGCAGTCGTGAGCCCTGCAATGCTATCGTTGCCTCTTCTTAAAATTACGCCAGCACCTAAAAAACCAATTCCTGATACAATTTGAGCGGCAAGTCGAAGTGGATCCATATTCATATGATCGGTATGTGGTAAGTTATAAGCTGCTTTAATAGAAACAATCGTTAGGAGGCAACTAATAATAGAAATAACTAAACACGTTTTTAAACCAAGTGGTTTCCGTTTTAATTCGCGTTCTAAACCAATGGCAAATCCTAAAATAGCCGAGAGACCTAGTTTGATTAATAAATCGGTATAGTCCATATATATTCCTCCTTGTATGATATGCTATATGAATAAAACGCTTATTATAGAAAGAAACGTCTTTTGATAGAGTAACTTTATATAAAATATATGTAGGAATTGCTCATACATGAAAGAGATATTTCGTTTAAGTATATGATATAAAAAAAGAAATGTGGGCAGTTTTAAAAAAACTT